>NZ_VUOB01000245.1 GCF_008386585.1 Solihabitans fulvus
TGCATTAAGAAATTTATTTATTTAAAAAACGAAAAGTACAAAATCAGATTTCATAACAATAAAAAATTTAGGATTCCGTTGTTGAATTAAAATTCTAGTTAGTGTTCAACTTTATTGAAGTTTTATTCAGGGATGACGATGCCCTTGGCCTTAGCGCGGTCTTCGTACTTCTTCCTCCATTTGCCGTCGGGGTCGAAATGGGCTGTCAGCTCCTTCCAAATTTCCAGTTCATTCTTGATTAAATAATCAATACTAGTTTCAGCGCCCTTTTCTTGGGCTTCAGTGCATTTCTCGCAACCAGTCTCTAGAGCTTCTTGAAGATGATCTTTCAGTTCCTTCCCTTCGGGAGTACACTTGCCCTTGCCGAGCACGCAATCCATATACGACTCCAGGAGCCTCTTGTTCTCCAAAATTTCTTGCAAGTTAATTTTGTCATATTTGTCAGTGTACTTATCATCAGCAAGTACGGCCACGAGTACACAGCTCAAAACTATAAGGACCTTCATGATTGATGATCCTGCTCAGCACGTAAGTGATTCCAATGGTCTGCAA
>NZ_VUOB01000246.1 GCF_008386585.1 Solihabitans fulvus
GCTCGTCGTTGGCCAACAACGGGCAGAAAACAAAAAAAAAACAATTAAAATTAAATGCTATTTATGTTTCGGTCGTTGTGCTCGGCACTAGGGGGGTTAAGGGGAGGTGACGATGGGCACCATTTGTTCGCGGGGCTGTTGCTGTTCCGGCTTCGAAGACGCAGCCTCAGGTTGCTTAGCGGGTCCGGTTTTCGTGATCGGTACGATCCTTTCGCCGGCATTAGGTGGAGGTCGTTTCGGCGCCGTGACGGTGAGCACGCCGTCGGAAGACAACGTGCTGACCAGGTCGTTGACCTCGTATCCGGTCGGCAGGATGTACCGGCGGGTGAACTGACGGGAAATGAAGCCGTGCTCGTCCTGTTTCTCCTCGTGCTTGCCTTCGACGACAACCGTGTTGTTCGACGCCTTGACCGTGATCTCGTCTGGAGTGAATTGCTGAACGTCTAAAATAACCTCAAATTTCTCTTTCGTCAAATTGATCGTCGAAGAAGATTCCTGCCTGGCTAAGCTCGCCCTCCAAGGTCTGAAGTATGAATTTCTGAAGAGCGAGGTCGAGGGGAATGAACTGATGGAGGATAACAGATCGTCCTTCTTCAGACCCATGCCGAAGTGCTGGTCCAGTAGTCTGGAGGGGCGCTCGATACGCTCCCAGTCATCCCACCAATCGCGAAACATCATTGGTACTATCGACATCTTTTTTATTTAAAGTTCGTTGTGAGCGCGCGCTGCTCTTCTCGTGTGCTC
>NZ_VUOB01000247.1 GCF_008386585.1 Solihabitans fulvus
CCCGTCTTCGGTTTTATGAAGGTGACCACTTGGCCCAGGAACTCTTCTTACCTTTTTGGCTCTTTGGGCTATGTCTGGTGTTCTTGTAAGCAGCTTCTCAATCAGGTACTCTCTGTTCTTGGCTTTCTGGAAGAATTTGCATTTTAAAAGTTCTGCTGCTGTGGGCCTTTTGGAAGGATCTTTCTGAAGACACAGTGAAAGTAATTTTCTAAAGGACTTGCCGTACTTTTTCATCATTTCTTTATCCTCTACCCCTGTT
>NZ_VUOB01000248.1 GCF_008386585.1 Solihabitans fulvus
AAGGTCTGATGTCGTCTTCTTCCCTGGACGAGGTGTATTCCATCGGCGAGGCTCCGATGGCGTCGACTGAGGTCAGGGAGAGAATAGTTGAGCTTCCCCTGAAAATAGAGTTTTCTTTGGACATGCATAGAAAATGCCAAACTTTCATAGAAAACGAAGGTTTTATCGGGGTTGTCCTCGACTTCCATCGGCAAGACGCCCGATGGAGTGCATC
>NZ_VUOB01000029.1 GCF_008386585.1 Solihabitans fulvus
AGACTGGGTGTCCAACGGAGTTCCTGTGCAGCGGTGATCTTGGTCGACGCTGTTGTAGCAGGGACTCCGTTGCCTGTTTCAACCGGCTGGACAGGCGCACCCAACCCTTAACTTCACGGCCTTGGGGCTAGCCGACGCGTGGTTCGCCGGTCAACACGACACCGGCCGTGCGCAGGTCAGCGACTGCGGTGTCCACAGTGGACTGGGCGACGCCCGCCGTCAGGTCGAGCAGCACCGTGGTGGCGAAGCCTGCCCTGACCGCGTCCAGCGCGGTCGCCCGCACGCAGTGGTCCGTCGCGATGCCGACGACGTCCACCGAGGTCACGTCGCGCTCGCGGAGCCAGTCCGCCAGCGTCCGCTCCGCGCGGTCCGCCCCCTCGAACCCGGAGTACGCCGCCGCGTACGCGCCCTTGGAGAACACCGCGTCCACCGCGGCCACCTCCAGCTCGGGATGGAACGACGCGCCCGGCGTGCCGGCCACGCAGTGCACCGGCCAGGTGGCCACGAAGTCCGGCGTCGCGCTGAAGTGCGCGCCGGGGGACACGTGGTAGTCGCGCGTCGCGACCACGTTGTCGTAGCCGCGTTCCGCGATGTGCCTGGTCACGGCCGCGGCGACGGCGGCCCCGCCGGCCACCGGCAGCGAACCGCCCTCGCAGAAGTCGTTCTGCACGTCAACCACGATCAGCGCGTTGGCCACGGTGCCGTTCCTCTCCCTACCCGCAAGGCCCGATCACCGGAAGGTCGTCGGGATGGCTGGTTCGCCGTGCGAGAGCTTCAGGCCCTCCCACGGCACGCTCACCAGGGCCGACCGCAGCCGGTCCCTGCTCTGCTCAAGGGTGGGCACCCCGTCCGCCCGCTGTCCAGCGCGCAACAGGGGGATCGGCAGCACCCGGTCGTGCTCGCCGAGTTCGGGCTGCTGGCGCCCGTCGCCGACCTGGAACACGACCTCCTCCAGCGCGGTGCCGGTGTCCTTGTGCCGGCGCACCGCGCTCTTCCAGCCGCCGCGCGACTCCTTGTGCGAGCTGCGCTTGGCCACCGGCCTGCCGGCCACCTCGACCAGTTTGTAGACCATGCCGGCGGTCGGCGCGCCGGAGCCGGTGACCAGGGACGTGCCGACGCCGTAGGCGTCCACCGGCTCGGCCCGCAGCGCGGCGATCGAGTACTCGTCCAGGTCGCCGGACACCACGATGCGGGTGTTGCGCGCGCCGAGCGAGTCGAGCTGTTCGCGGGCCTGGCGAGCCAGCGGGCCGACGTCGCCCGAGTCGATCCGCACCGCGCCGAGCTCCGGCCCGGCCACCTCGACGGCCGTCCTGATGCCCTCGGTGATGTCGTAGGTGTCCACCAGCAGCGTCGTGCCGACACCGAGCGCCTCGATCTGCGACCGGAACGCCTCGGCCTCGCTGTCGTGCAGCAGCGTGTAGGCGTGCGCGCAGGTGCCCGTCGTGGGGATGCCGTGCCGGCGGGCGGCCTCCAGGTTCGAGGTCGCGGTGAATCCGGCCAGGTAGGCGGCCCGCGCGGACGCGACGGCCGCCTCCTCGTGCGTGCGCCGCGAGCCCATCTCGATCATCCTGCGGCCGTTGGCCGCGCCGACCATCCTGGCCGCGGCCGACGCGATCGCGCTGTCGTGGTTGAGGATCGACAGGGCCAGCGTCTCCAGCACCACGCCCTCGGCGAAACTGGCCCGCACCGTGAGGATCGGGGAGCCGGGGAAGTACAGCTCGCCCTCGGGGTAGCCGTCGACGTCGCCGGTGAACCGGTAGTCGGCGAGCCAGGACAGCGTCGCCTCGTCCACCACCGAGGCCCTGGCCAGCTGGTCGATCTCGGCTGGGCCGAACCGGAAGTCGCGGATGGCGTCGAGCAGCCGTTCCGTCCCCGCGACGACGCCGTACCTGCGGCCGTCGGGAAGCCTGCGGGCGAACACCTCGAACACGCACGGGCGGTTCGCCGTGCCGTCTCGCAGCGCACCGGCCAGCATGGTCAGCTCGTAGTGGTCCGTGAGCAGCGCGGTGCTCGGGCCGGCTTCCGTTGACGTCATGAGAAGGAAGCCTAAAGTTGGCCAACCGGAGAGGGCACGAGGTTCCCGCTATGTCGTCCGACACCCCGCCCGAACGTGACACCATTGGCGGTATGACCACGCCCGTCGAAGAGGAACGGACGCAGGTGGACCCGGCCGGCGCGGAGCTTGCCGCGCAGGACCAGCCGTGGCAGACGGTGGTCTGGAACGACCCGGTGAACCTGATGTCGTATGTGACGTACGTGCTCCAGAAGCTGTTCGGCTACAGCCGCGACAAGGCGACGAAGCTGATGCTGGACGTGCACCACAAGGGAAAGGCGATCGTGTCCTCCGGCTCAAAGGACAAAGTGGAACGTGACGTCGCGAAGCTGCACGCGGCGGGCCTCTGGGCGACCATGCAGCAGACCTCATGAGGAACTGGCACCGGGAGGGCGACAAGATCGTCGCCGAGCTGGACCGGCAGGAGGCCGCCGTGATCCGCGGCCTGGTCAGCCAGGTGCAGGACATGCTCCAGGCCAGGGCCGAGGAGGCGCCGCAGGACGAGCTCGCCGAGCTGACCGGCATCCGCACCGGCGCGTCGACCTCGCCGGACGACCCGATCCTGTCCCGCCTGCTGCCCGACTTCCACCGGCTCGATCCCGACGCGCCCGATCCCGGCGAGGCCGACTCCGCCAGCGCCCTGCGGTCGCTGCACGAGCCCGAGCTGCTCGACCTCAAGAACGGGGTGGCCGCCGTCGTGCTGGACACCTGCCCGCCGCAGGGCGGCGCGGTCGTCCTCGCGGACGAGCAGGCCGAGGCGTGGCTGTCCGCCATCAACGACGTCCGGCTCGCGCTCGGCACGGCCCTGGACATCAGCGAGGACATGCCGGACGAGCTGCCCGAGGAGGACCCCCGGTCGGCGCACCTTGGCGTGTACCACTGGCTGACCTGGGTGCAGGAGACGCTGATCGAGGCGATCACCGAGTGAGCGGGCCGGGTCCGCGCAACGCGATCACGGACGTCGCCGGGGTGCTGGTCGGGCAGCACCACCGGCTCGGCGACGGCTGGGCCACCGGCACGACCGTCGTGCTGGTGCCCGACGGTGCGGTCGGCGCGGTGGACGGCCGGGGCGGCGCGCCGGGCACCAGGGAGACCGACCTGCTCGACCCGGCGAACCTGGTGCAGCAGGTCCAGGCGGTGTGCCTGTCCGGCGGCAGCGCGTACGGGCTGGCCGCCGCCGACGGCGTGATGCGCTGGCTCGGCGAGCACAACCTCGGCTTCCGGGTCGGCGCGCGGCCGCACGAGGTGGTGCCGATCGTGCCGGCCGCCGTGCTGTTCGACCTGCCGATGAGCGAGTGGGGCAACCGGCCGGACGCGGAGTTCGGCCGCGCGGCCTGCCAGGCGGCCTTCGACGCCGGGCCCGGCGCCCAGGTCGAGCAGGGCTGCGTCGGGGCCGGCACGGGGGCGCGCACCGGCTCGCTCAAGGGCGGCGTCGGCACGGCGAGCGTCCTGGTCGGCGAGCACACCGTCGGCGCGCTGGCCGCGGTCAACGCCGTCGGCGAGGCGGCCGACCCGGCGACCGGCCGGCCGTGGGCCGCCGACCTTGGCTTCGACGGCGAGTTCGCGTTGCCGTCAGCGCGGCCCGCTGACCTGCCGCAGGCGAAGGAGTCCCGGCTGAACACCACGATCGGCGTGGTGGCCGTCGATGCCGAGCTGACCAAGGCCGAGTGCCGGCGGCTGGCCATGGCCGCCCAGGACGGGTTGGCCCGCGCGGTGCGGCCCGCGCACTCGATGTTCGACGGCGACACCGTGTTCGCGCTCGCCACCGGCGCGCGGCCGCTGACCGAGGCGGCGGGCGTCATCGGCGACCCGACCCGCGCCGCCGCGCTGGACCGGCTGTGCGCGGCGGCCGCCGACGCGTTCGCCAGGGCGATGGTGCACGGCCTGCTCGCCGCGACGACGGTCGGCGAGGTCCGCGCGTATCGGGACGTGTGGGGCCAGCTCTGAGCCGTGCGCTTGCCTCGGACACCGAGCCTCTTCCCGGGATCCGTCTGGCCCGGGGAGTGTCTGCCCACCGAGGCATCGGCTCCGTTTCCGCGCTCGTGTCGGGGCTCCTACGTGCGGTTTCTCAGCCGTCGGGAGCGCTTCCCCCACCCCGTAGGATGGGAGTGTGCTGGTGATCCGCCGTGACTTAGTGGACGCGATGGTGGCGCATGCCCGTCGCGACCACCCGGACGAGGCGTGTGGCGTGATCGCCGGGCCGGAGGGATCGGACCAGCCGGAGCGGTTCATCCCCATGGTCAACGCGGCGCGCTCGCCGACGTTCTACGAGTTCGAGTCTGGCGACCTCCTGCGGCTGTACCGGGACATGGCCGCCCGCGACGAGGTGCCCGTGGTGGTCTACCACTCGCACACCGCGACCGAGGCCTACCCGTCGCGCACCGACGTGTCCTACGCCTCCGAGCCGGACGCCCACTACGTGTTGGTGTCCACCCGCGAACCCGACGAGCACGAGTTCCGCTCGTACCGGATCGTCGACGGCGAGGTCACCGAGGAACCGATCGAGGTCGTCGAGTCCTACATGTTCGCCCACACCGGCGCCGACGACGTCCCGGACACCGTCTGACCGCAGGCGCGGTCACGCTGTGCCAGCGGTTGCCATTCCAACCAAGTCCCGCATTCTCGGAGGTTCAGCATGGCCGTCACCGTCTCCATCCCCACCATTCTGCGGACCCACACCGCAGGCGAGAAGTCCGTCGAGGCCAGCGGCTCGACGGTCGCCGAGGTCATCGAGAACCTCGAGGCCAACCACGGCGGCCTGAAGTCCCGCCTGGTCAAGGAGGGCGCGCTGCACCGCTTCGTGAACGTCTACGTCAACGACGAGGACGTGCGTTTCGCCGGCGGCCTCGAGGCGGCCGTCAAGGACGGCGACACCGTCACCATCCTGCCCGCCGTCGCCGGCGGCGCGTAACCCAAGGGGCACAAGGGAGATCGCCGTGGCCCGGTTCGACTCGCTGCTGGACCTGCTCGGCAACACCCCGCTGGTCGGGCTGCCGAACCTGTCCCCGTCCGAGCACGTCCGACTGTGGGCGAAGCTGGAGGACCGCAACCCGACCGGCTCGATCAAGGACCGGCCAGCGCTGGCCATGATCGAGGCGGCCGAGCGGGACGGCCGGTTGACGCCGGGCTGCACGATCCTCGAACCCACCTCGGGCAACACCGGCATCGCCCTGGCGATGGCGGCCAAGCTCAGGGGGTACGGGCTGGTCTGCGTGATGCCCGAGAACACCTCGACCGAGCGCCGGCAGCTGCTCCAGGCGTACGGCGCGCGGATCATCTTCTCGCCGGCCGCCGGCGGCTCCAACCAGGCCGTGGCGACCGCGAAGGAACTGGCCAAGAAGAACCCGGACTGGGTGATGCTCTACCAGTACGGCAACCCGGCCAACGTCGCGGCGCACTACGAGGGCACCGGCCCGGAGATCCTGCGCGACCTGCCAGAGGTGACGCACTTCGTGGCCGGCCTCGGCACCACCGGGACCCTCGTCGGGGCTGGCAGGTACCTGCGTGAGCACAAGCCCGACGTGCAGGTCATCGCGGCCGAGCCGCGCTACGGCGAGGTGGTCTACGGGCTGCGGAACCTGGACGAGGGCTTCGTGCCCGAGCTGTACGACCCGGACGTGCTGACCGGGCGGTACTCCGTCGGCTCCTACGACGCGCTGCGCCGCACCCGCCAGCTGCTGGAGACCGAGGGGATCTTCGCCGGCATCTCCACCGGCGCGATCCTGCACGCCGCGCTCGCCGTCGCGGAGAAGGCGGCAGGCGCGGACGTCCCGGCCGACGTCGTGTTCGTGGTGGCCGACGGCGGCTGGAAGTACCTGTCCACCGGCGCCTACGCCGGCACCCTGGACGAGGCCGCCGAACGAATCGACGGCCACCTCTGGGCCTGAGACGGTGTCCTGGCCGGACGCCGTCTCCTGGCCTGACGCCGGGGCGGGTCTGACGCCGGGCCCGGTCTAGCCGGCGAACACCGTCGACGGCAGCCCGGCACCAGCTCCCGGCAGCACCAGCAGCGAGCCGGACAGCGGCGCGCCGGCCAGGCCGTCCTCGGACAGGCCGTCCCGCGCCGAGGTCACGTACAGGTCGGCCAGGTCGGGGCCGCCGAAGCAGCACGCCGTCGGCTGCGGCACCGGCACCGCGATCTCCCGGTCCAGCCTGCCGTCCGGGGTGTACCTGCGCACCGCGCCGCCGCCGTGCAGGGCCACCCACACGCAGCCGTCGGCGTCCACGCAGATCCCGTCCGGCACGCCGGCCGTGTCGGTCACCTCGACCAGCGGCCTGCGCCCGGTGGCCGCGCCGCCGACCCGCTCGTAGTCGAGGACGTCGATCCGCCGGGTCGGCGAGTCCACGTAGTACATCAGCGTCTCGTCGGGGCTCCAGGCGATGCCGTTGCTGACGCTCACCTCGTCCAGCACGACCCTGGCCGCGCCGTCGCCCTCGACCACGGCCAGCCAGCCGCCCGGCTTCTCGTCGTAGCGCATCGTGCCGGCCCACAGCCGGCCGGCGGGGTCGACGGCCGCGTCGTTGCCGCGCAGCCCGTCCCGCGCCCAGTAGACGAGCCAGGTGCGGCTGCCGTCCCGGTCCACCAGCGCGACGCCGTCCCGCAGGTTGAGCACCAACCCGCCGCGCGTCCTCGGCTTGACCGCGCCGACGTGCTGCGGGGTGGCGAGCACCGCGTCCGAACCTCGGCCAGGGGCGAAACGGTGCACCTCGCTGCCGAGGATGTCCACCCACAGCAGCGTCGAGGTGGCCGCGTCCCAGGTCGGCCCCTCGCCGATGATGGCCTCGCACCGCACCGCGACCTCGACAGACGAGCCGCTCACCCGATCACCCTCCCCGTTGCGCCCGAATCCTAGTGAGCGCTTGACCTGTAGTGCGCTCCAGGTCATAGCGTTGATCGGGTTCGTGTCACCAAACGCAAACAGGGGATCCACCAGTGCGCTACACGCTGCTCGGCAAGACCGGACTACGGGTGTCGGAGCTCAGCCTCGGCACGATGACCTTCGGAGACAGCTGGGGTGCCGACAAGGCGACCAGCGGTCAGCTTCTGGACGCCTACGCCGATGCCGGTGGCAACTTCGTCGACACAGCCAACTTCTACACGGGCGGCCAGTCCGAGGAGTACCTCGGTGAACTGCTCGAAGGCCGGCGGGACCAGTTCGTGCTGGCCACCAAGTACACGCTCCAGACGCGGTCCGGCGACGTGAACTCGGTCGGCAACACCCGCAAGAACCTGGTGAACTCCCTCGAGGACAGTCTGCGGCGGCTGCGCACCGACCACGTCGACGTGTTGTGGGTGCACGCGCGGGACACATGGACGCCGGTCGCCGAGGTGATGCGGGCCCTGGACGACCAGGTGCGCGCCGGCAAGATCCTGCACGTCGCCGTCTCGGACTGGCCGGCGTGGGAGGTCGCCCAGGCCAACACGCTGGCCGAGCTGCGCGACTGGTCGCCGTTCGTTGGCCTCCAGATCCGCTACAACCTGCTGGAGCGCACGGTCGAGCGGGAGCTCCTGCCGATGGCCAAGGCGTTCGACCTGCCCGTGTTCGCGTGGGCGCCGCTGGCGGCCGGGAAGCTCACCGGCAAGTACCGCGCGGGCGAGTCCGGCAGGCTGACCGGTCGGGACGACGGCCCGACGGACCACAACGAGGACGAGACCATCGACACCGTCCTCGCCGTGGCAGAGGAGGGCGGCTGGTCGCCAGCCCAGGTCGCGATCGCCTGGCTGCTGCGGCAGCCGGCCAACGTCGTGCCGATCCTCGGCGCGACCACGCTGACGCAGCTCAAGGACAACCTCGGCGCGGTCGACGTGCGGCTCACCGACGACCAGCTGGCCAGGCTGGATACCGCGAGCCGGGTGCCGCTCGGCTTCCCGCACGACTTCCTGGCGGGGGAGCGGGTGACGAACGGCGTCTACGGCGACCGCTGGCAGGAGGTCGACGACCGCCGCTTCACCGTCCGCCGCACCCCCGGCGACCGCTGACCGCTGCTGAGCCCGAGGACAAGGGGAAGGCGCCCGCTCAACGGATAGGCCGGACGGGCGCTTCCCCTGGTGCAGCAGGCACGATCTGGGCGAATCGGACCGAACCGTGACCCTCGGCCCGTAGGCTGGCTGTCGTGGAGCCAGTCCCCGCCGTGCCGCCATCGGAGCAGCCGTCCGCCGCGCAGCCAGCCGTCGCGCGGCCGGCCAAGCCGGCCAGGCCGCCGAAGCAGCCGACGCCGCTCGCGAAGCGGGTCGTCCCGCCGAACCCGGTGCAGGCGGCCGTTGTGATCCTCGGCTTCCTCGCGCTGCTGTACGTGATCCAGGTGCTCAACGTGATCACGAACTACGGGCTGCTCGGCTTCGGTGACATCCCGCGCGACTTCTCGCACTGGGACGGCGTGCTGTTCGCGCCGCTGCTGCACGGCAGCTGGCAGCACCTGTTCGGCAACTCGCTGCCGCTGCTGGTGCTCGGCTACCTCACCACCTCGCTCGGGCTCGGCAAGTTCTTCGGTGTCACCACGATCATCTGGCTCACCGGCGGTCTCGGCGTCTGGGTGTTCGGCCACGACGGCGTGCACATCGGCGCGTCCGGGCTGATCTTCGGCTACCTCACCTACCTGTTGGTCAGGGGCCTGTTCGCGCGCAGCGTCACGCAGATCGGCATCGCCGTCGCGGTGTTCGCCCTCTACGGCTGGGTCCTGCTCGGGATGCTGCCGGGCCAACCGGGCATCTCCTGGGAGGGCCACCTGTTCGGCGCTCTCGGCGGCGTGCTGGCCGCCTGGGGCGTGGCGCGGGACCTGCGCAAGGAAGCCGCCAAGAACCCGCCGCCCGCCATCGTCGTCTGACCGGGGTCCCACTCGGGATCTCGGTCCGGCCACCACTCGGCATCAGGGTGAAATCCGGGTGTTTCCCGGACCCGGGAGCGGATAACCGCACGTAACCTCGATGTCGTGGACCAACTACCCGCCAAGCAGACGCCGAACCGGCCGGCGAACCGGGTGCTGCCGCCCCGACCGATGCAGGCGGCGGTCGTGCTGGTGTCGTTCACCGCGCTGCTGTATCTGATCGAGTTCGTCGATGTGGCCGGCTTCCACGGCTCGCTCGACCGGTCGTTCGGCGTCAAGCCGCGCCAGCTGTCCGGCCTCGACGGCGTGCTGTTCGCGCCGCTGCTGCACGACGGCTGGGCGCATCTCGCCGGCAACACCATCCCGGTGCTGGTGTTCGGGTTCCTCGCGATGGCGGGCGGGCTCGCCCAGTGGATCGTGGTCACCACGGTGATCTGGCTGGTCAGCGGCATCGGCGTCTGGCTGACCGGCGACGCCGGCACGGTCACCATCGGCGCGTCCGGTCTCGCCTTCGGCTGGCTGGCGTTCCTGCTGGTCAGGGGCATCTTCAACCGCAGCTTCAAGCAGATCCTGGTGGCCGCGGTGCTGTTCTTCTACTGGGGCGGCGTGCTGTGGGGGCTGCTGCCGGGCGACCAGCAGATCTCCTGGCAGGCGCACCTGTTCGGCGCGCTGGCCGGGCTGCTCATGGCGTTCCTCGCGGCGAGGGCGAGCCGGGTGCGCGCGGCCAGGACGGTCGCGACGGGACCGGCTCCGGGTAATCTCGCGGCGTGACCATCTCTGCCGACGCGCCGATCGGAATCTTCGACTCGGGAGTCGGCGGACTCACGGTGGCCAGGGCGATCATGGACCAGCTGCCGGGGGAGCGCGTCCGCTACATCGGCGACACGGCGAACAGCCCGTACGGCCCGCTGCCCATCGCGCAGGCCCGCAGCAACGCCCTCGCGGTGTTCGACCGCCTGGTCGACGACGGCGTCAAGCTGCTCGTGATCGCCTGCAACACGGCGTCGGCGGCCTGCCTGCGCGACGCCCGCGAACGCTACGACGTGCCGGTCGTCGAGGTGATCCTGCCGGCCGTGCGCCGCGCGGTGGCCACCACCCGCTCCGGCCGGGTCGGCGTGATCGGCACCAAGGGGACGATCAGCTCGCGGGCCTACGAGGACGCCTTCGCCGCCGCCCGCGACATCAGGGTCACCAGCGTCGCCTGCCCGAGGTTCGTTGACTTCGTCGAGCGTGGCATCACCTCCGGCCGGCAGGTCCTCGGGCTGGCCCAGGGCTACCTCGAGCCGTTGCAGCAGGCCGAGGTGGACACGCTCGTGCTCGGCTGCACGCACTACCCGCTGCTGACCGGCGTGCTCCAGATCGTCATGGGCGACGGGGTGACCCTGGTGTCCAGCGCGGAGGAGACCGTCAAGGACGTGGTGCGGGTGCTCACCGAGCTGGACCTGTTCAGCGGGCGCGACCCCGAGGACGGACCTGCGGAGCACGAGTTCCTGGCCACCGGCCCCGCGGCCCCCTTCGCCAAGCTCGCCACCCGGTTCCTCGGCCCGAGGCTCGGCGCGGTCACCGCGGCCTGAGTGATGTCCGGTACTCCCGATCCGGCCGGGGAACAACGGTCCCCGGCCCGGCGGTTTTCTGACTGGACACGATCGCCGCGCGAGGTGGGGGAGAGCCCGATGGCAAACGCTTCCGTCCAGGTGGAGCGCACCGGACAGCACAGCTTCGTCGCCGCGAACGACCGGGGCGCGTCGGTGCGCATCGGCCGGGTTGGCCAGGAGGGCTCGTTCACGCCGGTGGAGCTGCTGCTCGCCGCCGCGGCGGGCTGCGCGGCCGTCACCGCGGAGGAACTGGTCGTCCGGCGGGTCGGCGAGGACGCGCGGTTCGAGGCCACCGCGGAGGGCGTCCGCCAGCACGGTGCGCACGAGCTGGACGAGGTGCTGGTCGGCCTCGACGTCGACCTGTCCGCGCTCGACCCCGAGCAGCGCGAGCACCTGGTCAAGGCCGTGCGCCGGGCCGTCGAGCAGCTGTGCACCGTCACCAGGACGCTGAAGAAGTCGACCCCGGCGCCCCTGGCCATCACGTCCTAGTCCGGTTGCCCGGACAACCGCGCTGCCTAGCCGCCGACGCCCGTCCACACCGCGCGCGAGCCGCTGTCCCCGATCCGCACCACCTGCACGGTGGTCGCCACCGCGGCGGCCACCACCAGGACCGAGACCAGCAGCGCGATCCGCCGCCACGTCCTCGGGATGGTCGTGGTGGTCTGGCCGCCGTCCCCGGCCGGCTCGGCGTCGGCCGCCCGCTCCCGGTCCGCAAGGCGGCCGGCGACCAGCAGCACGACCACGGCGACCAGGAAACCGATCGCGTAGGGCAGCAGCTCGGTGCCGATGTCGGCGTGCTGCTTGATCAGCGGGTTGGGCACCGAGGCGAGCCTGTCCCGCAGCTGCTCGCCTGCCTGCTGCGCCAGCGGCACCGCCCCGACCGCGAGCGCCGTGAGGATCAGGGCGGGCCAGCCGTACTTGCGCCGCCAGGTGGCGCGCACGGCAAGGCCGATCGCGCAGACCGAGGCCAGCGGCAGCAGCACCACCACGGCGTGCACCAGCAGCGGGTGCGCGGGTAGGCCGAAGACGGTCACGAGTTGTTCCGCTTGTGCCATGCCAGTCCCTACGCCGGTGGGCCATCGGTGGTTCACTGAAAGGGCACCCTAGGCTAACGACGTGGTGAGAACCGATGGCAGGAACGACGACGCGCTGCGCGACATTCGGATCACGCGCGGCTTCCAACAGTGGCCGGCCGGCTCGGTCATGGTGGAGTTCGGCAACACGCGGGTGCTGTGCGCGGCCAGCGTCACCGAAGGTGTGCCGAGGTGGCGGGCGGGATCCGGGCTCGGCTGGGTGACCGCCGAGTACTCGATGCTGCCGTCGGCCACGCACACGCGCAGTGACCGCGAGGCGGTCAAGGGCAAGATCGGGGGGCGCACGCACGAGATCAGCCGACTGATCGGCCGCTCGCTGCGTGCCTGCATCGACCTCGCCGCCCTCGGCGAGAACACGATCGTCATCGACTGCGACGTGATCCAGGCGGACGGCGGCACTCGCACGGCCGCGATCACCGGCGGTTATGTGGCGCTCGCCGACGCCATCACCTGGTTGGGGGCCGCAGGCCGGCTCGCCGACCCGCAGCCGCTGTCCTGCGCCGTGTCGGCCGTCAGCGTCGGCGTGGTGGACGGCAGGGTGCGGCTCGACCTGCCCTACGAGGAGGACTCGCGGGCCGAGGTGGACATGAACGTGGTGGCCACCGACGCCGGCACGTTCGTCGAGGTGCAGGGCACCGGCGAGGGCGCGACGTTCGCCAGGTCGACCCTGGACCGGATGCTGGACCTGGCGTTGGCCGGGTGCGCGGAGCTGAGCCGCAAGCAGGCCGAGGCGCTGGCCCTGCCCTACCCGGGCGAGCTGCCGACGCCAAAGCCGGGGAAGGGCAGGGCGTCGTGACCGAGCTGCTGCTGGCCACCCGCAACGCGAAGAAGCTGGGTGAACTGCGCCGCATCCTCGACACGGAGAACGTGCGCGGCATCGAGATCATCGGGCTCGACGCGGTGGTCGAGTTCCCCGAGGCCCCCGAGACCGAGCCGACCTTCGAGGGCAACGCGCTGGCCAAGGCGCGGGACGCGGCGGAGGCGACGGGCCTGCCGTCCGTGGCGGACGACTCCGGCCTGTCCGTGGACGCGTTGAACGGCATGCCAGGCGTGCTGTCAGCGCGATGGTCCGGCAAGCACGGCGACGACCCGGCCAACCTGGACCTGGTGCTGGCCCAGCTCGGCGATGTTCCCGACGACCGCAGGGGCGCGGCCTTCGTCTGCGCGGCGGCTCTGGTGCTGCCCTCAGGTGTCGAGGTCGTGGTGCGCGGCGAGTGGCGGGGCTCGCTGACCCGGGAACCGCGCGGCGCCAACGGTTTCGGTTACGACCCGATCTTCCTGCCGGAGGGTTTCGAGGTCACCTCGGCGGAGCTGGAGCCTGCGGAGAAGGACGCCATGTCGCACCGGGGACGGGCGCTGCGGTTGTTGTTGCCGCAGTTGCGGCGGCTGACGGAGGACTAGGCACCACGGTTGGTCGGGGCCGGCGCGCTGCCGGCCCCGACCTCCGGCTACGGCCAGTCTGCATAGATCCGTTCCCCAGTACGACCGAACACGTGCACACCGTCGCCGAGTTCGCTGACACCTGTGACTGCGGTACCGGAATCGAGCACGATCCTCATTTGGCAATCGGCGAGTGGCCGCAGGTCGACCGGCTGCGGGCAGTTGCCGAGTAGCAAGCTGGTGAGGGTAGGGATGTCCGCCAACGGCGAGAGATCCCTGATGAGGCAATGCCAGAGAGTCAGGTGGCGCAGCCGTGGAAGGTCACCCAAGGCGGCGATTGAGGAAAGTTTCACGCCATCGAGGATGGAAAGCTGTTCCAACTGCTTCATTGTTCGCAGCGAACCGAGATCACCGAGATCGCCTGCGACGATTTCTATGTCACTGAGCTGGGGCAATTCGGTCAGAAAGTCGATGTCAGCGAGCCCGCCGCTGAAGTTGAAGGTCAGTTGACGTAGTCTGCTCAGCCGCGCCAGTTCGTAGAGCGTGGCCGGTGCGCGAAATGCGGTCAGATGTAGTCCACGCAGTCGCTCCATCGTGCTGATGAGGTGCACTTCCTGATCGATTTGAACGTCGCTCGGCGCGGTTAGATAAAGAGTTCGAAGGTGTCGCAACCTGTGCAGATGCGACACCGGATCCGTTGAGGTGAGGAACACGGCTCCGTCTTCGTCCTGCTCGTTGCGTTCGAGCGGAGCGTCGGCCAGAACCAGTTCGGCATAGCGGCCGGTATCGAAGTAGTCCCAGCCCTTGATCAGCTCAGACTGGACCCCGTCGCGCGGATCGCGCGCGAAGTGGGCCAGCACCGGCAACACCTCCGGCCCGTTGACCAGCACGGCGGCGCGCACGGTCGCCGCAGCCTGCGCATTGCTCAGCCCATCCAGGCTGTCCGGCAGGAAGTCGAGCAGCCGTATCCCGACCGTGGCCAGCGACCGGCTCTCCCTGATGCTTCTGGGCGGCACCAGGCCGCGCACGCACTCGATGATCCGAGTGATGACCTCGGCGGGCTCCACCTCCACCACGGTCTCCAGACAGGCGGCGGCCAGCAGTCGCAACTGTCGCGCCGTCTTCGGGGTCGCCTGGTCGGCTTCGTCCAGCAGGCCGACCAACAACAGCCCGCGCTGCTCGGGGTTGGCGTGCGCGCAGGCCATCAACACCGTCTCGCGCCACAGGTCCGATCGCGCGTGCCCCACCAACAGGTCGATGCTGTCGCGCTGCACGGCCTCCTCGGCGGCCAGGTACTCCTGGAACGTCCGGTGCACGAAGTCGACGCGACCGACCGCCGGCTCGCGCACGATCCCGCTGCGCTCGACCAGGTGCCGCAGCAGGACTTCCGGCTCCTCGTGCACGTTGGGCATGCTCTGGAGGCGCGCGCGCAGCCGGCCGACCGCCTGGTCCCAGGACATCTGGCTGCGGCCGTTCTCGTTGAGCCACCAGGCCAACTCCCGCAGCAGCGCCTGCTTCTCCGTCCTTGTGAGCCGCACACCTCCGGCGCTGGCCACGTTGCGATCGGCGTCCCGCCGCTCCAGCAGCATGTCCAGCGCTGCCGCGTAGAGCGCCTGCCGCTCTCTCGGCAACTGGCCCTTCCGGTCGAGGTTCAGCGCGCAGAGCATCGCGCACAGCAGCGGACTCCGTGCGAGCGCCCGCAGATGCGAACGCGACCGGAGCTGACCGTGCAGCGTTCGTTCGTGCTCGGCGATCTCGTCCGGCGGACAGGGCAGCAGGTCAACGCTGGGAGCCGAATCGAGCAGCGCCTTGTGCCAGCGGCGCAGCAATTCCCGCGCGTCGGCGAGACTCATCGATTCCAGCTCAACCGAGTGGAAACCCTCGTGCGCCAGCCATTTCGGTGTCACGGCCGTCGGCCGGGAGGTGACCACCACCAGGATGTGCGGGTAGCTGCTCAGCAGGCCGCGCAGCCAGTGCCGCACCGCGTCGCGTTGCTCGCGCTGGAGTTCGTCAACGCCGTCCACCAACAGCAGTGCCTGACCCGAGTCGAGCTGGCGGTGCGCCCACTCGTCCGGCGCCGGTCCGCACTCGGGCGTGCTCGGCAGGCTCAGCAGCTCGTTGACCCTCGGCAGCGGCTTGTCCGCGAACTCGCGCAGCTTCACCAGGAACGGCACGTGCTCGTTCCAGTGCCCGAGCGCGCCCGCGAAGGAGCCCTTCGCCGCGTTGATGGCGAGCCAGCGGAGCAGCGTGGACTTGCCGGCGCCGGCCTCGCCGCGAAGCACGACGCGCTGGTGTTCACCGAGCGCTGCCTCCACGCGAAGGTTCTCCCCGCGCCAGTCCTCGCGTGGCCGGGACGGCCGCTGCGGACCGTCCCGGTCGTTCTCCTCGCTCACCGTGAGGCTCAGGTACGCCACGCTGAGCGTCGTCCGGGGCTCGTAGCTGTGGGTGGTGAGGCCGATGACCTCCAGCCGGTCGTGGGCCCGGACCATCGCCTGGAAATACCGTCGCCGGAACAGCTCGTCCTCGTCCGTCCCGCTCGGCGCGTCCAGGCTCCGCTCGGGCAGTCGCGCCAACATCTCGTCCACTGTGGACAGCAGGGAACCCAGTCGCCCCAACGTCTCCACGGCCGTCGCCGCGTTGAACTCCGGCAACTCCCTGACCAGGTGCACGAGCACGATGCAGGCCCGGTCCAGCGCCGTCTCGTACAGCCGGGTCGCGCCGTCGGACAGTCCGGCCCGCCCGATCGGCGCCTGTCGCCGCACCTCGTCGGCCAACGCCTCGGGCGAGAGATCCACGGCGAACAGGGCCGCGTCGCTCAGTTCGGCGTCCTCCAACGCGTCGGCCACCGCGTCCAGCGCCGCGTCGCGTTCGTTGTCGGGCAGTCCGTGCGCCGCCCGCGCGCAGGCCGGGGCGAGTCTCGCCGCGATGTCATCGTCGGTCTTCCACAGCGAGGAGAAGACCTTGCGTTGGTTGTCCGGCAAGGGAAACCTCGCCCGGACCAGCCGGTGCAGGTCCTTGCCCCGGCGACTGTCGGCCTTGCGGCCGGCGAACCAGGTCAGCGCGAGCTGCTTGGTCACGGCCTGTCCCACCTTGACCAGCGACGTCTCGATGCTGATGTCGTGCCCCCTCAACCGAAACAGAACTCCCCCGGGTTCGACCGGGGAAACCGGTCGGACTCGGGGGAGCCTGGATGGCGGCTCGTTCGCTGGCAAGCCTGCGAACGAGTGAACCGGTTGGGTCAGGCGGGCAGTTCGCGCAGCAGCTTGGCGACGTGGCCGGTCGCGCGCACGTTGTACATGGCCTTGACGATCTTTCCGTCCGGGCCGACGAGGAACGTGGAGCGGATGACGCCGACCACGGTCTTGCCGTAGTTCTGCTTCTCGCCGAACGCGCCCCACCCGGCCAGCACCGACCGGTCGGGGTCGGACAGCAACGGGAAGTTCAGGCCCTCCTCGTCGCGGAACTTGGCCAGCTTCTCCGGCTTGTCCGGGGAGATGCCCAGCACGTCGAAGCCGGACTCGGACAGCTCGCCGAGGTTGTCCCGGAAGTCGCACGCCTGCGTGGTGCATCCCGGGGTGCCGGCCGCCGGATAGAAGTAGACGACCACGGAACGGCCCTGGAAGTCCGACAGTGAGACCTGCTTGCCCTCACTGTCCTTCAGGGTGAACGCCGGCGCCTGGTCGCCGGCGGAAAGGCGCTTCTGTTCGGTCATGGCCTCGACGCTACTGCGCCACGCCGACGGCCGGGCGATCAGGCCCGCGGTGCGCCTTGTGCGGCCGTCGCTTTCTGCCCCGCCGACTCGTCAGGCCTGGCCCTCGTACACGGCGCTCGGCTCCTGGGCCGCCGCGTTGGGCTGGACGGTGACCTGCACGTCCACCTGCTTGTCCGGCATGGCGAACGCGAGGGTGATGGTGCTCGCCTTGCCCGGCGGCACCTCCTGCCCGGCCGCCGCGACGCCGTTGAGTCCCTGCGCGGAGTCCACCATCTCCTGGGCCGGCTTGCCGGCGACGGTGGCCCGCAGCGACAGCTGCGACGGCTTGTACGGCAGCGTGGTCCCGTTGGTGATGGTCACCTCGAACAGCGCGGCGCGCGGGGCCTGCGGAAACGCGGTGTCGCTCGGCTTGAGCGACTTGGGCGGCGAGATGGTGATGGACATGCCGTTGGTCCACAGCCGCTGCACGCCGAAGGCCGTCGGCCCGCTCGTCGCCGGGGACTCCCCGCGCTGGCCGGATGCCGTCCTGGACGTCGAGCTGTTCGGGGCCGATGACGCGGTTGGCTCCTGCTGGCCAGCGCACCCGGCGACGACGACAGTCAGGCACACGGCGACGGCCAGCCTGACGATCCTCACGAACGTCCCCTTTCCCGTCCCGAGGTGGTCGACGGGACTTGCCCCCACCTTGGCGGTCTGTCGGGGAAAGAGTGGACTCGGATGAGGGTCCGATTTGCACCTGGTGCCAGCCTGTGGCCAAGCCGTGATGAGTGGCCACTCGCAACGTGGGCGACACCACAACGGATGCCGCCCACGTTGGCCGGTTCGACGACCCGCCGGGCGTGTGCCCGGTCGACCGCCAACCGGCGGGAGTTGACGAGCGCGTCGGGGGGCGTGCGCGCTCGATTGTGGAATCGCGTTCGGTGCATGGGTTGCTACACCCAATCACCGGGTTCACCCGTTCGGACTATGTTTGCGGCCGGTTCGGCGAGTGTTTTCGGCGTCCGGGGGATTCTTCGGCCGATGGTCGCGGTCCGTCAGCATCCACGCGCCCGTGTCACTCCGCCGGGTGGCTGGATATCTCACCGGGGTGGGTGAGCCCGAATGGGGGCAATCCGTGCGATTCGCCGTCGTGCCGCCTAGCTTGGTGGTGGGTCGAGTCGCCGCTATCCCTGGGCGGTCGCCGCACGACCCGGTCGCTGAGCCTCGGCTCACCGAGATCCGCCAGCACCCCGCGCACCCCCGCCACCAGGGCGGAACGCCCGATTGCGGGGGAGGTGCTGGCGGATCGGCCTGCCGGGACGAAAGCCCCTCAGGCGTTGGCCGCGACGGACCGACCGGCCAGTTCGGCCAGCAACGCGTACGACCGCAGCCGGTCACCGTGGTCGTGCACCATCGTGGTGACCATGAGCTCGTCGGCCTCGGTCGCCGCCAGCAGTTCGGCCAGTTCCCGGTCCACCGTGTCCTGGCCGCCGATGATCTGGCTGGACATCCGGTCCTCGATCGCCAGCTCGTCCAGCGCGGTGTACGGGTACTCGGCGGCCTCCTCCGGGCTTGGGAACAGGCCGGGCCTGCCCTGCCGCAGCCGCAGGAACGCGAGACCGCCCGGTGCGGCCAGCAACCGCGCCCGCTCGTCGGTGTCCGCGACGATCACCGAGGCCGCCACCATCGCGTAGGGCTTGTCCAGCTCCGCCGACGGCCGGAACGAGGACCGGTACAGCGCCAGCGCCGGCAGCGTGTTCTCGGCGCTGAAGTGGTGCGCGAAGGCGAAGGGCAGCCCGAGGATCCCGGCGACCTGCGCGCTGTAGCCGCTCGACCCGAGCAGCCACAGCGGCGGCCGGTTGCCGGCGGCGGGCACCGCGACGATCTTCGGCGCGGGCTCGCCGGGGGCCGGCTCGTCGAAGTGCCGCACCAGCTCGGTGAGCTGCTGGGGGAAGTCCTCGGCGGACAGCGCGTCGGTGGACCGGCGCAGCGCCCGCGCGGTCACCTGGTCGGTGCCGGGCGCGCGCCCGATGCCGAGGTCGATGCGGCCGGGGTGCAGCGCCTCCAACATGCCGAACTGCTCGGCTACCACCAGCGGCGGGTGGTTGGGCAGCATCACCCCGCCGGAGCCGACCCGGAGCGTCGAGGTGGCCGCCGCGACGTGGCCGATCAGCACTGCGGGCGACGAGCTGGCGATGCCGGGCATGTTGTGGTGCTCGGCGAGCCAGTAGCGCGTGTAGCCCAGCGCCTCGACGTGTTTGGCCAGGTCAAGCGTGTTGAGCAGGGCCTGTCGCGCGGTCGATCCGCTGGTGATCGGCGCGAGGTCGAGGACGGATACCGGCACGTCGCGAAGTCGGCTCATGAACGGGTCAACGCCGTCGCGCGCCCCCAGCTTCCGCCGCGTCCTGTGACGGGGCGCTCAGGCGGGCGGCACCAGGCCGGGCAGGTGGCCGACCTGGTCGCAGGCGGGGCAGGGACGGCCGTTGTCGATCGTGCGCGGCGCGCCGCCGATGACGGCGAGGACCGGATTGGCGATGAATCCCGCGCCGCCACACAGGTGGCAGACGGTGTGCAGGTCCTCGGACACCTCGAACTCGACGTCCTCGCCCGTGAAGTCCTCGAAGTCCTCGTCCTCGTCGTCCGGCATGGACAGATGCTCGCACGCCGAGGACGCCCCGCGCCGGGGCGCTCCCCCGGGAAACAACGACCGGGCGGGTGGCGAGGTTTCCCGGGGGAGCCTCGCTCGGCTACGGCGCGCGATGGCGTCCCGCCGAGCGTCGCCACGCTAGGCCCGAGGGCACGCCGGCGACAACGAGCCCGCGCATAGCACCTGGCCATCACCGACCGTGATGGACGAGTACCTGGACCACGGCCCGTGTCCTCCTGGGTGTCCGACGCTCACGTCGAGTGTCGGGCATCTTGGTAATATGTAGGGCATGGCGGCATCGAATTCAGGCCGGCCCGACCCGGACCGCAGTGGCACGGGGCACCATGGTGCGGACCACCGTGTCGACGAGGTCCGCTCAGTGACCATGCGCGAACTGGGCAAACTCACCGCTGACCAGGTCGGTCGACTCGACCGTGCCGTTCCCATCACGAACAACGGTCTTCCGGTTGCCTGGCTCCTGCCACTGACACCGGGCGAGCGTCGCCGGGCCGAACTCATCGCCACGGGGAGGCTGCGCCCCTCCCACACACAGGGACTGAGCGGGTGGACGCCGTTGCCTCCGGTCGAGGACGGACCGACACTGTCGGAACTGCTGGTGGAGATGCGTGCGCAGGAGCGCGCGTGATCTACCTGGACTCCTGCGCGATGGTCAAGCTGATCGTGACCGAGAAGGAGACTCAAGCCCTTGTGCGCTGCCTGAGCGGACGAGAGCAGGCGATCGTCACCTGCGAACTCGCGCTCACCGAAGTGGTCCGGGTCGCACGCCGGTCCTGCTATGACGCGCAGCGTCAACTGACCGTCGACCCTGCTGTGCTCGACGATCGGCTGGCGGCCGCTGGCGAGCTCCTTGACCGGGTCGATCGCATCATCGTCGACACCACCACGTTCCTGCGCGCGGGGATACACGCGGACGATCCCCACCTCGGCTCGCTCGATGCCATCCACCTGGTGTGCGCGTTGGAGATCGGGCCGGAGTTGTCCTCGTTCATCACTTACGACAGGACTCTCGCGCGGGCCGCGACCTACGCCGGCCTGCCACTGGAACAGCCCGCCTGACGTCTGCCCCCGGTCCGTCGTGGTGTCGCCTGGCCAGCGAATCAGGCCTCCCGTGCGGAGCCCCACTCCCGCGCCAGGATGGCGAGGTTGAGCTCGTCGCACCACTCGCCCTTCACGAACTCGTTCTCCACCAACAACGCCTCCCTGCGCATGCCGAGCCGTTCCAGCAGCCCGGAGGACGCGGTGTTGCGAGCGTCGCAGCGGCCGACGACGCGGTGCAGTCCCAGCTCGGCGAACGCGATCCGCAGCAGCTCCCGCGACGCCTCCGCGGCGAACCCCATGCCGTGGTGGTCGGGGTGGAAGACGAACCCGATCTCGCCCTGCTGGTGCTCGGCGCTCACCCAACGCAGCATCACCTCGCCGATGAGCCTGCCGGTGTCGCGCCGCAGCACCGCGCACCGAAGCGTGTCGCCCTGGGCGGCCAGCCGCGTCGAGTCGTACCACGCAGCGAGCAGCTCCCGCGTCTGGTCGATGGTGTGCGGTTCGGTGTAGAGGTACCGCACGACGTCGGGGCGGGAGTAGATGTCGTGCAGGCCGGGCAGGTCGTCCGCCGTGAACGGGCGGAGCAGCAGGCGGGTGGTGGTGATCGGGTACTCGGGCTGGAACATGGCAGGACGGTAATGCCCGGACCCGGGTCCGGGCATCGCATTTCCCCGTCGGCAGAGGGGTTTGGGGCGGGCACCAGGCGCGCGCCCTCGTGCCAGACCCCACGTCACCGTCCTACTGCGCGGTGAAGCCGCCGTCGACGGCGAGCGCGGCGCCGGTGACGAAGGACGCCTCGTCGCTGAGCAGGAATGCGACGAGGGCGGCGATCTCCTCCGGCTGGGAGATCCTGCCCATCGGGTGCAGCCCGGCGACCTGCGCCTCGCCCTCCGGGGTGGCGCCCATCGAGGACCGGAACGCCGGGGTGTCCGTCGCGCCGGGGATGATGGCGTTGACGCGCACTCCCTGCGTCGCGGTCTCCAGCGCGGTGGCGCGGGTCAGGCCGACCACGCCGTGCTTGGCGGCCACGTAGGGCGAGACCGAGCCCATGCCCACCACGCCGAGGTTGGAGGCGTTGTTGATGATCGAGCCGCCGCCGGAGGCGATCATGGCTGGAATCTGGTGCTTGAGGCCGTAGAAGACGCTGCTCAGGTTGTGGTCGAGGTCCGCGCGCCAGCCGGCCTCGTCGATGTCCTGCACCGGCCCGAACGCGTTGATGCTGCCCGAGTTGTTGACCGCGCCGTCGAGCCGACCGAACTCCGCGACGGCCGCGCCGACAAGCGCGGCGACGTCGGCCTCCACGGTCATGTCGGTCGGCACGAACAGCGCCTCGCCGCCCGCCGCGCGGATGCCGGCCACGACCTCGTCGCCGACGTCCTTGCGGCGGGCGCCGAGCACGACCGCGCCGCCCTCGGCGGCCACCCGCTCCGCGACGGCCCTGCCGATGCCGGAGGTGCCACCGGTGATCACGACAACCTTGGACTGAAAACGAGACGACATGCCAATCCTTACGGTCAACTGCTTCGGCGTGGTGTTCCGGTTCGTTCCGGCCACGACTCAATAGTTGTCCGTTAAACCATCTGATGCTGGCGTGAATCGGCCATGCAGGTCAGGCCCGCCGCGGGCCCGTTTCCGTGCCGCGCGGTGGTCACGCCGCCGACGGCGGCCGGAACACCGCCGGGGTGAGCGGCGAGTGCAGCGTCCAACCCAGCGCGAGATACAGCTCGCGCCCTTCGCGCGAGGCCCCGAGCACGGCCATGGTCGCGCCCCTCGCGGCAGCGCTGTTGCCGAGGCTGGCCATCATCAGGCGGCCGAGGCCGCGACGCTGATGGGCCGGGTCGGTGGAGATCTGGTCGAAGACCGCGGTCGACCCCGTGCTGGCGATCCGGCCGGTGGCCGCGGTCTCACCGTCGGCCGCCAGCACCTGGACCTCGGTGATGCCACCCGTCGTCGTGCTGCGCACCGAGTACCCGGCGGGCGGTGCCGCCTCGGTCGGCCGCAGCGCCGTCGCCATCAGGTACTCGTCGGTGGGAATCGACCAGCCGTCGGTCAGCAGCGGCGCGACGGCGTCGGCCGGCGCGCACACCTTCAGCCAGGCCCCCGGCGTGTCGATCGTTGAGGCAAGCTCCCGCAGCACGGCCGGATCTGCCGTCGGCAGCACGTACCGGCGCACGTGGTTCGGCCTGCCGACCTCGATCCGGAACCCCCACGGCTCCTCGACGGGCGCGGACGCGCCGCGCGACAGGACCCATCCATCGACCCAGGCGCGCAGCACGTCCCGGTCGGCCCCCTGGCCGGGGTCCTGGTCAGTCGCGTCGCTCCGCGTCCCGTCGTGCACGTCGGTCATCTCGCCCCCAGCTCGTCTACTGCAATAAGCCTGCAAGAAAACGGGCCGCCTGCCAAGACACCTGGAGGCGAGCCGGCGGTGACGTGCCGTGCGCCGCCGGCTGTTTACAGTTCTGTATACTCGGCGGTATGGCGGCGATGTTGCGGGTGAGCGAACGGACCCGGGATCGGGTGCTTGAGGTGGCAGCCGAGGATTTCAGCGGCGCCACCGCGGAGGAGACCCTGAACCGGCTCCTCGACGAGCATTGGGAAGCCAAGGCCATCGCGGCGATGGACCTCTTCCGGTCAACCGACCCGGCAGGCTGGTCGGCGTACCTCGCCGAGGCCGACGGGTGGGACAGGGCCGCGGTGCCCGTTGCCGACACGTGGGACGAGCGGGTCTCCGGGTGACCGTCCGGATCGAGCCGTGGCAGGTGTGGCGGGTCGATCTCGAACCCGTCGCGGGCCGCGAGCAGGGCAAGGCCCGCCCGGCGGTCGTCGTGTCCTCGGCGTTCCACCTCAGGCTGGTCCGCGGCGAACTGCTGAGCGTGCTGCCACTGACCTCTGTCGAGCGCCGCGGCTGGCTGCACCGCGTCGAGATCTCCTTGCCTGGCCACAAAACCGGCTGGGCTATCACCGAACAGGTCCGCACCCTCTCGGCCGCCCGACTGGTCGGCACCGAACCAGTCGGAAAGCTCGACGACGACCAGCTCGCGGCCGTCCGCTCAGTGCTCGCCAGGATGCTCGACGTGTAACCGGCCCTCCGCGAGGCTGGGGTGGAGATAACTACAGGGCAAGTGGAGAGTCAGCCGCACTGGCAGCGGCCGCGTGCTCGGCGAGGCTCTGGTGCATGGCAAACATCTCCTTCGCCGCCGGTTGGTGGAAATACCTCTGGCTGGCGGCGGGTATCGCACTCGGGCTGGTCGGCACGAACAGCGAATGGTCGATTCCGCTCGCCGGCTGGCTGTTCTCCATCGGCCTGATGCGGTTCACCCGAAGCTCCGGTGTGCTCGCCGGAGTCGGGTGTGTCGTGCTGTCCTCATCGGCGGTGACGGTCGTCCAGGTCGCGGCCGCCGGCCAGCTCGATGTGCTGTCGATCCTGCTCGGTTGCCTGATCCTGAACCTGGTCCTGAGTGTTCCGCTGCTGGCCGACCGGCTGCTTTTTCTGCGGTTGAATCCGTTCCTCGCCACCTTGGTCTTCCCCGCGGCGCGGGCATCCGTGGAGTTCCTGGTCGCGGAGGTGAGCCCGCTTGGGACGATTTTCGGGCCCCTGGCCGGGACACAGTCGGCGAACCTGCCGTTGTTGCAACTCGCGTCCGTCACCGGCATCTACGGGATCAGCTTTCTGATGGCCTGGGCCGCGCCGGTCGTCAACGTCATGCTGGAACGCCGGCTGAGCTGGCCGTCGATCCGGGCGGTCACGCTGTCGTTCGTCTCGGTGCTCGGGCTCGTCCTACTCGGCGGTGGTCTGCGTCTCGCCTTGGCGCCGACAGCGCCGAGTCTGGTCCGTGTCGCCGGGATCAGCCCGTCGATCGAGGCCGAGAACCGGATGCGGGCGATCGACAACTTCCACACTCCGCAGGTGCTACCCGAGCAGAAGCCGGTGCTGCGTAACGCTTTTGCGGCGCTCAGTGACGACCTGTTCGCCACCAGCCGGATCGAGGCCGACGGTGGCGCGAAGATCGTGGCGTGGCCGGAGGGCGCCGCGGTCGTGCTCGACGAGGACCTCGCGGGATTTCTGCGGCGAGCCCAGGATCTCGCCAGAGAGAAGCAGATCTATCTCGACATGGGGATAGTCGTCGTCCTCGACGGGCAACCGCGCTCACGCGACATCGCCGTGCTCGTGGCGCCCGACGGCCAGGTGCTGTCGACCTTTGACAAGGCGCATCCGGTGCCAGGTATGGAAGATCTCCGGCCGGGAAACGGAATCGTGCCGGTGTCCGAGACGCCGTACGGGAGGCTTGCCGACGCGATCTGCTTCGACGCCGACTTTCCCGGGACGCTGCGCGCCCGCGCCGACATCATGTTCGTCCCGGCCAACGACTGGAAGGGCATCGAGCGCACGCACTCGGCGAACGCGGTGTTTCGCGCCGTGGAGAACGGATACACCCTCGTCCGGCAGACCAGCAACGGCATCGCGGTCACCGTCGACGCGTACGGCGCGAACCTGGCCAGGACGAACTACTTCAGCACCACGCACCAGAGCATGATCGTGTCCGTGCCGACCAGAGGCACGTGGACGGTCTATGGCGTGGTCGGCGATCTGTTCGCGTGGCTCTGCGTCGCGAGCGTCATCGGCCTGGTGACGTCGGCCGCTGTCCGGCCGGCTGCTGCCCGGCGGAAGGGACACCGGGACTGATCATGAGATCCCCGGATGAGAGTGCGAAGATGCCGCCAGGAGCGGGACGGGGGACAGCGATGAGGACGAGATTTGCGGCACCGGTTCGCGCGCTGGCCATGCTCTGCCTGTCTGTCGTCGGTATCGGCGTCGCCGTTCTGGTCGTCGCCAGCGCAGCGCTGATGTTGGTCGGCGTCGGCAGGTACGTGTTCCCGTCGGCAGTGTCGCTGCTGCGGCGGGTCACGGACGCGGCCAGGTGGCTGGCGGGGCGGGTCGGCGTGGAGATCGAGCGCCCCTACGGTCCCGAGACGGGCGCGGTCGCGTTGCTGAAGGCGCGGACGACGTGGCGAGACGTGCTCTGGGCGGTCCTCGAACCGATCATCGGCACCTGGGCGGCGGCGTTGGCGCTGGGTATGCCGCTGTACGGGGTGTACGGCGTGGCGGTGCAGCCGTTCGTGTGGCAGGCCAATGCGCGGGCTGGCGGTGCCAACGCCTACGGCGTCATCCACGTGACCTCGACGGCCACTGCGCTGGCGGCCATCCCGGTCGGGCTCGCGTTGATCGCGCTCGGCCTCTACATCGGTCCGAAACTGCTGCGGCTGCGCGCCCGCTGGACGGGTGCGCTGCTCGGGCCGTCGCGGACGACCGCGCTGGAACACCGGGTCGAGACGCTGGTGGAGACGCGCTCGGACAGCGTCGACGCGCAGGCCGCGGAACTGCGCAGGATCGAGCGCGATCTGCACGACGGCGCGCAGGCACGGCTGGTCGCGGTGGGCATGGGGCTTGGCAATGCCGAGCGGCTGTTCGACGAAGATCCGGCGGCGGCCCGCGAGCTGCTGGCCGTGGCGAGGGAGGCGTCCGCCAAGGCGTTGGACGAGTTGCGGGATCTGGTGCGGGGTGTGCACCCACCGGTACTGGCCGACCGGGGCCTCGCCGACGCGATCCGCGCACTGGCACTGGATTCCCTGCTCGATGTCGACGTGTCCGCCGAGCTGCCGGGACGGCCCACACCACCGGTCGAGTCCGCCGTCTACTTCGCCGTCAACGAACTGCTCGCCAACACGAGCAAACACGCCGGCGCGGTGGCCGTCCGCGTCGCGCTTGACTACCGCAACGGCGTGTTGACCTGCGATGTCGTCGATGACGGCGGCGGCGGTGCCGATCCGGCCCGTGGCACCGGGTTGCGTGGCATCCACAGCAGGCTGGCCGTCTTTGACGGGACGATCGCCATCCACAGCCCGCTCGGCGGCCCCACCCGCATCCGGCTGGAGGTGCCGTGCGCGATCAGGTCCGCGTAGTCGTCGCCGAGGATCTGTTCCTCATCAGGGACGGGCTGGTCCGCATGCTCACCGAGCACGGCTTCACGGTCGTGGCCGCGGTCGACAACGGCCCGGCGCTGCGCAGGGCGCTGGCCGAGGACCGGCCCGACGTGGCGGTCGTCGACGTGCGGCTGCCGCCGACGTTCACCGACGAGGGCCTCCAGGCCGCGATCCACGCGCGCCGTCAGCGGCCAGGATTCCCGGTGTTGGTGCTGTCCCAGTACGTGGAGCAGCTCTACGCCCGTGAACTGCTCGCCGACGGCGCAGGGGCGGTCGGTTACCTGCTGAAGGACAGAGTGTCCAACACCGGACAGTTCATCGACGCGGTCGAATCGGTGGCAGGCGGCGGCATCGCGATGGACCCGCAGGTCGTCGCCAAACTGCTGACCCGAGGGGACGCGCGCGGCCGCACGGCCGAACTGAGCCCCCGCGAACGCGAGGTGCTGAGCCTGATCGCTGCGGGGCGCTCCAACGCGGCCATAGCCCATCAGCTGACGATCTCCGCCAGCGCGGTCACCAAACACATCGCGGGCATCTTCGGCAAGCTTCATCTGCCGGAGTCCGAGGACGACAACCGCCGCGTCCTGGCCGTGCTCGCCTATCTCCACCGCTGACCGAACTTGACTCCCGCGCGGTGATGCGGGCGCTGGTGGCCCGAGATTTCCCGGAGAGTGACACCGTCATTTCTTGATCTCATACCGCAGGAGGACCACACCGTTGTCGGACCCGGTCGCCTCGACCAGCTTCAGGTCCTGGCGATCCTCGAAGACGCGGGTTCCCTTGCCGCGTGCCGCCGGGCAGACCAGCAGCCGGACCTCGTCGACGACGCCGGCGTCCAGCAGGGAGCGCATGAGTGTCAAGCTTCCCCACAGCCAGAGGTCATTGCCGCTCTGCTCCTTGAGCTCCAAGACGGTGGCGGCCGGGTCGCGCGTCACGGTCGCGGCGGGGAAGTCGCCCCAGGGGGCGTCCTCCAGTGTGGATGAGGCGACGAACTTGGTGAGGTTGTTGAGCTTCCTGCCCCACTCGCCCTGGTCTTCGGCGAAGGGCCAGTAGCCCTTGGATTCGTTGTAGGTATTCGCGCCGAGGATCATCGTGTCGACCGAGTCGATGAAGGCCATCATGCTGTTCTGGAAGGGGTTGTCGGTGACCTCGTCGTCGAACGGTTCCCCGGACACGAAGCTGAGGCCGCCGTCCTCCTCCGCGGCGATGTTATCGACGGTGACCCACTGCTGGACGATGAGCTTTCGCATGACTGTCCCTTCCCCTGTGCGCTGCTGCGGCCACGCCGGCCGCATCTGCCTCTGGGACGGAGCAGCCACGCCGATCTCGACATCCAGAGGAGACCCGGCGACCTGATTGTGAGCCGCGCCGGCCGACAAGGCGCTGACCTGGGGCTTTGAGTGGGGCCAGAGGGACTCGAACCCTCACTGGCACGGACCTAAACCGTGTGCCTCTGCCAATTGGGCTATGGCCCCAGGCCCGGCCGCGCGCGGCCGAGCGGACGAAGCCTATCTCGGCCGACGAGCGGGTCGTGCCGGGGGACGATCCGAGCGGCGCGGGGCGTGCGGGTCACGGCACGGGGCTCGGGGCGGTCAACTACCGTGGTCCCAGCCGGAAGGCACCGCTGCTAGGAGGACATGTGGCCCGCGACCCCGACACCATTCAGCGCGAGATCGAACAGGCCCGCGACGCGCTGGCGACAACCCTGGACGAGCTGGGCACCAGGGCGAACCCGAAGCGCTTCGTGGAGTCCGGCAAGGCGAGCGTGCGCGCGAAGCTGGACGAGCCCAAGGTCCGCTACCCGCTGATCGCGGTCGCCGCCCTGCTCGCGTTCGCGCTGCTGCGCAAGCTGTTCCGGTAGCCGACGCGTCCCCGTCCCCGCCGGGCCTCCGGCGCGGGCGGGGTCAGCTCGGCTGACCGACCAGCGGCAGCAGCACCTGGTCGACGACGCGGTCCACGAACGGCACGTCCAGCGGGTCGCCGGTCAGCATCAACCGATAGGTGAGCGCGGCGCCGGCAAGCTCGACGACCATGCCCCTCGGCGCGTCCGCCCGCACCTCGCCGCGCGTGGTGGCCCGGTCCAGGATGCCCCGCAGCACATCGCGCTGGGAGATCAGGAACGTCTCGCGGAACGCGGCCGCCAGCTCCGGCTCGTGCGGCAGCTCCCCGACCAGCGCCTGCGCCGCCTTGCCGATCGGCCCGGACAGGAACGCCGCGAACGTGCGCAGGAACTCCCGCAGATCACCGGCCAGCGAACCGGTGTCCGGCGACGGCAGGTTCTGGTTGGCCAGCTGCGCGCACGTGTCGATCACCAGGTCGAGCTTCGACTCCCACCTGCGGTAGATCGTCGCCTTGCCCGCCCGCGCCTTCGCCGCGACCGCGTCCATGGTCAGTGCCCGGTACCCCACCTCGGCCATCACCTCGAGCGCGGCCTTGCGGAGGGCGTCATCCCTGCTGGCATCCCTGGGCCGACCACGTTGCACGGTCCGAGACCCGGCGTCGTACGGCGCTGCCGCCAAGGCCCTGCCACCTCCTCGATCGGGGAGGGCGCACGCGTTCGGTCCTGTTGGCCTGTCCTTGCCCACCCCTGACGGGTCATCCTAGGTGTTGCGGCCGGCTTCTTGTTCGATTAGGTCGGACCATTGACCGGTCGCGTCTGGTTGTTACCCGCTCGGTCATCCGTCGGGTTTGTCGGCGGTCGCGTCCTCGCCTTCGGGTCCGGTGGGATCGGCGGTCCCGGTGGGATCGGCGATCTGGGTAGGGCTGACGGTCTTGGTCACCGTGACGGGCTCGGCCGCCGGCGGAGGGTTGGTTGGCTCGGTGGCGGCCTCGGGCGGGGCGGCTGTTGGCGCGTCGCGGGTCTCGGCCGGTGGCTGGGCCGCCGGTTCGACCGGTGGCTGGCCTGGGCCTGTGGCGCTGAGGCCGTGCCTGGCGTGCAGGTACGCCGTGGTGAACGCGAGCGCGTCGCCCTCGAGCAGGTGCACGACGGTGACGTCCTGCTTGGTGTCCTTGGTCAGCTGCTCCACGAGCTGGTCCGCGCGGTCCCGCGCGGCGATCAGCCCCGGCGCGTGCGCGTCGAGGCTCCGGCCGCCGGTGCTGGCCCTGACGGCCCAGTCATCGCCTTCCGGGACGTAGTTGACCGTGATGGGTTCCGCCGCCATTGATCCGACCTCCCTGTGCTGGGCACTCCATATGGTCGGACCAGGTTCCGTCGGTCGCATGACGCGCTTTACCCAGATGGGTGAAATTCGACCCGATTTTCTGCGGGCGGCTGCCGCCTGCGCCTACCGGCTGTGCGCGGGCACCCGGTCGCCGGCCTGGTCGCCGACGAGCCGGCCGGCGACCCGCCGCAGCGCCTCGGTCAGCTCGGCCTGTTCGCCGGGGCGCCAGTCGGACAGCTTCTCGGTCAGCCACCCCTGCCACGCCTCGGCGAGCTTGTGGAACTCCCGTTCCCCCGTCGGGGTGAGTTCGACCCTGCCGTCGCCGCCGGTCAGGTAGCCGGCGTCGACGGCCTGGGTGAACGCCGGGGCCAGCACCGCGGCCGGCACCTGCACCTGCTCGGCGATGTCGGTCAGCTCGGCCCCGCCGCGCCGGTCCCGGCTCAGGTGCACCCGCACCACGCACCAGGCGGCGGCCTCGTCGAGTTCGGAGCTCGACCTGGTCAGCACCTCGGTCGTCACGGTGGCGCGCTCGCGTCGCATCAGCGCCCCGATGGCCTGTTCGAGCTCCTGGTCCGAGTCGGGGGACGCCGGCATGGCGAACCCGTCGCCCATGTCGCTCGCCGCCGCGCGCGCGGTGTCCCGCAGCGGCACCTCCTTGAGGAAGAACGACAGCACCAGGGCGATCAACGCGACGGGGATGACCGCGAGGAACACCACGTGCAGCGTCTCCGCGTAGGCGTGCACCAGGGGAGCGGACAGCGCGCCGGGCAGTGTGTGCAGCGCCTGCGGGCTCTGCGCGACCCGGGGATCGACACCCGGCGGCAGCGGGTTCGCGGCGAGCGCCTCGGCGAGGTTGGTGGTCAGCTTGTTGGCGTAGACCGTGCCGAACACGGCGACGCCGAACGAGCTGCCCAGCGTCCGCAGGAACGTCACGCCGGAGGTGGCGACGCCGAGATCGGCGTAGTCGCAGGTGTTCTGCACGGCGATGACCAGCACCTGCATGCCGAGCCCGACGCCGACGCCGAGCACAAACATGTACAGCGAGGACAGCAGCAGGCCGGTGGTCTCGTCCAGCATGGACAGCAGGTAGAAGCCGACGGTCATGGCGGCGGCGCCGAGCATCGGGTAGATCCGGTAGCGGCCGGTCCTGCTCACCGCGGTGCCGCTGAAGATCGACGCCAGCAGGATGCCGAAGACCATCGGCAGCATCCGCAGCCCCGAGACGGTCGCGGAGGTGCCCTGCACGTACTGCATGTAGGTGGGCAGGTAGGTGATGCCGCCGAGCATCGCGAAGCCGACGATGAAGCTCATCAGGCCGGCGACCGTGAACACGGGGTTGCGGAACAACAGCATGGGCAGCACAGGTTCGACCGCGCGCAGCTCGACGAACACGAACAGCGTCAGCGCGACGACCGAGCCGACCGCGAGCCAGATGATCGTCGGCGAGCCCCACGGGTAGGTGGTGCCGCCCCAGCTCGTGACGAGGGTGAGGCCGCTGGCGCCGAGCGCGATCAGCAGGATGCCCAGGTAGTCGATGACCGGCCTGACCGCGCTGCGCACGGCGGGGATGGCCGGCACGGCGACGGCCAGGACGATGACCGCGACAGGGATGTTGACGTAGAACGCCCAGCGCCAGGACAGGTGGTCCACGAACAGGCCGCCGAGCAGCGGGCCGATGACGGTGACCACGCCGAACACCGAGCCGAGCGCGCCCTGGTACTTGCCCCGGTCGCGCAGCGGGATCACGTCGGCGATCAGCGCGCTCGCGGTCACCATCAGACCGCCGCCGCCGAGGCCCTGCACGCCCCGCCACAGGATCAGCCAGGTCATGCTGTTGGCGAACCCGCAGAAGAACGAGCCGATCGTGAAGATCAGCACGCTGGTCAGGAACATCTGCTTGCGGCCGAACAGGTCGCCGAACTTGCCGACCAGGGCGGTGGAGATGGTCTCCGCGAGCAGGTAGGCGGTGACGACCCAGGACAGGTGCCCCGCGCCGCCGAGGTCGCCGACGATGGTCGGCAGCGCGGTGGACACGATCGTCTGGTCGAGGGCGGCCAGCAGCATGCCGAGCATGACCGCGACGAACACCGCGTTCGCGCGCGCCTTGCTGACCCCGGCCGGGGCCTCCCGCTGGTCGGCCGCCGCGGTCTCCGTCATCGCTGTCTCCCCGCTGATCAGGTGTTTTCGGCCGCCCCAGGGTCACCGTATTGATCAGCGCGCGCGATGGCAGCTACACCTTCGGCTGGTTTTGTCCGACACGGCGATGTTGCCGTCTGAGTGGTGATGTTCGATCTGCGTGGATTCACGGCGGATTTGGTCGCATTGGCTCTTGAATTCGCGCGGCGAAGCTCCTACCTTGCAGGAGTTGACTGGGTCTGTGCCCCGCCGCGCTCCGACCCGCCGTCCTGGCGTGCGTGGTGAGGAAAGGACCTGTGTCCATGCGCAGAAGAATTCTCGCGGTGTGCACCGCACTGTCCACAGTGGTCGGTGCGGCGGTTGTCGCCCTCGGCGTCACGGTGTCGGCGGCACCGCCGGCGCTGGCGCTGGACAACGGCCTGGCCAAGACCCCGCCCATGGGGTTCAACAACTGGAACTCGACGCATTGCAGCGGCACGTTCAACGAGGGCATGGTCAAGGGCATCGCCGACCTGTTCGTCTCGTCCGGGCTCAAGGCGGCCGGGTACCAGTACGTCAACATCGACGACTGCTGGGCCGAGCCGACCAGGGACTCCAGCGGCAACCTCGTGCCGAACAGGACGCGCTTTCCCAACGGCATCAAGGCCGTCGCGGACTACGTGCACGGCAAGGGGCTGAAGTTCGGCCTGTACAGCAGTGCCGGCATCAAGACCTGCAACGGGACCGGCGGCTTCCCCGGCGGCCTCGGCCACGAGCGGCAGGACGCCGCGCTCTGGGCGTCCTGGGGCGTGGACTACCTCAAGTACGACAACTGCAACAACCAGGGGGTCGACGCGAAGCAGCGCTACACCGCCATGCGGGACGCGCTCGCGGCCACCGGCCGGCCGATCACCTACTCGCTGTGCGAGTGGGGGCAGAACAAGCCGTGGACGTGGGCCAGCAACGTCGGCAACCTGTGGCGCACCACCGGGGACATCAACGACAGCTACGCGAAGATGCTGTCCATCTTCAAGGCGAACGTGAAGCTGGACGCCTTCGCCGGGCCCGGCCACTGGAACGACCCGGACATGCTGGAGGTCGGCAACGGCAAGATGTCCGACACCGAGTACCGCAGCCACTTCAGCCTCTGGTCGATCATGTCCGCGCCGCTGCTGATCGGCTCCGACATCCGCAAGGCGTCCTCGGCGACCATGACCATCCTGGAGAACACCGACGTCATCGCGGTCGACCAGGACACCCTTGGCGTGCAGGGCAAGGAGATCTCCTCCGCCAACGGGCTGCACGTGATCACCAAGCCGTTGGCCGGCGGTGACCGCGCCGTCGCGCTGTTCAACGAGACGGGGTCGAGCGCCACGATCAGCACCAGCGCGAGCGCGGTCGGCGCGCGGTCGGCGTCCTCGTGGCAGCTCACGGACCTGTGGAGCAAGGCGACGCGCAGCACCACGGGCACGATCAGCGCGAAGGTGCCTGCGCACGGCACCGTGATCTACCGCGTGCACGCCGTCCCGGCGCCCTCGGCGGTCACCGAGGGCTGAGCGCGGTCTGTCACGAAGGACGCCTTCCAGTACCGGATTGTCAGGAAGGCGTCCTTTGTGACATCTCCCGGCCCGGTGGACGGCGCGTGGGTGGGCGGGGAGGATGGCGGAGAACGTTCACCCTCAGCGAGGAGAACCTTGTGCGCGCGACCACGATCCACGGGCCGGGGGACATCCGGGTCGAGCAGGTCCCGGACGCCGCGGTGCGGCTGCCGACCGACGCCGTGGTGCGGGTCGAGCTGGCCTGCATCTGCGGCAGCGACCTGTGGGCGTATCGGGGTGTCGCGAAGCGCGCGGTCGGGCAGCGCATCGGGCACGAGTTCCTCGGCGAGGTCGTGGAGATCGGCGCCGAGGTGACCTCGGTCCGCGTCGGCGACCGGGTGATCGCGCCGTTCGTCTGGAGCGACGGCACCTGCGCCTACTGCGCTGCCGGCCTCCAGACCTCCTGTGTCGATGGCGGTTTCTGGGGCAGCAACGGCTCCGACGGCGGCCAGGGCGAGGCCGTGCGGGTGCCGCACGCGGACGGCACGCTCGTGCCCTTCGCCGCCGATGTCGACGAGGCGGCGCTGCCCGGCCTGCTGACCCTCTCCGACGTCCTCGGCACCGGCCACCACGCCGCCAGGGCGGCCGGCGTCGGCCCCGGCTCGGTGGTGGCCGTCGTCGGCGACGGCGCGGTTGGCCTGTGCGGGGTGCTCGCGGCGAAGCGGCTCGGCGCCGAGCGGATCATCTCGTTGGGGCGGCACGAGGACCGCGCCGCCATCGCGAAGAAGTTCGGCGCGACCGACCAGGTGGCGGAGCGCGGCGAGGCCGCCGTTGCGCGGGTGCGCGAGCTGACCGGCGGGCTCGGCGCGCCCGCGGTGCTGGAGTGCGTTGGCACCGAGCAGTCCTGGCAGACCGCCATGGGCATCGCGCGGGACGGCGGCCGGATCGGCTATGTCGGCGTGCCGCACGAGATGCCCGGCCTGCCGCTCGGGGACCTGTTCGGCCGCAACATCAGCGTGGCCGGCGGGGTCGCGCCGGTCCGCGCGTACCTGCCAGAGCTGTTGGCGGACGTGCTGGCCGGGACCATCGACCCGTCGCCGGTGTTCGACCGGACGGTCGGCCTCGACCAGGTCGCGGACGGGTATGTCGCGATGGACGAGCGCACCGCGCTCAAGGTGATCGTGCGCCCCTAGACGCGGTCCCCGTGGACGGCCGTGAGCTGGCTGCCCAGGCCGGACCACACGATGGTCATGACGTGGTCGGTGGCCTGCTCCGGGGTGATGTCGCCGCGCCGCTCGCACCACAGCGCCAGCCGCTCGCACGCGCCGACGATGATCTCCGAGGCGGCCTCGACGGCCGGCGGCGACGGCTCGGGCAGGTAGGCGGCCATCACCGCGCCGATCAGGTCGGTCTGCTGCCGCCGGATCGCCTCGATCTCCTCGACGGCGGAGGGCACCGTCACGGCGGCCTCCTGCCGCAGCAGCGCCCACGAGCGCCGGTGCTCGGAGATGAACAGGAAGAACGCGACGAGCCCTCGGCGCAGCAGGTCCTCGGGGTCGACCGCGCCCTGGATGGCCAGCTCCGTCGCCGTCCGCAGCTCGGTCCTCGCCCGGTTGATGCAGCCGATCAGCAGGCCCTCCTTGGAACCGAAGTACTCGTAGAGCATCGGCTTGGACACGCCGACCCGCTCGGCGATCTCGTCCATGGAGGCGGCCAGGTAGCCGCGTTCGGCGAAGACCTCCTCGGCGACCCGCAGCATCTGGCTCTCCCGCTCGGCGCGCGGCATCCGGCGCCTGCGGGGTGGCTGGGTCGCGGGTGCGCTGGTCACGAAATTCACCCTACCGCAGGTAATCTACTTGGAGTAACCTACTGCTGAGTAGCGTGTGAGCCACTACACAGCGGCGGAGGGCGTGTGGAGATGCGTAGGAACCGGGCGACCAAGGTCCTCATCATCGGCACCGGGTTCTCCGGGCTGGGCATGGCGATCCAGCTGAAGAAGTCCGGCGTGGACGACTTCGTGCTGCTGGAGAAGGCCGAGGACGTCGGCGGCACCTGGCGGGACAACCAGTACCCCGGCTGCGCCTGCGACATCCAGTCGCACATGTACTCCTTCTCCTTCGAGCTCAACCCACGGTGGACCAGGATGTTCGCCACCCAGCCGGAGATCTGGGCGTACCTGCGCTCGCTGACCGAGAAGTACGGGCTGCGGCGGCACATCGAGTTCGGCGCCAAGGTCAGCGGCGCGCGTTGGGACGAGGCCGCGCGCGTCTGGCACGTCACCACCGAGCAGGGCGACACCTACACCGCGCAGTCCGTCGTGGCTGGTGTCGGCGCGCTACACATCCCCAACGTCCCGGCGCTGCCCGGCGCGGAACGCTTCCAGGGCAAGGCTTTTCACTCCTCGAACTGGGACAACGACTACGACCTCACCGGCAAGCGGGTCGCGGTGATCGGCACCGGCGCGAGCGCCATCCAGTTCGTCCCCGAGATCGCCAAGCAGGTCGCCTCGCTGCACCTGTTCCAGCGCACCCCGCCGTGGATCATGCCCAAGCCGGACCGCCCGGTGCCCGAGTGGGAGCGGCGGATGTTCGACCTGCTGCCGGCGACCCAGCGGCTGTTCCGCAACGCGCTCTACTGGATGCTGGAGTCCAGGGCCGTCGGCTTCGCCAACCCGAAGCTGATGACCGCGGCGCAGGGGATTGCCAAGCGGCACATGGCAAAGCAGGTGGCCGACCCCGAACTCCGCGCCAAGCTCACGCCCGACTACACCATGGGCTGCAAGCGGGTGATCATCTCCAACAACTACTTCCCCGCGCTGACCCGGCCCAACGTCTCGGTGGTGACCGACGGGGTCGCCGAGGTGCGCGAGCACAGCATCGTGGACACGGCAGGCGTCGAGCACGAGGTCGACGCGATCATCTACGGCACCGGCTTCCACGTCACGGACTCGTTCGACTACCTCGACATCGTCGGCAGGGACGGCCGCAACCTGGCGAAGGAATGGCGCGAGCAGGGCATCTCCACCTACTACGGGATCACCGTCTCCGGCTTCCCGAACCTGTACTTCCTGCTCGGCCCGAACACCGGACTCGGCCACAACTCGGTGGTGTTCATGATCGAGTCGCAGATCCGTTACGTGGACCAGTGTCTGCGCCTGCTCGACCGCGACGGCGCGGCCGCGCTGGACGTGCGGCCCGACGTGCAGCGGCGGTTCAACCGCGAGATCCAGCACCAGCTCCGCAAGGGCGTGTGGTCGCAGGGCGGCTGCACCAGCTGGTACCTCGACGCGGCCGGCGTCAACCGCACGGTCTGGCCCGGCTTCACTTGGCGCTACTGGATGCGCACCAGGAAGCTGCGCGCCGCCGACTACGAACTCGTGGCGCCCAGCCGCGCACCCCAGCTAACCCCGAGATGACGCGTCGGTAGTGCGTTGGGCGGCCTTGACGCGCTCGGCGCGGAGCTGGTCGAGGATGGGCAGGTCTAGGGGGGCTGGCTTGGTGCCGGTGGCCCACTCGATCAGCAGGTCCGCGAGCTGCGGGTTGCGCGGCAGCACCGGGCCGTGCAGGTAGGTGCAGACGATCTTGCCCTGCACCGCGCCCTCGACCTTGCCGTCGTTGCCGGTGCCCACGGTGACCTGCGCCAGCGGCCGCGCGGCCGGGCCGAGCGTGGTGCGACCCTGGTGGTTCTCGAAGCCCGTGAGCACGCCGTCGAACAGCCCGCCGAGCGGCTTGGCCAGCACCTCGCCGATGGCCCGGTTCGGGCCGGCGTGGCTGGTGGAGTCGATCAGGCCGAGACCGGGCCTGGTGACGCCGTCGGCGCGGGTGAAGTGGTCGCCGAACAGCTGGATGCCGGCGCACACCCCGAGCACGGTCGCGCCGCGCCGCACCGCGTGCTGCAACCCGGGGTTGTCCTGGAGGTGCTTGACGGCCAGGGTCTGCGCGGTGTCCTCGCCGCCGCCGACCACGTAGATGTCGCAGCTCTCCGGCACGGCCTGGCCGAAGTTGATCGGCACGATCTCCGCCGGGATCCCGCGCCAGGCCAACCTCTTCTGGAGCACGACGGCGTTGCCGAAGTCGCCGTAGGTGCCCAGCAGGTCGGGCAGGACGAGCGCGATCTGGACGGTCGAGTCACTGCGCATTGGCTGCCTTAGCGTTCAGGTCTCGGAAGGCGGTGTAGTTGGCGATCACCTCGACGGCCCCCTGCGGGGCCGCGTCGATCGCCTTGAGCGTGTCCGGCACGACGGTGTGCCTGACCTCGGCGTAGGTGAGCCGCACCGACAGGTCGGTCGCGCGCTCGCCCGCCGCGATGACGGTCCGGCCGCGCAGCTGCTCGAACGGCACGTCCCACAGCCAGGACAGATCCCTGCCGTCGGCCTCCTTGGCGTTGACCGCGACGACCACCGCGTGGTCGCCGCCCTGGAGCATCGTCAGCGTCTCGGTCCAGCCGGCGGGGTTCTTGGACAGCAGCAGCCGCGCGGTGTGCCCGGTGCGGCTGACGGTCCGGTACCGGCCAGCGACGTCGGTCACCGACCTGACCCTGCGCACCGACTCGGCGACCGGCGCGCCGAACGCCGCAGCGCCTGCCGTGGCCATCACCGCGTTGGCCTGGTTGAACTTGCCAGGCAGGCGCAGCCCGAGCTCGATCCGCTCGCCCTGCGAGGACACCAGGTCGCCCCGGTCGACGCCCCAGTGCGGCTTCGGCCTGCCGAGGTCGCAGCTGGTGCAGTGCCAGCTGCCCTGGTCGTGCCGGATCGGGCTGCCGCAGCGCGGGCAGGACGCGGAGTCGTGGTGCCAGCCGGTGCCGGTGGCCACCCAGGCGACCCGCTTGGCGTCCCAGGCCGCCGAGGTGACCAGGACGTCGTCGCAGTTGGCCACGACGGTGCAGTTGGGCAGGTCGGTGAGCACCTTGCGCAGCGAGCGCTCGATGGTGTGCACCTCGCCGACGCGGTCGAGCTGGTCGCGGCTGAGGTTGAGCAGCAGCACCACCTCGGGCTCGACAACCTGTGCCACGGCGGGGAAGTAGCCCTCGTCGACCTCCAGCACGGCGAAGTCCGCGTCGGGGTCCTGGCTCAGCGCCGTCACCAGCCCGTCCGGCATGTTCGCGCCGCCGTGGTTGGAGGCGACCAGCCCGAGCTCGTCGACCGCCCTGGCGAGCATCAGCGTCGTGGTGGTCTTGCCGTTGGTGCCGGTGACGAGCGCCACCCGGCGTCCGGCGCACAACCGGCGCAGCGCCTGCGGGTCGAGCTTGAGGGCGACTCGGCCGCCGATCATCCCGCCCGCGCCGAGTCCCATTGCCTGGGACAGCTTGGAACTCATGTTTCCGAGCCGCACGGCGGCAGCCGTTCGCAGCGGAAGTCGGCCTGGCGTGGTCACTTCGCGATGCTAGCAAGGGCAGGTTTCGGACCCGTCAACGTGCGGCGGTTGGCCCCGTGGCCGGTCGGGCCCGCGCGGCCGAGGACCAGCCCGACAGGGGTGGGGCTGGCCGAGGCCGAGGGCGTCAGGTGGTCCGCGCGGTCCGGTCGAGTTCGCGCAGCCTGCGGATCAGCTCGACAGGGGTGAGCTGGCACAGCTGCGCCATGTACTCCAGCGCGGACAGGTCGAGGTGCACCTCGGGGGCGGCGCCGAGGGGTAGTTGGTCGAGTCGGTCGCGGGCCCAGCGGCGCAGCGGCAGCAGTTCGCCGTGGTCGTCGGCGGCGATCGCGGTCAGGTCGAGCCGGATGTGTCCGGGCGGCGGGTCGGTGAAGACCTTCTCGTGCACGCGTTGCAGGACCTCGTAGGCGGGCACGTCCAGGGCGTGGCAGATCTCCACGAGGCGGATCACCGAGCACTGTCTGGTGCCGAGTTCGTAGGTGGCCAGCGTCTGGAGCGAGATGCCGCTCTGGAGTCTGCGGTTGAGCTCCTTGCGGGTCCAGCCGCGCTGCTTGCGCAGCGTGCGGAGCTCGTCTCCCAGCACGCGCTGGTACGCAGCTGTGTCGATCTCCACGTCGCGTTCACCACCCCGGTGACCTCGGGTCCGCCGGCGTTCGGCGGTCACGTGGAGGGGAGCGACGGGGTGCGGGACGCTTACGTAGTCTGCCCGGTCTTTCACTCTAATGGGCTAGCGCTGGGGCTTCTGCCTGCCGTATTGCAGCGCGGCAGCCGGCCGCGTGGGCCCACTCCGAGTAGAGCGGGACGCACTCCGGGTAGCAGTGTGCCCCGGTCAGCAGTTGCCTCAGGCCGGCGCGGTCAGCCGCTGCCCCCGGCCGGCGCGGTCAGCCACTGCCCCGGCCGGCGCGGTCAGCCACGCAACGCGTCGGTCACGCCCGACTCGGCCTGCCCGAGCACCCTCGGATCGCGCTTGGTCACCAGGCCCTCCCAGATGGCCTTGCCGTCCGCGAACGCCTCCCTGACGTAGCCGTAGGCGGTGACCCCCGCCGAGGTCGACCACGAGTCGTGGCCGACGCCGAACGCCTCGATCCCCGCCGCGCGGCACAGGGCGACGGCCCTTGGCAGGTGGAAGCTCTGGGTCACCACCACCGCGCGGTCCACGCCGTAGACCCGGTGCGCCCGCGTGCAGGAGTCCCAGGTGTCCAGGCCGGCGCGGTCCTCGACGATCGCGCGCGCCGGCACGCCATGGTCCAGCAGGTACCGGCGCATCGCGGCGGGCTCGTCGTAGTCCCCGGCGCCCTCGCCGCTGAGCAGCAGCACTCGCACCCGGCCCGTCCGGTACAGCTCCTCGGCGATGTCCAGCCGCCCGGCCAGCAGCCCCGTCGGCCGGTTGTCGCGGGTCAGCCCGGCCCCGAACACCAGGGCGACCGGCGCCTGCGGCACCGACGCCGCGTCGAACCGGTAGTCCGACGTCGACGCGTAGGCCCAGGTGACCGACCCGAGCGACAACGCGGTCAGCGCGCCGACGGCCAGCACCGCCACCCGCAGTGACTTGCGCACGTTCGACCCTTTCCTTTGCGCGCCAGTACTTCTCGCGGTGGTCAGTTGACGCAGGTGACGCCGTTGGCCGTGATGGGCGCGTCGTCGGTGCCCGCCTGCTGGCGCGCGACGCCGGTGTTGCCGTCCAGCGCGAGGCCGCCGGGGGCGGTGACGCCCTGCGAGGAGCCGGGGCCCTTGTAGTCCGAGCCGAGGAACACCCGCACGTGGCCGGTCGGGATGTTGTTGTCCTGCTGCACCGCGAGGCCGCCGAGGGCCTGCGCGGCGCTCTTCGCGCCGGCGTCGCCGCCCTTGCCGTACAGCACGACCGAGGACTTGAGCGGGTTCGCGTTGTCCGTGTTGCCCTTGCCGAAACCCTTGGCCACCAACGCGTTCAGCACCTGTGCGGCGAGGCCGGGCACGCCGGAGGCGTTGCGCACCTCGGCGGTGACCGAGGCGTTGTCCGTGCCGGAGTCCTGCGTGGCACTGCCGGACGGGGTCGCCGGCTTGCTCGGGTCGGCGCTGTCGGTCAGCCCCTGCACGAAGTTGCGCACCTGCGCCGGGTCGACCTCGACGGCCTCGCCGTCCTCTGCGGTCTTCAGGTCGGGGCGTCCGGTCGGGATCGTCTGGAACTGGATGGCGCCGCCGGTGAGGCCCTGCATGCGCTGCGCGAAGCTCAGGATGTCCCAGCCCTGGTCGATCACGATCGACTTCTTGAGCGCGGTGATCAGGTCGCCGAGCTTGCTCGGGTTGGTCAGCACGCCGGCCGACAGCATCTTCTTGGCCATGCCGGCCATGAAGACCTGCTGGCGGACGATGCGGTCGAGGTCGCTGCGCGGCAGGCCGTAACGCTGCCGCACGAAGGACAGGGCCTCCTTGCCTTGGACCGTCTGCGGGCCTTTGGCGAAGTTCGCGCCGGACTTCGAGTCCTTGGTCGCGGCCTTGAGGCAGACGTCGACTCCGCCGATCGCCTTGGTGATGTCGTAGAACCCGACCAGGTTGACCTCGCTGTAGTGGTCGATGGTCGCGCCGGTCAGGTTCTGGATCGTGGCGATGAGGTTCTTGGCGCCCGCCTGGTTGGACTGCACCTCGAGCTGGGCGGAGTCCTTCACGCCCTGGGCCTGCAACTGCTTGATCGCCGCGTTCTTGCCGTAGGAGTACGCCGAGTTGATCTTGTGTTTGCCGTAGCCGCCCGCGATGTCCACAAAGGAGTCGCGGGGGAACGAGATCGCCATGGCCTTGGCGTTGTTGTTGGGGATGTGCAACAGGATCAGCGTGTCGGTGTTCAGTCCGCCGTCGTCGCTGCCGCCGGCCTGCAACTCGTCGAGGACATCCTGCGACAGTGGATGCCCCTGGGCGTCCTTGCGGCTGTCCATGCCGACCAACAGGATGTCCATCGCGCCGTCGGCCGGCTTGTCGCCGCCCGCGTCCTTGCTGATGACGTCCGTGGTCTGCATGCCCTTGGAGAGGTTCTGGAAGTTCGCCCACGCGTACCCGGTCACGCCGAGCACCAGCAGCGAGACCACGACCAGCAGCACCTTGGCGCCGTTCAGCGCGCTCCTGGTGCCGGTCGACCGCCTCGGCGGTGGCGTCCTGCGCCGCGCGGCCGGCGCGTCGACGCCCTCGGCGCGGCTGCTCGACGGGCCTCGGCCGCCGGACGCACCCCGGCTCAGCGCGGTCGCCTCGGGAGTGCGGGGCCGCTGGGCCGGGCGTGGCTCGGCGCGGTCGGCCGGCCTGCGGTTCGGCGGGTCCTGGCGGGGCGGGTCCTGGCGGGGCGGGGTCGGGCGGCGGGGCGGGTCGACGGGCTGACGGTCGCCGCGCGCCGGGGGCGGCTGCCGCCTGCCCCAGTCCTCGGCGCCTTGGCGGTCCGCGCGTCCCTGCATGCCGTCCCCCTGGGACAGCGGGCGCCGCGGCTGGTCCGGACCGGGACGTCCGGCGGAGCCGCGCGGCGGGACCGGTCGACCGGGGAACCCGGAGGGTCCGCCTGGCCTGGGAGGCCGGTTATCCACGCCACACTCCTTCCCTGTCCGATTTCGATCGGCCCGTTGGCCGGTTCGCCGCTAGGTTGGACGTGGCGAGAGCCCCTCGGGTTGCTCGTAGCGTGACACAACTCGCCCCGTGGTCTGGGCCGTACCGCCAGGCGAGGCCGCTGACCAGCGCAGACAGGTGAACTTGTCTCACGTCAGTACGGAGGGTCACAGCTTCGGCGCGTTTCGGTCGCGCCCGTAGACTCGGCGGGGCTGTCCGGACTCACCCGACTGGGGTTAATCACTGTGCTGACCATGCAGGACGCGCTGCTCGCGCTGACCAACTACTGGACCGACCGGGGCTGCCTCATCGTGCAGCCCGTCAACACCGAGGTCGGCGCGGGCACCTACAACCCGGCGACCGTGCTCAGGGTGCTCGGTCCCGAGCCGTGGCGCGTGGCCTACGTGGAGCCCAGCGTCCGGCCGGACGACTCCCGCTACGGCGAGAACCCCAACCGGCTCCAGACGCACACCCAGTTCCAGGTCATCCTCAAGCCCGACCCCGGCAACCCGCAGGAGCTCTACCTCGGCAGCCTTGAGGCGCTCGGCATCGACGTGCGGGCGCACGACATCCGCTTCGTCGAGGACAACTGGGCCTCGCCAGCGCTCGGCGCGTGGGGGCTTGGCTGGGAGGTCTGGCTCGACGGCCTGGAGATCACCCAGTTCACCTACTTCCAGCAGGCGGGCGGCCAGAGCCTCGACCCGGTGTCGGTGGAGATCACCTACGGCATCGAGCGCATCGTGATGGCGTTGCAGGGCGTCGACCACTTCAAGGAGATCGCCTACGCCCCAGGCATCTCCTACGGCGAGGCGTTCGGCCAGGCCGAGTACGAGATGAGCCGCTACTACCTCGACGACGCCGACGTGGCCACCAACCAGCGGCTGTTCGAGGAGTACGCGACCGAGGCGCGGCGCATGGTGGACGCCGGCCTGCCGGTGCCGGCGCACAGCTACGTGCTCAAGTGCTCGCACGCCTTCAACGTGCTCGACTCGCGCGGCGCGATCAGCACCACCGAGCGGGCCCGCGCGTTCGGCCGGATGCGGGCGCTGGCCCGCGACGTGGCCAAGCTGTGGACGCAGCGCCGCGAGGAACTCGGCCACCCGCTCGGCGTCGTCACGCCGCCGCCCGCCGCCACGCTGCCGGCCACGCTCCCCGAGGTGACCGCGCCCGCCACGCTGCTGTTCGAGATCGGCACAGAGGAACTGCCCGCCGCCGAGGTCACCCGCACCGTCGAGGCCGTGCGCGCCGCCGTCGCCGACAAGCTCGCCGGCACCAGGCTCGGCCACGGCGAGGTGTCCGTGCACGGCACGCCCCGCCGGATCGTCGTGCTCGTCGACCAGGTGCAGCCGAGGGAACCCGACGCCGAGCGCACCGCGCGCGGGCCGCGCGTGTCCGCCGCGTTCGACGCGGACGGGCAGCCGACCAGGGCGGCGCTCGGCTTCGCGCGCGGCCAGGGCGTCGACGTGGCCGAGCTCGGCCGGGTCGAGGCGGACGGCGTCGAGTACGTCGGCCTGGCACGCACCGAGGCGGGCCGCGGCGCGGTCGAGGTGCTCAGCGGCCTGCTCGCCCAGGTGGTCGGCGAGCTGCGCGCCGAGCGCAACATCCGCTGGAAGGACGCTGGGCTGTCGTTCTCGCGGCCGATCCGCTGGCTGCTCGCGCTGCTCGGCGACACCGTCGTGCCCGTCGCGGTGTCCTCGCTGAACAGCGGCGGGACGACCCGCGTGCACCGCACCGACGCGACCCCGGTCGTCGACGTGCCCGGCGCCGACGGCTACGTCGAGTTCCTCGCGCGGCACGGCATCGACGTCGACGGGACCGTCCGGCGCGAGCGCATCGTCGCGGGCGCGACCGGCCTGGCCGCATCCGTCGGCGGCTCGGTCGACGCGCTCGCCGAGGCCGCGCTCGTCGACGAGGTGACCAACCTCGTCGAGCGGCCGACCCCGATCCTCGGCGGCTTCGCGCAGCGCTACCTCGACCTGCCGGCCGAGATCCTCACCACCGTGATGCGCAAGCACCAGCGGTACCTGCCGGTGCGCGACGACTCCGGCGCGCTGCTGCCGCACTTCGTGGCCGTCGCCAACGGGTCCTGCGACCCCGACCTGGTGCGCGCGGGCTACGAGGCCGTGCTGCGGGCCCGCTACGAGGACGCCGCGTTCTTCTGGCGCGCCGACCTGGAGACCCCGCTCGCGCAGCTGAAGACGGGCCTGGAGAAGCTGACCTTCGCCGACAAGCTCGGCTCGATGGCCGACCGCGCCGACCGCATCGCCGGGCTCGCCGGGCGGCTCGCCGACCAGGTCGAGCTGGCCGACACCGACCGCGCGACCCTCGCGCGGGCCGGCGAGCTGGCCAAGTTCGACCTCGGCTCGCAGATGGTGATCGAGCTGTCCAGCCTGGCCGGCGTGATGGCCCGCGAGTACGCGGCGCGGGCGGGCGAGCCGCAGGCCGTCGCCGACGCGCTGTTCGAGATGGAGTTGCCCCGCCAGGCAGGCGACGCGCTGCCGAAGTCCGCGCCCGGTGCGTTGCTCGCGCTGGCCGACCGGTTCGACCTGCTGGTCGGGCTGTTCGGCATCGGCGCGAACCCGACCGGCAGCTCGGACCCGTTCGGGCTGCGCAGGGCCGCGCTCGGCGCGGTCAGCATCCTGCGCTCCGCCGCCGACCTGCGCGGCATCACCCTGGCCTCCGGGCTGACCGCCGCCGCGAACCTGTTGGCGGACAAGGGTTTCGAGCTGGCCGACGGGACGGTCGAGGCCGTCCGCGAGTTCGCCGTGCGGCGGTACGAGCAGCAGCTGCTCGACGCGGGCCACGACCACCGCTTCGTCAACGCCGTGCTGCCGCTGGCCGACGCGCCCGCCGAGGCCGACGCGGCACTGGCGCAGCTCACCGGGCTGGCCGGGGACGCGGGCTTCGGCGCGCTGGTTGCCGCGCTGCAACGGGTCCGCCGCATCGTGCCGGCCGGCACGCTGCCGGGCTACGACCCGGCCGCGCTGGTCGAGCCCGCCGAACTGGCGCTGCACGAGGCCGTCCGGTCGGTGCGCGACGGCCTTGGCGGCCGGCGCCTCGGCCTGGCCGAGTTCGTCGCGCAGGCGAGCGCGCTGACCGGGCCGGTGAACGCGTTCTTCGACGGCGTGCTGGTGATGGCCGAGGACGAGAAGCTGCGCCGGGCCAGGCTCGGCCTGCTGGCCACCGTCCGCGACCTGGCCGCCGACGTGCTGGACTGGCAGGCGCTGGGCACCGCGCTGGCGTGATCGTGTTGCGCCGCCGTGCCGCCGGGACGAGACCCCGGCGGCACGGTGGTCGGAAGCGGGGGGAGCGGCGGTGGGGGAGCTGACCACGGGCACCGTGCCGGTGCCCGGCGCGCGGCTGTACTACGAGCTGCGCGGCGCGGGGCCCGTGCTGCTGATGATCGCCGGGGCTGGCGGCGACGCCGGCTACTTCGCCTCGATCGCCGGGCTGCTCGCCGACCGGCACACGGTGCTCACCTACGACCGGCGCGGCAACTCCCGCAGCAGGCTCACCGGGCCGGCAGGGGATCTGTCCGTCGCCGAGCAGGCCGACGACGCGAGCCGGCTGTTCGACGCGCTCGGCGTCGAGCAGGCCGAGGTGTTCGGCAGCAGCGGCGGCGCGATCATCGGCCTTGACCTCGTTGCGCGGCACCCGCTTCGGGTGCGGACGCTCGTCGCGCACGAGCCGCCGATCCTGGCGCTGCTGCCGGAGGCGGCCGAGCACCGCGTGTTCTTCGACCGGCTCCAGGACGCCTACCGGAGCGAGGGCCTCGCCGAGGCGGCCAGGATCTTCTTCGGCAGCATCGGCCAGGAGCCCAAGGCGGCGAGGGACTGGGACCTGTCGTTGATCGCGCGCGTCGGCGGCAACCTGAAGTTCCTGCTGCGACACGAGATCGGCCCGTTCATCCGGTACCTGCCCGACCTCGCCGCCCTGTCCGCGAGCCCGGTGCCCGTGGTGCTCGCCGGCGGCCGGTCCAGCCGCGAGTACTACTACTGCCGCGCTGGCGTCGCGCTCGCCGAGCGGCTCGGCGCGCCCTACGTCGAGTTTCCCGGCCACCACAACGCCTATCTTGACCATCCGGCCGCGTTTGCCGCGACCCTGCACGACGCGCTCACGACGCGTCGCCCCGGAGTCCACAGTGGACTCCGGGGCGACACGGCCTAGTCGCGCAGGAACTCGCGGCCTCGGGTGACGGCGGCCCACGCGTCCACCACGCCGTGCCCGTAGAAGCCGTTGAAGCTCTGCGTTCCGGTGCAGGTCGCGTCGAACTCCGCCGGCCGGCCGACGTTCACGTAGGACACCGTCGGCGGCACCGGGCAGGCCCTGGTGAACGCCGTGCCCTGGAGCACCCTGCGCACTGCGTCCGGCGCCAACGCGAGCTGGTGCGAGTGCACCCGGCTCGGCCTGCCGTACTGGCTGACGATCAGCGCGGCGACGCCGACGGCGTGCGGGGACGCCATCGAGGTGCCCTGGAGGAACTGGTAGTAGCCGCAGACCGCGCCGACGCAGTCCTTCTGCACGCCGTTCGCCGAGCCGGCCGGCGTGATCGCGCCCGTCGCGTCGATGTCGCCGTTCTTCAGCGCGACGTTGGCCGGGTACGAGGACAGGATCAGGTTCTCGTTGGTGCGGTACCAGGGCGTGCCGAAGCCGTCCCGGAACCAGCCGCCCGGCGCGGACACCGCGATGTGGTCGGTGCCGTAGCTGGAGTAGTCCGACTTGGTGGCGCTCGGGCCGAGCGCCGACACCGCGATCACCAGCGGGTCCTCGTTGGGCAGGTCGATGCAGGTCGCCTTGTCGACAGGGCGCGGGTGCGCCGCGCCCGCCGGGTAGTCCGGGCTCTGGATGTCGACGCGCGGGTTGTTGAGGTCCTCGTGGTTGTTGCCGAGGGCGCCGATCAACGTGACGCCCTTGTTGTGCGCGTAGGTCAGCGCCCGCTCGATGCCGGCGATGATCGTGCGCTGCTCGATGCGCTGCTCCGGGGTGTCGGCCGGGTTGTTGGTGCAGTTCATGTAGTACGGGTCGGCGAAGAACGACATGTTGATGACGTTGAGGCCGATGTCCGCGCCGTAGGTCAGCGCGTCGATCACCGGCTGGAGGAAGAACGTGCCGCTGGTCTGGCCGCCCCGGATGTTCACCAGCGTCACGTTGGGCGCGACACCCGTGACGCCGTGGCCGTTGGCGGCCGCGCCGATCGTGCCGGCCACGTGCGTGCCGTGCCCGTTGCCGTCGTAGTTGGGCGGGTCGACGCAGCCGCGGAACGGGCAGGGCCCGTCGAACACCGCACCGGTCGGGTCGTTGGGGATGTCGATGGTGAAGTTGCGGGACAGCTCGTTGCTGAAGTTCGGCGCGATGTCCGGGTGCGTGCCGTCCACGCCGGTGTCCAGGATGCCGACCAGGACCCGCTTGTCGCCGGCCTGCTTGGTGTGCGCGAGGTCAGCCCTGATCATCTTCTGGCCCCACAGCTGGCCGTCCAGCGGATCGGCCCCGGCCTTGCTCGCCTCGGCGGCGCGGGCCGGTGCGGGGTTCGGCGCGGTGGTGTTCTCCCGCTCGACCGCGTCCTTGGCCGGCCGGCCCGCCGCGTCGGCCGGGGTGTGCCCGATCGGCCGGAGGTGTGCCGCGCCGACCACGGCCGGCGACGCGGACACCGCCTCGATGAAGCCGGTGGCGGGTGCCGTCACGGTCAGCACGCCGACGGCGGTGTTCTCCTTGGTGATCCGGCCGCCCGCTGCGCGGATCGCCGCGCCCGCCGCGTCGTGGTTCGCGCCGTCCTGGAGGACGACGGTGTACTCGGTGCTCTCGCCGGACGGGGCCGCGCCCGCCCCCTGGGTCCCCAGCGTCAGCAGCGACACGGCGGTCGCCGCTGCCACCGCAAGGGACATGGCTCTGCGTCTGTTCACGGATGTCTCCACGAGTAGGGGCGGCCCCCATTCGCCACCCGGGGCCGACACCCTGACAGAAAGCGAGCGCCTGCGGCAGAACCGTTTGCGCTGCGCTTTCGGACAGTCCCGGACCCGTCGCACGGACAAAGCGGTGGATCCGCCCGTCCAGTCGTACCAACGCGGGACCAAACGGGCGCTGCCGGCACCGGTGAACAACGTGGGTCAATGTCGGGAAAATAAATAACATCCGATCGGCGCGATCCGTTCAGGCTCCGCGCCCTGCTGCATCCCGACGAGTGCCATCATTGTCGGCGATAGCGCACTTCCGTATTCCTTTTCCGAAAGCCTGGCTGTCCCGATCACGCTGGGGGTTCACGCGGATGCGAGCTGTGGTGTCGTTGCTGGCCTGCGGCCTGGTGTTGACGCTGTCCGGGTGCGCGGCCTCGCCCGCGACCGGCCCGGCCGGGGGCGGCGGGCCCGTGCCGAAGCCGAAGGTCGGCGTCATTCTGCCGGACACCGCCTCGTCCGCGAGATGGACGACGCAGGATCTGCCGCAGCTGTCCCAGTCGCTGCGTTTCGCCGGGATCGAACCCGACGTGGAAAACGCGCAGGGCGACGAACAGAGCTTCGCGGACATCGCCGACAACATGATCAGGAACAAGGTCCGCGCGTTGTTGATCACCCCACTTTCCGGCGACGGCGGTATCGCGGTGGAACGAAAGGCGAAACTGGCCGGCATTCCGGTCATCGACTACGACCGGCTCAGCCTCGGCGGTTCGGCGGACTACTACGTCTCGTTCGACTCCGTGAACGTCGGCACGATGCAGGGTGACGGGCTGGTGCGCTGTCTCGCCGGCAGGCCGACCGCCGACATCATCGAGCTCGAGGGCGCGCCGACGGACAACAACGCCACGCTGTTCGCGCAGGGACAGCAGTCGGTGCTCGGCCCGAGGTACAACGGCGGCGGCTACCGGCTCGTGGCGAGCCAGCGGATCGACCGGTGGGACCCGCAGGTGGCCGCGCGGGTGTTCGAGCAGAACCTGGTTGGCAACGGCGGGCACGTCGACGGTGTCCTCGCGGCCAACGACGGCCTCGCCGGCGCGGTCATCGACGTGCTGCGCCGGCACGGTCTCGCCGGCAGGGTCGCGGTGACCGGGCAGGACGCCACCCTCGACGGGCTGCGGGCCGTGCTGCGCGGGGAGCAGTGCATGACGGTGTACAAGCCGGTCGTCGACGAGGCCGAGGCCGCCGCCCGGCTCGCCGCCGCGTTGGCCAAGGGCGACCGCAGCGGGGCAGACGACCTGATCACCGGCAACACCAAGGACGTGACCGGTCAGCGGGACGTGAAGTCGGTGCTGCTCGGCGTGCAGGCGGTGGCGAGGGACTCGGTGCAGCAGCTGGTCTCGGACAACGTGGTCAAGGCCGCCGACCTGTGCGCCGGCGACGTGGCGCCGTTCTGCGCGCAGGCCGGCATCGCCTGAGACGCGGTCAGTTCCACTCCCAGCACAGGCCGTAGCGCCCGGCCGGCAGGTCGACGAACGCGACGTGCGCGCTGCCGCTGGTCTCGATGCGCAGCTCGTGGTCCAGCGGGTTCGGCTGGCTGTTCTGCGGCTGCCACAGGGGATAGCAGCGGATCGGGATCGCGCTGGCGTGGAACACCGTCTGGAGCACGCAGTCCTTGGTTGGCTGGCGGAAGCCGACGTCGAACCTGGTGACCTGCTCGGGCAGGTCGGACACCTCGACCTCGTACTCGGCGAGGAAACTCTCCCCGGCGCGCAGCGGGCGGTGGAAGATCAGCTCCGCCGCGGTCACGTCCTCCTCCTCGTCGTGCACCACGCGGCCGAGTCGGCAGTTCAGGCCGGCGGTGATGGTGAACGGCGGCGCGTCCGCGCAGTCGGCCACCATCATCACGGTCATCCGGTCGGCCCCGTCCGCCCTGGCGCGGACCACTCGCCGCGTGGTCAGGCGGTAGCCGGTGCCGGTCGCGTCCAGCCGCAGGTCCTGGTGGTGGCTCAGGGATTCCAGCCGCTGGTTGGCGTCGGGGTCGATCTTGGTGGAGACCACGCGCAGCGACCGGTCGCTGTGCCCCAACGCTTCCAGCGACACCGAGCCGGGAACGTGGTTGGCCCACCGCCCCCTCGGGCGCACCGGGCCGAGCAGGGTGATCAGCGTGCCGGCCGGCAGCCGGAGGATGCGTTCGAGGGAGCCGACCGCGGCGAGCGAGCTCGGGCGCTCCGGCCGGCTGCGGCCGCGCTGCCAGTAGCTCAGGCTGGCGAGGCTGATCTGGTGACCGTCGTTGCGCAGGCGGCGCTGGATTGCCTCGAGGCTCAGCCCGCTCGCCCTGATCGCCGCGTGCAGCGCTGTGTGGAAGGGGCCGCGCCGCAACGCCTCGACCAGCTCGCGGTTGCCCGCTGGCACCGGCCGTGGGCCCGGCGCAGGCAGCACCTGCAACATCGCGGTGGCGGGGTACGTGCTCGTCACGTTGCTGCCCTCCTTCTCGCGACCACCCGTGCCCCCGGTCGCACCAGGTGCGGCCGGGCACGCTGCTCCGGTGTGCCTCCGGCGACAACGCGGGGGTTTTCGCAGGTAATAAGCGCAGAGAATAAGTCGAGGTAAACCCCTGGGCAATGGTCAGCGAATGATCGTCTTCCTGGCGGCGAGACCGTGTTGACTTGGTGCTCCGGCGGGTGGGCCGCGCGTCGACGGCTCGAAAGGGCGTCGGAAGTCCGATCCTGACCTGGGAGTTCCCAGAGTTTGGTGATCGCCCCGCCGGTGCCGGCCGCCGTCGGGTCGACTGTCCGATATGGACTCGTGAGTCCCTTTCCATACGAAAGTAGGGTCTTGCGATTTCCTGGTCGACAAGAAGGCTCGGCGCGATTGGTTGGACCATTCGTGTTGGTGTGATCTGCAACACTTTTTGTCACGTACGCGTGTAGTTCGCCGATGGTGATGATGGAAAGCGAAAATCACCACGGAGCGTTATCCGCTTGCCGGCACCGTGGTCATTCGCCGGGCCCGGCAGGCTCACCACGAAGAATTATCACTGGTTAACCCTCCAGTCTCTGACGGCCCTCTCGGCTGGACAAGGGTAAATATCGCACGTTCTGGTAAAGGTGGAGCGGCCAGTGTCGTCTGTGATGACTCCAGCGTCCTGAGCTGTGAAAACATGGGTTGCCTTCATTAAAACTGTGATGCATCAACGCCCGGAGGCCCTTCCGGCTTGAACTTCCGCCTGCGTTGTCTAAAACCTCGGATCGACGCGTTCTGTCCTGAAAAACTCGTTGTTCCGAAGTGCTGCTCCGCTTGCTACGGTCAGCTCCACCGAATGCGGTGCGAAGAGCCTGCGTTCGGCGCGATCGAGAAAGAGACGCCGCCAGCTGTTCACCCCCTGCCCAGTTGGCGGCGGCCTCGCGCGTTCAACCCCTGTCGCGCGAATTCCCCTGTAGTTCACGTTTTCCCTGAGGGAGAGAACCGTGAAGTTGTCGAAACGTGCCGTCGCGGCCCTGATCACGTCGGTGCCGCTGTTGGTACTGGCCACCGGGCTGACCGCCCAGGCCGATCCACAGGCGAACCTGGTGCCGCTCACGGCCAATGCGGCCCCCGGCCTTGAGCACGCCACCAAGACCGGCCCTGAGGACGCCAACAAGCAGCTCCCCGTCGCGGTCAGCCTCAACCTGCGCAACCAGGCCGAGCTCGACTCGCTGCTGGCCAAGGTCACCAACCCGCACTCCGCCGAGTACGGGCACTACCTGACGCCGGACCAGTTCAGGGACCGCTTCGCGCCCACCCAGGCACAGGTCGACGCGGTGGCCAACCACCTGCGTGCCGCCGGCCTCAAGGTGACCGGCTCGACCGCCAACCGGCTCGCCGTCGACGCCACCGGCACCGCGACGCAGATCCAGTCGGCGTTCGGCACCTCCCTGTCCCGCTGGCACGACGCCACCCAGAACCGGGACTTCACCGCCAACGACAGCGCGCCGAGGCTGCCGAAGGCCGTGGCCTCGCTCGTGTCCGACGTGGCCGGTCTCAACGACCACTACACCCGCCACCACGCGCACGCGCAGACCAGCGCGCCGCACGTGGGCAGCGGGCCGTCCGGCGGCTACACCCCGGACGAGCTGCGCGGCGCCTACAACATCGACAAGTTCGTCAACGCCGGCACCGACGGCTCCGGCCAGCAGGTCGCGATGTTCGAGTTCGCCGACTACCAGCAGGCCAACATCACCGCCTACGACCAGCAGTACGGCACCGGCTCGCCGACCCCGACCCGGCGCAACGTCGACGGCGGCAACACCACGCTCGGCAACGCGCAGGTCGAGGTCGAGCTGGACATCGAGGTCGCGCACGCCATCGCCCCCAAGGCGAACGTCGCGGTCTACGAGGCGCCGAACACCGACGCCGGCGAGGTCGACATGTGGAACGCCCTCGTGTCCGACAACGTCCCGGTGATCTCCTCCAGCTGGGGCCAGTGCGAGCTCGACAAGAGCTCGTCGAGCATGACCGCCGTCGACAACGTGGCCAAGCAGGCCGCCGCGCAGGGACAGACCTTCCTGTCCGCCGCCGGTGACTCCGGCGCGTACGACTGCGAGCGCAACCAGGACGCCAACTCCACCAAGCTCGCCGTGGACTTCCCCGGCTCCGACCCGTACGTGACCAGCGTCGGCGGCACCACGCTGAGCATGAACGGCACCAGCTACGGCTCGGAGACCACCTGGAACGAGTCGGGCGGCTGGTCCGGCGGTGGCGGCGTGTCCAGCGTCTTCGCCAAGCCCAGCTGGCAGACCGGTTCCGGCGTGACGAGCAGCAACAAGCGCCAGGTGCCCGACGTCTCCGCCGCGGCGGCAGGCGGCGAGTACTCGATCTACACCCAGGGTTCCTGGACCACCGTCGGCGGCACCAGCGCCGCGACCCCGCTGTGGGCCGGATACCTGACGCTGCACAACCAGAAGGCCGTCGCGGCCGGCAAGGCCAAGATCGGCGCGGCGAACGCGGCGATCTACAGCGTCGCCAACTCCAGCAGCTACGGCAGCACCTTCCACGACGTCACCAGCGGCACCAACCGCTACTACTCGGCCGGGGCGAACTTCGACCTCGCCTCGGGTTGGGGCACTCCCGTCGCCGACGCGCTGAGCACCGCGCTGCTCGGTGGCGGCAGCACCACGCCGCCGCCGTCCGGCGGGATCGCCAACGGTGACTTCGAGACGGGCAGCCTGACCGGCTGGACCGCCGCTGGCCCGACCTCGGTCGTGAACTCCGGCACCTACGCCGGGTCCTACTCGGCCCAGGTCGGCTCGGTCGACCCCGCCGGTGACTCGTCGATCGCGCAGACCTTCACCGCGCCGACCGGCACCAGCTCGCTGTCCTTCGCCTACAACGTCGTCTGCAACGACTCGGTCACCTACGACTGGGCGACCGCGACGCTGAAGGACAACACGGCCGGCACCACCAAGACCGTGCTCGCCAAGACCTGCACGCTCGGTGCGGGCTGGAAGACCGCCAGCGCGTCCGTCGTGGCCGGCCACAGCTACACGCTGACGCTGGCCAACCACGATGACAACTACGCAGGCGACCCGACCTACACGCTGTACGACGGCGTGAAGCTCGGCTGACCGAACCCCGATCACGACGATGGCCTCCCCGCGCGCGGGGAGGCCATCGTCGTCGTTGGTGTCAGCGCTGCTGCTGGCCCCACGGCTGCTGCTGCTGTTGCTGCTGGCCCGCCCACGGCTGCTGGGGTTGCTGCTGGCCCCACTGCTGCTGAGGCTGCTGCTGGCCGGCCCACGGCTGCTGGGGCTGCGGCTCCTGCATGGCGGGCGACTGAGCCTGGGCGACGAGCTGGTCGGCCTGCTCGCGCGAGATCTCGTAGGACAGCCCGCAGAAGGTGCACTGGAGGGAGTGCTTCCTGCTGATCGGGAACAGCGGGATGAAGAACAGCGTGAACTTCGTGGTCCTGCGCCGCAGCGAGTGCGCGGACGGGTTGTGACACCCGCTGCACACCAGGTTGAGCATGGCCAGCTGGGCCATGTAGGTGCGCCATCCCCAGATCAACAACAAGGCCGAGTCCTTTCCTCGCGGCGCCCTGCCGGCGCCGAGTTTCGGACGGCAGTGTGCCTTTCCGGGTTCCCCGCGCCCAACTTTTTGTTTCGGCCGACGCGCCGCTGCCACGGTCGGTGACGACGGATGTCCCGCGCGTGACAACCTGGGTACGCTGGCGGCGCGATCTTGTGGGCTGTGGGGAGGGCTGATGGGCGAGCAAACACCGAACTCGCACAACGAGCTCAGTGGCTCGGTGGGCGTCGCCGTGCAGGTCGGTTCGGTGCACGGCGGGTTGCAGCTGAACGTCTCGGCGCCAGAGACGCCCGTGCCACACCAGTTCCCGGACGATCCGGCGATGGTGGTCAACCAGATCGTTCCGTCCCGCCGCGTCCGTGCCGCTCTGACAGCACCGGTCGAGGACGCGGAAGCACGGATCATCGTCCTGCATGGCTCCTCCGGCACCGGCAAGTGCTGGATCGCGCAGCACTGCCTGCACGCGTGTCGCGACGACTACCCGGACGGGCAGCTCTACGTCGACCTGAGCACGGCGGTCGACGAGCTGACCGCCACCAGCGAGGCGCTGCGGGAATTCCTCATGGCGCTCGGGACCAACCCGGCCCTGATCCCGACCGACCTCGCCGGACGGCAGAAGCTGTACCGCTCGGTGACGGACGGCAAGGCGCTCCAGGTGTTGGTGCGCAACGCGTTCTCACCGGCACAGGCCCGAGCCCTACGTCCCGGCCGAGGCCGGTCGGTCCTGGTCGTTACCGGGCACGGCCTGCTCGGCGGCCTGAAGTGGGAGAGCGCGGCGTTCGTCGAACTCGATCCGTTCGAGCCCGATGCGGCGAGGGAACTGCTCGGCCGGTTCGCCGGGGACGAGGTGCTGGCCGATGTGGCCGCCGTGAACTCGATCCTCGACATGTGCGATCACCGGCCGAAGGCGATCGAGGTCGTCGGGGCGATTCTCGCGGACAGGCCGTGGCAGTCCATCGCCGAACTGGCCGAGGAACTCGCCGACGGCTCGGCGTTGTCGGCGGAACTGTCGGCGGTGTTCGACGCCGTGTACCGCAGGCTCGGAGCTGTCGCCAAGCGGTGCTACCACGCGATCGGCCTGCATCCCGGCCGTGGCGAGTTCGGCCGGGAAGTCCTTGCGGCGGCGTTGGATGTGTCTGACCGCGAGGCGGGCGCGGCGATCAACCAGCTGCGTGCGCTGCACATCATCGACGAGGCGCGGCCGCACAGGTACGTGATGCACAACCTGGTGCGCGCGCACGCGCACGAGGTCGCGTGGCAGCCGGATGCGCGGGCCGAGTCCGACACCCTGATCCGTCGAACGCTCGCGTGGTACCTGGCTCGCGCCGTGGCGGCGGACGACGCGGTCATGCCGCTGCGTGGCTGGCGGGAGCAACTGCTTCCGGCGCTGGAGGTCCGCGACGCCTTCGCCACCGGCGGGGAGGCGTTCGGGTGGTTGGAGCAGGAGCGCGCCAACCTTCGCGCGGCGGTGGTGTGCGCCGCCGAGCGGCAGGAGGACGAGGTCACCTACCAGTTCTGCGTGGTGCTGTGGTCGCTGCACGAGCGAGGCAAGTACTTCGACGACCTGGTCGCGACCAACAGCCTGGGTGTCGCCGCCGCACGGCGGAAGTCCGATGTGGCCGTCGAAAGTCTGTTGTGGAGCCAACTGGGCTTCCCACCCCATCACCAGGGCGAGGAGACCGAGGCCGTCGAGGCGTTCGAGCGCGCCAGGGAGGCCGCGCGGCGAGCCGGGCACCTGGAACTCGAAGCCACCGCGATCGAGGGCCTGGGGCTGGCCCGGCTGGGACAGGGCAGGACTGAAGAAGCGGTGCGGCTGCTGCGCGAGAACCTGCGCCTTGCCGAGGAGATCGGCAAGGCGCGACGCATCGCGCTCGCCCGGTTCCATCTCGCCAAGGCGGTGGACGCCGAGGAAGCCGTGCGGCTGTTGACCCAGACGGCCAGGACCTTCGAGGAACTTGGCGAGGTCTACAACCTCGCCAAGGCCCGCACCTGGTTGGGCAGGAAGCTGATCGAGATCGCCGAGCCCGACGACGCGGAGCGGGTGCTCGCGGACGCGATGCGGACGATGATCGATGATCACACGCCCTTCGACCAGGCGCAGGTGCTGGAGGGGTTCGCGGAACTCGCCGTCGCCAGGGACGAGCTGGCCGACGCCCGCGAACGCTACGCCGCGGCGCTGTCCATCTACGAGGGGCGCCAGTTCACCAGGCAGGCCGAGAGCGTCCGGCGGCGGCTCGCCGAACTGGGCTCGCCGAACAGAGGCTGACCGTCAGAGCACCTCGACACCCGAGGTGAACTCCCGCTGCCCGAGCCGGACGACCACGCGCGGCGGCAGCGCGTCCACCGCGCGGCCGGCGAGGAGCCACGCGTGCAGCACCGAGGCGTACACCCGGCCCGGCCCGGTCGGGTCGCGAAACCGCACCAGGGCACCGTTTCGTGCGCCGACCAGCCAGTCGCCGCCCTCCTCTGCCCGCGCGGCCAGCGCGCAGCCCGGCAGCGCCGCGAGGGTCCGCGCCACCCAGTGCCGCGCCGCGCCCGGCTTGTCGTGCACCAGGATCTCTGCCAGCTCCAGCCAGCTCCGGTACGGCTCGACGGTGTCGGCCACCAGGTGCGCGTCGGGCGGAACGCGGGTGGCCGCGTTGGGCAGCGGCGCGGGCAGCCGGACCGCCGTCGCGGTGAGCACGCCGGGCGCCTCGTCCGTCAGCCACACCTGGACCAGTTGCGCGCCAACGGTCTCCGTCGGCACCGAGGGAACGGGCACCGCGGCCGACTCGACCGGCCAGGCCGGTTCGGTGAGCGACACTGCGGCGTAGATCGCGGTCCGCAGCAGGGCGGCCGAATCGCCGGGCACCGAGGTGGTCAGCTCGGTGATCTCCTTGTACAGCCCGGGGTCGTGCCCGTCGATCGCCAGCGCGACCTGCTCGGCCAGGTCCCCTCGGGGGTCAAGGCGCGGTGCGGCGGCGACGAGTTGGCCGACCGGGGACGCGGGATCGACCGCGTCGTCGGGAAACGCGGCCAACAACACCGGAGCGCCGAGCGCGGCGCCGTAGAAGGTGACCGAGCCGTGGTCGCCGAGCACGAGGTCGGCGGCGACCAGCGCGGCCCGCCACCCCTCCTCCGGCGGCAGCACCAGCACGCCTGCCCTGGCGCAGTGGGCCAGCCAACCCTCGACCTGCCACCGCGAGTGCGCGTGCCAGATGTTGGGGTGCAGCGCGACCGCGACGCGGTAGTCGTCCAGCGGCAGTTGCTCGGCGAGCCGGTGGGGGAGCGCGGGATGCCGGCCGTACAGCGACCGATCACCCCAGGTGGACGAGACGACGACCAGGCGCTGACCCGGTGTCACGCCGAGCGCGTCGCGGTAGGTCTCCCGCAGCGGGACGCTCGCGAGCATCCGGTCGAAGCACGGATCGCCGGCCACCACCGCAGTGGGTACGGCCTCCGGGCAGGCCTCGCGCAGCCGGTCCAGCTGTTCGACGTGGGACAGCACCAGCGTCGAGGCGATCAGCTCACCGTCCGCGAACAGGGAGGGGGCCGAAAGACCGAAGACCGAACTTTTGACTTTTGACTTTTGACTTTTGACTTTTGAAGGTAAGAATTTATTGTAGCCCATTCCGTGTGGCAGCACCATGAGCGGCGCCCGCAGGTGCGTCAGATCCCCGCCGAAACTGGCCGATATCGCCAGATCGAAATTGGTCTGCACCGCTTGTTCCCACGGTACAACCACCGCGCCGCGCTCGGCCAGGAATTCATCGGTGCCCGAGTCAAGCGCGGACGAGCCGGTTCGCGTGAACACAACCTGAATTCGTGGGTCCGGCGCGACGAGTGGCAGCACATCGAGGAGTCGAGTCGCGGCGGTGACGTTGTGCACCACCGCGAGAACCGTGCGGTCCGGCCGCACGGTCGACCACTGCGGGGCGTGTGGCCCGATCGGGACTCGCACCCACCGCTCTGCTGGCACGACGGATGATCCTACCGACGGGCCGTCCCGCGCGAGGACGCGCGCAAGTCCGGCATCCGGAAAGCCCGGAGTCGCCGGAAACCCGAAGTGTCTAGAAGCTGACGCCGCCCTGGATGTCGCGCGCCTGGAGGACCTTGCCGCTCACGTTGCCGGTGATCTGGTTGACCACGCCGCCGGACTCCGCGTGCTGGGTGACGGTCGTCTTCTCCCACTCCGTGCGCAGCCGCTCGCCGAACTCCGCGTCCGCCCGCTCCTTGCGCTCCAGCGTGCTGCCGAGCTCCTTGACCTCGGGCGAGTCCGGCTTCGCGTTCTCGGCGGCCTCAAGCACGGCGGTGGCGTCGGGGTCGTCCGCGAACTTCGCCTTGACCAGGTTGTACAGGCCGATCGCGGCCCTGCTGGCCAGCGTGGCGGCGATCGACACGAAGATGGGATCAGACACGGCAGCCCCCTAGGCTCACTACATCACCGCTGGTGAACGCGGATGTGCCAACGGTAGCAGCCGATGGGTGGCGTGCCTCACCGCCACGAACGCACCTTGTGCCGGATTCGGTGCATCGCCGACTGGGTCGCGCCGCTGGTGGTGCCCAACCGGTTCGCGATCTCGGCGTAGGAGAACCCGTTGGCCGCCAGGGAGACCAGCGACCGCTCGTAGTCCGACAGCGAGTGCAGCCGCGCGGCGACCCGCTGCGCCTCGTCGCGGTCGCACGCGCGCTCGGCGGGGTCGACACCGGCCGGCGGGTGCAGCATCGGGTGGTTGGCGGCCCGCAGCACCACAGACCTCCGACGTGCGTCGTCCACGCACAGGCGCTTGACGACCGACACCAGGAAGGGGTGCAACCGATCGAGGTCGAGCCGATCGAACTCGGCTGCCCGCAGCAACGCGTCGTGCACGATGTCCTCGGCCTGGCACGGTGTGGCCACGTGCCGCTTGGCGAAGCCGACCAGGTGGGGGCGCAGGGTCGCGCACTCGTTCCAGAAACGGCCGAGAACCTCCGAGCTCTTGGGCTCGTCCCGGTCTGTTCGGTGTACGTACATCATGGCCCTCTCGCGGCTGCCTGAAAGAAAGTTGTCGTTTCATATACAGGGCCCGGAAATTCGCCAACCGGTCCCGCAACTGATCGCATCTCTTATGTGTAGCGGTAGCGGTGAGTTTTGTCACCAGCGCTGGTCGGTTAGGCGTCTCACGTAACGGCAATCCCATGGACCCGTTTTGGTCCGAACGTGTGAATGCGCGTGATGGCGCGGGGGAGTCGGCCGTAGTGCTGAGGGAACGCGAGATCCGCGTGACCGCATTCGATCCCAGCAGGAGGACCTCCGATGGGCAGGCTTCGGCTCTCCGCCGCGCTCGGTCTCGCGGTTGCGCTCGGCCTCGCGGCGACCGGGCCGCGTGCCCGCACCGGTTCGGCGTTCGAGCTTCCGGTGTTCGAGCCTTCGGTGTTCGAGCTGTAGCCCCAAGACTTCGGTAGGTGTGCGGGCCCCGAACCCGCATACCTCGCCGACCAGTGGGCTGGCGCGGTTGCAGGGGCCGCGCCAGTCCACTTTCCATACACAGCCGGACTCTCGGCCCGAGTGACCGTTCTCACTACGGCGTAACTCACTCGGCCGAAGTTTGGACTTCCGGCGGTGGTTCGTGGTTGACTGTGGACGGTCGTAGTATCTGTGTTCGTGTTTCCACGCTCGCGGAACGATGTTGCGGGCGCGCTGCTTTCCTCCAGGTTCAGTCGGGAGAAGTCGCCGTCTCGAAACCGGCCCGGGTGGTCACACAAGGTGACTCCCCGTACCCGGCACCTGTTGAAGGAGACAAATATGACGCAGGGCACCGTGAAGTGGTTCAACTCGGAGAAGGGCTTCGGCTTCATCTCCCCCGACGACAACAGCGCCGACGTGTTCGTGCACTACTCCGAGATCCAGAGCAACGGCTTCCGGACTCTCGAGGAGAACCAGCGCGTCGAGTTCGAGATCGGCCAGGGCCAGAAGGGCCCGCAGGCCCAGGGCGTTCGCGCCATCTGAGCTCAGCCTTCTGAGCTGAGTCGCTGACAGTCGAGCCGTCACCCTCCGCGAGGGTGGCGGCTCGACTTTGTGCACGAGTTTCCCCGCATGGAGCAACGAAACAGGGGTCCGGCACCGTTCCTGATCATGACGCTCATCAGGAGCGCGGTGGAAAGGACTCCAAGCACATGCTTCGAAGGTCGCTAGCCCGCGTGATCGGCATCGCCGGGTTCGTCGTCGCGTTGGCGGTGGGCGTGTCGGCGCCGGCCAACGCCGTGGCAAACGGTGTGGACGCCCTCCCCGATCAGTTCCCCTACGCGGTGAAGCTGACGATGACGGACATCCCCCGGCCGGACGGCAGCAAGTACAACAGCGCGTGCTCCGCGGGACTCGTTGCCCCGCAGTGGATCGTGACCGCGGGTCACTGCTTCCACGACGTCAACCGCAACCCGGTCAGCGGCCCGACGCCGTACAAGACCACCGCGACGCTCGGCAAGGTTGACCTCGCCGACCAGGGCGGCGTCGTGGTCGACGTCGTCGAGGTCCGCCAGGCCGGCGTGAACGACGTGGCGCTGGCCAAGCTTTCCCGCCCGGTGTACGGCATCGGCACGCTGCGCGTCGGCAGGCACACGCCTGCCGTCGGCGAGGAGCTGGTGCTCGCGGGGTGGGGCGCGACGGACTCCGTGAACCCGACTCCCGGCACGCACCTGCGTTACGGCGTGGTCGCCGTTGGCGCGCTGACCGCGACCACCGCGGCCGTGCACGGCGTGTGGCCGAAGGACGACACCAGCGCCTGCACCTACGACTCGGGCGCGCCCTACTTCAGCTACGAGTACGGCGTGCCGACCCTGGTCGCCGTGGAGAGCGACGGCCCGGACTGCCCGCACCCCAACGCGGAGACCACCTCGCGGGTCGACCTCCTCACCGACTGGATCTGCCAGCAGATCGGTCACTGACCGCACCCGAGTGAACGGCGAGACCCGCCGCCCGATGTGCCGGGCGGCGGGTCTCGGTCATCCTGGTCTGCCACACACTTCCCGCGCTCACCACTCACACGGCAGCAGCGCGCGGACCGTCGTTGGCCCGCCGGCCGGGCTGTGCACCGACAGCACGCCGTCGATGGCGGCGGCCCGGTCGGCGAGGCCGGTCAGCCCCGAGCCTGCGGTCGTGTCCGCCCCGCCCCGGCCGTTGTCGGTGATCTCGACCAGCACACTGTCGCCCATCCGGCAGACCAGCACCTCGGCCTGCGTCGCCTCGGCGTGCTTGGCGATGTTGGTCAGCGACTCGGCCACCACGAAGTAGGCGGTGCTCTCCACCGCGGCCGGCGGCCTCGGCTCGACGTTGACCAGCACCGTCACCGGCACCGAGGCCTTCGCGGCGAGTGCGGACAGGGCCGCGTCGAGGCCCCGGTCACCGAGCACCGCGGGATAGATTCCCCTTGCCAGGTCCCGAAGTTCGGCGATGGCCAGCTTGGCGTCGGCGTGCGCCTCGTCGATGATCGTCTTCGTGCCGTCGGGGTCGGTGTCGAACTTCGCCTTGGCGCGCCCCAGTTCCATCGCCACCGACACGAGCCGCTGCTGGGCTCCGTCGTGCAGGTCGCGCTCGATCCGCCGCCGCTCGGCCTCGGCCGAGTCGACGCCCCGCGCCCTGCTGGCCTGGAGGTGGTCCGCCTTGCGGCCAAGCAGCGTGGAGTTCGTCGGGCCGAGCAGCGAGGTGGCGAGCGCGACCCGCAGCCGCCGCAGCATCGCCGTCACGGTCACGGCGAGGAAGATCCCGACGATGCCGAGCACGAGGTAGGGCACGCCGTCGCTGAAGTTGTTCAGTGGCACCGTCACCGTGTCGCTGTTGAAGCCGAGGGTCGGCAGCTGGATGGTGTTCCTCGGCAGCAGCGGACCGATGATCGGCTCGACGACGAAGCCGATGCTGCCGGCCCACAGGGCGATCGTCGCGCTGAACTCCAGCACGCTCAGCGGCAGGTTCACCAGGCCGTAGGCCAGGTCGCGCCAGGTCGCCGGGTCGCCGAGCTGGGCGCGCCACTTGCGGAGGATCGAGCCGGCCGGCAGGGATCGGTACGGCGACTCGATGTCCACCCCGAACGACGCCCTGACCAGCGCACGCTGCGATATCGCCGCGGCGCGCCACAACAGCGTCGCCAGCATCAGGATCGGGATGCCGACCCAGACGACGACCGTGCCGAACCCGACGGCGGTCAGCGGAACCAGCGCGCAGAAGGCCGTCAGCGCCAACGGGAAGTTGAGCAGAAAGTAGCCGACGGCGGTGGACACGCCTGGCCTTCGGTCCGGTCTCGCGAGTTCGGTCATCATCGGTGGAGTCCCCTTGTGTCGGCTTGCCACAAGCCTGCGCCGCGCCGGCTGTCCGAACCATCCGGAACACCAGCGCAACCACGGTAGGGCTGTCCCTACCAAGCGCTCTCGAATCCCGATCGGACACGCGTGGCCGCCGGACGGCTCGGAACGGGGAATCACTCGGATGGCGGTTCCCAGTTCCCTTGCCGGTCAGGGCGTTCGTCCCCCGGTTTCGCCCGCCGACGGGGTGCGGCATGATGCGTCATCTGCGTCCACGGCTACTTCGGCTACTCCGTGAAGAGGTCCGCGTGAGCATGGGTGGTCCCCGCGCCCGCACCAGCGACCGGGTGTGGTTGGTCTATCTGCTCTGCGGGCTGTTCCTCGTCGGCTGCTACTACCTCGTGCCGGCGCACGACGCCGGGCTCGTGCTGCGGGTCGTCCTGTACTGCGCGACGAGCGCGTCCGGGGCCGCCGCCATCCTCTACGGCGTGCGGCGGAACAGGCCGCGCCCCCGGCTGCCCTGGCTGCTGCTCGGCGTGAGCCAGCTCGTGTACGCGGCGGGCGACACGAGCTTCTACGTCTCGCACTACGTGTTCGGGGCGACCACGTTCCCGTCGATCGCCGACGCCCTGTACCTCGCGCACTATCCGCTCGTGGTCGCCGCGCTGACCCTGTTGATCCGCCGCCGCACGCCGGGCCGCGACCTGCCGGGCATCCTCGACGCGGCCGTGCTCACCGTGGTCGCCGGCATGCTGTCCTGGCTCTTCCTGATCGGTCCGCAGGCGCGCTCGGACGCGCCGTTCCTGGCCAAGGTCGCCTCCGCCGGCTACCCGATGATGGACCTCGCGATGCTCACCGTCGCCCTGCGGCTGATCCTCGGCGGCGGGCGCAGGCCGGTGTCGTTCGTGCTGCTGTCGGCCAACCTCGCGGCGTTCCTCGTCGTCGACACGCTCTATGTGTTGCAGCAGCTGGCCGGCACGTACCACGCGGGCAACTTCCTCGACGCCATCTGGCTTTCCGGCAATCTCGCGCTCGGCGCCGCCGCGCTGCACCCCACCATGAGCAGGCTCGGCGACCGCTCGCCGGTGCGCGACGCGAGCCTCGGCCCGGTGCGCCTCACCGCGCTGTCGGCCGCCGTCCTGATCGCGCCGGCGACGCTGCTCATCCAGGACGCCTGCGGGGCCGTGCGGGAGATCCCGGTCATCGCGGGCGCGTGCGCCGTGCTGTTCGTGCTGGCCATCGCGCGGCTCGCCGGCCTGGTCGCCGACCAGCGCAGGCTGGCCATCACCGACAGCCTGACCGGCCTGCGCACCAGGAGGTTCTTCGAGGCGCGGCTGCCCGTCGAGCTCGCGAGGGCGCGCCGAACGAACGGGTCGCTCGCGCTGTTCATCGTCGACGTCGACAGGTTCAAGTCTATCAACGACCGCTACGGGCATCCGGCCGGCGACCAGGTGCTGGTCGAGATCGCCGCCCGGCTGCGCGGCGCTGCGCGGGCCGAGGACGTGCTGGCCAGGTACGGCGGCGAGGAGTTCGCGTTGCTGGTGCCCGACACCAGCCAGGACGAGCTGCCCGGCATCGCCGAGCGGCTGCGGCACCGGGTCGCGCGCGGTCCTATCGCCGTGGCGCAGGACTACTGGGTCGCGGTCACCGTGTCCGTTGGCACCGCGAGCTTTCCGGAGCACGGCGTGAGCCCGAGCGAGCTGGTGGCCACGGCGGACCGCGCGCTCTACGCGGCCAAGGCGGCCGGCCGGGACCGCATTGTCGTCGGCGACGGCCCGACCGGGGACGCGGCGGCCGACGGGCACTCGCCGCTGGTCGACTACCTGTGCGGGGTGGCCGACGAGGTGGACGGCCGGCTGTCCAGCTACGATCACAGCAGGGCCATCGGGCGCTGGACCATGCGGCTGGCCAGGGAACTCGGCCACGACGACGGTGTCGTCCGGTGCGCGGAGTGGTCCGGCCGGTTGCACGACATCGGCAAGATCGTGCTGCCGGAGGAGGTGTTGACGAAACCGGCCGCGCTGTCCGAGGAGGAGTGGCGGCTGGTCCGTCAGCACCCCGATCACGGCTACCGGCTGGCCAGGCTCGTGCCGGGATTCGGCGGCGTCGCACAGGTCATCCGGCAGCACCACGAACGCTTCGACGGCACCGGCTACCCGGATCGCCTGGTGGGCAAGGGAATCCGCGTCGAGGCGCGCATCCTGGCCGTGTGCGACGCGTGGGCGGCGATGCTGTCCGACCGGCCCTACCAGCCGTCCATGACCGACGAGCAGGCCCGCGACGAGCTGCGCAAGGGGCGGGGCAGCCAGTTCGACCCGGACGCCGTCGACCTGTTCCTCGACCTGCACGAGCGCGGGCTGGTCGGCCAGCTGCGCCTCATCCGACCCGTGGTGCTCGAACCCTGAGGGCTCCTTGGCGCGCGGCGGGAACCGCGGTNNGCGCCGAGGAACCCCTACCGAGGGGATTGGCCGAGGAACACCTCGGCCCGGTCCGCCAGCGTGTTCCAGAACATCAGCTCGTAGCTCTGGAGCAGCCGCCCGTACCTGCGGGCCCGGTCCGCCGGTCGGCCGGCGTCGATGCCGTTCTGGGCGACGGCGAGTGCCTGCTCCTCCATCTCGGGGGACGGGGTGGCGAAGAAGTCGAAGAACCCGCACGCCTCGTCGTCGAACCCGTAGTGCTCGCGCAGCGCCCGCGTGATCGTCGCGCAGTAGTTGCCCCACGCCGAGAAGTTCGCCACCAGCGCCAGCACCACGTCGACCGGGTCGCCGTTCAGCGCGAGCCACGCCTGGTAGGCCGGATAGGCCTGACACCCGGCCATCGGCTCGTAGGCGCGGACGGCGTCGGCGTCGAGGCCGCAGGCCGACGCGAACGCGGCGAGCTTGCCGAGTGCGAGACCCTCGCCCTGGCCGAGCCCGCTGAAGAACTCGCGCGCGTCCTGCTGGTCGGCCCGCGCGGCCAGCGTGAGGAAGCTGCGCCAGTCGCTGGTGATGACGTGGTGCTGCTCAGCGGCCAGCGCGCCGAGCACCGCGACCGGCGCCTTTCCCTGCGCCACAAGGGGAACGAGCCGGTTCTCGTGCTCGCCGGGCGCGAGCTCGCGGCGGGTCGTGTCCAGCAGGTCGCGGGCCGTACGGCTCATCGCTTCATGCTCCCTTTGGCTCGGCTACGGGGTTCTGCTCCTCGCGCAGGTGCCGCGCGAAGCCAAGCAGGCCTGCGGCGCGCGAACCGCCGGCCGTGATCGCGGCGAGGCCAGCGTAGAGCACACCGGCGATCAGCCACGCCTCCAGCGGCACGATCCCCAGTGCGGGCGCGGAAACCTGTCCCGGCAGCAGACCGAGGCCCCAGCCGCCGAAGGCGACCGCGCCGAGCACCGCGACGATGCCCGGCCAGTTGGCGATCCCGGCGCCGCGCCAAGACGGGATCGGGTCGACCGGGCGGCGCACGCGGGTCAGGCGCGGCAACAGGAACTGGTCGACGCACATCACCACGGTCGTGCTCGGCAACGCGATCGACGACCAGCCGGCCACCGTGAAGAAGCCGTTTTCCAGGTGCGGGAACCACCAGGTGAACACGGCCGCGATGGCGGCGGTCACCAGGCAGGTGTGCCAGCGCCGCCAGCCCCGCAGCTGGCCGAGCACGTTCTGGCCGCCGTTGATCATCTCGTAGTAGTTGCCGTCGTTGATGGCGACCTGGAGGACCGTGGCGACCACCGCGCCCAGCCACAGCGCGCCGAACAGCGAGTACTCCACCGTGTAGTGGAAGGCGGGGCCGAAGTCGAACGGGCCGGCGGTGGACAGCTCGGCCATCATCCAGCCGCCAGCCACGAACAGCACCAGCCCGACCGCGAACGCGATCACGAACGGCAGCAGCGGCCACAGGAAACGCGGCTGGCCGTACCGCCAGGTGTCCGGTTCATTGCCCCACATGACCGAGCCGATGGCGAGTCCGACGCCGGTCAGGAACGGCAGCGTGGTCGAGCCGTGCGGGCTGGCGCGCAGCACGTCGGCCGGGATGTCGACCAAGCCCTTGATCACCAGGTACAGCATCCAGACGATGATCAGCGGGGCGACCAGGTAGCGGGCGAACGCGGTGATTCCGGTGAAGCCGAACAGGTTGTTGGCGATGCCGAGCACCGCGAGGACCACGCTGATCAGCACGATGGAGCCCCACCCGAACAGCCCGTCGTACAGCGTGGCCAACAGGTTGAACGCGAACGCCGTCCAGCCGGCCGCGACGCAGACCAGCAGCAGCGACACCAGCGCCGACCCGATCCGGCCGAAGATCGACCTGGTCAGCAGCGCGTGCGTCTGCCCGGTCCGCGACCCGAGGTAGGCGGCCGGCAGCGCGTACACCAGGTAGCACAGCGCGCCGAGCCCGCCGGCGGCCACCGACCTACCGAGCGAGAAACCCGCGTCGTGGTACTGGAAACCGAGAAACAGGTAGGTGAAGCCGGCCGCCAGGGTGATCCACAGCGCGACGAAGTGATACCGCGACCGTCTCTCGCCCAGCGGGACGATGCCGGCCCGGCTCGTGGAGTAGTCGTGCAACAGTCCCTTGCCGAGTTCGCCACCGCTGGAGGTCACGGGCATCTCCGCCATCCTTCGCCGACATCGCGAAGGCACGGTAGCCGATGATCAACTTCCTGACCAGGACGACCGCTGATCCGGTCGCGCAAGGTCGGTCCCGTCCCGCGAGGTCCACATCGACAGCAGTTGCAGCGCGGTCTCGGTTGGGCTGGCCGGCTCGGCGGACAGGGTGATCAGGCGCTGCCCGGAACCGTCCGGCAGATCGAAGTTCTCGTAGCGCAGCGCCAGTTCGCCGACGAGCGGGTGCCGCAGTCGCTTGGCGCCGTTGGTGCGCACCTGCACGTCCCGCCCTGCCCACCTGGTGCGGAACTCGTCGCTGGTCATCGACAGCTCGCCGAGCAGCGAGACCAGTGCATCGTCGCCGGGATGCCGCCCTGCGGCCAGCCGCAGGCCGCCGACCGTGGCCGAGGCGACCTCGTCCCAGTCGAGGTACACATCGCGGCTGGCCGGTTCGAGGAACACGAAGCGAGCCAGGTTGCGCTCCCGCTGGGTGGCCGCGTCGAAGTCGAGAAACACCCGCGCCGCCAACGGGTTCCAGGCCAACACGTCGGTGCGGAAGTTCAGCACCATCGCCGGCACCCGGTCCATCGCGGCGAGCAGCTGGGCCAGTTCGGGGCGCACCTGGTCGCGGACGGCGCGCCGGCCGGCGGCGCGGCGCGGGCGGGCCAGGTCCTGGAGGTGCGCGCGCTCGTCGTCGTTGAGTCGCAACGCCCTGACGATCGCGTCGAGCACCTCGTCCGACGGCCGGACCGCGCGGCCCTGCTCCAGCCGGACGTAGTACTCCACGCTGATGCCGGCCAGCTGCGCGACCTCCTCGCGCCGCAGCCCCCGCACGCGCCGCCGCGCGCCGGCGTGGATCCCGGCAAGTGCAGGGTCGGCACCCGCGCGCCTGGACTGGAGAAATCTGCCGAGCTCGCGACGATCGTCCATGCGGACAAGTGTGCCCTGCGCGCGCGCCGCGAGGGTGGCCCTGCCAGTACCAGTAACCGCAGGTCGGGGGATCGACCGGGGCTGGGTAACCGGTCGCGGGCCGGGCAGTGTCGGTCGGGACGGAACACGACCGACCGAAAGGCGTCACCATGTGCCACAGCACCGACAGCAGGCCACCGACCGCCCCCGGCGCCGGCGAGGTGGCCGAGCACGGCCTCGCCGAGCTGACCGCGTTGGACGGCAACACCTTCCTCGCCTACCGGGCGACCCCGGCCGCCCCCAACGGCAGCAACGTCGTGCTGCTGCCCGATGTCCGAGGCGTGCACCCCTTCTACCGCGAGCTCGCGCAGCGGTTCGCCGAGGCCGGCTTCCACACCGTCGCCCTCGACTACTACGGGCGAACCGACGACACGAACGACCGGGACGACTCGTTCGACTGGGCGGGGCACTTCGCCGAGGTCACCCCGGAACAGGTGCGCCTCGACGCGGCGGCAGCGGCGGCCGACCTGCGCGAGCGCAACGCGGGACCGGTGTTCAGCGTCGGGTTCTGCTTCGGCGGCAGCCAGTCCTGGCGGCTGGCCGCGAGCGATCTCGGGCTCGCGGGCTCCGTCGGCTTCTATGGCCAGCCCAAGCTCGTCACCGACGTCGTGGACGAGCTGTCCGCGCCGCTGCTGCTGTTGCTCGGCGGGGCGGACGTCGCCACGCCGAGGGAGGAGTTCCTGGCCTTCGCCGAGCGGCTCGACGAGGCCGGCAAGGAGCACGAGCTGCACCTGTACGAAGGCGCCCCGCACTCGTTCTTCGACCGCTCCTTCGGCGAATGGGCGGACGCCTGCGACGACGCGTGGCTGCGCGTCAGGGAGTTCACCGCCCGCAACGCCGTCGCGGTGTCGGCATGACCGATCGGTACGAGCGCGGGGCGGCCAGGATCGCCGAGCTGACCGGCCGGCCGGACGGCCCGCGGCGGGAGGCCTACGACGCGCTCGCCGACCTCGCTCCTGACCTGGCCCGCTACGCGGTCGAGTTCGCCTACGGCGACATCCACTCGAGGCCCGGCCTCGATGCCGCCCGGCGCGAGCTGGTCATCCTCGGCGCGCTGGTCGCGCTCGGCGACTGCCGGCCGCAGCTCGAGGCGCACCTCGACAACGGCCTGACCGCGGGGCTGTCGCAGGAGGAGATCGTCGAGGCGGTGATGCAGGCGTTGCCCTACGCGGGATTTCCCCGCGTGTTCAACGCGATGGCGGTGGTCAGAAAGGTCCTCGCCGACCGACCGGCCGCAGACCCGTCTCTCGCCGCTGACCCACCTCCGCCCGCCGACCCGCCTCCGGCCACCGACCTATCTCCGGCCACCGACCCGTCGCCGGCCGCTACGGAGCCTCCTCGGCGGTCATCGCCCGATACGCGGGCCTGAGCAGGTCGACGAGTGGCCGGTCGCCGACCGTGATCGGCAGCGGGTCGAGCTGGTCGAGCACCGCGTCAGCCGGGCCAGCGCCGTCCTGGATCGGCGCCGGGGCAACGGGTTCGCCGACCCAGAACGAGTCGAGGCAGTCGGCGAGCGCCGGGACGTCGTCCTCGCGCCTGTGGACCGGTGCGGCCGAGCCGCGCAGCGCGCGCAATCGGTCGAGCAGTTCGTCCCGGCTCCTGCCGCGCCACGCGAAGATCTTGAACGGGTCCTCGTCGAACGACTCGGCGAGCAGGTAGCACGCGGCGGCCAGGTGCTTGCAGGGCACTTCCCAGTCGGGGCACGTGCAGTCCATCGACAGCTCGCGCATCGTGTCGGGGAACAGCCGAAGGCCGAGTTCGCCGAGCACGGCCTCGACATCGGTCGGCATCTCGCCGGCGAGCAGCTTCGCCGCGTACAACGCCTGCCCGGCAAGGGCTTCCTCGATCCGCTTCCACTCGGCCGGGGTGAACGCCCTGATGCCGATGCGGGCCCGGTACGGGCTCTCCCGCGATCCCTGCACCTGGGCGACCACGACGCTGGTCGCCAGCGACAGGCTCAGCACCTGGCCCGCGCGGGCGTACCGGCGCCCGCGCTCCAGCCGCCCGCCCATCCCCAGCAGTTCCAACACCTCGATGAACCGCCGCGACCACCAGGTCTGCGCGATCTCGCCGCGCTTGCTGCGGGCCTTGATGCCGTCCGCCTTTCGCGGCGGCGCCGAGCGCGGCGTGGCCGTGTCCTCCCACCAGTTACTCACCGACGGCCTCCGGGGACAGCGTGACCAGCTCGCGCAGCTGGGTCGTGGACAGCTCGGTCAGCCAGCTCTCGCCGGCCCCGACCGCCAACTGCGCCAACGTCTTCTTCTCCTCGATCATCTGGTCGATTCGCTCCTCGAGCGTGCCGATGCAGACGAACTTGCGCACCTGCACGTTGCGCCGTTGGCCGATCCGGAAGGCCCGGTCGGTCGCCTGGTCCTCGACGGCCGGGTTCCACCACCGGTCCACGTGGATGACGTGGTTGGCCGCGGTCAGGTTCAGGCCGGTGCCGCCGGCCTTCAACGACAGCAGGAAGATCGCCGGCCCCCGCTCGGACTGGAACCGCCGCACCATGGTGTCGCGGGCCGTCTTGCTGGTGCCGCCGTGCAGGAACAGCACCTCCCGGTCGAACCGTTCGGCCAGGTGCGGCACCAGCATCCCGCCGAACTCGGTGAACTGCGTGAAGCACAGCGCCCGGTCGCCCTCGGCGAGCACCTCGTCCAGGATCTCCTCCAGCCGCGCCACCTTGCCGGACCGGGCGGCGATGCGCGATCCGTCGCCGAGGAACTGGGCCGGGTGGTTGCAGACCTGTTTGAGCTTGGACATCGTCGCCAGCACGAGCCCCTTGCGCTCGATGCCCCTGCTCTCGCCGACCTTGGCGAGCATGTCGTCCACGACGGCCTGGTACAGCGAGGCCTGCTCGGCGGTCAGCGTGCACAGCTGCTTCATCTCGAGCTTGTCCGGCAGGTCGTCGATGATCGTCGGATCGGTTTTGAGGCGGCGCAACACGAACGGCCCGGTGGTCCTGCGCAGCCGGGCCGCGGCCTCCTCGTCGCCGTGCCGCTCGACCGGGACGGCGAAGCGGGCGCGGAAGGTGTTGACCGAGCCGAGCACGCCGGGGTTGACGAAGTCCATCACGGACCAGAGCTCGGCGAGCCGGTTCTCCACCGGCGTGCCGGTCAACGCGACGCGGTGCCGCGCAGGAAGCTGCCGCACCGCCTTGGCCTGGCGCGTCGCGCTGTTCTTGATGTTCTGCGCCTCGTCGAGCACCACGCGATCCCAGTCCACTTCGGACAGAACTTCGACATCCCTTGCCGCAAGGGCATAGGTCGTGATGACGAAGTCGTGCTCGCCGAGCGTGTGGACCAGATCCGCGCCGGTAAGCCGGTCGCCGCCGTGGTGCACGTACACCGACAGCGTCGGGGCGAACCGCGCCGCCTCGCGCTGCCAGTTGCCGACCACCGACATCGGGCACACCAGCAGGGTCGGTTGGCGTCGGGTTTCCGCACGTGCCAAGGCTTCCAGGGCGAGCAGCTGCACGGTCTTGCCCAGCCCCATGTCGTCGGCGAGGCACGCGCCGAGCCCGAGCCGGTCGAGCAGGGCGAGCCAGGCGAGGCCGCGCCGCTGGTACGGGCGGAGCGTCGCGGTGAAGCCCTCGGGCGGTTCCACCGGTTCCAGCAGCTGGTCGACCCGCCCGGACATCAGGTCGCCGAGCCAACCGTCCCCGCCGACGGAGGTGACCGGCATGGGCAGGCCGGCCTCCTCGTGGCCGAGCCCGGCGTGCAGCAGCACCTCGCCTGCCGTCGCCTGCCCGGTGCCGGCGCGGGCGAGGAAGGCCATGCCGGCGGCCAGCCGCTTCTGGTCGACGTGCACCCACCGGCCGCGCATGGACACCAGCGGCACCTTGGCTTTGGCCAGCTGCGCGAGCTCGTGTTCGGTCAGCTTCTCCTCGCCGAGAGCCAGCTCCCAGCGGTACTTCACCAGGTTCTTCAGCCCGAGGCTGCTTTCCTTGGCGACCGCGCCGACCGTGCCTGGGCTGCTCGCGGTGAGTGCGAGGCCGAGTTCCGCGGGCCGCTGCCACCAGGCCGGCAGCAACACGCCGAAACCCTCCTGGTCGAGCAGGCCGGCGTGGGTGAGGAACTCGTAGGCGCCGCCGGCATCGAGCACGAGGTGCGTCGGCCTGCTCTGCGCCAGTGCGGTGTCCAAGGCGGGAAACAGCCGGCTGGCGCGCCCGAGGTGGGCGAGCAGTAGTTCCTGGGGTTCGCTGATCCACCGGTGCAGCACGCCGTCGTCGCCGCGCCACACCTCGGCGGCCGGCACCAGCACGCTGGGATCCGCGACGGCCTGGAGCAGGAACTCCAGCAGCCAGTCCTCGGTGTCGTCGGTGTGGTCTGGGGCGCGCAGCCGGAAGCAGACGCGCACCGGGACGTCGTGCAAACCGCTGGTGTGCCAGGCTTCCAGCCGGTCGACGAACTGCCCGAGCTGCCGAGGTTCGGCGTCGAAACGAGGTTCCTCGACCAGGGCGGTGAGCCAGGACTCCGCCAGGGTCGGTCGCCCGGGTCGCCGTGGCGCGAGCCGAACGCCCCGCTCGCCGAGCCGCGCCCGCACCTCGGCGTCGACCAGAGCGTTCACCGTGGCGTGCAGCACGGGAGCCGGCCGAAGCTCCGGCTCAACCTGCTCGGCCCGGAACGCGGCGGGCATGCCGTTGAGCAGTGCGGTGAACCGCGCCAGATCCGTGCCGGACAGCGCGGCCTGCCACTGCGCGCTCGGCCCGAACGCGACCGAGGGCAGCACCCGTCCCCTGGCCACCAGGTCCTCCGCGAGCGCGCCGACGTCACCGAGGAACCGCAGCGAGGCGCCCGCCCGAAACCCGGGCACCTCCGCGACGCTGAACGCGGACTCCACCATCACCACGGGCACCTGCCAGGCCCGCAACCGCAACCGTCCCCGAGGCGCGGGCCCGGCCGCCAGCGGATCCCGCACCAGCTCGGGAGACGCGGCGGGCCCCGAGGCGTAGGACGGCAACAACACCGAGACGACGTCGACCTTCCCGACCTCCGGCAGCCGCTCCCCGGCCACCGCGAACGGATGCGCCCCAACCCCGGCCCCCGCCCGCTGCGGCAACCCGGCATCCTCGGCCCACAGCGCCAGCCGTCCATCTGCGGTGGCCAACGCATGCAGCACCAACACGACTCGTCCTCACCTCTTCCGACCAGCTCAGCGACCCTCAACGCTAGCTCAGGGGGCGGTCGGCCCCGCACCGTGGCGCGGGCCCGATCCTCGCCGAGGCGCGGGCGGTACGTTTCGGGGCGACCTTGCACCAGGCGTTAGGGAGACGGCGGCTGATGAGCAACGAAGACGGGCACCCTCGTTCACTCGGCGAGCACGATCAGGTGGATATCAGCCGGGCTAATCCCGCGCGGATGTACGACTACTACCTGGGTGGCGCGCACAACTTCGCGGTCGACCGCGAGGCGGCGGAGAAGGTCCTCGCGATCCTGCCCGAGACCAGGACGTTCGCGGCGCAGAACCGGGCGTTCCTGCAACGGGTCGTCCGCTTCCTGGTCGGCGAGGTCGGCATCACGCAGTTTCTCGACCTCGGCTCGGGCATCCCGACCGTCGGCAACGTGCACGAGGTCGCGCAGGCGATGAACCCGGACTGCCGGATCGTCTACGTCGACCACGAGCCCGTCGCCGTCGCCCAGTCGCGAAGGTTGTTAGCTGACAACGAGAACTGCGCGGTCATCCACGCCGACATCCGGCAGCCGCAGTCCGTGCTGGCGCACCAGGACGCCACCCGGCTGCTCGACTTCGGCAGCCCGATCGCGGTGCTGATGTTGCAGGTGCTGCCGTTCGTCCCGGACTCCGACGACCCGCCGAGCATCGTCGCCGCCTACCGCGAGGCGTGCGCGCCGGGCAGCTATCTCGCGCTCGCGCACAGCCTGACGCCCGAGTACTGGCCGGGCGCGGTCAGCGAGGCCATCGAGCTGTACACCACCAGCACGCACCCGCTCTGCCTGCGCACGCCGGAACAGGTGGCCGTCCTGTTCGACGGCTACGACCTGGTCGAGCCCGGCGTCGTGTTCACCGCGGCCTGGCGGCCGGACCGCGCGGTCACCCAGCAGGAGGCGATCAGCAGCCGCGCCGTGGCCGGCCTGGGCCTGCTGACCAGCGGCTGACCGCTGGCCGCGGCGCGGCCGTCGACCGTGTGGGGGAGCGGTCAGCACGCGCAGGAGATGCCGGAGGCGGGCGCGGTGAGGTCGTCGATCGGCCGGCTGGCGACGAGGCCGGCGCCCGTCTCGGTGGCGAACCCCTCGCGCACCCAGTACTCGTAGCCGCCGATCATCTCCTTGACCCGGTAGCCGAGCTTCGCGAACTCCAGCGCGGCCCTGGTGGCGCCGTTGCAGCCGGGGCCCCAGCAGTAGGTGACCACGACCGCGTCGCGCGAGATCTCGGCGCCGGCGCGCGCGGCGATCTCGCCGGTCGGCAGGTGCACGGCGCCGGGAATGTGGCCCTGCGCCCATGACTCGACGCTCCGCGAGTCGACCATTACCACGCCGGGCGCGCCTGCGTCAAGGTCGGCGTGCACGTCGCTGACGTCGGCCTCGAAGGACAGCCGAGCGGCGAAGTGGGCGATGGCCTGCGGCTGGGCGGCCGGGGCGACGGACAGGACGGCGGAGGCGGGAAGCACTGTGGTCATGCCGGTAATCCTGCGGCGGTGACGACCATCGGACGAGTGGCGTGAACGACGACTGTCGCTAAGATCCCGCCATGACGTCGGTTCGGATCGAGAAGCCCGGCCCCAGCGTGGCGGTGCTGGCCTACGAGGGGATGTCGGCGTTCGAGACCGGCATCGTCACCGAGGTGTTCGGCCTGCCCCGCCCCGAGTTCGACGTGCCCTGGTACCGGCTGACGATCTGCGCTCCCCGGCCGGGCGGGCTCAGGATGATCGGCGGGGCCACCCTGGACACCCCGCACGGCCTTGACGACTTCGCCTCGGCGGACACCGTGATCGTGGCGGGAGTGTCCAACGTGGCCGGCGAGGTCGACGCGGAGATCGTCGCCGCGCTGCGGCTGGCGCACCGGCGCGGGGCGCGGGTGGTGTCCATCTGCTCGGGGGCGTTCGCGCTGGCCGCCGCCGGCCTGCTGGACGGCAGGCGCGCCACAACGCACTGGCGGTACGCGGACCTGTTGCGCCGCAGGCATCCCGAGGTGCTGGTCGACCCGGACGTGCTCTACATCGACGACCGCGACGTGCTCACCAGCGCCGGCAGCGCGGCGGGCCTCGACCTGTGCGTGCACATCGTGCGAAGGGACTTCGGCTCGGCGATCGCCAACTCCGTGGCCCGCAGGCTGGTGATCCAGCCGCACCGCGACGGCGGGCAGGCCCAGTTCATCGAGGCGCCCGTGACCGCGTCGCCCGACGACGACCGGGTCACCGCGAGCATGGCGTGGGCGCTGCGCCACCTGACCGAGCCGATCTCCGTGGACACCTTGGCCGCCAACGCCCACATGTCCCCGCGCACCTACCTCCGGCACTTCAGCCGGGCCTGCGGCGTCAGCCCGATTCGCTGGCTGATCACCCAGCGCGTGCAGGCGAGCCTGCCCCTGCTCGAGGAGACCGACGCGCCCATCGAGGAGATTGCCACCCGGGTCGGCTTCGACACGGCCGTCACCTACCGACACCATTTCGGCCGAGCGATGCGGACGTCCCCGTCTGCCTACCGACGCGCGTTCCGGGCGAACGCGGCGAGCGGGTAGGAGCCCCAACTGCGTCACACTGGCCACCCGAGATCGGCACATCGGCCTCGGTCGTGAACACGAGGGGCTCCAGCACCGCCTGCCATTCGGCGATTTCCTGTGCCTGCCAACGGTAGCGGCTTCGGTGGAAGCTGAAGTCGAGGCAGAGTGCAAGCACCGTGAGCCCGATGGTGACCAGGACTACGCCCACGGTGATTAGGAACATCCTGGCGGAGGCGGCGTCGTGATCGAGTGCCACCATCAGGGCGGCCGACTGCAGGATCGTGATGCTCGCCGCCCAGCCGAGAAAACACGGTGGCCGACCGCTGTCGGGCTGGCTGTGAGCCAGCCATCCTCGGCGGGTGCGGTCGGCCTTCGTCAGCAGCGTGAGCCTGGCCGCGGTCAGGTCCCGGTAGATGGCGGCCGCCTGTTCCTGACTATCTCGCGGTCGTTGACGCCCCCACTGGGGCTCCGTGGTCAGCCGCGTGTGCAGCCGGACGGCCGCTCGGCGAAATCCCCGTGGTTCAAGTGTCACTCTCGGTGGCCATTCCCGGTCCAGCGTGTCCTGGCGGAGCAGGACACGCTGGAGCCAGGAGCCGAGAGCGATGAGCCCCGCCACCACCGCGTAGACGTGCCACCTACCGGGAATGGGCGCCACCAGGTCAAGCCATCCCATGACGATCATCAGCGTCGCGGGCACCATGACCACCCATGACCTGCTCAGATAGCTCCGAAAGGACAGCACGGCCATGCGCCGTTCGAGCCGGTAGCACGCCCAGTTCACCGGCTGCAGCATCGCGATCAACAGGGTGATCGCGGCCAGGACCAGGGCTGACACCACGGCGCTCACCGTCAGCCCGGCCCACAACGGCATTTTCATCGGCAAGCAGAAGGGAAGGGGCAGCAGAAGTGTCGCGGCGAACCACCCGATCACCGTGAGTGGGAAGCGGGCGCGAGAGGCCCTCTTGTCCTCCCTCGGAGTTGTCGGCCGCCACGTTCTGGGGACGTGGTTTTCCAGTTCTAGGACAAGGTCGCCGAGGTCATTGGTGAAATGGGTCGCTCGCAAGATCATGCGCTGGCGCATGACCAGTTCGGTGATGTCGTTCGGCAGCGCGTCCCGTGCCGGTAGGCCAGCGTCGTCGAGCAGTACGGGCAGCACGACCTTCTTTTCCTCCAGTGCGGTCTTGATCTCGTAGTGCACCCAGTCGACGTCATCGCGCTCGGCACGGGCGTGAAGGTCCTGCAACCACTCCGCGTGCAGTACGGCGATCAGCACATCGCACGTCCTGAGCTTCGCCCGCAACTGGTCGGGATAGCGGCCACCGGGCGGCAGGTTGGTGTCGCAGAACACCAGTTCACTGCCGAAATGCCGGGCCAACAGGAGCGCGAGCGCAGACACCGCTGCCGAGTGCCGCCCCTGGCGGTAGTTGACGAAGACTCCGCTCACTGTCGAGCCTCCAGTTCGTTGTCTCCTGTTTCCAGGCTTGCTGGGTGTGGGAAACCGCTGTTCTGTCAGGCGTGCGTGGAACACCATCGTGATAGCGAAGATCGCTCTCACCCGATGAGCGAGTGGATTGGAGAGCTGACATGAGGTTAACCCTGCGGTTCTCGGCAGCAGTGCGGATCGGACTCTGGTTGGTCGCCGCGGCGTTTGTCGGCGGCGTCGTGGTCGGTTGCCAGTTGACACCCGGCGCGGCGGACAGGTCCGCGCTCGTCGGAGTCTCGCTCTGCACCAGCCAGTCATCCCCCTTGGGGAGCTAACTCCGGCATCCGGAGTCGCCCGTCGGCTCGCCGAACTTGACGGTGCCCAACACGACGACGGTCGCTTGGCTGATGGAGCTTCCAGCGGTGGGGGACTGGCGCACGACGATCCAGTTGCTGTCGATGATCTGTCGCCGGCCCCGACCAGAGGCATCGTCGGAACGCACGGTTCGGATGCCCGCCGCACGGAGGACTTCCTCGGCGTTCTTGAGGTCCTGGCACACGACGTTGAGCACCGTGTCTGGAGTGGACGGTGGTGATGTCGCGGCCGCACTGACCGGACTCGGCTGCGCCGACTTCTCGGATGGCCAGACAGCTGCGGTCTTCGTGGTCATCGGCGTGCTCGCTCGCACAGGTGCCGTTGGCACGCCGTTTCCGGCGCAGCCGGTAAGAAGCAGTCCGACGGCGATGGCGAGGAGACAGGACGACCTGACGATCATTGCGGTTGGCCTTCCAGCGTGGAGGGAGGAATGCTCATCGCCCGCAGGCGCGTGCCGAGCAGACCCAACTGCGCCGGCACGGCGTCGAGGACTACCTGCTTGCGCCAGCGTTGCAGCCGGAAGCACAACTCGACCGCGCCGAAGTGGGTCGCGCACGCGGCGACGCCGCATCCGGCCAGCAACGCGACCGAGGGCCACAGGCCGCCGCCCGCCAGTAGCCACAGTGTCAGGCCGTTGGATGCCATGCCGATGGTGGCAGTGAGCAGCGCGGCATGAGGGAAGGTCAGCCACCGGGACGCCCGGCACAACCAGGTCCGGCGATCCAGGTCTTCGTCGCGAAGTGCCGTGGTGGCCGTCAGGAGCTGGTCGAGTGCGAATCTCGCCTGGTCGTGCTGGAGCCGTGACAGCGGTGCCCGCCACTCGTCCAGCCTGGTCCGCAGCCGCGTGACCGCATACCTGATCTCCGAAGGGTCGCTGCTCAGCGCGGGCTGCGGCCATCGAGCGGCGAGCTCCCTGAGATGCATCCAGCTGTTGCCCTTGAAAGCAAACATAAGGACGATGCCGAACAGCAGCAGCACGCGTTGGATCCTGTCGAGCATGTCGCCGGTGATCATCATGATCGCGGCGAGCCCTGCGATGGTCAGCCCGATGATCATGTTGGTCCGTTGACTTGAGGGTATCTCGGCCGCCGTGCGGTCGGTCGAGTCAATCGGCTTGCGAAACAGGTAAAACGTAGCGACCAGGCCGAGCGGAACCACCAGGATGATCAGCATGACGGCGGACAGAGCGACCATCCAGATCAGGCGGTCTCTCGGCGGACTCGGTGGCACCCACATCAGAGCCGGCGCGAGGAAGCCGGCGAGTCCGACGCAGAGTAGGCCGCGCCAGTGCCGGTCGCGCGGTTTCGGCGCGGGCTTGGCGGGCACCTGCGGCACGACCTGGGTCGGTGAGATGAACAGTTCGATCGCGCGAATCAACTTGTTGATGTCCTCGGGCATTCTGCCGAACTGGAGCGTGTGCGCCTGGGCCTTGGACAACTCGGCGATGTCGGTGGTTAGCTGGTGCTCGGTCGGCAGTCCCGCGTTGTGCAGCAGCAATGGGACCACCGGCTTGCCCTCGGCCAACGCCGTCTCGATCTCGAAGTGCACCCAGTCTTTGACGCCGTTGACCGCGCGCTTCCTGCGTTCGCTCAGGTCGTCGAGCCACTCGCGATGGATCACCACGAGGACGACGTCGCTGTCGTTCAACCGTTTCCGCAGCTCGTCAGGGTAGCGCGAGGCGATGCGGAGCGTGGTGTCGAGGAACACCAGATCCTCGCCGAAATGGTGCGACAGCCGCTCGGCGATCGCCTCGACCAGCTGGGCGTGGCCACGCAGCACCGACGGGCCCTTCGGATCCGGAAGATGGTTCTGGCGGTAGTTGATGAAGACCCCTGGCATTCCTCAGCCACCGTCCACGAACGTGACTCGGAAGCCAAGAACTCCGAACAGGCCGGACAACATCGCCTTCGTGTTCTCGCGCGCGCGATCGACGAGTCCGGACTCCGCGGCCGCGCTCGAGATCCGCTTCTCGGCGGCCAGATAGTACGGCTGTTGGTTCGGTGTGCTGACCATGGATCCGAGCCGGTCGAGCAGACCGCGGCGCTGGCTGAACACGTAGCTGTGCTCCTGGTCGAGATTAGGCTTGTCCAGCAGCGGAGCCGGCAATCGCACCTCGACGCCACGCCGGTCGGTGGACACGGTCAGGCCGTCGTCAGCGAGCCCGCCGAGATCGATGTAGGCGTCCACGGAGCCGGCCGCGACGAACAGGGTCCGTTCTCCCGCAAGGACTGCCGGGACGTTCTTGATGTCCTGTTCGATGTCGATGACGACCTGGTAGTTGCCGGCCGCCGGGTGGTACTGGCTCAGATCCCTGACCGACTGCAGCAGGGCGGGCTGGCTGCGGTCGATCGTCTCCGCGCCGAAGGGACTCGGCAGCGCTCCGATGAACTGCATGACCGCCAGTCCAGTGACGAGTACACAGATGACGACGAGTCCGTACGGTGCCAGTCGCCATGGACGGTTACGCCGAAGAGCCGATCGGGCCACGTTCAGATTCTGACCGAGCCGGGATCGGCACACCAGGGCAGAAATATCCCGTTGTTCTGACAGAATCCTGTCAGAACAACGGGAAATTTGTCATGAAGGACTGCATGCGCCGTCTGTGCTGTTGGTGTGTTGGCGCCGTGTGACGCCCACCGAGAGCAGGCCGTAGGCGCTGCCCGCGTGCCGTATCTTGCGGGTCGTCACCAGCGCGAGCGCTTCCTGGAAGGGCAGCCAGTGCAGATCGAGGTCGCTCTCGCCGACTCCCGGTCGAGGCGTGCCCATGGTCAGCTCGGTGGCCAGGAAGATGTGGTCGACATGGTTGGTCAGGCTGTCGGCCTCATGCACGACGCCGATTTCCTCCCAGCGAGCCGCGTGCAGTCCTGTCTCCTCGGCGAGTTCGCGGATCGCGGCGGCACGCGGGTCCGCGTCGCCTTGGTCCACCCCACCCGAAGGAAGCCGCCACTGCGCGCCGTTGTGCGTGTAGATCCACTGTCTGGTCACCATCACCCGTTCGTCGGCGTCCAACGCCACGACCGTCACCGACCCTGGGGTGACGACGTGGTGATAGACGTCCTCGACTCCGTCCGGCCGGATCACTGTGTCCTCGCTGACGTCGAACCATGGGGTGACATGCACTTTCCTGCTGTCCAGCAGGCGCCATGAGCTGAGGCAGTCGGCTTCCATCCATCCATACAAACACGCGTCAGGGGCGATATGGGCGGGATATTCTCAACTGTCGGCGCGGCAGGCGCCTCGACCTCGTGCGTCGACTGTGGAAGTGCCTCATCGGGCACTGAGGTCTCACCGCGTGGCGTGCAGGCGACGGTTCAGCACGACGATCGCCAAGCCCACGAAGGCCACGCTCAGCAGGCCGACCACACCGACGTCGAGCAGCCAGTGCCTTGTGGTGTGCCACCACAGGTCGTCGGGGTGCGTTGTCGGGGACCGGGGTGCGATGACTCCGATATCCACTGTGGACGCTGCCGCGGCGAGCCCCCACCTGGCCGGCAGGAGTCCGGCCAGGGCACCGACGATCCAGCTCCCGGACGACAGGCTGGTCGTGACGCCATTGAGCGCCACCTGAGCGATGACCATGAGGGACGTCACCGTCACCGCCTCTTTCAGTTGACGGCAGGCCGCCGAGATCAACAGCCCCATGGACATCGCTGCGACACTCGTGCACGACAGGTCGACGAACAGTTCGACATCAGGCGCGAGGCCGGTCACCGCGTACACCGGGCCCGGCCGGATCAGCACGAATGTCAAGGTCGCCAGCGCCGTCTGCACGAGAACCACCACGGTGAACACCAACCACTTGGCCAGGACTACCGAGGTGGTCAGCATTCCCGTGCGGTGTTCGCGGACCAGCACGGGTCTCTCCTCGACCAGGTTGCTGTAGGTCAGCGCCTGTCCGGTCAGCACGCTCAGGGTGATCAGGATGCTGAGTGCGGTCGGACCCGCTGTGGAGACCGTTCCCCCACCCAGCCCGGCCTCACCGGTCACGGCTGCGGCCAGGATCGCGGACATGCAGGCGATGACGAACGGCATCGCGCTGGAGAGCGCGGCCTTGCGGACGTGCCCGTCGTCCTTGACGTGACGGGCCGACAGCACGGGCAACACCAACGTGACCTGCCTGGCCACCAGGATAGGCAACTGGTGCAGAAACGCTGTCCGCGCACTCCGGCTGCGCTCTGGGATGTCCTGTGACACCGAGGTGTTCGCGATCCGCTCCGCCAGTTGCCCCGCGGTTCGCGCGGCCTCGCCGTTCGCGTACTCCTCGACACGAGGGTCGGACTTCTTTTCGGCAGTTTCGTCGGGTTTCTGCAGAGACTTCATCAGGTCCGCGTACGTTTCGAATCCCAGCGTCGGCAGCAGGTCGGGCTGCGGACCGCAGTAGACCGGGCAGCCCCCTGGAGCAACAACGAGCACCTGGTCCGCGAGGTGCAGGTGCTCGGTCGCGTGCGTCACCACGATCACGGTGCAGTCGCGCTGGGCGACGGCTCGCAGCACCATCATCACATCGCGGTCCATGCCAGGGTCGAGCCCCGAGGTCGGCTCGTCCAGCATCAGCAGAGTCGGTTTCGCCAGCAGCTCCAACGCGATGGAGACCCGCTTGCGTTGGCCACCGGACAGCTTCTCGACCGGTTTGTCCAGGCATCTCGTGATGTCGAGGTCCTCGCAGACCCCAGCGATCGGGTCGGCCCGGGACGGCGCCCGGTCCGAGGGGCGCCGCAGTCGGTCCGCGAAACCGAGCAGCTGCCGAACGGTCAACGCTCGATGCAGGCTGTCCTCCTGCGGCACCACACCGAGGCTCGGTCGGAGCTGGTCAAGGTGCGTTCGCACGTCCAGGCCCCGGAAGTAGAGGTCACCGCTGGAGGTTTCGAGCTCGCCGAGCACCGCGGCGAACAGAGAGCTCTTGCCGGCGCCCGATGGACCGAGGATTGCGAGCACCTTCTGTTCCCGTTGGACGAAGGACATGCGCGTGAGCCGCGGTTCGATCTTCTTCCCCGCTCTGCTCTCCGCCGAGAGCAGATGCACCACGAGGTCGCAGGCGCCGAGCGAGGTGCAGCTGATCGTGCGGCTGTCCTTGCTGAGCACGAACCGGTAGTCGGCGATGTCGAAGGAGGACTCCGGTTCCAACTGAGTGCGCAACACCGGGCGACCGCTCTGATAGGTCCCGTCGCCGTGCCCGAGATCCTTGAGCGTGACGTGGCCGCCTCGACGCTCCACGACCGCATGCCGCTCAGCCACCCGATAACCCTTGATGAAGATGTCGGCGTCCGGCGACGAACCGATCAGGAGTGAGTCCCGCAGTTCGAAGACCTCGCCGTCCGGCAGCACGGGCGTCGACGGAACCGGGGTCGGCGTCGGTGGCGGCGTGGGAACATCTGGCACACGCTGGCCGAACGGCCGCACGGTCCCGGGCATGAGCGGGTTCAACACGTCCATCGCCCTGCTCACCAACGGGCCGTGACGGTGGCTGCGCACCAGCCGACGTCGGTACGCGGCCAGCCGCCGATGGCTGTGTTCGTGGATTCTGCGGAGTCGGGTCTCCAGTACCGTGAGCCGGCGGTCGATCGACTCGCGCCCGGCGATGATCTCGACGTCGAGGCGGTCGACGGCGGTCTGCGCGGACTCGACGGTGCGTTCGGCGGCCAGCCGCCGCCGCGCATGCTCGCGGCTCCTCCGCAGCACGATCAATGGTTCGCCCCGGCTGTCTTCTCCGGGGCGACGCGCGACCAACTCCGACTCCGACAGGGCAGTCGACGCCTCGGCCAACCGGTGATTCGCGGTGGTCAGCACGAGTGCGGCCTGCTCGCGTTGCGCCATCTGCCGGGCAAGGCGCGTCACGTCGTCGGCCCAGGCGGCCTCGTGCCGGAGGTGCTCGAGGCCGAACGCCTCGTGGGCGCGCCGGATCAGCACTTCTCGATGGGGTGTGGAGACTAGTCCGCTGATGGTCACCTCGCCCCCTCGACTGGGTGTCGCGGCCGGCTCGACGACGAGCGGTATGCCCTGGCGGCCGTCCCGAAGGCCCTGGAACCAGTCGGCTAGCCGCGCGAACGGGCCGTACCAGACGGCGTCCATTAGTTCTGGCACGTCACGTTGGCCGTGACTTTGCGGTTGCGTGCCGCAGGGCCGGGCAACAGCACGTTGTTCGCGTCGAGGTCCGGGATGTGGTCGGCGCCCGCGCTGCCAACGCCCCTGGTGGTGACGCGGTCGGCCGGCACCCCGAGATCGATCAGGACCGACTTGACCGCCTCCGCTCGTTCGAGGGACTTCGACGTGCGGCCGTCGATCGGACCGTCACTCGCCGTGCTGCCAACAAGTTCGACGCGCTTGTGTGGGTCATTGAGCTCTCCGGCGAGCGCCGTCAGGGACTGCTTCGCCGCCTCACGGTCGCGGAATTCGGCGGTGTCTGGGTTGAAGGAGACACTGTTCGCCTCGCCGAGGTCGACCGATCCACACGCGTGCGGCGGGGCGACCGTCGGCGTCGTCACCACCGCGACCTCCGGGGACTGCACGACGGCCTGTGTCGCCGGCACCGACGGGATCTCCGCGACGCACGCACCGCCCGCTTCGGCGATGGCGCGCCAGATCGCGACGACGTTGTTGTGCAGTCTGGTGTTCAACGCGGGCTGCGGGGGCGCCGTGTCACCGAATCCGATCAGCACCACGGTCTCGCGCGCCAGGTCCGGTATCAGTTTCTGTTCCTTCAGATACTTCACGACGTCCGAGGGCTCGGCGGTGAGCAGGCCGTCTTCGCCGAAGCGCAGTGGTGCCGTCGTCTGAAGTCCGGAGTCGACGAGCACGACGGTGCCGCCGGAACCCGCCGCTCGGCCGGCGAGGGTCAGCGCGCCGAGAACGTCGGCCTGCGGAGCCTTTGCGCGAATCTGGTCGGCGAACGCCTTGCCGATCTTGCTCAGGTACTCGTCGGTGACCTTGCGGTCAGCGGCGTCATTGCCGGCGAACGGTGGGGCATCCACGTTGAAGACGGCCTCGGGGGCGCCGTCCAACCTGATCAGCCGCACCGGTTGGTGCGCCCTGGCGACATCGGTCATCAGCGACTGCACGACAGTGGGAATGTTCGCCTTGGGCACGTTCGCCCGCGCCCCGATGGCGAGGGCGAGCGGGGCCGTCCTGGTGGTCGGACAGGACAGCGGCGGCGGGTTGTTCGGCTGCGGGTCGCCGCCGCACGCGGTGGTCAGTACGAGGGTCAGGCCGACGATGACGACCGGGAGGCGGATCATGGTGTCCTTCCGTTGGCGCGGGTTCTTGCCTGGGCTTCGTGGATGTAGGGTCGGAAGTCGGGGGAGAGGATCGCGTCGGTCAACGACGGATCCCGCGACCGCGTCGCGATCAGCACGCGCGCGTACTGCTTGAGTTCCTCGGCCAACGCGTAGCGTCGTTGCCTGGCCTCGGCGAGGATCTGCGCGGACACATCCCGCGCCTTCACCTGTGCCAGCCACGCGGCCGTGGCCACGCCGTGCTCGCGCGCGATGGCCGCCGCGCGTCGGGCCGCCGTGCGGTGTGCGCGCACCGCCACGCCGAATCCTCGGCGCGACTGGTTGTGCGAGAAGTAGGCGCCGATGCAGGCGGCGAGACCGCTGCCCAGGTACAGCGAGAAGAAGACCGCTGCGACGATGACGGTGGGCTTCGAGTCCGAGGTTGCCGGCGGCTGCTCGAACGACAGGGGCGTCGCCGGGCCGTTTGTCGTCAGTGGGACCGAGATTCGGACCCAGGTGACGAGCAAGCCGATCGCCAGCCACATGACCAGGCACAGCACCGCCCAGAGCCAGTGCGTGGACTGCACGCCCGCCTTGAGGTCGCGCAACACCGTCCCCGCGCTGTGCGCCAGGTACAGCACGATCGCGGTCAACCCGATCACCAGCAGCGTCGAGACCAGACCGCTCTCCTGGGCGATGATCAGCTTGACGACCTGGATGAACGCGGTCGCGTCGGCGGTGGCGGCGCACGCGAGCACGAGCAGGTGCAGGTAGGTCGAGCGCGGCCGACCAGCAAGGAGGGAGGGGTCGTCGAAGCCCTCGCTGCCGAACGGGCTGCTCTGTTGCGACTTCGTGGGCTTGGCCGTCCGCCGATGGCTGGGCTTCTCGTTGTCGGGCTTCTCTTGGTCGGGCGTCCCTCGGTCGGATGTCGCGGCCGGCCGCTCCGGGCCCCTCAGCCACGCCTCGGCCGCCGACCGTGCGACCTTCGCCTCGGACAGCGCGCGATGATCGCGCTCGTGGTGCACGTCGAGCCCGGCGAGCTTGGCGGTCGCCAATGCCAGCCGGTACTCGGCGCGGACGAGGTAGGCGGCATGTTCGGCCTCAGCCTCGGCGATCCACTTGTCGGTCCAGCCGTTGATGAGGTTGTCGAGCGAGTGACCGGTGCCTTCGTCGGTCGCGCCTGCGAGGCCGTTCGCGAGTCGCTCGACTTCCGCACGAGCGCTGGCTTCGTCCACTGTGGACGCAGTGAACTCGACCGAGTCGGGCTCGACTGGAATTTCTGTTGTCTGGCGGGTCCACCACACCGTCGGCTCTCCTGTTCTCACTCGTCGGCGTGTCACGGCAGGTCGGGCAGGGGCGGTTCGAGCGGAGCGAGCCGCTCGTTGACCATGGCGCCGTCCTTGTGCGCGGCGACAAGGTGCTGCCAGTAGTTCCAGATACGCCGGCACATGTAGGCGTGCACGCGCTCGACCCGCGCGCGGGCCACCTGACGCGAGGCAGTCATCGCCTGGTCGAGCGCGGCGACGACCTGGACCGCCTCGCCGAGCCTCCGCTGGGCCTCGAACTGCGCGCCAGCCGCGTCACGACGCCGGCTGGTGCCCTCGGCCGAACGTCGGGCCCGCGCGAAGTGGTCCGGGTGGCGTCGGTCGGCGAGACGTCGTAGGTCCTGGTCGGGCTCCTTGTCCGCCTCGGCGAGCTCCGAATCGGCCCGGTGCAGGCCGTCGGCCAGCGCGTCGACCGGTGCCGACGCGGTCGCGCGGAGCTCGTGCAGTCCGGCATACTCCTGTTGGTGTGCCAGAAGTTCGGTGCGCATGCGTTCCACTGCGAGACTTCGCAGGGAACGGAGCGCCGGTGTGTCGCATGCAGAGCCTGGTTCCTCGGAGACCGCTGGGATACCGAGACGACCGTCCCTGCGGCCCGCTCGGCGATCGGCTCGCCGGTCGCGGACGGAGTAGCGAATCGGGTCTGCGGGTGGTTTCGTCCAGGCGTAGTACTTCCCCGAACCGGTCGACGGCGATCTGCTGTTACGGTCGACGACTCGTCGCAGCAGCGAGCGGAGCGTGATGAACAACGTGGTCCTCGGGTCCTGGCAGCGCAGTGGACGAGCCTGTTCGTCTGGCATGGCGAAGGTTGGCCGGGACGGTATGGCTCAACGGAATCGTCACCTGAGGAGCGTCGGCAATCCAGGAAACATCCCTGTCAGTTCCACGCCGGCCGCTGTCACCTTTTGAGGGCCAGGAACGAGGCTGAAGTGGATGGAGCGCACCACATGAGTGACGTTGAACTGGCGATCGTGGAGAACCTGAAGCGCCTCCGCAAGGGGCACGGCGTGCTCTCCGTCGATCTGGACGGCCGGATCACCCAGGACTTTCGGCAGCTGTTCTCCGCGACCGCCGACAGCGGTGACGAGCTGCGCGCCAGGCTCGTCGCCTACTTGGAGGATCTCGTACTTCCGTTGCCCGAGCAGCTGACGACGGTCGTCAGGGTGGCGCTCAACCTGCCGCCGGTGGTGGACCGGCAGCGCAAGTTGGAGCAGCGCAAGGAACATCTGGCCGAGCAGTTCTGCTGTGACACCCGCACCATCGTCAGGAGGATCGACGAGGCGTTCGACCTCATGGCGCACAACGCCGTGCGAGATCACGGGATGATCGTCGCGCTGGGCGCTCGCGACCAGGGGTGGTACGTCGACGTCTTCGATGCCGTGCTGCGGCTGGACCAGCCGGCGCCGGAAGCCATCGAGCGGAGCACTATCGTGGTCACGGCCAGGAACCTCGATCGCATCGTCACCTCCACCGACGTGCCGCGGCACCCCGAGGACCGCGGCACGAATCGTGGCCTGAGCCGGGAACTCATGTTCGGTGGTCTGCTGGAGGATTCCGCGCAGTCGTCGCCGACCCACTTCCGCACGGCGATCACGCTGCCCAGGACACTGGGCAAGGACAGCAGGCACACCTACTGCCTGATTTCCCGGATACCGGAGGGCCAGCCGATGGCCCCGCACTACGTGTGCGTGCCGGATCGGGCGTGCCGTCATTTCACGCTCCTCGTGCGGTTTCATTCCGAACGAGTTCCCGCTCGGGTGTGGAAGCTCGACGGAGTTCCGTATCGGACGATCGACGAGCGAATTCCCACCAGCGACCTGTTGGTGCCGGATCGCGCCGCCGAGGTAAGTGCCCAATTTCGCGACCTCAAGCCGAACCACGGATACGGAATACAGTGGAGTGACGAGTGAAAAAGGTGGCACGCCCATGTTCGTGGACGTGCCACCTCCTTTCGGTGTTCTCGCCAGAACTCAGAGGAACAGCCAGGTGATCAGGCGAATGAGCAGGTAGACAGACAGGTGTGGTTCCATGTGATTCTCCCCTTGGGTGTTCTGTCGTTCCAGGAGGCCCTTCCGGAAGGGCTTCTCTCTTCTTGTCCACCTGGTGGTGACCTAAGGATGGGTCACGTCGATACGGCACGGAAGACGTTTCCCGGTGTCAGGGGATACGGGAGACAGGAAACCCGTGAGGCAGGGGAATTCGAGGTGACGGCGCAGGTCAACGACTCCGGTGCAGCGCCGCGTTGATCTCTGCGTGCAGCTCGCGCACGGGTCCGTAGCCGTGATGGCGGACCAGGATGCGGGCGAGGTCGCGAAGCTCGGCGCGCACGATGGCGGACCCGATGGGCCTGGCGTTCGTGAGCACGTCGAACCCGATTCGGCACATCTGGCCCAGCTCCCCGGCGGCCTCGTACGCCAGCGCGAGACGCGCGCCGTAGAGAGCACGGACCCGCAGTCTCGCCGCAGGCGTCCTGGACAGGACGTACTCGAGCGACTCCGCTGCCCGTTTCGGCTGACCGAGGTCGTAGAGGCACCAGCCGGAGACAGCCAGGTTGAGCTCGGTCACGGCGGACGAGCCGAGCACCGGCCCGCCGGGGCCGCTGGGGGTCCGCTCGGACAGCAGGACCCCCGCGTGGTCCAGGGCGGCGTAGCAGCGATCGTGGTCGCCGAGCAGCGCGTACCCCTGTGCCCTGCGGTGCGAGGCCAGGCCGCGGATCCGCGAGTCCGCTCCGGGGTGCCGAGCCGCCTTGTCCGCGAGCGCGACGGTCCGCGCCGCGTCGCACTCGTACATTGCCAGCTCTGCCTCTCGGACGAGCGCGTACGCGGCGAGGCGCGAGTCGCTGGCGCCCGCAGCCATCGTCGCGGACCGCCGGGTCCACGTACGGGCGGATTCGTGTTGCCCGGCCTCCTGAGCCATCCAGCCGGCGTACTCGGCGTAGCGGGCCCCGAGCAGGGACAACCGGATGCGGCTCTCGGGTTGCCTGGCCGCCTTGATCAGCTCGAGGAGCGTGGCTAGTTCCATGACGAGCTCACGCAGCACGAACCCGGGCGCATGGCGTTGCCCCCGATCGCGACATCGTTCGAACTGCTCCCTGAAGTGCTGTTCCGTGCCGGGATCCTCTGCCGCGGCTTCGGCTTCTGCCGCCGGCAGGCCGAGCGGGAGGGACATGGCATCGCCAAGGGCCAGCACGTCCGTCTCGTGAAATAGGTTCGTGGCCGTCGGTGCGGCTTCCTCGATCGTCGAACCGGGTCGTCCGGTTGGTTGGTCGATCGGCGAGACGAGTGCGGCCAGGGTGCCGTTGGCGCCGAGTGACGCGTCGGCCTGTCTGGCGAGTTTCATGGTCGGCCGGCGGGCGCCTGTTTCGATCTTGCTCAGGTATCCCTTGCTGTAATGGAGTTGCTTGGCCAACGTTCCCAACGAGATGCCGGAATCAACCCGGAGTCTGCGCAGTTCGACACCGAACACGTGTTGTCTCCCCATGGCACATCCCGGTTCTCGTCGACGTGCGCGACAACGGCGACCAGCAGCGACGCAAGCGGTTCGGACGTTACCACGCACGCGGTGTGGTTCGGAATAATGGCCGGGTCGGAAGCCGTTTCCTGTTGCCAGCAGTAGGTCCGACCGGCTGATTCCGGGTGGCGCGCCGGATGGTCAGTGGTATCAGCAGGCGCGGGACGTCGTTGCTGTACCTCTATTGCAACATTGCAATATTTTGAACGAGTGGTGACGGGTATCACCCATTTGCCGTATTGCCCGAGCCTGGCGTGATGGTCATGCTTTCGCCACGTTGTCTTGACTGCTCAGCCATGTGGTGATCGATAATCGGCTCACGATTGGCTGTTGAGAGGTAAGCGCTGCCTGACCCGCGAGACGCTTCTCGTCGATGGTAGACGCCGCATGGTCCGTCCGGGAGAGAACCGTCGTTGAGGTCGGGGAGTGAAGCGGAGTTTCGCACGCGTTGTATTCGCGATCTTTGCATTGTTGCTGTCGACGGGGCTGTGCGTTTCCCGATCCACAGTCGCAGTGGCTCAGGTCGCCAACCCGGCCTGGCCATCGCAGTGCCCATTGAAGCTGGCGCTCATGGTGGATCAGTCGACATCCATGACACCGCGCTTCGACGCGGTGCGGGATGCGGCCAGGAACGTGGTGGATGCCCTGCGCGACAAGCACTCCGAAGTCACGCTGATCGGCTTCGGGAGCGGCGCGACCGTGGTCACCCCGTTGGTGGACGTAGCGGACACGAGTGCTCGCGACCGGCTGAAGAACAGCGTCGACGACCTTGGTCCGTTGTCCGGTTGGGACGGTGGAACCAACTGGGAAGCCGCCTTGACGACAGTCCGCAAGATGAGCGTCAACGTGGCGGTGCTGCTGACGGATGGCGAGCCGACCGAGTACGACACTCGGGTGCCGGGTGTCGGTGGGGAAGCCGAGATGCCGCTCGCTGCGGCAGTTGTCGCCGCAGACCAGTTGAAGGCGAGCGGAACCCGGTTGGTCGCAGTGGGCATCGAGCTCGACGCCGGCGCGGCGGACAACCTCGCGAAGATCACCGGCCCCGTGCAGGGACAGGACTACTACCCCAGCGATCTCACCAATCTGCTTCATCAGCTGTACGCGGTCATCGCCAGCGCATGCGGGGTTCCCGTGTCGACGCTGCCCGCCCCGGAACCGCCCTCGTTTCCGTTGGCGAGGACAGTCCTTGGCGCACTTGCCGTCCTGTGCCTCGCCGCGTTGGTCGGGTTCCTCCTGCATCGTCGACGTCGGGTTGCGGTCCCGAAGACGTCGGGACCGACGCCGATTCGGGTCGTCGATCCCACGATCAGCCATGACGATGTGCTGAAGCGACTCGGGATCGGCGACTCCGGCGTCAAGCCGACCGAATCGACGCAGGCAGCTGAGAACGCTGTCGTTGACGACCGGACCACCCCCGATGCGGAGAAACCGGAAACATCGCAGCCGGCACGCCGCTCGATGTCACTCGACTTCCTACGAGAAGACCGCGGTGGGTCAGAGGAGAAGGGTGGTCGGTGACCACTCCCGTCCCCGCAATCCCGGCAGGACAACCAATATCGAAGGATAATGATGACTGAACGTCCCGTTCTCGGCATCGATCTGGGAACGACCTACTCCTGCGTGGCGTCGCTCGACGAAAACCAACGGGTTTCGGTGCTGCCCAACCAGGAGGGTGAGCTGACCACGCCCTCTGTTGTGTTCTTCGAGCAGACCGGCAGTGTCACGGTCGGGAAGTTCGCCAAGAACGAGCTCAAGCGGGAACAGGATCGGGTCGTCGCGCTCATCAAGCGCCACATGGGAGAGGACGGATACACCGTCGAGATCGACGGCAAGGCTATGTACCCCCAACAGATCTCGGCGATCATTCTGCGCCAGGTGGTCGAGGATGCGCTGAGCGATCTCGGCTTGGAGGTGCCGGCGAGCGGGCAGCTCGCGGACGCCGTCATCACCGTGCCAGCCTATTTCGGCGCCGCGGAGCGCCAGGCCACCAGAGATGCGGGCGAGATGGCCGGCCTGAACGTCGTGAACATCATCAACGAGCCGACCGCCGCGGCGATCGCGTACGGCCTCGCCTCGGCGGGTAGCGACCGCACGGTGCTCGTCTACGACCTCGGTGGCGGCACCTTCGACGTCACGATCATTCGTGTGTCGCCGAGCGAGATCCGGGTTGTCGCGACCGGCGGGGACCACCGCCTCGGCGGGGCGGACTGGGACGAGCGGGTGGTCGAGATGATCGCGACGAAATTCCAGGAGCAGCACCCGGATGCCGACGACCCCAGGCTGGACCTGGACGCCGCGGGCTCCATCGAACTGTTCGCTGAAGAGGCCAAGAAGGCGTTGAGCCGTCGCGACAGCTATGTCGACAGCGTGACTGCGGGCAGCCTCCGTGCCAAGATCGAGATCAGTCGCAAGGAACTGGAGGAGTGCACCAGCGACCTGGTGGGCAGAACGCTCGACTTCACCCGTGATGTTCTGCGGCAGGCTCAGGACAAGGGCGTGCAGAAGATCGACGAACTGCTCCTCGTCGGTGGAATGTCGAGAACGCCCGCGGTGAGTCAGCGACTCGCGACGGAGTTCCCCGAACTGCCGGACGCGAAACTGACCGACCCGGACCAGATCGTTGCCAAGGGTGCCGCGCTCTTCGCCGCCAGCAGCGTCGCCGAGACGGATGCCTCCTCCGATGCGCCCGTCGGACGGCGGCTGCCAGGAGCGGTTCCCCTGCCGGCAATCATCGACGTCACGTCCAAGGGCTACGGCATCGAGGTGGTGCGCGAGTCCGGTCGCCCCAAAGCGGGGACCCATCTGGCGTGGTTGATCCGGCCGAACGACGAGGTGCCCGCCACCGTTCGGGACACCTTCAGAACTGTGTCGGACAACCAGGAAACGGTGGAGATCGTCGTGTACGAGTCCACCACCGACGTGCTCACTGAGAACGTGACCGACCACGTGAAGCTCGTCGAAGGCCGGCTGGTCGGGCTGCCGAGCAGGCAATCGGCCGGCCGACCGATCGTGGTGTCCTTTGCGCTCGGCGCCGATGCGATCCTGCGCATCACCGCGCTTGCGGAGAACGGTCGAGAGCTGACCTTGGAGGCGAGGATCAGCGGCCTCGTGCCCGACGAGGTGAAGCGCGCCCCGCTGCCTGCCCTCCAGCGGTGACGGCGTGACAGGATGGGCGTTCGACGAGCCGCGATTCGTCGAGGAAGTGCTCAAGCCTGTGCATGAGGGCTGGCCGCCCGAGCACGATCTGTTCCGGGTCTACCTGCTGCCCATGGACATCAACGATTCCGGAATCGTGCGCACGGCGCTCGCCGAGGTGCAGCGCCAACTGGGCCGCCAGCATTTCCGGGCGTTCCGCCAGGCATGTGACCGCCTGCGCACCCAGCACCCGGCCGCGAGCGAGCTGCTCACGGATTCGAGACGACGCAACGCGCACCGCGCCGAGGTGGCTGCGGAGGCTGGCAGGCTGACCTCCAGCCTGCGTCACCGGCTCAACGGCGCACCAGGACTACCTTCGTCCGAGGTGAACGCGTTGGTGAAAGCCTCGGACGGCGCGCTCACGCGGTCTGCGGTCCGCGCGTCGCTGGCCGCGTCGGGCGCTCGGGAACTCGATCCCATCGAACTGCCGCCCGCGTCCGCACCGAGCCGGTGGCCTCAGCTGCGCAACAACCTGACGCGGCTTCGGTTCTCGTCGTTGTGGGACTATCTGGCTGACACCAAGGAACTAGGCGGTCCGGCGACAACGGGCGCACAGATCGCCACCCGACGAGGCAAGCTTCGTGCGGCTCGTAACGAAGACAGTGTCGCCGAGATAACTGTCCTCAAACTGGTCGAGCTGTGGTTGCCGGAGGACGGCCTGATCACCGTCCTGCGGCACGAACTCATTGGCGCGCTGGGACGCGAGGCAGGATTCGGCTATCCCGAGGTCGAGCGCGCCACGTCCAATGCCACCGACCGCCTAGCGGCACTGCGACTCCCGCAGGATCCGAGGGCGGTCGCCTATGCCGTCTGGTGCACCCGTTGGCACCGTCCTGCTGACCGGATGGCGAACTGGGCCGAGGCATACCAGTCCGCGCTGCTGGACAGACAGCTGCGCGCGGCCCTCGAAGTACTGCGAGGGCAGCCGGAACTCCCCGCCGAATGGCAACGGCAGCGCGACGAACTGGGAGCCAGGCTCGCGGTCCTCGACGACGAGTTGGCGCGGGCCAAGTCCCTGGAACGCACCGACGTCGAAGGCGCGGTGGCGGCATATCACAAGGTTCGCGCCGAGCTGACCGACCCAGCAGTCGACATCGCAGTGGAACGGTGTCGCCCGGCGCCGGTGAGTCGGGTGGACGCGAGGGCAACAAGGAGTCAGATCGTCGTGACGTGGGCGCCGACCTCGTCATCGGCAGGTCGAATCAGCTATCGGGTGGTGCGCCACGGTCCTGACGCGCTCGATGAGGCGACGAGTGTCCTCGCGGACGAGGTCGCCATCTGCATGGTCACCGATCCTGATCCGCCGGGCGGGGTGCCGCTGACCTATGCGGTCTTCAGCCTGCGCGACGGAAATCCGTCCGCCGACGCGACAACGTCCGCTTCGGTGACCGCACTGCCCGGGGTCGACCAGCTGGAGCTGGAGGGGCGACCCGACGCGATTCTCGGGCGGTGGCGCCTGCCCTCCGGCGCAGCCGGTGTCACGGTGTCGCGGACCACGGCCGGCACGTCGGCTGGGGAGGTGATCGTGTCGAAGACACATCGGGGCGGATTCGTCGATCACCAGGTGCGACCCGGGGTGACCTACGACTACAGGGTGCGGGCGGAGTACCGACCGGCCGGCGGGCCGGTGGCTTGGGCCGACCCCGTGCTGGCCTCGGCGACCTGCCAGGAGACTCCGGTCGCGATCACGGACCTGCGAGTTGAGTTCGACGAGGGCGACCTGCTGGCCACGTGGACACCTCCGGCCAGAGGCGAGGTGGAGATCCGTGAACTGCGGCGCGCGGAACCGACTCCGGATCGCGCTGTGGTCCCGGTCTCGACGGCGGGCCGGTACGGGTCGGTGCTGCGGTCGACCGGAGTTCGCAACAGTGGCCAGTTGCGGGGAAGGCCGAGCACGTCCAGCTCACAGTTCGTGCTTCTGCCGATCACGGTTCTCGGCGACCTCGCCGCCATTGGCGTCCCGTGCGAGGTCGACGCGCGTCAGACCTCGGTGCGCGGGCTCCAGCTCGACAGGCTCGGCGCGACTGTTCGGTTGACGTGGGAGTGGCCCGCAGGTGTCGCGGAAGTCCTCGTGGTGTGGCGGGCATCGGGTCCGCCACAGGGACCCGGTGACCCGGCCGCGTCCCGAACAGAGGTGACGAGAGTTTCGTACGACAGTGCCGGAGTCCACCTCTCGGTCGCTGGCGGCGGCGACTACTGGTTCGGTGTCTGCACAGCGTTTCCCGGCGGTGACGGGAAGCAGTATGGGCCGCTCACCTCGGTACGGGAGTCGATGACGGGCGAGGCGCGGTACGAGGTTCGACGAGCGTCGCTGCTCTCCAGGGGCAAACGCGTGCTCACCGTCGACGGCGCCGACGTGTTGCCGGACATGGTGCTGGTAGGCAAGACCGGCACCCGGCCAATGAACCAGGACGACGGCGTGGTGCTGCTCCGACTGTCCTCAGGGCCTGCGCCGGTCAAGGGCCAGTTCGTGCTGCCGGCAGACCTGCGGCGTCCGGTGCACCTGCGGGCCTTCTCCCTTGACGCAGCGGTGGTTCTGGTGCCCACACATCTTGATCAGCTGGTCGTGCCCTGACAGCGTAGCGAGGAGCAGAGCGTTGCCGACAGTCACCTGCCCGTACTGCTGGAGCCGGCAACGGCCCGGCGACCTGAGTCGTCGCTGCGGCGACCGCTGCGGAGACAAGGGCGCGGTGTTCCCTGACAAGGAGCTCAGCGACGGCAAGTGTCCACATGGGCAGTTGCCCCAAGCCCGTCGGGTCTGCCCGCAGTGCGGCCGGGACCTGCTCAGGGAGTACATCGACAGCGGTGGCCGCAACATCGCGGTGATCGGCTCGGCGGACTCGGGCAAGAGCACCTGGGTCGGTGTGTTGGTGCACCAGTTCCTGCACGGCCAGGTCGCCGAGCGCTTCCAGGGTATGTCGTTGGACCTGCTCGGCGAGGCATCCAGGATCCGATACGAGCGGGACTTCGACACGCCGCTGTTCCGCGACAGCCGCACGTTGCGGCAGACGGCCTCCGCCAGGGTCATCGCCCCGGAGCCGCTGATGTTCAGCCTGAGATTTCCCGGCAGGGCGCGGTGGCTGCGCCCCGAACGGGTCGTGCCGGTGGTCACGGTCTTCTACGACACGGCTGGTGAGGATGTCGCCAGGGCGAGCGTGATGGACCAGCTGGTCAGCTACCTGAGTGCGGCCGAGGGGATCGTCCTGCTGCTTGACCCCGTGCAGATGCCGAGGGTGCGCGAGATGATCGGAGCGGATCGGATATCCGGTGCGCGAACGGCGTTCACCGAACAGCTGTTCGTGCTCACCCGGCTCGGCGAGCTGCTTCGTGAGCGAAGCAAGAGCCCGGTGAACAAGCCGCTGACCATCCCGCTGGCCATCGCGCTCACCAAACTTGATCTGTTGCGGGAGACGTTCGCGCCGGAGTCGCCGCTGCGACGGCCCTCCCACCATCTCGGCTACTACGACGAGGACGACGGGCTCGATGTGCATGAGGACGTTCGAGGCTGGTTGAACCAGTGGTACGAGCCGGCATTCGACCGCAGCGTCGCCAATACCTTTGCCGTGCACCGTTATTTCGGCCTGTCCGCGCTCGGAGCCCCGCCCGTTGACGGTAACCGGCTGTCCCCTTCGGGCGTGCACCCCTACCGCGTTGAAGACCCGATGTTGTGGCTGTTGGCCAGATTCGGCGCCATCCGCACGGTGAGGGGAAAGCGATGAGCGGACGAAGCGAGCGGGGCAGTCGACACGGTGCGCCTGGTGTCTCGTCGGCGCCCGGACAGAAGGGAGGCCGCCGATGAGCGTGCGTCAACTCCACTACACGTCCTGCGAGGACGGGCTGGAGGGCATCCAGGGCTTTCAGGTCAGTGCCACGACTCCCGGCCTGTCGAAGTTCTTCGTTGACCTCGCGGTTCGGTCAAGCGCCTACGAGGCGGGGCCCGGACTGGTCGAGCGCTTGGCAGACGATGACCTGAGCACCTTTCCGATCGCGTTCGGCTACACGCCGGCGGAGCGGGCGGCCCTGTTGTTCCAGAGTCGTTACGTCGGGCCCGACTTCACCGGCAGACTGGGCAACTATTTCGCGCATGCCCTCGTGGTCGACGATGTCGACCGCGAGCTTGGTGCGGCGCTGCCCATCGACCTGTGGCGCAGCCAGGTCTGGTCGGGCATCGCGCGAGGTGGCGAGACCGTGCTGCCAGAGCTGGACACGCTGCCGCCCGGCACGGCGGCCGACCCGTCGGCGACGCGGCGGTTCCTCGGCACGTCCGAACAACGCGCGGGCCTGATCCGGCTCGTCAGCACGGTTCAACCACTGCTGGCCACAGGTCGAGGACGGCTCGCCCTTGTCGTGCCGGACGACCAGCACGGTGCGTTGTGGTTGGCCGCGCTCACCCGATCGCTGCCCCGGCACCTCGCCCTTTCGGTCTCGTTCGTGACCTACACTTCTCGGCCCCACGAACAGGAGCTGCTGGTCAGCTGCACCACACCGGACGTGTTCCTGCCGGCCTACGGGGACTACGGAGTGCTCGACCTGTGCGCGCCAGGGCCGGGGGTTGTCGGGCCTGGCGATGGCGGCCGATCGACCAGGTATGCGGCCGCGGTCGCGAAGGTGTGGGAGGCCGGCGCGGTCGACGAGGTCATTCGACAGGCGACGCTGGTGCGGCCCGCGCTCGCCGCCGGAGAGCTGGACCTGTTCGCCACGGCACTGACGCTGACCATGGATCTTGCCGGGACGTCGACGCTGGACGAGCAGGAACTGTTGGCGGGCTTGGCTTTTGCGCAGGATCGGCTGCCCGGATCACTTCGGTCGGGGATGTGGCAGCGGGTCGTGGACATGCTCACGCCGCTAGGAGGGCCACACGACCTGATGCGGTGGTGCGCCGTGCTGCGATCGGCCGTGAACCGCGCGGAGCTGGTGCCCACATCCCTACTCGTCGCGTACTTCGTGGCGGCCATGACTGCCTCGGAGGTCCCGACGTGGCTGCCCAAGCTCGACGAGACCGCACTCGCGGACGTGGCGCATCGCGTCCTCCTTCCCCTGATCGTCAACGGGGACGCGCCGACGCCGGTCGACCGACTCGCCGAGCAGCACGACCTGGTCCGGGCGTTGGTTCGGGCGCTCGATCGGAGGCTGGCGGCCGACGCGACCGAGTCGTACCGACTGGTCGAGCGGATGCGACCGGAGGTCGCTCGGATCCTCCTGACGCACGACCGGACGGCCCCGCGAGTGGCCATGGTCACCGACATCGTCTTTGCCAGGCACGGCCTCACTGATCCCGTGGCGTTCTTGGCGAGTGTCGCCCACAACGGTGCTGTGCGTGGCCACACCGAGTGGCAGAGCCTCGGCAGGGCGTTGTGGCCGGGCCTGCTGTCGACAGCTGACGCTCGCCGCGCGCTGCGTCACCTGCCTCCCGAGGTGCTCGCCGCGGCCGGTGTGCTCGAGCGGTCCGTCGAGCGAATCCTTCAGGACGCCGACGACGGCGAGATGTCGGAGGACGGCATCCTGCTGGCGAAGGAACTGCTCGGGTCGGCGTGTGTCGACTGGATTCCCGCCGGCGGCAGGGCCTCGCTGCAGGCCGTGCACTGGGCGACGCGCTTTCGGCGGGCGGCGCCGCCCGGCATCTCCGAGCGGGACGTGCGCGAGGCGCTCGGTGTCGCAAGCCAGGCCGGCATCGAACTGTCCGACCGGATTCTGGTCGCCATCGCCCTCTTCCTGCTCCGGGTCCGCGATCCACTGATCCACAGCACGCTGCTCGATGTCGCCCTCGATACGGAACCGAGGCGATTCCTCAGCGTGTACTGCGAGGTCGCCCGTGCCGAACTCGCCCGCGCCGCACCAGAAGCGGTGGCAACCGCCGCAGTGGTCTGGGCTGCGCTGCCCAACACCAGGATCCGGCTACGGCTCATCGACGAAACGCTGGCTGAGGCGATGTCCGGGCGGCGCCGACGAGACCTGAACAAGATGGGGGACAGGCTGGAGCCGATCGCCCGACACCTCGGCGCGCGCGCGCCACGTCAGTCCGGTGGCTGGCGCAACTGGTGGCAGGCCTGGCGTCATCTGCACGAGCGGCGGGGCCTGCTGCGTCGCCTCGGCCTCGGCAGGAGGTAGCGCCATGGGCTACCTGATCATACTCGTCGCCGCGCTGGTCGCTGGATGGTTCGTGCTGAGTGCGTCGCTGTACCTGGCCGGCCTGGTGCTGGTGGTCGCCGGTGCCGCCGGCCTCGGTATCGGGATCGTGCAGTTCGCCACCGCGGCCTTCGCCGGGTTCGCGGCCGACGCTCCCATCGCGCACCTGCGTATGGAGCCCCCGACCGAAGGAGAGGGCGAGCGCGATCCCGTCTATCGCAGCTACTACGCGGGCCCGGTCCTGCTAGACCACTGGCGGACCGTCGACCAGAGTGTGCGCCGCATGTGGTCCACGGTGGTCGTGGGTGATGGCGAGAAGGCCTACGGGACGGACCGGCCCAGCTTGGTGAGCCGCGCCTGGAGCGTGCCTGGCCGGTATGGGTCCACCTACTGGAAGCTGCTGGTCTTTCTGCCCGCGCTGGCCGCTGTCGCGGGTCTGGTCGGCGGTGTGGTCGGTGCGATCGCCCTGATGGCGGCGACGTCCGTGGTGTTCGTGACGCTGCTTGGCTGCCTGGTCCTGTCGACGCTGGCCACCGTGGGGGTGGCCTGGTCGATGGAACTGTGCGTGCTGTTCGTGCGAGGCATCACCATCGAGTGTCCACAGTGCAATGTGCGTGCGACGCGGCCCGTCTACCGGTGTCCCGAGTGCCAGGCCACGCACCGGCGTCTCATGCCGGGTCTGGCCGGGGTGTTGCGGCACACCTGCCGTTGCCGCAACATCTTGCCGACCCTGCTGGCTTTCGGGAAGGCGAAGCTGCCGGCCCAGTGCGCGGAGTGCCACACGCAGCTGCCGATCAAGGGGCTGACCGCGCCTACGTTCCACGTGCCGGTCATCGCGGGCCCAGCAGCGGGGAAGTCGGTGTACATGCATACCGCCGTCACTCGCCTCATGGTGCGCGGCGCGGAGAACGGAGAAGGGTTCGAGTTCGCGGACGAGCGTGCGAAAGCAGCGTTCGACCGCAACATCACGCTCGGCGTCAGTGACGATCCCACCAAGATCACGAAGACGACGACCGCCCGGCCAAGGGCGTACAACGTCTATGTGGGCAGGGAGGGCAGTCTTGGGCGACGCCTGCTCTACCTGTACGACCCGGCAGGAGAGACGGCCGAGAGCGTGGACCGGCTGGCCGAGGCGCACTTCCTGCAGTTCACCAAGGGAATCGTGTTCGTCATCGACCCCTTCTCGCTCAGGGCTGTGCGCTCCCTGATCGACCGCGCCGTGCTCAGGCAGGTGAACGCGTCCAACACGGACGCCAAACCCGTGCTGGAGCGGTTCGTGGAATCCTTGCGGGAACGCCTCTCCACCGGTCGATCACCCCGGCTGAACATCGCGGTCGCGGTGGTGCTGACCAAGGCTGACGCACTGCTGGACTCATCCGATGTCGACCACCCCTACGCTGGACTGCCTGCCGCCACAAACTCAGCGCTGCGAGCCGAACGGAACGCCGCGGTGCGCACCTGGTTGAGCAAAGTCGGCGGCCGAAGCGATCTGGTGTCCTCACTGGACAATCACTTCGCTTCGGTGTCCTACTTCGTTGTCAGCTACCAGGACGCCAAGGCAGTGTCAGCTCGGTCTTCTCCGAGCACGCTCGGACAGGTCTCCAATGACGACCCGGCCGCTCCGTTGGTGTGGCTGCTGACCGGAAAGGCCGCGACATGACCGCAGAACCAGCGCCCCGCTCGGTGATCACGGGCCGTCGGGTCGCCATAGTCCTGTTGTCGATCGCCATGACGATCACCATCGTCGCCATACTGCTCCTGATCAACTGGTGGGCGACTCTCCCCATCGTCCCGTAGTCAGCTCTCTCCGGTGAACTTGAGGACGGTCACCTCGGCGAAGCGGAGCGTCTTGTCGGTCGACCGGTAGCCGGGGCGTCGAACCTCGCACACAACGCCGTCCAACGCGGAGTCCTGGGTCGGGCGGGTCCCGGCGGCGCGATGCACGTGGCGGTCGAACGCATTGCCGTGCGGCGGGGCGAACTCGGCGACGCCCTGCCGGTCGAGGACCATGGTCACGTCCTCGACTATCTCACCGCACAACCGCACGAGGTCGGCCGAGTCGGCCTCCGTGACGTCCCGCATGGCGGAACCGCGGCTACGCCAGTCGTCGACGAGCTTGATGAGGTCGCGGATCATCGGTTCGAGCAGCTTCTGCGATTCGTTTCGTCGCAGCCGTTCGTTCTCGGTATGCAGCTTGTCGATAACCTCGTTGAGGAACCGGCTCTGCGTGTGCAGGCCGACGAGTTCGGTGTTGATGTCCTGAAGAATCGAGCCGATGTCGATCCCGGTCTGTCCCGGCTCGGCGGCGTCGGGCATAGGAGGCGTCCCGTCATCGCTCACCTCCTCCATGGCGGCGTCGGGCTCCGGAGTGTCCGGAGTGTCCGAAGTGGATTGTGGAGAACTGGCGGGTTCTGGTTCCACTGATCCCATTCCTCCTGCCGGCGCGAGGTGTCACCGTGGTCGAGCTTAGGGCACCTGAGACCTGGATTCAGCGGAACTGCTTGCGCGTACTGCGGATTCACCCTCGAGTAGGCCGCACGGCAGGGCTCCACGAAAGCTGCTTCGGCCGTTTGAGTGAAGCGATGCAGAAAGGATCGAGCTGCCGCAGGTTGCCCGAGCCTGACGCACCCTCGACGACGTTCGGTGCTGACGCGCTCGACGTGGTATTGCCAGCGAGCCCAGAACAAATGCGGGGAAACTGGGGCTTGATCTCCAAAAGAAATACCCCAGGCCATTGACCTGGGGTTTCTGTGCGCCGCCAGGGACTCGAACCCCGAACCCGCTGATTAAGAGTCAGCTGCTCTACCACTTGAGCTAGCGGCGCTCCGCACGATCTTGCTCCGTGCGACGTGGAGAACATTAGCACGGGGTGCGCGCGGGCTCATAATCGGCTGGTCAGGCGGGGTGTGGTGGGCCGAAGGGGTGAACTTCGGTGGTGACGCTCCGACATCGGGACGCAACGTCGCCGGTCCGCGCGGCGTCCTGTCAGTAGCGGGGTGCCTCGACCGGATAAACCTTGGCTGCGCGGTCCGGCAGGTGCTGCACACTGGCAATAGGCGTTACGGGTGGACGGGGGTTGCTCATGGTGGTCACGGGTGGCAGGACGACACGGCGCGGTCTGCTGGTCGCCGCGGTGGCGATGACCGCTGCGCTCGCTGCGGCCTGTTCGGGTGGCTCGCCCTCGGCTCAGCAGACCTCGGCCAACACGCCGACGACGACCACTCCGCCGCCGAAGCCCGTCACGCTGTCGGTGCTGCCCGCTGACAAGGCGACGGACGTCCCGGCGGGCGAGCCGATCGCCGTGGCCGCCGCGGACGGCAAGATCACCCAGGTCGCGCTCGCGAACGCGGACGGGAAGGCGGTCGCCGGGCAGCTCACGCCGGACGGCCTGCACTGGGGCAACACCGAACCCCTCGGCTACGGCAAGGCCTACACCCTCACGGTCACCGGCCAGGGCACCGACGGCAAGCCGGTCAGCAGGACCTCGACCTTCACCACCGTGACCCCGCGCACGCTCACCGCCCTGTCGATGAACCCCCTCGACGGCGAGACCGTCGGCGTCGGCCAGCCGCTCGCCTTCTACTTCGACGAGAAGATCGCGGACAAGCCCGCCGCCGAGAAGGCCATTCAGGTCACCACCACCCCCAAAGTCGACGGCGCCTTCTACTGGTTCAACGACAAGGAAGTGCACTGGCGCCCCAAGGACTTCTGGGCCACCGGCACGAAGATCACCGTCAAGGCCGCCATCTACGGCAAGAACCTCGGCAACGGCATCTACGGCCAGGAGGACGTCACCTCCTCGGCCACCATCGGCGACGCGGTGATCTCCGAGGCCGACGGCGCCACCCACCAGATGACGGTCAAGGTCAACGGCCAGGTCGTGCGCACCATGCCGATCTCGATGGGCTCGCCGAAGCACCCGTCCAGCGACGGCATCTACGTGGTCACCGAGAAGCGCGACCACATGATCATGGACTCCACCACCTACGGCCTCGCGCTCGACCAGGGCGGCTACAAGACGCCCGTCGACTGGGCGACCCGCATCTCCAACGGCGGCATCTTCGTGCACTCCGCCCCGTGGTCGGTTGGGCAGCAGGGCAACAGCAACGTCAGTCACGGCTGTATCAACGCCTCGCCGGAGAACGCCAAGTGGTACTTCGACCTGGCGAAGAAGGGCGACATCGTGATCGGCACCAACACGGGCGGCCCGCAGCTCGACTCGTGGGACGGCTTCGGCGACTGGCAGGTCCCGTGGGACCAGTGGGTGGCCGGCAACCGCTGACACCCACACGGGTGACCCGTAGGCGAAAGGGGTTATCACCCGCCGCCACGGGGAGTCGAATGACTCCATGACAGACCCGGTGAGCGTGACCTTTCTGCGGGACGTGCAACACGGCGGCGCGCCCGACCAGCCCGCGCAGGTGGCAGCGGCACTGGCCGCGTTCGTCACGGCCGCGACGACCAGCGTCGACGTGGCCATCTACGACTTCCGGTTAACCGCCGCGCTGGCCGGTCCGGTCGTCGCCGCGCTGACGGCCGCCGCCGACCGGGGCCTCGTGGTGCGGGTCGCCTACGACGCCGGCAAGCCGGTCGACGGCACCGTGTCGACCTTCGCCGAGGTCGGCGCCGACCCGGCCCCCGCGGGCACCGCCGACTGGCTGTGGCAGGCGTTCGGCAACACCGGCGTCGAGCTCCAGGCCGTCGTCGCGCCGTCCGGCAAGCTCATGCACGACAAGTACGTCATCCGCGACCGGACGGCGGTGTGGACCGGGTCGACGAACTTCACCGACGATGCCTGGAGCCGCCAGGAGAACAACATCGTCCAGCTCGCGGATCCCGCGCTCGGCGAGGCGTACGGCGTGGACTTCGACGAGCTGTGGGAAACCGGCGGCACCTCGGGCACCGGCAGGGGTGACCTCGGCGACACGGTGGTCGGGGACGCGACGGTCGCGTGGAGCTTCTCGCCGGGCGAGGGCAAGCAGATCGATGCCGACCTGGCCGCGCTCGCCGACGCCGCGACCGAGCGGCTGGTGATCGGCTCGATGGTGCTCACCTCGCACTCGGTGCTCGCGGCGCTCGCCGACGCGGTCGACCGGGGCGTCGCGGTGTCGGGGATCTTCGACGGCGGCCAGATGGGGCCGATCGCGAACCGGTGGACGGATCCGACGGTGCTGGCCAACTGGGCGACCGTCTCCGACCAGCTGGTGTCCAAGCCGTCGACGCCGTACACGCCGACCGGCCCGCACGACTTCATGCACCTCAAGGTGTTGGTGTCGGACAACACCGTGGCCACCGGCAGCTTCAACTTCTCGGCCAACGCGACGGGCAACGCCGAGAACCAGCTGCGGATCACCTCGGCCGCGATCGCCGACGCCTACGCGGCCTACATCGGTCTGATCGTGGAGACCTACGGCCCCTAGGGGCCCTACAACGGCGCGGTGAAGCGGATGTCGTGCGTCGCCTCAGGGGCGGCGAACGCGAGTAGCCGTGCGCCCTCCGTTGTCAGCGCCGACTTGTCCTTTGTGGACAGTGCGGCGAATGGCTCGACGACCAGGGTCGCGCTGGCACCCTCGCGGAGGATCTTCCACCTGCCTCGGACGAAACCGTCGACGAGGATCGCCGCGCGAATGATGCCGTTGACGGTGAACAGCTTGGGCCGGTGCTCCTCGGCCAGGATCCTGGTGCGGTCGGCGTAGGACAGCAGCATGTTGTCGAACTCGGACAGGAACCGCACGGGGGCAGGGGTTTCCGGGTCGGGCCTCGGGGCGTCGGGCAGGTCGAACAGCTCGGCGCCGTGCTCGTCGCGGAAGACCCGCAGCTGAGGCCGGAGCCGGTCGACGACCGCGCGCAGCCGGGTCAGGCCGGACCAGACCTGCACGTCCCTGACGGTGGCGGGCCCGAACGCGGCCAGGTAGCGCAGCACCATCGACTCGACGCCGGGCTCCTGGTCGAGCGGCCGGCCGAGCCAGGACTCCGCGGACGTGTGGGTGGCCTGACCGCCCTCGCCCCAGATGCCGCGCGGCGGCACCTGCACGAGCGGCACGCGGGTCCGGACGGCCTGGGCGAGCGCCGAGGGATCGCGGTCCGGCCACCTCGGCCCGAGCAGCTCGCCGAGCTCGCCGAAGGTGCGGGGCTGCTCCTCGACCAGCGTGCGGCCCTCGGCCGCGACGGCGGCCAGGTCGAGCCCGGTCGTCTGGCGGCCGTAGGAGGCGGTGAAACCGCGGTCCAGCATGGGTTGCAGGACCGGCCGCAGCGCGCGGCAGTCGCCGGCGCTGACCAGGTGGATGGTGCCGCGCATCAGCACGATCCGCACCACCTCGCGGTTGCGCAGCAGGTCGGCCAGCTCCCGCTGGTCGAAGTCCACCAACCGGCTCCACAGGGCGAAGTACGGAGGGTTCGGCGCCTGCGACTGGAGGCCGGCCAGCCGCTCGACGGCCGCCAGCGCGGGCAGCTCCCAGCGCCGCAGCAGCAGCTGCCGGTCGAGCAGGGCGCGGTTGAGCGCGCGCCGGTCGAGGACGTCACCCGTAGAACTCATGACGCAGACCCTAGATCCCGACGAGGTCAGCTCCTGTCCGCAATGGCTGGAACACTGGTCACCATGTTGGAGACCTCGGCTCGGTTGCTTCGGCTGTTGTCGCTGTTGCAGACGCGGCGGGACTGGTCGGGAGCGGACCTGGCTGCCCGGATGGACGTCGGCGTCCGCACCGTCCGCCGCGACGTGGACAAGCTGCGCAGCCTCGGCTATCCCGTCAACGCGACGCCCGGCGCGATGGGCGGCTACCGGCTCGGCGCCGGCGCGGAGCTGCCGCCGCTGCTGCTCGACGACGAGGAGGCCGTCGCGGTCGCGATCGGGTTGCGCACGGCCGCGGTCGGCTCGGTCAGCGGCATCGAGGAGACCTCGTTGCGCGCGCTGGCCAAGCTGGAACAGGTGCTGCCGTCGCGGCTGCGGCACCGGGTGAACGCGTTGCAGTCGGTGGTCGTCCCGCTGACGGGCGGCGGTGTCCAGGTCGATCCGGCGATCCTCACGGCCATCGGCGGCGCGTGCCGGGACCATGAGGTGTTGCGGTTCGACTACCGCAGCCACGACGGCACGCAGGGCCGCCGCGTCGTCGAGCCGCATCGCCTGGTGCACACCGGCCGCCGCTGGTACCTCGTCGCCTGGGACACCGAGCGCGCGGACTGGCGGACCTTCCGGGTCGACCGGATCGAGCCGAAAACCCCGACAGGGCCCCGTTTCACGCCGAGGGAGTCGCCGGACGGGAACGTCGCGGCCTACGTCTCGCGGCGGCTGTCCAGCGCACAGTGGCGCTACCAGGCCAAGTTCGTCATGCACGCCTCCGCCGACGAGCTGGCCGAGAAGGTGACGCCGAGCTCCGGCATGGTCGAGGCCATCGACGAGAACTCCTGCCACCTGTACGCCGGCGGGAACGTGCTGGAGGCGCTGGCCGTGTACGTCGCGCTGATCGGCGTCGACTTCGAGGTGCTCGAACCGCCGGAGTTGGTCGAGCACGTGCGAGCCCTGGCCGCCAGGCTCGGCCGCGCCGCGCGCTAGGCGCGCCACGGCACGGCTTGAGGCGTGCCGTGGCGCGGTTTCGGCGGGCGTCGCGGGGCGGGAGCAGGCAGGATGGCACGCCAGTCGATCAGGCCGACATCGAGTGAGGTGCCGCCGTGGCGGAGGATCCCGTGCAGAGCCGTCCCTGGTACCTCCCGATGCGGGCGCGCAACGCCGACGAGGAACACCGGGCGGCCACCCCGCTGGAACTGTTCTTCGACCTATGCTTCGTGGTCGCCGTGTCGCTCGCCGGCGCGGGGCTGCACCACGCACTGACCGAGAACCACGTGGCGCACGGCGTCCTCGGCTACGTCATGGTGTTCTTCGCCATCTGGTGGGCCTGGATGAACTTCACCTGGTTCGCCTCCGCCTACGACACCGACGACGGGCTGTACCGGCTCACCACGATGGTGCAGATCGTCGGGGCGCTGGTGCTGGCGGCCGGCGTGCCGCGCGCGCTGGACCGCACTGACTTCTCGGTGATCACCGCGGGGTACGTGATCATGCGGCTGGCCATGGTGGCGCAGTGGCTGCGCGCGGCCCACGCCGATCCGGAGCACCGCCCGACCACCCTGCGCTACGCGGCGGGGGTCGCGATCGTGCAGGTCGGCTGGGTGGCCAGGCTCGCCCTGCCCGGCGCGTGGGGCATCGTCGGCTTCGTGGTGCTGGCGCTGGCGGACGTCGCGGTGCCGATCTACGCGGAGCGCTTCTCGGTGACGCCGTGGCATCCCAGCCACATCGCCGAGCGGTACGGCCTGTTCACGGTCATCGTGCTCGGTGAGTCGATCCTCGCGGCCACCACCGCCATGCGGTCGGCGCTGGACTCGGGGGAGGGCGGCGCCGCGCTGCTGTCCCTCGCCGCCGCGGGCGTGGTCATCGTGTTTTCCATGTGGTGGCTGTACTTCGACCGCTCCGCGAGCGACCTGCTCACCTCGCTGCGGGCGTCGTTGGTGTGGGGCTACGGCCACCTGGTGATCTTCGCGTCCGCCGCGGCCGTCGGCGCGGGGCTCGAGGTGGCGATCGACTACGACACGAACGCGACGCACCTGTCCGCGCTGGCCGCCGGTTGGGCCGTCACGGTGCCGGTCGCGCTGTACCTGCTCAGCGTGTGGGCGCTGCACATCCGCGCCTGCGCCAGCGAACGCGGCCCGATGGTGGCCTCGGCCTTCCCGGTGACGGCGGTGCTGGTGCTGGCCACGCCGTTCACGCACGCGCCGGTGCACGTGACCGCGGTGCTGATGGCCGGGCTCGTGCTGCTCACCCAGGTGGCAGGTCGCCGCGCGACGGCCTGACCCCGCGCTAGTCACGCGGCCCGGCCGGGCTGGATCGCGTGGCCGCGTGAGTGCGTGCGGCCTGGTCGGATCGTGTGCCGGGTCCGAACGTGACACAGCCCGGCCGGACGGAATCCCGCCCAGCCGGGCCGGGCGACTCACAGGCCGTGCTGGGCCAGCCAGTCGCGGGAGACGTCGCGGTAGAGCGGTGCGTTCGTCGCCAGCGCCACGGCGTGCCCCGAACCGGGCAGCACGTAGACGTGCAGGTCGGCGGCGGGGCCGAAGTACGGCGCCTCACCGGCCCGCAGCGCGTCCGCCGACGAGCAGTCCCGCAGCAGGCCGCAGAACCCGGTGTCGTTCGTGCCGTCGACCAGCAGCACCGGCGCGGTGATGCTCAGCGACACGGGACTCACCAGGCCGAGCGAGATGATGTCGACGAGGCTGGTCAGGGACACCTGGTCCTTGGCGTACGTCTCGTCGGCGGCGACCGTGCCTGGATCGAGGTCGCCTGGCGAGTAGTACATCGTGCCGCGTGCGCCGGGCCTGGTGGTCAGGTAGCCGGGGTCGCCGCCGCGCAGCGAGAGCTGCGGATCCAGCGTCACCGGCTGGAGGCCCAGGGCGACGTCCGCCCCGACCACGGGCACGTTGGGCAGATGCGACATCCCGGTGAGGATCACGCCGTCGACGTCGTGATAGGTCGAGGCCTCCACGATGGAGATCGCCGAGCCGGCCGAGTGCCCGACCAGCACCACCTTGTCGAAGTGTGTGCCGCCGACGAGGCCGGCCCGCAGGTCGCCGACGACCTGGTGCATGGCCGACGCCTGGAACACGCCGAGGATCAGCGTGCTCAGCGGCCGCGAACTCTGGCCGACGCCGAGTTCGTCGACGGCGAAGGTGGCCAGGCCGTGCGCGGCCATGTCGCGTTGGTAGGAGTACTGGCCGGGCTGGTACGGCAGGTCCCAGTAGGCGCTGTTGTAGGTGGCGCCGTGCAGCAACAGCTGCACGGTCGTCGACGGTGTGCCCGCCGGCGCGCAGTACTGGCCGTGCACCGTCATCGGCAGCAGGCCGGCGAGCACGGGCAGATCGGCGGTGGAGCACACCGCGTCTGCCGATGCCGGCGCGGCCGTGAATGTGCCGACCAGGGCGGCGCAGCCGGCCAGCAGTGCGGCGGCCAGTGCTGACATTGGTCTCATTGTGTGAACCCTCCCAAGATCAGGGAAGCGGTGAGCGAGGCGAGCACCGTACAACTGGCCGAAGCACTGACACGATTGGGCGAAGGCTTAGTCGCGTTCAACCGACATAAATGCGACGGCCGGCGGCCAATCGTGCTCGCTTCGGTTGAACAGGATCGTTTGTCCAGTACAGATGCCCTCTGGCCAGCGGTGGGATCCCGGCCCGTCGGGTACGGTTGACGTTTGCTCGGGCTGCCTGCTGACAGTGTTAGGTCGTGTTTCTTGTGGAGGGTTATCAGGCCAGCGAGGTGCCGCCCCACGTGGATCTCGAGCGGGCGAGTCCGTCCCGGGTCTACGATTACCTCATCGGCGGCGGCTGTAACTTCGCGGTGGATCGACAATGGGCAGAACAGGCAATCAAGCGGATGCCGTGGATACGGGCGGCAGCGAGGTCGAATCGTGCATTTCTGCGTCGGGCGGTCCGGATGTGCGCGGAAGAGGGTGTGCGGCAGTTCCTCGATCTCGGTTCCGGAATTCCCACCATTCTGAGCGTGCACGAGATGGCCTGGCAGGTCGACCGGGACTGCCGCGTGGTCTACGTGGACAACGAGCGGGTGGCCGTCGCCCACAGCGAGCTGACGCTCGCCGGCATCGAGGGCGCCGACATCATCGAGGCCGACATGTGCGACGTCGACCGGGTGCTCGGCGACCCGGTCTGCCAGCGGCTGCTCGACCTCGACCGGCCGATCGCGCTGCTGGCGACCGCCTCGCTGTACTACATCCCGGACGCCGAACTCGCCGCGCGGACCGTCGACCGCTACCTCGACGCCGTGCCGTCCGGCAGCTACCTGGTGCTGTCCCACGCCACGCTCGGCCAGGACCGCCGGGATGCCATGAAGCTCAGCCGCGTGCTGGAGATGACCCACTCGCTCACCAGCGCGGCCACCGCGCGAACACCCGAGTGGATCGCGGGCCTGTTGGCCGGGTTGGAACTCGTGCAGCCCGGCCTGGTGTACACGTCGTTCTGGCGTCCGGAAAGCCTCAGGGCGCAGGACGACACGCCGTGGCACGACGCGATGCTCGCCGCGGTCGGTCGAAAACCCTGACCTGGTCAGCGTTTGATGGGAGGGCAGTCCGTGATGGATGGTCGATCGCTCCCCGGCGACCCGGCTTGTGTCCCGTCGCCCCTGATGGCCAGACCCGGCGTGCCGGAACCGAGGTTCGCGGCGGACGACCCGTCCGGCGTCGGCCCGGCCAGGCCGGGCAGGCTGGTCAGCGGCATCGAGGCGTGGCTCGTCACCAGATACCACGAGGTGATCGCCGCCTTGACCGATCCGCGCCTGGTGATGTCCGCACCGGACGTCGAGGCCGACCTGGTGCGCAGGGGCGTGCTGCCGAAGCGGTTCGGCACGCTGTTCCAGCGCAAGGCCAAGACGCTGGTCAGCTCGGATCCGCCCGACCACACGCGGCTGCGCGCGCTCGTCGGCAAGACCTTCACGGCACGGCGGGTCGAGAGCATGCGCGGCAGGGCGCGGGAGATCTGCGCCGGGTTGGTCGACGAGATGACGCGGGCCGCCGAGGCTGGCGAGGTCGTGGACCTGGTCGACTCGTTCGCGTTTCCGTTACCTGTCATGGTGATCAGCGAGTTGATGGGCGTGCCGGCTGAGGACCGCGAGGACTTCCGCAGGTGGTCGGACGCGATCGTGTTCGACCAGGGGGACGAGGCGTCGATCGCGGCCTACACGCGCGCGGCGGCCAGCCTTGACGAGTACTTCGGCAGGCTCGTCGAGGCCAAGCGGGTCGACCCGGGGGATGATCTGGTCAGCGGGTTGATCGCGGCGCACGACAGCGGCGACCGGCTCGACGAGGCGGAGCTGCGGACGATGCTGTCGCTGCTGCTGATCGCCGGCCACGAGACGACCGTGAACCTGATCGCGAACGGCGTGCTGCTGCTGACCCGCAACCCGGCCCAGTTCGCCGCGCTGCGCGCCCAGCCCGCGCTGGTGCCGGTCGCGGTCGAGGAGTTCCTGCGGCACGTCGGCCCGGTCGCGTTCAGCTCGATGCGCTTCACCACCGAGGACGTCCGGTTCGGCGAGGTGATCGTGCCGGCGGGCGAGGTCGTGGCGCTGGGGCTGTGGGCGGCCGATCACGACCCGGCGAGGTTCGCCGAGCCGCACCGCCTCGACGTGACCAGGGGCGACAACCCGCATCTCGCGTTCGGGCACGGCACGCACTTCTGCGTCGGCGCGAGCCTGGCGCGGATGGAGGCCGAGGTGGCGATCGGCGCGCTGGTGCGGCATTTCGCGGCGATCGGGCTCGCGGTGCCGGAGGCCGAGCTGCGGTGGCGGCCGGCGAACACCAGGGGCCCGGTGCACCTGCCGGTGCGGCTGTCCGTGGCGCGCAAGGCCGTCGAACCGAGCCGGAGCGGGGACGCCGGATAGCCGGTGTCCGAAGTCACTCGGGAACCGTAGGGTGACCTTTGTGCGGGAGTCCTTTCACGAGCGCTTGGACGAGCTAGGCGAGCAACTGGCGGACATGGCCCAGCAGGCCGGCGCCGCGATCAGCGGTGCCACCACGGCGTTGCTGACGGCCGACCTGGCGTTGGCCGAACGAGTCGTCGAGGGTGACGCGGTGATCGACCGTGCGCGAAGCCGCTGCGAGGAACACGCGTACGCGCTGCTCGCGCTCCAGGCCCCGGTGGCCACGGACCTGCGCGTGGTGCTGGCGGGCGTCCGGATCGCGGAGAGCCTTGAGCGGATGGGCGACCTGGCCAAGCACATCGCCAGGACCGCCCGCCGCCGGCATCCCGAGCACGCGGTGCCGGACCCGGTGCGCCCGGCGTTCACGGAGATGGGCCGCATCTGCACGCAGCTGGCGAGGGCGACCGAACTCGCGGTCCGCAGCCGGTCGCTGACCCTGGTGCGGTCGCTTGAGGAGTCCGACGACGAGGTGGACCAGCTCTACCGCGAGCTGTTCATCACCCTGATGGCCCCGGGCTGGGCGTACGGCGTGGTCGCCGCCGTGGACGTCGCGCTGCTCGGCCGGTTCTACGAGCGGTTCGCCGATCACGCGGTCGGCGTGGCCAGGCAGATGTCGTTCGTCGCGACCGGTCGGCTCGGAAAGTCGGACTGATCCTGTGTAGCGGGGCCGGTGTGGTGCGACAAAAAATGCCCTTGATCCACGTTTCCGCAGATCAAGGGCACTTCTTGGCTGGGGTGAGTGACGGGATTCGAACCCGCGACACCTGGGATCACAACCCAGTGCTCTACCGACTGAGCTACACCCACCACGGTCGACGACCCTGGGGTCGTGCTGACGGGAAGAGCATAGCGTGTGGGTGCACCAGAGTTGAAATCGCCTAGCCGAGTCCGTCCGAGCGCAGCAGTTCGGCCGCCACGGACTGGGCCTGCTCGGTGGACGGGCCCGGCTGCGGCACGAACGCGGTGCGCCGGTAGTAGGCCAGCTCGCGGATGGACTCCTTGATGTCGGCCAGCGCGCGGTGGGCCAGACCCTTGCCCGGCTGGGCGAAGTAGATGCGCGGGTACCAGCGCCGGCACAGCTCCTTGATGGAGGACACGTCCACCATCCGGTAGTGCAGGTGCGCGTCCAGTTCCAGCATGTCGCGCGCGATGAAGCCGCGGTCGGTCGCGATCGAGTTGCCCGCGAGCGGCGCGGTGCGCGGCTCCGGCGCCCACTGCCTGATGTACGCCAGCACCTGGGCCTCGGCGTCGGCAAGCGTGACGGTGGACCGCCGCACCTCCTCGGTCAGCCCGGACTTCGCGTGCATCTCGCGCACCACGTCCGGCATCGTGTCCAGCACCGAGTCCTCGGCGTGGATCACCACGTCGACACCCTCGCCGAGCACGTTGAGGTTCGCGTCCGTCACCAGGGCGGCGATCTCGATCAACGCGTCCTTGCCCAGGTCCAGGCCGGTCATCTCGCAGTCGATCCACACCAAACGATCCGTCACGCGCGTGAGCCTAGCCCGCCACTCCCGGTAACCGAGTGATTCCGCTTCGGGTGGCGCGACGGTCGAGGGTCATTAGGCTCGGCCAAACGGCCCAACGGCGGCCAAGCGCCGGGGCCGACGGCGATCCAACGAGGGGAGCCCCGGTGAGCGACGAGCAGTCTCCGGCCAGGCAGATCGCGGCAGGCTACGTCTCCGAGGGCGCCGCCATCGAACTCGGCGCCGTCCTGGTCGACGGCCAGGTGGACCCGTCGGCCGCGGTGCGGCTCCCGCTGGCGACGCTGAACCGGCACGGCCTGGTGGCCGGCGCGACCGGCACCGGCAAGACCAAGACGCTGCAACTCATGGCGGAGCAGCTGTCCTCGGCCGGCGTCCCGGTGTTGATGGCCGACGTCAAGGGCGACCTGTCCGGGCTGTCCCGCGAGGGCGCCGCCAGCGACCGGGTGAGCACGCGGGCCACGGAGACCGGCGACGACTGGCAGCCCGCCGCGTTCCCGGTGCGGTTCCTGTCGCTTGGCACCGGCGGCGTCGGCGTCCCGGTCCGCGCGACGATCACCAGCTTCGGCCCGATCCTGCTCGCGAAGGTGTTGGGGCTCAACGAGACCCAGGAGTCGACGCTCGGGCTGATCTTCCACTGGGCCGACTCGCGCGGCCTCCCCCTGCTGGACACCAAGGACCTGCGTGCGGTCATCGCGCACCTCACCGGCGACGAGGGCAAGGCCGACCTGAAGGGCATCGGCGGCGTCTCCGCCGCGACGGCAGGGGTGATCCTGCGCTCGCTGGTCAACCTGGAGGCGCAGGGCGGCGACACGTTCTTCGGCGAGCCCGAGCTCGACCCCGCCGACCTGATGCGGCAGGACGGCGGCCGGGGCGTGATCTCGCTGCTGGAGCTGTCCGACACGCAGTCCAAGCCCGCGCTGTTCTCCACCTTCCTGATGTGGCTGCTCGCCGAGCTGTTCCACGAGCTGCCCGAGGCCGGCGACCTGGACCGGCCGAAGCTGGTGTTCTTCTTCGACGAGGCGCACCTGCTGTTCACCGGCGCGTCCAAGGCGTTCCTGGAACAGATCGTGCAGACGGTGAAGCTGATCCGCTCCAAGGGCGTCGGCGTGTTCTTCTGCACCCAGCTGCCGACCGACGTGCCCAACGCCGTGCTGTCCCAGCTCGGCGCGCGCGTGCAGCACGCGCTGCGCGCGTTCACGCCGGACGACCAGAAGGCGCTGACGCAGACCGTCAAGACCTACCCGACCACCCCGCACTACGACCTCGGCAAGGCGCTCACCTCGCTCGGCACCGGCGAGGCCGTGGTGACGGTGCTCAGCGAGCGTGGCGCGCCGACGCCGGTGGCGTGGACGCGGCTGCGCGCGCCCCGCTCGCTGATGGACACCATTGGCCAGGACGCCATCGCGGCCGAGGCCGCCGGCTGCGACCTGCACGGCAAGTACGCCGAGACGATCGACCGGGAGTCCGCCTACGAGAAGCTGATGGACAAGGTCGGCGGCGGCCAGCCGCAGGAGGAACCCCAGCCGGAGCCGGAGTCCCGGCCGGAGCCCGCGCCGGCCAGGGACGAGCCGAGCGTGGTTGAGCAGGTGCTCGGCAACTCGGCGGTGAAGTCGTTCCTTCGCTCGGCGGCCAGCGTGCTCGGCCGCGAGATCACCAGGGGCGTGTTCGGCACCGCCCGCCGCAGGAAGTAGCCGCTACCGCACCAGAAACGGGCGCAGCAGGTCCGGAACGGCCGCCTCGGCGAGGGCGAGGCCGTCGTCCTCGGCGACGTCGAGCACGTGGTACGCACCGGTGCCGGCCGCGGTGGTCGCCGCGACGGTGACCAGGCCGGCCCTGCGCTGGAACACCGACTGCGAGATCCGCCAGCCGATGATGCCGGTGCGTTGCAGCGCAACGGTTTCCCGCACCACCGACCCGTTCCGGCTGACCAGGTAGTGGTCGGTGAGCGCGTGCCCGAGGTTGCGGTAGCGGTCGACGCCGAGCAGCGCGGCGAACGGCACCAGGCAGAGCGCGACCTGCCACGGCCAGGACGGCAGCTGCCCGAGCGAGGCGAGGCCGCCGAGCGCGCCGGCGATCACCAAGACCGGCAGCACCGCGCGCACCAGGCGCCGCCACAGGGCCCGCCTCGGGTGCCGGACCAGGGGCGCGGTGGTCGGCGACGCGGACACGCCGAGCACCTCGGCCGACACCCGGTGCGCCTCGGCCGCGGGGGCGGGCGGCAGCAGCAGGCTGCCCTCCCGGTGGTGGGACAACCCGGTGGTGACGGCCTTGACGCGCGCGCCCCGGCCGGCGCGCAGCAGCAGCGGCTGCTGCACCTCGACGCCCCGCAGCCGCTTCTCCTCGACCGAGACGGACCTCGTGGTGAGCAGGCCGCGCCGCACCCGGACGGTGCCGTCGGTCTCCCTGGTCAGCCGGTAGCCCCAGAACTGGAACACGTACACGATCAGCGAGCCGAACACCGCGGCCACCAGCACCACGCCGGCGATGATCCCGACGATCAGCCCGACCGGGGCGTCGGCCAGCCAGCGCACCGTGTCCCGCCCGTAGTGGCCGGGATCGAGGTTCAGCTCCCTGGCGAAGTTCATCAGGATGCCGAAGGCCGCGCCGACCGCGACGAGCCCGGACAGCGTCAGCGGCGCGTAGCGCAGCCAGCCCGGCTTCAGCTGGGCCAGCACGGTTCCGGGGGTCTCCTCGACGTCGACCGGCGCCGAGTCGTCCACTTCGGACTGTCGGGTGCTCGGCGCGACCTTGCGGAGCAGCACCTGGCGGAGGCGTTCGGCCTCGGCGGAGGACACCGCGTCCAGGGTCAGTTCGTGGTGCTGTGTATGGGCCTTCTCGCCGGTGCCGATGCGGATCGCGGACAGACCGAACAGGCGGTGCCCCAGTTTGGCGGTGAGGTCGACGGTGCGGATGCGGTCGCGCGGCACGGAGAACTGCTTGCGCACGAACAGGCCCTTGTGCAGCTGCACCTGGTCGCCGGTGATTCGGTACTTGGTGGTGAGCCAGTGCACCAGGCCGACGGAGACCAGCAGCACGACGGCCGCGATTCCCGACACCGTCTGCCAGATGTTCCTGGTGCCGTACACCAGCAGCCCGAGGATGAGCGGGATCAGGCCGACGGCCTCGTTGAGCGGCCTGACCACCAGCATGCGCAGGTCCAGTCGGTTCCACACGGGTTCCGGCTCGACCAGCTCCGGCGCGGCGGGAAACGGCTCCTGCTCGAACGGTCCCCGCTGGCCGTACGGCTGCTGCTCGTAGGGCTGCTGCTCGTAGGGCTGCTGGGTGTAGGGCTGCTGGGTGTAGGGCTGCTGGGTGACCGGCTGCGGTCCGTACTGTTCCTGCGGCGCAACGGGTTCGGTCATGTCGCGTCCCCCGGCGTCGCCTGGGTCGCGGAGGTCAGCTCGTGCACGAGCCGGATCGCGACCTCGTGGTCGAGCCCGGCCACGTGCAGCGGACCGGCCGCCGACGCCGTGGTGATCTGGAGGGTCGCCAGGCCGAGCGCCTGCTGCAACAGCCCGCGCTTGGTGTCCACGGTCTGGATGCGCGACAGCGGCGCGACCCGCCACTCGCGGTTGATCCAGCCGGTCAGCGTGTAGGCGGCCTCGGGAGTGGTCTCCCACCTGTGCACGTGGTAGCGCCAGAACGGCATCACCACGGTGTGCGCCACCGCGATCAGCGCGCTGGCCGCCAGGGTCCAGGACAGCCAGCCGGGTGCGTCGTCCACCAGCAGCCACACCGCGAGCTGGGGGAGGACGACGACCAGCCAGCCGGCCAGCGCGCGCAGCAGCCACCACGTGACGGCTCTGCGGCTGACCTGGTGTTCTGGCATGCGCAGCCGCAGACGGCCTGGTTCGGGAACGGCGTCGGTGCTCACGGGGATACTGTGCCGCACCCCGGCGGCGCACAGGGCCGAACGTCGGCTTTGCCGTGCCTCCGGATGGCGGCAGGGCAAAGCCGAAGAGCGTTGGCCGAGGTCAGTGCGCGGGGCAAGGCCTAGTGGGACTGGTGGTGCGAGTGCCGGTGGTGCGAGCGGTGGTGCGGCTGCACGACCGTGTCCTCAGGCCAGTCGATGCCCGCGACGCCGGGCTTGTGGTGTGCCGAGCTCGGGGTGCCCGTCGACGGCGTGGCGGCGGATGCGGTGGCCGCTCCTACCACACCAATGCCAAGAGAAAGCGCGAACACTGCGAGAGTTCTGGAGATAGAGTTCACGGTCATAGTCAAGCTCCGTTCGATGGGTAGTAACTGTGCATGAGGGCAATGACACGAGCGGGCGTCCTCAGTCATCTCCGCTGACTGGTAGGGCAGGCGACGGCTTCGGCGCCCGCCTGCGGGCTGTTCGGCAGCGCCGTGGGCTGGCGCAGAAGGACCTGGCCGGTCCCGGCGTGTCGATGAGCTACGTGTCGCGGCTGGAGTCCGGCGACCGGGTGCCCTCTCCTGCGGTGGTCGCGCGGCTGTCCGAGGTGCTTGACGTCGACCCGATCGAGCTGGTCGGCTCGGCCGGCCACGGCTTCGCCCAGGACGAGGCGCTGACCTGGTGCGAGGCCACGCTGGCCTTCCGCGACGGCGATCTCGGCCGGGCCAGGGACCTGCTCGGCGAACTGGACGACCAGGCGGAGAGCGACCTGTTCGCCTGGTCGATCCGCTGGACTAGGGCGGTGTTGCAGACCAGGCAGCCCGATGTCGACGCGCTGTTGAGCACGGTGGAACGGCTGCGGTCGTCCTGGTCGCCAGGCCCCACGGTGGACGCGCTGGTCGAGGTGCTGCGGGGTCAGGCGCTGTGGCGACTCGGCAGGCCCGCCGACGCGATCAAGGCGCTGCGCGCCGCAGTGGAGCTTGCCGACGGCGACGACAGCGCGGGTGGCCAGCACGTCAGGACCCGCGCCCTGGTCAGCCTGACCGGCCAGCTCGCGCGGACCGGCAGGCTGTCCGAGGCGGAGCAGTCGGTCGACCAGCTCACCCGCGAGCTGACCGATCTCAAACCCGGCAGGCTGGCGATCTCCGCGTGGTGGGTCCGCGCGCAGGTCAAGGAACGGCTGGGGGACCGCCCCGACGCCGAGCGCTCGATCCAGCACGCGCTCGACCTGCTCGAGAGCTTCGACGGCGACCCGGTCTACCGCAACCAGGTGCGGCTCGCGTCGGTTGCGCTCGCGCTCCGCTCCACCGAACCCGACCTCGCCGCGGCCGCGGGCATTCTCGACCTGGTCGAGGCCGAGCTGGTGGCGCGACCGGCGAAGCTGAGCGCGCAGGCCGAGTCGATGCGCGCGGAACTCGCGCTGTGCGAGGACGATCCGGAGCGCGGCTGGACGCTGGCGGAACACGCGATCGGCACCGGCGCGCTCGACGACGAGGACCTGCTGCGCTGTCGGCTGCTGCTGGTGCGCGCGGCCGACCAGCTCGGCCACGGGGAGCGGTTCGAGGTGGCGCGGACCGCCCTGGCCGCCCTGCTCGACCAACTCAGCCCGGACGCGGTCGACCCGCTGCTCTGGCGGGACATAGCGCGATTCGCACTGCGTCGCCATTAGCGGCCCCCACGGTCCGTCGAGTTGTCAGCGTTGTCATTTCTGCCGTCTCACCGCGTCAGTGACGTGTGAGTGACTTGTCAGGCGTGTTGGCGAGCATGACACAGCGGATTGAGTGGTTCATTACCTACTTCTGACTCACCCGCTTGGGTGAAAACCCACCATTGCCGCGTGGGTGCTGTCGGCATGCCCGAGAAACGTGAGAATTGCTCAGGTTGACTGGCGTCGACGAACCACCGGTACTGCCCTTTTGGTCATTCCACCTGCATTGGCCCAGCTCAGTCGGCGGGCTGACCGTCGTCCTGCGCCTCGCCGAGGTTGATCCACCACAGCACGGCACCGGTTCGGCCGCGGACTTCCAGCGTGCGGTAGATGCGCTGGAGGTGGTTCTGCACGGTCTTGGGGGACAGGCCGAGGTCCTCGGCGATCGCGCCGGTGCCGACCCCGTCCACCACCAGCTGGAGAATCTCGATGCCCCGGCGGGTGAGGCCCGCCCGCAGCGCGTGCGCGATGCGCGTGTTGATCTGCTCGGCCGTCGCGGTCTCGCGCAGCGCGCCCGGCTCGGTCCTGCGCGGCCCCACCCGGGTGACGGCATCCTCGCGGCGCGGCTCGAAGCGGCGGCTGGCCAGCTGCTCCAGCAACCGGGCGGACGCGTCGTGGTCCCGCATCCGCAGCAGGTCCCTGCCCTCCTGGAGCTGCCACAGCCGGTAGTGCTCGAGCTGGAGCCGGGAGTGCAGCAGCGCGTCCGCCAGCTCGCCGGCCGTCTCGTGCGCGTGGCTCAGCGCGCCGTGCGCCTGCGCGGCCAGCTCCCTGGCCAGGCAGCCCCTCGCGAGTTCCGCGGCCTCGGTGAGCTGGCCGATCTGCTCGGCGACGCGGCCGCGCACGCCGCTGAGCCGTGCCTGCGCCATCCGCAGCTCGGCCAGCACCGAGGGGCGGTCGACGCCCGTCAGCAGCCGTTCGGCGCGGTGGTAGGTGCGCTGCGCGCGGTCGGGTTCGCCGAGGTCGAGCCGGATGTGGGTGAGCAGGATGTTGACCCTGGCCAGCCGGACCGGCGCGTCCACCTGCTTCCACCGGTCCCGCGCGTTGTTGCTCAGCCGCTCGGCCCGCCGCAGCTTGAGCGTGCACGGCTCCCCGCCGGGGCTGCACCTGGCCGAGGCGACCCGCTGCATGCAGTGCTCGTGGTACTGCGTCCGCATCACCTGGGCCTGCTGGAACAGGATGGCGCCGATCAGCTCGGGCTCGCCGGTCAGCTCGGCCAGCCCGAGCGCCCTTGACATCGAGTTGAACGAGCGTTCGCTCGAGTCCAGCCGCAGCTCGACCAGCGCGCGGGAGTAGCTGCACCGCGCCTCGAGGCTGACGTGCCGGTTGGCCGTCGCGATCTGCTGCACCTTGTCGATGGTGTCCAGCGCCGCGGGCCACAGGCCGCGCTTGCCGACCGCGACGGCCTGGGCGAGCACGCCCTCCGCGACACCCTCGGTGTCGTCCAGCCAGCTGAAGGTGGCCACGGCCTTCTCGGCCAGTTCCAGCGCCTCGCCCGGCCGCCCCTCCTCCAGCGCGGCCTGGGCCCCGTGCAGGTTCTGTCTGGCCGTGCTGCGAGCGTCGACGTACTGGGCAGGGTCGACGGAGCTGCGAACAGCGGTCACCGCGCGAAGTCCCCCTGTGTTCCTGTCGACGGTCCACCTCCTGGCACCGCGCGCACCATGGATATGAGGATCCCTCAACTAGAGGATAGCCCGGTACGCCCGAGTCACCTCCCAAGTTGACGCTTGAGCACCTTCCCGGTTGCGTTGCGCGGCAGCGCGTCGAGGAACACCACATCTCGCGGCACCGAGAACCTGGCCAGGTGCGCGCGCACGTGCTCGCGCACCGCCTCGGCGTCGAGGGCGCCGGGAGCGGTCGGCACCACGTAGGCGGCCAGCCGCTGGCCGAACTCCTCGTCCGCCACCCCGACCACGGCGACCTCCCGCACCTCCGGCACCGCCGCGAGCAGGTCCTCCACCTCGCGCGGGTACACGTTCTCGCCGCCCGAGACGATCATCTCGTCGTCCCGGCCCGCCACGAACAACAGCCCGGAATCGTCGTGGTAACCCAGGTCGCCCGTTGACATGAGCCCACCGCGCACCTCCTTGCCGGTGCCGTTGGTGTAGCCCTCGAACAGGAACTCGTTGGCCACGAAGATGCGGCCCGTCTCGCCGACCGGCACCGGGCTGCCGTGCTCGTCCAGGATGGCCAGCCGGGTGCCGCGCGGCGGATACCCTGCCGTGCTCGGGCTGACGCCAAGGTCGGCGGGGCCCGCAATGCTCACCCAGGACACCTCGGTCGTGCCGTAGAGGTTGTAGAGCACCGGTCCGAACTCGCGAAGGCACCGAGTCGCCGCCGGGGCGGGCAGGGCCGAGCCGCTGGAGGCGATCACCCGCAGCGCGGACAGGTCGTAGCGCGCGCGCTCCGCCTCTGGCAGCTCCAGGATCCGTTGCAGCATCACGGGAACGACGAACAGCGAGGTGCAGCGGTGCCGCTGCGCAGCGGCCAGCGTCTCGGCTGGCTCGAACTTCCGTTGCAGCACCAGCGTTGCCCCGAGCACCAGGCCGAGCTGGAACGCGGCGAGCCCCCAGGTGTGGAACAGCGGCGAGGGCACGAGCGCGATCTCCCCCTCGCGCAACGGGATCCGGGACAGCAGCGCGGCCGCCGGGCTGAGGCCGGTCGGCTCCGGCCGGCGCGCCCCCTTCGGCGCGCCCGTGGTGCCGGAGGTCAGCACGATCAGCCTGCCGCGCGGCGGTCGGCGCGGCAGCGGGGTCGCCGGGGAGTCCTCGATCAGCCCGCGCAGCGTCGTGCCCCGGGCTTCGTCGTCCACCCAGGCGGTCACCGTGCGGACCTCGGCGGGCGCCTGCGCGAGCTGCGGGCCGAACTCGGTGTCCGCCACGACGACGGCGACGTCCTGCTCGCGCAGCACCACGCCGAGCTGTGTGGCGCTCAGGCCGGTGTTGAGCAGCACGGTGTGCGCGCCGAGCTTGACGCAGGCGGTGAGCGTCTCGATCACGCCCCGGTGGTTGCGGCACAGCACCGCGACCTTGCTGCCCGGCCGGACGCCGAGCCCGGCCAACCCGTTGGCCAGCCGGGTGGTGCGCTCGTCGACCTGCGCGAAGGTCAGCTCGCCGAGCTCGTCGATGATGGCCGCGCGGTCGGGGTGCCGGGCCGCGCCCATCGCGTAACCCCACGGCACCGTGAGGTCCCAGCGCAGGTAGCCGTCCAGCACGCCGAGCAGCCGGTCCGGCCGCATCGGGCGGACCACGCCTGCCCTGGCCAGGATCAGCACGTCCCGCGCCGGTTGCAGGAGCCGATCGAGCAGGGACCGCACGCCCGTCACCTTGGAGGTCCGCAGGAGCACCGACTCCACCTCGCATTCCGTTGGGTGGTCGTCCTGGCCGCCGGGGGCAGGGGGCGCCGGCGGCCAGGACGACTGGTCATCGCACTGCGTTGCGCAGCAGACGGGTCAGGCCGGCGGCCACCGATGCCAGCGGCGGCACGGCGGCCTGTCGCCCGCGCGCCTCGGGCGCGGACTCGGGCAGCGCGCGGTAGGCGAGGTGCGCGACGGCCCGCCCGGTCCTCGGCGCGACCCGGCGGGCCAGGTCGGCGAGCACCCCCGACCGCAGGTTGACCTCCTCGGGGCGCTCCACCAGGGCGCGCACCACGAGGTCGGCCGCGCGTTCCGGGGTGGCCGCGGGGAACGCGTCGTACACCTTCGTCGCCCCGCTCATCGGCGTGCGCACCAGCGGCATCCGCACCGAGGTGAAGGTGACGCCGTCGCCGACGGTCTCGCCGGCCGCGACGCGGCTGAACGCGTCCAGCGCCGCCTTCGAGCCGAGGTACGCGGAGAACCTCGGCGTGTTGGTCTGCACGCCCATGGTCGACACGTTCACGATGTGGCCGAACCGGCGCTCGGCCATGTGCGGCAGCAGCCCGAGGATCAGCCGCAGCGGCGCGAAATAGTTGAGCGCCATGGTCCGCTCGTAGTCGTGCAGCCGGTCGACCGACAGCAGCACCGAGCGCCGGATCGACCTGCCGGCGTTGTTCACCACCATGTCGACACCGGCGTGCTCGGCGAGGACCTGCTTGAGCAGCGCGTCGACGGCCTCGCCGTCGGTCAGGTCGCACGGGTAGCTGACCGCGGCGCCGCCTGCGGCGACGATCTCCGCGACGACCTTGTCCAGCTCCTCGGCCCGCCGCGCCACCAGCAGCGGCACCGCGCCGTGCCTGGCGACGGCGAGCGCGGTGGCCCGGCCGATCCCCGAGGACGCGCCGGTGATCAGCACCCGGCGGCCGGCCAGGTCGTGTCCCGTGGGTCTTTTCCGTCGCGAGCGGGGATCCAGGTGTCGTCTCGCAAGGCGCGCACGCGTCCCCATCCCGGTGTTGGATGGGGGCGTGGGCGCAACGCGGCGAGGCGGCGCCTGGGCCCCGCGCAGCAGGAAAGAGATCCGCGGGACATGGCCTAGTTCGCCGCGCGCACTGCGGCGGCGGCCGGCCCGGTCCTGGTCGAGGTGGTCGGCCCAGTACCGCCACAGCGCGCCGGCGTACTCGCGCAGCGGCGGCGGCTCGATGCCGGTGCCGGCCAGCGCCGCGCGGGTGGCCGCGTTGTCGAAGGTCGTCGGCAGTGTCAGGTGCGGCAACACCTCGGGCGGCACGCCGAGTTCGGTCAGCACGGCCGCGCGCACCGGGTCGTCGGCCGAGGTCCTGGCCAGCGCGGCGACGGCGGCCCGCGCCGGGGCGGACAGCCAGCCGGGCGCGGTGAGCGCGACCCTCGGCGCGCCGGCCGCCTCCGCCAGCGCGTTGTACACCTCGGTGATCGACTGCGGCTCGGCGTTGGTGAGGTGGAACGTGCTGCCGGAGGGGGCCTCGGCGTGCATGAGGTGGTCGATGGCGGCGGCGACGTGGTCGACCGGGACGAGGTTGGTCGCGCCGAGGTCGGGGGCCACCAGCGGCAGCCAGGCCGGGGCGACGGGCAGGCCGGCGAGCAGCGCGATGGCCGGGAAAAAGTAGTACGGGCCGTCGATCTTGTCCATCTCGCCGGTGCGCGAGTCGCCGACCACGGCGCTTGGCCGGTACACCCGCCACGGCACGACGTCCTGCTCCCGCACCAGCTTCTCGGCGGCGAACTTGGTCTGGTGGTACGGCGTTGGCAGCCGCTGCCCGAGGTCGAAGTCGGTCTCGGCGAACCGGCCCCGGTGCGCCCCTGCGACGGCGATCGAGGACACGTGGTGCAGCCAGCGCGCGCCGACCGCGCCGGCGAAGTCGATCACGTTGCGGGTGCCGTCGACGTTCGCGGCGCGGTGGCTGTCCAGGTCGCGGGTCAGGTCGTAGACGGCGCCGAGGTGCAGCACGTGGTCCACGGCGCCGGCCAGCTCGCCGAGGTCCACGCCGAGGGCAGGCGCGGTCAGGTCGCCGACGACGGGGACGACCTTGCGCTGCTCGGGCCAGCGCGCGGTGATGGCCGCGAGGCGCTCCCTCGACTGGCTCCTGACCAGCACGTACACCCGTTCGCAGTCCGGTCGGGCGAGCAGGCGCGCGACCAGGTGACGGCCGATGAAGCCGGTGGCTCCGGTGACGAAACAGGTGCTCACGGCCACCTCCTCTGTCCTGATACTCGCATTACCTACCGGCGAGTAGGAAGGGGTGGCGTCGATTTGCCCCGAACAACGCGGCAGCCCCGGCGCGCGACGCGCCGGGGCTGCCGGGTGGGAGATGGTCAGGGGCCGCTGCTCGACGACTAGCCGAGGCGCTGCTCAAGGACCTGGCCGGGCCAGTCGCCGACCAGGAACGTGTCGGTGGGGGTGAAGCCCGCGGAGACGTAGAACTGGACGAGCGCGCCGTCGTCGCCCGCGTAGCAGTCCACCCGCACCCGCTCGACGCCGAGCCGCTCGGCCTCGGCCCGCGCGTGCGCCAGCAGCTGCCGGCCAGCACCCCGCGCCGCCGGTTCGCGCCCGCCGACGAGGGCGGCGACGTACAGCTCGGGGACGTCCGTCGGCGGCACGTAGTCCGGCGCCTCGCCGAGGGTGACCGAGCCTGTGGTCAGTCCGTCGTTCTCGGCCAGCCACATTCCGCCGCCCGCCGCCCACGTCCGCACCTGCTCGACGCGCTTCGGGCTGCCGGAGAAGGAGTCCGTGCCCCACTGGCCGGTCCGGTCCTGGCCGACCAGCCAGCGGACGGCCTCGTCGAACAGCGCGACGACCGTGTCGACGTCCGCGATCGAGCCGGGGCGGATGGTGTGCGTGATCGGTGTCGTGCCCGCCGTCACTGGCCCACGGCTCCGGATGCGTCCACGACCGCGTCGCGCAGCGCGGCGCGCAGCCTGCCGACCTCCAACGGGGTGAGCACGGCGGCCTCGCCCGGTGGCACCGTGACGACGATGTGGCCCTGGCTCACGAACACGGTCATGTCGCGTCTGCGGGACGCGATGTCGCGGCAACTGATCTGCCACTCCTGCTGGACTGCCACTGCCCCCAACCTCCAACTACGTCGGCACGGCCGCTCGACCAACTCGCGGGCGCTTGCTCGGGTGAGACGAACGCCGGCCGGTGCCGTGACGACGTTCCCGACGGTGGTTTGTCGAGGAACCCGCCGGGCGACCTTGCCGAGCTGCCGATAGCGTCGCATGAGACGTGTGTGCCGTCACCTAGGAGGGTGAAATATGGCTAATCCGCAACGCATCGTCGTCGTTGGCTCGGGGCTCGCGGGGGCATCCGCCGCCGGGGCACTACGGGAGCGCGGGTTCGACGGCGAAGTGCTGCTGTTCGGCCAGGAATCGCACCGACCATACGAGTTGCCCGCTCTGTCCAAGGACATCCTGCTCGGCAACGCGGACGAGCCCGCCTGGGTGCACGAGGAGGACTTCTACGCGGACAAGGGCATCGATCGCCGGCACAGCACGGAGATCCGCGAGGTGCGGCCCGCCGATCGGGTGGTGGTGGATTCTGCCGGCGCGACGCACAGTTACGACCGGCTGTTGCTGGCGACCGGTTCGCAGCCGCGCACCCTGCCCGTGCCCGGCGCGGAGCTGGCCGGCCTGCGCACGCTACGCACGCTGGACGACTCGTTGGCACTGCGGGACGAGCTCAAGGCGGCCGGGCGGGTGGTGATCGTCGGCGCGGGCTGGATCGGTTGCGAGGTGGCGGCCGCCGCCATCCGGCACGACGCGGACGTCACCGTCGTGGACACCGTTGCGCTGCCGCTGCAACGGGTTCTCGGCGACACCATCGGCGAGGTCTTCCGGAACCTGCACGCGGAGCAGGGCGTGGCCTGGCGGCTCGGCGCCGGTGTCGAGGGATTCCTCGGCGGCGACGACGGCCGCGTGCGCGCGGTCCGGCTCGCCGGCGGCGACGAGGTGCCCGCCGATCTGGTGGTGCTCGGGGTCGGCGCCGCGCCCCGCCTCGGACTGGCCGAGCGGGCCGGCATCGAGCTGACCGACGAGGTGCCCGGCGGCGGCGTCGCGGTGGACGCGGCACTGCGCACCTCGGTGCCGGAGATCTACGCGGCCGGCGACATCGCCGCGCACGCGCATCCCCGGTACGGGCGGCGGGTTCGGGTCGAGCACTGGGCCAACGCCAAGGACCAGGGCGCGCACGTGGCCGGCAACCTGCTCGGCGCGGCCGAGCCGTTCCAGGCGAGCCCGTACTTCTTCTCCGACCAGTACGACCTCGGCATGGAGTACCGGGGTCTAGCCGATCCCGGGCGCGACGAGTTGGTGGTGCGCGGCGACACGGCCACCCGCGAGTTCATCGCGTTCTGGTTGCGCGACGGTCGTTTGCAGGCCGCGATGAACGTGAACCTGTGGGACGACGGGGACGCCCTCCAGGCGTTGGTCGACGCGCAGGCCGCGCTCTCGCCCGACCAGCTCCGCACCGCAGACCTGGCCGCCCTGGTGTGACATGAAGGGTCCCTTCAGGACACCGGATGTCCTGAAGGGACCCTTCGTGACGTCTCAGTGCGTCAGTTCTGGCGTGGCCTCGGCGCTTTGGGCGAGTTCGGGTTCCTCGGTGAGTTCCCTGCCGCCCCTGGCGAGCGTGACGTAGGCGAGCATCGCCAGCACGCCGAGCGCGGCCATCACGATGGCCATCGGCACCGCGCTGCCGCTGCCGCCGAGCCCGACCAGCGGGGCGGTCACCCCGCCGATGGCCAGCTGGAGCGTGCCGAGCAGGGCCGAGGCGGTGCCGGCGGCGCCGGGCTGCTCGTTGAGCGCGAGCGCCGTCGAGTTCGGCATGACCAGCCCGATCGCGGCCACCAGCACGAACAGCGGCGGCAGGATGCCGACGAGGCCGAGGCCCTCGGCGGCGGCCAGCAGCAGGACAACGCCGCCGACGCCGATCATGGCGAGGCCGATCGCGAGCAGCTTTCGGGTGGACACCCTGCCGACCAGCCTGCCGTTGATCTGGCCGGCGATCACGATGCCGACCGCGTTGACCGCGAACACGGCGCTGAACCCCTGCGGGCTGAGGCCGTAGACACTCTGGAGCACGAAGCTGGAGCCGGAGATGTAGGCGAACATCGCGGCGAAGCCGAGCCCGCCGGCCAGCGCGTAGCCGAGGAACACCCGGTTGGCGAGGAGGCTGCCGAAGGTCCGCACGGTGTCGCCGAACCCGCCGTGCCTGCGCCGGTCCGCCGGCAGCGTCTCGGGCAGGCCGAACACGCTCGCGCCGAGCAGCAGCACCCCGAACACCGTGAGCACCGCGAACACACCGCGCCACGAGGTCAGCGCGAGCAGTTGGCCGCCGAGCACCGGGGCCAGGATCGGCGCGAGGCCGCTGACCAGCATGAGCATCGAGAAGAACTTCGCGGCGGCGACGCCGCGGAACAGGTCGCTGACCACGGCCCTGGCGATCACGATGCCGGCCGCCGCGCTGAAGCCCTGCACCAGGCGGAGCCCGGTCAGCACGTAGACCGACGGCGCGAACGCACACAGGACCGAGGCGAGCGCGTAGGCGACCAGGCCGATCAGCAGCGGGCGGCGGCGGCCGTACGCGTCGCTGAGCGGGCCGGCGACCAGCTGCCCGAAGGCGAGGCCGATCACGAACGCGGTGAGGGTGAGCTGCACCTGGGCCGCGCCGGTGCCGTAGTCGCCAGCGATGGTCGGCAGGGCCGGCAGGTACATGTCGATCGACAGCGGACCGAACGCCGAAAGGCCGCCGAGGATCAGTAGGAACTTGGTGCGACCCGCCGTGACCTCGCGCGATGTGCTCGCAGAACTCTGTGCCCTCACGACAGAGGGCAACCTGTTGCGCTCGCACGCTGTTCCGGGTTTGCCTGAGTCACATCTCACTCCGGCGGATCACTCTGGCGGATCACTCTGGCGGATCACTCCGGTGGATCGCTCTGGCGGATCATCGCGACCCGAGGCGCGACCACGATGCCGGCCGCCACCTCCCGCTGCCACTGCGCCCGCAGCTGCGGACCCCAGTCCCGCTCGGCGAGCACGCGGAAGCCGTGCCTGGCGTACCAGTGCGCGTTCCACGGCAGGTCGCGGAAGGTCGTGAGGGTCAGCGCCGGGTATCCCCGCTCCCTGGCGTCGGCGATGGTCGCGGCGAGCAGGGCGCTGCCGACGCCGCGCCGCCCGCTGTCCGGGTGCACGCAGATCTCCTCGAGGTGGGCGAACCCGTCCAGCTCGCCGATCGCGGCGAAGCCCACCGGCGGCGCGCCCGCGACCAGGACCGTGGCGGCGGCCAGCAGCAGGTCCGTCGCGTCGTCCGGCGGCAGCGTGATGCCGTGCTCGGCGAACAGCCCGTCGGCGGCGTCGGACACCGCGAGGAGGCGGTCGAGGTCGGCCTCGCCGTCCCAGTGTGTGATCACCCTGTCAAGGGTGTCATCCCAGGTCAACGGATTATCGGGGGCGCACGCGACGGGCGGGGGAGACGTCCGATGTGAACGCGGCGCACCCCGGATCATGATCACTCTTCTGCCGGCTGGACCGATCGGCTTTGCATGATCTTTAATTTGCCCCGTCAAGTACACGCTGTCCTGAAAGCCGCCGCCGCGTCGTGAGGGAGAGTGCATGAGGTTCAGAACGTCCGGAGCGCGGCTGGTGGCCATCGGGCTGCTCGCGTCGCTGCTGGTTGGCGGGGCTTCGGTCGCCGCTGCCGACCCGGATCTCGCCGCCGCCGACGAGGGGACGGTCGACGCGACCGGTGCGCCGCGCGGTGACTGGTCGGCCGTCGGGCCGAACAGCATCGGCGGCCTGCTCGGGGTGTCCGCGTCGCCGAACCGGCTCGCGGTGATGCAGCCGGGGCCGCCGACGCTGTGGGTGTCCGAGGACCGCGGCCGCAACTGGGCGGCGCGCCGAACCCTGCCGGCGGACCTGGCCCACATGGCCTCCGCGTCGGGCTTCGTCGTCGACCGGAACAACCCGGACCACATGCTGGTCACCCTCAACAAGCGGCTGGACGGGTCGCTGACCGACTGGGACGGCTACCTGCTCAGCACGAACGACGCGGGGCGCAGCTGGCAGGTGCTGCGGGAGTGGCGGCCGGACGGCGCCTTCGAGCTCACCGCCGGCAAGGACGGCCGCACGCTGGTCGTCCGCGGCAGGGACGTGACCAGCGTCAGCACCGACGGCGGCGCGAACTGGCGCGACATCCCGCGCGAGTGGAACCGGAGCACCTTCGCCGCCGGGCTCGGCGACTCGATGATGTCGCTGGTCGGCGACGACGTCTACGTGGTGACCGTCGACCCCGAGTACTCGCTGTGGGTCATCCACGGCGCGACCGGTGCCTCGCCGCGCAGCGAGCGGGTCTACCAGCCGGCAGGCGAGCAGGTCGGGCAGGTGGTCGCGAACGGCCGCCAGCTCGTCGTGACGGTCGGCGCGCAGGTGCGCGGCTCGCGCGACAACGGCCGCACCTGGCAGGTGCTGCGCACCGATCCGGACAAGAAGCCGTTGCACGGCCTGCGATCCGTCAACGGCAAGCTGTACGCGGGCACCTACGACGCCCTGGACGTCAGCGCCGACGGCGGGCGCACCTGGGCGCGCCACGGCGTGCCGGCTGCGGGGGAGGGCACCAGCGACATCGCGGACCTGCCCGGCGAGCACGGCGGCCCGGCCACCACGCTGGTGTCCGCCGTCTACCGGGGCGTCTACGCGATCGACGGCGGCGGCTACCGGTCGCTCGGCCTGCCCGGCGAGACGATCGGCAGCCTGATCACCGCGGGCTCCGGCCGTCGGCAGCAGCTGCTCGCCGGCGGGGTGCAGGACGTCTTCCGCACCGAGCTGCCGCGCGACGAGATCACGCCGGGCACCCGCCGCGACTGGGCGCGGCAGGTCAACCCCCTCCTCCAGGATCACCCGAGGCTGTCAGTCTCGCCCAAGCGGCCCGAGGTGGTCTGGAAGCTCGCCCTCGACGGCCTGGCCGTCGACGTCTCGCGCAGTTCCGACAGCGGCGCGACCTGGAGCCTGCTCGGCAAGCACCTGACCGGCACCCCGAGGACGCTGCTCGCGCATCCCGCCGACCCGGACCGGCTGCTGGTGACGGCCTTCACCGAGAACGGCGACGTGCTCTACCTGAGCACGGACGCGGGCAAGACGTGGAAGACCGTGTCGATGCCGGCCAGCCTGACCGCGCTGGCCGGCGACCCGCGCGACCCGCAGCGGGTCTGGGGCGGCAACGAGAACGATGGCCTGTTCCGGTCCGATGACGGCGGCCTGACCTGGACGAACGTCAGCACGGACCCGGTGGGCACGATCACCGTCGACCCGAAGCACTCCGAGCGGGTCCTGGTCGGCGGCAACGGCCTGCTGCTGAGCACCGACAGCGGGCGTTCGTTCCAGCGGGTCCGCGACGGCGGCGGTGACATCCGGCAGGTGGCGGTGAACCCGCGCGACTCGCGGGTCTGGTACGCCGCGCGCGTCGCCGCCGACGGCATCGGCGTGCTGCGCAGCACCGACGCCGGCCGCACCTGGTCGGCGATGTCCACGAAGATGACCGACAGCAGGGTGTTGTCGCTGGCGGTCAGCGGCGACGGCCGTTGGCTGTTCGCCGGGACCCTCCAGTCGGGGGTCTACCGCCTGCGGCTCTGCTGAGTCGAGCCGGTGCGTTCCACGCGGCCCCGCGACGCCACGGCGTCGCGGGGCCGCGTGCCGTCTGTCGGGGTCAGCGATGGAACGGTCCGCGGCGGAACAGTCAGACGCAGGAGCCGTGCTCGGGGGCCCCGGTGCCGATGAACCGGCGCAGCAGGGTGTAGATCGTCGCGCGTTCCTGGTCGGACAGGTCCCCGGCGAGCCGGGCCTCGACCTCGCGGTGCGCCGCGGTGACTCGCGCCTCGACGGCGCGCCCCTCGTCGGTGATCTCCGGGATGCGGACGCGGCGGTCGCTCGGGTCGGGCTTGCGGGTCAGCAGGCCCTGCTTCTCCAGCCGGTCCAGCACGGTGGTCAGCGTCGTCTTGTCCAGCCCGATGGCGGCGCCGAGCGCGAGCTGGGTGCGCTGCACGCCGTGCAGGTCCGGCGCCAACGCCCTGAGCACGAGCGCGCCCCTGATGTCGAGGCCTGCCTTCGCGGACTCCTCCTGGAGCGCGGCGGCGAGCTTCTGTCCTGCCCGGTGCAGCAGCCAGTTGAGGTCCTCGTGCTTGGCGCAGTGCCACGCGATCCCGCTGTCCGGCGGCGTCTCGGCGGGCGCGTTCATGTCGTTGATCGTACCCGCGAAACGCCGGTGCGAGATATTCTGCCCTGAGAACGTCTTGACTGAGAACTTCTTGACTCGTAAGTTCTGAGTCGAGAAGTTCTTCCCAGAGAGGACCGAGCTCATGCCCAACCTGCTGCACCTCGACGCGAGCATTCGCCAGGAGAAGTCGGTGTCCCGAGAGGTGAGCGCCGCGTTCGCCGCGCAGTGGCGCGAGGTCAACCCCGAAGGCGGCTACACCTACCGCGACCTCGGCCTGCACCCCGTGCCGCACGTGGACCTCGCCCACCACCAGGGCCAGCACGTCGCGCCGGACGAGCGCTCGGCCGAGCAGCGCGCCAGCTGGGCGATCACCGAGCCGCTGGTGGCCGAGGTGCGATGGGCGGACGTCATCCTGCTCGGCCTGCCGATGTACAACTACGCCATCCCGTCCTCGGTGAAGGCGTGGATCGACCGCATCTCCATCCACGCGCACTTCGCCGACCGGGTCACCGGTCGCGGCGTGCTCACCGGCACGCGCGTCGTCGTGGCCTCCGCGCGCGGCGGCTCCTACGCGCCGGGCACCCCGCGCGCGGGCCTCGACTTCCAGGAGCCCTACCTGCGCGGCGTGTTCGGCACGATCGGCCTCGGTGAGCACCTCCAGTTCGTGCACACCGAGATGACGATGGCTGGGGAGATCCCCGAGCTGGCCGAGTTCCGGACCTTCGCGGCGAACTCGCTGGCCAACGCGCACCGGACGGTGCGTGAACTGGCCGCCGCCGAACCGATCGAGGCGACGGCCTAGTAACCGCGCCGGCCGCCGCGCTACGCCGGCACGGGCTCCGCTGGCGTGCCGGCGCGGCGCAGCAGCAGCGCGGCGGCCCCGCCCGCCAGCACCGCAAGCGCGCCGAAGATCACCCTGAAGTCCAGCACCCCGGCCAGGCCGGAGCCGAGCGCGATGCCGACCGGCGTGCCGCCGTAGACCAGGGTGCTCATCGTCGCGGAGGTCCGGCCGAGCAGCTCGTTCGGCGTGATCTGCTGCACCAGGGTCAGCGCGCCGATGATCACCCAGACCAGCCCGACGCCGTTGCACACCGTGCCGGCCAGCACCGTCGGCAGCGTGGGGAACACGCGAAATGCGACGCCGCCCGCCACGATCGCCATGCCGACGCCCACGAGCCGCGCGGTGCCGATCCGCCTGGCCAGCGTCGCCGCGAGCAGGCCGGCCACGACCGAGCCAGCGCCCTGCACCGGGGCCAGCACGCCCATGAAGGTCGGCGCGCGGTGCATGCCCTGGTCGACCAGCGCCCACCCGGCCGTGCCGGCCACCCCGGCGACGAACATGGCCACCGGCGAGCCGATCATCATCCTGCGCAGCACCGGCTGCCCGACGAGGTAGCGAAGACCCTCGGCCACCTGCGTCGACCAGCGCTCGGTGCGCCTGGTCGGAGCGGGTTCGGCGACCCTGATCGACATGGTGGCCAGCCCGGCGGCGGCGAACGTCGCCGCGTCAAGGACGACGACCGGATGCGCGCCCCACGCCAGGAACAGCGCGGTGCCTGCGGCGGGGGCGACCAGCTTCATGCCCTCCTGGAGGGACATCCGCAGGCCGTTGATCCTGGTCAGCTGGTCCGCCGGCAGCATCGCCGTGAGCAGCGGCGGCTCGGCCGCGGTCACCAGCACGCCCTCCACTCCGTAGAGCGTCATCACCGCGAAGACCAGCCAGAGCATGGCCGGTCCGTCGACCAGCAGCAGCGGGGCCAGCACCGCGACCATCGCCAGGTTGGTGACGACCAGGAGCCTGCGCCGCCGCACCCGGTCGGCGACGAGCCCGATCGCGGGCGCCAGCGGGACCGGCAGCCACATGCACAGGCCGACCAGTCCGGCCAGGGAGTTGCTGCCCGTCAGCGTCTTGACCCACACCCCGACCACCAGCGACATGGCGGTGGTGCCGAAGTACGACAGCAGCAGTCCGGAGAAGTAGAGCTGGACATTCCGCTCCTTCAGCACCGATCGGGATTCGCCCATGCGCCGAGCCTGTCAAAGTTGAGTCAAGATCCGCAAGATAGTTGAGCAGATTCGACGCAAGATGAATGAGTTGGTGTCGCCCGACCGTGGACGGCCTGCACGAATGCAACACTGGTGCGCGATCGAGGATGAGGCTTCGGGAGGGCGCGATGGCCGAGCCGATCACTGCGGTGCTGTTGCGAGCCGCTGAGCTGACCGCGGCAGGAAAACCGAAGAAGGCCGTCGACCTGTTGCGGCCGGCGTTGGTCGCGAACCCGGAACACGCCGAGGCGTGGTGCCGGCTGGCTGCCGCGCACCTGGACGCCGGCGAGCCCGACCCGGCGCTGACGGCGGCCAAGCGGGCGCTGGTGCTCGGCGGCGACCCCGCCTGGGCGCAGCGGCTGGCCGCCCTCGCGCTCAGCGAGCTCGGCCGACAGCAGGAGGCGGTGGTCGCCGCCCGCGAGTCGGTGCGGCGCAAGCCGTCGGACTGGCGGTGCCAGGTGGTGCTCGCCGAGGTGCTCGACGCCGACCCGGCCAACCGGCGCGAGGCGATCGAGGCCGCGGAGCAGGCCGTGCGGCTCGCCCCGCACGAGTCCCGCGCCTACCAGGTGCTCGGCGACGCCGCCGCCCGCGCGCAGGACTGGGACACCGCGGAACGGGCCTACCGGGCCGCGCTGCGGCTCGACCCCGGCGACGACGAGGTGCGGGCCAACCTCGCCAACCTCCGCCAGCAGCACCGCCCGCGCGGTGTGCGGGCGGGTCGCGACGGCGGCGGCCTCCAGCGGCGGACCCCGGAGACCAGGGCGGCCGCGACGGCGATCGCCGGGGCGGAGTCGGCGCTGTGGCCGGTGCTCGGCCGCGTCGCCGTCATGCTGGTCGGCGGCGGGCTGTTGCTGCTGCTCGCCGGGATGCCGACGCCGACGCCGCTGATCGGCTGGTTCAGCGCGCTGCTGGTGCTGTGCTGCGTCGTCGTGCTGGCACGCTTCCTCTACAACGTGCCGAGGCAGTGGCGGCGGCTGCTGTTCCGGCTGCCCAAGCTGCGGCGGCTGGTCGGCGTCGCGCTCGGCGTGCTCTGCCTCGCCTCGGTGTTCCTGCTGCTCTGGACGGTCCTGCTGGCGCTCGGCGCGCACACGCTCCAGCCGCTGGTCCTCGGCGTGCTGTGCGCCGCCGTCGGCGGGGTGTTGTGCCTGGTCGGCGGCGCGTTGTCCTCGGGGAGGAACTGAACCGGGGGCGTCGACGTTGGGCGGTTGTCGGAGTAGCTCGCGCGCACGCCACCGGCCGTCGGCCGTCGGCGTGCCGCTGCCCCGGTTGGCCGCACGTGTTGCCCCGATCGTGTGCACGCATTCCGTCAGCCGGAACTGAGGCTGCGCCGGTTGCCCTGGCGGGCGGCCCGCGTTGCCTGTTCGGCGCGCCATCCGTCTCCTGGCGAAACTGAGTCCGTTTCGCGTCGGTGCCGTGATCTGGAACCGGCAGGGTCTCGCCAGCGTCGCACTGCGGTCGTGGACCACAGTCGCCACTTCGACGCCCACCCAGGGGGAGATCATGCTTCGTCTTGCCGTGTTCCTGATGATTCTCGGCTTCGGCTCGACCGTCCTGTTCGAGTTCACCGACTACCGGCTCCGGCTGCTGGCCTGGGCGGACGACTACCAGCCCTACATCGGCATCGGCTTCGGCCTGCTCGGCATCCTGATCGTCGTCGTCGGCCCGCTGCTCAAGAAGAGCCAGTCCGGCGGCGCGCAGGCCGCGCAGCTGCCGCAGCAGGCTCCCGGCCAGCCCAACGCCGCCGAGGGCCAGACCCCGAGCGCGTGACCTCGTTCGCCCAGCGGCCCGTCGCCTGAGTCCAGGCGGGGGGGCGCCGGGGGGGGGGGNNCGCCGGAGCCGGGGGGGCGGCCCGCTGGCGTGCGGCCCGCACCGGCATCCGTGGACGCGTCACGCGACCCCAGGCACACTCGTGGCGATCGAGAGGAGCCCGCCATGACCGCACCCGGAGCCGGTATGCCGTTCGGCGCGTACCAGAACGAGATCTACCTCCAGGGGCTTGGCGGCCAGCTGCCGCCGTTCACCACCGACCCCGACGCGCTGGAGGGATCCGCGCGCGGCCGGCTTGGCCCTGGACCGTTCTGGTACGTCGCAGGCGGAGCAGGCTCGGGCGCCACCGTGCGGGCCAACCGCGAGGCGTTCGACCGCAGGCGGATCGTGCCGAGGATGCTGCGCGACGCCACCACCCGACACCTCGGCACCACCGTGCTCGGCACAGAGATGCCGGCGCCGGTGCTGCTCGCGCCCGTCGGCGTGCAGTCGATCGTGCATCCCGACGGGGAGCTGGCCACCGCGCGGGCCGCCGCCGAGCTCGGCCTCACCATGATCCTGTCCACGGCGTCCTCGCACACCATCGAGGACGTCGCCGCCGCGAACGGCGACGGCTCGCGCTGGTACCAGCTGTACTGGCCGAACGACCCCGACGTGTGCGTCAGCATCCTGAGCCGTGCCAAGGAGTCCGGCTACCGCGTCCTGGTCGTCACCCTCGACACCTGGTCGCTCGCCTGGCGCCCGCACGACCTCGACCAGTCCTACCTGCCGTTCATCCGGGGCACCGGCGTGGCGATTCCCTTCTCCGACCCAGCGTTCCGGGCCGGGCTGGCGAAACCGCCGGAGGAGGACATGCCCTCGGCGATCCTGCGCTGGGTGCCGATGTTCACCGGCACCGACAAGAGCTGGGCGCAGCTGTCGTTCCTGCGCGAACACTGGGACGGGCCGATCGTGCTCAAGGGCGTCCAGCACGTCGACGACGCGCGCAAGGCCGTGGACGCCGGGGTGCAGGGCATCGTGGTGTCCAACCACGGCGGCCGGCAGGTCGACGGCGCGATCGCCTCGCTCGACGCGCTGCCCGGCATCGCCGAGGCCGTCGGCGAGCAGCTCGAGGTGCTGTTCGACTCCGGGGTGCGCACCGGCGCGGACATCGTGAAGGCGTTGGCGCTCGGCGCGCGGGCGGTGCTGCTCGGCAGGCCCTACGTGTACGGGCTCGCGCACGGCGGGCAGGGCGGCGTGCGGCACGTGGTGCGCAGCGTCCTCGCCGATCTCGACCTGACCCTCGGGCTCGCCGGCTTCCGCAGCCCGGCCGAGCTGAACCGCGACGCACTGTGGGAGCGCGCATGAGGACGCTGGTGGTCATCTCGCCGCACGTCGGCGGGGCCAAGGTCGCGCTGGCCGTCGCCGCCGCGCTCGGCCCGGAGTTCGAGGTCACCGCCGTCGAGGACGCCGGGGCCGACCCCGAGGCGCTGCGCGAGGCCGAGGTGCTGGTCACCGCGCTCGCCCCGGTGACCGCCGAACACCTTGCCTCGGCGGCGAAGCTGCGCTTCGTGCAGTGCGCCAGCCACGGCTACGACCACGTGGACCTCGTGGCGGCCGCCAGGGGGAAGGTGGCCGTGTCCAACATCGGCTCGACCTCGGCCGAGGCGCAGGACGTCGCCGAGCACGCGCTGTGCCTGATCCTGGCGCTGGCCAAGCAACTCATTCCCGGCCACAACGCACTGCGCGAGGGCGACTGGGCGCTGCCGAGGCTCCAGTCCGGCATCACCGAGCTGTTCGGCAAGACGCTCGGCATCGTCGGGTTCGGCGCGATCGGCCAGCAGCTCGCCCGCCGCGCGAAGGCGTTCGACCTGCGGATCGTCTACACCGACCCGAAGGTCTCCCCGGTCGAGGGCGAGTACGACGCGACCCGCCTGCCGCTCGACGAGCTGTTGGCGCAGTCGGACTACGTGTCGCTGCACGTGCCGCTGCGGCCGGAGACGCGCCACCTGCTGGACGCGCGGCGGCTCGCGCTGCTCAGGCCGACCGCGATCCTGGTGAACACCGCGCGCGGCGCGCTGATCGACCAGGACGCGCTGGCCGAGGCGCTGACCGAGGGCAGGCTCGCCGGGGCCGGGCTCGACGTGTTCGACCCGGAGCCGCCGCCCGCCGACCTGCCGTTGTTGCGCGCGCCGAACGTCGTGCTGTCCCCGCACGCCGCCGGGGTGACCAGGGAGACGGTGCTGCGCATCGCGGCTGCGGCGCTGGACAACGTGCGGCGCTACGCGGCCGGCGAGCAGCCGACCGACCGCGTCACGGAGGGGTGACACCCGAGGGGTGGTGTCCGATTCGTTCAAGACCCCGCCGCCCCCGACTCCCTACGCTCGGGACATGATCGAACGCGCCAAGGACTTCATCTGGCACAACGCCAGGGTGTTGGAACAGCACCGGTTTGCCTGCCACTTCGGCCCCGGCGATACGGGCACCGACGCGGTGCTCCGGGCGCTGCTCGCCTACCAGAACCCCGATGGCGGCTTCGGGCACGCCCTCGAACCTGACGGGCGCGGGCCGTCGAGCCAGCCGCTGCACGTGTTCATGGCGCTCCGGCTGCTCGACGAGGTCGGTCTCGCCGATTCCCCGACCACGCAACGGATGTGCGACTACCTCGCCTCGGTCAGCACCCCCGACGGCGGCGTGCCGAACGTGCACCCCGCCATGCGCGACCACCCGCGCGCGCCGTGGTGGGTCATCCAGGACGACCCGCCGGGCGCAATCCTGCCGACCGGGCTGATCGTCGGGCTGCTGCACAAGAACCGGATCGAGCACCCCTGGCTGGCCCCGGCCACCGAGTTCTGCTGGCGGGCGGTCGACGCGATCACCGATCCGCACCCGTACGAGGTCGGCGCGTGCGTCGACTTCCTCGACCACGCGCCAGACCGGGACCGTGCCGAGCGGACGGCCGAGCGCCTCGGCGCGATGGTGCGGGAGCGGCGGTTGGTCGATCTCGGCGACGGCGCCCCGCGCCCCGAGGGCTACGCCGAGGGCGAGGTGCACAAGCCGCACGACTACGCCCGCACGCCGGACAGCCTGGCCCGTCGGTGGTTCACCGACGCGGAGTTCGAGCGCAGCCTTGACGACCTGGCGGCCGGGCAGCAGGAGGACGGCGCGTGGCGGTTCTTCTGGACGGTGTGGACGCCGGTCACCGAGTTCGAGTGGCGGCCGGTCGTGACCATCGACGCGCTGCTGAAGCTGCGCGCCTTCGGCCGCCTGTAAGCAGCTAGCTTGTGAGCAGTCAGCTGACCAGCACGCCGAGCGGCACGCCGGCCAGGGCGCGCACCTCGCGGGACAGGTGCGCCTGGTCGGCGTAGCCGGTGCTGGCGGCGACGTCCGCGAACGGCGTCCCCGACCGCGCCAGCGCCACGGCCCGGTGGAAGCGCAGCACGCGGTGCAACACCTTGGGGCCGTAGCCGAACGCGGCCAGCGAGCGGCGGTGCAGCTGCCGCTCGCTCAACCCGATCCGGTCGGCGAGGTCCGCGACGCCGATCGGCCCCGCCGCGGCCGAGACCAGCGCGCCGACCGCCGGGTCGGGCGCGGTGTTTCGCAGCCGTGCCAGCATCGTGTCGAGCAACAGATCGTCCACAGTGGACTGGTCGGTCGCCGAGGCGAGGCCGTCGGCGAGCCTGCCGACCGCGTCGGGCGTCCACAGCTCGCCGAGCGGCACCCGCAGGTCGCGCAGCGCGTGCGCCGGCACGCCGAACGCGGCCGGGCCGTAGCCGGGACGGAACCGGACGCCGACCAACGTGCCGGGACGCACCGTGGCCAGCTGGTGCGCGGTGTCCGGCCCGGCGACGAACAGCGCGCCGGTCTCCCGCGACCAGATCAGGTCGGTGCAGCCGTCCGGCACGACCCGCTGCTGCGACGCGGCCGGCTCGTCGACGGTCCTGGTCCACAGGCAGTCCAGGGCGACGGACAACCCACCGGGCGCCGGCCGCTCCTGGTAGCTGTTCACGCCCTCATCCTGCCAAGTCGCACCGACCGTCGCAGGTCGCGGGCCGGTCAGCCGAGGGCGGCGGCCAGCCGGGGGACCACGGACGAGGGGGAGGGCATCGCGGCGATCTCGGCGCGCACTTCTGCGCCCGCGGCCCGCAGGCCGTCGTCGCGGAGGAGGGTCTCAAGCAGCGGCACGTCCAGGTCCTCCGCCGTCGCGACGAGCCCGGCACCCCGGTCCCGCACCGCGCCCGCGTTGATGAACCGGTCCGCGCCGCTGGGCAGCACGACCTGCGGGACCTCGGCGGCCAACGCGGTGAGCGTGGTGCCGGCTCCACCGTGGTGCACGACGCCCGAGCACGTCTCGAGCAGCGCGCCGAGCGGAGCCCAGCCGACCGCGCGGACGTTCGGCGGGAGTTCGCCGAGGCCGCTGAGGTCGGCATTGCCGAGGGCCAGCACGAACTCCGCGTCGATCTTCGGCGCGAGCGTCACGATGCGTTCGACGGGACCGAGGCCGTTCGTCTCCACCGCCACCGTGCCGAGGGTGACCGCGATCCTCGGCCTGGCCGGCCGCTCCCGCAGCCAGTCGGCCAGCACGCCGCCGCCGTTGTAGGGCACGTACTGCGTCGGCCACCCGGTGGACGGCTCGGTTAGCATGCTCGGCGGCGCGACGTCGAGCGAGATCCGCTGCTCGGGCAGCCCGGCGGCACCGTGTGCGGCGAACTCTTCGACGAGGCTGTCGTACATCGCGTCGTGCAGGTGCGCGGTGCGCGCGAAACCGAAGCCGTGCTCGACGGCCGGCACACCGAGCCTGCCGGCGACCAGCAGCGCGGCGCCGTTCATCGGCGAGTGCACCACCAGGTCGGGCCGGAAGTCGTCGGCGATCTTGACCACCCCGTCGGCCATCATCTTGGAGATCCTGGAGAAGATGAACAACGCCTGGCTCAGGTCGGTCATCTGCGTGTTGCGCAGGCGTTCGATGAGTTCCGGGTGGTCCCGTCGGGCCTGCTCGCGCACCGCCCTGAAGTCGAACCCGTCGGCGAGGTTCGCGACCGGCAGCCCGGCGTCGGCCACGGCGAGGGCGCTGCCCGTGGTGGCGACCAGCACCTCGTGGCCGGCCACGCGCAACGCCCAGGCGAGCGGGACGAGCGGGAAGACGTGCCCGATACCTGGCGTGGACACGAACAGAACGCGCATGGAAGGGTGCCCTCTCTCGCGATCATCGTTGCCACCCAACGTACTCCGTGCGGCGAACGGCTACTTTGCGTCCGCGTAACTGTCGACCACGTTGGCGAGCAGGGGAAAACGCACCGGGGTGGCGCCGAACACCAGCCTGCTCGCCTCCTCGCCCGCCGCGCCGACCTCCGCGCGGACGGCCTCGGCCAGCTCGACCGGGCAGTGCACCAACACCTCGTCGTGCTGGAAGAACACCAGCTGCGCCTCGGGCGCCGAGGCGGCCAGCCGTCGCCGCAGCGCGCCGAGCATCGCCGACGCCCAGTCGGCCGCGCTGGCCTGCACCACGAAGTTGCGGGTGAACCGGCCCCACTCCCGCGACGCCCGCCGCGCCCGTCCGGCGAAGTCCTCGTCCGCGCTGCCGGTCAGCTCCCGCCAGGACTCCGACGGCGCCGGGCTGGTGCGGCCGAGCCTCGACCGCACCAGCTGACCCTGCTCGCCGGCGACCGCCGCCGCCTCCACGTAGCCGACGGCCTCCGGGAAACTCCTGCGCAGCACGGCGAGCAGCGGACCTGCCTCCCCGCTGGTGCCGCCGTACATCGCCGACAGCATGGCGATCTTCGCCCGGCCCCGGTCCCCGTCGAAGGAGTCGGCGGCCAGGCTCGTGTACAGATCGCCAGCCCCGGAGATCTCGGCCAGCCGCCGGTCCCCGGACAGCGCGGCGAGCACCCTCGGCTCCAGCTGCGAGGCGTCCGCCGCGACCAGCGTCCAGCCAGGGTCGGCGCGCACCGCCGTGCGCAGCACCCTCGGCAGTTGCAGCGCCGCGCCGCCGTTGGTCGCCCACCGCCCGGACACCACCCCGCCGACCACGTACTCGGGGCGGAACCGGCCGTCGCGAACCCAGGAGTCCAGCCAGGACCAGCCGTGCGCCACGTACAGCCTGGCCAGTTCCTTGTACTCCAACAGCGGCGCGACCGCGGGATGGTCCACCTCGCGCAGCACCCACGCCCTGGCCGACGGGATGTCGATGCCCTCGCGGGCGAACGCCTTCACCAGGCCCGGCGGGTGGTCGGGGTTGACCTGCCTGCCGCCGAACGCCGCCGTGATCTCGTCGGCGAGTTCCGCGAGCCTGCGCGGGCGGGCGCCCGGCGCGGGCCGGGGACCGAGCAGTTCGGTCAGCAGCGCCAGGTGTACGTCGACCCGCCACGGCAGGCCGTGCTGGGTCATCTCGGCGGCGGCGAGCGAGCTGGCCGAGTCGGCGGCGAGCAGCAGCCGCAGCAGGTCGGGGCGGTCAAGGCCGGCCAGGGTGCGCTGCTGCGCGGCGTGCACGGCGGCCAGCGCGTCGAGCGGATCGGCGTTGCCAGGCAGCGGTTCCCGCTCCGGCTCGAACAGCGTCGGCTGGTTCTCCCGCTTGCGCGGCGCGACGTCGGCCGGCACCGGCAGGCCAAGCGCCCGCGCCAGGGCGGCGGGCAGCCCGCGCGGCTCGCGATGCCGGCCCTGGTGGCCGAGCAGCAGCCCCTCGGCGATCCACAGGTCCTGGCAGCGCTCCACCCGCACCCCGGCGCGCAGCAGGCCGGGGTAGACCTCGGCGGTGCTCGACCACAGCCAGCGGGGCCGGTGCTGCCGTTCCGTCTCGGCCACGGCGGCGGCCAGGTCGCCGACCACGCCGACGTCGCCGGCCGGGGTGCCGTCGTCGGCGAGCAGCCGCAACCGGCCGCCGTTCTCGCCTTGGGGCACCACCGCTGCCAACACGGGCTGATTGTGCTCCGTCCGACCGACAGTGTCGGCCGGTCAGTCCGGCTGGACGGCCGCCACCTCTCGCCGGTCCGCGATCAAGGTGCCGAGCAGGACGGCGGCCACGAGCAGCACCAGCCCGGCGAGCACCATCAGCGTCGACAGGCCGAAGGAGAACCCGGCGAAGGTGTACTGGAGGTCGTGCGCGACGCCGCCGCCGGAGGCCCTCCGTTCCAGCAGGTCCCCGGCCACCATGAACCCGCCGAACAGCGGACCGAGCGCGACGACGAGCCGGCCCCGCGCCCCGGCGCTGCCCGCGGCCGAGGCCACCGCGAGGGTCGGCACCGCGACCAACACACCCACCGTGAGCTGCACCGGGATGTGCTTCAGCCATGTGGCCTGCATGCCGGTCAACGCGACCAGGACGAAGCCGCCCGCGAGGACGCAGCCTCCGGCGGCGAGCCAGGCGCGCCTGCGGGGCAGGGCGAGCAGGCCGCCCACGACGAGGCCGCCGGCGAAGGCGGGCCAGATCGGCGCGCTTCGTGCCCCGGTGTCGATTCCCTTCATGCCGACGGTGATCGTCGTCAGCAGCAGGGGGCCGGTGAGGCCGATGATCGTCAGGCTGGCGACGAGCGCGGCGGGCAGCGCCCCGCGCCCCGACCACACGGCGAGCGCGATCGTGCCGCCGAGCACCAGCAGCCCCGCCACGTCGACGACCCAGCCGGTGGTCGGGTGGACCGAGTTCGTGAAGCCGATCAGCACCGGCACGAGCGGCAGCAGCGCCGCCACGCCGCCGGCCAGCGCGACGTGGCGACCCCCGACCGTGCCGGGTCGGGCGGTCCCCCGGCCGAACAGCGAGCCGATCGTCGCGATGATCCCGCCGGCCAACCCCACCCCCAGAAAGACCAACAACTGCCGCTGTTGCGCGTCACCGCCGGTGGTGGTCGTCAGCCCGAACCCGAAGAACCGGACGCTCACGGCGAGACCAGCGACCAACGCGCCGAGCCCGGCCCGGCCCGAGGCGACCAGCTGCTGAGCCGCCCCGAGCACGCCGATCAACGCCAGCGCGAAACCCGCAGCGGCGACCCCGGCCAACAGCAGCAGGTTCGGCGTCGCCGTGTCCGCAGGGTTCATCGTCGGCTGCCCGGCCGTGGCCGCGATCACGCCGCCAACCCCGCCCATCGCCGTCGCGGCCCCGACCGTGAGCAGCCACGGCCACCACCGGACGGTCAGCAGTGCGACGACGGTGGCCAGCACCGTGGCGAGCACACCGACCAGCAGGTAGTCGGTCCCCGAGACACGCCCGACCGAGTCGATCGACTTGAGCCACAGCGGCCCGCTGCTCCCCAGAATGCCGCCGACCGGCACGAGCGTCGCGCACCCGGCAACCGCGCCGAGCAACGACAGGATCCACGGCGCGGCAGGCTTCGGCGGTTCAGCTAACGGAGGTTCGTTGATCACCGGCAGAACCTAAGCGTCGCGTCCAGCGGCGAACCACGGTGGAACTACTCAACTACAGCGGCAGTCCGGCATCGAGCTGCGCGAGGCTGGCGTCGAACAGGGCCAGCAGGTCCTCGCCGGGCCGCTCGGCGGCGACGATCATGGTGGACAGCGCCACGCCCATCAGCGCGCCGGCCATCGTCCGCACCTCCAGCTCGTCCGGGCGGCGGCCAAGCCGTTCGGCCAGGACCTCCGAGACCATCCTGATCAGCTCGGTGAACTGGTTGAGCAGCGCGGACCGCAGCTCGGGCACCGACATGACCAGCGCCTGCCGTGCCAGTTCCAGCTCGTCCGGCGGGCTTTCCTCGTAGACCGCGCGGATGGCGTTGCGCAGAGCCTGGATCGGCCGAACGTCCTTGGGCTGGGCGACCATCGCCTCGAAGATCAGCTGGTCGTAGTCGTCGTGCAGCACCAGGTCTTCCTTGGTGGGGAAGTAGCGGAAGAACGTGCTCTGCGAGATCTCGGCGGCCTCGGCGATCTGGTCGATGGTCGTGGCGGCGTAGCCCTGGTCGAGGAACAACCGCAGCGCGTGCTGCTGGATCGCCGACCGCGTCCGTGCCTTCTTCCGCTCCCGCAGGCCAACCATCGAACGTGCACCCTCCTCAGACGACCGCCGGCTCAGGTTCGGCCCGAGCCGCCCGCACCGGCAGGAACGCCAGCGCGAACGCGACGCCGAGCACGGAGACCCCGCCGCACACCCACAGCATGACATCCATGCCGTTGGTGAACGCGCCGCGCACGGAGTCCAGCAGCGGTGTCGAGCCGAGCCGGTGCGCCACCGCGATCCCGCCCGCCGCGCTGTCCCGCACGGTGTCGGCGGCCGTCGCGGGCACGCCGGTCAGGTCCAGTCCGTTCCGGTAGGTGGCGCTGAGCACGGTGCCGAGCAGCGCGACGCCGATCGCGCCGCCGACCTGCCGCAGCGCCTGGATGAGTGCGGAGCCGACGCCGCTGTGCTCCGGGGACAGCTCGCCGAGCGCGGCGTCCATGGTGGTCGGCATGGCGAAGCCGAGGCCGACGCCGACCAGGGCGAGCCAGGTGGCCGAGAACGCCTCGCCGCTGGTCACCTCGGTGGTCGCGCCGAGCATCAGCCCGCCGGCCTGCACGGCGAACCCGACGGCGACGGTGATCTTGGCGCCGATCCGTGCCGCGAACCTGCTGGCCACCCGCGCGCCGACCAGCAGCCCGCCGATGACGGGCAGCAGCCGCAGGCCGGTGCCCAACGCGTCCGCTCCACCCACCGCTTGGAAGTACTGCGGCACGGTGAACAGCACGCCGAACATCCCGAACGAGGTCATGGTGGCCAGGGCGGTGCCCCAGCTGAAGCTGGCCGAGCGGAACAGCGCGAGGTCGATCAGCGCGCCGGTCCCGCGCCGCGTCCTGCCGCGCTGCCGCAGCACGAACGCCGTGAGCACGGCCGCGCCGCCGAGCAGCGTGGTCAGCGTGAGCGCCTCGCCCCAGCCGTGCTGGCCCGCCCTGATCACGCCGTAGGTGAACGCGACGAGCCCAACGCTGGACAGCAGCACGCTCGGCAGGTCCAGCGTCGGCGGCACCGCGCTACGGGACTCCGGCAGCAGCAAAGCCACCGCGGCGAGGGCGATCACGACCATCGGCACGTTGATCAGGAACACCGAACCCCACCAGAAGTGGTCCAACAGCCACCCGCCGACCAGCGGACCGAGCGGGATGCCGATGGCGTTGGCGGTCAGGAAGACCGTGAGCGCGCGCTGCCGCTCATCCGCCGTGAACAACACCGACACCATGGACAGGCACAGCGGCAGCAGAAACGCCCCACCAAGGCCAAGCAGTGCCCGCGCGGCGATGAGCTGCCCCGTGGTCGAGGCATAGGCGCACCCCGCCGACGCCACCCCGAACACGACCAACGCGCCGATCATCAACCGCTTCCGCCCAAGCCGGTCACCAAGTAGACCAGCCGGCAACAACACCGCGGCCAACACCAGCGTGTACCCGTTGGCGATCCACTGAAGCCCAGCGGTATCAGCGTGCAGCTGCGTAGCCAGCGTAGGCAGCGCCACGTTCAACACCGTCAGATCCAGCCCAATAGCCAGCGCACTAAGCGCCAGCGCCCCCAGCCCCCACCACCGCCGCGCCCCAACGTCACCCACGATAGCCACCCCCATTAGACAGTTACGTTGAAGTGAGGGTAGCCCTCAAAACATACCAACTGTCAAGACCGCCATCCACGCCCAGCGCCCAGCGCCCCGCTTTTTCACTTCGTGACGGCGCGGTGCGCGCCGGCCGAGCGAAGCGAGGCCCAAAAAACACAGGTAGCCCAGAAACCGGGCAGCGAGCGAAGCGAGTCGCCGGCCGGAGCGTCCTACCTGCCATACGGCCCCAGCGCCCCCACCCGTCAAACGGCCCAAACCGCCCTCGCCTGCCAAACGGCCAGTGGCGTTGTTCACGTAGTAACCCGGAAGACACGCTGCTCTGATGCAGTTGATCGATAAAGAACCCCCCGATCAACCACCCAGGGAGAACACGTGCCCATCGCGCTCCTGGCGCTTGCGATCGGTGCCTTCGGCATCGGTACGACCGAGTTCGTCATCATGGGCGTGCTGCCCGAGGTGGCCGGCGACCTCGGCGTGTCGATCCCGACCGCGGGGCACCTGATCTCCGGCTACGCGCTCGGCGTCGTGATCGGCGCGCCGCTGCTGACCGCCGCTGCGGTCCGGTTGTCCCGCAAGACGATGCTGCTAGGCATGATGGCCGTCTTCACCGTCGGCAACCTGCTGTCCGCGCTCGCGAGCGGTTACGGCTTCCTGCTCGTCGCCAGGGTGCTCACCGCGCTGCCGCACGGCGCGTTCTTCGGCGTCGGCGCGGTGGTCGCCGCCGGCATGGTCGAGCCGGGCAGGCGGGCGAGGGCGATCTCGATGATGTTCCTCGGCCTCACGCTGGCCAACGTCATCGGTGTGCCGCTGAGCACCTTGCTAGGCCAACAACTCGGCTGGCGAGCCGCCTTCTGGGTGGTGACCGCGATCGGCGTCGCCGCGATGGCCGCCATCGTCGCGCTCGTCCCGAACCAGCCGCGCCAGCACCAGGTCGGCCTGCGCGGCGAGCTGAGCGCGTTCCGCCGCCCCCAGGTGTGGCTCGCGCTCGGCATCGCCATGCTCGGCTTCGGCGGGGTGTTCGCCGCCTACAGCTACATCGCGCCGATGATGACCCAGGTCGCCGGCTTCGACGCCGGCAGTGTGACGCTGCTGCTCGCGCTGTTCGGGCTCGGTGCCACGGTCGGCAACGTGCTCGGCGGCCGGTTCGCCGATCGAGCCCTGATGCCCAGCCTGTACGTCTCGCTCGGCGGCCTCGCCGTGGTGCTCGCGCTGTTCGTGTTCACCGCGCACGACAAGCTGCTCGCCCCGATCACGATCTTCCTGATCGGGGCCGTCGCCTTCGTCGCCGCGCCGACCGTGCAGATGCGGATCATGGACAAGGCGGTCGAGGCCCCGACCCTGGCCGCCGCCGCGAACCACTCGGCGTTCAACATCGCCAACGCGGGCGGCGCGTTCCTTGGCGGCGTCGTGATCGACGCAGGCTTCGGCTACACCTCGCCAAACTGGGTAGGCGCAGCCCTCGCCGTAATCGGGCTTGCACTCGCGCTGTTCTCTGGCCTGCTCGACCGTCGCGAAAAACAGCTACGCCGCAACGCCCTATCCGTAACGCCTAACCCCGCAACGCCTTACCCCGCAACAACTACGCCGTAGTAGCCAGCGAACGAAGGAAGAACGCCACGTTGGCAGGACGCTCAGCCAGCCGGCGCATGAAGTAGCCGTACCACTCGTCACCGTAGGGCACGTAGACGCGCATAGTGTTGCCGCGCTCGGCGATCCGGCGCTGCTCCTCGGGCCGGATGCCGTACAGCATCTGGAACTCGTAGCTGTTCGCAGCGCGGCCGGCCGCATTGGCCAGCTCCGCCGCGATCGCGATCAGTCGAGGGTCGTGCGAGGCCACCATCGGGTAGCCCGCGCCGGCCATCAGCACCTTGAGGCAGCGCACGTAGGACAGGTCGACCTCGGCCTTGCTCTGGTACGCAACGGAAGCGGGCTCCTGGTACGCGCCCTTGCACAGTCGCACGCGGGAACCCTGGCTCGCCAGCTCGTGGCAGTCCTGCTCGGTGCGCTTGAGGTAGGCCTGCACCACCGCGCCGACCCACGGGAAGTCCGCGCGCAGCTCGCGCAGGATGCCCAGCGTCGAGTCGGTTGTGGTGTGGTCCTCCATGTCCAGCGTCACGGTCGTGCCGACCACGCCTGCCGCGGAACAGATGCGCCGCGCGTTGTGCAGCGCGATCTTCTCGCCGTCGGCCGGCAGGAACTGGCCGACCGCGGACAGCTTGACCGAGACCTCCGCCTTCGGCGCCAGGCCGGCGGTCTCCAGCCTGCGCAGCAGCCGCAGGTAGGCGTCGACCGTGGCGGTGGCCTGGCTGGTGTCGGCGGTGTCCTCGCCGAGGTGGTCCAGCGTCACGTACCGGCCGTCGCCGGCCAGCTCGCTGGTGACCCGGATGGCATCGTCCACAGTGGACCCAGCGACGAACCGCTCGACGACGGGACGGGTCAGCGGCGTGCTCTCGACGAGCTTGCGCGCGCCATGGGACCGCGAAGCGGCCAGCAGCGTGGTGCGGAGCATGGGCGTAGTCCTTGCCGGTCGTGGGAGCCATCGCGGGGACGGATCAGGCGTCCCCGCGATGGCGCTGTTAGTTCAGCCCTGCTGTAGCTCAGCCCTGGTGCGGGTAACGCACCGAGGTAGGAGCCACGAAGGTCTCCTTGATCGAGCGGGGGCTGACCCAGCGGAGCAGGTTGTGCACCGCGCCAGCCTTGTCGTTGGTGCCGGAGGCCCGGCCGCCGCCGAAGGGCTGCTGCCCGACGACCGCGCCGGTGGGCTTGTCGTTGACGTAGAAGTTGCCGGCGGCGAACCGCAGCTCCTCCTGCACGCGGGCGATGACCGCGCGGTCGCGGGCGATGATCGCGCCGGTCAGCGCGTACGGCGACACGCCTTCCAGCTGCCGCACCACGGTGTCGAAGTCGGCGTCCTCGTAGACGTGCACGGCGAGCACCGGGCCGAAGTACTCGGTGGTGAACACCTCGTGCTCGGGGTTGGAGCCGAGCAGCACCGTCGGCCGCACGAAGAAGCCCTCGGAGTCGTCGGCGGTGCCGCCGGCGGCGATCTCCAGCGCGTCATCTTCGCGGGCCCGCGACAGCACACCGGAGAGCTTGTCGTAGGAGCGGCGGTCGATCACCGCGCCCATGAAGTTGCTCAGGTCGGTGACGTTGCCGACGGTCAGCGACTCGACCTCGGCGAGGAAGTCGTCCTTCAGCCGGTTCCACACCGAGCGCGGCACGTAGGCGCGCGAGGCGGCGGAGCACTTCTGGCCCTGGTACTCGAACGCGCCGCGGATCAGCGCGGTGCGCAGCACCTCGACGTCGGCGGACGGGTGCGCGAGCACGAAGTCCTTGCCGCCGGTCTCGCCGACGATCCTGGGGTAGCTGCGGTAGTTGGCGATGTTCGCGCCGACCGCGCCCCACAGGTGCTGGAACGTCCTGGTGGACCCGGTGAAGTGGATGCCGGCCAGGTCGGGCGCGTTCAGCGCGACGTCGGACACGGCGATGCCGTCGCCGGTCACCAGGTTGATGACGCCAGGCGGCATGCCGGCCTCCTCCAACAGCCGCATGGTCAGCTGCGCAGCGAAGGTCTGCGTCGGCGACGGCTTCCACAGCACCGTGTTGCCCATCAGGGCGGGCGCGGTCGGCAGGTTGCCGGCGATGGCGGTGAAGTTGAACGGCGTGATCGCGTAGACGAAGCCCTCGAGCGGGCGGTGGTCCATGCGGTTCCACACGCCACGGGAGCTGTCCGGCTGCTGCGCCAGTAGCTCGCGCGCGAAGTGCACGTTGTAGCGCCAGAAGTCGATCAGCTCGCAGGCCGCGTCGATCTCGGCCTGGATGGCCGTCTTGGACTGGCCGAGCATGGTGGCCGCGTTCAGCGTGGACCGCCACGGGCCGGCGAGCAGGTCGGCCGCGCGCAGCAGGATCGCGGCGCGGTCGTCGAAGGACAGCGCGCGCCACGCGGGGGCGGCCTGGCGGGCGGCGGCGACGGCGTCGCGCGCGTCGTCCTGCGTCGCCCCGGCCAGCGTGCCGAGCACCGCGCGGTGGTTGTGCGGCTGCACGACGTCGACGCGCTCGCCGCCACCCATCCGCTGCTCGCCGCCGATGGTCATGGTCAGCTCGACCGGCTCCTTGGCCAGGTCGGTCAGCGAGCGCTCCAGCTCGGCCCGTTCGTGGCTGCCGGGGGCGTAGTTGAGCACCGGCTCGTTCACCGGGCTGGGGACCCTGGTCACGGCGTCCACGGGCAGCTCCTTCGCTGGTCGGGTGTCTGCCGTGAACGTTAGGTGTCCGCACGACCACGCCCGTTGTTCTGCGCGCTAGGCTTGCGGCAGGTCTCTTGTCCGATCGAACAAAGGGGGCCGGGTGTGGACGGCGCCGCCGAGGAGCCTGTCGGCGCGAGCGTGCGCCAGATCCTCATCGCGCTCGGCGAGCCGCTGGTCGAGGTGCTGGTCGCCCCGCGCGGCCTGGAGGCCGAGGTCCGCGACGTGGTGATCCAGGACCCCGACGACGTGCCCGACCCGCGCCCCGGCGACCTGGTGCTGGTGATCGGCGCGCGCGGCCGTGCCGCGCTGCCCGCCGTGCGCGCCGCAGGCAGCAGGGGAGCCGTCGCCGTCGCCGTCAAGATGGCCGAGACCGACCACGCCGACCTGCTGCGCGAGGCCGCCGTCGACGCCGGGGTCGCGCTGCTCGCGGTGCGCCCCGAGGTGCGCTGGGAACAGCTGGAGGCGCTGGCCAGGGGAGTGGTGAGCAGCGCTCGGGTCACCGCGGAGGCGGAGGCGGGCGAGGTCGCGGGCGACCTGTTCTCGCTGGCCCAGACCATCGCCGCGCTCACCGGCGGCATCGTCAGCATCGAGGACACCGCGAACCGGGTGCTCGCCTACTCCCGCTCCTCCGACGAGGTCGACGAGCTGCGCAGGCTGTCCATCCTCGGCCGGCAGGGCCCTGAGCCGTACATGGCGATGCTCCGCGAATGGGGCATCTACCAGCGGCTGCGGTCCGGCGAGGACGTCGTCCGCATCGACGAACGCCCCGAGCTGGGCATCCGGCGCCGGATCGCCGTCGGCATCCACGCAGGGGCGCAGCCGCTCGGCGCGATCTGGGTGCAGGAAAGCACCCAGCCGCTGACCGAGCAGGCCGAGCGGGCGCTCGTCGGCGCGGCCAGGGTGACCGCGCTCCGGCTGATCCGGCACCGCAACGAGCCGACCGCGAGCCTGCGGTTCCGGGAGAACCTGCTCGCCGGCCTGCTCGACGGGCGGATGGACGCCGAGTCCGTCGCGGGCCAGATCGGCGCCGACCCGGCCAAGCCCGCCGCCGTGGTGGTGTTCGCGCTGCGCGCGGGCGACACGGCCGCCGACCGCAGCGAGCTCGAACTGCGCCGCGCCGAGATGACCGGCCTGATCTCCGTGCACGCCGCCGCCTACCGGCGCAGCGCGCTGGTGACCCCCCTCGGCACGCGCACCTACGTGCTGTTGCCCGACCTGCCGGCCGTGCCCGATCTGTCGACCGGCGCGGCGCAGCCCGCCGTGCTCGGCCTCACCAGGGAGATCGTCGCCGCCGCCCGCCGGCACATCGGGGCCAGCGTGCAGGCGGCCGTCGGCTCCTCGGTGCGCTGGCTCGGCGAGGTCTCCGAGTCGCGGCAGGAGGCCGACCGGGTGCTCGACGCGATGGCCAGGGACCTCGACACCGACGTCGCCACGCTCGCCGACGTGCGCGCCGAGGTGCTGATCAGCGAGACCCTCGCGCTGCTCGCCGAACACCAGCGGGTCCGCGACCCCAGGCTGACCGCGATCCTCGCGCACGACGCGGAACAGGGCAGCCAGCTCGCCCGCTCGCTGCTGGCCTACCTCGACGCGTTCGGCGACGTGCGCGGGGCGGCCCGCGAGTTGCACGTGCACCCCAACACCCTGCGCTACCGGGTACGCCGCGCGGCCGAGGTCGGCGGCCTCGACCTCGACGACCCGAAGCAGCGGTTGTTCGCCCAGCTACAGTTGCGCCTGCCGCAGCACCGGTAGGCCGTTTCCCGGCCATCTCCGCGCGTGCGGATTTCCGATTCTGTTTGCTTGCCGCCTTTGGCCTATGGCCAAAACACTGGTGCCGTCCGGTGCCGCAGCCCCAAGTGAGGACGCCATCGTGAGCAAACCGAACGCGGCGCCGGTCGTCGGCCAGGCAGGCCAGACGCGCGGCAGCGATTTCGCCGAACTGTCCAGGGAGATCAAACTCGCCGGCCTGCTCGACCGCAGGCGCGGCCACTACCTGGTGCGGATCGCCGTCAACACCGCGGTGTTCGCCGCGGGTTGCGCCGCGTTCGTGCTGCTCGGCGACTCCTGGTGGCAGCTCGCCGTCGCCGCGCTGTTCGGCGTGCTGTTCACGCAGCTCGCGTTCGTCGGGCACGACGCGGGCCACCGGCAGATCTTCCGCACCAAGCGGGCCAACGACGTCACCGGGTTCGCGCACAGCCTCGTCGTCGGGCTGAGCTACGGGTGGTGGGTCGGCAAGCACAGCAAGCACCACGCCAACCCCAACCACGAGGACCACGACCCCGACGTCGACATCAAGGCGTTGTCGTTCTCGCTCGGCCAGTCCAGCACCAAGCGCGGCTTCCTCAGGATGATGGCGCGGTACCAGGCGTTCCTGTTCTTCCCGCTGTTGCTGCTGGAGGGCCTGAGCCTGCACGCGTCCGGGGTGCGCGCGGTGGTGCGCGGCGACGTCCGCCAGCGCGCGCTGGAGGCGGTGCTGATCGGCGTGCACATCCTCGGCTACCTCGCGGCCGTGTTCCTGGTGATGTCGCCGGTCAAGGCGGTCGTGTTCATCGCGGTGCACCAGGGGCTGTTCGGCCTTTACATGGGATGTTCCTTCGCCCCCAACCACAAGGGCATGCCGATGCTGTCGGCGGCCGACGAACTGGACTTCCTGCGCAAGCAGGTGCTCACCTCGCGCAACGTGCGGGGCGGCTGGTTCGTGGACTTCCTGCTCGGTGGCCTGAACTACCAGATCGAGCACCACCTGTTCCCCAGCATGCCCCGCCCGAGCCTGCGCCGCGCGCAGCTGCTGGTGCGCGACTTCTGCGCGGCGCGCACCATCTCCTACCAGGAGAGCAGCCTGGTCAGCTCGTACGCCCAGGTGCTCCGCCACCTGCACGCGGTCGGCGCGCCGCTGCGGTAGCGCGCCGACGCAGGGCGGCCCGTTCCACGAGCGTCCACGTCGTCGTGGTCAGCAGGTAGAGCCCGGCGGCGAGCGGGAGCACCGCGGCGGCCAGCACCGTGCCGAAGGGCAGCAGCCGCAACAGTTTCCCGCCGGGCACCGCGCCGGTGTCCGGTGCCTGCCTCGCCTGCCAGCGCATCGAGCACCATGCCACCGCGGCCAGCGCGGCGAACAGGCCGACGAACACCGCGCCCGACCACGTCGTGGCCACGGTCAGCCAGTGCGCGCCGAGCGGCGCGCCGAACAGCGTGTGGCCCAGCAGCGCGTTCGGCGTTCCGCCGACCGACGGGGACGAGAACAGCCGGTACATCACCGAGAAGAACGGCAGCTGCACCAGCATCGGCAGGCAGCCGGCGAACAGCGAGGTGCCCTCGGCCCGGTACAGGGCGGACAGCTCCTGTTGTAGTCGCTGCGGGTCCTCGCGGTGCCGGTCCCGGAGCTGCTTGGCCTGCGGGGCGAGGGCGGACCTGGCCAGCTCGCCGCGCACCGCGGCCCGGCTCAGCGGGTGCAGCAGCAGCCGCACGCACGCGGTGAACGCGACGATCGCGGTGGCGGTGGCGAGCGCGCCGAACAGCGGGTCGAGCAGGTCGGCGAGGATGGTCACGAGGTGGAACGCGCCGGACACGGGCACGTCGAGGAAGCCGAACATGGGCAGCACTCCGTCGTCTCTGCGAGCGAGGATCGCCTTCCGGGACAAGGGAAAGGCGAACGAGGACAGGCGGAAACGGCCGCGTGCCGAAACTAGTAAGAACTCACGCGGCCGAGTAGCCGCGTCCCGGTGCCCGTGGCCGGGGTCGCCCGGCCGCGTCGGGATCGCGCAGCCGCAGGAAGGCCGTGCGGTGCGCGCGTTCCCGCAGCGCGATGGCTCGGACGCCGGCCGGAGCCGTCGAGTCGTCCGAGGGCCTGGTGATCAGCACGAGCGCGGCGACGGCGACGGTCAGCGCGGTCGCCGCGGCGAGCAGCGCGGACGGGCTGGCGCCGACCACGGAGAGGCCGAAGGCGGCGGGGAACAGCAGCGCGACGATCAGGTGCAGACGCGACATGGCATTCCCCCTTCGCTCGTCGCGAGTTTCACCCGACGACTTCACCGCGAGTTTCACCCGATGACGTGTACCGGGCCCAAAATGCCCGATGTGCCCTCGCGAGCGTACCCGCGATTGGGCATGGTGGGTCAGGAACTCCAACCCTGCCTGGAGGCCGCGATGGGTCGTCGGATTCTCGCCGTTGGTGTCGCGCTGCTCGTGAGCGCCGGGCTGTTCGCCGGCGTCGCGCAGGCCGCGCCGCCGGGGTCCGCCCCGGCCTCGGCGCGCGACTGGCTGCCAGCCACCCCGGTGAACTGGCCGGTCGTGGTCGACCAGAGCAGGACCGAGGACCGCACCGTCACGCGCGGCGCGAAGACCTACGCCGAGACCTACGACACCGTCGGCGGACGGCAGCACACCCACGTCCTCGACCTCGACCTGAGCGACCGGAACCTGCGGCTCGGCGTCGTCGAGGCCGGTGACGTGCTCAGCAATCCCGCCGACGAGACCGTGTCCTCGATGGCCGACCGCACGCACGCCGTCGCGGGCGTCAACGGCGACTACTTCGAGATCCACGCCAGCGGCCGCCCGCTCGGCGGCGTCATCACCGGCGGCCAGCTCCGCAAGAGCCCGCGCCCCGACTACAACGCGCAGCTCGGCGTGCGGGCCGACGGCAGCATGGTGATCGGCGCGCAGACCTACACCGGCACGATCACCGTCGGCGGCGCGAGCCACGAGCTGCGCTCGGTGAACGTGGTCAACGACCTCGCCGACGGGGCCGTCACCCGCGTGACACCGGACCTCGGCGACGCGGGGGCGCTGCCGGCCACCGCCGTGCTCGCGCTCGGCCACCGCGTCGGCGACACGCTGGTCGTCGACGAGGTCCGCACCGGCCTCGACGCGCTGCCCGCGCTGCCCGCCGGCCAGGAGGGCCTGCTCGGCTCCGGCGACGGCGGCGCGTGGCTGACCGGCCACCTCGCGCCGGGCGCGTCGGTGTCGCTGGCGGAGCGGGTCGCGCCGGACGGCGCGCTGCGCGAGCTGATCAGCGGCGCGACCATGCTGGTGCGGGACGGCAAGCCCTACGACGACCCGACCGGCACCCCGCCGGGCGGCATCAACCCGGAGACCGCCGTCGGCATCAGCGAGGACGGCCGGCACGCCGTGTTCGCGGTGCTGGACGGGCGCGCCGGCCAGGCGACCGCGACCGGAGTGTCGCCGCACGAGGTCGCGGGCTACCTCATCGCGCACGGCGCGCACTCCGCGATCCTGCTGGACGGCGGCGGCTCGACCGAGCTGGTCGCCCGCAGGCCCGGCGACGCGGCGGTGTCCGTGCAGAACTCCCCGTCCGACGGCACGGAACGCCCGGTGGCCAACGGGATCTTCGTCTACAGCACCGCGCAGTCCGCCGGCCCGGCCAGCTCGGTCGTCGTCAACGACGGCCGCCCGGTGACCACCGTGGCCGGCGGCACGATCCCGGTGCCCGTGCGCGCCACCGACCGGCTGGCCAACCCGGCGACCGGGGGCACCGACGTCAGGGTGCTGCCGCCCGACCTCGGCAGCTGGGCGGACGGCAGGCTGACGCTCAACCACGCGGGCCACGGCATGCTGGTGGCCCGCAACGGGTTTGCCTTCGGCGCGCAACCGCTGACCGTGGTCGACCGGCTCGACTCGCTGACCGTCGACCCGGCCGCCCCCGACGTCAACAACGGCGGGAACGTCCAGTTGACCTTGCGTGGCACCGGTTCCTGGTGGCACACCCCGGTGGAGATCCCGCCGGACGCGGCCAGCTGGACCGTCGACCAGCCCGCGCTCGGCGGCGTCGACGCGACCGGGAAGTTCGTCGCCGCCGACACCGGATCCGGCCTGGTGACGGTGACCGCCACGGTCGGCGGGGCCAGCGCGACCGCCACCGTCGCCGTTGGCAAGCAGGCCAAGCTGGCCGACGACCTCAGCGACGTCGCGACCTGGAGGCTGCGCAACACCACCGGGGTCCCCGCCGCGCTGAGCCTGGACACCGGGGCGCTGCCGCCGGGCGTGCAGGCGCCGGGTTCGCTGCGGCTGGACTACACGATGCCGGCGGGCGCTGGCGTGAAGCAGCTCGTGCTGTCCTCGACCAAACCCATCGAGCTGCCCCGCGCGGACAACGGCCAGAACCCGACCGGGATCGGGCTGTGGGTGCGCGGCGACCGCAGCGGCATCCAGCTCGCCGAGTCCTACCTCCAGGTCGACGGGGCCGCCGTCACCATGTACCCGACCAAGGTCACCTGGCAGGACTGGCGGTTCGTCGTCGCCGACCTGCCGCCGGGCCTGAAGTACCCGCTGCGGCTCAGCTTCCTCGACTTCCTGAGCATCAGCCCGAGCCGCACGACCACCGGCACGCTGAACGTCAGCGCGTTGCAGGCGCTGTACTCGCCGAGGCCGATCGTGGCCCCGACCTATGTGCCGATCCCGGCGAACCCGCCATGGCTGCACTACTCGCAGGACGCGGCCGCGTTCCGGCCAGGCGGCGCCACGCTGCTGGTCGGCGACGACGCGCACCTGCTCGCCGGCGACCCCGAGTCCGCCGGCAGCCACGTCCTCGACGCGGTGGGGCGGCGGATCGCGACCCTTGCGCCGCAGGCGAAACCCGTCGTGACGCAGGCGCTCGGCGACATGTCCGACAACGGCGACGCCGCGAACCTCGACTTCGCCAAGGGGAAGCTGGCGGCGCTCGGCGTGCCATTCCACGACGCGGTCGGCAACCACGAGATCGGGCAGGGCGCGACGCCGGAGAACCAGAACTTCCGCGCCACCTTCGGCGACACGCAGTACGCCTACACCCAGGGCGCGGCCAGGGTGGTGGTGACCGACAGCGCGCACGGCTCGCTGCTGTCCTCCGACCCGTTCCAGTCGCCGGCCCGCCCGCAGTACCCGTGGTTGGTCGACGAGCTCACCAACAGCACGTCGCCGACCGTGCTGCTGGTGACGCACATGCCGGCCTACGACCCGCATCCGTTGGCGGACAGCCAGTTCAGCGACCGCTGGGAGGCGCGGATGTACGTGCGGCTCGCGCAGCGCTTCCAGCAGACGCATCCCGGCCGGCACGTGGCGATGCTCTACGGGCACGCGCGCGGCTTCGCCGAGCAGGTCCTCAACCCGGACGGCACGCCGGGGCTGCCGGGCGACGGCGTGCCGCAGTTGACGTTCGCCGACCTCGGCATGCCCGCCTACGCGCCGGCGGACCAGGGCGGCTTCTACCACTTCGGGCTGGTCAACGTGGCCAGGGGCGGCGACGTCTCGTTCTCCGTCGAGCCGGTGCTGTCCTCGATCGCGGTGGCCGCGCCGGGCGGCCCGCTGACGCCGGGACAGTCCGTCGCGCTCGCCGCGACCGGCACGGCGGTCGGCGGGGACAACCTGCCGGCGCTCACGCTGCCCGTCGCGACACCAGCCTCGCACGTGTGGACGTCGAGCGATCCCGGTGTGCTGTCGGTGGACGCGGTGACCGGCAAGGCCACCACGCACCGGACGGGCAGCGCGACGGTCCGGGTCGCCAGTGGCGGTGTGACCGGTTCCGTCACGCTGACCGTGACCGGGCGTTGACCGTGACAGGACGTTGACTGCAACCGGACGCTGACTGCGATCGGACGTGTTGACTGCGACCGGGCGTTGACCGTGACCGGGTAGCGGCCCTCAGAGCGTGTCGGACGGCTCCGGTTCCGCCGGGAGCGGAGCCGTCAGGCACGGCCGGGTGTCCGACCAGCCCTCCCCGCGCAAATGTTCGATCATCGTCCGCATGGCCCGGGTCAGAATGGCCGCCACCGCCATCGGTTCCATCGTCAGCATTTCGGCGGTGCGGGATATCGGGATTCCCTCGAGGCACACGACGATCAGGACATTGCGCTGAATGGCCGGCAACCGGTCGAGGAAATTATGCCAGGTGGTGGAATGCGCCGCGGTGACGGCGCGGAACGCCATCGAGGCCTCGCGAAGTTCGCGAAGTGTCTCTGTTTCGTCCGAGGCGGCTGACGGAGATGCCGAGGACGTCGTCAAGGTCGAGACGAAGCTGGGGTCATGTCTGAGCATCGCTTTTCCCTGCCGGACGCTTGGGGAAGGACGACACCGCCGGGGTCCGGAGCGGTCCGCGCTTTCCAGGCGGCCGAACCTCAGATACCAACGGCATTGCCCAGGAAGTGCTTCGGCCACAGCGTAAAGTCGTTTGCGCTGGATGGCACCGTCCGGCAGCGATGATCACTCGGAAGGCGGACGCCGCTGCCCGCTCGGCCTAATAGGTGTGCCCGGACAGTCACATCACCAGCGCCGGGCGCAGCGGATCGTCGTACCGGACGATGACCTGTGCGGCCCGATCCGGGCCCACCTGTTCGTCGTAGCGCGCGAACGCGGGCAGCGTCCAGTGTTGCGCCGGATCCGTGCGCCTGGCCAGCGCGGCGGCGGACAGCCGAAGGTGCACGGTGAGCTCGGCCGGCAGGCCGCGCCCGAGCAGCAACGCGCCGTCCACGACCAGGACGCCGCCGGGTGGCAGCGTCTCGTATTCGGCGCGGCTGGCCCGGTCGGTCGCGGCGTTCCACAGCGCGGGCAGCGCGCGCCCGCTGCCGCCGGGGCCGAGCGGCGCGAGCACCTCCCTGGTCAGGCCGCCGACGTCGAGCCAGTCCTCGTAGTAGGAGTCGGGATCGGTGTGGCCGCGCTCGAACCGCAGCGACGCCGGCCGAAGAAAGTCCACTGTGGACACTCGGAGCACCGGGCGGCCCAGCAGCCGCAACGGTTCGACCAGCGCGTCGGCCAGCCGCTCCGGGTGGGCGGCCGGGGCGCCGTCGATCAGCACCCTGACCCGGTCCGACCCCGGCAGGGCGTCGATCCGCTCGACGAGCTCGCCGGCAAGGGTGTCGGGGGACAGCGGTCGCACGCGCACGGACTACCCGAGCAGCTCGGCGAGCGCCGGGGCGAGCGCCTGCGCCAACTCCCGGCAGCCGACGGCGGAGGGGTGGAAGCGGTCGCTGGCGAAGAACGTGGTCGGCGCAAGGGAAATCTGGTCGAGCGGCATCGGCACGTGCCGCACGCCGGGCGCCAGCCCGATCCGCGCCAGCTCGACGTCCATCAGGCGCGCCCTGGCCGCGAACACCCCGCGCAACGGTTGTGGCAGCGAGGGGAACAGCGCCAACGGCGGCATGCCGGTCACCAGCACCGGGGTGCGCGAGCCGAGTCGTGCCCACACGGCCAGCACGAGTTCGGCGAGGTCCGCCCGCCACGCGGTCAGGCCCCGGAGCTCCAGCAGATCGTTGATGCCGACCGAGATCAGCAACGCGTCCGGCCGCCAGTCCGGCGCGCTCAGGCCGGCGACGAGGTCCTTCGTGATCTGGCGGGCGGTCGCTCCGCTGCGCGCCGAGACCCGCCAGGACACAGCCCGGCCGGTGCGCTCGGCGAGTGCGACGGCGACCTGCCCGGCGATGCCGTCCGCGTTGTCGGAGACCCCGACGCCGGCCGCCACCGAGTCGCCGAGCACCGCGAGCCGCAGGGCGGGTTCGCCGTCCCGCTCGTCCCTCGCGGGTGCCGTGCCTGCGGTGGTCGCCGCCTCGGGCAGCCTGGGCGTGCGGCTGCGCACCCGGTAGCCCTGCGCCGCGAGAAGCGGCAGGAGGAACAGGGCGGCCGGCTGGGCCAGCCGGGTCAGGCGTAGCGACATGGGATCTCCAAGGATGCGAACGAAACGACGTTATCACCCGATAGCTGCGGCGTTGTTGACCTACGACGCGGGGGGCTCCGTTGGTCCGATCGTCGCATCCTCCACCCTTGCGGCCGTGCTCCGGCTCGGCCAGCACCGACTGGCAGGGTCCGCCCTCCGGCTCAGTGGCTGAGCCGTTTGCCCTGACGACAGCGAAAACCGGGATCGTGCTGGCCAGCCGCGTCCGCGCGCAGACGACGGAGCCCGCCGTCGCCGTCCGGTCGATCGCCAGAGCGCTGTTGGCGGCACGCTCCTGACCCACCTGGCGGATTCTTCATGTGTCGGACGGCATCGACGACGGTGCCGACGTGGCTATGGTGATCGCATGGCGGCAGGGTCGACGCGGCGTAAGCGCAAGCTCGGCAGGTACATGAAGGCGTTGCGGCAACGTAGGCAACCGACCCTGATCCCGGAGCGGGTCGCGGAGTTGGCCCGGTGCGCGCGACCCACCGTGACCAGGATGGAAGCCGGCACGGTGTTGCCGCGCATTCACCTGTTCAGCTCCCTGCTCGGCGTCTACGGCGTGACCGAGGAGGAACGCGCGGAAGCCCTGCGGTTGTGGGAACACGCCAGCTCCGACACCACGACCATCGAGCACGCCGACCACTTCACCCCTAAGTACCAGGCCTTTCGGCGGGACGAGGCGGACGCCGTTCGGGAGCGGACCATGGATCCCGTTGCCATTCCAGGACTACTGCAAACGGCCGCCTACGCCTCGGCCGTGGCCGACGGCGCGGCGCTGTTCAACAAGCAGCGCCCGGACGGCTGGGAGTTACGCGCCGCCGTCGAGCGGCAGGCCCGGCAACAGCTGCTGCGCGCGCCGGGTTCCCTCGAACTGCACGCCCTTATCGACGAAGCTGTGATCCGCCGAGTGGTCGGTGGTCGTGCGGTGATGGCGGAGCAACTCCGTTACCTGCTTTCGGCGGGCTCGCGGGAAAACGTGACGATTCAGCTCGTGCCCTTCGGTGCGGGCGCGTACGGCGCAATGTCGGGGCCGGTCATTCTGCTTGGTTTCGAAGATCCGGAAGATCAGGATCTCGTCTATCTGGAGCACGCGGCGGGCGGCGAATCCTTGGAGGATGAAGAGGATGTCGCGGCGTTCTCCGACACCTTCGATCAGGTGAGCCGCGACGTTGCGCTCCCGCCGACGCACTCGGCGGTATTGATCGGCAACGTACTGAGTGCACTAGAGGGACGATGACAAAGCAGCCTTGGCGGAAAAGTAGCCACAGCGGCAACGCGAACGCGTGCGTCGAACTCGCTGTCAGCCCGAGCCGGACCCGGATCCGGGATACCAAGAATCGAGACGGCGGCCGGCTTGACGTTGGCGCTGCCGGCTTCGAACGATTCCTTGGCACAGTCAAGTCGGGTCGGCTCGACCTCCAGTACTGACAACGACAACGCCGAGGGAAGGCGGTCCGTTGGACCGCTCTCCCTCGGCGTCGCGTTTGGGTGGCCCGAGGGCCGCGCCCCTGCCGCGCCAGGCGGCTACTTCGCCCAGACGATCTGGCTCGACGGGTAGTAGTTGATGCCGAGCACCTTCCAGCGCGGGGCCTGCGCGCCGAGCCTCGCCCGGAACGCCGTCCAGTTGTGCGTCGCCGCCGGCGACCAACCGAGCTCCGCGATCGTTGGCAGCCTTGGGAAGGCCATGTACTCGATGTCGCGCGTGGTCACCAGCGTCTCCGACCACAGCGGCGCCTCGACGCCGGCGATCGCGGACTCCGGCACGCCCTGGAGGTAGCTGCCGGGGTTCCAGTTGAAGGCGGTCTTCACCTCGATGTAGCCAGCCCAGTTCTGGCCGAGCGGCGTGCTCGAGTTGTACTTCATGTCCAGATAGGTCTTGTTGGCCGGGGCCAACAGGATCTTGGTGCCGCGCTGGGCCGCCGCGGTCACGTTCGCGTCGGAGTTGGTGGTGCCCCAGAACTCCGGCACCGCCGAGGTCGGCGGGTTCGCCTTGAGGAAGTCGTGCCAGCCCTCGGCGTGCTTGCCGTACTTCTGGAGGATCGGGAACACCTTCTGCTCGAAGGCGATGTAGTCGGGGTCGCTGGTGACCTTCGCCTCGTCGCCGCCGATGTGCAGGTAGGGGCTCGGCGTCAGCGCGGACAGCTCGCGGATCACGTCGTCGAGGAACGTGTAGGTGACGTCCTTGCTGATGCACAGCGAGCTGAAGCCGACGTCGGTGCCGGTGTACAGCGGCGGGGCGACGCCGTTGCAGTTCAGCTCGGCGTAGGAGGCGAGCGCCGCGTTGGTGTGGCCGGGCATGTCGATCTCGGGAATGACCGTGACGCCCCTGGACTGCGCGTAGGCGACGATGCCCTGGTAGTCGGCCTGGGTGTAGTACCCGCCGGGCCCGCCGCCGACCTCGGTGCTGCCGCCGTAGGTCGCGAGCTTCGGCCAGCTCTTGATCTCGATCCGCCAGCCCTGGTCGTCGGCGAGGTGCAGGTGCAGCACGTTGACCTTGTACAGCGCGATCTCGTCGATGTAGCGCTTCACCGTGCCGACCGGGAAGAAGTGCCGCGCCACGTCCAGCATCGCGCCCCGCTGGGCGAACCTCGGGTAGTCGAGCACGTGCCCGCCCGGCACCGCCCACGGCCCGGACTGGACGGTCGGGCTGTCCGCCTTGGCCGGCAGGAGCTGTCGCAGCGTCTGGACCCCGGCGCGCAGGCCGTCGACGGTCTGCGCGCGGATGACCACCTTCGCCGTGCTGGCGTCGAGTTGGTAGCCCTGGGCGCCGACCTGCGTGCCGGCTCCGGTCAGCAGCAGCGCGATGCCGTCGGTCGGGGTGGCTGGTGCCGGGGTGATCGGGAGCGGAAATCCGGTGGAGCGACGGAGGATCCCGGCAAGGTAGTCGCCGACCTGGTTGGCCGACGGGTCGACGTAGATTCTGGTGTTGGCCGTGATGGGGTAGGCGGCCGCGGCGTTGGGCTGGGCGCTGACCGGGGCCGGCACCACGTTCAGGTACGCCGACCTCGGGGTCGCCGCGGTGGCCGACCCGCCGAACGTGGTGACCGCGAGCCCGAGGGCGGCGGCGAGCAGGAGAGTGCCTGCGGTGCGTCGCAGTCGTGGCCGATGCCGTGCTTCGCTGTGTGTACTCACGTGAACTTTCCTCCCGGAACAAGGCGGGGCGGAGTGTCCTGGCGCGGCGGCGGAGCGGACCTACGGTTACAGCCGGTGCACGCACTGTCAAGGGTGTAGACCAATTTACGGAAGGCCCGCGACCAGCGATAATGCCTGCGGAGGCAACGGATCAGCGCGGGAGGGCGATCGATGACGGACATCTGGGACACCGACGGCGGGGTCGTCACGGCGGTGAGCCGCAGCGCGACGCACACCTTCAGCAAGCCGAACGCCGACGGCATCCGGCTGCTCGCCGGGCTCGGTGTCGAGGGCGACGCGCACCTCGGCGAGAAGGTCAAGCACCGCTCCAGGGTCGCGCGCGACCCGAACCAGCCCAACCTGCGGCAGGTGCACCTGATCCACGCCGAACTGCACGACGAGCTGAACGCGGGCGGGTTCACCGTGTCCGCTGGCGAACTCGGCGAGAACGTCACCACCCGCGGCCTCGACCTGCTCGGCCTGCCGACCGGCACCGTGCTGCGGCTCGGCGAGGACGCCGTGGTCGAGGTGACCGGGCTGCGCAACCCGTGCGCGCAGATCGACAACTTCCAGCGCGGCATGCTCGCCGCCGTGGTCGGCCGCGACGAGCACGGCACCATCGTCCGCAGGGCGGGCATCATGGCCGTCGTGCTCGCCGGCGGCGAGGTCCGGCCGGGCGACCGGGTCGACGTCGACCTGCCGGCCGAGCCGCACGTCCCGCTCGACTGGGTCTGACCTTCAACGCCCGACTGTCAACGCCCGATCGTTGGCGGTTGACCGTCGGGTGACCGTCCACAAGGGACGGTCGCTCAGCTGTGGAGGAACTCCCGCGTCTGCTCGTCGGCGGGGAAGAACGTCTCGATCGCCAGCTCGGTCAGCGTGATGTCCATCGGCGTGCCGAACGTCGCGACCGTGCTGAAGAACGAGAGCTCCAGGTCGCCGTGCCGCAGCCGCATCGGCAACACGAGGTCGCTGGCCGAGTTGTGCTCCGGCCCCTCGTGCTCCCCGCCGTACCCGAGGGCCTCGTCGTACAGCGCGGCCAGCGTCTCGCTGCCGGAGGCCTGACACTGCCGGCGCAGCCGGTCAAGCAGGTGCGCCCGCCACTCGCCGAGATTCACGATCCTGGGCGCCATGCCGTCCGGGTGCAGCGCGATGCGCAACACGTTGGCCGGCGGCGCGACCAGCTCCGGCGCGACGCTGGCCAGCAGCTTGCCCATGCCGTTGTTGGCGGCGATCAGGTTCCAGGCGCCGTCGGTCACCAGCGCCGGATACGGCTCGTGGCCGGCAAGGATCTTGTCGACGGCCTCGCGTGCCGCGGTCATCTCCGGCGCGTCCAACGGGGTCTCCTGATAGACGGGGGCGTGACCGGCGGCAATCAGCAGCGCGTTGCGTTGCCGCGCCGGCACGTCGAGGTGTTCGGCCAGCCGCAGCACCATGTCACTGCTCGGCTGCGCGCGGCCCGTCTCGATGAAGCTGACGTGGCGAGCGGAGGTGCCCGCCGTCAGCGCCAGCTCCAACTGGCTGAGCCTGCGGCGCTGCCGCCAGTCGCGAAGTAACGGGCCGACTCGCACGGCTGTCTGGGTTGCGATCACCTGATCACCCTAGGTCCGGTCGCGCGGCAGATCCATTACCAGTGAGGTAATGGACTTGCCTTCGCGCACGCGCGAGAGTGGCGTGCCATGGAGCAGAACGACCTTGCCGCCCTGACCGCCGCGATGCCGCTGGCCGCCGTGCTCGGCGTCGAACTCACCTCGGCCGACGCGGCGGAGGTGCGCGGCAGGCTCGGCTGGCGCGCCGACCTGTGCACCGTCGGCGGCGTGCTGCACGGCGGCGCGCTGATGGCGCTCGCCGACAGCACCGGTGCGGTGTGCGCCTTCCTCAACCTGCCGGCCGGCGCGACCACCTCGACCATCGAGTCGAAGACGAACTTCTTCCGTGGCGTGCGCGCGGGCGAGGTGCGCGCCGTCAGCCGGCCGCTGCACGTCGGCGGCAGCACCGTCGTCGTGCAGACCGACCTCTACGACGACTCGGACCGGCGGGTCGGCCAGACCACCCAGACCCAGGCGGTCCGCACACCCCGTGCCTGATCCCTTGCCCGAACGGGTGGCATTTCTGCGCGGTTGTGTGGTCGGCCTGCGCAGCGGTTGGCGATGACGTGGACGTGCGGTTCGCTGGCGGCCGAACCACCGGCCGGCGGAGGGAGCACGCGTGCCAACGGAGATCGAGCGGCTCGACGCGGTCGAACCGATCGTCGCCGGGCTGGTCGACGGACACGCCGAGCTGGTCGCCGAGCTGTACCGGCTCACCGCGAGGATCGCGGTGCTGGAACGGCGCCTGGCCGGCGCGGGAGCCGGTCCGGACGCCGGCCTCGACGCGTCGGCCGAGGAGTTCCGGTCGCTCGCCCAGGTGCTGCGCCAGGCGTGGGACGCCGAGCAGGAGGTGCTGGCCGACTCCGTCCGCGACACGCTCCGCCAGCAGGTCCAGGAGTGGACGGACCTGCGCGCCAGGCGGGCCGACGTCCAGGACCGGCTGGCCAGCGGCAAGGTGGCCAGGATCGAGCGCGGCCGGTTCGAGCACGACGTGCACCAGCTGGACTGGCAGATCGGCGCGCGGGAGACCGCGGCGCAGGAGGCGGCGGGCCGGTTGGACGCCGATCGCGAGGCCGTCGAGGAGACCTGGCGGCAGGAGGCCATGCGCGCAGGCGACAAGGCGCGGGGCGAGCTGGTCGAGGTCGCCAGGACCAGGGTCGGCAGGGCGCTCGCGGTCGACGAGCGGATGCCGGTGTGGTTCACCGTCGGCCTCGGCGAGATCACCGCGCCCGACCCGACCTGCTGGCTGGACGCGGCGACCGACCTGCTCGCCTACCGCATCGAGTACGGCGTGACGGATCCGGTGAACCCGTTGGGGGACAGGCCGTCCGACCAGTCCGGTTCGGCGGCGTGGATCCGCAGGTGCGAGGTGTTCGCCGACCTCGCCGACCGCCTGCACGCCCTTCGCCCCTAGAGCTCCTAACACGATGACTGTCCGACGGAGTGACGCCCAGCTGACGCCTCGCCGCGTTGTCGTCGCCCCACATGGCTCCGCCATGAGGGGCTCCTCCGCCTTGCGACGCGCCACCTGGACGCCACTCCCAGTCGAACGCCATC
>NZ_VUOB01000249.1 GCF_008386585.1 Solihabitans fulvus
GTCCGATCCTGGAGCGATGTCGAGAACGGGTGATGTTTAGCATCACCTCATGGCGTGGGGGCTACCATGGCAGCAGCAGTCAACTGTGACACAATGCTGCCGGCCACTAAATTTCCGTAGTATGCTTGTGCAGCAGCGGCTGTGCTTCCTGCCGCTATTCCCGCTGAGCTGAAACCGAGCACGGGAGCCACTAATGGAGTCAACAGACCCCCAGTGCCATATATTACAGCACCGCCGACCGCGTTTACCACTAATGCAGCTAGAAGCCCCATGTTCCTTTAATTTTTGTTCTCTTCGAGCGATACGCAGGTATAAAAGCTACTATGTTGATTAAGGAAGTTTAGAGTACGACTCTTCAACACAAGAATCCGTTTTAGAATGAAATTGAGGTATTACGCTT
>NZ_VUOB01000250.1 GCF_008386585.1 Solihabitans fulvus
CTCCTCGAGGCGGGCATCGACGAGTCCGATCGCCGGCAGTGGGGCTTCCGGACCAGCCAGCGACCGGCGCAGCTCGTTCTCAACGCCCTGGCGCGGATCTTCGCCCTGGCCGGGCCGGTGGTGATGGCGATCGACCTGAACGACTCCGAGATCACCCAGTCGGCGGAGGGGGCGAACCAGGATCTGCTGGCGGACCGCGTGGCCGACGGGCTGTTGCGACGGCGGGAGGAGGTCCGGCGAACGATCCTTGAGGCGGTGTGTACTGCCC
>NZ_VUOB01000251.1 GCF_008386585.1 Solihabitans fulvus
GGGAGGTGTTGTCAGTTGTACGCCGTCTTACTTTAGTTTTCTTCTTTGGTTTGCGTTGCTGCATCTCCAATCGTTTTTCATATTCCTCATTATCTAAGGGCTCCATTAAATTAAGTGGATCTCTAATGTTTGGAGGAATTATTACATCAATTTTTGCTTTATGTCGAGGTGGAGTGGGCAGTGGTGACGACTCTGGAGTTACAGCATTCATGGCCCTGTTGACATCTTCATCTTGCAAACTATTCAGATTCAAAGGATCAGAAATATTCCCCCCGAGTAGAAACTTAGTGGGAGGAATGAATGTTTCTTTACGTGGCCTCTTATGAGGTAGGAAGAATTTTGATATTGATGGAAAGCTCTGTGCTCTTTTACGACCTTGTTTAAATTTAGTACCAGTATAATGAACTCGTCG
>NZ_VUOB01000252.1 GCF_008386585.1 Solihabitans fulvus
GGTGCCGTCGGGGCGGGCGATCAACCCGGTGTCGGGCACCAACTGGGAGGCCGTCGGAGTGCGGCCGCATGTCGAGGTGCCGGCGGAGCGGGCGTTGGACACGGCCTACGGGTTGGCGTTGCGGGACGGGCTCGGCCTCGGCGCGGAGGGCGAGCGACGGGTGGTGGCGGAGGAGGCCCGATTGTCGCTGAAGGACTTGGGCTGATCGGCTGCGGCCGGCTCAGGCGGCGTGGTCGTCGTGCCAGGACCGTAGCAGGCGGTCGCCGATGGAGTCGGTCCCGGCCAGTGGGCGGCGGGTGGCGCGGGCGCGGAGTTCGGCCGGGGGGAACCAGCGGGCGTCGAGGAGATCGACGCCGTCCACGGCGTTGGTGTCGGTGCGCGCGGTGGCGCGGAAGCCGACCATGAGCCCGGCGGGGAAGGGCCAGGCCTGGGACGCCTGGTA
>NZ_VUOB01000003.1 GCF_008386585.1 Solihabitans fulvus
CTCGGGTGTTTGTGGATGGGTTCGCGCATTCGGATGGGTTGGCGCGGTTGGTCGCGGTGGATCACCGGGGCCCGGTCGAGTCTCCGGACGCAGAGTTTCCGTTGTATGCCACGACGGGTCGGGTATTGGCGCACTACCAGTCGGGTGCGCAGACGCGGTTGGTCGGTGAACTGATGGCGGCGGCTCCGGAGGCGTATGTGGAGATTCATCCGGACACTGCGGCGCGGGCCAGTCTGGTCGATGGTGGGTTGGCGTGGGTGGTGTCGCGGCGTGGGCGGGTGCGGGCGCGGGTGCGGTGTGTTGGTTCGATGCGGCTGGATGTGGTGTTCGTGCCGTTTCACTTTCCTGGTGAGGGGCGGGCGAATCTGTTGACCAATCCGGCGTTGGATCCGACGAGTCGGATGCCGGAGTTCAAGGTGTGCGCGGTGCGGGTCGAGCCAGATCAGTCGGGTGAGCCGAGCGCGGGGAGGACGTCGTGACGCCGAGGCGGGTGGTGGTCGTCGGGTATGGCATGGCCGGTGCGCGGCTGGCCGACGAGGTTCGTCGCCGCGACCCTGATGGCGCGCGGGTGGCGTTGACGGTGGTGGGTGCGGAGCCGCATGCTGCGTACAACCGGGTGCTGCTGTCCAGCATGGTCGCAGGCAGCCTCACCGCCGACGCGGTGCGGCTGCACGGCCCCGGCTGGGCCGACCGGAACCGGGTCGACCTGAGCCTCGGCGTCACCGTGGTCGGCATCGACCGCGAGACGCGCAAGGCCCTGCTGTCCGACAGGTCCACTGTGGACTATGACGTGCTGGTGCTGGCCACCGGCGCGGAAGCGTGGCTGCCGCCGATCGAGGGACTGACCGACGGGAACGGCGATCTCGCTCGCGGCGTCGTGGCGTTCCGGAGCCTGGACGACTGCCGGCAGATCCTCGCGCTCGCTCGCCCTGGTGCGCCTGCGGCGATCCTCGGTGGCGGCCTGCTCGGCCTCGAGACGGCCAGGGGCCTGGCCGGTCGTGGTTGCCGGGTCACGGTCGTGCACCCGGCCGGCCACCTGATGGAGCGCCAGCTCGACCCCGGCGCCGGCCGAGTGCTGGCCGCATCCCTTGCCGCACACGGCATCGAGTTCCGGCTCGGCGTCCTGGCCACCGGCTACCGCGCAGGCGACGGGCTGGTGCTCGACGACGGCAGCCGCGTGCCGGCCGACCTGGTCGTCGTCTCGGCCGGGGTCCGCGCCGACACCGGGCTGGCCACGGTCGCCGGGCTGCGCGTCGACCACGGCATCCTCGTCGACGACTCGTTGCGCACCAACGATCCGCGCATCCACGCGATCGGCGACTGCGCCCAGCACACCGGCACGACCGCCGGCCTCGTCCAGCCCGCCTGGGAGCAGGCCGCCGTGCTCGCCGACCTGCTCACCGGGGCCGACCTCGGCTCCCGCTACCTCGGCACGCCAGCTGTCACCAAGCTGAAGATCCGCGATATCGAGCTGGCCGCGCTCGGCGAGGTGCACGCCGAGCTGGACAGCCCCGGCGCCGAGGTGCTGCGGCTGGAGGACCCGACACGAGGGCACTACGCCAAGCTCGTGCTGCGGGACGACCGGGTGGTCGGCGCGATCCTGCTCGGCGCGCCCGACGCGGCCGCGACCATCACCCAGCTCTACGACCGTGGCATCCCCGCCCCGACCGACCGGCTGGCCCTGTTGCTCGGCAGGGCGATGCCCTCGGGCACGCCGTCGAGCACACCGGCCGAACTGCCGGCCTCGGCCGTCGTGTGCCGCTGCAACACCGTCAGCAAGCGCCAACTGGTGGACGCCTGGCAGACAGGCGCGCAGAGCGTGCCTGAGCTGGTCAGCGACACCAGGGCGACCACGGGTTGCGGCAGCTGCCACGAGGTCGTCTGCGACCTGGCCGAGTGGCTCGCCGACCAGGACACCGCGACGGAACCGATCGCGTCGAAACCCGCCGCGTTCAGCACGACACCCAGGAGTTGATCAGATGAGCGACAGTTCCCGTCAACCCGACGACACGGCGGTGTCCGAGGGCGGGCAGGCACGCGGTGGTCGGCGCTGGATCCAGCGCTGGGAGCCGGAGAACCCGGAGTTCTGGGCCGGCACGGGTCGACGCATCGCCACCAGGAACCTGGTCTTCTCGATTCTGGCCGAGCACATCGGGTTCTCGATCTGGAGCCTGTGGTCGGTGATGGTGTTGTTCATGGGCCCCAAGTACGGCCTGTCCGCAGCGGACAAGTTCCTGCTGGTGTCCACCCCGACGCTGTTCGGCGCGCTCGCCCGCCTGCCCTACACCCTCGCGGTGACCAGGTTCGGCGGCCGCAACTGGACCATCATCAGCGCCGCACTGCTCCTAGTGCCCACCGCGCTCGCCGCGCTCGTCATGCACCCCGGCACCTCGCTGAACACCTTCCTCGTCGTCGCGGCGGTGGCCGGCGTCGGCGGCGGGAACTTCGCGTCCTCCATGACCAACATCAACTCCTTCTACCCCGAACACCGCAAGGGCTGGGCGCTGGGCCTCAACGCGGGCGGCGGCAACCTCGGCGTGGCCGTCGTACAACTGGTCGGACTGCTGGTACTCGGCACCGCCGGCGCCACCGAACCCCGCGTGGTCCTGTGGATCTACCTGCCGCTGATCGTGCTGGCCACGCTCGGCGCCGCGCTGTTCATGGACAACCTCGCCCCCGTCCGTGGCGACACCAGGGCCATGCGCGAGGTCGTCAAGGACGCCCAGACCTGGGTGATGTCGTTCCTGTACGTCGGCACGTTCGGGTCATTCATCGGCTACGGCTTCGCGTTCGGGCTCGTGCTCCAGAACCAGTTCGGCCGCACCCCCTTGCAGGCCGCCGCCCTCACCTTCCTCGGACCGCTGCTCGGCTCGCTGAGCCGACCGCTGGGCGGCAGGCTCTCCGACCGGATCGGCGGCGCGAAGGTCACCTTCGCCACCTTCGCGCTGATGGCCCTCGGCACGATCGCGACCATCATCGCCTCCAACCTCAAGTCCCTGCCGATGTTCGTCACGGCCTTCATCGCCCTGTTCGTGTTCTCCGGCATAGGCAACGGCTCCACCTACAAGATGATCCCCGCGATCTTCCGCGCCAAGGCCCGCGTCGCCATCGCCGAGGGCGAGCCTGAGGACACCGCGTACGCCCGCGCCCGACGCCTTTCCGGCGCCCTGATCGGCATCGCTGGGGCCGTCGGCGCGCTCGGCGGGCTGTTCATCAACCTCACGTTCCGCGCCTCCTTCGCCAACGCGCACAGCGGCGTCCCCGCATTCGCCGGCTTCCTCGCCTTCTACGCCGTCTGCTTCGTCGTCACCTGGGTCGTCTACCTGCGGCCAGGCTTCGCCACGACCCCGGTGTCCGCGCCGGCCACGGCCGACATCTAGAACACATCGCGTGGTGGTCCCATAACGCCGATCTCGGCCACGGCACTATTGGGACCACCACACGAACCCAGGGAGAGCCGTGATCACGATCGACGACGTTCGGGCCGCAGCCGACAGGTTGGCCGGCGTTGCGCACCGCACCCCGGTAGTCACCTCGCGGACCCTCGACGAACGGGTCGGCGCGCAGGTCTTCCTCAAGTGCGAGAACTTCCAACGCGTCGGCGCGTTCAAGTTCCGCGGCGCCTACAACGCCATCTCGCAGCTCCCGCAGGAGCAGTTGGCGCGCGGGGTCGTCGCCTATTCCTCCGGCAACCACGCGCAAGCGGTTGCGCACGCCGCCGCGCTGCTCGGCACCACTTCGGTGATCGTCATGCCGGAGGACGCCCCCGCGTCGAAGATCGCCGCCACCAAGGAGTACGGCGCCGAGGTCGTCACCTACGACCGCTACACCGGCGACCGCGTCGCCATCGGCGAATCCCTTGCCGAGGAACGGAGTCTCGCGCTCATCCCGCCCTTCGAGCACCCGCACGTGATGGCGGGCCAGGGCACCGCGGCGCTGGAACTCATCGAGGAGACCGGGCCGCTCGACGCGCTGGTGGTGCCGATCAGCGGCGGCGGCCTCATCGCGGGCAGCTCCGTCGCGGCGACCGCGCTGAGCCCCGGCATCCGCATCGTCGGGGTGGAGCCGGAGTCCGGCGACGACACCGCGCGGTCGCTCGCGGCCGGACACCGAGTGAGCGTCGACGTGCCGCACACGGTGGCGGACGGGCTCGCCGTCGACACACCCGGCGAGCTGACCTTCGAGGTCAACCGCCGCCTGGTGAACGAGATTCCGGTGGTGGCGGACGAGGACATCATCGCCGCGATGGCGTTCCTGTTCGAGCGGCTGAAGCTCGTGGTCGAGCCGAGCGGTGCGATCGGCGTCGCCGCGTTGCTGACCGGCCGCGTTCGCCTGCCTGGGCAACGCGTCGGCGTCATCCTGTCCGGCGGCAACATCAGCGTCGAGCGGTTCGCCGAACTGGTCACACGCCAGGAACGCTGAGGTGTCAGCGGGGACTCGGGTCAGCCCGGAAGTAGCTTGGCGGCTGCTGGCGCAGGGTAGTGGCCGCCCTGGCCAGGTCGCGTTCCGGGATTGCCGCTGACCCCGTGCTGATCTGGATGAGCCGGTCGCCTCTGCGGACGAGGTAGAGCGGCGCCCGCCCGTTGGGGGGTTTGTCGACCCGCCAGACGTCGGGGGCGACCGTGACGCACGGCAAGGCGGCCCCGCCGTTGCTCAAGTCTGGGGTCGCGCAGTCGGCCGGGGGGTTGAACCGCGCGGGCGCGGGCGTCTGGAACACCCCGATGTTCAGCGACTCGTCGGCCTGCTGGCGCGCCGACTTGGGCCGAAGCCAGAAGGCGAAGGAAGACCCGCTGTCGGCGTTGTACTCGATGATCGTGTAATCGGGCAGGTCCGGGGCGAACAGCGGATACTGGAAGGCCGCCAGTTGGGCGGCTTGCCGTGCGGCCTCGCGGGTGGCCTGGTCGGCCTCGCGGGCGGTCTGCTGCATCGGGCCCACCACCATCTGCGCCGGGATCAGCGCCACCACCCCCACCGCCACGATGATCCGCCAGCGCGGCCGGGCGCCGGGCCCGCCGACGAACGCGGCCGCCGCGTAGCCGCCGGCCGCCACCACGGTCACCGCGATCACCGTGGCCGCCTGCTGCCACTGGTCAAGGACTGAGGTATAGGGGGCGAGCATGGACATCCCCTGCGCCAGTGCCACCAGCGCCACTGGGGCCAGCAGGGCTGTCAGCCAGGGCTGCCTCACCCGCGCCACCAGCAGCAGCGGCCAGGACAGTGCCCAGGCTGCCAGCACAGCGACCGCTACCTCGCCCAGCGCCCCCAGCTCCTCGTTGCCGGGGATGGTGCTGGCGAACACGGTCACCGCCAGGCCGAGCACACCGCCGACAGCCGCGGCCCGAGCGCAATGCCCCGCCAGCCCACGCGCGGGCCGGGCCTGTTCGGCCGAACCGGCCGGTCGCTTGTCCACAGCGGGAATCCTCGCGCTTGCCCTCCGGGCCCAGCATCCGTGCAACTGCTCAATTCCCAGCCACGCCCAGCCCCGCCCGCATGGCCGGGCAACGCGCCGCCGAAGTACCGACAACTCCAGCCGGACGGGACATCAAGCCCTGCGGAGGTTGTCAGCGGCCTTGCGCTCGCACTGCGACCACAGTGGCGGCGGGCGCCCTGGGGAGACACCCGCCGCCTGCTCTGGTCGATCCTCAGTTCCGGCCCTCAGCGTCAGCCCTCAGCCGAGGCACTTCCCCCCGTGCAGCCTCGGCGGGGGCAGCGTGGGATCTTCGTTCGGCGTGCAGGCAGGACCGGTGTGGTGCGGCTGTCCCTCGCCCGGGTCGGGGATGGGAATGGTCGGCGGCGGGTTCTCCAACCCGGTCCCCGGCGCGGCTGGGTCGCTCGGCTGCGTTCCGGGAATCGGGTCCAGGTCGGGGTAGCCGGTGATCGGCGTGCCGGTGCCGGGACTGCCGGTGCCCGGGTTTCCGGTGGCCGGTGGGTTCGACGGGTCGGAGTACCAGGTCGGCGGCGGCTCGTTCGGGCTCGCGCCGCCGCCCCCACCGCCACCCGGGGTGGGCTGGGGCGGGGTCGGCGGCTTGTATACGAGCTTCAGCGACGTCGCGATGGTCTCGGCGTAGTACCTGGACAGCAGCGCGGTGCCGGAGGCGTTGGAGTGGAAGGACTCCTGCAAGGCGTTGGACAGGTTCGGCGCGCCGAACCGCAGTGTCAACCCGTTCACGTACGGGTCCGGGGTGCCGAGTTCGTGCCCCTGGTAGGCGCCCTGGATGTCGAGCAGGTCGGACTGGATACCGTGCGCCTGCATGATCTGCTGCGCCCGTCGCATCGATCCGGCGAGCTGCCCGGCGAGCGGCGCGAGCAGGTCGACCTCGCTGGAGTTGATGAAGGTCCCGGTGATGCCGGTCGGCACCTTGCCAGACACGAGGCCCGACGGGTAGCTGACCATCATGACCCGCGTGCCGTCCCCGGAGAACCGGTGGATATCCCGAACGATCTGGATGTAGCGGGACACCAACGTGCTCGGCACGCCGGGCCCGGTGTTGATGGCGTCCAACCACTCCGTGTCGTCCGACCTCGGCGCCAGCATCGGCGCGTACTGCTGGTCGAGAGCGCGCAACGGCCTCGTGTCGCTCAGCTTCACGGCGAGCTTGAGCCGGTCGGCGAAGCCGATGTCGTTGCCGCCAAGGCCGACAATCACCAGATCGGCGTGGTGGTCGGCACGGTCGGGCAGCAGGACGTCGCCCTGCGCCGGGTTGACTCGCCCCGCGTCGTTCTGCGGCACCCAGTAGTTCTTCGTCTCCGCACCGGACGACGCCTCGAACCGCACGTCGAACACGACGTCGGGGTTCTGCCTGCGCAGCTCCGCGATGGCGAGCAGCGCGGCGGAGTTCGCCGAGCGGTGCCGCCAGTCCTCGTCGTAGTCGCTCAGCTGGTAACCGGGCGCCGGCACCATCATCAGGGCTCCGCCGGGACCAACCTGGTACGACGGCGGCGGTGGCAGCACGCCGTGCGCGTTGTAGTAGGCGCCAGCGCCCTCGCCGGACATGTAGGAGTCGCCGATGATGACGATCCGGACGACGCGCTGGCCCGGTGTCGGTTGGGCGACACCGGTACCGAGCGCGGGACCGACACCGGGCCAGGTCGGCTGCGTCTGTGGCACCCCCGCGTTCACCAGGGTGCTGAGCGTGTCCTGGTCGCTCGGGATCACCGGTGGTGGCAACGGTTGCGGCCTCGGCGGCTGTGTGGGCGGCGGGTCGTCCCTGCCGGCGGGGGCCGTTGGGCACTTCCTGTCGACGGTGCACTGGGTCGGCGCCGGTGTGGCCAGTGCCGGCTGCGCCAGGGTCAGCGTCGCGCCGATGGCCAGCGCCGCGGCCAGCAGGCTCGGCGCTCGTCGTCTCCGTCTGTGCTCGTGCTGCATTTCCGCGTCTCCTGTGACCGATCGGGTCGCGTCGACGTGCCTTGTGGTCCCTGTGGGTGGCGTGCGCCGACGCCCGTCCGGACAATGATCTGGAGCGGGGATTGCGGGCGGATTGGGGTCGAATAGGAAGACCCTCGGGGGGACAGGTCGCATGGCTGGGTCCATGTCGTGGGCGGTGCTTGGGCCGATCGAGGTGCGGATCGACGACGACGTGCTCGATCTCGGCGGCGCGAAGCAGCGCGCGGTGCTGGCCGCGCTGCTGATCGGGGCGGGCGCCTCGGTCTCGGTGCACCGGCTCGTCGCGGACGTGTGGGGCGAGCGTCCGCCTGCCACGGCGGTCGGCACGCTGCGCGCCTACGTAGCGAACCTGCGGCGCGCGTTGGAACCTGACCGTCCCGCCCGCGCGCCCGGCACGATCCTGGTCAGCTCGCCGGCCGGATACCGCCTTTGCCTGCGACCGAACCAACTGGACGCGGCGCGGTTCGGCGCGCTCGTCGAGTCGGGCAGGACCGCGCTGGCCGACGGCCGCGCCGTCGACGCGCTCGGCGACCTGGACCGCGCGCTCGGCCTGTGGCGTGGGGCGGCCTACGCCGAGTTCGCCGGCGAGCCGTTCGCCGCCCCGGAGGCCGCTCGGCTCGAGGAGATTCGCCTTGCGGCACAGGAGGAACGGGCCGAGGCCGAGCTGTCCGCCGGCCGGGTCGAGGCGGCCGCGGCCGGGCTGCGGCTGTTGGTCGCCGGCGATCCCCTGCGCGAGCGACGCTGGGAGCTGCTCGCCCTCGCGCTGTACCGGGGCGGCCGGCAGGCTGAAGCGTTGGCCGCGCTGCGCGAGGCCCGCCGCGTCTTCGACGAGGAAATCGGCGTCGCCCCGGGTCCCCGGCTCGACCGGCTGGCGCACTCGATCCTGAACCAGGATCCGGAACTGCACGGCGCGCAGCGCCAACGGCCGTCGATTGTGACGACCGACGGCCTGGCCGGGCGTGCCGAGGTGACCGAGGGGATCGCCGAGGCGTTGGCGCGCGCGGCGGACGGCAGGGGCGGCCTGCTGCTGGTGACCGGAGAACCGGGCATCGGCAAGACCCGGGTCGCCGAGGCGGCGACCCGGCAGGCCGACGCGCTCGGCTTTGCCGTCGCCGTCGGACGCTGCCCCGACGACGAGGGCACACCGGCCCTGTGGCCGTGGATCTCGGTGCTGCGCAAGGTGATCGAGACCGGCGGCGCGCCGCTTGCCGAGCAGTCCGAGCGGTCCGGTGCGGCCGTCCTGCTCGGCACGGGCCAGCCGGCCAGGGCGGACGGGCGCGAACACGCCGCTGGCGCGAGGTCCCGGCTGCACGCGGCGGTCGTCGAGGTGCTGGCCGAGGCGGCCCGCCGCCGCCCCCTGCTGGTCGTGCTGGACGACCTGCACTGGGCCGACCAGGACTCGCTGCACGTGTTGCGGGTGTTGACCACGGTGCTGCCCGAGCTGCCGCTGCTGGTGCTGGTCACGTGCCGGGACGGCGCGGACCTGACCGGCCCCGCCGCCGAGCTGGTCGCCGCGTGCACCGGTCCGTCGACGAGCAGGTGGCCGCTGCGCCGGCTCACCGAACGGGACGTGGAACTGGTGCTGCGGCAGCGTTTCGGCGCCGACGTCGATCCGAGGGCCGCGCGGGTTATCCACCAACGCTGCGGCGGCAACCCGTTTCACGTGGTCGAGCTGGCGCGCCTGTTACCGACCGAGGACCTCGAGTCCCTGGCAGACGCGCTGCCACAGGGCACCAACGACTTGATCCGGCACCGGCTGCGGCGCCTGCCGCAGGGCGCCGAGCGGCTGCTGGCGACCGCGGCCGTGCTCGGCGAGGAGTTCGACTTCGCGGTGCTGGCGGAGGCCGGCGACCTGGATCCCGAGGCGCTGCTGGAAATCCTCGACACCTGCGTGTCCTGGGGGCTGGTCGTCGAGGTCGCCTCGGTCGGCCGCTACCGGTTCAGCCACGCCCTGGTGCGCGACACGCTGCGGCAGTCGATGCCGGGGCTGCGGCTGGCCCGCCTGCACGCGCGGGTCGCCGCTGCGCTGGCGCGCCGCGTGCCGCACGCCGCCCGCGAGTCCGGGGAACTGCTCGACGCGGTCGCGTTCCACTGGCTGGCCGCCGCGCCCGTCGGGCACGCCGAGGAGGCGATCGCGGCCGCGACAGCGGCGGTCGAACGGGCCGAACTCGTGCACGCCTACCAACACGCGGCCGGCCTGCTCGCCTCGGCCGTCGCGGTGATCGACCGGCACGCCGTCCCCCGCGACCCCGTCGGCACGCGACGGCTGTTCGAGCTGCTGGTGTGGCTGGGCCGGGTGTGCTGCCGGGGCGCGATGCAGCGGGAGGCGAAGAGCGCGCTGCACCGCGCGATCGGCCTGGCCAGGGACCTGGACGACCCGACGGCCCTCGCGGTGGCCGCGACCACGCACAGCGCCGAGTCGTTCGGATCCACCAGGGAGTACCGGTCCTGCGACCCGACGGTCGTCGCGGCGCTGCGCGACGCGCTGAGGCTGTTGCCGCCCAACGACTCCAGGCTGCGGTGCCTGTCCATGGCGGCCCTCGCGGTCGAACGCTACTTCGATGTGCGCCCCGACCTTCGCGAGCAGTCCGGTCACGCGGCCAAGGCCGTCGACATGGCGCGGCGGCTCGGCGACGACGACCTCCTGCTGCGCGCGCTTCACTTGCACGCCAACGCGATTCGCCATCCGGACACGCTCGCCAGGCGGCAGCGGATCGCCACGGAACTGGTGGCGCTGGCGACCGGGCCAGGAGTCGGCGGCGACTGGGTCCCCTCGGTGTTGCTGCGCCGCGCGCTGGTCACCATGGAGGCCGGCGACATGACCTCGGCGCAGGCCGACATCGACGCGTGCGCCGAGGCGAACCGGCGGGTCAGGCTGCCCGAGGTCGAGGTGCACCTGCGCTGGTGGGCGGCGCTGCGGGCCGGTCTCGCCGGGCGTGCCGAGGAGGCGGAAAGCCTGTCGCGGCAGGCATACGAGCTGCATCGGCACACGGTGTGGGGCGCGGGCCCCGCGTTGACCGCGCAGCTGGTGTCCTGGCGGTTGGACCAGGGTCGCTATGCGGAGGTCGCGGAGGCGCTGGTGGCGCACGAGGGTTCCGGCGACCCGATCACGAACGAACACCTCGGGCTGGCGCTGGCGCTACAGGGCAGGCTGGCGGAGGCGCGCCGGCACTGCCCGCCCGCCGCGCGGGCGCCGGAACCGCCGCACGACTGGCTGTGGCTGCTTCAGATGGTGGTCCGCGCCTACACGTGGGCGCTGTGCGGGGACGTCGCGTCGAGTCGGTGGGCGCTCGCGCGGCTGCTGCCCTACTCGGGCCGGACGGTCACCTGCGGGTCGGGGACGATCTGCTGGGGTTCCATCGACCACGTGCTCGGCGAACTCGCCGCGACGGCGGGCGACACCGCGCTGGCCACCAGGCTGCTGCGGCGGTCGGTGCGGCACAACGACGAACTAGGCTGCGTTCGCTGGCAGGAGCGATCCGTGGCGAGGTTGGCCGAACTGACCGCGGAGCCGCTGGGCGCTTAGACGGGTTTTTGGTCGCGTAACGTAGCTGCGCCATGCCGCGATCAGCAGAGGGTCGGGCCCCAGCCGGCATGGAGGCAGCAACATGCGCACGCCATCGACCGCCAGCAACCTTCGTCGCTTATGTGGCGCTTTTCTCCTTGCCTGCCTGGCACTTTCGGGCTGCAACGACGGCACTCCCGCGTCGACACCGACACCGAGCGCGGTCAACGGCGCGGCCGTCACCACGTCGACGTCGACGACCACTCCGATCTCGCCGGCGTCCACGCCGCAACAGAGCGCGACCACCACCACCGCCGCTCCCCCGCCGACCACCCAGGCACCGACCGCGGCGGCCAACCCACCGCCGACGACGCACGCCGCCCCGCCCGCTCCGACGACCAACGTCGGCGTCGGCGAGTGCGCGGCGAACGAATACCGCAACAGCAGCGGAAACTGCGTGCCCCGTCCGGTGCAGGCACCCGGCCCGCCTGCCGGCGCGACCGCCAGGTGCAGGGACGGCGAGTACAGCTTCAGCCAGCACCGTTCCGGCACCTGCTCGGGACACGGCGGCGTCGCGCAGTGGCTGTAGTCCCAACAGTCCCGGTAAGTCCTGATAGTCCTGACGAGACCGGAACCGGTGTCGGGGCGGGGCGAACTCGTTGCCCCGCCCCGACACCGCGCCCCGGTCATCAGGGTGCGACGAGCTGAATCTCCTGGTGCAGGCCACTCCAGTCGACGCTCGGGTAGAGGCTGACCTCGCCGTCGACCCAGCGGATGAGGATGTCGTTCGGCCTGCCGTTGCTGGCGAACGCGCCGGCCGCCACGACCGTGGCGTTGTTCCAGGACGTGTTCGGCGCGGCCACCGAGTACTCGCCATTGAACCCGGCGGTGTTCACGTCGGGGAACACCGAGAACGTCCCGTTGCCCCACCGCACCGCGAGATCCGCGGTGTTGTTGCCGGTGAACTCACCAGCCGTGAGCTGCACCGCGCCCTTCCACCGGTCATTCGGCGCGGCGAGCTGGGTCTCCGCGCCGAGGCCGTTCGCCCCGATGTTGCCGTACAACGACACCTCGCCGTCGCTCCACACGACGACCAGGTCGCCGCGCTGCGTGCTCGAGGTGTACTTGCCCGCGGTGAGCAGCTTCGAGTGGTTCTTCCAGAGGTCGTTCGGCGCGGCCAGCTGGACCTCGTCGTGGAAGCCGTTCTGGTCGACGTGCTTGTAGAGGGTCAGTTCACCGTCGGACCACCGCACCACGAGTCCGTCGCCGCCGTCGGCGAAGTGGCCGCCGGTCATCAGGATCGCGTGCGTCCACAGGCCGCCCGGCGCGGACAGCTGCATCTCGGACTCGAAGGGGTGCCGGCCGTCGTTGCTGGTGGAACCCCGGTAGAGGGTGACCTCGCCGTCGCTCCACCGGACGATCATGTCCATGTGCCGGCTGCCGCCCGCGGAGCCGCCGGTGTAGTAGCCCGAGGTGATCAGGTCCGCGTGCTTCCAGGTCGCGCCGGTGCCCATCGAGTACGGCGGCGGCGGGCCGTTGGTGGCCGCGACCGCCCTGTCGTACGCGACCTGCACGCCGTTGCCGAAGTTGATGCTGTAGTTGTTCGGGTCGCTGTCGGGCAGGCTCTGCCCGTAGCCGCCGATCACGCCGATGACGTCCATGGTGCCGCGCACGATCCAGGGGCCGCCGCTGAAGCCGCCCGGGATCTTGAGGCACTGGAGGGTGATCCACGACTGCTTGTAGGCGCTCGCGGTGGCGTCACACTTGTACGGCTTCTTCTGGTAGTCCGTGTGCGTGGCGCCGGGATAGCCGACCACGGTCACCGGCTGCGGCAGCGTCGTGTTGACCCGCAGGTGCAGCGCGGAACCCGCGGTCTGCTGCACGCTCTGGCCGGCGTGCGACTCGACCATGGCGAACGCGACGTCGTAGGGCGAACCGCCGCCACTGGGGTCGCCGCCCGGCCAGCCGTCCGGCACGAACGACGTGCCGATCGTCTTCCACACCCCGTATGGCGCGACGCCGTCGTGATAGCCGGGCGCGAAGGTCATGCCGGACTTGCCGGCCATGCAGTGCGCGGCACCCATGATCAGGTTGCCGTGCGGGCTGTCCACGATGCTCGCGGAGCAGTTGTGGTCGGAGATCGGGCCGCCGCCGGTGGTCAGCGCGCCCACTGCTGGCATGCCGCCGAACGGGCTGGTCGTCGGCGTTCCCGCGGCCTCGGCCGCGCCGCTCGCCGAGACCAGGCCCACCACCATCAGCAACGCGGCGCCCCAGCGCGCAGCGGTGATTCGAGACATCGGCAAGGTCCTCCAATCATTGATCAACTGGAATTTGACCCTACAAGCGCCTCATCCTCCGCACCCCTGGTTCCGGTAAATATCCAACCAGGGCAAGCAGTTCGAACATCCGTCACGACTGCCGCTTTCGCGAGATTAGTCCGATCAGTGCTGTCCTCGGGCGTCACCCGGCAACCGGGAGGTCAGTCCCGCGAACCGCCAAGAAACGCCAGGGCGTCCCGCCACGCCTCGGCGGCCTCGCCCGGCGCGTGCCGAGGGTCGGTGGCGTCGAGGGCGAACCCGTGTTCGAGGCCGTCGAACACGACGACCTTCCCGCGTTCGTGCCCGCCATCGAGCGCGTCGCGCAGCCGCCGGAGGGCGTCGGGCGGGGTGAGCGAGTCACTCGCGCCGTAGAAGCCGAGCCACGGCACGGACAATCGCCGCGCCAGCACGACCCCGGCCGGCATGTCGGGCCAGTACGGGTCGACCAGGCCGCCGCCGTAGAAGGTGACGGCCGCGTCGATGTCGAGGGTCGCGGCGGCCCACAGGGCGATCGCCCCGCCCATCGAGTACCCGAGCACGCCGACCCCGGGGACGCCCTCGGCACGCAGCCAACCGATCGCGTCGTCGAGCACCCGCCGAATGCCGGCGATGTCGAGACCGTCGCGCCACCGGCTCGCCCGCGCGTAGTCGGCGGTCGGCGATCCGTCCCTCACGGCGTAGAAGTCAGGCACCGCAACGAGAAACCCCGCCGAGGCGAGCCGCCGAGCGGCGACGAGCAGCGGTTCGGTGACGCCCCAGATCTCGTGGCAGACCACCACGCCACCGACGACCCGACCGGCCGGCCGGAACGTGACACACCCGACGCCGGCAGGATCCCCCGACGGCATCGACCTATCCGTCGACATCGTCCGCCGCGAGGTAGACCCAGGCCTCGATGCCGGAGTCGAGCCGGACGAGCACCCGGCGGTAGTCGTCCACCTCGTAGTCGTCCGCGGCGGCGAGTTCCGTTGCCGTGATCACGAAAACCGTGCCGGCGACGAGATCACCGATGTCGCCGGTCGACACGACGATGGGGTGCCGGTCGGAGCCGCTCGCGGCGATGACGTCGGGGTCGGTGATGGTGACCCAGTCCGTGCGATACCCCGGAAGCGCGTCGGGGCCGCCGTTGAGAAGCCTGCCGAAGTTCGACAGCTGCACCTCAGGCTGTTGCAGGGTGCCGTAGGAGAACAGCCGTATCGCCCCGGACGGATCGTCCTCGATCAACTCGGTCACCGCAGAAACGCTATCAGGGCACGATTCCGGCAGCGGATGCCCCGAATTCACCGCAACCCTGAACACTCTGCACACAAAATACCCCCAAAGCACACAATATGCATAGCTACACACACTGTGCACGTACTCCGCGAACCAGACAATCAGACCGGTCATGAATCGAGAAGCGAGGTCCCCGGGCCGCAGCTAGCGTGACAGCCACGGACATCGCCAGTCACGCGGACTTCGTCTCGCGCGATGACCAGGACCCACGACCCGAGGAGTGATCATGACCGACTCGTCCACCCAGGGAATCAAGACCGTGCTGCACCCCGTGTCCGACCTGGCGAAGGCCACGCCGGTGTACGCCGCACTGCTCGGCGTGCCGCCGCTGAACGAGGGGTCCTACTACGTCGGCTTCGAGGCGGCGGGCCAGCACATCGGGCTGGTGCCGAACGGTGGCCCGCAGGGCATGACCGGTCCGGTGACCTACTGGCACGTGCCGGACATCGAGGCGAGACTGGCCGAGGTGATCGCCGCGGGCGCCACCGTGAAGGAGCCCGCGCACGACGTCGGCGGCGGCCGCCTGGTGGCCACCGTCACCGACCCCGACGGCAACGTCCTCGGGCTGCTTCAGGACAGCTAGCCTCCGCCGCACGGACCGACGCCGACGAGAACCAGACTCACCGCTCGAGACCGATCAGATCGGGCCAGGCGACGCCGACGAAGACAGCGCAAGGCGGTCAGCCCAACAAGCAGGCAGCCCAACAAGATGGAGACACAATGAGCACGGCCACCAGGAAGAACACGAAGAACACGCAGTCGCCTGCGCTGCACGGTGCCGACAGCCACGATCTGATCCGCGTGCACGGCGCGCGCGTGAACAACCTCAAGGACGTCAGCGTCGAGATCCCGAAGCGCAGGCTGACGGTGTTCACCGGCGTCTCCGGCTCCGGCAAGAGTTCTCTGGTGTTCGGCACGATCGCCGCGGAGTCGCAGCGGCTGATCAACGAGACCTACAGCGCGTTCGTGCAGGGCTTCATGCCGACGCTGGCGCGGCCCGAGGTCGACGTGCTGGAGGGGCTGACGACCGCGATCATCGTGGACCAGCAGCGGATGGGTGTCGACACTCGCTCCACGGTCGGCACCGCCACCGACGCCAACGCGATGCTGCGCATCCTGTTCAGCCGGCTCGGGCGGCCGCACATCGGCTCGCCCAAGGCGTTCTCCTTCAACGTCGCCTCGATCAGCGGGGCCGGCGCGGTCACGCTCGAACGCGGCGGGAAGACCGTGAAGGAGCGGCGCACCTTCAGCATCACCGGCGGCATGTGTCCGCGCTGCGAGGGCAGGGGCTCGATCACCGACTTCGACCTGTCCCAGCTCTACGACGACAGCAAGTCGATCAACGAGGGCGCGCTCACGATCCCCGGCTACAGCGTCGACGGCTGGTTCGGTCGCATCTTCGGCGGCTCCGGCTTCATCGACCCGGACAAGCCGATCCGCAAGTACACCAAGGCCGAACTGCACAACCTGCTGCACAAGGAACCGACCAAGATCAAGGTCGACAACATCAACCTGACCTACGAAGGTCTCATCCCGAAGATCCAGAAGTCGTTCCTGTCCAAGGACGTCGACGCGCTCCAGCCGCACATCCGCGCCTTCGTCGAGCGGGCGATCACGTTCACGGTCTGCCCTGACTGCGAGGGCACCAGGCTCAGCGACGCGGCCCGATCGTCGAAGATCAACGGGGTCAGCATCGCCGACGTCTGCGCGATGCAGATCAGCGACCTCGCCGAGTGGGTGCGGGAGCTGGACGAACCGTCGGTCGCGCCGTTGTTGGCGACGCTGCAACACACCCTCGACTCGTTCGTCAACATCGGGCTCGGCTACCTCGGCCTCGACCGCTCGTCCGGCACGCTCTCGGGCGGCGAGGCGCAGCGCACCAAGATGATCCGCCACCTCGGGTCCTCGCTCACCGACGTCACCTACGTCTTCGACGAGCCGACGATCGGGCTGCACCCGCACGACATCCAGCGGATGAACGAGCTGCTGCTTCAGTTGCGGGACAAGGGCAACACCGTGCTGGTCGTCGAGCACAAGCCGGAGGCGATCGCGATCGCCGACCACGTCGTCGATCTCGGTCCCGGCGCGGGATCGGCCGGCGGCACGGTGGTGTTCGAGGGCACCGTCGAGGGGCTGCGGGCCGGCGGCACGCTGACCGGCCGACACCTGGACGACCGGGCCGGCCTGAAGCCGTCGGTGCGGACGCCGTCCGGCGCGCTGGAGGTGCGCGGCGCCAACACCCACAACCTCAGGGACGTCGACGTCGACATCCCGCTCGGCGTGCTGACGGTGGTGACCGGCGTGGCCGGCTCCGGCAAGAGCTCCCTGATCCGCGGCTCGGTTTCGAGCCGGGACGGGGTGGTGTCGGTCGACCAGGCGGCGATCAAGGGCTCGCGGCGCAGCAACCCGGCCACCTACACGGGCCTGCTCGACCCGATCCGCAAGGCCTTCGCGAAGGCCAACGGCGTGAAGCCGGCGCTGTTCAGCGCGAACTCCGAGGGCGCCTGCCCGAACTGCAACGGCGCCGGCGTCATCTACACGGACCTGGCGATGATGGCCGGCGTCGCCACCATCTGCGAGGAGTGCGAGGGGAAGCGGTTCCAGGCTGCGGTGCTGGACTACCACCTCGGCGGCCGCGACATCAGCGAGGTGCTCGCGATGTCGGTGTCCGACGCCGAGGAGTTCTTCGGCGAAGGAGAGGCGCGCACGCCGGCCGCGCACGCCATCCTCGGCAGGCTCGCCGACGTCGGGCTCGGCTACCTCGTCCTCGGCCAGCCGCTCACCACGCTGTCCGGCGGCGAGCGGCAGCGGCTCAAGCTGGCCACGCGCATGGCCGAGAAGGGCGGCGTCTACGTCCTCGACGAGCCGACCACCGGCCTCCACCTCGCCGACGTCGAGCAGCTGCTCGCCCTGCTCGACCGGCTCGTCGATGCCGGCAAGTCGGTCATCGTCATCGAGCACCACCAGGCGGTGATGGCGCACGCCGACTGGATCATCGACCTCGGTCCCGGCGCAGGTCACGACGGCGGCCGGATCGTCTTCGAGGGCACCCCGGCGGACCTCGTCGCCACCCGCTCCACCCTCACCGGCGAACACCTCGCGGCGTACGTCGGCGGCTGACCGAGGCGCTGGCGCACACCGCGTGACGGTCGGCCAACGCGTGCCGGGCCAACCTCCCCATGGCCCGGCACGCGTTGGCCGCCCTCGCCCACCCGACGCCGTTCGGTTCCGGCGGCGGCACCGTGTTCGCGTCCGCCGATGTCCCGAAAGGCAGACTGGCGGAGTGATCACCACGGGGTTTCGGCAGCAGGTCCGGCTGGCCCGTCGAGCGACCGGCACGTTGCTCGCCGGGCTGCTGGTCGGGCTGTTCGCTCTGCTTCTGTTGGTGGCCTGGGTGTTGGCGGCCGCGTTGAGCGTGCTTGGCGTCGGGCTGCCCCTGCTGCTCGCGGTGTCCACCGCGACCAGGCGGCTCACCGGGTGGGAACGGCGGCGGCTGGGGCGGGTGCTCGATCGGTTGGTGCCGCAGCGGTATCGCGAGTCTCCTGACGCGACCGTGCTGGCCCGCGTGCGGACGCGGCTCGGTGACTCGGCGACCTGGCGGGACGTCGGTTGGCTGCTGGTCGCCGCGACCGTGGGACTCCTCCTCGGGGCGGCCGTGGCCTATCTCGCGCTCAGCGCGGTGAATGCGATCTCCACGCCGCTGTGGTGGTGGCTGCTGGCGCCGGGGGATCCGGTCACGCCGTTGCCCGGGGTGGCCGTGACGAGTTGGCCGCGTGCGGTGGCGACGCCGGCGATCGGGTTGGCGTACCTGGCAATACTGCTGTTCAGCCCCCGGGTCGGCGAGTTGTACGCGGCGTGGGGCGCGCGGGTGTTGGCTCCGGCGCGGTCGGCGTCGTTGGCGGAACGGGTGGACTACCTGTCGCGCACCCGCGCCGAGGTGCTCGAGGCGCACGGCACGGAGTTGCGCAGGATCGAACGCGATCTGCACGACGGGCTTCAGGCCAAGCTGGTCAACGTGAGTGTCTACTTGGGACTGTTGGACCAGGCGTTGGAAGCAGAGCATCCGGTGCGGAAGTTCGCCGAACCCGCGAGGAACCAGATCCAGGCCGCGCTCGTCGAGCTTCGGGCCGTGGTCCGCAGCATCTACCCACCGATCCTGTCCGACCGGGGGCTGGTCGGGGCGTTGCGGTCGCTGGCAGACGACTGCGCGGTGCCGTGCGAACTGGTCGCCGACGACGTCGGTGACCTGCCGGCGGCGGTGGAGTCCTCGGCCTACTTCGGCGCCAGCGAAGCAGTGACCAACGCGGTACGACACGCGCGTCCGACACTGGTCCGGATCATCGTGCGGCGGTCACCGGACACGCTGGTGATTCGCGTGGTGGACAACGGTTCCGGCGGGTTGACGGACGTGCTGCGGGACGGCGCGACGGGCACCGGGATCGCGGGCATCCGGACCAGGATGCGCGCGTTCGACGGTACATTCACCGTCGTCAGTCCGGTCGGCGGTCCGACCGAGGTGCGGATGGAGTTGCCATGCGGGTGGTGATCGCCGAGGACGAGCCGCTGTTCCGGGAGGGCGTGTCCATGGTGTTGGGCGGCCACGGCTTCGACGTGGTCGCGGCCGTCGCGGACGCCGAGGCGCTCACCACGGTCCTCGCGGTGGACCGGCCGGACGTGGTGATCACCGATGTTCGGCTGCCCCCGGGGTACCGCGACGAGGGCCTGCGGGCGGCGATCGCGGCACGCAGGCGGCATCCCGGGCTCCCCGTGTTGGTGCTGTCGTCCTATGTGGAGAAGGAGTACGCCCGCGAACTGCTCTCCGACGGCCACGGCGGGGTCGGGTACCTGTTGAAGGACCGGGTCGCCGACGTCGCGGGGTTCGCCAGGTCGGTGCGGCGGGTGGCCGAGGGCGGCACGGCGATCGACGCTGAGGTGGTGGCCCAGCTCGTGACGAGGACCCTGCCGGACCCCATGGCCGCGCTCACCGCGAGGGAACGCGAGGTGCTCGCGTTGATGGCGGAGGGGCTGGACAACGCGGACATCGCCGAACGGCTCGTGGTGACCGAGCGGGCGGTGCTCAAGCACGTGGGGAACGTCTTCGCCAAGCTGGATCTCGCGCCGGCCGGCGCGGGGCACCGACGGGTCCGGGCGGTGCTCGCCTACCTCCGCCAACGCGACTGACCGGTGCCTCGTGGTGTCGTCCGCTACACCATGAACCGGCGTGCGCGCACCGCTGTGTCGCGCGGTCACCGTTCGTAGTGTCGGTACCGATCTCGTGGTCACGGGATCGGTACCGACACGGAGGACGACGGTGAGCGACCAGAGCGACAGGAACGGATCGTCCAGCCCATCCGGCTGGACACCGCCGAAGGAACGCCCGGTGTGGCCGTGGGTGCTGCTGACGGTGGTCGTGATCGGGATCGTGATCAACGTGGCACTGACGGTATGACCGGCGGCTCGACGGCGCTGCGGCTCAGCGGAGTGTCCAAACAGCACGGTCGTGGTCCCCAGGCGGTCCGCGCGCTCGACGGGATCGACTTCCAGGTGGCACAAGGAAGTTTCGTCGCGGTGATGGGCCCGTCCGGTTCGGGCAAGAGCACGCTGTTGCAGTGCGCAGCCGGCCTGGACCGGGTCAGCACCGGGACCGTGCGGATCGGCGAGGTCGCCGTCTCCGAGCTGGACGAGAGCCAGCGGGCCATGCTGCGCCGGGATCGCGTGGGATTCGTGTTCCAGCACTACAACCTGTTGCCGGGACTGACCGCGGCACAGAACATCGAGGTGCCGGCCAGGCTCGCCGGCCGCAGGGCCAACCCGGCGGTGATCGACGATCTCGCGGCCAGGGTCGGGATCGTCGACCTGTTGAGGCGGCGGCCGGCCCAGCTGTCCGGTGGCCAACAGCAGCGCGTCGCCATCGCCAGGGCGCTGGTGACCGGCCCCGAGATCGTGTTCGGCGACGAGCCGACCGGCGCCCTCGACACCGCCGCAGCCCGCCAGGTGCTGACGCTCATGCGGGATCTCGTGCACCGCGAACGGCAGACCATCGTGATGGTGACCCACGACCCGGTCGCCGCCGCACACGCGGACCGGGTCGTGTTCCTCGCCGACGGGCGCATCGTGGACGAGGACGAGAACCCCTCCGTCGACGGGGTGCTGCGCCGGATGTCCCGGCTGGAGAAGCCCCGATGCTGACCCTCGTGCTCGCGCTACGCCGGCTCGGCGGCAACGGCGCAACGCTGCTCGCGCTGGTGGCGACGAGCGTCCTGCTCGCGGTGTCCGGATCGCTGCTGGCCACCGGTGTCACCGAACAGACCCCCGCGCAGCGGTACGCCGGGGCGGCCGTCGTGGTCGGCGGCGGCAGTTCGGCGGTCGTGCACCGGTCCGGCAAGGACAAGGAGGTCGACCTGCCGGGCCCCCGGCCCGTGTCCCCCGAGGTCGTTGACGCGGTTCGCCGCCAGGTCCCCGGTGTGCCGGTGGCGACCGACGTGTCCGCCAGGGTGGCGGTCGGCTCGGCGGGGAACTGGACCGCGGTGACGGCACACGGCTGGTCCGCGACGCGGTTGGGTCCGATCCGGCTCGTCGCGGGCGCCGAACCCGTTGGCGCGGACCAGATCGCGGTGGACGACTCGTTCGGCTGGGCGCCGGGCACGGTCGTGCAGGTGCTCACCGACACCGGTCCACGCGACACCACGGTGGTCGGCAGGGTCGCGCTGGCGAACGGGACGAGCCCGCGCGAGCAGGCGATCTACCTCGCCGACGACGCGGCTGCGGCGCTGACCCGACGCGAGTCGATCACGGCCGTCGGAATCATCCCCGACCGAAACGACTTCGACGCCGACGCGACCGCCGAAGCCCTGCGCGGCACCCTCGCCAACGCGAACGTGGTGGTCGAGACCGCGGACCAGCGCGGCAGCGTCGAGTTCGCGGACCTGTCCCACGCGCGCGGCGAACTGCGCACGCTGTCCGGGTCGCTGGTGGCGATCGTGGTCCTGGTGACCCTGGTCGTCGTCGGCAGCACCTACGCGCTCGTCCTGTCCCGCCGCCGCAGAGACATCGCCACGCTCCGCGCGATCGGTGCCACGCCAAGGCAGATCCGCCACCTCGCGGTGGCCGAACTCGGGGTCGTCGGGCTCATCGCGGGCGTGCTCGGCCTGCTTCCGGCGGGGCTGGTGACCGCCGCGCTCGACGGGCTGTTGCGGGCGGTCGGGCTGCTTCCCGCCGACCTGCGGCTCGTGTCGGGACCCGTGCCGTCAGCGGTAGCGGTCGTCCTCACCACGGTCATCGCCGTGCTGACCGGGTGGGCCGCGGGCGGTCGAGCTGCCGCAGTCCCGGCAGCGGCCGGGATGGCCGCCGCCGGGAGCGAGGACCGGCGACCGCGCCGTTGGCTGTTGGTGTCGGGAGGTTTGCTCATCGCGCTTGGCGCCGCCGCTTCCCTGTTGCCGCTGCTGGTCGACGGCATCGTCGGGATGGCCGTGGCCGGTGGCGGCGGGCTGCTGCTCGTGGCCGGCGCCACGTTGGTGGCCAGACCGTTGGCGGGCCTGCTGTTCCGGTTCATGTCGAACCGCCTGCTGTCGTCCAGGACGCCGCATCGCTGGCTGGCCGGCGCGGGCATGTCCGGCCAGTCGGCCAGGCTCGCCGCCACGGTCGCACCGATCCTGCTGATGATCGGGATCTCGTTGGTACAGGTGCTGATTCCGTCCTCGCTGACCAGTGCGGCCCAGCAACAGGCCGCCGAGGGGCTTGGCGCGGACCGCGCCGTGGTCGGGTCGGGCTACGGCCTGCCCGCGACCGGCCACGGCCTCGGATCCAAGGCCCTGCCCGTCGCCCGACAACAGGTGGTCGGCGTCACCACGGTCCTTGGTGGACCTGAGGTCTTCAAGTACACCGCGACCGGGTTGCGCGGGGCCGCGACACCGACCCTGGACCTGGCGCTGCGGCCCGGCGGCACCTGGGATCCCGCGACACTGCTCGGCCCCGACCGCGTGGTGCTTGGCGGGATGACCGCGGCGACTCTCGGTGCCGAGGTCGGTGGTCGGGCCGAGTTCGTGCTCGCCGACGGCACCACGGTGACCCCGACTGTGGCAGGCGTGTTCGATCGCGGCCTCGGCCTGGGAGACGTGCTGCTCGACTACGCCACGCTCACCGCACACCGGCCAACCACCGGCCCGGCTGGCGATGCCGCCGACCTGGTGCTGTTGCCGCAGCGACCAGACCGATTGCCCTTCGGCCGGGAGGTGGCGGCGCCCGAGGCTTTCGACGCCGGCCAGAACGCGATGGTCAACGGCATCGCGGCGAGCACCATCCCGCTGCTGGCATTGTTCGGCTATATCGCGATATCCGTGGCCAACAGCCTCACGCTCTCGGTGACCAGCAAGGCCGACATGGTCACCATGCTGCGCAGGATCGGCGCCGACCGCGACCAACTGGCCCGATCCCTGACCATAGAGGGAATCGCCGTCGTGATCGCGGCCGTCACCCTCGGCACCGCGTCCGCCCTGCTCCCCATGACCACGGTCGCCGCCGCACTCACCGCGACGCCGTGGCCCACGGTTCCCCTGTGGTTCTACCTGACCGTGGTCACCGCGACGTCGGCGCTCGCCATGGCCTTCGTGGTCATCCCCGGACGCCTCATGCTGAACCAACACTTCCAGCGTGCTCGGCGGCCAGCTTGGCGACGACCTCGTCGGCATGCTCGACACCAGCCTCGATCAAACCACTCACGATCTCCGACGACGGCACCAGACAGTGCAGATCGAGAGCGGCCAGAATGACCGTCACCTGAAGCCTGTGCGCCGCATCGGCAGGCAGGACCCTGCTGGCAGCCACCGACATCTCAACCGAATCCCTGGACATAGCTGGAGACTAACCACGCCGCAAGCGAAACAAGCGTCCCCAACGAGTGAGAATCGTGTGACAGCAACAGAATCGCGCCATCCGAACTGAATCAACCGAGGCGCACCCCACCTTGCCGCCATGGACAACGCCCTACGGAACGGATTCCGGTGACGCCTCGACCAAGGTCCGCAGCGTCAGCGGCCGGGCCAGAATCCGGTCCAGGACCCGCTGCGCGTGACGCAGGTGCGGGGTGGTGAGGTGCTCGTCGAAGGCCTGCCGGTTCTCCCACCGCTCCACGACCACCATGCTGGCCGGGTCGTTGGGGTCGGCATAGGCCCGAAACGAGAGGCAGCCGGGTTCGTCCAGCGTTGGCTCGATCAGTGCCTCCAGCGCCGTGCGGAGCCGATCATGCTGGCCCGGTGCGGCGAGGAACTCGGCGATGACGAAGAAGGTCATGACCCGGCCCCCTTCACGCGTGGCGGGCGGGGCCGCTGCCCGCGCCCGAGACCGTGATCGCGGTGGCGATCTCCTCGATGTCGGCAGGGGTCAGCTCCAGCGAGCCAGCGCCGATCCAGCCGTCCACCTGGGCGGCCTTGCGGGCGCCCACGATCGCCCCGGTGATGCCGGGCCAGGCGAGCGCCCAGGCGATGGCCACCTCGGCCACGGTGCGCCCGTGGCGTTCAGCGATCGGCCGCAGCGCCTTGGCCAGCTCGAGGTTGGCGGTCAGGCCGGTCGTGAAGTCGTGGTGGGCGGTCCGCCAGTCCTCGGCGGGCAGGCCGGCCACCCGCTCGGCGGAGAAGGCGCCGGTGAGCAGGCCGGACTGTAGCGGCGAGTAGACGATGACGCCGGTCTCGTGTGCGCGTGCCCAGGCGATCTCAGCGGCGGAGGACCGGTTGATCGCCGAGAACGGCGGCTGGATGACGTCGACATGAGCGACCCGCTCGGCGGCCTCGAGCAAATCGGGCGTGTGGTTGGACAATCCGATGGCCCGGACCTTGCCTTCGGCCTTCAGGTCGGCCATCACCTGCCAGTACTCCTCAAGCGGGGTGGCGTTGGGCGAGACGGCGCCGAAGCCGCCGCCGGCGTACTCCAGCGACTCGCCGGTGTCGGGGTAGTGCACCTGGTACAGGTCGATGTGGTCGACCCCCAGTCGCCGCAGGGAGTCCTCGACCTCGCGGCGCACGCTGGCGGGCTTCATGATCCGCCGAGGCGCGGCCGACGGGTTCTCCGGATCCCAGACCAGGCCGACCTTGGTGAAGATGTACGGGCGATCGGCCTGCGGCAGGTCGGCGATGGCCTTGCCGACCAGTTCCTCCGAATGGCCGAGGCCGTAGACTGCGGCGGTGTCGATCCAGTTGACGCCCGCGTCGATCGCGTGGCGGATCGCGGCGACCGACTCGGCGTCGTCCGTGGCGCCCCAACTGAAGGTCCAGCCCGAGCCCGACACGGCCCACGAACCGAAGCCCAGTCGGGTGATCTCCATGCCGGTGCGGCCAAGTGTGACAGTCATGAGTGATGCGCTCCCGTGAATCGGAAACCCGGAACCGTTCCGGTGGAGACAACTTTCGGCGACTCACGCCAGGCCAGGCAGTACCAGGCTCTGCCTAGGCACACCATGACCAGGCAGCCACCTAGATCAGGAAAAATGGGGCACATGACCTTCGACCGACGAGCCGAACTTGGCGAGTTCCTCCGATCGCGTCGCGCCCGGCTCCGACCAGAGGAGTTCGGCCTGACCTCCTACGGGCGGCAGCGCCGGGTTCCCGGGCTGCGCCGCGAGGAACTGGCGCAGCTGGCCGGGGTCAGCGTCGATCACTATGTGCGGCTGGAACAGGGACGCAGCCTCCAGTTCTCCTCGGAGGTCCTGGACGCGGTGGCCAAGGCCCTGCGCCTGGATCCGGCGGAACGTGAGCACCTGCACCGGCTGGCCCGTCCCGCTGCCTCGTCCGAAGAGCCGGCGGACAGCCCGCCGCTGCGCCCCGGCATCCGCAGCCTGCTCTCCGCGATCAGCGGTGCCCCCGCCTACGTGGTTGACCGCACGACCGAAGTGCGGGCATGGAACCGGCTGGCCGCGGCGTTCATCACCGACTTCGGCGAGCTGCCCGCAGCGGAGCGCAACATGGCCAGACTGGTGTTCCTCGACGACGGCGTGCGCGACCTGTACGTCGACTGGTGGGCACGGGCCCGCGACGTGGTCGCCTTCCTCCGGTTGGACGTGGCGCGCCCGCCCGCTCCTCCTGCCGCCCAGGCCCTGATCGAGGAACTGTCGGCCGCCAGCCCCGAGTTCCGCCAGATCTGGGCCGAGCACGACATCAAGGCCCCGGAGCACGGCAGCCACCGATACAGGCATCCGCTGGTCGGCGAGCTCGAGTTGACCTACGAGACGCTCCGGTTGCCCGGCCACCCCGACCTCGCCCTGGTTGTTCACACCGCGGAGGAGGGCTCCCCCGCCCAGGACGCACTCCGCATCCTGCTGCTCGACGGCGACCGGAGCGACACCTCAGGGGAAAACCATCGCTCAAGGGCCTGAGTGACTTCACCAACGTCGGGTTCGCCATCACAGGCCCAAGCCACAACGCCATCAGGCCGGACAAGAACCGCGTTCAGCCCCAGCCCGTCCTTCGCCTCGCTCTCTGAATACTTGAGCTCGCCCCCCAGGTGATCACCGATCGACCGGAGCGCTGCGTGACAACTAAAATTGAGGAGGACACCAACCCCATCCCTCAGCAGAACGCCGAGCCTCGTCCCGTCGGCCAGCTCAAAGTCGGGGGCGCTGCGACCGATCAGCGGATGGCTGCCGCCGAGATCGTAGCGGAGAGAAACACCCCAGACGAGTTCAGCAAAGTATGACGCGCCGTCTCGCGTGCCGATGAGATCACGGACAATGGCTTCCAGCGCACGCGAACTCCGACTTGGCCGCATGAGCGCGACCTGAGCGCGCGACCGGTCGAGGACCTCCGCTCCCACCGGATGCCGTTCACGTGAATAGCTGTCGAGCAGACCTGCCGGCGCGTCGCCACGAATGGTCGCGGCAAGCTTCCAGCCAAGGTTCATCGCGTCGCCGAGCCCGAGGTTGAGTCCCTGGCCACCCAACGGAGAATGGATATGTGCGGCGTCGCCCGCGACCAAGACCCGCCCGTTGCGGTAAGTCGTCGCCTGATAGGCGCGATCCGTCCAGGTCGTGGCAAGCCGGAGAGCCGTCACGGTGACGTCGGTGCCCGAAATATGACGCAACACCGCCTGCACGTGATCGAGCGTGATCGGCTCAGTTCGATGGAAGGCACCTCCATCGAATGCGACCATCGCGATGGCCCCAGGCTGCGACTGAAAGTACATGCCCGTCGGCGTGTAGTTGCGGCCAAGGCTGAGCTTGTCCGGATCGGCCATCTCGACCTGCACGGAATAGCCGGTGAACTCGGGATCGGTGCCGGCGAACTCGAAGCCACCCGCCTTTCGCACGACGCTGCGGCCGCCATCACAACCGACGAGCCAGCGTCCACGGAAAGTCTCACCACCAGCGCGAATAGTCACGTCATCGTCCGACTGGTCGAGCTCTTCGACGGCGAGGCCGCGCCTGATCTCGACCCCCATCGAGTTCGCGCGAGCGGCCAAGGCGGTTTCGATGTGCTCCATGTCGGCCGCCATGATGGTGTCGGCCGGACCTGGCAGGCGATACTGCCACATCGAGGTGTCAATATTGGCGTAGTCGAACGGAATACCGGCGAAGTGGCCGGCCTGGCGACGCGGCTTGTCCGCCTCGTGCCCACCAGTCGCGGCATTGCGGCCGCCCTCTTTCGCATGCCCCAAGCCCACGATGTCGTTCAGCAACCCGCGACGATCGAAGGATTCAATGGTGGGCACAGAAAGGCCGCGCATCCCGAAAGGGAGCCGCTTCAGGGGTGAGTGCGGATCGTCGGCGCGCTCCAGAACCAACACCGAAAGACGGGCGAGACGCAGTTCACAGGCGAGGAACAATCCGACCGGCCCGGCACCGGCGATCACGACATCATAGATCACGAAATTACCCTCAATCACTTCGGCCACCACCGACCGAGGATCGGTATCCGGCAATGCACTGACACCCAGCGACGTAACCGGGCAGGCCGCACGTCCTCGCGGCCCGACCGCCCCAAGGACTGTAACGCTTGATCAACGATCACTCCAATGGTATGCATGCAGCATGTCGATGCACCAAATCGATCTGACGCGGGTGGACCTGAATCTCCTCGTCGTATTCGAAGCACTGATGCGCGAGCGGCACGTCGGGCGCGCCGCGACTCGGCTGTCGCTGTCCCAATCTGCGACCAGCCATGCATTGAGGCGACTCCGCACCTTGCTCGACGACCCTCTGTTCGTTCGAAATCCGCGCGGAATCGAGCCAACGCCGCGCGGGCGCGATCTGGCGCAACCCGTTTCGGATGCCCTGTCGCAGCTACGGCAGCTCTTGAGCCCACAGCCCGCGTTCGACCCGGCCACGCTTCGCCGGACGTTCACGATTGCCGCGCACGACTACGCCATCGCCGCCCTGATGCCATCACTGATGGCCGATTTGCGGGTGCAGGCACCTGGGGTCGACCTGCGCTGCGTCAGCATCCATCCGTCCGACGTGATCGCCGGTCTGGATCGAGGCGAGTTGGATTTCGCCTTGGGTGGCTTCATCGACATCAAGGCTGAGCGGGTCACGCGGACAGTGCTGTTTTCCGATCGGTTCGTCGGCGTTGCCCGTCGAGGCCATCCGCAACTGAAGGCCGGCCGCATGTCGCTCGAAGATTTTGTGAACCTGCCGCACGTGCTGATGTCGCCGAACGGCCAGTCTCGCGGTGACGTGGATCAGGCCCTGTCGTCACTAGGAGTCGAGCGGCGCGTCGCGATAACCGTGCCCAACTTTCTCGCGATACCTTACGTGATCGAGAATGCCGACATCATCGGTGTTCTCCCCGAACGCCTGGCGTTGCGCACCGCCGCGACCTCCTCTCTCGCCCTGTTCGATCTGCCGATGGAAGTCGATTGCGTCACGTGCAGCATGCTCGTTCTCACACCGCTTATCGAGCAGGCCGAAATCAAGTGGCTCACCACCCTCCTGAAAAGCGCCGCCAAGGCGATCGCTTAATGTGGTCGGGCGGGCTGGCGGACCTGGTCGTGGGTGGCGGCGTCGTTCAGTACTAAGTGAGCCTTCTGTCAGCGACCCGATGTCGCCACAACTCGTCGTCGGAATCCGACGGCCCCGTCCCGGGTTCAATTTCGAGTCGCGCCGTGGTGCCGTCGGCGAGCTGCGGCCGCTGGGTGATGGCCTGGCCGAGCTGCTTGGCCAACACCGGGATGGTGGTTGACATCAGATAAGTCTCCGCACCGGCCTCCAGCATGCGCCGGACCGGACCACGGTAGCTGACCCCGAACTCGCGGTCCTCGATCTCGGCGATGACGACACGGGCCTTCGGGTACAGCGACCGGAGACCGCCGATCAACTGCGGGCTGGCCGGTGGCACCAGCAGCACATCCGCCGTTGTCGGCGCCGCGTGCATGTCGAGCACGATGTAGTCCGGGCCGAGTTCGGCGGACAAGGACGCTCGGGCCGATGCGGACAGCTTCATCGCCGTGGCGACGACCGTCACGTCGCCGTAGTCCATGGGCGGTTGCCCGAAGGTCTCGCCCGCGGCGGGACCGGGCACGGCACCATCATCGACCGCGCCACCCGTGCTTGAGATCGTCGCGATCGCGTCGCCGTTCCGAGTGATGACCAGGTCTTCCCCGGGCCCGAGGCGGTCGATCAGCACCACGAGATCCTCGGGAAGGCGCGTCACGTCGATCCACGCGGCATGGTCGTCGGTCATCGGGCCCGCTGCGCACGGCGGTTGGCTTCCCTTGGCGGTTTCCTCATCGCAACGTCATTTTTCCACAGTCATGACTGGGCTGCGGCTGATCGAACGGACGATGCTCCAGGTTCCTAACTCCATGCCTCCTGACCAGCCACGCCCACTTCCCTCGGGCCCGGCACACCACCCGCACCTTGGTCGGCAGGCGCGGTCACGACTCAGGCGGCCGGAACCTTGTCGAGGAACCCGTAGACCTTGGTGAAGCGGTCGTTCTCGATCACGGCGACATCGAACCCGATCACCAGGGGCTCCTCGCCGGGAACGCCCAGGTGCCACGAGAAACGCGCCGTGTTGTGGTGCGCGTCGACCGAACCACCCGAGCTGAACACCAGGCCGCCGAACTGAGCCTGAGCGCCCGCGATGACCTGGTCGATGACGTCGCGACCCTCGGCGTCCACCAGCGGGTCGGTGTAGCAGGCGTCCTCAGTGAACACCTCGGCCAACACCGCGGCACGCTCCACAGAGTCGGTGGTGTTCCAGGCCTGGAGGTAACGGGCGACAAGGTTCTCGGTGCTGCTCATGGGTTTCGCTCCCTGCTCGGTGCTGATCTCCTGTTGTGCACCAAGCTTCACCCAGCAGAGGTCATCGCGTCGATTACCTCAGAAGTAAGGGCGAGAGTGATCGCTGCCACGGTTCGAGCGCACCCGGCCCCGCAACCAATGGTCACGATCAGCCGTCGACGCCCCCGCGGCGTGAGGACGCCAGCGCGAACCACGTCACGCCGCGCACCACCAGGAACGCCATGCCGGCCAGGACGACGACGGTGAAGTCCGGCAGCGTCTGGAACGCCACGTCCAGTGGCAGCCAGCCGCCGTAGCTGAGCATGCCGACCCCGACGAACACCGCCGCGTACAGTGCTGCGGCCGCCACCACGTGGCCCACCAGCGGCCGCACCGCGACGCGGCCGAAACCCTTGTCGCGCAGGAGATCCGGCAGCCGCCGTGCGCGACGAACCTGCCGGCGGGTGGCGAGCGCCATCGCGACGAGAACCAGCAGCGCGACCCCGTCGATGATGCCGTAGGTCACCAGGAAGCCGTTGCCGATCTCGGGAGCCGGCGCGCCCGCGAGGACCTCGAGGGTGTGGTGGAAGGGCGCGCCATTGTCCAACAGCACCGGGTTGCGCGAGGTGAGCACCACCAGACCCACGCGACTGTCGGGCAGGTAGCCCATGTTGGTGTGGTAGCGGGTCAGGTCGCCGTCGTGCTGCACGACCGGCTGGCCGTTGAGGGTCCCCGTGCCCCAACCGAACCCGTAGTGGTCGATGCCGTCGATCGCCTTGTCCGAGCCGACCGAGACGGTCGGGCTGTGCATCAGCCGCAGGCTCTCCTGGGACAGCGGCCTGGCGCCCCGGTAGTCGCCGGTCATCTGGAACGTCAGGTAGTGGCCCAGGTCCTCGGCCGTGGAGACCAAGTAGCCGTCGGGCAGCGCGCCACGGAACTCCGGCGTCTCCATCGGCACGTTCAGCCCGAACAGCACCGAGGAACCCTCGACCAGGCCGGCGCGGCGCGCGTCGACGAGGCTGGTGAAGCTCCTGGTCATCCCGAGCGGGGCGAACACGTGCTCCCTGACGTAGTCGGCGTAACCCTGACCGGAGACCCGCTCGACCATCAACCCCAGCGTCGCGTAGTTCTTGTTGCAGTAGTGGAAAGTCTCGCCGGGACGCGACACCGGGACCACGTCGGCCAGCGCACGGACGCGCTGCTCCAGTGCGGTCTCCGGCTGGTAGAGGTCCACGGTGCCCGCCTCGGTCGGCAGGCCACTGGTCTGGTTCAGCAACTGCCGCACCGTGATCGGACTGTTGGATCCTGAGGTGTGGAACCACGGGATGTAGGTGGTGATCGGCATGTCCAGGCCGACCTTGCCCGCGTCGACGAGCTGCATCACCGCCATCGCGGTGAACGACTTGCTCAGTGAGCCCAGCAGGAACGGCGACTGCGGCGTCACGTCGGAGCCGACCGCGCCGGTCGTCACGGTGCCGTCCCCGGACACCACGGCGTAGGAGGCCGACGGCAGGTGGGCGGCCTCCAACTCGCCTCGCAGGTGGGCCACCGCGGTGTCGGCCGACCCGGGCTTCGGCTGCGCCGAGGCCGGGGCGGCGAACACCGCGAGAGCCACTGTCATGGCCGCGATCGCCTTCGCTGCCAACCGAATCCGCCGAGTCATCCTGCACTCCTCCGTGCGTTGAGTTGATCAACACAGAGCCTCGCGGAGCGGCCGGCCTCGCACCATGACGTTGACCGGTGGACGGAGGTAGGGCTAGCCCCAGGACCGCGCGGTCACGGGTGTGACATCTGGTCAGCCGGAACAGGACGACCCATCGTGCCGACTTGATCAGTTGACGGGGTGGTCGGTCCGCGCACTGGGGAGGCACTGCAACCGGCAGCACGTCCGGACCACCATTCGGGCCGGCGCCAGCGGTTACCTGCTCAAGAACGACGACGGCGAGAAGCTCGCCGACGCGATCCGGGCCGTGCACGCCGGCCGCCGCGCGGTCACCACCGAACTCATGACGCTGATCAACGACGAGCCGCCGGAACTGTCACCGCAGGAACTCCAGGTCCTCTACCTGTACGGCACGGGCAGCACGCTCGCCGCCACCGTCCGGCGACTGAGCATCGCGATCCCCACGGTCCGCTCGTACCTGGACCGCATCCGCGCCAAATGGGCCGCGGCCGACGAGCCCGTACAGGACGTCCGCACCCTGATCCACGAGTACGACACACCGGCCGACAGGTGGCCTCCGGACAGCGGCCATCCCCAGTAGCGGCCGGAGAACGTCCACCCCGCGCTGCGCCCCTGGCTCGCGGACTTGCTCTGATCCGCAAGCGATCCCGGTCGCCGACGGCCTGCGCAGGCCGTCGGCGACCGGGACCGGTCCTCAGCGTCAGGCCACGTACCGGTGCAGCTTGATGCCCCCGGCCACGTCACCGGCCGACAGCCAGATCAGCTGCCGGCTCGCGCTGGCCGGGTCGGCGATCGCGAACTCGCCGCCGCCGGCCCGGTAGCCGACGATCGTGGCGTAGTGGCCACCGGGGAAGTGCGCCGAGCCGATGCGCACCACGTTGATCACCACGGCGTGTCCTCGGTCCACGTTGTACTGGACGTCGGCGGTGAGCTTCTGGCGCAGCTCGGCGTCGCTGCCCCACTGCTTGACTTGGTAGTAGCGGCTGCCCGTGTAGTGGTTGAGCGCGTCGGCGAGGTTGTTGATGTTGGGCAGCCCGTTGCCGTCCACATGCATGTACCGCGCCAGCTCGCCCTGGCTGACCGACTTGCCCCGGACGCTCAGCGCGATATGGGCGGCCGCCGCCGAGCACCAGTAACCGGTCTGCTGGACCTGATAGTCGTGCGGCAGCACCTTCTCACCGGCGTACTGGACGGCCGAGGCGTCAACACCGGGCTCCGTGACGGCGTTGGCGGTTCCCGCCGCGCCCATCAGCGTCCCCATGGTCAGCGCGGTTCCCACCAGCAGTCCCAATGCCTTCGTCGTGCGTCGCATGTTCGCTCCTTGTCAGTTGTCGCGGCCGAGCAACAGACCGCGCCATTGCAGTTCGCAACTGGGCTGATCCCCCCTGCGCTGGGACACCGCCCGACCGAAGGATGACCCGACGCGCTGAACCCATGGTGAGAACGCGCTGAATTCCCTTACTCCGCAGCATTTCCCCCGTCTCGACCGGCCGATTCTCCAGCCCCAACACCACAAACAGGCGGTTGATCTGCGATTTCATCGTCCTCTCAACGGTTTCTCAGCACCTCGGATTATTCTGCTTCCGGCGAGCGGGTCCCTCGGTCGAGCAGTCCCTCGGCCGGGTCATGCGCGCACCCTCGGTGGCGGTGGCTGGACTGATCGGGTGAACCACCGTCCCAGGTGGACCGGCAGCAGAGGGACATCGCTTGGAACCCGCCGCCGGACAGGCTTGACTGTCCACATGGGGCCGACCGGCCACCGGCCAGCATCAGCTACCGCACCGCCGTCACCGCGCGCGTCCGACGACCAGGTGGAGTTCACGCTCCTTGGCGGCGTGCACGCCAGGCACGGCCAACACACGGTGACCGTCGCCGGCGCGCAACTGCGCGCGGTCCTCGCGATGTTCCTGCTCGAACCCAACCAGGTCGTGCCGCTGGAACGCCTGCAACGCGCGGTCTGGGACGAGACCCCGCCCGCCCGCGCCCGCAACGCGATACAGGGACTGATCAAACGCCTGCGGCAGTGGCTGCCCGACCCCACCGCGCGTCTGGAGACCGCCGGTGCGGGATACCTCCTGCGGATCGACCCCAACCGCATCGACCTGTACCGGTTCCGGGAGCTGACCCGCTCCGGACGCGAACACGCCACGCGCGACGACGACGCAGCCGCCGCGCTCTTCGGGCAGGCTCTCGCGCTGTGGCGCGGCCCGGCGCTCGCCGACACCGGTTCGCCGTGGCTGCTGGAGTCCGTCGCGCCGGGACTCGACGCCGAACGGCTGGCAACCCTGCACGACCGCATCGCGGCCGATCTGCGACTGAACCGCCACCGCGAACTCGTCGCGGAGCTGACCCGGCTCATCGGCGAGCACCCCACCTACGAACCGTTCGTCAGCCAACTGATGATCGCGCACTACCGCAGTGGCGACCCGGCACACGCCCTGGAGGTCTACCGCCGCGCCGCCCACCACCTGGCCGAGGACACCGGGCTGGACCCAAGTCCGGACCTGCGCGCCCTACAACAGACCATTCTGCGCCACGACCCCGTCGAGCACCTGGCCCCGACCATCCCAGCCCCAACGACCGCCACCCCAGCGCGGCCCGTCGCCGGCTTCGTCCCGCAACCGCGCCCACCGGCCGCGATACCTCCGGACGAACGGGCTGCGGTCTCGGGCGCACCGCAGCAGTTGCCGCCAGCGCCGGCCTGTTTCGTCGGCCGCGCCGACCAACTCGCCGTCGTCACCGCCGCCCTCGACACCGCGGGCGAGGCCGCCGGCGTGCCGATCTGCGTGCTGTACGGCACCGGAGGCATCGGCAAGACCTGGTTGGCGCTGCACTGGGCCCACCAGCACACCGACGACTACCCCGACGGCCAGCTCTTCGTTGACCTGCAAGGCTTCGCGCCCGCCACCGCGCCCATGCCCCAGGAGACGGCGCTGCGCGGGTTCCTCGACGCGCTTGGCGTGGACTCCCGGCAGGTTCCGCCGGATCTCGACGCCCGCGCCGGCCGGTTCCGCAGCCTGGTCGCCGGCCGGCGCATGCTCATCGTGCTGGACAACGCCCGCGACGCCGCGCAGGTCGAGCGCCTGTTGCCCGGCAGCCCGAGCTGCGCAGTCATCGTCACCAGCCGCGACCGCCTCACCGGCCTGATCACCACGCGGGGCGCCCGCCCGCTGCCCGTCGCGGCCCTGGATCCGCCCGAGTCCCGCGCCCTGCTGTCCATCCGGCTGGGCCGGCGGCGGCTGGCCGCCGAACCCGAGGCCGTCAGCGACCTGGTGGCCTGCTGCGGCGGATTTCCCCTGGCGTTGAGCATCGTGGCGGGGCGCGCCCAAGCCCACCAGGACTTCCCACTCACGAGCCTGGTCGGGGACCTGCGCGACCGCGAGGCTCTGATGGGTGTGCTCGACGACGACGAGCCCGCCGGCAGCCTGCCCGCCGTCCTGTCCTGGTCCGTGACGGCACTGGCCGAGGACCACGTGCGCCTGTTCGACCTGCTCGGATCGGCACCGGGGCCCGACATCGGCCTGGAGGCCGCCGCCGCACTGTCCGGGCTGCCATTGAACGAGGCCGCCAAGGCGTTGCGCTCGCTGGAGCGCGTGTCCCTGCTCGACCGCGGATCCGCCGGCCGGTACCACTTGCAGGACCTCGTTCGCCTGTACGCGGCCGGCCACGCCGCGAACGCCGTGCCAGAGCACCAACTCCAGGCCGGGCTCCGGCGGCTGGCCGACTTCTACACGCACACCGCCCTCGCCGGCGACCGGCTCCTGTCGCCAACACGCCCCACGATCCCAACAAGCGCGCCCACGCCCGGCCTGCTGCTGCCGACGCTGGCCGACAAGGACGCGGCCAACTCGTGGTTCCGCGCCGAACACCGGTGCCTACTGGCCACCCAGCAACTGGCCGCCAAACTCGGCTGGGCCACCACGGCTTGGGAGCTGACCTGGGCCCTGAACACCTTCCACTTCCTCGGTGGGCACCTGCACGACGACCTGGTCGCCTGCGAGACCGGGCTGGCGGCCGCCGACCAAGGCACCGACCCGAGCGTGCGGGCGCTCGCGCGATGCCTGCTCGGCAACGCGCACGCCCGCCTCGGCCGCTACCCGGAGGCGAAGGACTACTTCACGCAGGCCCTCGCGGTGGCCGAGGCGGCAGGAGATCGGTCCAGCCAGGCCTACACCCACCACCTGATCTCGTGGATGTATGGCCAGCAGGACCGCGACCGCGATGCGTTGGACCACGCCACGAGCGCGATGCGACTGTTCGACGACCTCGGCGAGGAGGCCGGGTTGGCGACCGCCCTCAACCAGGTCGGCTGGTACCTGGCCAAGCTCGGCAACTATGGCCTCGCGCGCGAGCGCTGCGAGCGGGCGCTGGCCCTGCACCGCCACCACCGCAACCCTGGCGGTATCGGGGTCACGTTGGACAGCCTGGGATTCATCGCCCACCACACCAGCGACCTCACCACCGCGCAGGCCCGCTACCGCGAGGCCCTCGACCAGTACGAGGGGCTTGGCCACAGCTACTACCAGGCCGACACGCTCGACCGCCTCGGCAGGACATGCCTGGCCGCCGGCCGGACCGCCGAGGCACACTCAGCGTGGGAGCAGGCCCTGCGGCTGTACCGCAGCCAGGGGCGCGTCGCCGACGCGGAGCGGGTGAGCCGACAGATCGCGGACCAGCGCTGAGTCGCTGCTCCGGCGGGTATGCCAATCGGGTTGATCAGTTCGTTGGGCGAGCCCCTTTGACCGTCACCGAGCCGCGGGCTGATGAGCCGCGGACTCGACGCCTCCGAACCGTTCGACCCATCGCAACACGGGGGTCACGCGCCGTTCGGGCCGGATCTTGGCGGGAGATCCCTCGTCACCACACCTACTGAGCCACCCGACGCGACAGCTTGTCCAGGTCGCGCACGCAGAAACCGTGATGTGCCCATTCCTCGTTGAGCACAGTGCCGAGGCATTGCCGCACGCGCCGGCCCTTGGCATACGGGGGCCAATTATCGTCGTCCGGCACCGGCGCGGGCTTTGCGAGCTCCTCGGGTGTGACCTCGGCCAGCCAAGCCTCAATCTCCGACGCCTGCCGATCGCGCACGGTCAGCACTTCGTCGAGACTCGGCCGGGCGGACCTGTCCAGCCCCAGTCCCTCCTGACCCGGCACGAACGGAGATGCCAGTCCCATCGCCGTGAACGGCTCGGTCAGCCCGAGTACGCAGCGCCGAAACCACGAGTCGTGCACGAAGACGAGATGACGCAGAGTCTCGACCATCGACCACTCGCCGTCGACGCCGAGATGCTCGCTGCCCTCGGCCATCGACCCGGCCCGCTCGGTAGTCGTCGCCCACGCCTTCCGCAGCTGTCGCCAGGCCTCGCGCAGGTCGGCCGGTTCATCGGAACGGATCAGCAGCCGCACCGGGTGCCGGCGGTCGAGCTCCGCCTCGACGTACGACATCACCTCCACGCCGTTGACCACCAGGTTGGTGACCAAACCGTCGATCTCAACGTCCTGCATGACCACACCGACCAGCCGCGCCCTACTCAGGTCGCACTCGCGGAACTCCGCGCCCGTGAGGTCTTCGTCGTTGAAGCGTCGCATGCGGACAGACTAAGCCGCACCGCACGCACACACAGACGAACTGGAAGACCCGCGCCCTCGTCGACTGAGCCACGGGACCCCCCTTCACCTGGGTCGACGACGAGATCACCGACGCCGACTACACCGCCCTGGCCGAGTGGCTGCGGTGGGCATAGGAGACACCGCGACGAGGCTTGGACTGCTGCCCGAAGGGCCAGGCCGGCGACACGCCGAGGAGCAGAAAAAGAGCCTTTCCCTTAGTCACCTCAGTTTTGGCACTGGCGGTGAACGCCTATGCCGACGAGGAGTTGCGGGATGCCTACCAGAGATGATCGGCGGAGACCGGGTTCGACGAAATGGCTGCTCATCGATGGATCAGCCTGGAAAGCTCGGCTGATGGGCCAGACAGGGACTCCGAGAAACAACACGACACATGACTGGGCAAGCCAGGTGGACGTCGACCACATCGAGCGCATCCGCCAAGCCCCAGCGCTGTTCGCCCCGGGCGGGGTGGGACATCTGATCCTCGAGGTCGTCGCTTACGCCGAAGAGGAGGCCGCGGCCAACAACGGCGGACGGTGTCGGATCACGCTGCACGCCGACGGGTCGGTAACGGTGTCGGACGGCGGGAGGGGGACCGCCACCGTGGTCGACCGACAGGGACGGGTCGTCAAGAAGCCGGTCATGGTGTCGAGGGATCTCCGATTCTTCGACGCGCCCGACGCGCCGTGTCTGCCGGACGGCCACCCGCGCCGCGGCATGTCGGTGGTGACCGCGCTGAGCGAGTGGTTGGTGCACACCAACAGGCGAGACAACGGTTCCTGGACCCAGCGCTACGAGCACGCACTACCGGTGACCGATCTCGTCGCGATCACTGCGGACGGATCTACGGGAACGGCTGTCCATTTCCGTCCGGCTGAGGCTGTTCGCGTGATGGGTGCCGTGAAGGTCGACGAGGTGCAGCGCTGGACAGCGTCGTCGCCACATTTGTCTGTCGAGGTCAACGACCTGCGCTGAGGCCGACCGCAGTGGCATAGCAGACTTCAGAAGCAGCGTTGTCGCCGTGATCAGAAGGCACTGACATGCCGCCGACAGCGCGTTCTCGGCATACCCGACATCCGGTCCACCGTTGGATGGTCGAGCACTGGCTGATCATTTCAGCGGTGTGTTGGAGCTTGGAGGTTCGGTGCCGCTGAGGTGTTTGTTTCGGCCCATGGCAGGCTCGGGCTCATGATCGATGATTTCGCAAAAGAGTACCTGCACAGTGACCTGCGAGAGATCCGCGAGGTGCTGGCCTGGAAGCTCGACGGGCTCGGCGAGCACGACATCCGCCGTCCTCTCACCTCGACCGGAACCAACCTTCTCGGCCTGGTCAAGCACCTGACGATTTCGGAGTCCCGGTACTTCGGCGAGGTCTTCGACCGACCGTTCCCTGAGCCCCTGCCCCGATGGGACGACGCCGAGGCGCGCGGCACCGATATGTGGGCGACCGAACACGAGACGCGGCAGGAGATCATCAGCCGCTACCGGCGCGTCTGGGAACACTCCGACGTGACGATCGACGCCCTCGCCATCGACTCGCCCGGCCACGTGCCCTGGTGGCCACGTCCCCACGCGATGCTGTTCAACGTTCTGGTCCACGTGCTCACCGAAACCAGCCGGCACGCCGGACACGCCGACATCCTGCGCGAACAGTTGGACGGCTCGACAGGCACGGCCGCCGGCTACCCGAACCAGCAGCGCGACGCGGCCTTCTGGGAAACCCGGCGCGCCACGATCGAGCGGGCCGCCACCGCAGCCGTCGCCAAGCCCGATCACGACCTCCGGCCATAGACGACGGAAGCGTTCATCATCTTCGGCATGGCGCGGCGACGTCGGCGTTGATCGCGGGAGCCGACATGAAAGTGGTCCAGGAGATGTTGGGACACCACCTACGCCTTCACCGCCGACACGTACACGAGCGTGCCGCCGCAGCTGGCGATGGAGGCCGCCGAGAACACCGTGCTGGCCGTTCCGCGATCTTCCTCCAGAACTCTCGGGCACACCTCGGGCACACCGGAGATCAACAAAGAGGCTCTGGGTGCCACTGATGACGAGAAACCGCAGGTGGAGAGTGGGCCGGGTGGGGTTCGAACCCACGACCTGACGGATTATGAGTCCGCTGCTCTGACCAGCTGAGCTACCGGCCCGTGCGTAGGTGTCTCCGTGTGGTGCTTCGGAGGCAGTGACGCGGTCGGAGATTACCGAGGGGACGAGTGCGGCCGGGCACAGGCCCCCGGACTGCGGGCGGGGCCTAGTTTCTTGCCCTGAGCCACTTGTCCTCCAGGTCGGTGCTCGGCGCGGGCGCGCCGAGATCACCTGGACGGTACCCGTCCGGGTAACCGGGGTAGGTCCGATTGCGTGAATCCCTTGCCAGTCGGGACCATCGACGCGGCGGGAGCTGGCGCACCACGGCGGCTCGGCCGCGTAGGGCCGCCCGTTCTGCCTGCTTGAGCCACGTCGGCGCCTCGGCGAAGCCGAACGCGTTCAGCATCCGCTCGTCAAGGAGGCCGCGGGCCGCGCTGGCCACCAGGGGACGCAGGACCGCCGGGTACCAGGAGCAGAAGAGAGCCATGGTGTAGCCGCCTATGCGCTGGTTGGTCGGCGAGTAGCGGAACGTGGTCCGCTCGTACTCCCGCTTCAGCTCGGCGAACTCCGCGTACCCCAGCGGGATGCCCTTGATGCCCATCCTGTTGCCGACCTCGCGGTAGAAGTGCAGCGCCGCCACCTTTTCGTGCTCCGACAGCCGACGCCAACCGAACTGATCAATCCACTCGATCGGGTCGAACACGAACGTCGACAGCACGTACCGCATGTCCTCGTTGCTGATCGCGTACCGCCCGTGCATCCGGTTGACCACGCGCAGCGCCTCCCTGCCCCGCGCCGAGTCGTAGCCGTGCGCGGCGAGTTCGGCCATCAGCAGCGCCGTGTCGTCGTACCGCTTCTGCGCCCGCCGCTCGAACTCGCCCGTCGCGGCCAGCAGCGCGGAGATCGTCGGCACGCAGTAGGTGCGGAACAGCGCGAACTCCAGGGACCGCTGGTAGTCCCAGGGAAACTCGAAGCCTGCCGAGATGCGGTAGATCTCCTGGTGGTCTCGGATGGGGTCGAGGCTTTCTATGCGCCTCAGGTTCGCGTGCCGGCTGCCGCTACCGCCGAACGCACGGAGGCCCTGCCGCAGCTCGGATGTGATGGTCATCACTGCCTGCCTTCCGGCCCCGGGACGGAACACCTACCTCAGGGTAGGGATGGCCGGACCGGTGGAGAAGGCCCAGCTCACGAACCGGGAGGGGGAGGGAAGGAGGGGGGAAGCGCGAGGGGTGCGGAGGGAGGCGTGTGGGGAGGAGGGCGGGGGTGCGGAGGGGGCAATGTGTTGCGTTGGTGATGGTTGGAGGGTGTGGGTCTGGGTAGACAAAAACCCCAGGTCGTGTGACCTGGGGTTTGGCTCCTCCTGCTGGACTCGAACCAGCAACCCTTCGATTAACAGTCGAATGCTCTGCCAATTGAGCTAAGGAGGATCGTTTTCGGTTGTCCGCCGGGGCTCAACCCGACGGGAAGTAACTCTAGCGCATCCGGAGGAGTGCTCGTGACACACCCCCCGGCACACCGGCACGCTCTGCGGGAGGATGGCGGTGAGCATGGGCGACACGAGGGGAGATCGACATATGAAGGGCATCCTGGCCGGGGCCGCGATCGGGTACGTGCTCGGCGCGCGCGCCGGTCGACGACGGTATGACCAGATCGTTCGCGCCTACCGCAGGATCGCCGACCACCCCGCCGTGCAGGCCGCGGCGGGCTTCGTCCGTGCCAAGGCGAGCGACGCCGTCGGGCTCGGTGACCGGCGCCGGCGCCGTTCGGGCACCCCCAGGGTCTAGCCGCGCTCAGACCAGGGCTACCTGGTCCCCTACGGACACCAGGCCGGGCCGCAGGACCCGGGCGTAGACGCCGAAGGTGAGCGCCATTCCGGCCAGCGACTTGAGCAGGCCGGGAACGGCGGGCAGCGCTCCCTGACCGTGGCCGATCATCACGCATCGCTCGGTCGTCTCGTCGACCTCGAGGACGGCGTCGCCGACGGCCAGCATCCGGCCGACCCAGCGGTCCTCCAGTCGGTCCTCGCCGGGCAGGTCCACGACGAAGTTGGGCCGACATCGCCGCCAGGACACCGGTTCGCCGACGACCTCCGACCACCACCGCAGCGACGCCGTGGTGACCAGGTGCACCGCCCCGCCGTCCATGTGCCAGACGTCGCTCTCCCGCGCGACCGCCACGGGTTGGCCGACGACCTCGGACAGCGGCGGGCTCAGCTCCGGGTCGGCCACGTCGAACTCCCGGCCGTCCGGCAGCCGCAGCACCGCACCGCCGTTGGACAGCCTGGACGACATCTCCAGCAGCTTCGGCAGGCGCACGAACCGCCGGGTGCTCTTGCCCGAGCCGAACCGCCCCTCCGGCGTGCGCAGCGCCCACCACCGGTCGGCGACGACGCCCCGCTGGTCCACCTCGACCCGGTCCACCTCCTCACCGAGCAGCGACTTCACCGGATATCTGACGCACGTCCGCACCGTGCCCTGGTCCATCAGGCCGTCCTCGCCACCGCGAACACCCGCCGGAACGGGAACCACGTCGTGCCGTCCTGGCGCGCCGGGTAGGCCTCCCGCAGCCTCGGCGCGAGCTCCCCGGCGAACTCGGCCCACGCCTCGTCGTCGAGGGCGGCTCTGATCGGCCGCAGCGCCGTCCCGGAGATCCACTCCAGCACGGGGTCCTGCCCCTCAAGGCGCTGGAGGTAGGTGGTCTCCCATGCGTCCACGGCGCAGCCGGCGTCGGCGAACACCGCCGCGTACCCGGCCGCGGTGAGCACCGCGTCGGGGTCGCGGGGCGCGGCGCCGCCGAGCCGGTCCCGCCAGCGCGACAGCCCGGTCAGTTCGCGGACGAGTGCGTGCGACGGCTGATCGAAGTTGCCCGGCACCTGCATGGCCAGCCACGCGCCCGACGGCATCGCCTCGACCCACTGCCGGAGCAGTGCGGCGTGGTCGGGCACCCACTGGAGCACGGCGTTGGTGACCAGGACGTCGGTGTCCCCGGCGGGCGTCCAGTCCCGCACGTCGGCTACGACGGCGTCGAGCCCGCGTTCCCTGGCTGCGGCGACCATGTCCGGCGAGGAGTCGAGCGCATCGAGCGCCGCGTCCGGCCAGCGCTTGGCCAACAGGACGGTCAGGTTGCCCGGCCCGCAGCCGAGGTCGACCACGCGGCGGGGCACGGTCGCGTCGATCCTGGCGACCAGCTCATGGAAGGGCCTGTCCCGATGGTCGGCGAAGGCCAGGTACTTGGTGGGGTCCCACATCGCGCACCTCCAAACAGTACAAGCGTACTGCATGGCGCAAGCGGTGACTCAGGGCTGTTTGGGTCTGGCGACGCTGATCCGCTCGGCGACCTCGGCGGCCACCCTGCGCACGGCCTCCAGGTCCGTCCCCCGGTCCGCGCGCACCTGGAGGACCACCCAGTCCCTGCCGACGATCTTGCGCTGCACGAACCACGCGCCGCCGCCGGGAAAATCCCTGCGGTGACTGGACTTGATCGAGCCGGTCACCCGCGCGTGCACGACCTGCGGCACCTTGCCGGGCTCGTCCAGCACGAACCGCCTGGTCGGCTGGTCGGTCAGCAGCACGGCCTCCCCCGCCGTCCCGGTCTGCTCCGCCTCGACCACCGCGAGCGCGCCGCTGCCCCAGGTCGCCTTGCTGACCAGGTGCCACCCGACGTGCCTGGTCGTCGAACCCTCCGGCAGCCACAGCCCGTGCGAGGTGGCGACGAGGTGCCCGCCGCCGCGCACCGCCGCGACGGCCAGCACGTTCTCCTCGGCGGCCAGCTTCCCCGCGAAGCCCTCCGGCAGTCCGCCGCTGGCCAACCTGGTGATCAACCCGCGCAGCCGACCCGCCATCACATCGCCCCCGAAGCCTGTTCGCCCAACGCCTTGCGGTACTGCTCCAGCGCGACCAGGTCGCCGAACTGGGCGTGGTACTCCTCGGTGTCGTTGATCGGCGAAAGCCGTTGCAGCCTGGACTTCACGTCCGCGATCTGCCGCGCGACGAGCTCGGCCTGCACCGCAGCCAGCACCGCGGACACGTACCGGGAGTCGGCCTCTCCCTTGGCGCGCAACCGTTCCACCGCCAACTCGCTGACCAGCGAGCGGGTTGTCTGATGTGGACAGTGCTGCACGACGGCCTCGACCAGCGCTGGCCCGGACAGCCCGGAACTCGTGCCGCCTGCCGCGAGCACGGCCTGGTGCACCGCCGCGTAGGCGGGGTCGGTGAACGCCTCCGCGGACAGCGAGTCGTACATCGGGCCGGCCAGCGCGGGCTCCTGGAGCGCGGCCTTGAGCAGCTCGCGCTGGCTGAGCAGCCGGGGATCGCGTCGGTCCGGCCTGGCCGGGCCGCTCGTGTCCACCTCGAGCGCCGCCTGGTTCGGGTCGGCGCGGCGGGCGCGGCGCTCCGGCGCAGCGGCCGGGGCGCCGACCTGCTCGCGGACCCGCCGGACCACGGCGCCGGTGTCCTCCCAGCCGACCCAGCCGGCGAGCTGCCGCGCGTACTCGTCGCGCAGCGAGGTGTCCTTGATCCTGGCCACCAGCGGCACGGTGCGTTGCAGCGCGCCGACGCGGCCCTCCGCGGTGTCCAGGTCGTGCTCGGCCAACAACGCCTTGATGGCGAAGGTGAACAGCGGCTGCCGCCTGGCGACCAGGTCCCGCACCGCGACGTCGCCCTTGGCCTGGCGCAGCTCGCACGGGTCCATGCCGTCGGGGGCCACCGCGATGAACGTCTGCGCGGCGAACCGCTGCTCGTCGTCGAACGCCTTGAGCGCGGCCTTCTGCCCGGCCTGGTCCCCGTCGAAGGTGAAGATCACCTCGCCGCGGAAGGTGTCGTCGTCCATCAACAGCCTGCGCAGCACCGAGATGTGCTCGCTGCCGAACGCCGTGCCGCAGGAGGCGACCGCGGTGGTCACGCCCGCCAAGTGCATCGCCATCACGTCGGTGTAGCCCTCGACGACGACGACCTGGTGCCGGCGGGAGATCTCCCGCTTGGCCAGGTCGAGGCCGAACAGCACCTGAGACTTCTTGTAGATCGGGCTCTCGCTCGTGTTCAGGTACTTCGCCTGGATCTGGTCGTCCTCGAAGATCCGGCGCGCGCCGAAGCCCACGACGTCGCTGCCAAGGTCCCTGATCGGCCACAGCAGCCTGCGGTGGAACCGGTCGATCGGCCCCTGCCGACCCTCTTTGGCCAGCTGCGCCTTGTACAGCTCCTCAAGCTCGAACCCCCGGCCGAGGAGGTGCTTGGTGAGCTTGTCCCAGCCCGCCGGGGCGAACCCGCAGCCGAACGCGCTCGCGGCGGCCTCGTCGAAGCCGCGCTCGGCGAGGAACTCCCGCGCCTTGAGGGCGTCCGAGGTGCGCAGCTGCTCGGTGTAGAACTCGGCGGCCGCGCGGTGCGCCTCCAGCAGCCGCGACCTGGTGCCCCGGTCGCGCTGGACGCTCGCGCCGCCGCCCTCGTAGGTCAGGTGGATGCCGACCCGGTCGGCCAGCCGCTCGACGGACTCGACGAAGCTCAGGTGGTCGATCTTCATCACGAAGGCGATCACGTCGCCGCCCTCGCCGCAGCCGAAGCAGTGGAAGGTGCCGTGCGATGGCCGCACGTTGAACGACGGCGACTTCTCGTCGTGGAAGGGGCACAGCGCCTTCATCGCGCCCCCGCCGGCCCTGCGCAGCGCGACGTACTCGCCGACAACGTCGTCGATCCGGTTGCGCTCCCGCACCTCGGCAATATCGCTGTCCCGGATACGTCCTGCCACGTCGAGCGAGTGTAGACACCTTTGCCGGACTGCCGAGACCGGACACCGAGCCCGGGTAACCCTGGGGCAGACTGCATTCGTGACAGTCGGGGACGAGGAACTGGCGAGGATCTTCACGCGGGAGCGCGCGCACCTGCTCGGCGTCGGCTACCGGCTCACCAGCAGCCGCGCCGACGCCGAGGACGCCGTGCAGGAGGCGTGGCTGCGGTTGACGAACCTCACCGCGCACTCCAGGGCGGAGATCCGCGACCTGCGCGGCTGGCTGACGACCGTGGTCGGCCGGATCTGCCTCGACCGGCTGCGTTCGGCCACCGCCCGGCGGGAGCGGTACGTCGGCCCGTGGCTGCCGGAGCCCGTGGTGACGTCCCTCTCCGGCTCCCCGGCCGAGGACCCGCTCGACGTCGTGGTGCGCGAGGACGGCGTGCGCCTCGCCGCGCTGACCGTGCTCGACCGGCTCACCCCGGAACAGCGGGTGGCCTTCGTGCTGCACGACGCGCTCGCCATGCCGTTCGCCGAGATCGCGGACGCGCTCGGCTGCTCAGTGGAGACCGCGCGGCAGCACGCCTCGCGGGGCCGCAAGGCCGCCGCGCAGGCCGACCCGCCGCCGAGGGTCGCCCTCGACGAGCAGCGCGAGGTGCTGGAGAAGTTCCTCGCGGCGCTGGCCATGGGCGACGTCGACGGCGTGCTGAGCCTGCTGCACCCCGACGTCGTGCTGGTCGGGGACAGCGACGGCAAGGCGAAGACCGCGGCGCGGATCATCACCGGGGCGGACAAGGTCGCCAGGTTCATGCTCGGCCTGCTGCGCCGGTACGGCGCCGATGCGGCGACGGCCGGCCGGCCCGCCCTGGTCAACGGCGACCTCGGCGTGCTGCTCTACGCGACGGCCGGCGACGAGGAGCACCCGCCGATGTCCCGCAGGGTCGCCGCGTTCGCGATCAGGGACGGCCGGATCGTCGCCCTCTACGACATCGTCAACCCGGACAAGCTCACGCGCGTCCAGTTCTGACCTCGGCGTCGGGGGGCACCGGGACGCGGCAGGCGTCGCCCGAGGTGAAGCCCTGATCGGTGATTCCCAGGGCGTGGTTCATCCTGGCGCGCATGTTCTCCAGGGCGATCAGGTAGGTGAGTTCGAGGACGCCCCGGTGACCGAGGCGGCGGTCCAGCTCGGCGAACTGCTCGTCGGTGACCGAGGTCGGCGTGTCGGTCATCGCGTCGGCGTAGGCGAGGGCGAGCCGCTCCAGCTCGGTGTAGCTGGGCGAGGTGGCGTAGTCGTGGATCTCCTTGAGCCGCTCGATGTCCAGCCCCTGGTGCTTCTGGAGCATGGTGCCGAAGTCAATGCACCACGAGCAGCCGAGCCGGACGGCCGTCCGGTAGACGACGAGGTCGCCGAGGCCGGTCGGCAGCACGGTGGTCGCCTTCTCGACGGCGAGTTCGTGGCGGGCGCTGGCCATCATCAGCTTCGGGTGGTGCGCGACGATGGTGACCGGCTCGGGCACCGCGCCGAAGCGGCGGCGGGCGAACCAGTAGGCGATCCTGGTCAACCAGGTCGCGTCGGCGGTCGGTACGCCTGCGATACGCGGCATGACACTCTCCCCTGCCTGGGCAGACCCGCCTCGCGCGGGCCGTTCACCGGACAGACGAGGGCGGGCTGGAAAGCGTGACAGCCCAGGGGGAAACTCGCGATCAGGGCTGGGTGATCCTGGTCAGGAAGTAGATCGCGCCGGTGGCCGCGTGCCGGACCAGCAGCAGGAACGGGCGGTCCACCCGGACCACCGGCGGGTCGGGGCGCGGGCCCATCATCGCCAGCGTCCGCATCAGCACGGCGGTGGCCGCCGCGCCCTCAAGGCCCTCCTCGTCGATCCGCAGCACCGACCGGTGCAGCACGTCCGAGACGCACAGGCGCGGGTCGGGGCTCAGCGCGGTGAGGTCGGCCGCCCCCGTGAACAGCCGCTCGACGCCGAACTGCCGCAGCGGTCCGGTCAGCGCCACGCCGACCTCCACGTCCACCTTCGGCAGGAACAGCTCGATCCTGGTGGACGTCGGCGCGGCCAGCAGCGCGGCGAGCCGGTCCGCGTCCAGGGCGGCCTCCGCCTCGGCCAGGTCGCCGTCGGGCAGCAGCACCACCGCGTCGACGCCGCCGGCCGCCGGCACCGTGACGACCTGCCAGCCCGAGGCCGCCGCGTAGCCGGCCAGGCCGGTGCGGCACATCGTCGCGACCGGCCGGGTGCCGGCGGGCCCGTGGAACGGCCGGGACTCGGTCCGCGCCTTGGCGAACGTCTCCCGCCAGGCCGCGCGCAGGTAGAGCGCGTTGACCAGGGACGCGACCGTGTCCTCGTCGACGGCGCCCGACGGGATCAGCTCGGGGATCAGGCCCATGGTGGTGTCGGCGACGTCGGCGTTGATCATCCGGCGCGCGCCGTCGGGGTCGGCCCGGAACGGCGCGGTGCGGACCCTGCCGCCCGGCCAGCCGGCCAGGTCGACCACGAAGTCCTCGTTGATCGGCAGCTCGGACCACGCCCACAGCGTGTTGGCGACCGACAGGGTCGGTGACTCCCCGTACGGCACCTCGTCGAGCTGCGCTGCGGCGACCAGCAGTTCGGCCTGCTTGCGCACGTCGCCTGCCGGGTCGCCGACCAGCAGGGCGAGCAGTTCCGCCTTCGTCTCGCCGCGCGCGGCCTGGGCGGCCATGCCGAGCGCGCTGGCCACCGAGTACGGCGACCAGCACGCGTTGCGCTCCGCGTCGGGGGCGACGAGGCGGTGCAGGGCGAGCGCGAACGCCAGGTGTGTTCGATCGGTCACCACTGCACTCTCCTCGGTGCGGACCGCACGCGCACTCCCGGCGGGCGGGCGGACTGCCGGCTACTGGCGCGCCGGCTACTGGCGCGCGTCGGGCAGTTGGACGACGAGGTCGGGTTCGGGCGGTGGGCGCTCCCCCGCGTCGGTCATCGGCCCGGACGGCTTGGGGTGTCTCGGCTCGCGGACGCCGGCGGAGCCGTCGTCCCCGTCGTCGGGGTCGTCCCGGAACAGACCGCTCGGGTCGGCTGGCACTGGTTCACGACTCGGTCGACGCCACGGCCACGCTCGGCCCGGTGGACGCCGTAACTCATCCTCGGCCATGTACTCGAGTGTGCCACCGCTCACAGCCGGGCCGCCGTCGTTCGCTCTGGGCACAACTCCGCCGTCAACTCCGGGCCTACCCGCGACTACCGCGCGGGGTTCACCCCGACCGGCCGGAGTGGGCTTTCCGCGGTACCGAAGGACGCAACCACGGCGCGATTCCATCGGGCCGGGAAGTACGTAGGTTTCCCGCGACAGGCCGCCGGCGCGGAACGGCCGCGCCGCGCATTCAAGGAGCCGAACCAATGCGAAATCGAATCCGCAGGTCCTGGCTGGCCCCGCTGGCCGTGGTCGGCGCGGTGCTCGCCCTCGCCTGCTCCGCGCCGGCCGCCGGCGCGGCGACGCAGTCCTCGCCAGCGCAGTCCTCGCCCGCGCAGTCCTCGCCAGCCACCCCCGGCCACGGCACGGCCGCGAGCCCGCACCGGGCGGCGTCCGTGTCCCCCACGTTCGGGCCCTACGACTCCGAGTTCTACTTCTACGTGCACGGAAACGCCCGGTGCATCGACGACCCCGGCTGGTCCAAGAGCCAGGGCACCGCGATCGACCTGTGGGACTGCACCTTTCCGTGGCAGGCCAACGAGGTGTGGTATCCCGAGGGCCCGTACGAACGCTACGGCCGCACCGTGTTCACCTTCCGCAGCCGCAACAGCGGACTGTGCCTGAACGTGCCCGGGTACTCGAAGACCTGGGGCACCCAGCTCATTCAGTGGCCCTGCGACAGCTACGCCCAGAACGAACTGTGGCTCCAGGACAATCTGGACGGCAGCACGGCGTTCGTGATGCAGAACCTGTACAGCGGACTGTGCCTCAACGTCAACGGCGACTCCGCCGCCAACGGCGCGGCCCTCATCCAGTGGCAGTGCGACAAGAAGGCGGAGAACGAGGTCATCTATCACTGAGAACTTCGTGCGGTGACCCGAATCCCGGCCGTCCCGCGGGCTCAGCAGCCCGTGGGACGGCCGGTGGGCTCAGCCGGCGACGAGCGCGCCGTGCCAGGCGACCGCCTGCGCGTCGGTCAGCGAGGCGACCTGGTCCACCACGACCCGCAGTCGCCCGGTGTCGTGCTTGGCAGCCAGCCAGGCCGGCCGGAACTCGGGGGCCAGCGCCGAGGGCGCGCGGTCACACAGCGCGGCGAACAGTTCCGCGAGCAGCTCCCGCTGCCGCCGCTGCATGGCCAGCCGGTCAGGGTCGCTCATCACGTACCGCACCGCCATCGCCTTGAGCAGCGCGACTTCCGCAGCGACCAGCGGCGGCACCACGAGGTCAGCCGCGTACCTGCGCAGCCGCCCGTCGCCGTGCACCCGCCGCGTGCCGGTGATCGCGGCCGAGGCGAACCGGCCGACCAGCTCGCTGGTCAGCTGCTTCAGCGCGACCTGCGCGCCGAGCGACCCGTCGTACTCCGCGCCGGCCAGCGCGGCGATCACCGGCAGCGTCAACAGCTCCTTCGCCGCCTCCTCGAGCGCCGAGGTCGGTTCGGCGGAGAAGTGCTTCGCGGCGAGTTCGGCGATCGCGGCCCGCTCGCCGGGATCGTGCAGCGCGGCCAGCGAGATCCGGTGCGCGAGCACCGCGTCCTCCACGTCGTGCACCGAGTACGCGACGTCGTCGGCCCAGTCCATCACCTGGGCCTCCAGGCACCGTTTCCGGTTCGGCGCGCCGAGCCGGACCCAGTCGAACACGTCGAGGTCGTCCTCGTAGGCGCCGAACTTCACCACACCCGGCGTGCGCGGCCACGGGTACTTGGTGGCCGCGTCCAGGCACGCCCTGGTCAGGTTCAGCCCGTATCCACGGCCGTCGCCCGGCACGCCGAGCACCTTGGGTTCCAGCCGGCTCAGGATGCGCAGCGTCTGCGCGTTGCCCTCGAACCCGCCGCACGGCTGCGCCACCTCGTCCAGCGCCCGCTCGCCGTTGTGGCCGAAGGGCGGATGGCCGATGTCGTGCGCGAGGCCCGCGGTGTCCACCAGGTCGGGGTCGCAGCCGAGTTCCTCGCCGATGCCCCTGCCGATCTGGGCGACCTCGAGGGAGTGCGTGAGCCGGGTCCTGGGCACGCCGCTGACCTCGGCGCCCTCGCCGGGCCCGACCACCTGGGTCTTGCCGGCCAGCCTGCGCAGCGCGGCCGAGTGCAGCACCCTGGCGCGGTCCCTGGCGAACGGCGTGCGCCGCTCTCCCTTGGTGCCGGGCAGCGCGCCGAGCTTGGGCGGTTCGGCCAGCAGCCGCTCTGTGTCGTATTCGGAGTACTCGGAGCGCTCGGAGTACTCGGCGGGGTTCGGGTCGTCGCGCACCTCGCCCAACTCAACCGACCTCGGTGCCGAAGTCGTCCGCGGGCGCGTGGAACAGCCGGTAGTACAGCAGCGCGCCGGTCTCGCGCAAGATGTAGCGGCTCTGGGTGTCCCTGGTCTGCACGATCGGCCCGCTGTGCGTCGGCGAGGTCCACGCCCTGAGGCCGGCGTCCTGCGCCATCGTGCGCGCCCGCAACGAGTGCCACGGGTCGCTGACGATCATCGCGGTGGACAGGCCGCGCTCCTTGGCGACCGTCGCGACGGCCTGCATGCTGCCGAGGGTGTCGCGCCCCTCCCCGACCACGACGATCCGGTCCTCCGGCACGCCGTGCGCGGCCAACCACATCTGGCCGGCCTGCCCCTCGGTGTACTTGTCGCCGGGCTGCCGGCCGCCGGTGGTCAGCAGGTACCGCACCACGCCCTCGTCGAACAGGCTCTTGGCGTGTTCGAGCCGGGCCTGAAGCACCGGCGACGGGCGCCCGTTGTACTGGGCCGCGCCGAGCACCACCGCGATGTCGGCCGGGCTGCGGTCGTCGACTCTCGCGACCTGCCACACCCGGAACGCCGTGCCGCCGACCACCAGCCCACCGATCAAGCAGGCGCCGAGCACCACCCGCAGCACCAACCGGCGGACTCCTGAGTGTGGGGACACGCCACGCATCGTTCCAGAATTCGCCCGGCCGTGCCGCGAGCCCCGCTCCGGCTCACCTGCGCCTCACAGCCAGCCGCGCTCCTCGGCGAGCCGGATGGCCTCCGCCCTGGTGCGCGCGCCGGTCTTGCCGATCGCCGAGGACAGGTGGTTGCGGACCGTTCCCTCGGACAGGTGCAGCGCCTTGGCCACGTCCGACACCGTGCCGCCGTCGCGCGCGGCGAGCAGCACGTCCCGCTCCCGGTCGGTCAGCGGGCTGCTGCCGCTGGCCAACGACTCCGCCGCCAGCACCGGGTCGACCACGCGCAGCCCGGAGTGCACCCGGCGGACCGCGTCGACCAGCTGCTCCGGCGGCGCGTCCTTGACCACGAACCCGGCCGCGCCCGCCGACATGGCGCGGGCGAGGTAGCCGGGCCTGCCGAACGTGGTGCAGATGACCACCCGGCAGCTCGGCAGCGCGTCGCGCAGCTCGGCGGCGGCGGTCAGGCCGTCCTTGCCGGGCATCTGCACGTCCAACAACGCCACGTCGGGGTTGGTCTCCCGCGCGGCCGCGACCACCTGGTCGCCGGAACTGACCTGGGCGACCACCTCGATGTCCGCCTCGAGGCCGAGCATGGAGGCCAGCGCGCCGCGCACGAGGGCCTGGTCGTCGGCCAACAGCACACGGATCACGCGAGCCCCACCGAGGGCCGCACCTGGCTGGTCCTGCGCTGCACCACTGAGTCCGTCCTGTCTTCCGGTTGGTCCCCTGTCGCGATCTCCCCGACGCGGACGCGCAGGGAGAAACCACCCTCGGGCAGCGGACCGGCCTCGATCGTGCCGCCGACCTCGGCCACCCGGTCGGCGAGACCGGACAGGCCGTTGCCGCCGCCGCTGTCCCGTGAACTCGTCACCTTGGCACAGCTGGACCGGCCGTTGTCGCGCACCTCCAGCCAGTTCTCGCCGAGCCGCACCTCGCAGCGGGTCGCCTGGCTGTGCCGGAGCACGTTCGTCACGCCCTCGCGCAGCACGTAGCCGAAGGCCTGTTGCAGCTCGGGCCGGACGTTGTCGACCGCGTGCGGCAGGTCGGCGGCGACCTCGGCCGCCCGCAGCGCGGCGCGCGCCCCGACCAGCTCCCCGGACAGCGACACCTCGCGGTAGCCGGACACGGTGGCCCGCACGTCGCCGAGGGCCTGCCTGGACAGCTCCTCGACCTCGCGGATCTCGCCCATCGCGCGATCCCGGTCGTCGGAGGTCTCCAGCACGCGCCTGGCCAGGCCCGCCTTGAGGGTGATCGTGGTGAGGCTGTGCCCGAGGATGTCGTGCAGGTCGCGGGCGAGCCGTGCGCGCTCCCCCGACACCGCCAGCGCGGCGATCTCGGCCTGGGCCTCCTGCAACCGCCGGTTCACGTGGAGCATCCGCCCCATCGCGGACAGGCACCCCGTGATCGAGATCAGGGTGACCCACGAGCTCCACGGGCCGTGCACCGGACTGGTCACCAGGATGATCACCGCGAAGCCCGCCAGCGTGCCGCCGTTGATCATCAGCATCGGCCGCGTCGGCAGCGCGAAGCTGGCCATGGCCAGCGCGTAGATGAGCAGGGGCATCGAGTCGAGCCCGAGGCCGATCACCAGCGCGATCCCGACCCCAAGGTGGGCGAAGATCGCGAACAGCCGGTTCCGGACCGGCCGGCCCCACAACAGGAACGGCAGGACGAGGTAGCCGACGGCGTAGAGGGTGAGCAGGGCCAGCAGTGTCCACATGCGCCAGGTGGGCAGGTCGCTGTGCACCACACCCCAGCCGATGGCCGGCATCCAGGCCAGCACGAAGAACAGGCCCATCACCGGCCAGCCCTTGCCGACCTTCGGCCCGAACGGACCCTGCGACTCCTTCGACATCTCCACGTCGCTCACGCTACGGCCCCCGTCCTCGTCCTGTCGCCCGGCCAGATTCCCCGGTCAGACCCTGCGGTCAGACCCTCTGCTCAGACCCTGGCGGTGTCGGCCCGGAACCGGCGGGCGGCCAGGGCAGCCAGCCCGACCGTCCACGCGCCGAGCACCAGCACCGTGGTCCCCACGTTCAGGTCGTGGAAGACCACGCCGCGGCCGATGCCGCCGTACCAGAAGCTGGGCACCACGTGCGCGATGTTGGCCAGCCAGGACGGCATGGCGGCCGGCGGGAACCACAGCCCGCCGAACATGCTCAGCAGCAGGAACACGCCGCTGCCGATGGCCTGCACGCTGTCCGGCGTGGCCAGCTGGCCGACCAGCACGCCGAGGATGGCCAGCGGCAGCAGGCCGATCCAGGTGCCCGCGGTGACCTGGAGCCACTCCGCCGCGGTCAGGTGCACCCCGGTGAGGCCGCCGATCAGGCAGACCAACAGCAGCGGGCCGAGCCCGACGATCATGCCGACCAGCGCCTTGGTGACCAGGTAGGCGCCGCCGGACATCGGAGTGAGCCGCAGCTGGCGTTGCCAGCCTGCGCCCCGCTCGACGGCGATCCTGGTGCCGCTGGAGACCGCCGCGGTCAGGCCGCCGAAGGCCGCCATGCCGACCATGACGACCACGCGCACGCGGTCGGCGTCGTTGCCCTGGGCATTGATCGAGGAGAACAGGAAGTAGAAGACCACCGGGAGGCCGACGGTGAAGATCAGAAAGCGCGGGTTGCGGACGACGCGCTTGATCTCCAGTGCGAGGTACTTGACGTTCACGACTGTGCTCCTTCGGAGGTCAGCGCGAGGAAGGCGTCTTCCAGGCCGACGGCGTTGATCTCGATGTCACGGGCCTGCGGGAAGGTGTGCAGCAGGGCTCGCACGGCCAGGTCGGAGTCGTCGCAGGTGAGCACGGCCTGCTCGCCGCGCAGCTCGACGGCGCGCACGCCGGCCAGGTTCGCCAGCGTCCCCTCGGTCGCGCCGGACACGATCGCGCGCAGCGTGCGCCCGGACACCATCGCGCGGACCTCGGCGACGGAGCCGTCCGCGACGATCCGGCCGGAGCGCATCAGCACGACGCGGTCGGCGAACTCCTGGGCCTCCTCCAGGTAGTGCGTGGCGAACAGGACCGTGCGGCCGGAGTCGGTGAAGTGCCGCATCGAGCGCCAGAACTGGCGGCGGGTCTCCACGTCCATCGCGACGGTCGGCTCGTCGAGCACCATCAGGTCGGGGTCGCTGACCAGGGCGAGCGCGAAGCGCACCCGCTGCTTCTGGCCGCCGGAGAGCTTGGTGGAGCGGCGGTCGGCCAGGTCGGCGATGCCGGCCCGCTCCAGCGCCTCGGCCAGCGGCAGCGGCCGGTGGTGCAGCGCGGCGAACAGGCCGACCGTCTCGGCGACGGTCGCGTCCTCCAGCAGCGCGCCGGTCTGGAGCATCGCGCCGATCGACCCCGCGCTCACCGCCTGCCTCGGCGTCTGGCCGAACACGGTGATGTCGCCCGCGTCCGGCTTGCTCAGCCCGAGCAGCATGTCCACGGTCGTCGACTTGCCGGCGCCGTTGGGGCCGAGCAGCGCGACCACCTCGCCCGGGGCGATCACCAGGTTGACGCCGTCGACCGCGCGCACCTCGCCGTAGTGCTTGCGCAGCCCGGCGATGCTCACCGCGGCCCCGTTCCGCACTGCCTGGCGGGAAGTTGTGTCCGTCATGCCATCAGCGTGCTGCGCGACGGAGTTTCCCGCAGAGGCCGCGCGTCACGTCCTGACCATGACAACTGTCATGAAGGACGGACCGCGTCGAGGTGGTGGGTCAGCAGCCGATCAGGCGGGCGGCCAGGTAGGACTCGATCTGGTCGAGCGACACGCGTTCCTGCGCCATGGTGTCGCGCTCCCGGACCGTCACCGCGTTGTCGGTGAGCGTGTCGAAGTCGACCGTCACGCAGAACGGCGTGCCGATCTCGTCCTGCCGCCGGTAGCGCCGACCGATCGCGCCAGCGTCGTCGAAGTCGACGTTCCAGTTGCGCCGCAACGCGGTCGCGAGATCCCGGGCCTTCGGGGACAGCTCGGGGTTGCGGGACAACGGAAGCACCGCGGCCTTGATGGGCGCGAGCCGCCGGTCCAGCTTCAGCACGACGCGCTTGTCCACGCCCCCCTTGGCGTTGGGCGCCTCGTCCTCGGTGTAGGCCTCCAGCAGGAAGGCCATCAGCGGGCGCCCGACGCCGGCGGCCGGCTCGATCACGAACGGCCGGTAACGGGAGTTCGTGGCCTGGTCGAAGTAGGACAGGTCGACACCGGAGTGGTTGGAGTGCGTGTTGAGGTCGAAGTCGCCCCGGTTGGCGATGCCCTCCAGCTCGCCCCACTCCTGGCCGCCGAACTGGAAGCGGTACTCGAGGTCAACGGTCCGCTTCGAGTAGTGCGAGAGCTTGTCCTTGGGGTGCTCGTACTGGCGCAGATTGTCCTTGGAGATACCCAGATCGGTGTACCAGCGGGTGCGCTCGTCGATCCAGTACTGGTGCCATTCCTCGTCGGTGCCCGGCTCGACGAAGAACTCCATCTCCATCTGCTCGAACTCGCGGGTACGGAAGATGAAGTTGCCCGGCGTGATCTCGTTGCGGAACGACTTGCCGATCTGGCCGATGCCGAACGGCGGCTTCTTGCGCGAGGTCGTCTGCACGTTGAGGAAGTTGACGAAGATGCCCTGCGCGGTCTCCGGGCGCAGGTAGTGCACGCCCTCCTCGGACTCCACCGGGCCAAGGTGCGTCTTGAGCATCATGTTGAACTCGCGCGGCTCGGTGTACTGGCCGCGGGTGCCGCAGTTGGGGCACGGCACGTCGGAGATGTCGTCCTCGGTGGTCGCCTTGCCGGTGCGCTCGGCGTACTCCTCGGCCAGCTGGTCGGCGCGGAAGCGCTTGTGGCAGGAGGTGCACTCCACCAACGGGTCGTGGAACGCGCCGACGTGCCCGGAGGCCACCCAGACGTCCTTGGGCAGGATCACCGAGGAGTCGAGGCCGACGACGTCCTCGCGGCCCTGCACCATGAACTTCCACCAGGCGCGCTTGATGTTGTTCTTCAGCTCGACGCCGAGCGGGCCGTAGTCCCACGCCGACCTCGTGCCGCCGTAGATCTCGCCGCACGGGTAGACGAACCCGCGGCGCTTGCAGAGGCTGACGACGGTCTCGATGCGATCGGCGGGCACGGACACTCCAGGAAGTAGTACGCGATGCGGCGGGCTACCAGCGTAGCCAATCGCGCGACGTGTCAGACGGGCGGAGTCCCAGCTCACGACCCTTCCACGATCGGGTGAGGGTAGGAACTCTCAGTCGAACACCGTCGTGCCGGGGCCCTAACGAGGAGGGGCTCTAACGAGGAGTGGTCGGTCCGGCGGCCTCGCCGAGCCGAACGGTGCCAGCGTCGGCGGCGAGCAGGCTCGTGTGAGTGCGCACCGAGCCGTCCGCGCCGTCCAGCAGAACCTCGAACGCGGCGGGCTCGTCGGCCAGCGCCTCGGACAGCAGCGGCACGACGTGCTCGCGGACCTCGAACGGTGACATCGCCCTGCGGTAGGCCACCACCGACTCGAACTCGACGGTCAGCACCCAGCGGTCCGGCTCGTCGGTGGCCCTGCCGAGCACCCCGCGAAGGCAGCGCGGCTGCGCGGTGAGCAGCTCGAGCGCGCGCCGGGCCCGCACGACGAAGGCGGGCGCGTCGGCCTCGGCGACGGCGAACCTACAGACCAGCAGCACGACAACCGCCCTCCGGTGGATCCACCCCGAGAAAAAGCACCGACGGCCGGCATCGACCGGGATGGCACGATGCAGCACCATAGGCCCGTCCACCCTCAGTAGAAGGGACGGCCCCAGTGGCATCCAACCGCTCATCGCGCACCCTGTTGCCGGGCAACGGCATGCTCTCCCGCGTGCCACCGGTGGCGGCCTTCCTCGTCGTCGCGGCGCTGTTCGGCGTCGGCGTGTGGCAGCGCGGGCCCCTTGGCGCCGCCCTGCTCGGCGTGCTGGCCCTGCTGGTCCTGATGCTGCTCACCGCGACCTGGAAGGTGCTCGGCACACTCGACCGGGTGTTCCGGGTGGTCGTGTTCGCCGTCCTGGTGCTGATCGCCCTGTCGCTGCTGCGCTGACCTGGCCCTGGGCAGGTCGCGGCGAACAGCGCCTACGATGTGATGGCAGTGAAAATCCATTCCAGCTAGCTCGAGCCCCCGGAGAGGACGGTAGGTCCCGTGGGAACTGCCCCGGTCCGGTTGCCGGCCGAGCACGCGCACTCTTCGGAACGATCCGGCGCTCACCCAGCGCCGCCGCGCCCGACCAGAACCCTTGCCGCGGCCGGCGACCTGCTGCGCGCGCTGGCGGCGCCGGTGCGCATCGCGATCGTGCTCCAACTGCGCGAGGCGGACCGGTGCGTGCACGAGCTGGTCGAGGCGCTCGGTGTGGCGCAGCCGTTGATCAGCCAGCACCTGCGGGTGCTCAAGTCCGCGGGCGTGGTGGACGGCGAACGGCACGGCAGAGAGGTCGTCTACCGGTTGGTCGACGAGCACCTGTCGCACATCGTGGTGGACGCCGTCGTCCACGTCGAGGAAAGCGCCGCACACCGGACGGAGGAACCGTGACCACCAGCGAACGCCCCTCGGCCACCGTGCCCGGCCTGCGCTCGACCAGGCAGCGAGCCGCGGTGTCCAAGCTGCTCGACCAGCTGGACGACTTCCGGTCCGCGCAGGAGCTGCACGAGGAGCTGCGCCGGCGCGGCGAGGGCATCGGCCTGACCACGGTGTACCGGACGCTCCAGTCGCTGGCCGACGCAGGCGAGGTGGACGTCCTGCGCACCGACTCCGGCGAGGCGATCTACCGACGGTGCTCCAGCCACCATCACCACCACCTGGTGTGCCGCAGCTGCGGCCGCACCGTCGAGGTGGAAGGCCCCGCCGTGGAGAAGTGGGCCGACCGCATCGCCGAGGAGAACGGCTTCTCCTCGGTCAGCCACACCGTGGAGATCTTCGGCACCTGCGCGGAGTGCACCGCCAAGTAGTCGAGAATCGGCGGCGGCGCGCACGCAGGAGCGCCGAGGGGCGGCCGCAGCGAGGGGTCGGTGGGATCGCGACTCCCTAGGCAGCGCGATCTTGATCACTGGGGCGATCTCCGGAAACTGTAACGTTCGCCGGGTTGGTCCTGTTTTCCCATTTCACTCGGCCTGCGTCGATTTGATTGATTGCGCAATCAATCTATTCTACGCGCACCTCCCATTCGGCGTCGGCCAGATCACCGCGCGAATTCGTTGACCTACTCGCGCGTCGCCATTGTGATCAATTGTGCGAGGCAACTCCCCGACCGGACACAAACCGGCCGTCGGGATGGTTTCGCGCGCCATTGGGCAGATCCCCAAGCCGAAGGACAGGAAATGCAGGACAGACCACGACGCAGAGAAGTGCTGAAACTCGGACTCGCCGGCGCCGCGGTGGCCGGCGTCGTCGGCACCGGAATCCTGGTGGCCGGAAACCAGTTCGGCGAGGCGGCCGAGGAGATCAACGAGGTCTACCGGGGCCGCCGGATCCGGATCACCGCCGCACGCAACGTCTACATCGACGGACTGCCGCTGCACGTCATGCAGAACGCGGACAGCAGCTACTCCAGCATCATCGACCACTACCGCACCTTCGCCTCGCCGCACGACACCGCGCGCGCCGCGGTCGAGTCGCTGCGCGGCGCGAACCTCGTCCTGGTCAGCCACCGGGGCCACCACCAGTAAGCGGAAGGGCGTTGCCATGGGCGTTCGAAAGAATCAGGCGACACTCACTGCCGCCGAAAAGAACAGTTTCGTTCAGGCCGTTCTACAGTTGAAGAAACAGGGCACCTACGACGGTTTCGTCGCGACCCACAACACCTTCATCATGAATGACCGGGACACCAGCCCGAGGGCCGGGCACCGTGCCCCGTCATTCCTGCCGTGGCATCGCCAGTTCCTGCTCGAATTCGAACGGGCGTTACAGAAGGTCGACGCTTCGGTGTCGCTGCCGTACTGGGACTGGACGGCGGACAACAGCACCTCGGCGTCCCTGTGGGCGGACGACTTCCTCGGCGGCGACGGCCAGCCCGGTGACGGCCAGGTCACCACGGGTCCGTTCGCCGGCAGCACGGGCAACTGGCCGATCAGGGAGGGCGCCTCCGACGCGCCCTTCCTGACCAGGAGCCTCGGCACCGGCGTCGGCGCGCTGCCGACCAGGACCGACCTCGACGCGGTGCTCGCCATCGGCGTCTACGACGTCGCGCCGTGGAACAGCACCTCCGGCGACGGCTTCCGCAACGGCCTCGAGGGATGGGCCAGGACGGGTCCGGAACTGCACAACCGGGTGCACGTCTGGATCGGCGGGGCGATGGGCACCGGCTACTCGCCCAACGACCCGGTGTTCTGGCTGCACCACTGCTTCATCGACCGACTGTGGGCCGACTGGCAGAGCCTGCACCCGGCGGCCAGTTACCTGCCGACCTCGGCGACCACCGACGTGGTCTCCCTCAACCAGCCGATCCGCCCGTGGAACACGGTGACCCCGGCCGACCTTCTCGACCACACCCGCTTCTACACCTACGCCTGACCGTGTCGTGGGCTCGTCGCGCCGAAGGCCGGACGGCACGATGGCGCGGCGCGATGAGCCCGCGCAACACGAAGGCCCGGCTCAGAACTCGTACGGGTCGGCCGGGGCCGCGGTCGGCTGGATCGAGGACACGGTCAGCGTCGGCACGTAGTGGGTCGCCTTGGTGGCGGAGCCGACCTCCACCTTTCCGGTCACCTGGATCCACTGGTCGTTGGCGAGCGTGTCGAGGCCCGCGCCGGCCAGCTTCACCTTCACCGGCGAGGCGTCCGCCGCGCAGCAGGTGATCATCAGCCGGGCCACGTACACGCCGGCCTTGGCCGGATCGGTGTCGCGCACCACGAACCCGGTGAGCCGCACCGCCCTGTCGTTCACCGAACCCGAGTCGTCCCAGGCGGTCCGCTGCACGAAGTCGATGAGCTTCAACGGAATCACGTCGCCGGAAGGCAGCGCGGCGAAGTCCGAGGACTTCTGGTTCGAGTTGGGCTGGGCGGCCGAGCGGTCACCAGACCGGTTCACGGTGTCCGCGCCGAGGGCTGGCGGGCTGATCAGGAAGATCGCCAACACCGGCAGCAGCAACAGCCACGGGCTCTTCGGCTGACGGTGCCCGTGCTCGTGCCCGTGCGCATCCAGGACCGGAGCGTCCGAGGCGACGGCGCTCTCCCCGTCCGGCTCCGGCTCGGGCCGCCGCGCGACGATCATGTCCCGGCCGATCGACACCAGCGCCAGCAGCACCATGATCGCGCCGGTGGCGATGATGAACGGCTGCAACGCCGGCTTCACGTACCGCAGGAAGGTGCCGGTCAGGGCGATCTTCAGCAGCGCGCCGCCGAGCAGCACCAACAGGATGTTCTGCGTCTCGCGCCTCATCGGAAACCCCCAAGGACCAACACGCCGGACAGCACGGCACAGCACACCGCGACCACGAACGTGGCCGGGGCGAACCGCGCCGCGAAGGAACGGCCGAAGGTGCCGGCCTGGAGCGCGATCAGCTTGACGTCCACCGCGGGACCGACCACCAGGAACACCAGCCGAGGCAGCAGCGGCAGCGAACTCAGCGACGCGGCCACGAACGCGTCGGCCTCGCTGCACAGCGCCAGGATCACCGCGAGCAGCGCCATCACCGCGATGCCGAGCGCCACCTGGCCGCCGATGGACTCCAGCCACGACGACGGCACCAGCACGTTCAGCGCGGCGGCCGTCAGCCCGCCGATCACCAGGAAACCGCCCGCCTCGGCCAGGTCGTGCCGCGCGGTCTCGGCGAAGACCACCCACCGGGACGTGCCCTCGCGCACCGGCAGCTTGCGCAGCGCCCGCTCCGCGATCCACTCGGCGCGGCCGAGCCTGGTCCACAGCCAGCCCATCACCACGGCCGTGAGCATCGAGCCGACGAACCTGGCCAGCATCATCTTCGGCTCGCCGGGGAACGCCACCGCCGTCGCGACCAGCACGATCGGGTTCACCGCAGGCGCGGCCAGCAGGAACGACAGCGCGACGGCCGGCGGCACGCCCTGCTGCATCAGCCGCCGCGCGACGGGCACCGACGCGCACTCGCACCCCGGCAGCGCCACCCCGGCCAGCCCGGCGACGGGCACCGCGAGGGCCGTGCTGCGCGGCAGGACCTTCCGCAGCATGCTGGCCGGCACGAACGCGGCGATCGCCCCGCTGATCAGCACGCCGAGCACCAGGAACGGCATCGCCTGCACGCACACCGCGACGAACACCGTTGCGCCCGTGCGCAGCCCCGGCACGTCCAGGACCTGGTTCAGCCAGTTCTGTAGGACCAGCGCGAGGACCAGCAGCACGCACAGCACCTCGAGCGAGGTGACCTTGATGCGATTGGCCCGGGGGCGCCGGGGCCCGGACCGCGGCCCCCGGATCTCTCCGGTGATAGTCACGCCGGCCATGGTGCCAGGTCCGCCAGGCGGCGCGCACCGGCCACCCGTCTGCTCGGACTACCTGGTTTCGGCCTCTTCGAGGAGCTCACCACGCAATTGGGACGCGGTGGACACGACAAGCATCAGCAGCGTGCTCAGCGGCTCCGGCTCGAGCCGGTCGGCCGGGAACGCGTACCTCAGCATGACGTCCATGCCCCGGTCGGTGTGCACGACGCCGAGCGTGCCGAACAGGCCCTGACCTGCGCGCTCGGCGGCCGACGCGGCGAGCGCGGGCTCGTCGGGCAGGTCCCAGGCGACCACGCACGTCAGGCTCAGCACGGTCAGGCCCTCGGACAGCTGCATGGCCTGCACCGCGCACGGCACTTCGCCGTGCCGGAAGGTCAGCGCGCCGTCGTCGTCGACGTGCACGTCGTGGAACTTCTCCAGGGCCTCGCGGGCCGAGGTGAGCAGGGCTGCGGTGTTCGCGGCCTCGTTGGTCATCAGAGTCCTTCCGGTGCCGGGAGTTCGCCCGGCCCAAGGATGGTCGGCCCAGAGTTGGTCGGCGCAGAGTTGGTCAGCGCCTGGCCGTTCGGCTCGCTACTCGGCTCGGTGCTCGGCTTGTCGATCGCGCCGCCGAACCGCCGGTCGCGGCGCGCGTAGTCCTCGCACGCCCGCCACAGGTCGCGGCGGTCGAAGTCCGGCCACAGGATGTCCTGGAAGACCAGCTCGGCGTAGGCGGCCTGCCACAGCATGAAGTTGGACGTGCGCTGCTCCCCGGACGGCCGCAGGAACAGGTCGACGTCCGGCATGTCCGGCTGGTACAGGTGCCTGGCGATGGTCCGCTCGTCCACCTTGTCCGGATTGATCTTGCCGGCCGCGGCGAGCCTGGCGATCTCCCGCGCGGCGTCGCCGACCTCGGCGCGGCCGCCGTAGTTGATGCACATGGCGAGGTTGAGGACGTCGTTGTCCTTCGTCCGCTCCTCGGCGTCCTGGAGGGTGTTGATCACGCTGCGCCAGAGCTTCGGCTTGCGGCCAGCCCAGCGGACCCGCACACCGAGTTCGTCCAGCTCGTCGGTGCGACGGTGGATCACGTCCCGGCTGAACCCCATCAGGAAGCGCACCTCCTCGGGGCTGCGCCGCCAGTTCTCGGTGGAGAACGCGTACAGCGAGATCCACTTGATGCCCAGCTCGATGGCGCCCTTGGCGACCTCGACCACGACCGCCTCGCCGCGCTTGTGGCCCTCGATGCGCGGTAATCCCTGCTGGTTGGCCCAGCGGCCGTTGCCGTCCATCACGATCGCCACGTGCCGAGGCAGGAACTCGGCCGGGATCGCCGGCGGGCGCGCGCCGGACGGGTGTGGCTCGGGTGCCCGCACGGCCCGGTCGTCACGTCCCTGCCGCCGTCGTCGCAGCATGTGTCGGCTTCTCCCTCCCGAGGGCCGCCGAATGCGTCCCTTGGTCGGTCGTCGATGCTACGTCTAGTGGTGCGTGCGCCCTTCGCCCGCTCCCGCCTAATCCTGCGTGATCCTGCGCGTACCGAGCGCCCACTCCTCGAACACCGCGTCCCACTGCGGCGCCGCGCCCGCCCTGCCCAGCACCTGGCCGACGCAGGTGCCGAGGGCGCGCCGGCCGATGTCGACCTCCCTGGTGGTCCTCGACCGCTTCGCCACCTCCGCGACGGCCTCGCGCAGCACGGGGAGCCCCTCGGCCACCCGCCGCCACGGCCCGCCTGTCTCGTAGCCCGCGCACATGGCGGCCAGGAACAGCCGGTAGAAACCGAGCGTGTCCGGCCCGATCTCGGTGTCCTCCAACGGATAGACGCCCCTGATCACCCTGGTCGAGAACCGTTCCGCCACACCGAGCAGCGCCTCGACGACGGCGCCGTTCATCGGCACGACCGCGTCAGGGGCCTCGGCGACCGCGGCGAGCATGCCGGGCAGGTGCTCGTCCTGTTCGCCGGTCAGGAAGAACGCGGTCAGCCGGTGCACGAGCGGGCCGGGCACCTCGACCCGTGTCTGCGCGTTGGTGGTGAACCGCTGGGACACCAGGGCACGCGCGCCCATCAGCGTCACGTAGAGGTCCAGCGAGAGGAACTCGTTGCGGTACATCTCGTTCACGACGTCCGGATCGGACTGCACGACCTCCCGCAGTCCCTCCTGGACCAACCGGAACATCGTGCCGCTCAGCGAGGTCATGGCGGGCCGGTCTGGCCGGTCCAGCACGATGAGCACGATCGTGGCTGCGGCCCGGACGGCCCTGCCGTGTCCCTCCAGCGGGGACGCCTCGCCCCGCACCCGCCGGCACGTCGCCCTGATCAGGTCGTGCGTGTCCGCGGGCGCGCCGAGCAGCTTGTCCAGCAGCGAGAGGTCCCAGGTCTCGGCGAACGCGTGCAGCGTCGCGGTGTACAGCCTGGTGAGGGTGCGCGGGGCAGGCCGCATGAAGCGCAGCGAGCGCAGCGCGAACTCGAGGCTGACCCGACCCTGCCCCTCCGCGTGGCTGGTGCGGTCGAACACCAACAGGTCGAGGCAGTCGTCGATCGCGGACGCCAGCCGGGTGTCGAGCTGCTGGATGGCGATCTGCGGGACGACCTCGCTGCCGCCGGACTCGATCATCGGCCTGACCATGTTGACCAGTTCCTGCGGTCGGGCGCAGTGCCGGACGATGTAGCAGGCCGCGAAGTACTCCATGAAGGTCCGGTGGGTGAAGCCGAACAGCCGCTCGCCGCGCTCGGAGACACCGGTCTGCGTCAACAACCACGCCCGTCCCGCGCAGTAGTCCAGGAAGTCCTGGGCATGTTCCCGCGCTGCCGTGGCACCCCCGACGATGGAACGCTCGAAGTAGTCGCTGACCAGCGCCCGCAGCTTCTTCTCCGTCTCGCCGCCCTGGCTGTCCAACCGGTAGAAGAAGTAGTAGGCGAGTTCCTGCACCAGGTACCGCGTCTGGGTGTTGGCCCGGAACGACAGCGGCACCCGCCGCACCCGGTCCCAGCGCTCGAACAGCAGCTCCGCGCAGTCCTCGTAGACCTGCGGGCGGTTCTCCGGGATGTAGCCCTCGTACTCGTAGAGCATGCACAGCAGGGACAGCATCAGCGGATTGGTGCGCAGGTCGCCGACGTGCACGCTGTCCGCCAGAAAGGTGTCCCGCCGCTCCCCCGGCTCGAACATCCTCGGCCCGGAGACCAGCTCGAACCAGCGCCGCACGTAGGTCTCGACCTGCTCATCGGTGAAGTCCGGAATCCGGTAGACCGGGAACAGCTGAGGGTCGAGGCGCGCGCTGACGTACCCCTCCTCGCGCGAGGTGACCACCACGCGCACCAACGGAAACCGCCGGCAGAACGCCTCGATCGCGTCAATCGTGGAGCGCCGCTGGTCCAGGTCGCTGATCTCGTCGAGCCCGTCGAACACGACCGTCGCGAGGCCGAGCAGCAGCACGTCCCGCACGGTCTCGACGTCCAGTTCGGCCTGGGTCACCACGCGCAGCCGGTCCGCGAGGACCGAGGTGTAGGAGTGGTCGGGGGCCTGGTGGTCCTTGAGCTCGATCACCATGGGCGCCTGCTGGCCGTGTTCCTCGCCCTGCCGGCCCAGCTCGTACAGCAGGTGTCTGATGAAGGTGCTCTTGCCGGCGCCGGGGTTGCCGACGACGACGAACCTCCGGTCGGCCAGGTCGGCCTCGGGCACCGGCGTGTCGTCGAGCCTGCGCGGCTCGCCCCGCTCCGACGCGCCCAGCCTGCGGTCGAAGTCCCTCGGCGCCAGCGTGCGCGTCACGTAGATCTGCTCGATCGGCACCCGGTAGTCCTCGCGGGAGTGCGGCATCACCAGCTTGGCGTAGCGCTCCCGCATCGCCTCCCTGATCACGCGCACCGCGGTGTGCGCGGCGCGCACGCGGTCCACGCTGACCGAGGCCGTGGACCGCTCCACAACCGACTTCACCAGCTGCGGCCCGTCGGCGGTCTCGGTGGGCCTGCGCACCAGCCGGGCGGCGTAGACGAGGTCCTCGTCGGCGAAGGCGCCCGCCTCCCGCAGTTCGCGCACGGACAGCCGGACGCAGTCGTGCAGTTCCGCCCACACCGCGTCGCCTATGGCGGCGGCGCGGTCCTCCGGCAGATCCAGCCGGCTCACCAGCTCGCGCCGGAAGGTGGCGGCGAGCTGGTCCTTCTCCTCGTCCCGCCGCGCGGTTCGCTCGGCCAGTTCGAGGAACGCCAGCAGCTCCAACAGCCCGGTGCACAACCGTCCGCCGAGGTACCCGGCGATCGCGTCGTGGTGCTTGGCGGCCAGCTTCAGTTCCGACCAGCTCGCCGACCGACGGACCTCGGCCGGCGCCGGCAGCAGCTTCCCCGCCGCCGACCGCCACGCCGGGGCGGACGCCCGGACGGCCATGCCGCCGACCGCCTTGGCGGCGGACTGGGCGGCGAGAGCGGCGAGTCCGGTCGCGGTCGGGTCGAGCACGCCAGCACCTCCGGGAGTTCGCGAGTCCGGCCAAGGTACTGCTGCCGCGCGGGCCCGTGCGGCGAGTCGGGGGATCGCTCCCGCGATCGGACGGCTCGTTCCCGAATTTGTGCGAACTAAGTCAGTTGGCGGACGGCAGTCGTCGGCCGAAGGTGATTCCGCCGTCGCTCCTGGCCAACTCGGCGAACCCGAGCGAGGCGTAGAAGGCATGCGCGTTCGGGTTGTGCTCGCTGACCTGGAGGTGCACGCCGGCCGCGCCGCGCGCGTCGAGGGCGGCGAACAGGGTGGTCAGCAGCGTGCGGCCGTGGCCACGGCGGCGCGCCCTGGCGAGCAGGTCGACGTGCAGGTGCGCGGGATAGTCCGCGACATCGGTCGGCAGCATCCGCTCGGGGGCGGCCAGCAGGCCGATCAGCCGCGCGTCCGGCGTGTCCGGATCGGCGCCGGCAGCCACAGTGGCATCGGCGAAGCGGGGCGACCAGTCGCGCCGCCACCTGCGGTAGAAGTCCACCGAGTCGGCCGCGCCAAGCACGTACCCGGCCACCCCCTCCTCGTCGGCTAGCACGAAGGCGAGGCCGGGCTCCAGCGCGAGGTACGGGCCGGCGAACACGTGCCCGATCAGGTCGGGATCGGCCGGCTCGGGACCGTTCGGGTTGCTGTCCACGGCGGTTGCCAGGCACACCGCGTGCACCTGCGCCGCATCGGCTGGCCGGTACGGGCGCACGATCACGAGGTCTCCTCCACCGCGGCCGCCGTCGGCCGCGCCCGGCGTTCCACCAGCGGCAGCGAGCGCAACTGCCGTTCCAGGTGCCATTGCAGCAGCGCGGCGACCAGCCCGCTGGTCTCCCGGCGGGCACCCGACTCGACGGCCTCGGCGATCGCCCAGTCGCCGTGCAGCAGCGCACCGAGCAGCGTCAGCGTGTCCGCCGCCGGGCTCGCCGAACCGGCCGGCCGGCACCGCACGCAGACCGAGCCGCCCGCCTGCACGCTGAACGCCCGGTGCGGGCCGGGATCGCCGCAGCGAGCGCACTCGACGACGGCAGGCGCCCAGCCTGCAAAGGCCATCGCGCGCAGCAGGAAGGCGTCCAGCACCAGCGACGGGTCCCGCTCGCCGTCCGCGAGCGCCCGCAGCGCGCCGGCCACCAACAGGTACAGCCGCAGGACCGGCTCGCCCTCCTCGGCGGTCAGCCGGTCGGCCGTCTCCAGCACCGCGCAGGCCGCCGTGTAGCGCTGGTAGTCGCCGACGAGGCCGACGCCGAACGCGTCCAGGGTCTCCACCTGGGTGACGATGTCGAGCGTGCGGCCGGTGTAGAACTGCACGTCGACATGGCCGAAGGGCTCAAGGCGGGCGCCGAAGCGGGAGGTCGTGCGCCGCACACCCTTGGCGACGGCACGGACCTTGCCGTGCTGCCTGGTGAGCAGGGTGATGATTCGGTCGGCCTCGCCGAGCTTCTGCACCCGCAGCACTACGCCGGTGTCGCGGTACAGGCTCACCCGCACATCGTCCCACTCACGGGTGACACTGAAACGAATCGGGCCCGCGACACCGCTGTCGCGCGGTGTCGCGGGCCCGAAACGGTCGTTCGAACTACTTGACGGCGATCACGTAGGTCTTGGCCGCCTTGTCGTGGAAGCCCTGCCGAGCCCGCTCGTCGAACAGCGGCGAGAGCGCGCAGACCAGCGACCAGAGGCCGCCGAGGAACGGCACGATGAGCCCGCCGTACAGCACGCCGAACCGGGTGAACGCCGGACCGGCGCCGAGGCCGCCGCTGGGGTCGGGGGTCGCCGAGATGACCTTGATGCCCATCGCCGACTTGCCGACCGTGGCGCCCTTCGACGACAGCATCAGGCCGTCGTACAGGCCGTAGACCACCACGATCAGCAGGAACGGCAGGATGAAGATGCCGAAGAAGCCGGCACCGCCGACGAACTGACCGGTCGAGACGTCGTACCTGACGGCGCTGAACATCGCGGCGGAGAGGATGGCGTTGATGATGCCGACCGGGACGCCGACGATCAGGCCGTCGATCAACCTGGCCAGGAACCGCTGGCCCATGGTGGCGAGCTTGAAGACGCCCACACCGGGGATCTCCACCTGCTCACCGCCCGCGCTGTACGGGGCTCCTGGCGGCATGCCGCCGTAGCCGGGCTGCTGCCCGTAACCGGGCTGCGCGCCGTAGCCGGGCTGCTGCTGTTGCCCGTAGCCGGGCTGCCCGTACGCCGGCTGCTGGCCGTAGCCGGGCTGGGCCGGCTGGCCGTAGGGCGGGGAGGCCGGCGGCTGCTGGCCGTACCCCGGCTGCTGCCCGTAACCGGGCTGCGGCTGATCCTGCGGGTAGCCGGGCTGGGCAGGCTGCCCGTAGGGCGGCGCGGCCGGCGGCTGCTGACCGTAGCCCGGTTGCTGGGGCTGCTGGCCGTAGCCGGGCTGCTGGCCGGGCTGGCCAGGCTGACCCGGCTGGCCGGGCGTCCCGTAGGGATTGGTCACGAAAGGTCCCCCTTTGCGTGGTCGTCACATCCTGCGTGAACACCCACGGCAGGAAAGGAGTGTGCGGGTTGTCGCCGGCAAACTGCCCCGGGCAGTCATCGCACCCGGGTTTCCGGTGGCGCGAAGGCTACCCGGTCCGGCGGTACCCCGGCAGCGATTGTGGGCGTCTCGTGACCATTCGGGCGGCGGCCAGTGCGTCAAAAGCCGAGCCGGCGGAGCTGTTTGGGATCCCGTTGCCAGTCTTTCGCGATCTTGACATGGAGATCGAGATAGATGCGCGTGCCCAACAACGCCTCGATGTGTTTACGCGCACTTGTGCCGACCTGCTTGAGCCGTTCGCCCCGGTGGCCGAGGATGATCGCCTTCTGGCTGGACCGCTCCACGAACAGCTCGGCGTGCACGTCGATGAGGTCGTCGCGGCCCTCTCGGGGCTTCATCTCCTCCACGACCACCGCGATGGAGTGCGGCAGCTCGTCGCGGACGCCCTCCAGCGCCGCCTCCCTGATCAGCTCGGCGACCAGCGTCGCCTCCGGCTCGTCGGTCAGCTCGCCGTCCGGGTACAGCGGCGGGCCGAACGGCAGCTTGCCGACCAGCAGCTCGGCCAGCGCGCCGACCTGGAAGCCGTCCACCGCGGAGACCGGGATGAGGTCGGCGAAGTCCATCACGTCCTGGAGCGCGAGGAGCTGCTCGGCCACCTGCTGCTGGGGGACGAGATCGGTCTTCGTGATGATGCCGATGACCGGGGTGCGGCGCGGCAGCTTGGCCAGCTCGGCGGCGATGAACTTGTCGCCAGGGCCGACCTTCTGGTCGGCCGGGACGCACAGGCCGACGACGTCGACCTCCGACCAGGTCTCCCTGACCAGGTCGTTGAGCCGCTGGCCGAGCAGCGTGCGGGGCCGGTGCAGGCCGGGCGTGTCGACCAGAATCAACTGGCCGTCCGCGCGGTGCACGATGCCGCGGATGGTGTGCCTGGTGGTCTGGGGCTTGCTCGAGGTGATGGCCACCTTGGTGCCGACGAGCGCGTTGGTGAGCGTCGACTTGCCGGCGTTGGGGCGGCCGACGAAGCAGGCGAACCCAGAGCGAAAGCCGCCGTCGGGGCCGTGGTCAGTGGTGGTCACCGCCCCATTCTCGCAGGCAGTGTCACGAAGGACGCTTTGAGGACACCCAGCGTCACGAAGGCGTCCTTCATGACACGACGTTGCCGGCCGGGTCGGCGCGGAGGACGAGGGCGGCCTCGGTCAGGTCGCGGACGGCCGCCAGGGACGCGGCGTCCACCTCGGCGGCCTCGGTGACCACGGCCGCGGCCTCCAGGCCCGGCGCGCCGCTGGACACGGCCGCGGCGACCGCCGCCTGCAACGCCGTGAGCGACAGCGAGGGCAGCGACACCGTGCAGGCCGCGTAGGTGCGGCCGTCGGTGTCGCGCACCGCTGCCCCCTCGGCCGCCCCGGTGCGTGCCCGCGCGGACCGCGCCAGCGTGACGATCTTCCGGTCCTCGGGATCCAACTCAGCCACGCTCGCCGTTCCTCTCCCGTTGCTGTTGGTCACGCTCGTCGGCCTGCGGCTCGCGGGTGCGGCGGACCAGCACCGTGGTGATCCGCACCCGGCCACGATCGTCCTTGCCGCCCTCGGCGCGCAGCCGCAGCCCGGCGATCTCCGCCTCGGTGCCCGGCAGCGGGACGCGGCCGAGCCGCTGCGCGAGCAGGCCGCCGACCGTCTCCACGTCGTGCTGGTCCAGGTCGGTGCCGAACAGGTCGTCGAGGTCGTCGACGGGCAGCCGGGCGCTGACCCGCACCGAGCCGTCCGCGAGGTGCTCGACCGGGGGCCGGTCGTCGGTGTCGGACTCGTCGGTGATCTCGCCGACGATCTCCTCCAGGATGTCCTCGATGGTGAGCAGGCCCGCTGTGCCGCCGTACTCGTCCACCACGATCGCCAGGTGGTTGCGGCTCAGCTGCATCTCCTTGAGCAGCTCGTCGAGCCGCTTGGAGTCCGGCACGAAGCTCGCCGGCCGCATCAGCTCGGCGACGGTCGGCTGTCGGGCTGCGGGCCCGCTGCCCTGCCGGGCGCCGGCCGCGTCCTCCTGCTCGCGCTCCATCGCGCCGCGCACCAGGTCCTTGAGGTTGACCACGCCGACGATGTCGTCGACGCTCTCCCCGATCACCGGCACCCTGGTGTAGCCGGTGCGCAGCGACAGCGCCAACGCCTGGCGCAGCGACTTGCTCTCCTCGATCCAGACGATCTCCGTCCTCGGCACCATCACCTCGCGGGCGATGGTGTCGCCGAGCTCGAACACCGAGTGGATCATCTCGCGTTCGCCCGCGTCGACGACGCCGCGCTCCTGGGCCATGTCGACCAGCTCGCGCAGCTCGACCTCGGAGGAGAACGGTCCCTCGCGGAAGCCTCGGCCAGGGGTGATCGCGTTGCCGACCACGATCAGCAGCCGGCTCAACGGCCCGAGCACCCTGCCGAGCACCCGCACCGGTGCCGCCGTAACCAGGCTCACCCGGTAGGGATGCTGCCGTCCGATGGTCCTCGGCCCGACGCCGACCAGCACGTAGGACACCACCAGCATGCTGACGACGGCGACCACGGCGGCCAGCCACTCCGGCGACAGCCAGCGCAGGAAGACCATCGTGACCAGCACCGTCGCGGCCAGCTCGCAGCCGAGCCGCAGCAACAACAGCAGGTTGACGTGCCTCGGCCGGTCGGCCAGCACCAGGATGAGCTGGCGCGCGCCGACCCTGCCCTGCCGCTGGAGTTCCTCGACCCTGGCCCTGGACACCGCGCCGAGCGCGGCGTCCGCGCAGGCGAACACCCCGGCGGCGAGCACGAGGGCCACTGCCAACACCAGCAGGCCGCTGGAGTTCGTGGTCACCGGGGCCTGCCTCAGCCGGTGTGGTCGGTGGAACCGCCGGGCGTGCCGTCGTCCTTCGCTTGCGCCGCGCTCGGTTGCGTTCCGTCGGCTTGTGTTCCGTCGGGTTGCGTTGCGTCCGGTTGCGTTCCGTCCGCCGGGCTCTCGTCGCCCTCGGCGACGGTCGCGGACTGCGCGGCCGGGCCGTCGAGGCCGACCGCGCCGAGCACCTTGGAGTCGGCGCTGCGCTGCGCGGCCAGCCGCTCGGCCTCCACGGTCGCCGTGCGGAAGTCGCCGAGGATGCGGTTCTGGAGCGTGAACATCTCCCGTTCCTCGGCCGGCTCGGCGTGGTCGTAGCCGAGCAGGTGCAGCACTCCGTGCACGGTCAGCAGGTGCAGCTCGTCCAGCAGCGAGTGGCCGGCCTTGCGCGCCTGGTCCTTGGCGAACGCGGGACACAGCACGATGTCGCCGAGCAGCGCAGGACCGACCCCGGCAGCGTCGGGGCGGCGCGCGGAGTCCAGCTCGTCCATCGGGAAGGCCATCACGTCCGTCGGCCCCGGCAGGTCCATCCACCGTTCGTGCAGGTCAGCCATCACGTCAAGCTCCACGAGCAGGACCGAGAGCTCGGCGAGCTGGCTGACCCCCATCCGGTCGAGGGCGAAGCGGGCGGCCGAGACGATGGACGCCTCCTCGACGACCACTCCGGACTCATTGGCAATCTCGATACTCACGGGGCCTATCGTCCCCGTCGCTGGTTACCCCGCCGCGCACCGGGTCCACCATTGCTCGCGTGGTCGTCCGCGTCCTGCTCGACCTGCCACCGCTCGTAGGCGTCCACGATGTCGCCGACCAGCCGATGACGCACCACGTCGTGGCTGGTGAGCGTCGAGAAGTGCACGTCGTCGACGCCCTCCAGGATGCCCTGCACGATCTTCAGGCCGCTGCGCTGGCCGCCGGGCAGGTCGATCTGGGTGACGTCGCCGGTGACCACGATCTTGGAGCCGAAGCCGAGTCGCGTCAGGAACATCTTCATCTGTTCCGGCGTGGTGTTCTGCGCCTCGTCCAGGACGATGAACGCGTCGTTGAGCGTGTTGTGCGTGACCAGGAAGTCGTCGGTGACGTAGAGCGAGTCGGCCGCCGCGACCTGAATGCACAAGGTGTCCTGCTGGCCGACGTGCTCGATGCGGTCGATGAACCGCATCGGCCGCCCGCCACCAGTCCGGTCGTAAGCAGCCCTCTTTCGCGACAGACGGAACGGGGGCAGGCCTTCGGGCAACCGGATATCGATCACGTGGGCGTCGTTGCGATACTCGACGTCCCGTCCGTTGACCCGTCCGGGCCGCCGTCCCTCAGCCCCGCGGGTCCGCGAGTAGGCCACTCCGCCGAGCGAGCGGACGAGGAACAGGACGTCGTCGCGTAGCCGGGGCGACGTGGTCGTGTACTGCACGCGACAGGTACGGCCACTCTGCGTGACCGGTCCGCCATCGGTGTCCAGCAAGCCCTGCAACACGCTCAGTCGCACCGCAGCAGAGTTGTGCAGGTAGCTGTCGGGCACGAACTTTGACGACGAGCGCGTACCGGCAAGACCGAGATCACGCAGTGTGACCGTGACCGGGTTGGCGACCCGCAGGCCGCCGCGCCCGCCGTTGACGTGCCGCAGCACGTAGTCGTTGGGCGCCTTGTGCCGCAACTCGATCCCGTCGAGCACCGTTTCGAGAGCCTCAGCGAGCTCTGGATCGGTGGTCGTGAAGCTCGGTGTGGTGGCCGTGGTGATGCACCCGTCACCCAGCAGCAGGCCCAGCGCATACGGGTCGAGCGACACGTCCTGGGGTACGAACTCGACCTGATCGACGACGGGCAGTTCGTAGCGGCGAATCCCGCCGCGGCGGAGGTTGCCGATCATCTCCCGGGTCTCGATCGTCCGGGACTTCCCGGCGCGCTTGTCCTCGGGCGTACGGACCGTCCACAGGTGTTCGCCGCAGCAGATGGTGGAGGCGCCGTCCTGGGTGGTGACGCGGTAGACATCACGCACCCCTCGCGGGTAGACGCCGAGCACTGGTGTTGGCAGCCCGTTCGAGCCGACGACCAGGTCGCCCACCTGGAGCGAGCCGATCGCGCGGTATCCGTCCGGGGTCAGCACCTGCGCGTCATGCGGCTGCGCGCGACCGCGCATGTAGGCGAGCGGGGCCACCTCGATCGTGCCGGCCTGGGTGAGCCGGGGGATCGACTCCGGGTCGACCATGTCGTGCAGCGCGTCGTAGAGCGGACGCAGGTAGGGGTCGATCTTCTCGTAGAGCGTGCCTGGCAGGTAGCCGAGCCGCTCCCCCGCCTCGACCGCGGGCCGGGTCAGGATGATGCGGCTGACCTGCTTGGCCTGGAGCGCCTGCACGGCCTTGGCCATCGCCAGGTAGGTCTTGCCGGTGCCGGCGGGGCCGATGCCGAAGACGATGGTGTTCGCGTCGATCGCGTCCACGTACCGCTTCTGGTTCAGCGTCTTGGGCCGGATCGTGCGCCCGCGCCGGGACAGGATGTCGAGGCTGAGCACCTCGGCGGGCGATTCGGCCACGTCGGCGGACAGCATGGCCACGGTGCGGCGGACCGCGTCGGGACCCAGCTGCTGCCCACGGCCTGCCAGCGTCGCCAGCTCGGTGAACACGCGTTCAGCGAAGGCCACGTCGGCCGGTTCACCGGACAGGGTGATCTCGTTGCCCCGCACGTGCACATCGGCGGCGAGCAGGTCCTCGGCGACCCGCAGGTTCTCGTCACGCGAGCCGAGTAGGGCGAGGACGGCGCCATCCGGGACTGCGAGCCTGGACTGTGCGTCTGCCGTGGCCTGGCCGGCCTTCGGCTTGTTCCGGTCCCCGTTGGGGGTAGGTGCTGCGGTCGTCGACCGTGCATCCTGGGGTCGGGCGGCTCCACCCGCTGCGGTACCCACCACGTGCCCTCGGGCCTGCTTCCTGCGCGTTCGCGCCGAACTCGGTGAACTTGTTGGTACACACCGATGCTAGCTGGCCCCACTGACAACGCGCTGCGTTTAATTCGACGGGACCAGGGTTGGGGATGCCTACGCGGGCGGCAGGGCGCCGCCTACCAGGCCGCCGAGCCATTCCCCGCCGAGCAGGTGCAGGTGGGCGTGGAAGACGGTCTGGCCGGCGTCGGCGCCGGTGTTGAACAGCAGCCGGTACCCGCCCTCGGCGATCCCCTCAGCCTCGGCGACCTCGCCGGCCACGGCGAACACCTCGGCCAGCGCCTCGGGCTCGGCCTTCGCCAACGCCACCACGTCCGGATGGTGCGACTTGGGCACCACCAGCACGTGCGTCGACGCCTGCGGGTTGATGTCCCGGAACGCCAACGCGGTCGGGGTCTCACGCACGACGGTCGCGGGGATCTCCCCCGCGACAATGCGGCAGAACAGGCAGTCGCTCGCAGTCATGCGGCAAGGCTAGTGGGGCGTCCGGGATGAAACCCAGAGGAAAGAAGCAGAGAGTCGCGTCGCGGTGGGGCCTGGGGGTCGCCCCACCGCGACGCGACCGCCGCCGGACCGAGGGGGGAGGTGTCCGGCGGGCCTCAAGGTGCCTGCCACAGGTCGATCCCCGTAAGCGGCACCAGAAATCTCGCTACGACCTGTGAGGAGTTGAGCGTAGCTCGTGCAACGTGTCCTGCGCTACAAAACGGCCAACCCCAATATTGGCTGATATTGCCTGCTCAGCAGCCGACCTAGTCGATTCCGACGAATGCCCGATCAGGGGAGGCGAGCGGTCGGGTCGGTCGGCGAGGCTGCGGTCTAGTTGGCCGTCGGGTCGGTTGTCGGGGCGTCCGTCGGGTCGGGCGTCGGGGCGTCGAGAACGGGCAGGTCTAGGTCCTGTAGGCGCGCCGGGTCTGCCAGCACCTCGATCGAGACGACCTGCCCGTCCGTGACGGTGAACGCCATGATCGACAACGGCCGATCCTTCGCGATCACAACGACCCCGGCGACCCCGTTGATCAACGCCGGCCGCGCGAACGGCGCGAGGCGGCTGAACGTGAGCGCCTGGCTGGCCACGACCTGCGCGCCACGCAGCGTGACCGTGTGGCGGGTGCGGGCGACGCCGCCGTCGGACCGGAGCACGACCTCGGGGTGGAGCACGTTGACCAGCGCGTCGAAATCGCCCTTGCGGGCGGCGGCGAAGAACGCGTCGACGGCCTTGCGCTGGCGGGCCAGATCGGGATCGGGCGCTGGCGCCTGGTCCTGCATCCTGCGGCGCGCGCGGCTGGCGAGCTGCCTCGTCGCGGCAGGCGACTTCTCGATCATCGGGGCGATCTCCTCGAACGGCACGGCGAACATGTCGTGCAGCACGAACGCGAGACGCTCCGCCGGGGACAGCGTCTCCAGCACCATCAGCATCGCCAGCCCGACCGAGTCGGCCAGCAACGCCTCGTGCTCCGGGTCGACCCCGTCCTCGCGGCTGATGATCGGCTCGGGCATGTGCACGTCGAGCGGATCCTCGCGCCGCTGCTCGCGCGAACGCAGCACGTTCAGGCACACGCGGCCGACCACCGTCGTCAGCCATCCAGCGAGGTTCACCACCTCGCTGGTGTCGGCCCGGCTGGCCCGCAACCAGGCGTCCTGCACGGCGTCCTCGGCCTCGCTGAGCGAGCCGAGCATCCGGTAGGCCACCGCTCGCAGGTGGGTCCGATGTTCCTCAAAACGCGTCGACAGCCGGTCGGGCTCGTCCACCGTGTCACATTCCCTTCGCGCGGCGTGTCATAGCGGTGGACCTACCAAAACAGCTTGGAGACGCCATGACCTCGTCCATTCTCATCACAGGCGGTACGGGCACACTCGGCCGCCACACCCTGCCGTTGGTGCAGGATGCCGGCTTTAGCGTGCGGGTACTTAGTCGGCAGGCCGCGAGTGTGCGCAACGGCACGGAGTACGTGACCGGGGACCTGTTCAAGGGCGAGGGCATCGAGCCTGCGCTGGCCGGGATCGACACCGTCCTGCACCTCGCGGGCGGCGCCAAGGGCGACGACGTGGCGACCAGGAACCTGGCGGAGGCCGCGGCGCGGGCCGGCGTGCGGCACCTCGTGCACATCTCTGTCATCGGGGTCGACCGGGTCCCGTTGGCCTGGTTCAAGATGAAGCAGGATGCCGAGCGGGCCGTGACCGAGTCCGGCGTGCCGTGGACGATGCTGCGGGCCGCGCAGTTCCACGATCTGGCGCTGACGGTCGTGCGGGCCATGACGAAGTTCCCCGTGGTGCCCGTCCCCGGTGGCCTTCGGTGGCAGCCCGTCGACGCGCGCGATGTGGCGGCGCGGTTGGCGGAACTGACGCTCGGGGAGCCTGCCGAGCTGGTGCCCGACCTGGCCGGCCCGGACGTGTTCGAGATGGGCGAGTTGATTCGGAGCTATTTGGGTGCGGTTGCGGCTGCGCGTGGCGGGAAGCGTGCACGCAAGGTGTTCCTGCCGGTTCGGATGCCAGGGAAGGTTGGGCGGGCGTATCGGGCCGGGGACAACTTGGCTTTGGGTGGGGCTTCGGAAGGAGTTACGGAAGGAGCGCGGACGTGGGAGGAGTTTTTGGCGGAGCGGGTGGGTGAGCAAGCGGTGCAGGCCGTTTGATGGGTGGGGGCGGTTTGGGCCGTTTGATGGGTGGGGGCGACGCTCTGGCCGGCGACTCGCTTCGCTCGCTGCCCGGNNGCCCCTTCAGCTTCTCGGGCCGACTCCGCTTCGCTCCGTCAACCCTCCTGCGCCTCCAGGGACCGACGGCGAACTCGCACACCCCGCACCGCCACAAAGTGAAAAAGCGCGTGTGGTGCGGGGCGCGGGGGCGTGGCGGTGGGGTTCTTTGGTTAGGACCAGCGGTTTGTTAGGGCGCCTAGGGCGCCTAGGGCTACTGCGGCGGCTGTTGAGGCGCGTAGGACTGTTGGGCCTAGGCGGACCGGGTGGGCGCCGGCTTGGGTTAGGGCCGCTAGTTCTTCTTCGGTGATGCCGCCTTCGGGGCCTACCACCAGGAGCACGTCGCCGGTTGGGGGTAGGTCGGTCGAGCTCAGGCGGCGGGTCGCCGACTCGTGCAGGACCAGGGTCAGGGCCGCCTCGGTTGCGCGGGCGGCCAGGGCCTTCGTGTGCAGCGGTTCGTGGACCGGCGGGACCCACGCTCGGCGGGCCTGTTTGGCCGCCTCCCGTGCGGTGGCGCGCCACTTGGCCAGGGCCTTGTCGCCGCGGGGGCCGTCCTCCCACTTGGCCACGCAGCGGGACGCGCGCCACGGCACGATCTCGTCCGCGCCCGCCTCGGTGGCCAGCTCGACCGCCAGCTCGCCTCGGTCGCCCTTGATCAACGCCTGGGCGACCACCACGCGGGGCGTGGGGGGCGGGTCGGTCCAGCGACGGGTCACGGTCAGCAGCAGCGAGTCCTTGGCGGCCTCGCGGACGGTGCAGGCGGCCAGGCCGCCGACACCGTCCGCGAGCACCAGTTCCTCGCCGGCTCGCAACCTGCGCACGGCCGCCGCGTGCCGGCCCTCGGGACCATCGAGCAGGGCCTCCTGGCCGGGCGGCAGCGCGTCGACCAGGAAGACCGGGGGTGTCGTCGGCACTGCTTACCTGTGTCCGCGTGAGGCGCGCAGCCTGGCGAACAGGCCGCCGCCGTTCTTGCCGTTGTGCGCCAGCGTCGGCTCCTGCTCGCCCCGCTCGGCGGCCAGCTCGCGCAGCAGCTCGGTCTGGCGCGCGTCCAGCTTGGTCGGCACCACGACCTCCAGGTGCACGTGCAGGTTGCCCCGCCCGTCCACCCGGCCGGTCGACCGCAGCCTCGGCATGCCCTTGCCGGTGAGCACCAGCTCGGTCGCGGGCTGGGTGCCCGGCTCGACGTTGAGTTCCTCTTCGCCGTCGATCAGCGTCTGGAACGGCAGCACGGCACCGAGCGCGGCTGCGGTCATCGGGATGCGCACCGAGCAGTGCAGGTCGGAGCCGTCGCGCTCGAAGATCTCGTGCGGCTGCTCCTCGACCTCGACATACAGGTCGCCTGCCGGGCCACCGCCTGGGCCGACCTCGCCCTGCCCGGCCAGGCGGACGCGCATGCCGTCCGCGACGCCGGGCGGGATCTGCACGTTGATGGTCCGCCGCGACCGCACCCGCCCGTCGCCGCCGCACTGCTGGCACGGGTCGGGGATGACCTCGCCGAAGCCCCGGCACACCGGGCACGGCCGCGCCGTGACGACCTGCCCGAGGAAGGACCGCTGCACCGACTGCACCTCGCCGCGCCCGCCACAGGTGTCGCACGTCACCGGCGCGCTGCCCTCGCGGCTGCCGCCGCCGTGACAGCGGTCGCACAGGACGGCGGTGTCCACGGTCAGCTCGCGGCTCGCGCCGGTGGCGCACTCCTCGAGCGACATCTCCAGCCGGATCAGCGCGTCCGACCCCGGCTGCACCCGGCTGCGCGGCCCCCTGCCGGCGCCTGGGGACGCGCCGAAGAAGGCGTCCATGATGTCGCCGAGCCCGAACCCGGAGAACGGGTCGCGCATGCCGCCGCCACCCCCGGAGCCCGATTCGAGCGGGTCGCCGCCGAGGTCGACGATCTGTCGCTTCTTCGGGTCGGACAGCACCTCGTAGGCCGCGGTCACGTCCTTGAACTGCGACTCGGCCTCCGGGTTCACGTCAGGGTGGAGCTGCCTGGCGAGCTTTCGGTAGGCGCGCTTGATCTCCTCGGGTGTCGCGTCCTGCTTCACCCCGAGGGTGCCGTAGTAATCCCTGGCCACGTCTCCAGTCCTCCTGCCGCGACCCGCGCCCCTTCACGGCGCGCCCGCGGCCTGCTCTGCCAGCGTCGAAAATCGAACGTCATTCGGGTCGGTCCGGTCCCTGGGGGCCGGTTACCGCCCGGTCAAGACCTCTCCTACGTAGGCGGCGACCGCGCGCACCGCCGCCATGGTGCCCGGGTAGTCCATCCTCGTCGGCCCGACCACTCCCATGCCCCCGAGCAGAGTGCCACGACTGCCGTACCCGATGGACACGACCGAGGTGCTTCGCATCTCCTCGGCCTCGTTCTCCTCGCCGATCCGCACCGTCAGCGTGCCCTCGTCCTTCGCGACGGCGAGCAGCTTGAGGACGACCACCTGCTCCTCCAGCGCCTCAAGCACCTGGCGGAGCGAGCCGGGGAAGTCGGCGATGCTGCGGGTCAGGTTCGCGGTGCCGCCGAGCACCAGGCGCTCCTCGGGGTGCTCGACCAGCGACTCGATCAGGACCGTGCAGACCCTGGTCATCGTGCCGCGCAGCTCGGCGGGCGCCTGTTCGGGCAGCTCGGCGACGGCGGCGGACGCCTCGGTGAGCCGCTTGCCGACCAGTGCCGCGTTCAGCACGGTGCGCAAGCGGGCGACGTCGGCCTCAGTGATCACGTCGCCGAGGTCGACCGCGCGCTGGTCCACCCGGCCGGTGTCGGTGATCAGCACCAGCATCAGCCTGGCCGGGGTGATGCCCAACACCTCAAGGTGCCGAACGGTGGACCTGGTCAGCGTCGGGTACTGCACAACGGCGACCTGCCTGGTCAGCTGGGCGAGCAGCCGGACGCTGCGCCGGAGCACGTCGTCCAGGTCGAACGCGCCCTCCAGGAAGTTGTGGATGGCTCGCCGCTCGGCCGAGGACAGCGGCTTGACCTCGCTGAGCCGGTCCACGAACAGCCGGTAGCCCTTGTCGGTCGGCACGCGACCGGCGCTGGTGTGCGGCTGGGTGATGTACCCGTCCTCCTCCAGCGTGGCCATGTCGTTGCGGACGGTCGCGCTGGACACGCCGAGGTTGTGCCGCTCGACGAGCGCCTTGGAACCGACCGGCTCCTGGTTGGACACGTAGTCGGCGACGATCGCGCGCAACACCTCGAAACGTCGCTCATCGGCGTTCACCGCGCGTCACCTCCAGGTAGTTGCGTCTCCGCACGGCAAGTTTACGGATTTCCGGCCACTTGTGAGTGGCCCGGTCGCCAACCGGGGCGCGACTCAGGTGAGGCGGCGGACCACGGCGTCGGCCAGCAGCCTGCCCCGCGCGGTGAGCACGCAGCGCCCCTCGGCGAGGGCGATGCGGTCGAGCAGCCCGTCGGCGACGGCGTCGCTCGCGTTGGCGCGGCCGGTGTCATCGAGCGTGTCCAGGGGCAGTCCCTCGGCGAGCCGCAGCTCCAGCAGCACCCGCTCGATCCTGCGGTCGTCGTCGGTGAGCGTCTCCCGGCCCGCCGCCGGGGACGCGCCGTCGGCGAGCAGCGTCGCGTAGCGGGCGGGGTGCTTCACGTTCCACCAGCGCACGCCGCCGACGTGGCTGTGCGCGCCGGGACCGGCGCCCCACCAGTCGCCGCCGAGCCAGTAGCCAAGGTTGTGCCGGCACCGCGCGTCGGCGGAGGACGCCCAGTTCGACACCTCGTACCAGTCGAGGCCGTGCGCGGACAGCACGGAGTCCACCAGCTCGTAGGACTCGGCGAGCCGGTCGTCGTCGGGGGCTGGCAGGTCGCCGCGCCGCACCCGGCGGGCCAGCGCGGTGCCCTCCTCCACGATCAGCGCGTACGCCGACACGTGGTCGACGCCGGCCGCGAGCACGGCGTCCAGGGAGGCACGCAGGTCCTCGACGCGCTCCCCCGGCGTGCCGTAGATGAGGTCGAGGTTGACGTGCGCGAAGCCTGCGTCGGCGGCCTCCCGCGCGGCGGCGACCGCCCGGCCCGGCGTGTGCGTGCGGTCGAGCACGGCCAGCACGTGCCGTGCGGCGGACTGCATGCCGAGCGACACCCTGGTGTAGCCGGCGGCGCGGATGCCGGCGAAGAACTCGGCCGAGGTGGACTCGGGGTTGGACTCGGTGGTCACCTCGGCGTCGGCGGCCAGGCCGAAGGAGTCGCGCACGGCGTCCAGGACGTCGGTGAGGCCGTCGACGCCGAGCAGCGAGGGCGTGCCGCCGCCGACGAAGACCGTCTCGGCTGGCGGCGCGGACCCGAGCACCCCGGCGGCGAGGTCCAGTTCGCGGCGCAGGCCCTCGAGCCAGGACTCCGGCGACGCCGTCGTGCCGAGTTCGCCCGGTGTGTAGGTGTTGAAGTCGCAGTAGCCGCAGCGGGTGGCGCAGAACGGGACGTGCACGTACACCCCGAACGGTCGCTCGCCGAGCCCGCGCAGCGCCGAGGACGGCAGCGCGCCGTCGGCCGGGGCCGGGTCGCCGTCAGGGAGGGTGGATGGCACGGCCCCAGTGTGCGGCATCGCCGCATCGGCACCCAAAACGCCGATCTTGGATCCCTTGGGAGGCGCGCGATCGCCTGCGCCGATAGCCCCTCGATGGGCCGTCGGGCAAACCGCAGGTGACAACTGTCCCAGCATCCGGTTGGCGGTGGACCACTGTCTGGGCACGTGGCACCCTTACGAACATGTCTGCGACCGAAGTACACCTCGTGGCTCGACGCCACGTGGACTTCCGTCGTGTCTCCAGCGCAACCTGTCGGCGCTCGGTCTAGTCCGCGCCGCGTTGTTCACATCCCCAGTCGGCGCCGGGCGCGCTGGCTGACGTCTCCCATCACCTGCTCCGGGATCCGTGCCGCACGCACCAGCGCCTCGAATCTCCGGAGGATTCACGATGGTTCCCCCGACGAACACAGCCACGAAGCGCGCACACGCGCGTCGTGGTGAGGGGCAGTGGGCACTCGGCTACCGCGAGCCGCTGAACCCCAACGAGCGGAGCAAGAAGGACGACAACCCGCTCAACGTCCGGGACCGGATCGAGAACATCTACGCGCACGGCGGCTTCGACTCCATCGATCCCGGCGACCTGCGCGGCCGGTTCCGTTGGTACGGCCTGTACACGCAGCGCAAGCCGGGCATCGACGGCGGCAGGACCGCGACGCTGGAACCGGAGGAGCTCGACGACGAGTTCTTCATGCTCCGCGTTCGGGTGGACGGCGGGGCGCTGACCACCGAGCAGCTGACCGTCATCGGCGAGATCTCGCAGACCTACGCCAGGGACACCGCCGACATCACCGACCGGCAGAACATCCAGTACCACTGGATCCGCATCGAGGACGTGCCGACGGTCTGGCAGAAGCTGGAGGCCGTCGGCCTCACCACGATGGAGGCGTGCGGCGACAGCCCGCGGGTGATCCTCGGGTCGCCGGTGGCCGGCATCTCGGTTGACGAGGTCATCGACGGCAGCCCGGCGATCGAGGAGATCAAGCGGCGCTACGTCGGGGACAGGGCGTTCTCGAACCTGCCGCGCAAGTTCAAGACGGCCATCTCGGGCCTGCCCGACGTGGCGCACGAGATCCACGACATCGCGTTCGTCGGCGTGCAGCATCCCGAGCACGGCCCCGGCTTCGACCTGTGGGTCGGCGGCGGGCTGTCCACCAACCCGATGATCGGCAAGCGGCTCGGCGCGTGGGTTCCGCTGGACGAGGTGCCCGACGTGTGGGCGGGCGTGATCAGCGTGTTCCGCGACTACGGCTACCGCAGGCTGCGGCACCGGGCGCGGATCAAGTTCCTGGTCAGCGACTGGGGCGCCGAGAAGTTCCGGGAGGTGCTCGAAACCGAGTACCTGAAGCGGAAGCTGATCGACGGTCCTGGGCCCGAGGTGCCCGACGCGCCGCGCGACCACATCGGCGTGCACCGCCAGCAGGACGGGAAGTTCTACGTCGGCGCGGCCCCGATCGCGGGCCGGGTGTCCGGCTCGACCCTGGTGGCGGCGGCCAAGGCGGCCGAGCGCACCGGCTCGAACCGGGTGCGGCTGACGCCCCAGCAGAAGCTCGTGGTGCTGGACGTGCCGGAGGCGGAGGTCGCCGGCCTCCAGACGGAACTGGCCAGGCTCGGCCTGCACAGCGCGCCGTCGCCGTGGCGGCGGGGCGTGATGGCCTGCACCGGCATCGAGTTCTGCAAGCTCGCGATCGTGGAGACCAAGGCGCGCGCCGCCGAGCTGGTCACCGAACTGGAGCGGCGGCTGGCCGACATCGTCGACGACGTCGAGCAGCCGGTGAGCGTGCACATCAACGGCTGCCCCAACTCCTGCGCGCGCATCCAGACGGCGGACATCGGGCTCAAGGGCCAGATCGTCACCGATGACAACGGAAACCAGGTCGAGGGCTTCCAGGTGCACCTCGGCGGCGGGCTCGGCCTCGACGCCGGGTTCGGCAGGAAGCTGCGCGGCCACAAGGTGACCGCGACGGAACTGTCGGACTACGTGGTGCGCGTGGTGCGGCACTACGTCGAACAGCGCACCGAGGGCGAGCGTTTCGCCCAGTGGGTCGGGCGCGCCGACGAGAGTGACCTGAAGTGAGCGGTGAGCGCGCCACTCCCTTCTACTGCCCCTACTGCGGGGACGAGGATCTTCGTCCCGAGGAGGAGCCGCACGGCGCCTGGCTGTGCGGCTCCTGCCGGCGGGTGTTCTCCGTGAAGTTCGTTGGTTTGGCGTTACCGGAGGTAGCCAAGTGACCACCACCAGGACCGAACAGCTGAGGGTCATCGCGGAGCAGGCCTCGGTCGAGCTGGCCGAGGCCAGCGCCGAGGAGGCGCTCGCCTGGACGGCGCGGACCTTCGGCGACAGCTGGATCGTCGCCTCCAACATGCAGGACGCCGTGCTGATCGACCTCGCGGTCAAGGCGAAGCCCGACGTCGACGTCCTGTTCCTGGAGACCGGCTACCACTTCGCCGAGACCATCGGCACCAGGGACGCCGTCGCCACCGTGTATCCCGAGCTGACGATCGTGAACGCCCTGCCGGACACCACGGTCGCCGAGCAGGACGCGGCCGAGGGACCCCGGCTTTACGAGCGCGATCCCGACCGGTGTTGCGCGCTGCGCAAGGTGATTCCGCTGCAACGGACGCTGGCGAAGTACGACGCCTGGGTCACCGGAGTACGCCGAGTGGACGCGCCCACTCGGGCGAACACACCGATCGTGACGTGGGACGAGCGCAACGGCCTGGTGAAGGTCAACCCGATCGCCGCGTGGAGCGACGAGGAGTTCAACGGCTACATCGCCGACCACGGCGTGTTGGAGAACCCGTTGGTGTCGGAAGGTTATCTGTCGATCGGGTGCGCGCCGTGCACCGCGAAGGCTCTGCCGGGCACAGACGCCCGCAGCGGCCGGTGGGCCGGCAGGTCCAAGACCGAGTGCGGACTGCACGGCTAGGAAGGGCTTGCACATGACACTGTCCCTGACCGAAACAGCGAACCTGGACGCGTTGGAGTCCGAGGCCATCCACATCTTCCGCGAGGTGGCCGGCGAGTTCGACCGGCCGGTGATCCTGTTCTCCGGCGGCAAGGACTCCACCCTGCTGGTGCACCTGGCGCTCAAGGCGTTCTGGCCGGCCGCCGTCCCGTTCGCGCTGCTGCACGTGGACACCGGCCACAACTTTCCCGAGGTCATCGAGTTCCGCGACGACATCGTGGCGCGGCACGGGCTGCGCCTTGAGGTCGCGCACGTGCAGGACTGGATCGACGACGGCAGGCTGACCGAGCGTCCCGACGGCACCCGCAACCCGTTGCAGACCGTACCGTTGCTGGACTCCATCGCAAGTCACCGCTTCGACGCGGTGTTCGGCGGCGGGCGGCGCGACGAGGAACGCGCCCGCGCCAAGGAGCGCATTTTCAGCCTGCGCAACGCGTTCGGCCAGTGGGAACCGCGGCGGCAGCGTCCCGAATTGTGGAACCTCTACAACGGCAGGCACAAGCCGGGGGAACATGTACGCGTGTTCCCGCTGTCGAACTGGACGGAGCTGGATGTCTGGAACTACATCGCCAGGGAGAACATCGAGCTGCCCTCGATCTACTACGCGCACGACCGGGACGTGTACCTGCGTGACGGCATGTGGCTGACCCACGGTCCATGGGGCGGTCCCGCCGCGCACGAAACGGTGCTGCGCCGCACCATCCGCTACCGCACCGTTGGCGACGGCTCGTGCACGGGCGCGGTCGACTCCACCGCCAGCACCGTCGAGGAGGTCATCGCCGAGGTCGCCGCGAGCCGGCTGACCGAGCGCGGCGCCACCCGCGCCGACGACCGTCTCACCGAAGCCGCGATGGAAGACCGCAAGAAAGAGGGCTACTTCTGATGACCCAGCTTCTGCGTCTGGCCACCGCCGGCAGCGTCGATGACGGCAAGTCCACCCTGGTCGGCAGGCTGCTCTACGACACGAAGTCCGTGCTGGCCGACCAGCTCGACGCCGTGGAGCGCGCCAGCGCCAACCGGGGGTCGGCAGGTCCCGATCTGTCGCTGCTGGTGGACGGCCTGCGGTCGGAGCGCGAGCAGGGCATCACCATCGACGTCGCCTACCGCTACTTCGCCACGCCCCAACGGTCGTTCGTGCTGGCCGACACGCCGGGCCACGTCCAGTACACCCGCAACACCGTCACCGGCGCGTCGACCGCGCAGCTGGCGATCCTGCTGGTGGACGCCCGCAAGGGGGTCGTCGAGCAGACCCGCCGGCACGCGGCCGTGCTGGCGCTGCTCGGCGTGCCGAGGCTCGTCCTCGCGGTCAACAAGATCGACCTGATCGGCTACGACGAGTCGGTGTTCGCGTTGATCGCCAAGGAGTTCACCGCGCACGCGACGGCGTTGGGCTACCGCGAGGACGCGATCGTCACGGTCCCGGTGTCGGCGCTGGTCGGCGACAACGTGGTGGACCGCTCGGCGCACACCCCGTGGTACACCGGGCCGACCCTGTTGGCGCACCTGGAGACCGTGCCGGTCGACGTCGATCCGCACGACGCGCCGTTCCGGTTCCCTGTGCAGTACGTGATCCGGCCGCGCACCGAGGAGCACCCGGACTACCGGGGCTACGCGGGCCAGGTCGCGGCCGGCACGGTCGCCGAGGGCGACCAGGTCGTCGTGCTGCCGTCGGGCCTGCGCAGCACGGTGACCCGCATCGACACCGCCGACGGCGAGCTGACCGAGGCGGTCGCCGGCCGCTCGGTCACCCTGGTGCTGGCGGACGACCTGGACATCACCAGGGGCGACCTCATCTCGTCCGTGCTCGACGCGCCGGTGCCGACCGACGAGATCGACGCAACGCTCTGTTGGCTGTCGGAGAAGCCGCTCAACCCCGGCGCGCGGCTGCTGGTCAAGCACGGCACCAGGACCGTGCAGGCCATCGTCACGGAGCTGGTGTCCGTTCTCGACGAACAGAAACTGTCCAGTGTGGACGGCCCGGACCAGCTGCGACTCAACGAGATCGGCCGCGTCCGGCTGCACACGGCCGAGCCGCTGCCCATCGACCTCTACACCGCCAGCCGCCGCACCGGCGCGTTCCTGGTGATCGACCCGACCGACGGCGGCACGCTGGCCGCCGGCATGGTCGGCGCACCGCTGCCGGTGCTCCATCTGGATGGCGAGACCGCGAATGATCGCGCGCTCGTCTCTCCCGGCCCATAGCGTCAGCACTTCCCCGCGAGAAAGGCCAGCCGTGCGCACCACCCGAAGAGTTCGCTCCGTGGTCACCGCTCTAGCCGCAGTGTCGTTGATCGGCGCGGTCGCCGGCTGTTCCAGGGCCAGCGGCACCGACAACGCCCCCGCTGCGGCGGACAAGGGCGCGGCGGCGGAGCTGCGGCTCGGCTTCTTCCCGAACGTCACCCACGCACCCGCGTTGATCGGCAAGGCCAAGGGGTTGTTCGACAAGGAGCTCGGCTCGTCGACCAAACTGACCACGCAGAGCTTCAACGCCGGCCCCGACGAGGTCAACGCGCTGCTCGGCGACTCCCTCGACATCGCCTACATCGGCTCGGGGCCGGCGATCAACGCCTACACCAAGTCCAACGGCGCCGCGGTGCGGCTGATCAGCGGCGCGGTCTCCGGCGGCGCCCAGCTGGTGGTCAAGTCCGGCATCACCACGCCGGAGCAGCTCAAGGGCAAGACGATCGCGACCCCGCAGCTGGGCAACACCCAGGACGTCTCGCTGAAGAAGTGGTTGGCGAGCAACCATCTCACCATCGGCGACGGGCCGGACCAGGTGAAGGTGACCAACCTGGAGAACCCCAAGACGCTCGACGCGTTCCGCAACGGCCAGGTCGACGGCGGTTGGCTGCCCGAGCCGTGGGCGTCCCGGCTGGTGCTCGACGCCGGCGCGTCCGTGCTGGTCGACGAGAAGTCCCTGTGGCCGGACGGCAAGTTCCCCAGCACGGTGGTGATCGTGCGGACCAAGTTCCTCGAGGAGCACCCGCAGACCGTGCAGGCGTTCCTGCGCGGCAACCTCGCCGCGATCGACTGGGCGACGAAGAACCAGGCCGAGGCCAAGACAGCGGTCAACGATCAGTTGAAGCAGCTGGCCGGCAGCACGCTGAGCCCCGCGGTGCTCGACCGCGCGTTCCAGGGCATCACGCTCACCGCCGACCCCGTCGCCGCGCAGTTCCCCCAGCTGGCCAAGGACTCCGTGACCGCCGGTGTGGTCAAGTCCGAGGCGAACCTGAAGGGCTTCGCGGACCTCGGTCCCGTCAACGACGCGCTGAAGGCGGCCGGCAGGCCGACCGTCGACGCAGCCGGCCTGGACAAGAAGTAGCCAGTCGCAGCAGGGGAGACAGGCAGATGACGACCGTGCTCGAAGTTGCCACCGCCGACCTGGACGCGGACGCCGCGGTGCGGCTGGCCGGCGTGCGCAAGACGTTCGGCCGTGGCCGGGATATCGTCACCGCGCTCGACGGCGTCGATCTCGCCGTCGCGCCAGGCGAGTTCGTCTGCCTGCTCGGGGCGTCCGGCTGCGGCAAGAGCACACTGCTGAACCTGGTCGCCGGCCTGGATGAACCGAGCGCGGGCTCGATCACGCTGCGCACCTCCCGGCCCGCGGTGATGTTCCAGGAGGCCGCGCTGATGCCGTGGCTGACGGCCGCGCGCAACGTGGAGCTGCCGCTGCGGCTGGCCGGGCTCGGCAGGGTCGCGCGCCGCGAGCGCGCGGCCGAACTGCTCGACCTTGTACGGCTTTCCGGTGTCGGCAGGAAACGCCCGCACGAGCTGTCCGGCGGGATGCGGCAGCGGGTCGCGCTGGCCAGGGCGCTGGCCAGCGCGCACGATCCGGCCGAGTCCCAGGAGGGCAGGGATCCCGCGCTGCTGCTGATGGACGAGCCGTTCGCCGCGCTGGACGCGATCACCAGGGATGTGTTGCAGGGCGAGCTGTTGCGGGTGTGGCGGGCCATCGACGCGGCCGTGCTGTTCGTGACGCACGACGTGCGGGAGGCGGTGCGGCTCGGGCAGCGCGTTGTGCTGCTGTCCTCCCGGCCCGGCCGGGTCGTGCAGCAGTGGAACACCACCGACGAGTCGGACGCGGCCGAGACGACCGAGGAGATCACCGCGCGGCTGCGGGAGGTGATCAGCAGCCATGCAGCAGCCTGAGCCCGGGCTCGACCCGGCAAGCAGGTCTTCGGTGTCCAAACTCGACCCTGCAAGCAGGTCTTCGGGAGACACTGACGTGCTGCCAACGCAGCCGTCTCCGGACTTCGCCGCGCTGGAGGCCGGCCTCGACGCGCTGGACGCGCCGCAGGACGCGCGGCGGCCCGGCTGGCGGCGGTTTCTGCGCGCCGTGCTGCCGCCCGTGGTCGCGCTGCTGCTGATTCTCCTGGTGTGGCAGGCGTTGTGGGCCGCGGCGTTCTGGCCGGAGTACAAGCTGCCGGCGCCACTGGCGGTGTGGGGCGCGTTCTGGGATCGGGTGCGCGACGGTGAGGCGCTCAGCATCCTGTGGACGTCGATCCACCGCGCGGTGCTCGGTTTCCTCGCCGGCATGGTGATCGCGACGCCGCTCGGCCTGCTGGTGGCCAAGGTGCGGCTGGTCCGCTCGGCGATCGGGCCGCTGCTGACCGGGTTGCAGAGCCTGCCGTCGGTGGCGTGGGTGCCGGCCGCGATCCTGTGGTTCGGGCTGAACGACGCGGCCATCTACTTCGTGGTGCTGCTGGGTTCGGTGCCCTCGATCGCCAACGGGCTGGTCGCGGGTGTCGACCAGATCCCGCCGATCCTGCCGAGGGTCGGCAGGGCTCTTGGCGCCGGCAGGCTGGCGACGGCGACGCACATCCTGATGCCGGCCGCGCTGCCCGGTTATCTGGCCGGGCTCAAGCAGGGCTGGGCGTTCTCCTGGCGGTCGCTGATGGCCGCCGAGCTGATCGCCACCTCCCCCAAGCTGGGCATCGGCCTCGGCACGTACCTCAACCAGGGTCAGGCGTTCAACGACATGCCGACCGTGATCGCCGCGATCCTGCTGATCCTGCTCGTCGGCGTCGGCATCGAGCTGGTGGTGTTCCGGCCGATGGAGCGGTCCGTGCTGCGGACCAGGGGCCTGACGGGCGCGCTGTCGTGACGCCGCCGCTGGTGGCCGTGGCGCACGGCAGCCGGGACCCGCGCTCGGCCGCGATGGTGAGCAGGCTGCTGGACGTGGTTCGGGCGCTGCGGCCGGGACTCGACGTCAGGGCGGCGTTCCTTGACCTGTCCGCGCCCCGGCTCGCCGACGTGCTGACCGCGGTGCACGGCGACGGTCACCGCGAGGCCGTGGTGGTGCCGTTGTTGCTGGGCAACGCCTTTCACGCCAGGGTCGACGTGCCCGGCGCGGTCGCCGAGGTACGGACCCGTTGCCCGCGACTGGAAGTACGCGTCGCCGACGTGCTCGGCCCGGATCCCCGGCTGGAGTCCGCCGCGCTGCGCCGGCTCGTCGAGGCCGGGGTCGATCTCCGCGACCGCGACCTCGGCGTGGTGCTGGCCGGGGCGGGTTCCTCGCACGCGCCCGCGAACGCGGCGGTCGCGGCCGTCGGCCGGCGCTGGGCGGCCGGGGCAGGCTGGGCCGGCGTGCGAGCGGCGTTCGCGGCCGCGGCCGACCCGGACGTGCCGACCGCGATCGCCGGGCTGCGCGCGGCCGGCGCGCGCCGGATCGCGGTGGCCTCCTGGTTCCTCGCCCCCGGCCTGCTGCCGGATCGCATTGCCGCGCAGGCGTTGGCCGCCGCCCCCGGCGCGGTGCTCGCAGCTCCGCTCGGCGACGACCCCGAGGTCGCGGAGCTGGTGCTGCACCGGCACGCCGAAACGCTCGTGAGCTGTCCCCAGCCCCAGTACGCCTAGGGCTCTTCCACCACCACACGTCCGGTGGCGCGGCCCGATGGCCGCGCCACCGGTGTCTTTCGCACCCCTTTTCACCTCACGGAGGTCGGCGATGAGCGCACCAGAATCCCAACGAAGAGCGAAGTTCCGCATCAGCACGGACTGGGCCGCGGTGATCGTGGCCGGTGTGTTCGTGCTGGCCGCCGTCTTCGGCGTGCTGCCGAAGATCCCGTGGTGAGGGGCGGACGATGACGACCGTGGACACCGCCCCGCCAAGGGGAGTCGCCGCGCTGCCGGTGCTGCGCTTCGTGCCAGGCCTGGTGCTGCTCACCGTGATCGGGCTGATCGGCAAGTGGGCGCAGGGCAAGCTCAAGGACATCGGCACCGCGACGCACACCGCGCTGCCGGACATCGAGTACGTGCTGTGGGCCATCGTGCTCGGCCTGGTCATCAGCAACACCGTTGGCGTGCCGAGGATCTTCCGCGCCGGAGTGAACAGCTACGAGTTCTGGCTGAAGATCGGCATCGTGCTGCTCGGCGCGCGGTTTCTGCTCGGGGACCTGACCAAGCTCGGCGGCGTCAGCCTGGTGTTGGTGTTCATCGACATCGCGGTCGCCACGAGCATCGTGTTGTTACTGGGCAAGCTGTTCCGGCTCGGCGGCAAGCTGACCTCGTTGCTGGCCTTGGGAACCGCGATCTGCGGGGTGTCCGCGATCATTGCCGGCAAGGGCGCGATCGAGGCCGACGACGAGGACTCCGGCTACGCGATCGCGGCGATCCTGACGCTGGGCGCGGTGGCGCTGTTCACCTTCCCGCTGATCGGGCACTCACTGCACCTGTCCGACCACGAGTACGGGATCTGGGCCGGACTCGCGGTGGACAACACGGCCGAGACCACCGCGGCTGGCAAGCTGTACTCCGATCAGGCTGGCGACATCGCGGTGCTGGTGAAGAGCACCCGCAACGCGCTGATCGGCTTCGCGGTGCTGGCGTACGCCCTGTACTGGTCGGCCAAGGGCCAGGCCAAGGCGGTGGCGAGCGGCTTCCTCGGGCGGGCCGGGTTCGTGTGGGAGAAGTTCCCGAAGTTCGTGCTCGGCTTCCTGGCCGTCTCAGCGCTGGCCACCGAGCACGCGTTCACGAAGGCCGACATCGCGAGCCTCGGCAACCTGTCCAAGTGGGCGTTCCTGCTGTGTTTCGCCGGGGTCGGGCTGAACATCAACTTCCGGCAGTTGTCCCGCAGCGGGTTCCGGCCGTTCGTGGTCGGCGCGCTCGCGCTGGTGGTGGTCGCCGGAACGGCCCTGGTCGAGGTGCTGGTCGCCTCGCGGGTGGTCGGTTTGTAACAGCCGCGCGTAGTCAACGGTCAACGCTAGACGTGAAACATACTCACAAGTAGAAACGAGAATGCGCCGCGGCCTTCTGGACCCACCCTGCACCTCGCTCAGAGGAGAGGACCATGAAGCCAACCACCCGCTTCCTGTCCGCAGCAGCATTCGTCCTGGTTCCCCTGTTGGCCATCGGCACGACCGCGTCGGCGGCCGTGCAGACGATCACCTTCCAGCTGCGGGCCAGCGCGGTTGGACAGACCTCGACCTTCACCTTCACCCAGGACGTCGACGCGTCCGCCCCCGCCACGGTCACCGCAGGCGGCGCGCTCACCGTCACCCTCACCCCGGGCCCCAACACCGTGCCTACCTCGGCGGGCGGCTACACCGTCAACAACATCAGGGGCCTGAGCCTGTCCCTGCCGGTGCCGGCCAACTCGACCTACGTCTCGGCGAGCCTGAGCGGCGGGTCGGGGCTCGGCAGCGCCGCGCCGAGCGTTTCCCTACAGAGCGGCAACATCGTGCTCAAGGTGCCCGGCCCGATCGCCGGCGGCGCGCACTTCCAGCTGCCCGCCGTCAGCATCCACCTGACCGCGGGGACCTCCGGCACCATCGCCACCAAGCTCGGCGGCACCAGCTACGACAACCCGGGGCTCAGCTTCACGGCCAACGTGCACGTGTTGTTCTTCAACGTGGACGCGCCCTCGGCCGGCTACCCCAGCCCCAACCCCGTCCTGACCACCACGACCATCGGCTGACCCACGCGAGTGTGCTTGGGGCCACGGCCCCGTGGCCCCAGGCACCGCCGCGCTCGTAGAGTGCCCGGCATGGCAGACGAGCTGGTCCACTACGAGGTACGACGGGGTATCGCGGCGATCACGCTGAACTCCCCACACAACCGCAACGCCCTGTCCGCGCAGCTGCGCGCGGAGCTGACGCAGCACCTGGCGACGGCCGACGCGGACGACGAGGTGCGGGTGATCGCGCTGGGGCACACCGGCCCCGTGTTCTGCTCCGGCATGGACCTCAAGGAAGCCGGCGGCGCCAGCGCCAACCAGCAGGGCGTCAACGAGTTCCCGGCGATCCTGGAACAGATCTGGACCAGCCCCAAGCCCGTGGTCGCCAAGCTCGCCGGGCCCGCGCGGGCGGGCGGCGTCGGCATCGTGGCCGCCTGCGACATCGCCGTCGCGGTCGAGGGCGCGACGTTCGCGTTCAGCGAGGTGCGGATCGGCGTGGTGCCGGCCGTCATCTCGGTGACGGTGCTCCCCCGGCTGCTGCCGCGCGCCGCGCACGAGCTGTTCCTCACCGGCGAGACCTTCGACGCCACGCGGGCCGTGGCCATCGGCCTGCTCAACTCGGCGGTGCCGGCGGAGGATCTCGACGCGGAGGTCCGGCGCTTCACCGACATGCTCGCGCTCGGCGGCCCGAACGCGTTGGCCGCGACCAAGCAGATGCTGCGGCAGCCGAGGCCGGCCAACCTCGGCGAGACCTTCGCCGACATGCTCGAACTGTCCGCCCACCACTTCGGCGGGCAGGAGGGACAGGAGGGCATCACCGCGTTCGTGCAGAAGCGCAAGCCTTCCTGGGTCCCCCAGGACTAGTTCCGGTCTAGCCGAAGATCGTCCGAAACGGCCGGTCGCCGTCCGCCGTGGCCAGCTCGGCGTCGGCGAGCACGGAGCTGATCGCGGCGAACGCGGCCGGATCGCTGCGGCGCAGCGCGTCCGCGCCCGACCAGGTCAGCACGTGCTCGCCGGCCGGCAGCCAGGACAGGTCCGTCAGGCTGTCGTGCAACGCGTCCAGGTTGTGCCCGAACCAGTCCGGAAAGGACAGTGCGGTGGCGATCGCCGCCAACGCGGCCCGCTTGGTCGTCACCGCGCTGCCGTCCAGCGCGTGCCGGTGCGTCAGGTCGCTCACTTCGTCACGTCCACATTGGCGAACGTCGAGTAGTGGTCGCCGGTGTAGAAGACCTCGTGCTGCGACCCGGTGATGAACCGCCGCGCGCCCCGGTCCGGGCTGTTCGGGGTCGGCACGGTGTACTCGTGGTAGTACTCGCCCGGCTTGACCGGCAGCCGCTTCTCCCGGTTGTCGAACACCACGCCGTCGTTGCGCGGGTACGGGAACGGCCCGTTCTTCTCGATCAGCTTCCACGTGGCCGCGGCCTCGGGGGGCAGCGAGGACAGCGACTGCGTCGGCCACTTGTTGCTGCCTGCCGACGCACCCGAGCTGGCCACCGCGCTCGCGCCGGCCGTCGGCGCGGGCTTCGACGAGTGTCCGCTCGCCAGGTCCTTGGCGATCCAGCCGACCACAACCAGCGCGATCAGCCCGACCAGGGCCCCGGTGACACGCTTTCGGGAGTTCACCCGGCCAGCCTACGAAGTGCCGCCCGGCTCCACCGGGTCGGGTTCGGCCACGTCCCTGACGCCGGTCAGCCGCGCGGAGACCCGGTCGACCACTCGGTCGATCAGCCGGGCCAGGCCGAGGCACAGCGGCAGCAACACGACCATGACCAGGGCGAACTCGATCGCGAACGGCTGTTGCGCGAGCCAGAGCTCGACGCCGTCCCACCAGTCCGCCAGCCATGTGAACACGCGGGAAGCCTACGCCGAACGCCCACGGTGACGGGCGTCACCGGACGAGCCGAGCGGCCGCTCGGTAAGTTGCCTGCATGTTCGCCGTCTACGCCGCTGAGCCGAGCCCGCAGGACCCGTTGGCCGCCCTCCGCATCGGGGAGCGGCCCGAACCGGTGGCACCCGAGGGTTGGGTCCGCGTGTCGGTGCGCGCGGCGAGCCTGAACATGCACGACCTGTGGACGCTGCGCGGGGTCGGCATCAAGCCGGACCAGTTCCCGATGACGCTGGGTTGCGACGGCGCCGGGGTGCTCGAGGACGGCACCGAGGTGGTGCTGCACTCGGTGATCGGCGACCCGTCGTGGTCCGGCGAGGAGACCCTCGACCCGAAGCGGACGCTACTCACCGAGAAGCACCAGGGCTCCTTCGCCGACACGATCGTGGTGCCGGCGCGCAACGCGTTGCCCAAGCCGGCGGCGCTGTCGTTCGCCGAGGGCGCGTGCATGGGCACGGCGTGGCTGACGGCGTACCGGATGCTGTTCGTGAAGTCGGGCCTGCGCCCCGGCCAGACGATGCTGGTGCAGGGGGCGTCCGGCGGCGTGTCCACGGCGCTGATCCAGCTCGGTCGTGCGGCGGGCTACCGGGTGTGGGTGACCGGCCGGAGCGAGGAGAAGCGCGCGCTGGCCGAGGAGCTGGGCGCGCACGCGACGTTCGAGTCGGGCGCGCGGCTGCCCGAGCGCGTCGACGCGGTGTTCGAGACGGTCGGCAAGGCGACCTGGTCGCACTCGATGAAGGCGCTCAAGCCGGGCGGCATCATCGTGATCTCCGGCTCGACCAGCGGACCGGACGCCGACGCCGAGCTGAACCGGCTGTTCTTCCTCCAGCTGCGGGTGGTCGGCTCGACCATGGGCACCCGCGAGGAGCTGGCCGACCTGCTGCGCTTCTGCGAGATCAGCGGCGTGCGGCCGAAGATCGGTGCCGAGCTGCCGCTCGAGCGGGCCGAGGAAGGCTTCCGCGCGATGCTCGACGGCGAGACCGCAGGGAAGATCGTCTTCACGCGCTAGCCCCTAACGAACGCCGGCGGCGGCCGGACCTCCTGGCCGCCACCCCGACCGGCCCGCCACGTCGGTTGGTGCGCGACCTCGGTTGGCGCGTCCCGCCGACTCGCGCGTCACGTCACGTCGACCGGTTCGCGAACGCGTCGGTGAGCGCGATGCTGGCGCGGCGAGCGGCCGCGATCACGTCGCGCGGATCGGTGTCGGTCTCCTGGGTCGCGAGCAGCGCCGCGGCGATGGTGTCGAAGGTCATCCGCAACAGGATGCGGTCCTGCGCGCTGGCGTCCTCGTCCGCGAGCAGGTCGATGACGCGGCCGAAGGCGGCGCGGACGTCGTCGCCGTCCGCGAGCCGCCGCATCAGCGGCCGGTTGGCCTGCGCGAGGCGCATGGCCTGGAGGTGCTGCGGGGTCGTGCCGTCCATCCACCGCGCCACCGCGCGCCGCGCGAGATCCGGCGTCCTGGGCTGAGCGGTGATCCACTCGATCAGGCCGTCGAGATCGTGCCGGCGGTCGGCCATCAGGCACGCGACGATCTCCTCCTTGTTGCGGAAGTGGTAGTACAGCGACGACTTGGTCAGGCCGAGCGCGTCGGCGAGGTCCTTGGTCGAGGTGGCCTCGTAGCCCTTCTCGCTGAACAGCCGCAGCGCGACGCGGAGGATTTCCGCGCGCGTCTCGGCCCCGTTGCGCCGCTCGTGTCCCGTGCTCGTCGTCATCGTCGTTCCTCTCGTCGACACCATCCTACTTGCCTACCGAACGTTCGTTCAGCTAGTGTCACTTACCGAACGTTCGTTCAGCTGAGGAGGACACCATGACACCCACCAATCCACGCATCGCCGTCGTCGGCGCCGGCCCGGCCGGCCTGGTCTGCGCCCGCGTCCTGCAACGGCACGGCGTCGAGGTCGCCGTGTACGACGCCGACGCCTCCGTCGACGCTCGCGACGCGGGCGGCACCCTCGACCTGCACGCCGACTCCGGGCAGATCGCGTTGGAGGACGCGGACCTGCTGCCGGCCTTCATGGCGCTCGCCAGGCCGGAGGGCCAGGACAAAAGCTCGCTCGACCAGCACGGCACCGTGCTCGCGTCCTTCGTCGCCGACGACGGCGACACCGCAGCCCCCGAGATCGATCGCGGTCAGCTGCGCACCATGCTCGCGGCCAACGTCGCGCCGGACACCGTGCGCTGGGGCCACAAGCTGGTCGCCGCGACCCCGTTGGGCGAGGGCACGCACCGGCTCGAGTTCGCCAACGGAACCCACGCCGAGGCGGACCTGGTGATCGGCGCGGACGGCGCCTGGTCCCGCGTGCGCCCGCTGCTCAGCGACGCCACCCCGCGCTATAGCGGCGTCACGTTCATCGACGTCAACTTCGAGGATGTCGACCACCGCCACCCGCAGATCGCGCGGCTCGTCCGGCACGGCCACATGTTCGCGAACGACGGGGACGGCCGGGCCATCATCGGCCAGCGCAACAGCAACGGCCAAGTCCGCGGCTACCTCGGCCTGCGCACCGACCTCGACTGGCACGTGCGTGCCGGCGTCGACCTCGACGACCCCGCCGCCGTACAACGCTTCCTGCGCAAGGAGTTCAGCGGCTGGGCAGACCAGTTCCTGCCCTTCCTGACCGACAGCGACGGCGGCTACCGCAACCGCCCGCTGCACGCCCTGCCCGCGCCGCTCACCTGGCCGCACACCCCCGGCGTCACGCTGCTCGGCGACGCCGCGCACCTGATGTCACCCTTCGGCGGCCACGGCGCGAACCTCGCCATGCTCGACGGCGCGGAACTGGCCGCCGCGATCGCCGAGGAGGCCACCATCGACGCGGCCATCACCCGGTACGAGTCGGTGCTGCTGCCCCGCTCCGGCCCGCTCGCCGTCGGTGCGAACGAGGCCCTCGACGACTTCTTCGCCACCAAGGCGTTCGACCCGGCCGACGTGCCCGACCACGGGGCCGAACACCAGCGCTACCAGGAGAATGCCGCCGCGTACCGCCGTCGGCAGGTCAGCCGGTGAGCGTGGCCAGGTCGATGCGAACCGGCTCGGGGAGAGCGGTGACCAGCTGGGCGCGATGCACCCCTGTCGACACGTACGCGCCGGACGCCGTGTCCAGCGCGAACGTGTATCGCTCGACTTCGTGAATCAGCCGGCCCGCAGCAGCTCAAGCAGCACGTCCGGCTCCTGGGCGCCCGACACGCCCTTTCTGCCGACCACGAAGGTGGGGACCGAGCGCACGCCGATGGCGAGGCCCTCGGCCAGCTCGGCCCGCACCCGCTCCGCGAGGACCTCGTCCGTCAGCGCCGAGGCGACGTCGTCCATCCCGGCTTCGCCGGCGAGGCGCGCGAGCACCTCGGGGTCGCCGATGTGCTCGGCCTCGCAGAAGTGCGCGCGGAACAGCCGTTCCTGCACCGCCCCCTGCAACTCCGCGCCGCCCTGCTCGTAGGCGCGCGCGATGACGCGGTGCGCGTCGAAGGTGTTGGCCTGCACAGCATCGGCCAGCCGGTACTCGAGGCCCTCGCCGGCCGCGACGCCGCTGACCTGGGTCATCGCCTGCTCCGCCGCGCGCATGCCGCCGAACTTCGCGGCCAGCGCGTCGGGCATCGGGGCGCCGTCGTTCGGGGTGTTCGGGTCGAGCTGGAACGGCCGCCACACGATCTCGACGTCCGCGCCGCCCTCGGCCCGCCAGGTGGTCAGCGCGCGCTCGAACCGACGCTTGCCCACGTAGCACCAGGGACACACCACATCGGACCAGACCTCGACGCGCACGACACACCTCCGACGACACAGGACGACACCACGACCGCGAGACAGTTGTTCAGATTTCAACTATCCCACACCAGGCTACTCGGCCGCGTCCAGCCAGCCCCGCCACTCGGGCGACAGGTCGTCCCACGCCGCCCGCAGCACGCTGGTCAGGTCGCGCCGCCCGCCCGCCCGAAAGGCGAACTGCTGGCTCACCCTGACCCCGTGCTCCGGCCGGTCCAGCAGCTCGACCGGGTCCCCCGCCTGCACCGGACCCGGCTCCTCGACCGCGAGGTACGCCCCGTGCCTCGCGACCTCCGAGAACCGCTTCACCAGCCTTGGCACGCCCCAGTACCCGGCCAGCACCCGGCACGGCGTGCGGGGCCCGGTCACCCGCAGCACCGCGTTGCCGACCCGCCAGCGCTCGCCGATCACCGCGTGGTTGCAGTCCACCCCGAACAGGGTGAGATTCTCACCCGCGTTGCCTGGCATCAGGTCCCTGCCCAGCTCCGCCGACCAGAACTCCAGGTCCTCGCGGCTGTAGGCGTACACGGCGCGGAACGGGCCGCCGTGCATCTCCAGATCGACGATGGTGTCGCCCTGGACGCCCTGCTCACCCAACATGATCTCGCCGACGACCGGGTGCTTGTCGATCCCGCTGCGCCCCATCCGCCCGGTCCACGCGTCGTTCCTGACCACAGCGACGTTCACCGATTCGACCTTCGACATGGACCCAACCTAGGCCAGACAAGATCAGCACGTCCTGTTCAGTCACCCGACAATGGTGAACACGAACAAGATCGAGCCGCTTGCGTGGTGAGAATGGACAACACTGATCAGTAGTTCACCCGCGTACGGTTCGCCGAACACCGTCGGTAGCAAAGAGGAGAGCGAGCTATGACCTCAGTGCAGGACGGCCTCGGGCGGGGCTCGGGAGTATTCCGCCGCAAGCCAATCGGCGCGGCGCCGGCAGAGGGTGAGGGCGGCCTCAAACGCACCCTCGGCCTGTGGCAGCTCACCGCCATCGGCGTCGGCGGCATCATCGGCGCCGGCATCTTCTCGCTGGCCGGCAGCGTCGCGCACGGCGACTCCGAGCACGGCATCGCCGGTGTCGGCCCTGCCGTGCTGATCTCGTTCCTGATCGCCGGCATCGCCAGCGCGGCGGCGGCGTTCTCCTACGCCGAGTTCGCCGGCCTCATCCCGACCGCGGGCTCCGCCTACACCTACGGCTACGCGGTGCTCGGCGAGATCGTCGGCTGGTTCATCGGCTGGGACCTGCTGCTGGAGTACACCGCGATCGTGGCGGTCGTCGCGATCGGCATCTCCGGCTACTTCGGCTTCCTGCTCGACCAGATCGGCCTGCACCTGCCGGCCTGGATGCTCGGCGCGCCGGGCACCGGCAGCGGGCACAAGGTCGACCTGTTCGCGGCGATCCTCTGCCTGCTCATCGCCGGCCTGCTCAACCTCGGCATCAAGAGCGCGGCCCGGTTCGAGACCATCGTCGTCGGCCTGAAGGTCCTCGTCGTCCTGGTGGTCATCCTGGTCGGCTTCTTCTACGTGAAGACCGGCAACTACACGCCGTTCGCCCCCTCGGGCTTCGGCGGCGCGATGACGGGCGCCGCTACCGTGTTCTTCGCGGTGTTCGGCTACGACGCGATGAGCACCGCCGCCGAGGAGTCCAAGGACGCCCAGCGGCACATGCCCAAGGCAATCATCTACTCGCTGGCCATCTCGATGGTGCTCTACGTGTTGGCCTGTCTCGTGCTCACCGGCATGCAGAGCTTCACCGACATCAACCCCAAGAGCGGCTTCTCCTCGGCGTTCGCCTCGGTCGGGCTCAACGGGCTGGCCAGCGTGATCGCGGTCGGCGCGATCATCGGCATCCTGACGGTGATGTTCACCTTCATGCTGGGCGTCACCCGCGTCTGGTACTCGATGAGCCGCGACGGCCTGCTGCCCAAGTGGTTCGCGAAGACGCACCCGGTCCGCAACGTGCCGACGCGGGTCACCTGGATCGCCGGTGTCGCCTCGGCGGTCATCGCGGGCGTGCTGCCGATCGGCAAGGCCGCCGAGCTGACCAACATCGGCATCCTGTTGGCCTTCGTGGTGGTCTGCGTCGCGGTGATCGTGCTGCGCTACCAGAAGCCCGACCTGCCAAGGACGTTCAAGGTCCCCGGCATGCCGGTGGTGCCGCTGATCGGCGTCGGCTTCTCCATCTGGCTGATCACCTACCTCTCGCCGGACACCTGGATCCGGTTCGCCGTCTGGTTCGTGATCGGCGTCGTCATCTACTTCGCCTACAGCCGCAGGAACTCGCTGCTGGCCACGCCGTCCGGCGAGGTCAGTCCGCCAGCAGGAAGCTGAACCGCCGGCCGGCCCGGGACATCGCGTCCCGGGCCTGCCGCGCGATCCGCTCGACCACCTCGGCGGCCGGCGCGTCGTCGGCCAGCGCGTAGGTCTGCCCGGCGTACAGCGACATCGCCTCAGGGTCCGCCGCCCTGCTCGCGGCGGCGCGCACCGGCTTGGTGAGGCTGTTGACGTTGGGATAGGCGGCCGGCGCGTGCCCGCCGTTCTCCTGGAGGAAGCGGTTCACCATGGCCCGCGCGGGCCGGCCGCTGAACGCCCTGGTCAGGGCCGTTCGCCTGGTGCCGTCCGCGAGCGCGGCGCGATGCGTCGGCTGGGTGCCGGCCTCGGGGCTGCGCAGGAACGCCGTGCCGAGCTGCGCGGCGACCGCCCCGGCCACCAGCACGGCAGCCACGTCCGCGCCATGCACCAGGCCGCCCGCCGCGATCAGCGGCACGTCGACCTCGGCGGCCACCAGCCGCAGCGCGGCGAGCACCCCGTACAGCTCGCCGCCACCCGGCGACACGCCGTCGTCGGCGAGGGTGCCCCGGTGCGCGCCGGCCTCCGCGCCCTGCACGCACAGGGTGTCCGCGCCGATCCGGACGGCCTGCCGCGCCTCGGCCGGGGTGGTGACGGTGGCCACGACCAGCGAGCCCGCCGCGTGCAGCCGCTCGACGTCCCCGGGCTGTGGTAGGCCGAAGGTGCACGACACCACCGGAATCCGCAGGCCCAGCACCAGTTCCAGCTTCGCCGGGTACGCGTCGTCGTCCCACTCCGGTTCGCCGGGCTCGGCACCGAGCCTGGCGGCCTCGGCGGCGACCCGGTCGCGGTAGCCGGTCAGGTCGGCGGTCGGCTTGGTGCCCGGCACGAACAGGTTGACGCCGAAGGGCCGGTCGGTGAGCGCTCTCGTCGCGGCGATCTGGTCGGCAAGCGCTTGCGGGGTCAGGTATCCGGCCGCGAGGAAGCCGAAACCGCCTGCGTCACACACCCGCGCGACCAGCTCGGGTGTCGAGGCGCCGCCGGCCATCGGCGCGACGATCACGGGCACGGCGAGATCCGACAGATCCGACAGCATGTCGCCGACCCTACGCGTCGCGCCCGCGCCGTTCCGCGCGCCCGCCGCACGCGACCGTCACGCCCGCAGCGAACTCCAGACGCGGGCCTTGTAGATCTTCGAGCCCGCGACCACCCTGCTGTCGGCCGGGTTCAGGAAGGTGACGGTGTCCGTCGCCCAGCTCGGGTCGAAGCCCGGCTTGGGGATCGTGCGCACGACGCGGCCGTTCGGCATCGTCGTCTGGCTCTTGACGTTCGCGTCGGCGGTCTCGGCGACGGCCCTGTTCTGCGACTTGCTGAACTCGAAGACCTTGTGCGCCGTGGTGATCCACAGCCGGTCCGGGCTGCCGAGCTTCGGGTTGAGGTCGTGGCCGTCGTTGTCGGGCAGTGCCCAGCTGCCGGCCTCGGTCAGCGTCGGCTTCGTGGCCGTGCCGCCGACCGTGAGCCGCACCAGCTTGCTGTAACCCAGTGCCCACAACACGTTCCTGGTCGGGTCCCAGTACACGCCGTGCGCCTGGTCGAGGGTGTACTCGGCGAAGTAGCTCGCGTTCGCGCCCTGCGAGGCCGCGTAGAGGCGGACGTACCTGCCGGTGCTCGACGCGGTCGCCACGTTGCCGTCGGGCAGCAGCTCGACGCTGTGGGTGTTGCCGCCCGGCCGCGCGGCCCACAGCCGCTTCCCGGACGGGAAGGCGACCAGCGCGGCGAGGCCGCCGGACGCCGAGGTGACCATCACGTAGTCGCCGTGCCGGTCGCGGCGCAGCTTGGCGTCGCTCGGGTTGCTCCAGGCCGCGGTCTCGGCTGCGCTGAAACCGTTGGCGGCGCTGGGTTTCCACGACCACTTCTGGGTGCTCGCGTCCCAGGTTCGCGAGGCGGGGTCGAAGACCCTGATCGAGCCGCCGTTGGCCTGGTCGGTGACGGCCACCTCGCGGCAGCCGGTGGCGGCGTCGGCCGTGGTCGGCACGGCGAGGACGAGCCCCGCCAGCACCACGGCGACACCGAGCCGGGTGATCGTCCGAACCCGCACGAGCGCTCCCCTGGTCAGATGACGTCCTGGCGATCTCCGGCCAACAGTAGTTCCGGCACCTGGCCGAAAACCCAAGATCCGGACGACTGTTTGGTGAACACCCACACCACGTCGAACCGGTCGTCCGGCCACTGCGTCGGCGGGGCGGGCTGCGCGCCGAAGTGCTGCGCCAGGGCCGGGATCTCCTCGTGCTGCCAGGACACCAGCGTCGCGCCGCGCAGCGCGGTCAGCTCGGCGACCAGCGCGGCCTCGTCCCCCTTGCCGTGGCTGGTGTTCAGCTGCACGCCGAGGCGCGCGGCCAGCGGGGTCACCGTCTGGGACGGCCGCTGGCTGGCGTCGCCGTCGGGCTTGGCCGCGTACACGGCGGTCGGCCGCACCAGGCCCGCCCGGACCGGCTGGTCGGCGGCCGGGGCAAACAGCTCGACCAGCGCGCCCGCGCGGGTCCAGCCCTGCACGGTCAGCGAGCCGTCGCTGCGCTCGCCGTCCGAGGTGATGCCGTAGGGAGCCTTGCTGCCCTTGGGTTTCTCGGCGTGCCGGACGACCATCACGACGTCGGCGCCCGGCGGCACCGGGGTTCCGGTGGCCGGCGTACCCGGCGCGGCCGACATGCTTGCGCCGGCCTTGGTGGTCGATCCGCAGGCGGCGAGCACCGGCGCGGCGGCCAACAGGCATAGCACCTTACGACGTGATGGTGAACTCATCGGCCGACCATAGCGTTGCCCCTGGTGACGCGGCACGTCGAGACCCGGCGCTCGTGCTGGCCGGGTCTCGACGTGGTGCGCGGCAAGGATGTGCCGCGCGATTAGGAGTGCCGCGCAGTAAGGATGTGCCGCGCAGTAAGGCGGTAAGAAGGTCAGCCCATGCCGTGCACGTGGCCGCCGACGCCGTTGGCGAAGGAGTAGCCGTTGGACGCGTCCCAGTTGATCGACCAGGTCATCGCGCCCCGGATGGTCGGGTAGGTCGTGCCCGGCTTGAAGCTCGCGCAGTTGCTGCCGTTCGCCAGGCAGTCCAACGCGTTGTTCACGGTGGACGGCGACACGTAGCCGCCGCCGGCCGCCGAACCGGACGCCGGCAGGCCGAGCCCGACCTGGTCGGCGCGCAACCCGCCGCGCAGCTGGATGCAGGCGAGGGCGGTCAGGAAGTCCTCGGTGCCCTGCGAGTAGACGTTGGTGTCGCAGCCGTTCATGGAGCCCGAGTTGTAGTACTGCATGTTGACGACCGTCAGCACGTCCTTGACGTTCAGCGCCAGCTTGAAGTACTCCATGCCGGTCGACTGCATGTCGATCGTCTGCGGAGCCATCGTGATCACCGAGCCGCCGTTGGCCGCGATGGTGTGCAGCGCCGAGCCCATGTAGGTGGCGTTGACGCCGTTCTCCAGGTCGATGTCGACGCCGTCGAAGCCGTACGCGCGGATCAGCGAGGTGACGCTGTTGGCAAAGTTGGCCGCCGCGGTGGAGTCACCGACGCTGACCGTGCCGTTCTGGCCGCCGACCGAGATGATCACCTTCTTGCCCCTGCTGTGCAGGGTCTGGATGTCGGCCTTGAACTGCGCGTCGGTGTAGCCGCCAAGCGCCGAGGACAGCCCGGAGTCCAGCGTGAACTTCACCGCGCCGGACGAGCTGGGGTCCGTGTCGGCGAAGGCGACCGCGATGATGTCGTAGCCGCTCGGCACGTCCGCCAGCTTCAACGCCTTGGCGCCGTTGACGAAGTTCTGCCAGTAGCCGGTCAGCACGTGCTTGGGCAGCGACCCGCCGCCGGGTGGCTGCGTGGTCGTGGTGGTCGTCGTCGTGGTGGTCGTGGTGGTCGTGGTGGTGGTCGTTGTCGTCGTCGGCGTGGTGGTGGTCGGGCCGCCGGGACCGGCCAGCACGACGTCGTCGGCGTAGTAGGTCGGCTGCCCGTACCAGCCGTGCACGTAGACGGTGACGCTCCTGGTGGAGGCGCCCGTGGTGAAGCTCGTGGACAGCTGCTGCCAGGAGGAGGCGTTCGGCGTCCAGGTGCTCACGTCGGTGGTGCCGGTGCCGGTCGCGCCGAGGTACACGTAGTTGCCCTGCACCCAGGCCGAGAGCTGGTAGGAGGTGTTCGGCTGGACGCTGACGGTCTGGGTGCAGCCTGCGTAGCTCTGCCCGGCCGGCGCGCCGGCCAGCGCGTGCGTGCCGGTGTGCGCTGGGCTCGACGTCACGCTGGCGCCCGAGTCGCAGGTCCAGCCGCTGGTGTCGCCCGTCTCGAAGCCCGAGTTGGCCAGCAGGCCGTCCGCGCCGGCAGGGTACGCGGCGAGCAGCGCCGCGCCGGCCACCACGACCGCGCCCGCCAGCAGGCCGGCGACCAATCGTCGGATTCTCGTTGTCATGTGCACCTCACACAGGTGTTGCAGGGAACACGCGGGCGCAGGGTTCCCACGTGTTGTTCGGCGGACATGACCCCGCCTGTCGAGACGCGCGTCACACCAAAAAATGGACTAGACCACGCGCACTGTCAAGGGCTGTACCTATTACCGAAGAAAGACGGTTTCACCCACGTGAACACCGGAGGTCGTCCGGCGACCTCACCGAACGACCCGCCGGACGGCGCAGGCGAGCAGCCCGAACGCGACGAACGCACCGGCCGTCAGGCAGGCGCCCGGCCAGCCCCAACGGCCGTACGCGGCGACCCCGAGCGCCGAACCGGCCGCGCCGGACAGGAAGGTGGCCAGCATGTAGGCGGTGTTCAGCCTGGCCCCCTCCGCCGGCCGCACCGCCAGCGCCGCCGACTGGTTGCCGACCTGCCCCACCTGCATGGCCGCCGGCGTCAACAGCACCCCGACCAGCAGCACGGGCAGGCTGTGCCCGCCGAGCAGCAGCACCGGCACCAGCACCGCGAGCGCCGCCAGCCCCACCATGCCGACGGGAGCCCCGCCGAGGCGGTCCGCCAGCCGGCCGCCGAGCGGCGCGGCGACCACCCCGGACAGACCGAGCAGGCCGACCAGTCCAGCGACGCCGGCACCGAGGTGGAACGGCGCGCCGGTCAGCAGCAGCGCCAGCGTCGTCCACACGGCACTGAACGCACCGAACACCGCGGCCTGGCGCAGGCAGGCCCAGCGCAGCTCCGGCTCGGCCGCCAGGAGCCTCGGCAGCGAGCCGAGCAGCGCGCGGTACCGCACGGCGGGCCGATCGCCGTCGGACGCCAGCAGCCGGGCGGCGGCCAGGCCCGCGGTCACGGTGAGCGCGGCCGCGAGCAGGTAGACCGCGCGCCAGCCGAGCCACTGGCCGACCGCGCCGCCGACGGTGCGCGACAGCATGATCCCGGCGACAAGGCCAGCCTGCACCCACGCCATCGCGGCGGCCCGTCCGCCTGCGCCGGCCGTCTGGGCCACCAGCGGGATCAGCACCTGCGGGATCACCGTGGTCATCGCGGCCGCGCCGGCCAACAGCGCGAGCACGGGCAGCCCGGGGGCCGCCGCCGCGCCGAGCAGCAGCACGGTGGTCAGCAGGCTCAACCGACGCACCAGCCGACGCCGGTCGACGACGTCGCCGAGCGGCACCAGCAGCAGGATGCCGAGCGTGTAGCCGAACAGCGCGACCGTCGGCACCCAGCCGGCCACCCCGGCCGGCAGGCCGAGGTCCGTCGCGATGAGGCCGACGATCGGCTGCGCGAGGTAGATGTTCGCCACGGTCACCGCCGCGCAGACCGCCGAGACGGCCAGCAACCGGCGCGACGCGCCCGTCACGACGCCGCCCCGAGCCACCGTGACGGTCACCGTGCCGCCCTCGACCGGGAGTCCCCGTGGCGCACCATCCGGTCGAGCATGCCGATCGACTCCTCGTTCGTTTCGTTCGTTTCGTTCCTTGGCGGGAAAACGATCGACTCCGCCTGGCCCGCTGGTTGTCGGCAAGCCGCCACCCACGCCACCGACTCGACGATCACCGGGCCGACAACTGCGCTGCGACGGTGGCCAGGTCGCCGTACACCCGCGCGTTGGCGATCAGGCCCGCGTCGTCGAGTTCGAAGCCGGTGATGCCCGACCAGACGACCGCGCCGCCGGTCGGGCTGACACCGGCCCCGCGCCAGGACACGGCGACGTGCGGATCGCTGCGGTGCGTCTCCACCGCCTGAAGCCCGTCGAACCGGCCGAACCCGGCGATGGCCCTGACGATCAGGGCCTCGATCGCCTCGCGGCCGCGGACCGGCGGCTGGCCGACCGGGTGGTGGAACGCGCCGTCGGCCGCGAAGGCGGCGGCCCAGGCGCGCGCGTCGCCGGCCCGTGACGCGGCGAAGAACCGCGCCACGGCGGCGGGCATGGCGTGTTCGGACAGTCCTGCTGAGTTCATGCTGTCTCCCATATTTGTAACCAACTGGTTGGTTACAAGTTAGGCAAGATCAGTCGCGCTTGTCAACCATCCGGTTGGTTACCGGGACGCTACGATCGACTTCGTGCCACCCCGCGACGCCAACGCCACCAGGGCCCGCATCTCTGCCGCAGCCGCGGCCGAGTTCGCGGCGTACGGCATCGCGGGCGCGCGCGTCGAGCGGATCGCCCGCCAGGCCGAGGCGAACAAGCAGCTGATCTACGCCTACTTCGGCGACAAGGAACAGCTCTTCGCCAGCGTGCTCGAACAGCAGCTGCAAGTGCTCGCCGAGGCCGTGCCGCTCGACGCCGACGGCCTGGACGACTACGCGGTCCGGCTGTTCGACTACCACCTCGAGCACCCCGAGATCGGCAGGCTGCTGCTGTGGGAGGCGCTGGAGCGCGGCGACGGACCCGTGCCGTCGGAGGCCGAGCGGACCAGGCACTACGTGGACAAGACCAGGGCCGTGGCCGTCGCGCAGGAACGCGGCGCGGCCGACCCCGAGATCCCGCCGGACCTCACGGTGCTGCTGCTGCTCGCGCTGGTCAGCTATCCGCAGCGGATGCCGCAGCTGCGGCGGATGCTGCTCGGCGGCGACTCCGAGGAGACGCAGGCCAGGACAAGGGCCGCCGTCGCGCTCGCCGCGCGCAAACTCATCGCGCCGTAGGGCGATTGGCGGTGTAATCCGCTCCTACGCTGGAAAAACCAGGGCAGCCGCCGGGAAAGGAGCAGGCCATGGGGTTCACCCTCCGCGACGCGGTCGACATCGCGCGACGAGCGCACGACGGTCAGGTCGACAAGGCCGGCGCGCCCTACATCGGCCACCCGCTGCGGGTGATGCAGCGGGTCAGCGGCGAGCACGCCAGGATGGCGGCGGTGCTGCACGACGTCATCGAGGACACCGAGGTGACCGCGGCGGACCTGCTGGCCGCCGGTGCCCCTGCCGAGGTCGTGGCGACCGTGGTGGCGCTGAGCAAGGCGCCGGGCGAGCCGATGCCGGACTACCTGGCCAGGGTGGCGGCGGATCCGGTCGCGGTCGTCGTCAAGCGCGCGGACATCGCCGACAACAGCTCCCCGCCGCGCATCGACCGGCTCGACCCGGCCACCCAGGTCAGGCTGCGGGCGAAGTACCAGACGGCGCTGAGCCTGCTGGCCGAGCTGGAACGCAAGGAATCCTGACAGGAGACGTCAGGAATGCGTGCGATCATCACGCCATGACAAAGCACGCCGCCGGCACGTTCAGCATCGACAGTTGGGACCAGAAGTCCTTCGAAGATCCCCAGTTGGCCAGCGCCGAGGTGACCAAGACGTTCCGAGGGGACATCGAGGGCACCTGCGCCACCAAGCTGCTGTTCGCCGGCAACGAGACCACCGGAGCCGCGGCCTACGTCGGCTTCGAGCGCATCATCGGCAGTGTGCACGGGAAGTCGGGCAGCTTCATCATGCGGCACAACGCGGCGAAGCTCGGCGAGGACGGCACGTTCAGCTGGGCCGTCGTGCCAGGCACCGGCACCGAGGAGCTGGCCGGGCTCCGCGGCGAGGGCACCATCACCCCGGAGCCGGACAAGTCGCACAGCTACACCCTCGACTACGACCTGGACTGACCCAGCCTGCCGAGGAGCCCGGAGTTTGCCCCATCGGGTAAGGCGACAAGGCCGGCAACTGGAAGGGTTGGTACGACACCAACATTCCGCTGGCCGAGCGTCGCTACGACGAACACCTGGCGTCGCTCAATGAGGAGGAGAGTTGAGATGGGCCGTTCGTGGAAGGACGTCAAAGCCGAGAAGGAATCCATCGACCTCGCCAACGGCCGCGACGTCGACGCCGCGCGGGCCGACGCCCGCGACAGAACCGACGCGCACATCCTCGGCTACCGGCTGGCCGAACTTCGCAAGCGCGCGAAGCTGACCCAGCAGGATCTGGCCGCGCGGATTGGCGTACGGCGGCTACCTGGACCGACCGAGCCTGCCTAGGAGTTCCGCCGGCACGATCCGAACCAGAACGGGCGCGTTGCTTCGAAGCCGACACGCTGGTAGAGCCGCGTAGGACGGTCGGTCAGGCCGACGACATCGGCAGGGCGAGCGCGATCGCGAGTGCCGAGTTCAGCTTCATCAGAGTCTGCGGACTCAACGCGCCGACCGGGGTCGCGAGTTCGTCGCGGTAGAGCTGCACGATGTCGTCGGCCAGGATCGAACCGACAAGCGGTTGGTCGGCACTGCTCAGCCGCACGACCGTCGGCAGCACCGGCTTGTCCGTCGTCGTGATCCTCGCAGCCAACACGTCGTCGAGCTGACGGTTCCGCACGTTGTTGCTGACGATGACCCACGGCTTGGGGCCGTGCCCCAAATCGACTCGGTAGACCTGCCCACGGATCGGTGGGGTCACGTTGGCATCCTCCGGTCCGTGCGCTCGACGTAGCGGGCACGCAGCGTGCGGCGCTCGTCTGTCTCCTCGTCGGTCCTGCTGGCGGCAAGCTGGGCGTAACCCTGCTCGAGCACCTGTTCGCGCAGCGCCTCGGCGCCGGCCCGGAGCAGCGCACGAATCACGGCGGCGTCCGAGCTGCCGACCTGCATGCCGTGTTCGGCGGCCCACGCGACCAGCGCGGAGTGCTCGGCGCGCTCAGGGTCAGCGAACGCCGAGACGGCAGCCTCGTCCGACTCTTCTAAGGTGAACGTCGCGCGCCTACTCATGCAGCACATTCTACATCACCAAGTGATGCAGAATGTGCTGCACAGTCACATCCTGGACTGACCCAGCCTGCCGAGAAGTTCCGTCGGCACGATCCGAACCGGGAACGGGCGCGTTGCTTCGAACGCGTCCTGGTCCTTGACCTCGGCGACCAACTCGTACCGGCCGTCCTCGTCCAGCTCGAACACGACCAACGTCGGCTCCTGTGGATCGATGACCCAGTAGCTGGGCACGCCGAGGCGCTGGTAGGCCGCCTTCTTGTAGTTCAGGTCGCTCAGGGCGGAACTCGGCGACAGCACTTCCACGGCGAGCACCGGGGCCACCGGAAGCAGCCTGTCCGTCAGGTCCTCATCCCTGGCGACCAGAACGTCCGGTTGTAGTTCGACGGTGTTCGAGGGACGAACCGCGTATGGCGCGGCCAGGACATGGAGATCGTCCGGGCAGACCTGCTCCAACCGGAAGGCGGTCTGCAACACGACCTTCTGGTGACGAGTTCCCGGGGCGGGGCTCACGAGCAGCATCCCGTCGATGAGCTCGTATCGGTGGCCGTCATCGGGCAACGTCTCCAGGTCGTCCACAGTGAGCGGACGACCAGGCGGAAGCCAGGACGGCGCCGGAGAATCCGGCGGCATCGACGAAGCTGGCGGGGCTTGCATGGCAACCATGGTGCCCTCCTTCGGGGGTCATGGCCACAACACATCAGACGACCCCGACAAAACCGGCCCCGAGCCGACCCCCAGCCGAATCCTTCACACCATCGAGTGGACCCGCGCACCATGGACCCGCCCAGCGTTGTGGGGTCGTGCCACCGTCAACAGACCGGCGGCACGACCCCACAACGTTCGAGCGCTACTTCTTGCCCTTGCCCTTGTCGGACGACTCGTCGGTCGACAGCGCGGCGACGAACGCCTCCTGCGGCACCTCGACGCGGCCGACCATCTTCATCCGCTTCTTGCCTTCCTTCTGCTTCTCCAGCAGCTTGCGCTTACGGGTGATGTCACCGCCGTAGCACTTGGCAAGCACGTCCTTGCGGATGGCGCGGATGGTCTCGCGCGCGATCACCCGAGAGCCGACCGCGGCCTGGATCGGCACCTCGAACTGCTGCCTTGGGATCAGCTCGCGCAGCTTGGTCGCCATCCGCGTCCCGTAGCCGTACGCGGCGTCCTTGTGCACGATCGCGCTGAACGCGTCCACCGGCTCGCCCTGCAACAGGATGTCCACCTTGACCAGCTCGGCGCTCTGCTCGCCGGACTCCTCGTAGTCCAGCGACGCGTAACCCCTGGTGCGGGACTTCAGCGCGTCGAAGAAGTCGAAGATGATCTCGGCCATCGGCATCGTGTACCGCAGCTCGACCCGGTCCTCGGACAGGTAGTCCATGCCGCCGAGCTGACCGCGCTTGGTCTGGCACAGCTCCATGATCGTGCCGATGTAGTCGCTCGGCGCGATGATCGTGCACCTGGTGATCGGCTCGAAGATCTCCCCGACCCGCCCGGTCGGCCAGTCCGACGGGTTGGTGACGATCAGCTCCCCCGTGCCGTCGTCCAGCACGACCCGGTAGACCACGTTGGGCGCGGTGGAGATCAGGTCGAGGCCGAACTCGCGCTCCAGCCGGTCCCTGGTGATCTCCAGGTGCAGCAGCCCGAGGAAGCCGCACCGGAAACCGAACCCAAGCGCCGCGGACGTCTCCGGCTCGTAGGTCAGCGCGGCGTCGTTGAGCTGGAGCTTGTCCAGCGCCTCGCGCAGGTCCGGGTAGTCCGAGCCGTCCACCGGGTACAGCCCCGAGTAGACCATCGGCTTGGGCTCGCGGTAGCCGGCGAGCGGTTCGGTGGCGCCCTTGCGCTCCGAGGTCACGGTGTCGCCGACCTTGGACTGCCGGACGTCCTTCACACCCGTGATCAGGTAGCCGACCTCGCCGACCCCGAGCCCGACGCTCGGCTTGGGCTCTGGCGAGATGATGCCGACCTCGAGCAGCTCGTGCGTGGCGTTGGTGGACATCATCCTGATCCGCTCGCGCGGGGTGATCTTGCCGTCCACCACCCGGATGTAGGTGACCACGCCGCGGTACGTGTCGTACACCGAGTCGAAGATCATCGCCCTGGCCGGCGCGTCCGCGTCGCCCTGCGGCGCCGGGACCTTGAGCACGACCTCGTCGAGCAGCTCCCGGACGCCGAGGCCGCTCTTGGCGGAGACCCGCAGCACCTCCTCGGGCTCGCAGCCGATGATGTGCGCGATCTCCTTGGCGTACTTGTCCGGGTCGGCGGCCGGCAGGTCGATCTTGTTCAGCACCGGGATGATGGCGAGGTCGTTCTCCAGCGCCAGGTACAGGTTGGCCAGCGTCTGCGCCTCGATGCCCTGCGCCGCGTCGACCAGCAGGACCGCGCCCTCACACGCCTCGAGCGCCCGCGACACCTCGTAGGTGAAGTCGACGTGTCCAGGGGTGTCGATCATGTGCAGCACGTGGTTCTGGCCGTCGACCTGCCAGGGCAGCCGGACGTTCTGGGCCTTGATCGTGATCCCGCGCTCGCGTTCGATGTCCATCCGGTCGAGGTACTGCGCGCGCATCGCCCGCTCCTCGACGACGCCGGTGATCTGCAACATCCGATCGGCCAGGGTGGACTTGCCGTGGTCGATGTGGGCGATGATGCAGAAGTTCCGGATGAGTTCCGGCGGCGTGAACGTGGTATCGGCGAATGTGCTCACTCAGTGATTCCTCGGGCAAGCGGGCTGGGACGCCCCTATCGTCCCATGCCGGGCCCCATGCTCCGCACTCATCGCCGGCAAACCCGCTCGACGCCACATCGGAGGCCACCCGCTCGGGCCGCTCCCGGGCCGCCCCGGGGGCGCTCCTTGGGCGCTCCCGGGGCCACACTCGGCGGGCGCCTCGGCTCAGGCGACCGCGATGGCGACGATGCCGGTCAGCACGATCACCGAGCCGATCATCCTGCGCAGCGGGTTCGACTCGCCGAGCACCAGCCAGGCGATCAGGCTGCCGACCACGATGCTGGACTCCCTGGCCGGCGCGACCAGGGACACCGGCGCGATCCGCATGGCGAACAGCACCAGCAGGTAGGCGAGCGGCGACAGCACGCCGACCACGAGCAGGTCGACGCGGTGCTCGCGCCACAGGGCGGCCAGCCTGCCCCGGTTGGCCACGGCGTTCGGGCTGAGGATCGCGGTCTCCATCGCCATGCCGACGACCAGGTAGATCAGCGGCGGCACGCCCATCGCGTTGACCGAGTGCGCGTCCCACAGCGTGTAGACGGCGATGCCGACGCCCGTCACCAGCCCGTAGGCCAGGCTGACCCGCGCCGAGGTGCCCTTCGCGGCCGACGCCCGGCCAGCGCTGATCACCAGCACGCCGAGCACCACGGCGGCCGCGCCGGCCAGCCCGAGCACGCCGGGGTGCTCGCCGAGCAGCAGTACCGCCGCCAGCACGGACAGCAGCGGGCCGGTGCCGCGCGCGACCGGGTAGACCACCGACATGTCGCCGACCGCGTACCCGCGCTGCAACGCCAGGTAGTAGCCGACGTGCAGCACGGCCGAGACCGCGGCCGCGTACAGCCAGGACCAGCTCGGCTGCGCGCCGGACGCCAGCAGCGTGACGACCGCGACCGGCGCGCACACGACCGTGGCGACGGCGCAGTAGCCCCAGACGAACAGCGCGCCCGCCGCCCCTGCCCGCTTGGCGGAGAGGTTCCACACGGCGTGCGTCAGTGCGGCGACGAGGACAAGCAGGATTGCGGTGACACTCACCGGGAGACCCTTCTGGTTTTTCGCGCGCGCGAAAACCCGGTTCCTCCAGGCTTTTGTCCCGTCAGATGACAGAAGGCCGCCCCTCGGCCCCCGGTGGTGCCGCTCGGACCTGACCCGTCGTCCCTAGTTGTGGTGGTGCGCTCAGCGGGACTGCGGCGGAACCCTAGGCACTAGCGAGATCAACACTACTCCCGGCCGATCCCGGCCGTGCTCCATTCGAGTAGTAGTTGCCGGCTTGACCAAGTGCCGCACGGAAAGCACCTACTGTGACTTTTGGGGTCGGGGGACCTCCAAACAGTTCACCGTGCTGGGGGGCAGGTATGACTGGGGACTGGCGCGCGCCGTGCGACGCGCGCGTGCTGCACAGATCCGGCTGGCGGTCACCGGGGTGGTATTCGACGGTGGTTGCCGGCCCAGGTGGTCCGGTCGACGCGCCGGGATTCTGCCCGCCGCCCCGACGACCCGAGCCCGCCGCGCGGACCTCGCCGGTCACCGCGTCGGCTCGGCTGGCGCGCGGCGTGCTCGCCGGGCTGGCCCGCGCGGGGCGACGGTCCTGGCTGGCGGCGCGCAGGCCGTGGGCCTGGGGGTTGTGGTCGCAGCGGCCGCGCGTGGTCGGCTACGTGCTCACGATCGAGCTGCTCGCGGTGGTCGCGGTCACCCGGCGGATGGTCGGCGCCCTGCTGGCGCACGACGAGGACTGGGTGCGGTTCGCGCTGCTGGCGGCGTGCGCGACCGTGCACCTGTGGCTGTCGCGGCGGCAGGACGAGCGTCAGCAGGGCGCGGCGCAGGGCGGTGTCCAGCCGCGCATCGGCCTCGCCTCGGCGTGGACGTTCGCCGGCGTGGTGGTGCTGCCGGCCCCGCTGATGGTCGCGCTGATCCTGTTCGTCCGGGCGCAACGCTGGCCACCGGTCGGCCGGTCGCCGTACCGCTTCGCCTTCTCCACGGCGAGCATGCTGCTGGCCGCGGTCGTCGCGCGGTTCGTGCTCGACCGGACCGGCCCGCACACCTGGGCGCACCTCGACCTGGCCGACTCGCTCGGGCAGGTCGCCATCGCGCTGGGCGCCGGGCTGGTCTACGCCAGCACGCACGCGCTGCTGATCGGCGTCGCGCTCGCGCTGTCCGGGACGAGTTCGTCCACGGCCGTCCTGCTGGGCACCCGCAGGGACACCGTGCTCGGCATGACGGCCGTCGCGCTCGGCATCGTCACGGCGGCCCTGCTGGTCAGCAGCCCGGCGTTGGCCTGCGTGATGGCGCTGACGGCGGTCGGGGCCGGCAACTACCTCGGCCAGGCGCAGGAACTGGAACAGGCCTGGGGGCACGCGCGCAGGGACGCCAAGACCGGCGTCCTCAACGACCTCGGCTGGGCGGAGCGGGCCGAGCGCGAGCTGGCGCGGGCCAGGGACACCGGCCGCCCGGTCGCGCTGCTGATGGTGGACGCCGACAAGTTCAAGCGCATCAACGACACCCTCGGCCACCCGGTCGGCGACGCGGTGCTGCGCGCCATCGGGACCGTACTGCGCACGGCCACCAGGGACCGGGACGTGGTGGCGCGCTTCGGCGGCGAGGAGTTCGTCGTCCTGCTGCCGGACACGGGACGGGCGGGCACCGCGCGGGTCGCGGAACGGATCCGCCGCACGATCGCGGAGTTGCAGCTCCCGGTCACCGATCGGCACGGCGCGGAGGTGGTGTTGAAGGGCCGGCAGGCCCCGGTCCCGGTCGACCCGCGCGGTCGGCCGTTGCGCGACGTGAACGGCAACTACGCCGACGCCGCGTGCCGAGTGTTGAGCGTCTCGGTCGGCGCGGTGGTGCGCTCGGGCGCGGACGCCGACCTGGACGCGATGCTGCGCAACGCCGACGAGGCCGTCTACGCGGCCAAGGACGCGGGCCGCAACACGGTGCGCTTCAAGGCCTGAAGCGCACCGTGTTCGCCGTGTTTACTAGGTTGGCCAGAAATGCTTAGCGATCGTCGCCGCAGTCCCGGACGAGGGTGACGTCGGAGGTCACGTAGCCGTGTGCGGTGCCGAGGTCGCGGCGGTAGCAGCGGCCCGCGTCGTCGAGGCCGTGCCACGCCGCCGTGGACGAACCGTCCGAGTAGGTCAACACCCCGTTGGTGCGACCGAATCCGCCGCTGGTGTCGATCGAGTCGTCGCTGCGGGCGATCGTCCGATCGCGGTCCTCGCCGACCTGACTGCGCAGTGACCGTCCCATGTGGACGGACGCGTCGATGCGGTAGTTGTTGTCGTTGACGATCTTCTGCGTCACGTCGGCGCGCAGCGTGAAGTCGAAGCTGTCGCGGCGGCCGGTCGACTCGTCGTCGTGCCGGGAGCCGCCGCTGTTGCGGTAGGCGCCGGTGGTCCGCTGCTCGGTCGTCTGCTTGTTCGCCGAGTCGGCCAGCGTGGTGGTGTTGTCGAAGGTCCAGTCACCGGACGAGCTGGCCGTCACCGTGCCGGCCGAGGTGTGCAGCACTCCCTCGGTGCGCCAGGCCCGATCCACGTGCGTCGCGACGCTCACGTCCAGCCCGGTGCCGGTGGTGGTCGTCCGGACAGCGGCGTCCGGGACGTTCGCCGCGCGCAGCTCGCCGGTGACCCGCGAGACCTTCGGGTCGGTGCTGGCGAACAGCGTGCCGCCGAGCGTCCAGTTGTCCACGATCCCGTGCGGTGGCACCAGTTCCACGGTGTGCTTGGCGCCGTCGGTGAGCGTGCCGACGAACGGGGTGAGGTCGACCGTGTAGGGCAGGGTCACGATCGCGTCGATCGCCGAGACCGGCCGCCACAGGATCGGCGCGACGCCGCCGGTGTAGATGGTCGGGTACGGCACCACGACACCGGCCGGCTTACCGTCGACGCGGACCGTGACCTCGCGGTAGGTCCCGCCGCCGCACAGGCCCGCCTCGGGGTGCGCCTTGGCGAGGTCGGTCGGCACGTTGGACCACCAGAACTCCTCGCAGCCGCCGCCCCGCGCGTACACCTGGGCGGTCAGCTTCGCGGTGTTGGCCGGCACGCCGACCGAGGCGGTGTAGACCTTGCCGTCGGTCAGGTCCTGCCAGCCGGGCTTGGTCGCGTCCTGCGCCAGCGGCACCACGACGTCGGCCTGCTGCGGCGCGGAGTGGCGGCGGTCGGCCTGGTAGTAGGTGATCGTGACCTCGATGTCGTACAGCCCGGTGTAGGTGTCGTTGACGACGTTGCCGAGGTCGACGACGAACGGCTGCTGGGTGCGCAACAGCGGGCTGAATGCGGTGATGTCCCGGTCGAAGTGCCAGGTGATGCCGGACGGATCGGGCTCGGGGGTGGACGTGCGCAGCACCTCGGCCCCGCCGATCCACAGCCCGGCGAGCCGGTCGTACTGCCGCCCCTTCACCTTCCCGGTCCAGTCGAGCACGACCTTCGTCCACGGGCCCGCGCAGTCCGTCGGCGGCGTCAGCGTGCCGACGTAGGGCTGGCCGTAGGAGTTGGCGAAGACGTGCTTCATCGCCGTGACCTGACAGTGTTTCGTCGGCGGCCGGCTCACCGGCGGCAGCGGCTGCAACGGGTCCTGGTAGTCGGTCACGACCCGGTCGGCGGCGAACGCCGACGGCGCGGCCAGCACTCCGAGCGTGGTAAGCAGGGCGGTCACGGTGGCGAGCAGGAGACGGCGCACGGGGTGCGACGCTAGCCCGGCGGTGGACCGTTCGGACCCACCGAAAGGGGACCACGCATTTTAAGTTTTAAAGGGGATACGGCGGGACACGGTCGGTGCCACGGTGGGTGACATGACCGATATCGACCCGGCTGACGCCCGCGCACTGGCCCGCGCGTTACGCGACCTGCTTGAGCGAGCGGGACAGGTCCTCTCCGCCGAGCGGGAGTCCCCGTTGGTGAAGCTGATCACCGACCACCTCGGCTGCCCGCTGTCCCAGGTGCCCAACGTGACCATCCGCTTCGACGGCCTTGAGCACGTGAACCTCCAGCGCGCGGTGGACGCCTACGTGGCCGAGCACTCCCCCGACGCCGCGTGGTTCGGCATCGCGGGCGGGCACCCGTTCACCTCCCTGATCGAGATGCTGACCGCGGCCGCGCAGTCCGGTTCCCTGCATCTCGCCGCGGTCAACTACGTGACCACGGCGATCGGCCCGGACACCTCGACCGAGGTGGTGCAGTTCGGCCTGGTGCGCACCGCCGCACCGGACGGCAGCCCCGCGGTGTTGGCGATTTCCGGCGCAAGGGAGGAACGCGGCGACCCGAGGTGTTCGGTGCAGGTGCTGGCCGCCAGCCGGGAAACGGCCGCCGAGGTGCGCGCCGAGGTCGAACTGTTGCACCGTAAGCACAACGTGTTCCTCGGCCAGGTGCTGACGTTCGGCGCCAACGAGCACCGCGCCATCCAGGCGGTGTCGTTCCTGCCCCGGCCGGAACTCGCGGCGTCCGACGTCATCCTGCCCGATGGCGTGCTCGACTCGATCGAACGGCACGTGGTGCGGTCCTCGGCGCTGACCGAGCGGCTGCGGGCGCACGGCCAGCACCTCAAGCGCGGGCTGCTGCTCTACGGGCCGCCCGGCACCGGCAAGACCCACACCATCCGCTACCTGCTCAGCCGGCTCACCGACAGCACGGTGATCCTGTTGTCCGGCACGGCGATCATGCGGATGTTGCAGGCCAGCTCGGCGCTGGCGCGGCGGCTCGCACCGGCCGTCGTGGTGGTCGAGGACGTCGACCTGATCGCCGAGTCGCGCCACATCAGCCCGAGCGGCAACCCGGTGCTGTTCGAACTGCTCAACGAGATGGACGGCCTCGCGGCGGACGCGGACGTGACGTTCGTGCTGACCACCAACCGGGTCGAGGTGGTCGAGCGCGCGTTGATCGACCGGCCCGGCCGGATCGACCTGGCCGTCGAGGTGCCGCGCCCGGACGCCGACGCCCGCGAGCGACTGCTGCGCCTGTACGCCAGGGACGCCGAACTCGACCCGACCGCGGTCGAGGAGGCGGTCGCGGCGACGGAGGGCGTTGCGGCGTCCTTCGTCAAGGAGCTGGTGCGCAGGGCCGTGCTGACGGCGCTGGAAACGCAGCAGGGCGAGGAAGTCTCGCGGCTCGACGGCGCGGCGCTCAGCACGGCGCTGGCCGGGCTGCTCGACGAGCGGCAGGCGCTGACCAGGAGCGTGCTCGGCGGCGGTGCGACCAGATAGCCCGGATAGCGCAGGACAGCGACAGCTCGACGGCGACAGCGCGGTAACGGCGGCGAGCTACCTGCTCACCAGCACTGCCGACCCTCGGGCCGGTCGACGCAGGAGGTGACGCCGCTGGGCTGCTCGAAGAAGTGCGCGCCGCCGGGGACCATCAGGTAGAAGCCCGCGATGACCAGGAGGAATCCGACCGCCCAGTAGACGAACTGCCGCCAGGTGTGCCACCACCGGTCGCACAGCTCGGGCGGCACGCAGGAACACAACGGGTGGCCGTGCTGGTTGACGGGCATCGTCCTCACCCACTGCCGCTCGCGGGTCCGTCCTGACGCTCGTCGAGCCTAGTCCTCGAACGGCTCCGGCAGCCCGTGAGCGATCAGCCGATGGCGACCTTCCAACCGAGGCTGACCACCAGGGTCACCACGACGGTCAGGAAGACGCGGCGGACGAAGGCCGAGCCGCGGCGCACGGCGATCGTCGCGCCGAGCACCGCACCGGTCATGCTGCAACACGCCATCACCAGGCCGAGGCCCCAGAGCACGCGGCCGGCCGGCACGAAGTAGAGCAGCGCGCCGCAGTTCGTGGCGATGTTCACCACCTTGGCGGTGGCCGAGGCGCGCAGGAACGCGTAGCCGACGACGCTGACCAGCAGGAAGACCAGGAACGATCCCGTGCCGGGGCCGGCGAGCCCGTCCCAGAAACCGATCACGGCGCCGCCGACGACCATCACGGCGAGCTGCCGGCGACGGCCGAGCCGCGCCACCTCGTGCACGCCGAGCTGCCGCTTGCGCCAGGTGTAGAGGCCGACACCGACCAGCGCGACGAGGACGATCACGTTGAGCGCCTTGGCCGGTAGCGCGTTGGCGCACGCCGCGCCGCCGAGCGAGCCGAGCAGGGCGGCGGCGGCCATGCCGAGCGCGGCCGGCCAGTCCAGCTTGGTCTGGCGGGTGTAGGTGCGCACCGCGGCGGAGGTGCCGACCACGGACGCGATCTTGCTGGTGGCCAACGAGTACACGGGCGCGCCGCCCGGCATGAGCAGCAGCAGGGCCGGCAGCTGGATCAGGCCGCCGCCGCCGACCACGGCGTCCACCGCGCCTGCCAGGAACGCGGCCAGGCACAGGAACAGCAGCCCCGCCAGGGAGATCTGGCCGAATCCGGCCCAGTCCAACGGGTTCGTCACCGCAGAAGCTTAACCGGACGCTTGTACTGCTTTCGGTGAGAGCGCTCTCAAGTTCGACCATTCGGCGCTGTACGTGACCCACCTCACAAGGTGAGAGTGCGAGTCGCTGTCCCTGCCCGAGCCATGGAGGCATCGTGAACCGGATCCGCCCCTCGACCAGGCGCGGCTATCGCACCGCGCTCTGCGCGATAGCCGCGGTCGCGCTCACCATGACCGTGACCCAGTCCAACGGTCAGGCCCAGTCGGCCGACGACCAGTCCGCGCAGAGCAACGGAAAGGCGCTCTACCTCGACCCGTCCGCCCAGGTCGACCGCCGGGTGAACGACCTGCTGCGCCGGATGACGCTGGAGGAGAAGGTCGGCCAGATGACCCAGATCCGGGTCGGCAAGCTGCGCGGGGACTGCCAGTGGACCGCGGGCGCGCTGCGGGACGACTGCATGCAGGCCGTGCTGACCGACAAGAACGTCGGCTCGATCCTGTCCGGCGGCGGCGACTTCCCGGTGCCGGACAACACACCCAAGGCGTTCGCGGAGATGACCAACACGATCCAGCACTACGCGCTGGACCACAGCAGGCTGCACGTGCCGATCATCTACGGCGCCGACGGCGTGCACGGGCACAACAACGTGGTGACCGCGACGATGTTCCCCCAGCAGATCGGGCTCGGCGCGACCTGGGACCCCGCGCTGCTGGAGAAGCTCGGCGCTTCCACCTCGCGGGCGATGCGCGCCACCGGCGTGTTCTGGGACTTCGCGCCGGTCTCCGACGTGTCCCGCGACACCCGCTGGGGCCGCTACTTCGAGACCTACAGCGAGGACCCGCAGCTGGCCGGCTCGCTGGCGGCCGCGACGGTCCGCGGCCTCCAGACCGCCCCGGGCAAGGACGGCACGGCTTCGCTCACCGCGACGGCCAAGCACTTCGCCGGCTACTCCCAGCCGATCAACGGCCACGACCGGGTGCCGGCGCAGATCCCGGTGCGCGAGTTGCAGGACACCTTCCTGCCGCCGTTCCAGGCGCAGTTCGACGCGGGCGTGCGCACCGTGATGATCAACTCCGGCGCAGTCAACGGCGTGCCGGTGCACGCCTCGAAGTTCATGCTCACCACGGAACTCCGGGACCGGATGGGCTTCAAGGGCGTGGCGATCAGCGACTGGCAGGACGTCCGCGCGCTCACCGACACCTACCACCTGGCCGCCGACTACCCCGGCGCGATCGCGCTGGCCGTCAACGCCGGCGTCGACATGGCGATGGAGCCGTCCGAGGCAGGCCAGTTCACCGACGGCCTGCTCCAGGACGTGCACAAGGGCCTGGTGAGCACGAAGCGCGTCGACGAGGCCGTGCGGCGCATCCTCAAGCTCAAGTTCGACCTCGGCCTGTTCGAGAAGCCGTTCGTCGACGCGAACGCGGCCAACGGCGTCGTCAACGGGGCCGACCGCGATCTCGCCAGGCAGTCGGCGGCCGAGTCGACCGTGTTGCTGCGCAACGACAAGAACGTGCTGCCGCTGGCCAGGAGCGTGCACAAGCTGGTGGTGATCGGCGACACCGCCGACGCCCCCGCGCGGCAGGTCGGCGGCTGGACCGTCGGCTGGCAGGGCCCGCCGGACAACCAGGTGCCCTCGGTCGTCACGCCGTTGCAGGGCATCCGAGAGGCGGTGCCGGGCGCCACGGTGACCAGCGCACCGGACGCGGCGACCGCAGTCGCACAGGCGGCCGACGCCGACGCGGTGATCGTCGCACTCGGCGAGAAGCCCGGCGCGGAGGGCCTCAACGACAAGGAGGACCCGTCGCTGACCGCCGACCAGCAGAGCCTGGTCGACGCGGTGCGGGCCACCGGCAAGCCCGTGATCGTGGTGCTGCTCACCGGCCGGCCGCTGGTGCTCGGCAGCGTGGCGAACGCGAACACGCTGCTGGAGGCCTGGCTGCCGGGCACCGAGGGCGGCCACGCCATCGCCGACGTGCTGTTCGGCGCGGTCAACCCGAGCGGCAGGCTGCCGGTGTCGTGGCCGAAGACCGTCGGCGACGAGCCGATGTCCTACGACCAGCTGCCCGGCACCAACGGCGGGCCCAGCTCCAACTACGACCCGGCGTTCCCGTTCGGCCACGGGCTGTCGTACACGACGTTCACCACCTCGACCCCGACCGTCACCGGTGAGGTCGACACCGACGGGAAGGTCACCGTGCGGACGACCGTCACCAACACGGGCGCCAGCGCGGGCACCAACGTCGTGCCGGTCTACGTGCACACGCCGGTGAGTCGCGTGCTGGTGCCGGACAAGCGGCTGGTCGGCTACGCGAGGGCGGACCTGAAGCCGGGTGAGCAGCGCGAGGTCACGGTCACCTTCGACGTCGGTACTCTGGCGCTGACCAGCGGCGATGTGGACGCGGTCGGGAAGCGCGAGGTGCCGCGCGGCGCCTACCAGGTGGTGGTCGGCGACGCCGCCGTCGGGTTCACCGTGCGATAGGCGGCCGCGCCGCAGCGGGCCGAGTTGGGTGCGCCGATGACCCGCTGTTACTATTCTCGATCGTGCCGTGCGGCATTCCGTCATGGAGGAAAGCTGCACACGAGCCGTGCCCGTCACGGCGGTGTCAGCGCCACACAGTCGCGGCACGACCAACGTCTACCGAGATCGAGGCATTCGCGTGGCCAACATCAAGTCCCAGCTCAAGCGGATCAAGACGAACGAAGCGGCTCGGCTGCGGAACAAGTCCGTTAAGTCGTCGCTGAAGACCGCGATCCGCAAGTTCCGCGAGGCCGCCGAGGCCGGTGACAAGGAGAAGGCGACCGCGATGCTGCGCGACGCCTCCCGCAAGCTGGACAAGGCCGCCAGCAAGGGCGTCATCCACGCCAACCAGGCGGCCAACAAGAAGTCCGCGATGGCTCTGCGCGTCGACAAGATCTGATTGTCGACCACCAGCTGACATCGCAGCGGCGTCGTCCCCTCGGGGGCGGCGCCGCTGTCGTCGTAAAGGGCGCCCGAGCTGCGCGCCGGCATCCAACGCCGAGCATCCGAGAACCGCCCGCTGACCGCGCACCCGCCCGCACCCAGCCCGCAGGCCGGGATCCTCGCCACCCCGCAGCTTCGCTACCCCGCGCTTCTCGACCTCGCTACTTCGCTACCGTCCGCGCTGCTGGTGCGCGGCCACGATCCGCAGCACGGCCCGCTCGAGCGCGTAGTCGGGATCGGCCGCGGCACCCTTGACGTCCGCGTTCAGCCCGGCCACGACCTGCATGCACTCCGCGAGGCCCTGTTCGGTCCAGCCCCTGGCCTGGCCCTGGGCCTTCTTCACCTTCCACGGCGGCATGCCGAGCTGCCCGGCGAGCTGGAACGGGTCGGCGCGGCCGACGGCGGACACCCTGGCGACCGTCCGCACCGCGTCCGCGAGCGCGTCGGCCACCAGCACGTGCGCCACGCCGGTCTGCATGGCCCAGCGCAGCGCCTCCATCGCGCCGGCCCGGTCGCCGATCACGGCCTTCTCCGCGACGGCGAACCCGGTCACCTCGGCCCTGCCCCGGTGGTACCGGCGGACCGCGTCGGCATTCACCTTGCCTGCGGAGTCTGCGACGAGCTGCGACGCGGCCGCGGCGAGCTCCCGGAGATCGGAGCCGACGGCCTCGACCAGCGCCGCCACTCCCTCCGGGTCGATCTTGCCGCCCGCGGCGCGCACCTCGTTGCGCACGAAGGCGTCCCGGTCGGCCGGCTTGGTCAGCTTGGGGCACTCGGTGACCCGCGCGCCCGCCTTACGCAGCGCGGCCGGCAGCTCCTTGGCCACCTTGCTGCGCCCGCCACCGGTGTGCACCACGACGAGGGTGATGCCGTCGGCCGGATGGGCGCAGTAGGAGATGACCGCGTCCGCGATCTCCTTGCCCGCCTCCTGCGCGGCCTCCAGCACGATCACCCTCCCCTCGGCGAACAGCGAGGGGCTGACCAGCTCGGCAAGCTCCGGCGGCGTGAGATCGGTCACTCTGACCCTGGTCAGGTCGGCCTGCGAATCGGCCAACCGCGCGGCTTCGAACGCGGTCCGCACCGCCCGTTCGACCAGCAACTCCTCGTCGCCGAGGATCAGGTGCAACGGGTCCGGCGTGACGGCTGGCGCATTCACGACGCCAATCCTCGCACGACCCGCCAACAGCCCGTCGCCTCCCGCATCGTGGGCAACCCTGGCCCCGCCCCGAGATCATGCCGTAACGTGGACGGCACAACTGAATACCGCTCATCCAGAGGGGCAGAGGGATCGGCCCGACGAAGCCCCGGCAACCGGCGTCAACCAGCTCGCTTCAGCGCGGGCTTATTCAGACGATCACGGTGCCAATTCCGACCCGCAGACGCGGGAAAGATGAGGAGACACCTCGCGATGACTGCTGTCAGTGCGCCAACGAGCGCCGGTACTTCCTTCGACCTTGGCCCCGCCCGTGCGTTGTCCTGTCGGGAATGCGGCCACCAGATCCCCCTCGCCGCCGAGTTCGCCTGCGCCGAGTGTTTCGGGCCGCTGGAAGTGGCCTACGAGTTCGGCAAGATCCGGCGCGAGGACATCGAAGCCGGACCCAAGTCGATCTGGCGCTACCGCGGCCTGCTCCCCGTTCCGTCCGATGTGGACAGTCACCCGAACACCGATCCCGGCCTGACCCGCCTGGTGCGCGCCGACCGGCTCGGCGCCGCGCTCGGCGTCAAGAACCTGTGGGTCAAGGACGACACCGGCAACCCGACCCACTCGTTCAAGGACCGCGTGGTGGCCGTCGCGCTCGCCGCCGCACGGCAGCTCGGCTTCACCGTGCTGGCCTGCCCGTCGACGGGCAACCTGGCCAACGCGGTCGCCGCCGCGGCGGCCCGCGCCGGCTGGCAGTCGGTCGTGCTGATCCCCTCCTCGCTCGAGCGGGCCAAGGTGCTCACCACCGCCGTGTACGACGGCGCGCTGCTCGCCGTCGACGGCAACTACGACGACGTGAACCGGCTCGCCACCGAACTGGCCTCGGAGCACGAGGACTGGGCGTTCGTCAACGTCAACGTCCGCCCGTACTACGCCGAGGGCTCCAAGACCCTGGCCTACGAGGTCGCCGAGCAGCTCGGCTGGCGGCTGCCAGGTCAGATCGTGGTGCCGGTGGCGTCCGGATCCCAGCTCACCAAGGTGGACAAGGGTTTCCGCGAGTTCGGCGAACTCGGCCTCGTCGAGCCGACCCCGTACCGCGTGTTCGGCGCGCAGGCCACCGGCTGCTCGCCGGTGTCCGCCGCGTACAAGTCGGGCCTCGACGTGGTCGCCCCGGTCCGCCCGGACACGATCGCCCGCTCGCTCGCGATCGGCGCACCGGCCGACGGCCCCTACGTGCTGGACGCCGTGCGCCGGACCGGCGGCGCGGTCGAGGACGTCACCGACGAAGAGGTCGTCGAGGGCATCCGGCTGCTGGCCAGGACCGAGGGCATCTTCGCGGAGACCGCAGGCGGCGTGACCGTCGCGACCGCGAAGAAGCTGATCGAGACCGGCCAGCTCGACCCGGACGCCGAGACCGTGCTGCTGATCACCGGCGACGGCCTCAAGACCCTCGACGCGGTCGCCGACCGCATCGGCCCGAAGGCCACCGTTCCTCCTTCCGCCAAGGCGGTCCGCGAAGCGCTCGGCTTCTGATCGGCCGCGACAACCTTTCCCCAGCAACGGAAACACCGAAACCAAGACGCACATCGCAAGTCCGGTGACCGGCACGGCGCCCCCGTGGTCCGCATCGGCAACCTCGGCCACCGTCCCGCCAGGACGGTGGCCGAGGCGCGTCAGCGCCCCACAGTTCTGGTGCTCTAATGCCTGGGCGGCCCGCGCGGGTCGCCGCGCCGAACCACCCGTGCCCCGGTCAGCACGGCGGTGTCGCCGGCCTGGTCGGTGCGCAGCACCAGGGCGCCCTGCCCGGCGAGCAGGTCGATCACCGGCTGGTTCGGGTGGCCGTACCTGTTGCCCGCGCCGACGCTGATCAACGCCACCCTCGGCCGCACCGCCGCCAGGAACTTCGGCAGCGAGTACCGCGAGCCGTGGTGCGGCACCTTCAGCACGTCGGCGCTGAGGTCCGCCCGGTCGGCAAGCAGCGCGGCCTGCCCGGCGAACTCGACGTCCCCGGTCAGCAGCACCCGCCCCACCGACGTGGTCGCCCGCAGCACCAGCGACGCGTCGTTGATCAGCGAGCCGGGATCGCCGCTGCTCGCCCACTGACCCAGCCGATGCGGGCCGAGCACCTCGACGGCCAGGCCCGGCCAGTCCAGCCGGTCCCCCGCTTCGAGCTCCACCAGCGGCACACCCGCCGCGCGGGTCTGCCTCGCCACCTCCTCCCATGCCCATGACGGTTGTTTCAACGGCCCCACCGCGACCGCCCCGACCGCGTGCTCCGCGAGCACCGCGCCGAGACCGCCGATGTGGTCCGCATGCAGGTGACTGAGGATCACCAGCGGAATGGTCCCGACGCCGAGCCTGCGCAGGCACTCCGCGATCGGCGCCGGGTCCGGCCCGGTGTCCACGAGCACCGCCCGATCCGGTTCGGCCGTGGCCAGCACCGCGGCGTCGCCCTGCCCGACGTCGCAGCTCACCACCCCCCAACCGGCGGCCGGCCAGCCCGGCGACACCGCGCCGACGGGCACCAGCACGACCAGCACCCCGATCAGGACGGCGGCCAGCAGCACCCGGAACCGCCGCAGCCGCAGCAACACGACCGCACCGGCCAACGTCCCGGCGAGCAGCAGTCCACCGCCCCAGCCGCCAGGCCACCCGATCGTCGCGCCCGGCACGGCGGACGCCCACCGGCCCACGGTGATCAGCCAGCTGGTCTCCGGTCCGGCGAGGCGCACCAGGAACTCCCCGACGCCCTGGTGCAGCGGGGTGAGCACCGTGGCGAGCACCCCGAGCAGCGTTGCCGGCGCGACCGCCGGCTCGGCCAGCATGTTGGCCGCCACGGTGACCAGGCTGACCTGCCCGGACAGCCCAGCGAGGACCGGCTCGGTGACGAGGCTCGCCGCCACCGGCACCGCGAGCGCCTCGGCGATGCCCTCCGGCAGGCCCCGCTTGCGCAGCCTGGCCACCCAGCGAGGAGCGAGCGCCACCAGCGCCCCGGTGGCCAGCACCGACAGGGCGAACCCGGCGTGCTTGCCCAGGCTCGGGTCGTACAGCAGGAGCCCGATGACGGTCGTCGCCAGGGCCGGCAGCCCCGACCGCTCTCGGCCGAGCACCAGGGCGAGCAGCCCGACCGCGCCCATCACGGCCGCCCGCAGCACGCTCGGATCCGGCCCGGTCAGGATCACGAACCCGACCAGGACGACCAGCGCGCCGCCTCCGCGCACCCTCGGCCCCAGCCGCAGTGCGCGCAGCAGCAACAAGGCCGCGCCACAGACGATGGCGACGTTGGCCCCGCTGACGGCCGTGAGGTGGGACAGCCCGGCCACCCGGAACTCCTCGGTCACGCGCTGCGGGAGCGCGCTGGTGTCGCCGACGACGAGTCCGGGCAACAGGCCTGCGGGTTCCGCGTCGAGCACGGCGCAGGACCGGCGCAGTCCCTGTCGCAGGGATTCCGCGCCGCGCTGCCACATCGACGCCGGCTCCAGCCCTTCGGGCGGTCCGCGCACGCGCAGGACCGCGACGGTCAGCTCGCCGGGCCGGGCGGGCGCGAGCACTCCGGTCGCCTGGAGCGACTGGCCCGGCAGCAGGTCGTTCCAGCGCTGGGCCGGTGCCATGAGGAGCACATCGCCGCCCTGTTCCACGACCTCTGTGCCGACCTTTGCCCAGCGCAGGTCGGCCTCGATCAGCACTTGGTTGATCTGAGCCTGGCGTCCGCCGAAACCCACCGAGACGAGCCCGCGAGGGTGGGCGCTCACCTCGACCGACATGGTCGTCGGCGTCGCACGCTCGGCCGCCTCGCGCAGCGGATGCGTGGCAGAGCTGTGCAGTCGGAGCCCGATCCAGCCGGACGCAGCCGACGCGCAGACCAGCAACGCGACCACGGCGGCCCGACACCACCAACCGCGCCACCACGCCAACCCGCCGACGCAGCAGGCGACGACCCCGCCGAACACGGCCGCCGGCCAGCCCCAGTAGAGGCCGGTCAGAGCGACGGCCCAGACGGCCAGGGCGGACGGCACGAGCCGGTAGGCGCCGCTCATGTCCGCACCTGCGCAATCGGTTGGTTGGGTTGGTGGCGGCGGTGTTTGTTCCGGTGGACGGTGTTGGGGTGGCGGTTGAGGGGTTGGGGCGAGTGGTTTTCTGCCTCTCCGTTGACGGCGGGACGGCGGTTGAGGGACTTGGACGGCTGGATCTGCTTGCACTGACTGACGGAGCGGTGCATGACGCTGTTCATGCCCGGACAACCCGAGCGAGCGATTGAGGTAGGTGGTGTGCTCGCAGGCCCACGAGCGTTGGAGTGGCAGTTAATGGATCGGGGCGAGTGGTTTTCGACCACTCCGTTGACGGCGGGACGGCGGTTAAAGGATCGGGACGGCTGGATCTGCTTGTGTTGGTTGACCGAGCGGTCCATGGCGCTGTTCATGCCCGGACAACCTGGGCGAGCGATTGAGGTTGACGGTGTGCACGCGGGCCCGCGAGCCTTGGGGTGACAGTTAATGGACCGAGACGAGTGGTTTTCGACCACTCCATCGACGACGAGATGACGGTTGAGGGATCGGCACGGGTGGATCTGCTTGCGCTGGCTGACGGAGCGGAAGGTGGTGGCCAGGTTGCTGCTCGGGGGCGCGTTGTGTGGTGGGTTGATGGGCGGTGCTGCGGTTCGTGGGGTGGGGGTCGAACACGTTGGCTGGTCGGGGTTTGTCGGGTTCGGACTCGGCGAGGTTGTCGAGTCGGGGCCTGGCACGGAGATCGGTTGCCTGGCGTTCGTCGACGCGCTCGTCGGTCGCGCGGGCGTCTGGTGTGTCTGGCGAAGGCTGCGGTGTGGGTGTGGGTCGTCGGACAGCCGGAGTTGGAGAAGCTGGCCGTGGCGATCGATAGTGCGGAGTGCGCTCATCGCGGTGGTCTTCATCAACTCCTCCAACTGTCGGGTTAGCAGAACGGCATAGATATGGTTGGTGGCAACGAATTCAGCGGAGCGAGGACCGGTTAGACCCGCACTCGGGCGATCAGCTGGGAGAGGCGGTTGCCTCTTAGGCCTTCGACCTCGCGTAGTTGGTTCACGGACCGAAATCGGCCGTGTTGTTCGCGCCAGTCGACTATGCGTTGCGCGGTCACCAAACCCACTCCTGGCAGGGCGTCCAACTGTTCCCTCGTTGCCGCGTTGAGGTCGAGCTTCGCGCCCGGCGCGGGTGAACCGCCTCCGAGCACAGGCTGTTGCTCAGCGGCTGGCACGCCGACGGCGATCTGTTCGCCGTCGGCCAACCGGCGGGCGAGGTTGAGTGCACTCAGGTCCACGCCCGGATTGGCTCCGCCGGCCGCGCGCAGGGCGTCTGCCACCCTGGCGTTGGCCGGCAGGGTGGCCAGTCCCGGTTTGGGCACCGCGCCAACGACGTTCACGACGACGTCGGCCTCGGCGTCCTTGGTGGGGTCGGCGGAGTGCCCTGTCGACTGGGACCGCTGGCTGACCACCGCCGCGGGCAGGGCCGGGACGGGCTCGACCGAGGGTCGCGCCAGCCAGGATCCGGTCGCCGCAAGCACTGCCGCCACGGCGGCGACCGCCGAGAGGACCGGGACCATTCGACGCCTGGCCTTGTCTGGGGCGCGGGCGGCGGCCGGGACCCATCTCTCGACCAGGCGGCCTGCGCGCCTGCGCACGCGTCCCTGGCGGGGTGGTGAACCGTCGGTTGTCGGAGACTCCTCGGGTGGCGAATCGAGCGGAGGAGTGAGGGGTTGAGTGCTAGGGGAGGCGGGCGATGGGTTGGGGGGTGCCGCCAGTTGGTCGACCAGGGCGGCCAGGCGGGCTCGGGGGTGGTTGTTGTCGTTACGGCGGTGGGGCTGGTGATCGAACATGGGACGGACGCTAGGCGGGTGTCCGGGGCGGCGCGATGATGAAGCTGTCCACTGTGGACAAGGTGAGGGGTTGTGGATAAGTAGGGGTTGGTGTTCAGCCGAATGGGTGGGGGTGTCGGGGTTTGGTGCGAGAATGTCGCGCCCTCTGGGCGCGGACCTTGATCCGGATTTGGCGCGGGCATGCGGGCGAGTCTTGGCGCACCCTTAGGCGCGGGCTTTGCTGCGGGATCTGCTGTGGGCTTTGGTGCGGGGAGTGCCGGGCCCGGTCAGGCCTCGTCCAGTCCGCCGGGGAGGACGACGACGCCCAGCACTCCGGGGCCGGTGTGCGCGCCGATCACGGCGCCCACCTCCGAGATCAGGCAGCCGTCCGCGCCCGGCAGGCGCTCGTTCAACTGCAGCGCCAGCTCGGTGGCGCGCTCCGGCGAGGCGAGGTGGTGCACGGCGATGCCGACCCGCTCATCGCCGGCCGTCGACGCGGCGAGGTCGACGAGCCTGCCCATCGCGCGGCTGATCGTGCGGACCTTCTCCAGCGGCACGATCCGGCCGTCGTCCACGTGCAGCAGCGGCTTGACGGCGAGCGCGGTCCCCAGCAGCGCGGCTGCGGCACCGATCCGGCCGCCCCTGCGCAGGTGATCGAGGGTCTCCAGGCAGAAGAACGTGCGGGTGCGCGCCACCGCCCGCGTCGCCGCGTCCACCACGTCGGCCAGCTCGCCGCCGGCCGCCGCCACGACCGCGGCGTTGAGCACGGCGAAGCCGAGTCCCATGCCCGTCGACCGTGAGTCGACCACGCGAACCCGGGCCGGGTCTATCTCCTCGGCCGCCAGCCTCGCGGCCTCCCAGGTCCCGGACAGCTCGCGGGACAGGTGCACGGCGACGACCGCGTCGGCGCCACCGTCCAGCGCGGCCCGGTAGACCTCGGCCAGTTCGGCCGGGCTCGGGCGCGAGGTCGTCACCCTGCGATGCTCGCCAAGGGCAGTGGCCAGGGCGTCCGGTCCGAAGTCCACGCCGTCCAGCCGGCCATGGCCGTCCACGGCCACGTGCAGCGGCACGACCCTGATCGACCGTCGCCGCGCGAACTCCTCCGGCAGGTACGCGGTGGAGTCGGTGACGACGGCGACGGACACGAACGCCGAGCCTACGGCTCCGCAGCGCCAACTCCGTGAAACGGCACGGTTCAGATCGGGTCAGGGACGTTCGTTGGCTCGGGTCGAGCGGCTCAGGTCAGGTCGGAGACAGACAGGTCGGGCAGGTTCTTGCGGATCAGGTCGACCAGCTCGGTCGCGACCTTCCGGTGCGCGGACCAGCCCCAGTGCATGCCGTCGGGGTTGCCCTGGCCGGCGCGCAGGTGGGGGCCGACGAGGGTGGGCAGGTCGAGCAGGGGGACGTCCGCCTCGGCGGCCCAGGTCCGCACGGCGCGGACGGCCTCGGCGTGGCCGGTGTGCACGCCGGCGTAGGCGGGGGCGCGGTGCACCGAGGGCACGATGCCGACCACCGGCAGTCCGGGACGCAGGGCACGCACGGCCCGCAGGCTCTCGTCCAGGTGGTGGACGGTGAGCCGGGGCGGCAGCGCCACCGGTCGGCCGCCAAGCGCCCTGGCCAGCCAGGGCTGCGCGGCGACGTAGCCGCGCCGCGCGGCCCGCCGCAGTCCCTCGGGACGCAGGTACCGCAGGCCCTGCCGCAGGTAGGTGGGCAGCGGCGAGGGCAGCGTGTCCATGCTGCCGACGGCGAGCACCAGCACGTCCGCGTCCGCCAGCTCCGCCCACACCCTCGGGTCGCCGGTCAGCGCCCACCAGGCTTCGCGGGCGGTCCACCCGAAGCCGGCCGCCAGTTCCGCCCTGCCGCCGAGCTCGGCGGCGGCGAGGTTCGGCCACAGGCGCGGGTCGTTGGCGGGCAGTGGACCGGCCGGGCCGTGGAAGGCGAGCGAGTCCGCCAGGACGAGCAGGCGCACGTCAGCCGGTGATGCCGGCGTTGTAGGTGGCCAGCCGCCAGCGCCCGTCGGTGTCGGGACGCCTGGTCAGCACCGTCCAGTGGCAGTTGCCGATCCCGGCGAGCTGCGGCCACAGCGGCACCGGCAGGTCGAGCAGCCGCGCGGTCAGGGCGGTGATGAGGCCGCCGTGCGCGCAGAGCACCACGGTGTCGTCCAGCTCGGCGTCGAGGTCCGCGACCACCGCCGCGGCGCGCACGGCCACCTCGACCTTGGTCTCCCCGCCTGGCGGGGCGAACTCGGGGTCGCGCTGCCAGACGGCCATCCGGCCGGGCCACTCGGCCTCCACCTCGACGCCCGTCAGGCCCTGCCACTTGCCGAGGTTCGTCTCGCGCAGCCGCTCGTCGATGCGCAGCGGCACGCCGACCGCGCTGGTGAACACGGTCGCGGTGTCCTTGGCGCGACGCAGGTCTGAGGCGACCACCACCTCGGGCGCGAACCCGGCGAGCACCGGCACCGCGAACCTGGCCTGGTTCCAGCCGGTCTCGGTGAGCGAGGAGTCGAGATGGCCCTGCATCCGACCGCTCGCGTTGTAGTCGGTCTCGCCGTGCCGCCACAGCACGACCCGCCGCAGTGTCATCTGCCCACGCCTCCCCGCAGCCGACTCACGCCTGCGTCTCCTCGCCCGGGATCGAGTCGACGGCGTCAGCGACGGCGGCGACGGTGTCATCGGCCGGCGTCGGGTCGAACTCGATGCGCGGGCAGTCCTTCCAGAGCCGCTCGAGGCCGTAGAAGGTGCGCTCCTCGACGTGCTGCACGTGCACCACGACGTCGACGAAGTCGAGCAGCACCCAGCGGCCCTCGCGCGCGCCCTCGCGGCGCACCGGCTTCGTGCCGGCCTCGCGCATCTTCTCCTCGATGAAGTCCACGATCGCGCCGACCTGGCGTTCGTTGGGCGCCGAGGCGATCACGAAGCAGTCGGTGATCACGAGCTGGTCGGAGACATCGAGCACGATCACGTCGTGCGCCTTCTTGTCGGCCGCTGCGTGCGCGGCGACCAGCGCCAGCCGTTGTGCCTCGTCGGTGGCTGCCACGTCACTCCTCAGGGTCGAACACCATCACGGTGCGGGCACGAAATGACCCGCACGAATCAATCAGAGTACCGGCGTGGCCAGGGTCGGCCGTGCCAACGCTCCCCGGACGGGCCGCCGGGTCCCCGTCGCCGCGCGCGATGCCCACTGCCGCAGGGCCAGTGGCCGTTCGTGCGTTTGCCCACACCTCGCCCACGCGTCGCCCCCACCTCACTCGCGCGTCGCCCGCGCGTCGCCGTCAGCCGACCTCCTGGCGCCGGCCGTCCACGCGCGGCGCGAGGCCGTTGCGGCGGACGGACTGCCAGCGCAGCTGGGTGCCCTGCAACGCGGTGACCAGCGACTGGACCACCACCAGGTAGGTCAGCTGCCGGTAGGCGAGCTGTTGCAGCGGGAGTGTCCACAATGGCCTGAGCGACTCCCCGTCCAGGCGCATCGCGTAGCCGGCTCCCGCGGTCTGCGCGGCCAGGAACAGCAGCCAGATCAGCGCGGCGCGAGGCGCGTCGGCGATGGCCATGCCGTAGATGACGTACACGTCCATCAGCGGCGCCAGCAGCGGCAGCAGCAGTTGGAACAGCAGCAGATAGGTCAGGCCGCGCCGCCCCATGTGCCCTGCGGGCCCGCGTTCGACCAGCGCGCGCCGGTGCTTCCACATGGCCTGGAAGGTGCCGTACGACCAGCGGTAGCGCTGCCGGTAGAGGCCGCGCAGGGTCGTCGGGGCCTCGGTCCACGCGCGGGCGGCGGGCTCGTAGGTGACCCGCCATCCTGCGCGGGTGATCGCGATGGTCAGGTCGGTGTCCTCGGCGAGGGTGTCCGCGCTGACCCCGCCGACGTCGACCAGCGCCTCCCGCCGGAACGCGCCGATCGCGCCGGGCACGGTCGGAATGCACTGGAGGGAGTCGAGGATCTGACGGTCGAGGTTGGCTCCCGCGCAGTACTCCAGGTGTTGCCAGCGACCGAGCAGCCCTCGGCGGTTGCCGACCTTGGTGTTGCCGGACACCGCGCCGACGCGCGTGTCGGCGAGGGGCTGCACGAGGTGGCCGATGGTGTCCGGCTCGAAGACGGTGTCGCCGTCGACGAGGACGAGGACGTCGTGTCTTGCGGCGTTGATACCGGCGTTGAGCGCGGCGGGCTTGCCGGCGTTGTCCTGTCGGATGACCCGCACGCAGGGCAGCCGCTGGGCCTCGACGAGGTCGGCGGTCCGGTCCGTCGAGCCGTCGTCGACGACGATGACCTCCACCTCGGCGGTGTGCGCGTGCGCGGCCAGCGAGCGGACCGTGGACACGATGTTCGCGGCCTCGTTGTAGGCGGGGATGATCACCGACACCGCTGGCGCGAACCGGGGCAGCGGCTGGTGCGCGCGTTCGCGGCGGAGCCGCCGCGCGGTGTGCGCCAGGCCGAGTTGCATCAGCATGCGGAGCACGGCCAGCGCGGCGACGGTCGCGATGAGCACGTCGAGCACGAGGATCACGGCGTCGCCGGAGAGCTGGGACGCGCCGAGGACGCGCCCGGTGATCTGCGCGGCCACTCCCGCGTCGCGGCCCCCGGGCGGCAGGCCGACGCCCTCGGCGACCGTGTCGAACCGGAAACCCTGTGGCCCCAAGGTTTCCAGCAGTTGGCGCGTCGCGTCGACGCTGATGCTGCCGGCGTCGTGCAGCCGCACGACCGCGCCGCTGCCCGGCGTCGGTGTGCAGACCGCGACGATCTGCTCCAGGTCCTCGACGGCCAGATCGGGACCGTCGAGGTCCGGGCTGACGACCAGGTAGCCCGCGCGCCCGAGTTCGGCGACGGGCGTGTCGGCCGGGTCGCCGGACGCGCCGAACAGCCGCGCCTGGACGCCTGCGGCGCTGGCGAGCGCGCTCTGGGTGAAGGAGCGGTCCAGGTGTCGCCGCCAGCTCGGCAACGCGGCCGGGTCGCCCCGCCGAAATCCGCTGATGCCGACCTCGTGGCCCTCCGCGATCATCCGGCGCACCAGCTCGGGGTGTTCGTTCACCCGCGCGCCGAGCACGAAGAACGTGGCGTGCGCGTGGTGTCGCGCCAACACGTCGAGGATTCGCGGTGTCCAGACGGGGTCGGGGCCGCCGTAGAAGGCGAGCGCGACGGTGTCCGGCGGCATGCTTCGGCCGCGCAGCTGCTCGCCGTCCGAGCGCAACACCGGACCGAGCGACGAGGCCGTGTGCCGCTCCTGCCCGAGTGCCCGCGCCGACGGGCTCGGGGCGGTCGCGTAGGCGTGAAACGCAAGCACGCCAAGGAGCATGCCCACGCCGAGGAGCATGGTGACCCAGTGCGCGGATGGGATGCGGCGACGGCCCCTCACGGCGCGGTCTCGACGGTGTCGGGCCACGACGGGGGTGTCCGGTCGACGGGGTCGAGCACGGTGGCCGCGATGACGATCGCCAGACCGGACACGACGCAGGCGAGCCCGACGCTGGCGGCGCGCACCGCCGTCCGCCGCCTGCCGGCCGGGTCGACGAACACCTGGGTCGGGTCGGGATTGCGCTGCGGCGTCAACAAATGCCTGTCCAGTCGTGCTGCTTGTGGGTGCGTCACGCGTGGTCGTCGACGGGGTTCGCGGCGCGGGACCTGCCGAACACCGCCCTGATCACCGCGACGCCGAGGGCGACGGCGATGGCGAGCGCCAGGTGCGGAAAGCCGTGGATGAACCAGGGGGCCGCGGCTTCGAGGAACTTCTTCTCGCTCCCCCACGCCGTCTGCCGCCGCCAGGCCGCGTTCGCCGCCGCGAGCACCAGGAACACCGCTGGCGGCGCGGGCACCACGATCCAGAGGCCGACCGGCCGGACCAGCGCGGCGGCCACGAACGCCCCGGCCGCCAGCCACGCCCCGAAAACCCAGCCGAGGATCGGGCCGTCCATGGCGATCCCGATGCCGCCGAAGACCGCCGAGACGCCCACCGCCGCCAGCGTGGGCAGCTGAACCGGCGCGCGCGGATGCACCGGTCCCCCGCCTGACCCCATCACGCGCGCCGCCCCCATTCCCCCCGTCAGTGGCCCCATTAGAGAGGGCGAATCCACCCTATAGATACAGAACGACGCACCTGTTCAGGTGAGGTCGATCACCGATCGCGCCGGGGACAAGTCGGTCGTTTCGCCGCGACTACTTCATTAGAGTGACCATGGGGGTGTGCTGTGGGGGATGACAGCGCGGCGGGTGCGGCAGTGCGCTCGCGGCGGCGATGGTGGGCGGTCGGCGGACTGGTGGTCGCGCGGACGGCGTGGGTGCTGACGTCGGTGGTGTTGATGGTCGCCTCGGGCGTCGCGTGGGCGACCTACCAGGACTTGGACGCCGGCATGCAGCGGTCGGACGCGATCGCGGCGGACGCGCCGAGGTCGCCAGGCGGCGCCGACGGCGCCGTCAACATCCTGCTGATGGGGCTGACCACGCGGCTCGACCTCAACGGCGACCCGCTGCCCGAGGACCTGCTCCGCAGGCTCAACGCAGGCGAGAGCGACCGGGGCGGCTACAACGCCAACACGCTGATGCTGTTGCACGTGCCCAACAACGGTTCTCCCGCAACGGCTTTCTCCGTTCCGCGCGATGACTACGTCGACTTCGTCGGCGTGCCGGCCGGACCCAAGCAGGGCAAGATCAAGGAGGCCTACGGGCGGGCCAAGGAGATCGAGGAGGACCGGCTCACCGCCAACGGCCTACGGGACCGGCACGAGTTGGAGCGGCTGGGCCGCGAGGCTGGGCGCAGGGCGCAGGTGGAGACCGTCCGGGCGTTCCTGAACGTGCCGATCGACCATCTGGTCGAGCTGAGCCTCGTCGGCTTCTACCACCTCGCGGACGCGCTCGGCGGCGTCGACGTCTGTCTGAACAACGCGACCCGCGACCACTTCTCCGGCGCGAACTTCCCGGCAGGCCGCCAACATCTCGACGCCGCGCAGGCGCTGTCGTTCGTGCGGCAACGCCACGAACTGGCCAACGGGGACCTGGACCGAACGCGCCGCCAGCAGGCGTTCCTTGCCTCGGTGACGCGCCAGCTCAAGGGCAGGGGCGTGTTCTCCGACCTCGGCGCGTTGCGCGCGCTGCTCGGCGTGGCGAAGCAGGACGTGGTGCTCGACAGCGGCTGGGACATCCTGGACTTCATCAGGCAGGCGCCGAACCTCGCGGGCGGCGTCCAGTTCCGCACCCTGCCGATCCTCGACGTCACCACCGTCGACGGTCAGATCGTCAACACTGTGGACCGGGCCGCCGTCCGCGCGATGGTGTCGGCACCGGCCGTGCGGTCGGCGCCGGGCACGTCGGCAGTGGCCGGACCGCGGCCGGCGCTCACGGCACCGGGCAGCGGCGAGCGGCAGAGGGTCAGCGAGATCCTGGTCATTGACGAGGGGCCGGGTGGCGGCGAGGCCGCGAACGGGATCCCCTGCGTCGACTGAGTCCCCGGCGGGCGGCGGGCCTCAGGCGTCCGGGGCGCGGTAGAGGTCGCGCTTTTCGATGTACTGCACGACGCCGTCGGGGACCAGGTACCAGACCGGCTGGCCGGCCGCGGTGCGGGAGCGGCAGTCGGTCGAGGAGATGGCCATGGCGGGCACCTCGATGAGGCTCACCGCGCCGCGCGGCAGGTGGTGGTCGTCCAGGTCGTAGCCGGGGCGGGTAACGCCGATGAAGTGCGCCAGGTGGAACAGGTCCTCGGCCTGGTGCCAGGACACGATCTGCTCCAGCGCGTCGGCGCCGGTGATGAAGAACAGGTCGGCGTCGGGGTGCGCGTCACGCAGGTCGATGAGCGTGTCGACCGTGTACGTGGGCCCGGTGCGGTCGATGTCGACGCGGCTGACCGAGAACCTGGGGTTCGAGGCGGTCGCGATGACCGTCATCAGGTAGCGGTCCTCGGCGGCGCTGACGGCCTTGTCGTCCTTCTGCCACGGCTGGCCGGTCGGCACGAAGATCACTTCGTCCAGGTTGAACCGGGACTGCACCTCGCTGGCCGCGACGAGGTGCCCGTGGTGCACCGGATCGAAGGTGCCACCCATGACGCCAATTCGACGACGATCGGACATAGCTGGTCAGCCTACGTGCCGCCGTCGGCTCAGTGGTCGCGCGGGCGGCGGAAACGCTCCCCGGCTCGCCGCCCGCGCAACACTGGACTCCCTCGACGGACGCTGGGGGTGTCACCCGTCGCCAGGAGCGCGAGCCCTCCCCCGCGAGGGCCACGCGGTACTGAGACGCCGCTGGCCCGGCCGCCATGACGCGGACCGCGCGAGAAAGTCACCGCACAGCCCATCAATTCTCCTTATGGCTCGGCGGTATGTCCCAGCTCGTCCATTTGGCCCTGCTCTGCGGACTCCGCGCCGGGAAAACTTGAGGGACATGAGCACCTGGACACCCATGCACGGTCAGCCGTACCAGCCCGTCCCGTACCACCCGGCCCGAATGCCGGTCGACGAGTCCCTGCACACCGCAGCCACGCTGCGCGAACGCATGATGGAACGCCGCACGGTGCGCGCCTTCTCCACCGAACCCGTGCCCGAGCAGCTCGTGGTGGACGCGATCGCGGTCGCCGGGACGGCCCCGTCGGGCGCCCACCAGCAGCCGTGGACGTTCGTGCTGGTCACCGATCCAGAGGTGCGCGCCAAGATCCGGGCGGCGGCCGAGAACGAGGAGAAGCTGTCCTACGACGGCAGGCTCGGCGAGGAGTGGCTGAACGCCCTTCGGCCTCTGGGCACCGACATGCACAAGCCGCATCTCACCGACGCGCCGTACCTGATCATCGTGTTCCAGCAGCGGTTCTACCTCGACGAGGACGGCGAGCAGCACAAGCACTACTACGTCGACGAGTCGGTCGGCATCGCGGTGGGCATGCTGCTGACCGCGCTGCACCTGTCGGGCCTCGCCGCGCTCATCCACACGCCGAGCCCGATGCGGTTCCTGTCCGAGGTGCTGGCGCGCCCGCGCAACGAGAAGGCGTTCGCGGTGATCCCGGTCGGCTACCCGGCCGAGGACGCGACCGTGCCGGACCTGGTTCGCAAGTCGCTGGACCAGGTGCTGGTACGGGTCTAGCTACGGGTCCAACCGTGCGGTGGGACGGCCGCGCGACCGACCAGGGTCGCGCGGCCGACGTGCGCTACGCCTCCGGGGCGAGCACCGCCCCGGAGGAGGCGTCCTTGACCAGGATCGCCTCCATCGGACAGGAGTCCGCCGCGTCAAGCACGACCTCGTCCGAGTCGATCAACTCGGCGACCGGGTACGACTTCCCGGCGTCGATCCGGAAGTACGCCGGCGCCGTGCCGGCACAGATTCCGGATCCGATGCAGGCACCGTGATCGACCCCGACCTGCCAACGACCTTCGCTCATCGACATCCCTCACCACTCGATGGGCAACGACTCGAGCCCTCGAACCAGCATGCCCCTCTTCCACCGCAGCTGTTCCTGCGGAACGGCGAACCGCAGATCGGGGAAACGGCCGAGCAGCGTGCCCAACGCCACCTGGAGTTCCAGCCGTGCCAACGGCGCGCCGAGGCAATGATGCACGCCGTGCCCGAAGCCGATGTGCGGATTGGTCGAACGCGCCAGCCGCAGCTCGTCCGGGTCCTCGAACACCGACTCGTCCCGGTTCGCCGAGGCGACCGCGACCAGCACCGGCTCGCCCGCCCTGACCAGCACCCCGCCGACCTCGATGTCCTCCTTGGCGTAGCGGGGAAACGCCGCCGCGGTGCCGAGCGGCACGTACCGCATCAGCTCCTCGACGGCCTGGGCCACCTGCTCGGGCCGCTCCCGCAGCCAGGCGAGCTGGTCGGGATGGTTCAGCAGCACGTAGACGAAGTTGGGGATCTGCGTCGCCGTCGTCTCGTGCCCGGCAACCAACAGCCCGACCGTGAGGCTGATCAGCTCGTCCTCCGACAGCACGTCCTGCTCGTCGCGGGCGAGCACCAGCGCGCCGATCAGGTCGTCGGTCGGCTCGACGCGGCGCTGCTCGATCAGCCCGCCCATGTACTGCCAGAGCTTTCCCTTGTACTCCATGACCTGCTCGAGGGTGAGCGAGGTCGTCGAGAGGAAGGCGTCTGACCAGACCCGGAAGTGCTCCCGGTCCTCGACGGGCACGCCGAGCAGCTCGCAGATCACCGTGATCGGCAGCGGCAGCGCGAACTGCTCGACCAGGTCGGCCCGCGAGCCGCCGGCCAGCATCTCGTCGGCGAGGCCGTCGGCGATCTCCTGCGCGCGCGGGCGCAGCAGCTCGACCCGGCGCATCGTGAACGCCTTCGTGGCCAGCCTGCGGATCCTGGTGTGGTCGGGCGGATCCATGCTCAGGATGCCGCCGTTGCCCTGCTCGGGCCGCGTCCTCGGCTCGTCCCTGCCGACGCTGAGCGCACGGCTGAACCGCGCGTCGCCGAGGACGACGCGCGCGTCGACGTGCCGGGTCGCCAGCCAGGCATCCTCGCCGAACGGCAACCGCACCCTGGTGAGCGGCTCCTCCTTGCGTAAGTGGGCGTACAGCGGGTCGAGCCGCAGTTGTTCCGCCGTGAACGGGTAGATCCTCGGCTCGCCATCGATCGCAGTCACTGCGTTGTCCCTCCTCACCAGGTGACCGGCAGGGCCCGCAGGCCTCGCACGAGCCGGCCACGCTTCCATGGAACCTCGTCTGCCGGCACGGCGAAGTCGAGCCGGGGAAAGCGATCCAGCAGCGTGCCGACGGCCACCTGGAGCTCCATCCGCGCCAGCGGCGCACCAAGGCAGTGGTGCACGCCGTGCCCGAAGGCGATGTGCGGGTTGTGCGCCCTGACCAGGTCGAGGTCGGCGGCGTGCTCGAAGACCCGCTCGTCGCGGTTGGCCGACACGGCGTGCACGAGCACCGCCTCGCCCGCCCGCACCAGCACGCCCCCGACCTCGACGTCCTCCATGGCGATCCTCGGGAAGCCCGCGGACGAGCCGAGCGGAGTGAAGCGCAGTAGCTCCTCGATCGCGGTCGGCAGCGCCTGCGGATCGGCCCGCAACGCGGCCAGCGGCCCGGGATGGGTGAGCAGCGCGTAGACGAAGTTGCCGATCTGGTTCGCCGTCGTCTCGTGGCCGGCCACCAGCAGCGTGACGCCGAGCCCGACCAGCTCGTCCTCGCTGAGCCGGTCGTCCTCGTCGCGGGCCAGCACCAGGGCGCCGAGCAGGTCGTCGGTCGGTTCCTCGCGGCGCTGCTGGATCAGCCCGGCGAGGTAGCCGTTCAGCTCCGCGATGGCGACCTCGATCTCCTCCGGGGAGAACGCGGTGAGCGCCAACACGGTGTCCGACCACGCGCGGAACCGGTCCCGGTCCTCGGTCGGCACGCCGAGCAGCTCGCAGATCATCGTGATGGGCAGCGGCAACGCCAGCCCCTCGACCAGGTCGGCGGGCGAACCCTGCGCGACCAGGTCGTCGAGCAGCCCGTCCACGACCTGCTGCGCCCTCGGCCGCAGCTGCTCGACCCGCCGCGCCGTGAACGCCTTGGCCACCAGCCGCCGGAGCCTGCTGTGCTCCGGCGGGTCCATGCTCAGGATCGAGGAGTCCCGCGAGAGGGACGGCGTCAGCCTCGGCACGTCCCTGCCGACGGTCGCCGCCCGGCTGAACCTGGGGTCGCCCAGCACCAGCCGCACGTCCTCGTGCCTGGTCGCCAGCCAGGCGTCCCCGCCGTAGGGCAGCCGGACGCGCGCGAGCGGCTCGTGTTCCCGCAGCTCCGCGTATCTGGGATCGATGTCGAGGCGCTCCGACTCCGCGAACGGATACGTCCTCGGCTGCTGATCGACGGTCGTCATCGCACGTCCTCCCCGATGGTCGCGACGGCCCCACACTGCGATGTAAGCGCGTGCTTACATAATTCGACGATAGGGATCCGGCTACGGGCCGTCAACAACTCGTTTCGGTGAGTTTGTGCCGACTGGGCGCGGAGAGCCGGCTACTCGGCGGGCGGCAGCTCGGTGTCCGCGCGTTCCAGCAGGACGCGGACCGCGCGCAGCACGTGCCCGGCGACGTCGTCGGGCTTGGCGCTGGCCAGCGGTTCCTTGCCGTGCACCGAACGCAGCAGCGCGATGCCGAGCAGCCAGGCGAGCACGAGGTCGGCCCGCACGCGGGCGTCCTCGGCGTCGGTGAGCGCGGCCAGCGCGCTCGCGTACTCCTCGCCGAGCTCCTGGCGGATCGCCGTGGCCGCGTGGTCGTGGCCGCTGGACCGCAGCACGGCGTACATCGGGTGGTCGATGAGCTTGAGCGACTCGTTGTCGAGCATCTGCCGCAGCACCCTGCCGAGCAGCTGCTCGGCGGGCGAGTCGTCGAGCAGTTCCCTGCCTCGCCGCGCCATCGCGGCGGCGAACAGGGCGTCCTTCGAGCCGAAGTAGCGGAACAGCAGGGCCTGGTTCACCCCGGCCCTGCCGGCGATGTCGCGGACCGTGGTCCGGTCGAAACCGCGCTCGCCGAACAGCTCGGCGGCGGCGTCGAGCAGCGCGGCCCGCGTCGCGGCCGAGTCCCGACGGCGCGACCTCGGCTCCGCCTCATGCTCCGGCACGGCACCCCCTCCTGCGGTCAGGGTCGTGCCCGCAACCTACGGCACCTCGGCCGGCACTGCGGCGAACTCAGGACTCCGCGCGGATGTGCCCGTCGCCCCAGACCACCCACTTGGACGAGGTCAGCTCCGCGAGCCCCATCGGGCCCCTGGCGTGCAGCTTCTGCGTGGAGATGCCGATCTCCGCGCCCATGCCGAACTCGCCGCCGTCAGTGAACGCGGTCGAGGCGTTCACCACGACGGCCGCCGCGTCGACGCGCGCGGTGAACTGCCTGGCGGCGCGGACGTCCGAGGTCACGATCGCCTCGGTGTGACCGGAGCCGTGCGCCGCGATGTGGCCGATCGCCTCGTCGAGGGAGTCGACGACCCCGACGGCGATGTCCAGCGACAGGTACTCGGTGTCCCAGTCCGCCTCGGTGGCCGGCACGACCCCGGCGCCCCCGGCCAGCGCGAGCACCCGCTCGTCGCCGTGCACGGTGACCCCGGCGGTCCGGAACTCCCCGACGACACGAGGCACGAACTCCTCGGCGACGTCGGCGTGCACGAGCAGCGTCTCGGCCGCGTTGCACACGCTCGGCCTGCGGGTCTTCGAGTTCAGCACGATCCGCAGCGCCTGGTCCAGGTCCGCCGCCGCGTCCACGTAGACGTGGCAGTTGCCGACACCGGTCTCGATCGTGGGCACGGTGGCCTGCTCGACCACGGCGGCGATGAGGCCAGCGCCGCCCCGGGGGATCACGAGGTCGACCAGGCCGCGCGCGGTGATCAGGTGCCGCACCGACGCGCGGTCGTGGCAGGGCAGCAGCTGCACGGTGTCGCGGGGCAGGCCGCTCGCCGCCAGCGCGTCCCGCAGCACCGCGACGAGCGCCTCGTTGGACCGTTCGGCCGAGGAGGAACCGCGCAGCAGCACGGCGTTGCCCGACTTCAGCGCGAGGCCCGCCGCGTCGACCGTGACGTTCGGCCGCGCCTCGTAGACGATGCCGACGACGCCGAGCGGCACGCGGACCTGCCGCAGCTCCAGGCCGTTGGACAGGACGCCGCCGCGCAGCACCTCGCTGACCGGGTCGGCCAGGTCGGCGACGGTGAGCAGCCCGTCGGCCACGCCGGCCACCCGCTTCTCGGTCAGCGCGAGGCGGTCGAGCAGCGCGTCGGACAACCCGGCCGCCCGTCCCGTGGCGAGATCCTCCTCGTTGGCCGCCAGCACCTCGGCGACGCGGGAGCGCAGCGCGTCGGCCATCGCGTGCAGGGCGTCGTCCTTGTGCCGCCTGGTGGCCAACGCGAGCTCGACGGCGGCGACGCGCGCCCGGCCGGCCGCCGCGCGGACCTGTTCCCTCAGCTCGTCGCCGGTGGCCGGGGACGGTGACTTGGGGGTTTCGGTGGCGGTCGTCACGCGCGCAAGCCTACGACCCGCGTCGACGCGGTTGGCCGGCGCGTCGAGGTGAATGACTCATTCGGTCGCCCGCACGGGGTGAATGACCCATTCACCCAGCCAACAGGAGACTGCGCCGCCGGATGCTGCAAGGGTGTGCCATATGGACGAACACGCCCTTCGAGAGCTCGCGGAAGAACGCCTGCGCGCCCTGGCCGGCCCGGGAGCCACGCTCCGGGAGGACCAGTGGACCGCGATCGAGGCGCTGGTCTCCGGCCGCCGCCGCGCGCTCGTCGTGCAGCGCACGGGATGGGGCAAGTCGGCGGTGTACTTCATCGCGACGGCCCTGCTCCGCTCGCTGGGCGAGGGACCGACGGTGATCGTGTCGCCGCTGCTCGCTTTGATGCGCAACCAGGTGGAGGCGGCGGCGCGGGCCGGCGTGCGTGCGGCCACCATCAACTCGGCGAACATGCAGGACTGGCAGTCCGTCCAGGAGTCGGTCGCGGCCGGCACCGTCGACGTGCTGCTGGTCAGCCCGGAACGGCTGAACAACCCCGACTTCCGGGACACCGTGCTGCCGGAGCTGACCGCGTCCGCCGGCCTGCTCGTGGTCGACGAGGCGCACTGCATCTCCGACTGGGGCCACGACTTCCGGCCGGACTACCGCAGGCTGCGCACGCTGCTGACCGAGCTGCCCGAGGGTGTTCCGGTGCTCGCCACCACCGCGACCGCCAACGACCGGGTGGTGCGCGACGTCGCCGACCAGCTCGGCCTCGGCCCGGCCGGCGGCGAGACGCTGGTGCTGCGCGGCCCGCTGGACCGGGAGAGCCTGCACCTGTCCGCGCTGCGGCTGCCCACCGCCGAGGCGCGGCTCGGCTGGCTGGCCGACCGGCTCGGCGAGCTGCCCGGCTCGGGGATCATCTACGCGCTGACCGTCGCCTCCGCCGACGACGTCGCGTCCTTCCTGCGGGAACGCGGCTACGAGGTCGCCGCGTACTCCGGCAGGACCGACCCGGCCGAGCGGGAGCGCGCCGAGGAGGACCTGCTGGCGAACCGGGTGAAGGCGCTCGTGGCGACCTCGGCGCTCGGCATGGGATTCGACAAGCCGGACCTCGGGTTCGTGGTGCACCTCGGCGCGCCGCCGTCGCCGATCGCCTACTACCAGCAGATCGGCCGTGCCGGGCGTGGCGTGCGGCGGGCCGAGGTGCTGCTGCTGCCCGGCCCGGAGGACCGCGACATCTGGGCGTACTTCGCCTCGCTCGCGTTCCCGCCGGAGGCGACCGTGCGGCAGGTGCTCGGCGCCCTCGCCGACGCGAACCGGCCGCTGTCCACCGCGGCGCTTGAGCCGATGGTCGAGCTGTCCCGCACCCGGCTGGAGGTGGTGCTCAAGGTGCTCGACGTGGACGGGGCCGTGCATCGGGTGCGCGGCGGCTGGGTGTCCACCGGGCAGCCGTGGACCTACGACGCGGAACGCTACGAGCGGATCGCGCAGGCGCGGCGGTCCGAGCAGGACGCGGTGCTCGGCTACCTGAACACCACCGGGTGCCGGATGGAGTTCCTGTTGCGGCAGCTGGACGATCCGCACGCGAGCCGCTGCGGCCGGTGCGACAACTGCACCGGGCGCGGCTGGTCGGCGGAGGTCTCCGGCCAGGCGTCCTCGGCGGCGCGGGACCGGCTGCGCAGGCCCGGTGTCGAGCTGAGCCCGCGCAAGCAGTGGCCGTCCGGCATGTCCGCGCTCGGCGTGCCGGTGTCGGGGAAGATCGCGGCCGGCGAGTCGGCGCTGCCCGGCCGGGTGCTCGGCCGGCTGACCGACATCGGCTGGGGCAATCGTTTGCGCGGGCTGCTCGGCACCTCGCCGGACAGCCAGGTCACCGACGGCCCGGTGCCCGACGACGTGTTCGACGCGGTGGTGCAGGTGCTCGCCGCGTGGGACTGGCCCGCGCGTCCCGCAGGCGTGGTGACCATCGCCTCGCACCGACGGCCGACCCTGGTGCGCAGCCTCGGCGAGCGGTTGGCCGGGATCGGCCGGCTGCCGCTGCTCGGCGAGGTCGAGCAGGTCGGCGACGGTGCGCGCCGGGCCAACAGCGCCCAGCGGCTGGCCAGCCTGTGGCAGGGGCTGCACGTGCCGATGGAGTTGGCGGAGCGGCTGTCCACTGTGGATGGTCCGGTGTTGTTGGTGGACGACCAGGTGGACACCGGTTGGACGATGACGGTGGCCGCGCGGCTGCTGCGCAAGGCCGGCGCCAGGGAGGTGTTGCCGTTTGCGCTGGCTGTCACGGCGTGAGCCGAGGAAACCCGCTGGCGAAACCGTATGCGGTGACTGATCATCTCGGGCGTGACGTACTCAGTCCTGGCAAGGGATCCCGAGACCGGTTGTTTCGGCGTTGCGGTGCAGAGCTGTGTGCTCGCCATCGGCACCCGGGTGCCGGCGGCGCGCGCGGGAGTCGGCGCGGTCGCGGTGCAGTCCGGTTCCAGCCTGCGCTGGCGTGGGCTGCTGCTCGACTTGCTCGACCGGGGCATGTCGGCTGATGCGGCCGTGGCGGCGCTGCGCACGCTGCCCGGGACCGAGCAGGCCCAGTTCGCCGCGATCGATCGCACCGGGTCGGCCGCGGCCTACACCGGGCCCGACTGCTACGGGGATCACGCGGGTCATGTGGTTGACCTCGACGCGCAGTTCAGCGTGCAGGCCAACCTGATGGTGTCGGACGCCGTGTGGCCGGCCATGGCCGCCGCCTACCGCGAGGCCGAGGGCGGCCTGCCCGAGCGCATGATGGCCGCGTTGCAGGCCGCCGAGCGCGAGGGCGGGGACGCGCGCGGCGTGCAGTCCGCCGCGCTGCTCGTGGTGGGTCCGGAGCACGGCGGGGACTCCACGGGCGAGGCCGACGACGAGGTGTTCGACCTGCGGGTGGACGACTCCCGGGATCCGGTCGGCGATCTGGCGAGATTGCTGCGGACCGCGCGGGCGCATCGTCACCTGATCCGCATCGGCAGCCTCGCCGAGGAGCCCGACCGGCTCCACGACGAGTTGCGTGCGGCGGTCGCGCTCGCGCCGGACGACCTGACCTGCCTGCTGTACGCGATCAGCAGGCTGGGCCTGCGCGGGCATATCGAGGAGGTTCGTCCGCTGCTGGCGCACGCCGTCGGCCTGGACGCGGCGATCGCCGACCGGGTGCGGGGCCGCGCCGAGGCGGCCCGGCGCACGGACAACCCGCACGCCGCCGCCCTGCTAGCACTGGTGGACGAGCTGAAGTAGGGCGGGCGACGGCGCGCTTCGCGACAAACCCGCAGGTCATCGAGCCGCAGTAGTCGCGGATGGCAATGCACGGAAACTCGTGCACGGAAAGTCGTGCACGAGTCTTCGTGCATTGCTAGGCTGGGCTCATGCCAGACCCGGCCACTCCTTCCCAGACCGTTGACCTGAGCACGGTCAAGGCGCTGGCGCACCCGCTGCGCCAGCGGATCCTGCGCCGGTTGGCGGTGGACGGGCCGGCCACCTCCACGACGCTCGCCAGCGAGCTCGGGGTGACCAGCGGCGGCACCAGCTACAACCTTCGAGTACTGGCCGAGCACGGCCTCATCGAGGAAGTGCCCGAGCGGGGCCACGGCCGGGAGCGGTGGTGGCGGCACGTCCGCGCCGACCTGCGCATGCCCCTGGCCAGCCAGCAGGACCCCGCGATGCGCTCCGCGCTGAACGAACTCCACAGCCTCTGGCTCGCCGAAGACCTGGAGTCGTTGGGCCGCTTCGAAAGCACCCGGCACGAGCTGGGCGAGTGGGCGGACGCGCTGGTCTACTCGCGCGGCGGAATCCACGTGACGACCGACGAACTTCGCGCGTTCTTCGAGGAGTACGTCGCGCTGCTCATGCGTTACGCGCGACCAGCCGAGCAGGCCCCGACCGGGGCCCGCAGGGTGCTCACCCGACTGCTCGCCTTTCCGGAGACCTCCACGACCGAACCACCAGAGGAAACCACCAGCTGAACCAAAAAACTGGGGCACCGAGCGGCAACTCGGCACCCCAGCACCGGAAGAGGCACGACCTCGCCCGCTGGGCGAGTCCTTCGCACGCACGCTCAACCTTCGTCTAGGAGACCATCCCGTGCTGTCCGCATGCAACCGCATCGTGCCCAGGTTAGGCGCCTGGCTGGCCGTCCTTCTCGTCATCACCGCACTGCTGCCGGGAAACACCGCGAGTGCCCAGCCCGCTCCCGCCGGCCTGACCAACACCGACGTGACGTTCCACAACGGCGACGTCACCTTGCACGGAACGGTCGTCGCGCCAGCCGGCGGCGACGCGAAACACCCCGGAGTGGTGCTCGCGCACGGCTCCGGCCCCCGTCAGCGGGACGCCCTCCGCCCGCAGGCCGAGGCGTTCGCTCGCGCGGGCATCGTCGCGCTGATCGCCGACAAGCGCACCGAGGGCTACACGCAGTTCCATCGGGACTTCGAGGCGCTCGCCGACGACGCGATCGCGGGTGTCGAGGTGCTGCGCGCCCGGCCCGACGTCGACCCCGGCCGGGTCGGCGTGTGGGGCTTCAGCGAGGGCGGCTGGATCTCGCCGCTTGCCGGGTCTCGGTCGGCGCACGTGGCCTTCGTCATCACCGTGGGCGGCAGCGGCCTGCCGCCGGCACGCGTGCAGGCATGGAGCAACGGCAACTATCTTGCGCACGCCGGCGTTTCCAACTCGCTGCTACGCCCGCTCGGCGTGGACTTCACCCGGCTGTTGGCCAAGGCCGGTCTGTTCGGCGCGGCCGACCACGACCCCGTTCCCCCGCTGGAACACCTGCACCAGCCTCTGCTCGGCATCTTCTTCGGGCACGACCAGTCCACCGCCTCGCAGGAGAGCATGGCGATCTTCCGCGACGCGCTGACCAGGGGCGGCAACGAGCACTACAACCTCCGCGTGATCCCCGAGGCCAATCACCGGATGCACGCCAGCGCGGACGGCTTCACGGCTTCCGACGAGTTCGCGCCGGGCTTCTTCGACCTGATGACGTCCTGGGTCAACGGCCTCGGCCACGGCCTGCCGGTCGCGAGCGCCGACGCGCCGCCCCACCAGGATCGACAGTCCGTGCCCCTGGAGCCGTCGAGCTGGTACGAGTCGCTGTGGGCGCAGCTGACTGCGTTCGTCCTGATCCTGGTGTGCTTCCTGATCTATCCGGTCAGCGCGCTCATCCGACGGCTGCGGTCCCGCCGCGACCCCGTTCCGGCCCGCGCTGCCGCGCGCACACTCGCGGCCACCGGCCCCGTCGCGGCGCTGGGCGCGCTGCTCTTTCTCGGGTACGTCGCGATCAACGCCGGCCAGACCGTCGGGCCGGTCGTGCTTGGCAGGCCGGTCGTCTGGCTGGTGCTCCAACTGCTCGCGGTCGGCGCCGCGATCGCCTTCGCCGCAACGGTTCTCGCGTGGTGGCGCGGCCGGAGCACGCTGGCCGGCTGGGCGAAGCTGCGGCTCGGCACGCTCGCGCTCGGCGGCGTGGTGTTCCTGCCCTGGGCTGCCTACTGGGGCCTGTTCACCGTGTGACGCCGCCGCGTTGGCAGCCTGCGCGGACAGGCTGCCAACGCGGCACAGGCATGGGCAGAGATGCTGGCGAGGAGACGGTGGTCACGTCCTCTTGATCTCTACCATAGTCGAGGTTGCATGATTCTCTCATGGACATCACGACAGCGACTTCGATTGCGGCACAACGACAGCACGACCTGGTGACCGAGGCGGCCAGGTACCGCTCGGTGGCCAACCCCCGCCGCATCAAGGGCGGCAACCTGTTCGGCCGACGCACCAAGCACTGAAGCACCTAGCACCGAGTGACCACGCCCCGCACACCGCCGCACCGCGCACGGCCCGAGCGTTCGCTCAGGCCGCCACGGTGACGGTGAAGAACCCGGCCAGGGGCGAGCCGAGCGACAGCCCCGGCGCGAGCAGCCGCCAGTTCACCAACAGCGGCCGGCCGGCGGCCAGGCCCTGCGGCACGCGCAGTCCCAGCGCGAACCGCACCGAGCCGTGCGCCGGGATCTCCTTGATCGGACGGCAGTTCATCCGGAACACCCCGGAGTCGTTCACCGGCCGCACCCCGTTCCCGCCCTCGGAAGCGAGCTGCTGGAGGTAGCCGGGGCACGGGTCGAGCGAGACCGCCTTGTCGGTCTTGTTCTCCAGCCGAACGTAGCAGGTCTCGAGCTCTCCCGACCTGGCCGACACCACCGGTTCCTGGGTCGCGGACAGCGCCGCGAGCGGCGAGTCTGTGGCGGCATCGGTCGGCGGCTCATCGAACGCGCTCGCCGACAGGTACGAGCTGTACTCGGGATGGTTCTCGTCCTGCGAACACGGCGGTCGATCCGCGCTCCGCACCGGGGCGCGCAGCGACCCGCCCTCCTCCGGCAGACGGATGTCCAGTTCGACGGAACCGTTGGGGTGCAGGCAGAACGGGCCGGTCCAGTCCAGCCGCAGCACCGCGTCCCCGCCGGGCGGCACGACCGTGACGCGCGTCCTGCTCTCGTCGTTCACGCCATGCGAGTAGCCGATTCTGAGCTCGCCGCCCTGGTCGCGCATGCGGGTGTCCACCTCGCCGCGCAACCGGCAGGCGACCTTCCCGGTGTTGGTGACCTTGACGAAGCCGATGAGCTTCGCCGGTTCCCGCTGCGGGCGCGCGCCCGATTCGACGACGCCCTTCGGGGCCGACCACGACGGCAGCTCGCCGCGCAGCTGGTCGGCGCGGCACGGACCGGCGTTCGGGTCCGCCAGCCTCGGCGTCGCCGGAGTGCTGAACTCGTTGTTGCCGCCGGGTTCCTCGACCCACGGCACCGTGCCGTCCGGCAGCAGAGTGGGGGCAGCCGACACGTGCGGCGGGACCGGGTAGGACGGCGTGGTGGCCAGGTCGACCCGCGAACCGCAGCCGGCCAGCAGCACAAGGGGAACCAACACCGCGAAACGCGCAACTCTCGTCACCGGCCCAGTCTCGCGCGCCTGCGGTGACGTGGGCACGAAACGCCGACTATCCGATCAATCTCCGCGCTCAGCCGGTGACGGCCGTACCGCGCAGCGGGACAAGGTCGTCGGCGTGCACCACCTCGCGGCGCTGTTCGGGGGCGAGCTGATGGCTGGAGCGCCCGATCAGGGCGGGCAGCTCGCCGGCGTCGAAGGCCACCACGCCCCTGGCGACCACGTCACCGCCCAGGCTCAGCAGCTCCACCACGTCGCCAGCCTCGAAGGCGCCCTCGACCCCGGTGATGCCGGCGGCCAACAGCGAACGCCGCCGCCCGACCACGGCCGCGACCGCGCCGTCGTCGAGGCGCAGCCTGCCCCTCGCCCCTGCGGCGTGCCCAAGCCAGAACCGCCTGGCCGACAGCCTCGCCCCGGTCACCGCGAACGCCGTGCCGACGTCGGCGGGGCCGAGCGCCCGCGCCGCCTGCGCGGCGGACGCCAGCAGCACGGGGATGCCGGCCGAGGCCGCCAACCGCGCCGCGGCCAGCTTGGACGCCATGCCACCGGTGCCGAGTCCCGACGCCCCAACGGTTCCCGCGCGCACACCGTCCACATCGGACGAACTGGCCACCTCGGGAATCCGCCGCGCGCCGCCCCGCCGGGGGTCACCGTCGTACAGCGCGTCGACGTCCGAGAGCAGCAGCAGCGCGTCCGCGCCGACCAGGTGCGCGACGAGCGCGGCGAGCCGGTCGTTGTCGCCGAAGCGGATCTCCTCGGTGGCCACCGTGTCGTTCTCGTTCACCACCGGCACCGCGCGCAGCGCGAGCAGCCTGGAGAAGGTCCGCTGCGCGTTGCGGTAGTGCGCGCGCCGCACCACGTCGTCCGCCGTCAGCAGCACCTGCCCGACGGTCAGCGAGTACCGCCCGAACGACGCGGCGTAGGCGTGCGCGAGGGCCAACTGGCCGACGCTGGCCGCCGCCTGCTGGGTGGCCAGATCCTTGGGCCTGCGGCCGATGCCGAGCGGGGCCAGCCCTGCGGCGATCGCGCCGGAGGACACCAACACCACCTGGCTGCCCGCCGCGCACCTGGCCGCGACGGCGTCGACCAGCGCGTCGAGCCTGGCCGGATCGAGCCCGCCCTCAGCCGTGGTCAGGGACGACGAACCGACCTTGACCACGACCCGGCCTGCGCAGGCGACAGCCTGACGGGGCTCGGACAGACCCGACACGGTCACTCCTCGTCGTCACCGATTTCGGCGTAGTCGCCGTACTCGCCCGGCGCGCGGCGCGCCTTCTTGGCGACCATGCGCTCGGACGCGCCGATGCGCTCGTTGCGTTCCAGCCGCGCGTCGGTGCCGCGACCGGTCATCATGATCGCGATGCCGGCCGGCGTGGACGGCTCCCAGTCGAAGGTCACGCCGCCGACGGTGACCGCGCAGCCCGGCACGGCACCCATCTTGGCCAGCTTCTCCTCGACACCGAGCCTGGCGAGCCGGTCCGCGAGGTAGCCGACGGCCTCGTCGTTGTCGAAGGCGGTCTGCCGCACCCAGCGGTCCGGCCGCTCGCCCCGAACGATGAAGCCGCCCTCGTTCTCGGGATCCTCAACGACCGTGAAGCCCGCGTCGTCCACCGCGGTCGGGCGGATGACGACCCTGGTGGCCTCCTGCACCGGCTGCGCGGCGCGGTAGTCCTCGACGACCTTGCCGAGGGCGAAGGTCAGCTCGCGCAGGCCCTCGCGGGAGGCCGTGGAGATCTCGAACACCGGCAGGCCTCGGGCCTCCAGCTCGGGGCGCACCAGCTCGGCCAGTTCCTTGGCCTCCGGCACGTCGATCTTGTTGAGCACCACCACGCGCGGCCGGTCGGCGAGGTCGCCGCCAAGCGAAGGCGTGTAGCGGGCCAGTTCCTGCTCAAGCGCGTCCACATCGGACAGCGGGTCGCGGTCGGCCTCGTAGGTCGCGCAGTCGACGACGTGCACCAGCACGGCGCAACGCTCGATGTGCCGCAGGAAGTCGAGGCCGAGGCCCTTGCCCTCGCTGGCACCAGGGATCAGGCCGGGCACGTCGGCCATCGTGAAGATGGTCGCGCCAGCGGTGATCACGCCGAGGTTGGGCACGAGGGTCGTGAACGGGTAGTCCGCGATCTTCGGACGGGCCGCGGACAGCACCGAGATCAGCGAGGACTTGCCGGCGGACGGGAAGCCGAGCAGGCCGACGTCCGCGACGGACTTCAGCTCCAGCACCAGGTCCCTGGTCTCGCCGGGCTCGCCGAGCAGCGCGAAGCCGGGGGCCTTGCGGGCCTTGGACGCGAGCGAGGCGTTGCCGAGGCCGCCGCGACCGCCCTCGGCGGCGATGAAGCGGGTGCCGTTGCCGACCAGGTCGGCGACGACCTCGCCGTCCTCGGTCATCACCACGGTGCCGTCGGGCACGCGCAGTTCGAGGTCCTCGCCCATCGCGCCGTCGCGGTTGGCGCCCTGGCCCTGCTTGCCGTGGGTGGCTGTCGCGTTCGGACGGAAGTGGAAGTCGAGGAGGGTGTGCACGCTGGGGTCCACCACGAGGACGACGTCACCGCCGCGCCCGCCGTTGCCGCCGTCGGGCCCGCCGAGCGGCTTGAACTTCTCCCGGTGCACCGAGGCACAACCGTTCCCCCCGGCGCCGGCGGCGACGTGGATCACCACCCGGTCGACGAATCGGGACACGGGGAATCCTCTCCTCAAAACGCTATTACTGAACAAAAACAACAAGGGGCGGGCCGGAGATGTTCCGGCCCGCCCCTCGCTGGGGATGTGCTAGACGTCTCGGTCGAGCCTCAGGCAGCAGCCTCGGCCGGGACGACGATGTTCACGGTCTTGCGACCGCGCTTGAAGCCGAACTGCACGGCGCCGGCGGACAGCGCGAACAGCGTGTCGTCCTTGCCGATGCCGACGTTCACGCCCGGGTGGAACTTGGTGCCACGCTGGCGGATCAGGATCTCGCCGGCCTTGACGACCTGACCACCGTAGCGCTTGACACCCAGGTACTGGGGGTTGGAGTCGCGCCCGTTACGGGAGCTGGATGCACCCTTTTTATGTGCCATGGCTGGTCAGACCCTCACTTACCGGTGATGCCGGTGACCTTCACGCGGGTCAGCTTCTGGCGGTGACCCTGACGCTTGTGGTAGCCGGTCTTGTTCTTGAACTTGTGGATACGAATCTTCGGGCCCTTGGTGTGCTCGACGACCTCGCCGGTCACCGAGATCTTCCCGAGGGCTTCGGCGTCTGCGGTGACGTCAGTGCCGTCAACGACGAGCAGAGCCGGGAAGTTGATTTCGGTGCCCGGCTGGCCAACGAGCTTCTCGACCACGACGATGTCGCCGACAGCCACCTTGTACTGCTTGCCGCCGGTCTTGACGATCGCGTACATCGGACGAAAGTCTCCTGCTGCTCGACGGGACGGGGTCGCGCGCGCCCTGGGCAGATTGACATCAGGCCGGGCTGCACACGACAGGACCCACCAGGACGGCGGGTCGAACAATAGGTTACGGGCCGGGCTGCGGCGGGGTCAAACCGGGTGGGCGCGCACTGCGGCCTACCGCGCTGACCAGGACGAACACCGGACGCCGCGCTGCGGCCCGCCCGGCGCGACCGACCAGCGGCACCGACCATTTCACGACGGCCCGGCTCGGCGAACGGCCATTGTGCGCTTCACCACAACAGGTTCGGCCGTTAATCCACCGACAAAACACGGCGGGGGCGGAACCGTTCGGTTCCGCCCCCGCCGTCGTCGTGGGACTCAGCCCTCCTGCACCGCGCCGAGCGGCGGCCCTGCCGGGCGGGAGGCCGCCCTGCGGGACGTCCGCCGCCTGGTCGTCGCGACGACCGGGGCGGGCGGCTCCGGCCGCTCCTCAACGGGCGCGTGGCCGTTGAGCGCGGGCTGCTCGGTCGAGGGCACACCGTTGCGCGCGGCTGGCTCGGCCGCCGGCCTTGCCTCCGCCTGCTCGACCGGGGCCTGCTTCGGCTCGGCCTGCTTCCCCTGCTCGGCCTGCAACGGAGCCTTGGCTGGCTCCGCCGACGGCTCGGGCTGGGCGACCGGTGCGGCAGCCTCGACCGCGACCGCAGGCGTGGCGGCCTCGGCGGCCCTGGCCGCCTCCTGGCGGGCCGCGCCGGCCTCGCGACGGGCCTCGCGCCGGGCGTTGCGGCGTTCCCGCTGCGCCTCCCTGCGGTCCCGGCCGCCGTCCTGCTTCGGCTCGGCTGCCGGCTCGGTCTCCTGCTGCGCTGGCTCGGCCACCGGGGCGTCCGCGACCGGCTCGGCGACAGCCTCGACCGGCGCCGCCGGCTCGACGGCCTGCTGCTCGCCGGACTTGCCGCGCCGCGACTTCCGGCCGCTCTGCTGCTGGCCGCCGCCCTGCGCCGCGTTCTGCTGGCCGCCCTGCTTCTCCTTCTCGCCGCCCCCCGCGCCGTGCGAGTGCTGCACGGGCTCGGTGGACACCAGCACGCCCCGGCCACGGCAGTGCTCGCAGGTCGTGCTGAACGCCTCGAGCAGGCCGGTGCCGACCCGCTTGCGGGTCATCTGCACCAGGCCGAGCGAGGTGACCTCGGCGACCTGGTGACGGGTGCGGTCCCGGCCGAGGCACTCGGTGAGCCTGCGCAGCACCAGGTCCCGGTTGGACTCCAGCACCATGTCGATGAAGTCGATGACGATGATGCCGCCGATGTCGCGCAGCCGGAGCTGGCGGACGATCTCCTCCGCCGACTCCAGGTTGTTGCGCGTGACGGTTTCCTCGAGGTTGCCGCCCGACCCGGTGTACTTGCCGGTGTTGACGTCGATGACCGTCATCGCCTCGGTGCGGTCGATGATCAGGTAGCCGCCCGACGGCAGCCAGACCTTGCGGTCCAGCGCCTTGAGCAGCTGCTCGTCGATGCGGTGCTCGACGAACGCGTCGGTGGTGCCGACGTGCCGGCGCAGCCGGTCCCGCAGGTCCGGCGCGACGTGCTGCACGTAGGCGTCGATGACGTCCCACGCGTCGTCGCCCTGCACCACCAGGTTCGAGAAGTCCTCGGTGAACAGGTCGCGCACGACCTTGACCAGCAGGTCGGGCTCCTCGTACAGCAGCTGCGGGGCCTGCGCCCTCGGCTGGTCGGCCTTCTCCTTGATGACCTGCCACTGCGCCTGGAGCCTGCGCACGTCGCGGCCCAGCTCCTCCTCGCCGATGCCCTCCGAGGCGGTGCGGATGATCACACCGGCGTCGTCGGGCACGACCCGCTTGAGGATGTCCTTGAGGCGCTTGCGCTCGTTGTCGGCCAGCTTGCGGCTGATGCCCGTCGCGCCGCCGCCCGGCACGTAGACCAGGAACCGGCCGGGCAGGCTGATCTGCGTGGTCAGCCTGGCGCCCTTGTGGCCTACCGGGTCCTTGGTGACCTGCACGAGCACGCTGTCACCGGTGGACAGCGCCTGCTCGATCTTGCGGGCCTTGCCCTCCAGCCCAGCGGCGTCCCAGTCGACCTCGCCGGCGTAGAGCACCGCGTTGCGGCCCCTGCCGATGTCGATGAACGCGGCCTCCATGCTGGGCAGCACGTTCTGCACGCGGCCGAGGTAGACGTTGCCGACCAGCGAGCCGGTGCCGGCCGAGGTGACGAAGTGCTCGACGAGCACGCCGTCCTCGAGCACACCGATCTGGGTGCGGTCGCCGCGCTCGCGCACCACCATCGTGCGGTCGACGGCCTCCCGGCGGGCCAGGAACTCCGCCTCGGACAGCACGGGCACGCGACGGCGACCGGCCTCCCGGCCGTCCCTGCGGCGCTGCCGCTTGGCCTCCAGCCGCGTCGAGCCCCGCACGCTGCGGACCTCGCTCTGCGCGGCCTCGGAGTCGGCCTTGTCGTCCCGCGCGTCGCGGACGTGCACGACCGTGTTCGGCGGGTCGTCCTCGTTCGGGGCGGCCTCGTCGTCCGCGCCGCTCTTGCGGCGGCGACGGCGCCTGCGGCGGCGGCTGCCACCCTCGCCGCCCTCGTCCGAGGCTCCGTCCTCATCGGACTCGTCACGCCCGGCGTCCTGGTCGGATTCCTGCTCCTCGCCGGAATCGGCCGGTTCGTCGTCGGCGTTCTCGTCGTCGGCGTAGTCGTCGCCGAAGCCGCCCTTGCCCCGGCCACGGCCGCGACGGCCGCGGCGACGGCGGCGGCGACCGGCCGCGTCCCCGTCATCGGACAGGTCGTCGTCGGCGTGCCCGTCCTCCGGCTCGTCCTCGGGCTCCGGCTCGATCGCCTTCTCGACGACGGTCTGGCGCGGGCCAGCGCCTTCGGCCTTGGCCGCCTTGCCCTTGCCGCCCGACTTCGCCGTGGCCTTGCCGGCCTTGGCGGGCTCCGCCTTCGGCGCGGCCTCCGGCTCGGCGGCCTGCGGGGGCAGGAACACCGGGGACGGCGCCGCGAACAGCGGCGCGAGCGCGACGGCGGGTTGCTGGACGCTCACCGCCACCGGCTGCGGCTCGTCGGCGATCTCCTCGCCCGCGATCTCCTCGACCGGGGTGGACTCCCCCAGGTCGGACGGGTCGGCGGCGGGCGCCGGCAGCAGCGTGTCGGCGACCTTCAGGGCGATGTCCCTGCTCAGGCTCGACTGCACGCTGCGCGCGGGTTCCCCGATGTCGGCGAGCGCCGCGATGATGTCCTTGCTGCTCGCACCGAGCAGCTTGGCCAGCGCGTGCACCCGAATCTTCGATGGCAGTTCGGCCAGCGCGGGATGTGTGGGTGCGGTGTTATCCCCGCCGGTAGCTCCGGCGGGCTTGTCCGTGTTCGACATGCAGCTCCTCCGCCCCCGGGCGCGCCCATCCAAGGACGCGGCCGCGCAGGGGCCTCTCTTGTCCAGTCTCCGCCGCGGCTAGCGGCGGGAATCCTTGCCTAGCGCCGACCGGTACCAGGGCCTCCGTGCCCAGGCGCTCAGTCAGCAGGTCCCGCGACGACGGCTAGTCGCGCTCCTGCTCCCCGGACTCCACTGCGGACTCCGTCGCCCTGTCCTGGGCGAACGGGTCGGCAAGGCGACCATCGTCGTCGAGCCGTCCCTGTGCCAACCGGGTCGCCCTCGCGGGCACCGGTGGAACCAGGTCGGCGACGACGCGAAGCGCGCTGAGCACATCGTCGGGTCGGACAGCAGGTGTGGTCTGCCGTACAACCGTCACGAGTATCCCACACGGTTCGCCGGAAGCCGTCCAATCATCTGGCTGAACGTGGCCAGCGTCGCTTTGCTCACTCTCCGTGATCATCAGATCGTGTGACGAAACGACCTCGGCGGACATCACCGCAGGTCGCACGTCGATGATCCGCTTCCCGTCCTTGGTCAACCGCTCGACCTCGACCTGCTCGACCGCGAGCAGGCCGGCCACCGCAGCACGCAGCGCGTCCACCGACACCCCGGGCAGCTCGATCCGCCACAGGCTGGCGTCGATCCGGTCGGGCAACGAGCCGGTGCTGGCCTGCACGACCTCGAGCACGTCGAGGCCGGGCGGCAGCGCCGCGTCGAGCGCGGCCCGCAGCGCGACCGGGTCGATCTGCTCGACGACCTGCACCTCGACGTATTCGGCCTCGCTGGCCACGCCGGTCGGCGACGCGCCGATCCAGGACACCTTCGGGTGCGGGTTGAAGCCCTGCGAGTACGCCATCGGCACGCCCGCCCTGCGGAGGGCGCGCTCGAAGGTCCGTGCGACGTCGCGGTGCGAGGTGAAGCGCAACCGGCCACGCTTGGCGTAGCGCAGTCGCAGCTTCTGCACCGCCGAGGCGGACGGGTTGGGCTGGTCCTTGCGGCTCAGAGCTACTCCCCTTCGACAGGTCTGCACGCGGGCCCTGCGCCAAATGGGCGGCTCGGTCCATCGTCGCAGTCCACTACTCCGGCAGGACGGTACCTTGGAGCTGTTTTGGGTCGCCCCGCTTGTCTGCGCCAGCCAGTCTGGCTACCGTCCGGCTCGTTGGACAGAGGGCTCCCCCGAAACCGGCCTGCCCAGCCCTGGAGGTCCCCCGTGCCTCTGCTACACCGCGCCCGAGCGGTCGCGCTCAGCGCTGTGCTGCTCACCGCGGGCTGCCTGGCGGCCACCGCCCCCGCGGGGGCGGACACCGTGGCACCCAGCCGGCCGTGCGCGCAACAGGGCCCCACGCTGCGCTACCTCGTGCTGTTCGACCGGGGCACGCAGGAACCGCAGGCCGACGCTGAGATCGCCGCGGCCTGCGGCAGCACCACGGTCTACTACCCGCAGATCGCGGTCGCCGTGGCCACCTCCCCCGACCCGTCGTTCGGCGACCGGATCGGCGCCGACCGGGCCTACAGCGCCCAGGCCGAGAGCCTGTCGAGGAACAGCGACGCGCCGACCCGGAAGAAGGTCGACGAGACCGAGGCGGCCCAGTTCCAGCCGGACGGCAGGGACGTGCCGACCGCCGACCGCAGCGCGGAGCAGTGGGACATGGCCCTCATCCAGGCCGACCGCGCGCACCAGGTCAACGAGGGCAGCAGGAACGTCGTGGTCGGCGTGCTCGACTCCGGCATCGACCCGACCCACCCGGACCTCGTCGCCGCCCTCGACCCCGCGCTGTCCGCTGGCTGCCTCACCGGCAAGCCGGACACCGCGCAGCAGGCGTGGGCGCCGACGACCTCGCCGCACGGCACGCACGTCGCCGGGATCGTCGCGGCCGCCGACGACGGCAAGGGCGTCACCGGCGTCGCTCCCGGTGTGCGGATCGCCTCGGTGAAGGTGGTCGACGACGACGGGTACATCTACCCCGAGTACGCCGTCTGCGGGTTCATGTGGGCCGCGACGAACGGGATGACCGTCACCAACAGCAGCTTCTTCGTCGACCCGTGGGTGTTCAACTGCCAGAGCGAGAACGGCCAGCAGGTCGTGCACGACGCAGTGCGCAGGGCCGTCGACTACGCGACCAGCCGGGGCGTACTGAACGTGGCGGCCACGACCAACAACGGCGTCGACCTGGCGCGGCCGGGTAGGGACACCGCCAGCCCGGACAACGCGGGCCCGGAAGCGCTCCGGCCTCGGCCGCTGACCGGCGCCTGCCTGGTGCTGCCCGCCCAGCTGCGCAACGTGGTCGCGGTCTCCTCGGTGGGGGCCAGGCAGGTCAAGGCCGGCTACAGCTCCTACGGGCTCGGCACGGTGGACGTCACCGCGCCCGGCGGGGACCGCAGGCAGCAGCCGTTCGGATCCGGCCAGAGCTGCGTGCTGTCCACGGTGCCCGGCGGCTACGGGTACTACTGCGGCACGTCGATGGCCGCGCCGCACGTCACGGGCGTGGCCGCGCTGCTCGCCTCGACGCACCCGCACGCCTCGCCCGGCCAGCTGCTCCGGCTGCTGAACTCGCAGGCCGACACGCTGCCGTGCCCGTCGGACTACGACCTCAACGGCACCGGCGTGCAGGACGCCTACTGCACCGGTTACTCCGAGTACAACGGCTTCTACGGCCACGGCCTGGTCAACGCCCTGGCCGCCGTGCAGAACTGATGTCATGAAGGACCCTTCAGGACGCTCAACGCCCTGAAGGGTCCCCTTTTCAGGACAAGTGCAGGGCGGGGTTGCGGACCGGGGAGCCCTTGCCGACCGGGCTGATCGGCAGCAGCGTCCGGCCGCTCGGGCCGACCTGGATGTCGGTGTTCATCGCCGGGCACACACCGCAGTCGAAGCACGGCGTCCACCGGCAGTCGTCCTGCTCGCGCTCGTCGAGGGCGTCCTGCCAGTCCGCCCAGAGCCACTCCTTGTCCAGCCCGGAGTCCAGGTGGTCCCAGGGCAGTACCTCGGTCTCCTCGCGCTCGCGCGTGGTGAACCAGGCGAGGTCGACGCCCAGCGGCACGAGCTCGGCCTCGCAGGCGTCCACCCAGCGCTGGTAGGAGAAGTGCTCGCTCCAGCCGTCGAACCGGCCGCCCTCCGCCCACACGCGCTCGATCACGCGGCCGACCCTGCGGTCGCCCCTGGACAGCAGCCCCTCGATCAGGCTGGGCTTGCCGTCGTGGTAGCGCATGCCGATGTTGCGGCCGATGCCACGGTCGGAGTTGACGGCCTCGCGCAGCTTGCGCAGCCGACTGTCCACAGTGTCCGGGGCGCACTGCGCGGCCCACTGGAACGGCGTGTGCGGCTTCGGCACGAACCCGCCGATGGAGATCGTGCAGCGAACATCGTTGCGGCCGCTGGCCTTCCGGCCGGCGCGGATGACCTCCTGGGCCATGCCGGCGATCTCCAGCACGTCCTCGTCGGTCTCGGTCGGCAGCCCGCACATGAAGTACAGCTTCACCTGCCGCCAGCCGTTGGAGTACGCGGCGCTGACCGTCCTGATGAGATCCTCTTGGGACACCATCTTGTTGATGACGCGGCGAATCCGCTCGCTGCCGCCCTCCGGCGCGAAGGTCAGGCCGGAGCGCCTGCCGTTGCGGGACAGCTCGTTGGCGAGGTCGACGTTGAAGGCGTCCACCCGCGTGCTCGGCAGGCTGAGGCTGGTGTTGGTGCCCTCGTAGCGGTCCGCGAGGCCCTTGGTGATCTCGGCGATCTCCGAGTGGTCCGCGCTGGACAGCGACAGCAGGCCGACCTCCTCGAAACCCGTTGCCTCCAAGCCCTTCTGGATCATCGCGCCGATGCCCTCGATGGACCGCTCGCGCACCGGGCGGGTGATCATGCCGGCCTGGCAGAAGCGGCAGCCCCTGGTGCAGCCCCGGAAGATCTCCACGCTCATCCGCTCGTGCACGCTCTCGGCGAGCGGCACCAGCGGCTGCTTCGGGTACGGCCAGGCGTCCAGGTCCATCGTGGTGCGCTTGAACACACGGAACGGCACTCGGTCGCGGTTGGGCACCACGCGCTGGATGCGGCCGTCCGGCAGGTACTCCACGTCGTAGAAGCGCGGGATGTACACGCCGCCGGTCTCGGCGAGCCTGGTCAGCAGCTCGTCGCGGCCGCCGGGGCGCCCCTCGGCCTTCCAGGCGCGGACGATGTCGGTGACCTCGAGCACGGCCTCCTCGCCGTCGCCGAGCACGGCGGCGTCGATGAAGTCGGCGATCGGCTCGGGGTTGAACGCGGCGTGCCCGCCTGCGATGACGATCGGGTGCTCGTCGGTGCGGTCGGCCGCGTGCAGCGGGATCCCGCCGAGGTCGAGCGCGGTGAGCAGGTTCGTGTAGCCGAGCTCGGTGGAGAAGCTGACGCCCAGCAGGTCGAACGCGCCGAGCGGGCGGTGACCGTCCACGGTGAACTGCGGCACGTTGTGCTCGCGCATCAGCGCCTCGAGGTCCGGCCAGACCGCGTAGGTGCGCTCGGCCAGCACGTCGGGCTGCTCGTTGAGGACCTCGTAGAGGATCATGACGCCCTGGTTGGGCAGGCCGACCTCGTAGGCGTCCGGGTACATCAACGCCCAGCGCACGGTCGTGCTGTCCCAGTCCTTGACGGTGGCGTTGAGCTCCCCGCCGACATACTGCACCGGCTTGGACACCCTGGGGAGCAGGGCCTCCAACCTGGGGAAAACAGACTCGACACTCACGCGACCAGGGTAGCCGCTCCCGGTGGTTACTTCAGCAGGAGCCTGCCGAGCCGCCGCGCGGCGATCACCACGCCGATCACTGCCATGCCGACGAAGTAGGCGAGGTGCCCGAGCATCGACCAGTCGACGTAGCCCGTGGTCAACCCCCGCATCAGCACCACGGCCTGGTACAGCGGGGTGCACTCGACGACGTGCTGCAACGCCGTCGGGTAGACCGACAGCGGGTAGAACGTGGTGGAGAACAGGAACAGCGGCATGATCACCAACTGCACCAGATCGAAGTCCTGCCAGGACCGCAGGAACGTCGCGCAGGCCATGCCGACCGCCGCGAACGCGAACGCCACCAACAGGGCGACCGGCAGCGCCAGCAGCCCCCACGGGGAGGCGATCAGGCCCATGCCGAACATCACCGCGAGGAAGCCGGCGGCGTACATCCCACCGCGCAGCAACGCCCAGGAGATCTCGCCGATCGCGATGTCCAACGGCCCCAACGGGGTCGCCAGCATCGCGTCGTAGGTGCCCGCGTACTTGAACTTGAAGAAGATGTTGAAGGTGGCGTCGTAGATCGCGCCGTTCATCGCCGAGGCCGCCAGCAGCGCGGGCGCCACGAACGCGACGTAGCTGATCGGCTGGCCGCCGGGGCCCGTCAGCTGGCCGACCAGCTTGCCGAACCCGAGGCCAAGCGCCAGCAGGAAGAACAGCGGTTCGAAGGCACCCGACAGGACCACGAACCAGGTGCGCCGGTTGACGAGCAGGGAACGCTCGACGACCATCCGCGCGCGGCCCGCGTACAGGCCGGGCGGCACGATCCGCAGCAGCGGCCCGCCCCGGTGGTGCGGCGGCGGACTGTCCTTGTCCCGTCTGGTGATCACGTCCTGCGACATCGCTCCCCCTACACAGCCAGCCTGCGCCGGAACAACCGGCAGGCCAGCAACGCCCCGGCGACGAGCAGCGCCACCAGGTAGCCGACGTGTCCCAGCGTGGCCAGCGGCCGCAGCGTGCCGAACGCCGCGCCCCTGGCCAGCTCGTTGCCGTGCCACACCGGGGTGAGCCAGGCCAGCGGTCGCACCCACGCGGGCAGCTGGCTGATCGGGAAGAACGTGCCGGCGAACAACGTCATCGGCATCACCACGAACCGGAACAGGCCGGCGAAGCCCTGCCCGTCGTCGTCGCGCGAGGCCGAGAACGCCACCACCGGCGCGCAGAACGCCATGCCGGCCAGCACCGCGAACAGCAGCGACAGCAGCACTCCGGGGCCGGTGACCGCGCCGAACAGCGCCGCGATGGCCAGGTACACGGCCCCGGAACCCAGCAGGCGCAACGCGATCCACAGCAGCTGACCGGACAGCAGCTGGCCGGGGCTGATCGGGGTGGCCACGACACCCCAGTAGGTCTTCTGCCACTTGAACGCCGAGAGCACCGGGTAGGTGGACTCGCCGCCCGCGTTCTGGATCGCGCCGGAGACCAGCAGCGCGGGCGCGAGGTACGCGACGTACCGCAGCCCGCCGGTGGCATCGCCCGGCTGCACCTGGGACCCGAAGCCGAAGCCGAGGGCCAGCAGCATCAGCACCGGTTGGAGGACGCTGGACACCACGGTGGCCCGCCAGCTGCGGCGGTACCAGGTCCACAGGCCCTCGATCACCAGCCACGTGGCGCGCCAGGACCCGACCACCGTGCCGGTTGATCGGATCGTCGTCGTCGGACCGGTCATGGTCATTGCTCTGTCACCAGCCTCAATCCACCAGCCTCAGTCCACCAGGCTCCGGCCGGTCAGCCGGAGGAAGACGTCTTCCAGCGAGCTGCGCCGCACCAGGCTGGAGATCGGCCGCACGCCCCGGTTGTGCGCGGCGGCGAGCGCCCCCTCGCCGTCCTCGGTGTAGAGCAGCAGGCGGTCCGGCAGCACCTCGACCCGCTCGGCCAGGTCCACGACGTCGGGCAGCACGGCCTCCTGCCCGCCGGGGACAAACCGCAGCTCGAGGACCTCGCGGGTGGAGTAGCGGCCGATCAGCTCGGCCGGGGAGCCCTCGGCGGCGATCCTGCCCTGGTCCATCACGACGAGCCGGTCGCACAGCTGCTCGGCCTCGTCCATGTAGTGCGTGGTGATGATGAGCGTGACGCCGGACTGCTTGAGCCGGAAGAGCCGGTCCCAGAGCAGGTGCCTGGCCTGCGGGTCCAGGCCGGTGGTCGGCTCGTCCAGCAGCAGCAGGTCGGGCTCGTTGACCAGGGAGCGGGCGATGGTCAGGCGGCGCTTCATGCCGCCGGACAGCGGCTCGACCTGGTCGTCGGCGCGGTCGGTCAGCTGGGCGAACTCCAGCAGCTCGGTGGCGCGTTCGCGCACGCGGGCGCGAGACAGGCCGAAGTAACGGCCGTAGACCTGGAGGTTCTGCCGGACCGTGAGCTCGTTGTCCAGGGTGTCCTGCTGCGGGCACACGCCCAGCCGCGCCCTGATCCTCGGGCCGTCGACGTCCGGGTCGAGGCCGAACACCCGCAGGTCCCCGCCCGTGCGCGGCGAGACCGCGGCCACCATGCGCATGGTGGAGGACTTGCCGGCGCCGTTCGGCCCGAGAAAACCGAACGCCTCACCCCGGTTGACCTCGACGTCGATCCCGCGCACGGCCTCGAAGTCGCCGAAGCGCTTCGCCAGGCCCGTCGCGGTGACCAGAGGGTGATCGACAGTGCTCACGAGTCGGACAGTAGCCGCCGACCCCGACGAAGTCGGAGCGGATTACGGGCGACTCGGCCGGGTCGCGGGGGCGGCGCGGCCCCACCAGACGGGTGCGCCGGCCGGCCACGGGGGCCGACCGGCGCAGTGGTTCGCGCGCGGGACGCTCAGAGGTTGGGGAACCAGAGCTTGATCTCGCGCTCGGCGGACTCGACCGAGTCGGAGCCGTGCACGAGGTTGAACTGCGTCTCGAGGCCGAAGTCGCCGCGCAGGGTGCCGGGGGTGGCCTTCTCGACCGGGTCGGTGCCGCCGGCCAGCTGGCGGAACGCGGCGATGGCCCTCGGGCCCTCGACGACCGCCGCGACGACCTGGCCGGAGGTGATGAAGTCGAGCAGGTCGGCGAAGAAGCTCTTGCCGTCGTGCTCCGCGTAGTGCTGCTCGGCGAGGGCGCGCTGCACGGTGCGAAGTTCGAGCGCGGCCAGCTTGAGGCCCTTGCGCTCGATCCGAGAGATCACCTCGCCGACCAGTCCACGGCTGACGCCGTCCGGCTTGACCAGGACCAGGGTGCGCTCGCTCACGGCTTTCCGTTCTCCTTCGTGCGGGATCCTGTGCCCCCGCGAGATCGCGCGAGGCGTGCGGTCAGCCTAACCGCGTGCCGGTGGCCCGTCCGAGTGGCCTTGGCCGATCAGGTGTTCCGTCCCCGGCTGCGCTCCGGGAAGATCGCGGCCGTGAACGGATTGCGAGTGCGTCGGGGTGGCTCGGGCGGGCCGACACTGTTGCTGCTGCACGGACTCGGCGCGACGGGCGGCGTGTGGCGCGGGCTGACCGGGTTGTTGGACGACCGCTGGCCCGGCGGCTGGCTCGCGCCGGACCTGCCGGGGCACGGCGGCTCGGACCCGTTGCCCCGCTACACCTACGGCCACCTCGCCGCCGCGGTCGCCAGCGCGGTCGAGGACACCGAGGACGTCGTGGTGCTCGGCCACTCGCTTGGCGGGGTCGTCGGCCTCGCGCTCGCCAGCGGCTGGTTCGGGCCGTCGGTGCGCGCGGTGTGCGGGCTGGGCATCAAGGTGTCCTGGACGCAGGAGGAGCTGGCGAAGTCCTCGGCCATCGCGGCGAAGCCGGCACGCACGTTCCCGAGCCGCGCCGAGGCCGCCGCGCGGTGTCTCGCCGTCGCCGGGCTGACCGGGTTGGTCGCCGAGGACGCCCCCGAGGTCGATGAGGGGCTGGTGACGCGGGCCGACGGGTGGGGGCTGGCGCTGGACCAGGCCGCGTACGGGGTCGGCGCGCCGCCCATGCCCGGCCTGCTCGCCGCGGCGCGGGCCACCGGCGCGACGCTCGTGCTCGCGGCGGGCGAACGCGACCCGATGTGCGCCGAACAGGACCTGGCAGCGCTGGTCGACGCGCCGGTCGTGCTGGCGGGCCTCGGGCACAACGCGCACGTCGAGTCGCCGGAGGACGTGCTGGACCTCGTGCTGCGGGTGCTCGGGTAGCGGACTGTTCCGGTCTTGTAATACTTCTACCGCTCGAGCACCACGACCGTGCGGGCCTGCACGGCAACGGTGTCGCCGGACGGCCCGAGCCGTGCCGTGTCCGGCGCGCCCGCCTGGAGTTCGTGTGGCCGCCAGCCGCCGCCCGGCGGGAGCGCGACCGTCTGCGGCTCGGGGCGCGGGTTGAGCACGACCACCACTCCTCGGCGCGCCGGGTCGACGTCGGGGCCGACGGTGTCGTCCAGGTGCTGCACGACCACACCGGGCCCGGCGAGCGGGCCGGGATCGGGGAAGGACACCTTCTGCTGCACGAGCGCCGCGTCGCCCAGCGTGAACAGCGGCGAGGACTGCCTGATCCGCAACAGCCACAGCGTGCCGTCGAGGGCGGCGCGCAGGTCGGCGGGTTTGGGCAGCAGGGCCGGGTCGCCGAGCAGCGGACGCGCGTACGGCCACTTGTCCGCGTTGTCGGCGGCCGGGGGCAGGCCGCCGGCGAAACCGTTGGCGCGCAACAGCGGGTCGTACCTGTTGAACCAGTCGCCCGAGTTGAAGCTGTTGCGGTCGAACGACTTCGAGCGCAGGAACTCGGTGCCGGCCAACACGAACGGCTGGCCCTGGCCGAGCAGCACCGGCGCGAGCGCGAGCAGTTGGCACCGCACCCGGTCGGCCATCGACGTGCGCTGCGGCAGCTTGTAGGCCAACGCGTCGTACAGCGTCTCGTTGTCGTGCGCATCCACGTAGGTGATTGCCTCGGCCGGGGCCGCGGTGTAGCCGGCCGGCGCGCCGTTGTAGCTGACCTGGCTGCCGGTCACCTCGGCACCGCTGGTCGAGCGGAACCGGTACGCGGCAAGGTTTCCCGCCATGCCCAGCTTCACCAGGTCCGCATAGTTGACCAGCCGCGCCGACTGCTGCGCGTCGTCGCCGTTGGCCGGCGAGCCGTTGGGGTCGCCGGCCAGCCCCGAGGCGAAGCCCTGGATCCTGGGGTCGCCGTCGAAGGGGCCGCCGCCGCGCACGCCGTCGCGGAGCCGGTCGTTGAAGGTGCCGATCCCGGTGCCGGCCAGGTTCGCCTGGGTGGCCTGCACGAAGCGCGCGCCGCCGGCGACCTCGCCGAAGTCCCAGCCCTCGCCGTAGATCCTGATCCGCCTGCCGTCCACGCCGTCGGCCTGCGGGGTGAGAGCGTCCAGGGCGGCGCGCACGGCGAGGATGTTCGCCTTGGGATGGTGGCCCATCAGGTCGAACCGGAAGCCGTCGACCTTGTACAGTCGCGCCCACCGCACGACCGAGTCGACCACGAGCTTGCCCATCATGGCGTTCTCCGGCGCGGTGTTCGCGCAGCATGTCGAGGTCGCGATCGAGCCGTCGTCCAGCAGCCGGTGGTAGTAGCCGGGCACCACCCTGTCCAGCACCGAGGTCGGATCGTCGCCCGCCGCGGCGGTGTGGTTGTAAACCACGTCGACGACCACGCGATTCCCGTTGTCGTGCAACGACTTCACCATCTCGCGGTACTGCCGCGACCTGGCCGGGCCGGACCGCGCGTCGCTGGTCGCGTAGGAGCCTTCCGGCACGTCGTAGTGCCACGGGTCGTAGCCCCAGTTGTAGGCGTCGACGGCGGCGGTCACCCCGACGCACTCCTGCTGCACCGTGGAGTCCGGCGCGAAGGCGGCCGGATCGCACGGCGGGGTCCGCTGGTCCGACCGCCGCTCGGGGATGGTGGCGATGTCGAAGGTGGGCATCAGGTGCACGGTGTCCATGCCGGCCTCGGCGAGTTCCCGCAGGTGCCGCATGCCGGCGGAGTCGCGGTGCGTGAACGCGAGGTAGGTGCCCCGGTCGGTGGCCGGCACGGTGTCGTCGCCGATGGAGAAGTCCCGCACGTGCAGCTCGGTCACGGCGTGCGCGACCGGATTGTCGCCGAGCCCCTTCGCGACCTCCTCGCGCCAGCCCGCCGGCATCGTGTGCTGGTCGGCCAGGTCGACGATCTGGGAGTGTGTCGAGTCGACCGACAGGGCGAGCGAGTAGGGGTCGGTGACGTCGATGACGCGCACGGAGTGCGTCGCGGGCTGCCAGCCGGTCACCTCGTAGCGGTAGTAGCGGTCGATCCAGAACGGGCTGCCGGCCCGCGACCACGAGCCGGACTCGCTGTCGCGGAACAGGTCCAGCACGGCACGGGGCGCTTCGCCCGGCGCGGGCGGGGTGCCGCCGTAGAGCTTCAGCCGCACGGACCGCGCGGTCGGCGCCCACAGCCGCAGGGTCGGCCGCCCCTCGGCGAAGACGGGTCCGTAGTCGAGCCGCCCGGCCGCGGCCGCGTACCGGTCGTCCAGCACGCCGGCCAGTTGCACGCCGGTGGCCTGCGCCAGCCCGCCGTCCGCGCCGAACCGGACGGCGACGACCTGGCCGCGCACCGCGTCGTCCACGGTCGCGGGATCGGACTGCCGCAGCCGGAAGGCCGGTTTTCCCCGCAGGTAAGGGAACTTGGCGGCGAGTTCGGGCGGGAGGCCGCCGGGGGCCGGGTCCATCGGCAGCGCGACACCGCCCCGGATCCCGCCGCCCGCGACGGCGATCCGCCCGTCCGGGTCGGTGCGCAGCTGGTAGGCGCTCGGGCCGCCCGACGGGTCGCCCGCGTCCCAGACGACGAACTCGCGGCTCAGCCAGACGGCCCGCGCCCTGCCGAGGTCGGTGTCCGCCTGTCCCGGCGCGGCGACCGCCGGGGTCGCGGTCAGGAACGGCCCGGTGAGCAGGGCGACCAGGACGGCGAAACCGGTGCGTGGACGGCCACGGCCCATCTCGACCTCCGTGTCGCGGGGTCCCCGGGGGTCTCGGCGCGTCGAGCACCGAGCTGACCGCAGAAAACCACGGCGGTACCGGGCCAACAAGGCCCACCACGGTGCAATTGTTTGCGGGCGCGCGGCCTACCCCGTCAGCGCGTGCGCGAGGCGATAACCCGCGCCGGCCAACCGATCCGGCGAGTTGAAGCTGTAGCTGAGCCGGATCGCCGCCGTCTCGGACACTCCGAACCGCGACCCCCCGGCGACCTGGACCCCGGCCAGCGTGGCCGCCTCAACGACCGCCGCCTCGGCGGTGCCGCCGGTGGCGCGCAGCCACAGGAAGAACCCGCCGTCCGGCCGGTGGAACTCGAAGCCGCCGTCGGGCCCGGCCGCCAGCGCGTCGGCGAGCGCGTCGCGCCGGTCGCGCAGCTGCCCGCGCAGCCACGAGACGTGCCGGTCGAACCTGCCGTCGGCCAGCAGCACCGACACCATCAGCGAGCTGACGTGGTTCAGGCCGCCGCCGCTGGTGAGCAGGCCGTTGTGCGCGATGCCGCCGACCAGCGCGGGATCGCCGAGCAGCCAGCCGAGCCGCAGCCCGGGCGCGAGCGTCTTGGAGAACGAGCACAGCCGGACGACGTCGCGGTAGTCGGCGAGCGCGGCCAGCGACGGCGGGGCCTCGACGCCGTCGGTGAGGGGCAGCTCGCCGTACGCGTCGTCCTCCACGATCGGCAGGCCGTGCCGCGCGGCCACGGCGAGCACCTCGCGCCGCCGGTCCAGCGGCATCAGCGTGCCGGTCGGGTTCTGGAAGGTGGGGATCAGGTATGCGAACGCGACCCTGCGGCCGGCCGCCCGCTCGGCCAGCAGGGCCTCCTCGAGGGCCTGCGGGTCGACGCCGTGCCGGTCCATCGGCACCGGGCGCGGCAGGAGCCCCCGGTCGGTCAGGATGCGCCGGCCGAAGTCGTAGCTCGCGGACTCGGTCAGCACCACGTCGCCCGGCGAGCCCAGCGTGCCGGCCAGCAGGTGCAGCCCGACCGAGGTGCCCGAGGTGATCAGCACGTGCTCGGGGCCGCACGGGTGCGCGTCGGTGGCGGCCCGGCGCGCCAGCTGCTCGCGCAGCGGCAGCACGCCCTGGTTCTCGCCGTAGGTCAGCGCCGCCGAGCCGTACTCGGCCAACGCGTCCGCGTAGGCCTCGCGCAGCAGGTCGACGGGCAGCAGCCCGGGATCGAGGTAGCCGGGGGCGAGGTCGATGACGCCGCCCGGCGACACCACCTGCACGACTCCCGGCACCCACTGCCGTCGGTGCGACAGCGGGCCGGACACCTGCTGACTGTTCGCCAGTTCCCTGAGCCGGGTCACGGGATCCTCCGCAGCGTCGTCGGCACTGCGGCCAGTCTGCCCGACGGAAACCGCGCGGTACGGCGAACGGAACCAATTGGTCCCGACCGGACCGCCGACTCGGCAGAAGTCGCGCGAAACGCGCCGGACGGCGATCATCTTGACGAGATTTTGACGCTCCTACCCGATACCGGAACGCCCCGGCTATGGACAATCAGGAGGCGGCTTGTACCGGACATCGCCGTCGGGTGCTTCGCGGCGCGGAGCGGCTGTCAGCACGACCCGCGCGCTCGGTTCACTCGATCGGGTTGGCGGCGGAAAAACGGGGAGTTCGCGGTGTTCGACGTGCTGAAACGGCTGCTGGTCGGCCGGCCGCTGCGCAGTGAGCGGCTTGGCGACACGCTGCTGCCCAAGTGGCTGGCACTGCCGGTGTTCTGTAGCGACCCGATCTCCTCGGTCGCCTACGCGACGGAGCAGATCCTGCTCACCCTCGCGCTCGGCGGCGCGGGCTACCTGTCGCTGTCCACGCCGGTGGCCGGGGCCGTCGGGCTGGTGCTGATCGTGGTCGTCGCCTCCTACCGGCAGACCTGCTACGCCTACCCGAGCGGCGGCGGGGCGTTCGTGGTCAGCAAGGAGAACCTCGGCGAGACGGCGGCGCTCACGGCCGCCGCCGCGCTGCTGGTCGACTACGTGATGACGGTGGCCGTCTCCGTGGTGTCGGGGGTGGTGGCCATCACCTCGGCGTTCCGCTCGCTCGCCCCGCACGCGGTCGGCATCTCGGTCGGGTTCGTGGTGCTGATCGCGCTGGTGAACCTGCGCGGTGTCAAGGAGTCCGGCAAGTCGTTCGCGCTGCCGACCTACGCGTTCATCGCGCTGACGTTCGCCATGTTCGCGGTGGCGATCATCAGGGGCGCGTCCGGCGACCTGCCCCAGGCGGAGACGGCCAACCTGCCCATCGAACAGACCACCCACGTCGGCGGGGTGTTCACGCTGATGCTCGCCGCCCGCGCGTTCGCGTCGGGCTGCACGGCGCTGACCGGTGTCGAGGCGATCAGCAACGGCGTGCCGGCGTTCCGCAAGCCCAAGCCGCACAACGCGGCCGTCACGCTGGCCATGATGGGCGTGCTCGCCGTGCTGATGTTCGCCGGCATCACCGTGCTGGCCGTGCACCTCAACGCGCACGCGCTGCCGGACGGCAACCCGTCGGTGATCTCGCAGGTCGCCGGCAGCGTGTTCGGGCACGGCACGGTCGTGTTCTACCTCTTCCAGGCGGCCACCGCCGGCATCCTGGTGCTCGCCGCGAACACCGCGTTCAACGGCTTCCCCGGGCTGGCCTCGATCCTGGCCAAGGACCGGTACCTGCCGAGGCAGTTCTACAACCGCGGCGACCGGCTGGTGTTCAGCAACGGCATCCTGATCCTGGCGCTGTTCGCGATCCTGTTGATCATCGGCTTCGACGCGAACATCGACAAGCTGATCCAGCTCTACATCATCGGCGTGTTCACCAGCTTCACGCTGAGCCAGCTCGGCATGGTGGTGCACTGGAAGCGCGAGCTGGCCACCGTCACCGATCCCGCGCGGCGGCGGAAGATCCGGGGCTCGCAGGCCATCAACACCTTCGGCGCGGGGCTGACGGCCGCCGTGCTCGTCGTCGTGTTCGCCACCAAGATCGTGCACGGCGCGTGGCTCGCGGTCGCCGCGATGGTGCTGCTGTTCTTCCTGATGCGGTCGATCAGCCGGTACTACAAGAAGGTCGAGGCGGAGGTCGACGCGGTCGACTGGGATCCGACGCTGCCGCCGAAGGTGCACGCCCTGGTGCTGATCTCGCGGCTGCACAAGCCCGCGCTGCGGGCGCTGGCGTTCGCCAAGGCGACCAGGCCGGACCAGATGGAGGCGGTGACCGTCGCCGCCGACGAGGCCGAGACCAGGGCGCTGCGCAAGCAGTGGGAGGAACGCGGCCTCCAGACGCCGCTGCTGGTGATCAGCTCGCCCTACCGGGACGTGGTCCGGCCGATCGTCGAGCACGTCACCCGGCTGCGCACGAAGGATCCGCGCGGCGTGGTCAGCGTCTTCGTGCCCGAGTACGTGGTGCGGCACTGGTGGCAGAACCTGCTGCACAACCAGAGCGCGTTCCGGCTGAAGTACCGGCTGCTGTTCACCAAGGGCGTCGTCGTGATCAACGTGCCGTACCACATCGGCGGTGCGGGCGAGGGCTGGTGGAGCACCGACCCGAACGCCAAGCCCAAGGCGCAGGCCACCGAGGTCAAGGCGTAACCCCGAGGGTCAGCGAGATGTCATGAAGGGTCCCCTCAGGACGCTCAGTGCCCTGAAGGGACCCTTCACGACATCGAGCGTCAGCGGGTGCGGGCGATGGTGATGATCTCGGTGCTGGCTGGCGTGATCGGGCTGCGGTCCCAGTCGCCGAACTGCTGCTCGACAGCGAAGCCCGCCTCGTCGAGGAAGCCGCCCAGCGTGTCGGGGTCGAGGAACCGCAGCGCGCCGAGTTCCGCCAGCGGTTCGTCCCACCACTGCCCGGCCAGCGTCTCGGTGAGCCGAACGACGCCGCCGGACACCTCGTGCACCTCGTAGGAGACCTGCACGACGTCGCCGTCGGGGTTGCGCTGCTCGAAGGACGCCCCGTGCCAGCCTTCCCACTCGCGCGCCTGCGGGTGGCGGGTCTCGAACGCGAAGCGGCCGCCGTCGGCGAGCGCGGCGCGGATCGCCGCGAGCGAGGAGCGCACCTCGTCGTCGGTGATCAGCACCTGGAACGCGTGGCCGGACATCACCGCCAGGTCGAACTCGCGGTCCCAGGACGCGGACGCGGCGTTGCCGAGCACCCACTCGATGTCGGTGCGGACGCGCGCCTGGTCGAGCATGGCGGGATCGGGGTCGAGCCCGCACAGCCTGCCGGTGTGCCCCGCGTCGCGGGCCAGGCGCAGCAGGGTGCCGGTGCCGCAACCGACGTCGAGCACCCGGTCGGGGGAGGTCATCAGACCGAGGTAGAAGTTGATGTCGGTGCGCCCAGGGTTGAGCACGTCGTACCAGGCTGCGGAGGTGGTCCAGTCGGTCACCGGGACAGCCTGGAGGTCGACAGCCGTTGGCGGCAAACGGTTTTCAACTCGGGTAGGTCCTGGTCTCGGTGGCCTTGACCGCCGCCCACAGCTGGCGGCCCGGCACCAGCCCGAGCTCGGCGACGGCGGCCGTGGTCACGTCGGCGAGCACCGGAGGGACGCCGTCGAGGCGAACCCGCACGGTGTCCGCGTGCTGCTCGATGCCGGCGACGGTGACGGGCCAGGTGTTGCGGGGGCTGCCGTCGGGCTCGCGCGGGTGCAGGCCGACCGCCGACGGCGGGAACGCGATGTGCACCGGGCCGTCCGCCGGGTGCGCGGTGGTGAGCTGCCCGCCGTGCTCCAGCAGCACGGTCGTGCCGGCGGCGCTCCCCCGGTAGAGGTTGAGGCCGACCAGGCTGGCCACGTAGTCCGTCCTGGGGTGCCGCGCGACGTGCGTCGGGGTGCCCTCCTGCACGGTCCTGCCGTCCTCGACGACCACGAGCCGGTCCGCGAGCACCATCGCGTCCAACGGGTCGTGGGTGACCAGCAGCGCGCTGCCGGCGTAGTCGGCGAGGTGGTGCCGCAGGTCCGAACGGACCTGCATGCGGGTGCTCGCGTCCAGCGCGGCCAGCGGCTCGTCCAGCAGCAGCAGCCGGGGCCGGGTGGCGAGCGCGCGGGCCAGGGCGACGCGTTGGGCCTGACCGCCGGACAGGCTTCTCGGGCGGGTGTCGGCGTGCTCGGCGAGGTCGACGCGGCGCAGCCACTCCAGCGCCTCCGCGCGCGCCTGCACACGCCCCGCGCCGCGCGCCCGCAGCCCGAACGCGACGTTGTCCAGCGCCGACATATGCCTGAACAGCAGGTAGTCCTGGAACACCACGCCGACCGACCGGCGCTCCGGCGGCACGAACACGCGGTCGGCCGGGTCGTCTAGCACGCGGCCGTCCAGCACGATGCGGCCGTCGGTCAGCGGCAGCAGCCCGGCCATGGCGCGCAACGCGGTGGTCTTGCCTGCGCCGTTGGGGCCGAGGAGCGCGACGACCTCGCCGTCCGCGAGGTCGAGGGACAGATTCAGGTCGAACCCGTTGTCCCTGCGCACCGCGATCCTGGCGCGCGCCGTCATGTCGGACCGCCGATCCACCGCTCACGCAGGCTCGCCAGCACCAACACCGACACCACCAACAGCACGAGACTGAGCGCGATCGCCGCCTCCGGCGCGGACTCCAGCGCGATGTAGACGGCCAGCGGCATGGTGCGGGTCTGGCCGGGAAAGTTGCCGGCGAAGGTGATGGTCGCGCCGAACTCGCCGAGCGCCCGCGCCCAGCACAGCACCGCGCCCGCCGCGATGCCCGGCGCGACGGAGGGCAGCGTGACCCGCCGGAAGGTGTGCCAGCGGGACGCCCCGAGCGTGGCCGCCGCCTCCTCGTAGCGGCGGTCCGCGCCGCGCAGCGCGCCCTCGACGGAGATCACCAGGAACGGCATGGCCACGAACGCCTCGGCAAGCACCACCCCGGCGGTGCTGAACGGCAGCGAGACGCCGAACCAGGAGTCGAGGTACTGGCCGAGGATCCCGCGCCGGCCGAGCACCAGCAGCAGCGCCACCCCGCCAACCACCGGCGGCAGCACCAGCGGCACCGTCACCAGCGCCCGCAGCACGCCGCGGCCGGGCAGGTCGGACCTGGCCAGCAGCCAGGCGAGCGGCACGCCGAGCAGCAGGCACACCAGGGTGGCCAGGCTCGCGCACACCAGCGACAGCCGCAGCGCGTCGCCGACCTCGGGCTGCGCCAACTGGTCGAGCAGCGTGGACCACGGCGCCCGCAGCACCAGGCCGAGCAGCGGGATCACCAGGAACACCAGGCCGAGCGCGGCCGGCAGCACGAGGACGACCGGCAGCCGTCCCCGCGCCCCGCGCCGCGCCCGCGTCCCGGCGGTCACGGCGTGTCGAAACCGGCCTTGGTGAACACCGCGCGGCCCTTGTCCGACAGCACGTACGCCACGAAGGCCTTGGCCGCAGCGGAGTTCGGCGCCTTGGCGAGCACCGCGAGCGGGTAGTCGTTGACGACCTTGGCCGACTCGGGGAAGTCGATGCCCTCGACCTTGTCGCCGGCCGCCTGCACGTCCGTGCGGTACACCAGCGCGGCGTCCACCTCGCCGAGCTGCACCTTGGTCAGCGTCGCCTTGACGTCCTGTTCGAGGGTGACGGGCTTCGGCGTGACGCCGGCCGCCGCGAACACCTGCTTGGCCGCCGCGCCGCAGGGCACCTGCTCGGCGCACAGCGCGGTCTTGTGCTCGGGCTTTGCGAAGTCGGCCAGCCCGGTGATCTTGCCGGGATTGCCCTTGGGCACGGCGATCTCGAGTCTGTTCCTGACGAACGTGGTCGGCTTGTCGGTCACCGCGCCGGCATCGCTGACCTGCTTCATGTTGGTCGGGCTCGCCGAGGCGAACACATCGGCGGGCGCGCCGGAGTTGATCTGCTGGGCGAGCGCCGAGCTGGCGCCGAAGCTGAACTTCACCGTCGCGCCCTTGTTCGCGGCCTCAAAGTCCTTGCCGAGCTTGGTGAACGTCTCGGTGAGCGACGCCGCGGCGAACACCGTCACCTGCCCGGTCGCCGAGGCGCTCGCCTCGCTCGAACCCGAGGCGGGCGCGGCCGGGGTGTCCTTGCCGCCGCAGCCGGCGAGAAGCAGCGCGGCGAGCGCGGCGGAACCGGCGACGGCGGCCAGGCGGGAGGGGCGGATCATCTAGACCTCCGGAAGCTCGACGACGACGTGGGTGGACTTCACCGACGCCACCGCCACGACCCCGACCTCCAGAGCGAGCTCGTCGGCGGCCTCCCGGCTCATCAACGACACCACCCGGAACGGCCCGGCCTGGATCTCGACCTGGGCCATCAGCCCGTCCTTGGTGACGCGGGTGACGATGCCGCGCAACCGGTTGCGCGCCGAGGCCCCGATCGTGTGGCCGGGCTCGGGAGCGTCGGCGAGCGACTGCGCGAACGCGGCCAGCTCACGTCCGTCCACCGTCAACCGACCACCCGCCGACTTCTGCACGGGAAGTCGGCCCTGGTCGGCCCATCGGCGCACGGTGTCGTCGCTGACCCCGAGCAATGCGGCAGCCTCGCTGATCCGAAAGTTCGGCACGCGGCGGATTCTACTGCCGCAGGTGCGACTCCCCCTGGAGACCGCACCTGCGGCACGAGGTGGACCCTACATCCGCATCCGCGTCGAAAAGAAGCCGATTCGCCTCGTAGGTACCTACGAAGTCGAGGTCCGTCGATTGGACGTTTCCACCAATCGGCCGGCCGGCTACTGCTGGCTGGGCAGCCGCCCCTCGGCCATCCGCTTGGCCACGTCGCGGCGCATCAACAGCAGGCAGACCCAGACCAGGGCGAACAGGACGCCGATCACGGCGAGGGCGGTCATGGCGAACCCGCCGACGATCATCAGCACCTGGATGCCGAGGATGACCTGGACGCTCCAGCTGAAGCGAAGCAGGCCGCAGGTGACTAGCAGGCAGCCGAGCAGCACGAAGACCAGCACGCCGCCGGTCGTGCCGATGCCGCCGCCGAGCCTCGCCACCACCGGGATGGCGAGCGCGACCACGATCACCTCGATGATCAGCGTGCCGGCCATGATGCCCCGGAACGACTTCATCGGATCGCGCGGCGTCGGCGCCTGTTCCTGCGCCGCCGACGGCTGATCTCCTGACACGGCCGACTGGTCCGGCGCGGCCACCTGGTCCGGCGCGGCCGGTTGGTCGGGGGTGGGCGGCTGGTCGGGGGTGGGCGGCTGGTCGGGGGCGCTCACGCCGGTTCCTTCCCGAACAGCGCGCGGGCCTCACCCGCGGTGAACACCGAGCCGGTCACCAGCACGCCGCTGCCCGACAGCGCCTGCTGCGAGTCGTCGGTCTCCTCGGCCAACCGGACGGCCGTCTCGATCGCGTCGTCCAGCCGGGGCTCCACCACGATGCGGTCGTCGCCGAAGACGTCCCGTGCCACAGCGGCCAGCTCGTCGACGTCCATCGCCCTCGGCGAGGAGTTGGTGGTCAACACGACCTCGGACAGCACGGGCTCCAGCGCGGTCAGGATGCCGGTGACGTCCTTGTCGCCCATCACCCCGAGCACGCCGACGAGCTTGAGGAACGCGAAGTCGTCGCCGATCGCGGCGGCCAGGGCGGCCGCGCCGTGCGGGTTGTGCGCCGCGTCGACCAGCACGGTCGGCGCGGAGCGCACCCGCTCCAGCCGGCCGGGGGTGGTCACGGCGGCGAAGGCCGCGCGCACCGCGTCGATGTCGAGCTGCCGGTCCGGGCCCGCGCCGAAGAACGCCTCGGCGGCGGCCAGCGCGAGCGCGGCGTTGTTCGCCTGGTGCGCGCCGTGCAGCGGCAGGAAGATCTCCTCGTAGACGCCGCCGAGTCCCTGGAGCGTCAGCAGCTGGCCGCCGACCGCCGCGACCCGGTCCCGCACGCCGAACTCCATGCCCTGCCTGGCCACCTCGGCGCCGACGTCGGCGCAGCGTTCGAGGAGCACCTGGGCCACCTCGGGCTGCTGCTCGGCGAGCACCGCGACCGAGTCGGCCTTGATGATGCCGGCCTTCTCCCGCGCGATGCCGAGCAGATCGGAGCCGAGGTAGTCGACGTGGTCGATGCCGATCGGGCAGACCACGGCGATCCTGGCGTCCGCGACGTTGGTGGCGTCCCAGGTGCCGCCGAGCCCGACCTCGATGACGGCGGCGTCGACGGGCGCCTCGGCGAAGGCCGCGAAGCCCATGCCGGTCAACACCTCGAACTTGCTCATCGGCACGTCGTTGCGAGCGTCCACAAGGGACACGTACGGCTCGATGTCCCGGTAGACCTCGACGTAGCGCTCCGGGCTGATCGGCGCGCCGTCCACGCTGATCCGCTCGGTGGCCAGTTGCAGGTGCGGGCTGGTGTACCGGCCGGTGCGCAGGCCGATGCGGGACAACAGCGTGTCCAGCATCCGCGCGGTGGAGGTCTTGCCGTTGGTGCCGGCGATCTGCAACACGGGGTAGGAGCGCTGCGGGTCGCCCAGCAGGTCCACCAGTGCCTGGATGCGCTCCAGCGACGGGTCGATCTTGGTCTCCGGCCACCGGGTGTTCAGCTCGGCCTCGACGGCGCGCAGCGCTTCGATCGTCCCGGGATCCGGGTTGCGGACAGTCACGCTGGGAGTCTACGGCCGCACCGAACGGTCGACTCGTCGCCCGCTATCCGCCGGAGACCGAGGGCCAGCCGTTCGGGGTGCAGCCCTGGAGCCCGAAGGTCTGCTGCACCATCACCGGCGCGGGCTTTCCCGGTCCAGGGCAGGTGGTGTGCTGCTTGCCGATGCCGTGCCCGACCTCGTGGTTGATGGCGTAGGTCCGGTAGGTGGTGAGGTCGCCGCCGAAGTGTGGGACGGCGAGTTCCCAGCGGGCCTGGTTGATCACGGCGCGGTGGCCGTTCCAACAGGACACCTCGCCGCCGGTCTGCATCGGCGCGCACAGCCGGTCGACGGTGTCCGGCGAGGCCAGCGTGACGCGGATGTCGACGGGACCGCTGTCGACGCGCTGGAACGCGATCCTGCCCTCGAAGCTCCAGCTCCTCGGGTCGGCCAGGATCTCCTGCACGGTCTTGGCGAACCCGTCGAGGTTCTCCGGCAGGCCGTCCTCGATCTCGACGGTGTACCGCTTGACCTGCCGGCCGGCCAGCGCGGCCGGGCCGGTCCCCGGCGCGACGGTGAACTTTCCGCTGGCCGACTGCACCACGGCCGGCGGTGTCGAGGACGGTGGCGTCGAGGCAGGAGGCGTCGAGGACGGCGGCAGGCTGCTGCTTGTGCTTGGCGCGGCGCTCGGACTCGACGGGCCCGAACTGCTGGGAGCGGTCGTGGTGGTGACCGTGGCTGCCTGGCCTGCCGCGGCTGGGTGGTCGCTGCACGACACCGTGCCGGCGAGTGCCGCCAGCGCGACCGCGAGCAGGGTCATCCGCTTGGCCGGGCCGCGAAAGCTGTTCACATCCACCCTGTACGTCTCCGGGCGCGCACGGGTGCGCGAGCATGACACGACTCACATCCGTCGGGCCGCCGACGACTCGGTCGGCGGCCCGACGGGTGTGCCGCTCAGGCCGTCGGCAGCGAGTCGATCCGCGCGGTGATCCGCTCGATCTCCACAACGGCCGCCTCGCGCCGTGCCTTGATCTTGGCGACGACCTCGGCGGGCGCCTTGTCGGTGAACTTCGGGTTGTCCAGCTTCCCGTCGCACTGCGCGAGTTCCTTCTCGGCCACCGCGAGATCCTTGGTGAGCCGCTTGCGCTCCGCGACGAGGTCCACCGCGCCCGAGGTGTCCAGCTCGACCTTGACCGCGCCGGTCGGCAGCCCGACCTCCAGGGTCATCGTGACCTGGTAGTCGTCGCCGGGCTCCTCCAGCCTGGTCAGCGCCCGCACCGAGGCGACGTGGTCGACCAGGTCCGCGCAGCACGCGCCGCGCACCCTGCCCGCCACCTTCTGCCCAGGCCGCAGCCCCTGGTCGGACCGGAACCTGCGGATCTCGGTGACGAGCTTCTGGAGGCTCTCGATCCGCTTGGCCGCGACCAGGTCGGGCTCCGCGCCGGACGGCTTGGGCCACTCCGCGACGACCAGCGACTCGCCGCCGGTGAGCGTGGTCCATAGCGTCTCGGTGACGAACGGCGCGATGGGGTGCAGCAGCCGCAGCACCACGTCGAGCACGTGGCCGAGCACCGCGCGGGTCGCCTCGGCGCGCTCGCCGCCCTCGGCGATCTGCACCTTGGCCAGCTCCAGGTACCAGTCGCAGTACTCGTCCCAGATGAAGTGGTAGAGCGCGTCGCACAGCTTCGCGAACTGGTAGCCCTCGAAGTGACCGTCCACTTCGGACACCGTGCGGTCGAGCAGATCCAGGATCCAGCGGTCGGTGTCGGTCAGGTTCTCCCGCGCCGGCAACGGAATGTCGATGCTCGCCCCGTTGCCGAGCGCGAACTTGGTGGCGTTCCACAGCTTCGTGACGAAGTTGCGCGAACCCGCCGCCCACTCCTCGGCCAACGCCATGTCTGAGCCGGGGTTGGCGCCACGCAGCAGGGTGAACCTGGTGGCGTCCGTGCCGTAGCTGTCCATCCAGTCCAACGGGTTGATGCCGTTGCCGCGCGACTTGGACATCTTCTTGCCGTTGGCGTCACGGATCAGGCCGTGCAGGTAGACGTTGTCGAACGGCTGCACCTCGTCCATGGCGTACAGGCCGAACATCATCATCCTGGCAACCCAGAAGAAGAGGATGTCGTAGCCGGTGCTGAGCACCGTGGTCGGGTAGAAGCGCTCGAGCTCGGTGGTGCGCTCCGGCCAGCCGAGCGTGGAGAACGGCCACAGGCCCGAGGAGAACCAGGTGTCGAGCACGTCCTCGTCCTGGTGCCAGCCATCGCCGGTCGGCGGCTGCTCGTCGGGGCCGACGCAGACGACCTCGCCGTCCGGGCCGTACCAGACCGGGATGCGGTGGCCCCACCACAGCTGCCGGGAGATCGTCCAGTCGTGCATGTCGTCGACCCAGGCGAAGAACCGCTTGGCCAGCTCCGGCGGGTGGATCTTCGTCCGGCCGTCGCGCACGGCGTCGCCGGCCGCCTTGGCCAGCGGGGCGACCTTGACCCACCACTGGAGCGACAGGCGCGGCTCGATCACGGTGTCGCAGCGCGAGCAGTGCCCGACGGAGTGCAGGTAGGGGCGCTTCTCCGCGACGATGCGGCCCTGCTCGCGCAGCGCGGCCACGACGGCGGGGCGCGCCTCGAAGCGGTCGAGGCCCTCGAACGGGCCGGGCACGGTGAGCACGCCGCGCCCGTCGAGGACGGTCAGCGACGGCAGGCCGTGCCGCTGGCCGATCTCGAAGTCGTTGGGGTCGTGCGCCGGGGTGACCTTGACGGCGCCGGTGCCGAACGCGGGGTCGACGTGGTCGTCGGCCACGATCGGGATCCGCCTGCCGGTCAGCGGCAGTTCGACCTCGGTGCCGACCAGGTGGCGGTAGCGCTCGTCCTCGGGGTGCACGGCCACGGCCGTGTCGCCGAGCATGGTCTCGGCCCTGGTGGTCGCCACGACGATCGAGTTCGCGCCCTCGCCGTAGCGGATCGAGACGAGCTCGCCCTCGTCGTCGGAGTGGTCGACCTCGATGTCCGACAGCGCGGTCTGGCAGCGCGGGCACCAGTTGATGATGCGCTCGGCGCGGTAGATCAGGCCGTCGTCGAACAGCTTCTTGAACATGGTCTGCACGGCGAGGGACAGTCCCTCGTCCATGGTGAAGCGCTCGCGGCTCCAGTCGACGCTGTCGCCGACCCGGCGCATCTGGTCGAGGATCCTGCCGCCGACCTCGGCCTTCCACTCCCAGACCCGCTCGACGAACCTCTCCCGGCCGAGGTCGTGCCGGGACAGGCCCTGGCCGGCGAGGTCGCGCTCGACCGCGTTCTGGGTGGCGATGCCGGCGTGGTCCATGCCGGGCAGCCACAGCACCTCGTAGCCCTGCATCCGGCGGCGGCGGCTCAGCGCGTCCATCACGGAGTGGTTCAGCGCGTGCCCCATGTGCAGGCTGCCGTTCACGTTCGGCGGCGGCAGCACGATGCTGAACGGCGGCTTGTCGCTGGAGGGGTCCGCGGTGAAGTAGTCGCGGTCGACCCACCGCTGGTACAGCTCGCCCTCTACCTCCGCCGGATTCCAGGACGGCGGGAGTTCGGGACGCTGCGACTGCGGTTGGGTCTCACTCACCAGTCAAGTCTACGAAGGACTGCCAACCGAGTTCACACGCGATCCCTGCTAACGCGCGAGGCCTGTCACCCGATCCAGTGATCGGCCCTGGCGACCAACCGGTCAACCAGCCAGAAAAGCCATGAACCGAGCGGGGGACCTGGTGGATGACCACCAGTTAGACGACCATCCTGACCTCAACGACGCGGACTGGATGAGGAAGTCCGAGCGGCGGGCCAAGGCGGACGTCCGGAAGCTGCGGCGCAGGGCGCGGCGGCGGCAACACCGAGGCAAGCTGGTCAGCGTCGCGGCGCTGGCCGTGATCGCCCTGTTGATCTACGGGCTGTACCGGGCCGGCAAGCTCGACGACGCGCTCGGCCGCACCCCGCTCGCCGGCGGGACAACCACGGCGACCACCGCGACCCCGACCACCACGCAGACGTCGATGGTGGAGTCCTTCCACGTCGACCTCACGCAACCGTTCACCGCGACCCCGGCGGCGGGCTGGTCCGACGGCGAGGCCGGCATCGTCGCGCCGGCGGCCGTCGCGGTCGGCGACTACCCGGCCGAGAAGGTCGCCGCCGTGCTGGACAGGACCCGGCAGGCGCTGATCGCCGGCAGGCTCTACCCCCGAATGCTGAACCAGCGCGATCCCGAGCCGTTCCTGGCGTTGTTCAGCCAGCACGCCCAGGAATACCTGCGCCCACTGCTCGCCGGCGACGGGGCGAGCAACTTCACCACCAGGCTCGCCGAGGGCTTCCATCTGCTGCCGGTCGCCCCGAAGGTCAGCGGCACGATGTCGGCGAGCGTCGGCGAACAGGGGGAACTCGTGGTGCACACGAACTACGTGTTCGCCTACGCGTTCGCCACCGACCACCCCGAGCGGCTGACGGGCGCCATGGACCTCGTCGCCATCGAGCGGGCCGACGTCGACTTCCGGTGGTACGAGGGCGCCAGGTGGCGGCCGGAGGACAGGGGCCTGACGACGGGCAACGCCCAGAGCTACGCGTACTCGATGGCGTGCGAGGCGCACAAGAAGGGTTTTCTCGCCCCCACCTACAGCGAGCGCAACTGGAACGGCGGGCGGGCGAGCCACGACAGCGCGTACTACTTCGATCCGAGCAAGCCGATCTCGGACGAGAACGGGTGCGAGAAGTAGACGAGCACGGGTGCGAGAAGTAACCGTGTGTCGCCCGAACAGCCGCTATCCGTGACCCGTGACACAGCTCACAATTGACAGTTGATGGCCTGCGCCAGGGAGGCGAGGAACCGGCTACTCGACGGGCAGCCCCACTGTCCACAGTGGAGTGACGAGGCCACGGACGCACCCCTTGGGCCCGTGGCAACCGGTTCACACATCTGACGTGCGGCGATCGGGCTGCTGTCGGCGTGCTCGCGCGGGGCATGCCGGCAGCAGACGCCGTTGCTGCGGACGCCACTGGTGCGGACGCCGCTGGTGTCCGGCGCGGCGAAAGCGGAAGATATCGGGCATGAGCAGGAAGCCCCCGCAGCAGGACGTCGACGAGTCGCAGCTCCAGGTGAGCAAGCCCAAGGAATGGGCCGCCGGGATCCCCGGCGTGCTGGTCTCCCTGCAACGCGGCGTCGAGCAGATGGGCGTCTCGCGCACCGCGCAGACGCTGCGGCTGCTCAACCAGCGCGAGGGCTTCGACTGTCCTGGCTGTGCGTGGCCGGAGGCGCACGGACACCGCAAGCTGGCCGAGTTCTGCGAGAACGGCGCGAAGGCCGTCGCGGAGGAGGCCACCAGGCGCACGGTCGGGCCGGAGTTCTTCGCCGCGCACCCCGTCGCCGAGCTGGCCGAGAAGACCGACTACTGGCTCGGCCAGCAGGGCAGGCTGACCCATCCGATGGTGTTGCGCGAGGGCGCGACGCACTACCAGCCCATCGACTGGGACGACGCGTTCGGCCTCATCGCTGAGAAGCTCAATGGGCTGGCCGGTCCCGACGAGGCGATGTTCTACACGTCGGGGCGCACCAGCAACGAGGCCGCGTTCAGCTACCAGTTGATGGTCAGGTCCTTTGGCACCAACAACCTGCCGGACTGCTCGAACATGTGCCACGAGTCCTCCGGCGCGGCCCTGAACGAGACCATCGGCATCGGCAAGGGCTCGGTCAGCCTGGCCGACCTCGTCAACTCCGAGCTGATCATCGTGGTCGGCCAGAACCCCGGCACCAACCACCCGAGGATGCTGTCCGCGCTGGAGGAGGCCAAGGGCAACGGCGCGCGCATCGTCGCGGTGAACCCGTTGCCGGAGGCCGGTTTGCTGCGGTTCAAGAACCCGCAGAACGTGCGCGGGGTCGTCGGCAACGGCACCCAGCTCGCCGACGAGTTCTGCCAGATCCGGCTCGGCGGCGACCTCGCGTTCTTCCAGGCGCTCGGCCACCAGCTGCTCGCGGCCGAGGACGCGGCGCCGGGCACGGTCGTCGACCGTGAGTTCGTCGACACGCACTCGCACGGCTTCGCCGAGTACGCGGCCAACGCGCGGGCGCTGGACTGGGCCGAGGTGGACGCGGCGACCGGCCTGCCGAGGGAGCAGATCGCCAAGGTCGCCAGGATGATGGTCGACTCGAACAAGACCATTGTGTGCTGGGCCATGGGTTTGACCCAGACCAAGCACGCGGTGGCCACCATCCGCGAGGTCGTCAACGTGCAGCTGCTGCGCGGGATGATCGGCAAGCCGGGAGCCGGCCTGTGCCCGGTGCGCGGCCACTCCAACGTGCAGGGCGACCGCACGATGGGCATCTGGGAGAAGATGCCGGAGTCCTTCATGGACCGGTTGGACGAGGAGTTCGGCATCGAGGTGCCGCGCAAGCACGGCTTCGACACCGTGGACGCGTTGCGCGCCATGCGGGAGGGCCGGGCCAAGGCGTTCGTCGCGCTCGGCGGCAACTTCGTGTCGGCGACCCCGGACACCGAGGTCACCGAGCGGGCGCTGCGCTCGTGCGAGCTGACCGTGCAGGTGTCCACGAAGCTGAACCGCTCGCACGTGGTGCACGGCCGCACCGCGCTGATCCTGCCGACGCTCGGCCGCTCCGACCGGGACGTGCAGGCCTCCGGCGAGCAGTTCGTCAGCGTCGAGGACTCCATGTCCGTGGTGCACCGGTCGCGCGGCAGGCTCACCCCGGCCAGCGACCAGCTGCTGTCGGAGGTGTCGATCGTCACCCGGCTGGCCAGGAAGCTGCTCGGCGAGGGCCACGCGGTGCCGTGGGCGGAGTTCGAGGCGAACTACGACTCGATCCGGGACCGTATTGCGCGGGTGGTCACCGGCTGCGACGACTACAACCGGAAGGTGCGCCAGCCGGACGGTTTCGTGCTGCCGCACCCGCCGAGGGACGCTCGGGTGTTCCCGACCGCGACCGGCAAGGCCAACTTCACCGTGAACGAGATCGAGGTGCTGGACCTGCCGGAGGGCCGGCTGTTCCTCCAGACGCTGCGCAGCCACGACCAGTACAACACCACCATCTACGGGCTGGACGACCGCTACCGGGGCGTGAAGGACGGCCGCAGGGTGGTGTTCGTGAACCCCGAGGACATCGCGGCGCTCGGCGTCGTCGACGGTCAGCTGGTCGACCTGGTGAGCGAGTGGCCGGACGATCCGACCGGCGTCACCAAGCGGCGGGCTGAGCGGTTCCGCGTGGTGTCCTTCCCGACGGCGCGCGGCTGCGCCGCCGCCTACTTCCCGGAGGCGAACTCGTTGGTACCGTTGGATTCCGTGGCCAAGACGTCGAACACGCCGACCTCCAAGCTGATCGTGATCCGGTTGGAGCCGACGGGCTGAGGGCCGTTTGATAGGTGGGAGCGGTGGGGGCCGTTTTTTTGGGTGGGACGCCCCCCGCCGTTTGACGGGTGGGACGCTCTGGCCGGCGACTCGCTTCGCTCCCTGCCGGTTTCTGGACTACCTGTGTTTATTGGGCCTCGCTCCGCTCGGCCGGCGAGTTCACCTCAAGTCGGCCCCTTCAGCTNNCGAACTCGCACACCCCGCACCGTCACGAAGTGAAGGAGCGGGCGGGCCCTGCGGCGTCGCCGAGTGAAGACGTGGGTTGCGGGGGTGGGGGGTGAGCGGTTGTGGTTCGTGTCTTAGCTAGTTGGTTTTGGGGATCGGGGGGTTTCGGCGGCGGGTGCAGGCTCGGATCAGGCGCCGGCGCTGGGCTCGGGCGCGCATTTCCTGTTGGTACTGGGCGACGACCACAGTGAGGGATTTGGGGTGGTGCATGGGATTCTCCTCGAGTTTTCGGGCAGCCTGAATCACGGAGTGCGATCCGAGGGGTGAGGTGAAGGTCGGGCGACAGGCCCGCGAGGGTCAGTCCGCGGGACGCTTTTGCGGGGCGACCGTGGTGGCGAGGAAGAGCCGAACCGACCTGGCGCCTGGCGGCCGGACCGAGGGATCCTCGACTCGGTCGGCGTACCGCCTGGCCAGCTGGTCGAGCTGGTCACGAACGTCGACCACCTCCTCAGCGGTGAGGAAGGTCGTCACACCGATCAGTCCGATGGCGCGCTGCCATTCTTCCGATTCGAGGCTCTCGCGCCGCAGCCTCGCCTTCAGTTGGGCGAACTCGTTGTCGACGAACGCCTCGGTGGCCGCCTCCGCCGCGAGAGCGACCTCGCCGTCCATCCCCGACATGCCCAGAATCTGCCTGCGTTTGACCAGCCGCCAGGGCTTCTCCCGCCCCTGGCCACCTGGCGCGTGCTCCACGTAGTCGTACTTGGCCAGCATGTTCAAGTGATAGGAGCAGCTCGCCACGCTCTCACCAAGCACTTCGGCGCACCGGGTCGCCGTGGCGACCTCCTCGTCGCCGATGAGCTGGAGCAACTTCCACCGCAGGGGATGCGCCAGCGCTCGCAGCGCCTTGGGGTCGCGGATCTCGTCGGTCTGCCGCTCGCTCATGGTTAACAAGATAGCTTGCGCAAGACTCCTTTAGCAAGGTTTCTTGTTATGGATTTCGGCTGCTCCCGGGACCCCGAACCGGACACGTCCGTACAGTTGGGCGGGGAAGCTCGTGAGGGAGGCTCGATGGGTCGGGTGACGGTTCGACGTCCCGTGCTCAGGTTGTCCGCGCAGGGCGAGCGGCTCAGGCCGGACGCGTTGGCCGCCGAGGAACCGCTGGAACTGCGGGTCGACGGCAAGGCACTCGCGGTCACCATGCGGACCCCGGGCCACGACGTCGACCTCGCGCACGGCTTCCTGCTCAGCGAGGGCGTCATCGGCAGCCGCGCCGACATCGCCGTCGCCCGCTACTGCGACGGCGCGGGGCCGGACGGCCGCAACACCTACAACGTGCTCGACCTGACCCTGGCCGACGGCGTGCCACAGCCCGACGTCGGCGTCGAGCGCAACTTCTACACCACCTCCTCCTGCGGTGTGTGCGGCAAGGCCGCCCTCGACGCGGTGAAGCTGCGCACCCGCTTCTCCCCCGCCGACGACGAGTGCCGAGTCACCACGTCCGTCCTGTGTGGACTCCCGATCGCGCTGCGTGCCGGCCAGAAGGTCTTCGAGTCCACCGGCGGGCTGCACGCCGCCGGGCTGTTCGACGCTTCCGGCGAGCTGCTCGTGGTGCGCGAGGACGTCGGCCGGCACAACGCGGTGGACAAGGTGCTCGGCTGGGCGCTGCTCAACGAGCGGGTGCCGCTGGCCGGCATGGTGCTGATGGTCTCCGGCCGCGCGTCCTTCGAACTGGTGCAGAAGGCCGCCATGGCGGGAATCCCGATGCTCGCGGCCGTCTCCGCGCCGTCCTCGCTCGCGGTCGAACTTGCCGAGGAGCAGGGCATGACGCTGGTCGGCTTCCTGCGCGGCGACTCGATGAACGTCTACACCGGAGCGGACCGGATCGAGCGAAGCCCCGCGCACCAGTCATGACCGACGGTCCCAGGCTCAGCCGCCGAGCGCTGCTCACCGCGCTTGGCCTGACCGGGATCGCCACCGCCGGCATCGCGGCGAGCGCGGCGACCGGCACGCTGCCAGCCGGCGTGGCGATGCGGCACCTGCTCGGCGCGGCCGGCCAGTCGCCCGTCCCGAAGCGGTCGGTCGTCCGGCTGGAACGGGTGCACTCCGCCGCGCGCGGCCGGGGGGTCGACCTGCTGACGGTGCTGCCGCCGAACGTGCACACCGACGGCCTGCCCATGTCGCTGATGCTGCACGGGCTGCACGGCAGCGCCCGCTACGCGATACCCGGCAACCTGCCGGAGGCGTTGGCCCGCGTGGTCGCCGGGGGCGTGCCACCGTTCGGCTTCGTCGCCGTCGACGGCGGCGACAACTACTGGCACGAGAACGTCCCCGGCGACGACCCGATGGCGATGCTGCTCGACGAGCTGCCGAGGTGGTTGGCCGCCCGAGGGCTCGGCCAGCCGTTCGCCTGCACCGGGGTGTCCATGGGCGGGTTCGGCGCGCTGCTCTACGACCGCCGCCGGGCGGAACGCGGCCAGCCCGTCGGGGCCATCGCGGCGCTCTCGCCCGGCCTGCTCACCAGCTGGCCGGAGATGAGCAAGCGACACGCGTTCGCCAACGAGGCGCAGTGGGCCGAGCTCGACCCACTGCGCTCCGTCGACAAGCTCGGCCCTACGCCGATCGGCGTGTGGGTCGGCGACCACGACACGTTCATCGACGGCACGCGCCGGTTCATCCGGGACGCGCGGCCCTCGGTCGCGTCGATCACGCCGGGCGGCCACAACGACGCGTTCTTCCGCTCGGTCGTGCCGGACGTGCTGCGCTTCCTCGGCGGACACGTGCCGAAACCTGGTCGTCCTGGTTGATCGCGTGGTTATAGCGTGGTTCGTATGACCGTGCTGCGACTGGTTGGCGTCACGCTGCCGGACGGCCTCGCCCGCGAGCTGTTCGTGCTCGACGGCCGAATCACCTTCACCCGCCCTGCCGCCGAGGTGCGCACGATCGTCGACGGCGGCTGGCTGCTGCCCGGCCTCGTCGACATGCACGCGCACCCCGGCCTCTCGCACGGCGACGCGGAGGATCCGTTCCGGGCGGCCTGCGCCGACCTGCTGGACCAGGGCGTCACGGCGGCGCGGGTGCCTGGACTGCCGGTGCCGCTGCCGCCCGACGCGGACACCGATCCGGAGCTGCCCACCCTCACCGTGGCGGAGACCTGGCTGCTGCACAGCTCGCTCGGCGAGGGCATGTCGCTGCACCGGCACGTCGACGACCTCGGCGCGGCCGCCGCGGCTGCCGCGCGCCCAGGCGGCTGGGTGAAGATCATCGGCGACTGGGAGCCCGACGCCGACCCCGCGCCGCTGGACCAGGTGCGCGCGGCCGTCCTGGCCGCGCACGCGGCGGGGGCCAGGGTCGCCGTGCACTGCCAGACCGCCGCCGGGTGCGCCGTCGCGGTGGCCGCCGGGGTCGACAGCCTCGAACACGGCATGCACCTGGACCACGCGCTGCTGCCCACGATGGCCGCGCAGGGCACGGCGTTCGTGCCGACGATCGCGACGTTCGCCGACGAGGCCGAGCGGGTGCGCAGCAAGCCCGCCGGCCCGCGCCGCGACTGGTACCTGAACGGCCTCGACGGTCTTGCCCCCTCGGTGGCCGCCGCCGTCGAGGCCGGTGTCCGGGTGTTCGCCGGCACGGACTCGCCGCCGCGCAGCGGGCTCGCCGACGAGATCGGCCACCTGCACCGGGCCGGACTGTCCACGGCGGACGCCATCGGCGCGGCGAGCTGGGCGGCCCGCGACTGGCTCGGCTGGCAGGGCCTGGTCGAGGGCGCACCGGCCGACCTCGTGGCCCTCGACACCGACCCTCGGCTCGACCTCGCCGCGCTGCGCCACCCCCGGCTCGTGTTGCTGCGCGGCCGGATCGTGCGGTCTCAGGCGGTCAGCTGACCGCCGGCTTGAGCATGTCCTCACACCACTGGCGGAAGGTGGTCGGCGTGGTGGACGCCGGGGTGCGCGGCTCGACGTTGTCGAGGCCCTGGGCCTTGGCCACAATCATGTCGACCATGCCCCGAACCATCGCCTCGGACATTCCGTGCCTGGCCAGGTCCGCACCGAAAGCGTCGACCGAGATCTGTTGGTAGCGCACCGTTTTCCCCAACACCTCCGACATGATCCGCGCCAGGTCGTTGGAGGACAGGTCCTCCGGGCCGAGCACCGGGACGTCGTCGCGCCCGCTCCAGGAGGAGTCGAGCAGCAGCGCGGTGGCGACGGCGGCGATGTCGCGCGTGGCGCAGGTCGGATGCCTGTCGTCGCCGGGGAACGTCCCGAAGAACACGCCCTGGTTCTTGATCACCTCCGCCTGGCGGAGCATGTTGTCCATGAACCCGGGCATCGTCAGGGCCCGGTAGCTCACGCCGGCGCCGGCGATCAGGTCGTCCATCGCCAGCGCCGCCGATACCAGCCCGGCGTTGACGTCGACCCCGCGCCCCAGCGCCGAGACGCCGACCACCCGCGCGACTCCGTGGTTCCTGATGGCCTCGCACGCCGGCCGGGTGAAGTCCAGGTAGCCGGCTTCTAAGCTCTTCGCGTGGGGATCCGGGGGAATGAGCCAGAACACGGCGTCGGCGCCGACGAACGCCTTGTCGACGACATCGGCGTCGGCGTGCGATCCCCGCACGACCTCGACGCGCTCGCGCACGTCCTCGGCCAGGCGCGCGGGGTCACGCACGATCACGCGGACGGGCTCGTCGCTGTCGAGGAGATTCGCGACGACCTGGTGGCCGATGGCGCCCGTTGGCGTGGTGACGACAATCATGTGACCCTCCGAAGTAGCGGCAAGAAGTAAACTCGACCGTACCGTTTACATCTTAGGAAGGTCAAGACAGATGGCGAGGCGCGGTGAGGAGCTGCGGCAACACATCCTGCGGGCGGCGAAGGAAGTCTTCCTCGAGATGGGCTTCGAGCGCGCTTCGATGGATGTGGTGGCCGCGCGCGCCGAGACGTCGAAGCGATCCCTCTACGCGCACTTCGAGAGCAAGGACAAGCTCTTCCTCGCCGTCGTCGACCTCGTGCGCGAGCTCTACCTCGACACCCTCGGGACACCGGACGCCTACGACGACGACGTCGTGGAGGCCGCCGTCCTGTTCTGCGGCCGCTTCCTCCAGCTGCTCCTGTGGGAACCCGCGCTGCGAACCTGCCGCCTCGGCATCGCCGAGGCCGAACGGCTCCCGGAGGCGTCGGCCCGCTACTACGACGCGATCTTCAACGCCTCGCAGGAGCGGCTGGCGGCGTTCCTCGGCCAGCGGTGCGGACTCGCGCCGGCGACCAGCGCCGCCGTCGCCAGCGAGCTCCTCGGCCGCACGGTCTACCCGCGGCTGTTCCGCGCCCTCACCGGCGTCGAGGCGCTCCTGCCCGAGAAGCCCGAGGAGGCCACGATCGCGGCCGACATCGACCTCGCGCCGATCCGCGAGACCGCCGTCGCGCTCCTGCCGAAGGGCCGCTAGCGGGCGATCACGCTTCGGCCGGCGGGACCGATGTGCTCATCACGCAGTTGCCCTTGCCCTTGGGCCGGTCGTAGCTGAACCCGAGCTTCTCGTACATGCTGCGGGTGGCGTTGTAGAGGAACGACGCGGAGGGCCTCTTGCCCGGGGCCAGGTCATGCGGGTACGACTCGACCAGACCGCCGCCCGCCGCACTGATCAGCTGCAACGCACCCCGAACGGCGACCGCTGCCATCCCCTTGCGCCGGTACCTGCGGTCCACGAACAGGCACGTGATCCGGTAGTCCGGCATCCGGACGACGCCTTGTTCCCACTCCTTGCGGTGGTGGATGTTCGGCAGCTCCTCGACCGTTCCGTACTCACACCAGGCGACCGCGACGTCACCGTCGAACACCAGCGCGGCGTGCGCCCGGCCTTCGTCGACGAGGCGCTGCTTGAACGCGCGGTTGCCGATCGTTTTGCGTTCTGGACAGTCCGGATAGAGATGGAACCAGGTGCACCAGCACCCGCCCCACACGCCGTTGTGCCGCTCGGCAAGATCCGCGAACGCGTCCCACGTCTGCGGACCGAGTGGTTCGACTCGGTAGCCGTCCCCACTCGCCTCTACTGTGCTCATGCGGCAAACATAGAGGCATTTGCGGACGATCTACGACCGGAACTCGAGCTCGGTCGTCGAGCCCGCAGGCTCGCAGACCGGTGATCGTCTGCGGCGGTCTAGCGGCCCGTCAGCGGCGTGCGGCCGTGCCTGACCCAGTCCAGCAGCGCGGGCCACGGGCCGTAGCCGGCGACGATGTTGAGGTGCGCGCCGCCGGGGACGACGTCGTGGTCGATGAACAGGGCCTCGGCCATGGCCGTCGCCTCGGCGACCGCGCAGTACGGGTCGTCGTCGCCGGTCACCAGCCTCGTCGACCCGGCCGCCCTGCGCAGGCCGGTCGGGTCGAGCGGCAGCGGCTGCCAGCCGACGACGTCCGGGTCCTCCCACGTCGGCCCCGGCGGGGCCACCAGCAGCACGCGGTCCACGCGCAGCGCCGGGTCGAACTCGCCGGCCGCGTGGTGCAGCCACAGGTGCGCGCCGAGGGAGTGCGCGAGCACCACCCGCTCCACCTCGGTCGGCGCGGCGGCGAGGTGCTCGGTCAGCTCCGCGAGCCAGGTGGCCCGGTCGGGCCGGTCGGGATCGGTGAACTGCGGGTACTCCACGGCGCCGCCCGCACGCGCCAGCTCGCCGGCCGCCCAGCTCTGCCAGTGCTCCGGCCCGGAACCGGTGAACCCGTGCAGCACGATGACATACGGCAACGACGACACGGTGTTCCCCTGGATTGCTCGGAGGGTGACGCTCAGGCCGACTTCTCGCGCCGCTCGCGCCGGTTGGGCTGGCGCGCCACGATCGTCGGGTTCACGTTCTCCTTGACCGTCTGCTCCGTGATGACGACCTTGGCGACGTCGGTGCGGCTCGGGATGTCGTACATCACCGGCAGCAGCACCTCCTCCATGATCGCGCGCAGGCCACGGGCGCCGGTGCCACGCAGGATCGCCTGGTCGGCGATGGCCTCCATCGCGGTCTTGGTGAACTCCAGCTCGACGCCGTCCATGTCGAACAGCTTCTGGTACTGCTTCACCAACGCGTTGCGCGGCTCGGTGAGGATCGAGACCAGCGACGGCTTGTCCAGGTTGGTGACACTGGCCACCATCGGCAGCCGGCCGATGAACTCGGGGATCAACCCGAACTTGATCAGGTCCTCCGGCATGGCCTCGCCGAAGAAGTCGGCCTCGTCGACCTCGGCCTTGGACTGGATCTCCGCGCCGAAGCCGAGGCCGCGCTTGCCGACCCGGTCCTGGATGATCTTCTCCAGCCCGGCGAACGCGCCGGCCACGATGAACAGCACGTTCGTCGTGTCGATCTGGATGAACTCCTGGTGCGGGTGCTTGCGGCCACCCTGCGGCGGCACGCTCGCGGTGGTGCCCTCCAGGATCTTCAGCAGCGCCTGCTGCACACCCTCGCCGGAGACATCCCTGGTGATCGACGGGTTCTCGCTCTTGCGGGCGATCTTGTCGACCTCGTCGATGTAGATGATGCCCGTCTCGGCGCGCTTGACGTCGTAGTCGGCGGCCTGGATGAGCTTGAGCAGGATGTTCTCGACGTCCTCGCCGACGTAGCCGGCCTCGGTGAGCGCGGTGGCGTCGGCGATGGCGAACGGCACGTTGAGCAGCTTGGCCAGCGTCTGGGCCAGGTAGGTCTTGCCGCAGCCGGTCGGGCCGAGCATCAGGATGTTCGACTTGGCCAGCTCGACGCCGTCGTCGCGGCCGTCCCTGCTCCGGTCGCCGGCCTGGATGCGCTTGTAGTGGTTGTAGACCGCCACCGAGAGCGTGCGCTTGGCCTCGCTCTGCCCGATGACGTACTGGTCGAGGAAGTCGTGGATCTCGGCGGGCTTGGGCAGCTCGTCGAGCTTCACGTCGCCGGCCTCGGCCAGCTCCTCCTCGATGATCTCGTTGCAGAGGTCGATGCATTCATCGCAGATGTACACGCCTGGACCGGCGATGAGCTTTTTCACCTGCTTCTGGCTCTTTCCGCAGAAAGAGCACTTCAGCAGGTCTCCGCCGTCACCGATACGCGCCATGACCGCTGACCTCTGTCCCCTCCGGCGTGCCCGGTTCGGCACGCCTGGCTGCTTCTGTCGCTACGGCTCCGCATGCGGGCCGCGCGCGTTGCCCTCGACGGTACCCGTCAACCCCGCCGGAACGGGAGAACCTGGGTGCCCCCGCCGCGCCGCGCCCACTGGAATCCCAGCGTGGCTCGGCGTGTCGGCGGGGGCGCCCGCAGGTCACGGCTTGGCGGAGAGCTTCCGGTAAGGCAGGACGCTGTCCACGATCCCGTAGTCGTTGGCCTCGGCGGCCGTCAGGATCTTGTCCCGGTCGATGTCCTCGCGGACCTGCTCGGCCGTCTTGTTGGTGTGCCGAGCCAGGGTGCTCTCCAGCAGGCGACGCATGCGCTGGATCTCGTTGGACTGGATCTCCAGGTCGGAGACCTGCCCGTAGACACCCTCGGTGGCCGGCTGGTGGATCAGGATCCTGGCGTTGGGCAGCGCGTGGCGCTTGCCCGGCGTGCCGGCGGCGAGGATCACAGCGGCGGCCGAGGCCGCCTGGCCGAGGCAGTACGTCTGGATGTCGGGCCGGACGAACTGCATGGTGTCGTAGATGGCCATCAACGAGGTGAAGGAGCCACCCGGCGAGTTGATGTACATGATGATGTCGCGGTCCGGGTCGTCGGACTCCAGGAACAGCAGCTGCGCCATGATGTCGTTGGCCGACGCGTCGTCGACCTGGACACCGAGGAAGATGATGCGCTCCTCGAACAGCTTGTTGTACGGGTTGGACTCCTTGACCCCGTAGCTCGTGCGCTCGATGAAGGACGGCAGCACGTACCGGGACTGCGGAAGGTGACGCTCGTTCACTGTGACTCCTGGGTGGCGTGTCGCTGGCTGCTGTCCGGTCAGTTCTTGGGCACCTGGGTGGCGCGGCTGACGACCTTGTCGACGAAGCCGTACTCCAGGGCCTCCTGAGCGGTGAACCAGCGGTCGCGGTCGAAGTCGGCGATGATCTTGTCCACCGGCTGGCCGGTGTGCTCCGCGATCAGCTCCGCCATCTCCTGCTTGTGCTTGTTGAGCATGTCGGCCTGGATGGCGATGTCGGCCGCGGTGCCGCCGACGCCGGCGGAGGGCTGGTGCATCAGGATGCGGGCGTGCGGGAGCGCGTAGCGCTTGCCCGGGGTGCCTGCGGACAGCAGGAACTGCCCCATCGAGGCCGCGAGACCCATCGCGTAGGTGGCCACGTCCGGCTCGATGAGCTGCATCGTGTCGAAGATGGCCATGCCGGCGGTGACCGAACCGCCAGGCGAGTTGATGTAGAGGGTGATGTCCTTCTCGGGGTCCTCGGCGGCGAGCAGGAGGAGCTGCGCGGTGATCTGGTTGGCGATTCCCTCTTCAACCTGGGAACCCAACACGATGATCCGCTCTCGGAGCAGCCGCTCGTACACCGAGTCGTTGAGGTTCATCCCCGCGGTGCCGGACCGCATCTCGGGCTTCGGGAAGGAGTGCTGCGTCACGTCTGCCTGCCTTACTCCAGGTCGAACGGAGGACTGATCCGCCGTGGTGTTGCTTGTGTCTGCTCTCCCGCCTCGGCGCTTGAGAAGAACGTCGGCGGGCCCTGCATCCGACCTTAACGAAGGCGGGCGGCGTCGACTTCCCGACACCGCCCGCGTTCGCTCAGGGCTTTACTGGTCTGCGGTTTCCTCGGCCGACTCCTGCGGCTTGGCCTCGCCGAACAGCTCGTCGAGATCGAGTTCGGTGCCCGAGGCGTCGGTCACAGTGGCGTGCCGGACGACCGAGGCGAGCGCCTTGCCGCGGCGGACGTCGGCGAAGATCGCGCCGAGCTGGCCGGACTGCTGGGCGCGCTGGACGTACTCGTCCGGGTTGATGCCGTAGCGCTGGGCCTGGTAGATGATCCGCTCGGTCAGCTCGCCGTCGGAGACGCCGATCTCCTCGGCGTCCGCGATGGAGTCGAGCACGAGCTGGGTCTTGACGGCCTGCTCCGCGGCTTCCTTGAGTTCGGCGTCGAACTCCTCCTGGGTCTTGCCCTCGCCCGACAGCCACTCGGCGAAGCGAGCCTCGTCGTGGTCGAAGCTGTGCACCGCGTCGTGCTTGCGGGCGTCGATCTCGCCCTGGACGACGGCGTCGGGCAGCGGGACCTCGGTGACCGCGAGGAGGGCCTCGAGGACCTTGTCGCGGGCCTGGACGCCCTGCTGCATCTTGTGCACGCGGCCGAGGCGCTCGCGCAGGTCGCCCTTCAGCTCGTCCAGCGTGTCGAACTCGCTGGCCAGCTGGGCGAACTCGTCGTCAAGCTCGGGGAGCTGGCGCTCCTTGACGGAGCTGATGACGACCGTGACCTCGGCCTCCCGGCCGGCGTGCTCGCCAGCGACCAGGGTGGTGGTGAAGGTCTTGGTGTCGCCCTCGGACGCGCCGATCAGGGCCTCGTCGATGCCCTCGACGAGCTGGCCGGAGCCGATCTCGTAGGACAGGCCGGCGGTGCGGGCCTCCTCGACCTCGGCGCCGTCGACCGTGGCCGACAGGTCGACGACGACGAAGTCGCCTTCCTTGGCCGGGCGGTTGGCGCCGGTGAGGGTGCCGAAGCGGGCGCGGAGCTCGTCGAGCTGGGTGTCGACGTCGTCGTCGGAGACGGCGATGTCGTCGACCGAGACGGACAGCTCGTCGAACGCCGGGACGGTGATCTCGGGGCGGACGTCGACCTCGGCGGTGAAGGCGAGGGTGTCGCCGTCCTCGATCTTGGTGACCTCGAAGTCCGGACGGCCGATGGTGCGCACCTCGCCGCTGTTCACGGCTTCCAGGTACTTCGCCGGGATGGCCTCCTGGACGACCTCGTCCAGGACCGGGCCGCGGCCGATGCGGCTCTCAAGAACGCGGGCCGGGGCCTTGCCGGGGCGGAAACCGGGGATGCGCACCTGCTTGGCGAGCTTCCGGTAAGCGCGGTCGAAGCTCGACTTGAGCTCGTCGAACGGCACCTCGACGTTGATCCGGACCCGCGTCGGGCTCAGGTGCTCGACGGTGCTCTTCAACGTGATCTCCTCGTGCGAACAATGCGTGCGGAACACCCGGGAACGCCAGGACGGGCGCCGGGTTTCCGCACGAGTCTAGGCGAACTCTCCGGTCGGGGGACGTGCCGGGGTGCGGGTCACCTGCCGGGCCCGCCGATTCGCGGCGGGCGCCGCTGGTCACGCGGCCGATGCGACGGATCCCTGCCCGCACGTGCAGCGGACAGGGATCCAGGTCTGTCGGGGTGACAGGATTTGAACCTGCGGCCCCTCGCTCCCAAAGCGAGTGCGCTACCAAGCTGCGCTACACCCCGGTGGTGTGCGGCGAGCCTACCGTGACACGCTAGGCTTACGTCGCGCGGCCGTCCTACGGCCGCATGCGGGTGTAGCTCAATGGTAGAGCCCCAGCCTTCCAAGCTGGTCATGCGGGTTCGATTCCCGTCACCCGCTCAGATTGAATTTTCCCACGTCAACGGCGGTGCACCCCGATCTTGGGGAGCACCGCCGTTGTCTTGTCCGGGGCCGCCGGGCCATTAACGGGCCATTAGCTCTCGGAGCCGTCCTGCCCGCGTCGCCGCCGCTTCACGATCTTCTTCTTGGTCGACTTGGCAGGCTTGGCTGTGTCCTTCTCCACCCGCTTGCTCAGCGCGTCCGCGATCTCGTGGTCCCGCTGACTGGTCGCGTGCTGGTAGATCAGCGCCGCCCGCACGCTGCCGTGTCCCATCCGGTGCATCAGCTCCCGGGTGCTCGCCCCCGAGGCCGCAGCGAGGTTGTTGCCCGTGTGCCTCAGATCATGGAAGTGGAAGCCCTCGGGAAGACCGGCCTTGATGATGGTCGCCTTCCACTTCACCGCCTTGTGCCAGTTCCCCCGCTTGAGCGCCGCGCCCTTCTCCCCCGTGAAGATCAGTTCCTCAGGGCCGGCCTTGACGAACGCCATCAGGTGGCGCTGAAGCTCCGGCACCAGGACGCCTGGCAGCGCCACCGTCCGGACACCGGCAGCCGACTTGGTCGGCCCCGCAACGAGTTCCCCCGAGGAGAGCTGAGCCAGCCGCCGAGGAACCCGCACCGTTGGCGCGTCGAGGTCGACATCGCACCGCCGCAGCGCGATCAGCTCGCCCCACCGCAGGCCCGTGAAGGCCGCCGCCAGGATGAACGCTCGGAACCGAGGCTGAACCGCAGCGGCGAGCTTGAGCACCTGGTCCACGGTCGCCACCGGCCGCTCAGGGGCCTTCTCCTCGCCAGCACCCTTGATGCGGCACGGGTTTCGCTTGATCCGGTTGTCATCCAGCGCGGTGTTCATGATCGCCCGCAGCAGCCGGTATCCCTTGGCCGCCGTGCTCTCCGACCGCCCCTTGTCGAGCAGAGTGCGCTGCCAGGTCCGCACGGTCTCCGTCGAGATGTCGCCGAGGTTCATACCGCCGAGGAACGGCACCACGTGCAGCCGGAACATGCGCGCGTGCTCCTCCCTCGTGCGCACGCCGAGCTTCCGTTCCGCGACCCAGCGAACGCCGTAGTCCTTGAGTTCGACCTTGCCGAGCAGCGGGTCAACCCACTCCCCGCGAAGCATCTGCGACTCGATGACGACGAGCCACTGTTCCGCATCCCGCTTGGTCTCGAACGTCGTCGGAGCAGGCCGCATGATCCCGTCCGGTCCGGGGTACCGGGCCTGCCACCGTCCCGAAGCACGCTGCCGGACACTGCCGAAACGTCGGTGCCCATCCTTGTTCGCCATCAGGCAGTCCCCCAGAAGGTTGCGCGGGTGATCGCGGCGACTCGACCCGCGTCGATGAATGCGTCCACATCGGACCGCTTGAGCCGGACGTGCCGGCCGATGTGATGGAACGGGATCCGGCGCTCGGCGATCAGGCGGCGGACGAAGCGAACCGTCGTGTTCATGTACTCAGCCGCTTCCTGCACGGTGAAATGGCACTTCATGGTCTTGTCCTCCCCCTTGATCACGCAGCTTGCGGAGTTGCCGAAAGATCTGCGGCCGGCGGATCCCCGTTCGCCGCCAACAGCGCCCGGTCGTACTCGGCCCGCCAGGTGATCCGTTCCGCGATCGCGTGCATGAGCAGGTGCGCCCGAGGAGGCACGTTCGGGTCGCCGGGCTGGACCTTGTGCCACACCAGGCGAGACGTGTCCTTGGCCGGCTTCTCGATCCCCACCGCAGCGAGGGCCTGAACGACGAACCGCTTCCTGTCTGCCTTGTGGTCCGCCAGCGTCTTGCCGGACCACTTGCGCGACACCAGAACCCGCCGACCGGGCAGCCCGAGGGTGGCCCGCCGATGCGCCCTCCCCTTGCAGTGCCCCGGAGTCATCCGAGAATGGGCGCCACGGGGTTGGACCCCGTAGAGCAGCCACACGGGGCACTGCGGCGAGCACGGCGTGACCGACAGCTCGGCGTGCAGCCGGTCGGCGTGGTCGCGCTGCCGGGCCGTCGCCGACTCGACCACCTCACCGATGGACTTGGTGAGGTACTTCGTCAGATACCCGATGTGCCGGCCGGCTTCCTCGCTGCCGCCGAGGATGCCCTTGGAGTGCACCTGGCGGCCGAACTGCACGAGGTGCGCCGGGTGCTCGACCTGGTCCACCGCGTCGGCCCACACGGTCAGGGGCTGCTCGGTGTCGGGGTCCACGAACGCCTTGGCACGCGGGTCCCACACCGGCAACCGCTCACCGTCGTAGACGCGCTGGTCGTGCGCCGGCCACCACACTTGGTGATACGTGGCCGCCGTAACCTGCCGGATCAACTCATGCGAGATCGAACCCCGCACGGCCGCGTGCAGGTGCGGTGCGGCCCGCCTCTGCGGTTCCACCGTGGCGAAGTACTGCACATCCCAACCCACCGCACGCCGCAGGTTCTGCCACCAGCGGTCGACCAGCGAGGCGAAGTGCACCGCGTCCCGAGCGGCCCGCCGGTAGTCGTAGGTGTTCGGGTCAACCGGGGTGCCGTCCTCCCGCACCCGCCCGTAGCTGTCCAGGGTGAGCGTGACGAACATCGAAGGCCGGTAGGCACCCGCGAACTCCCGCCCCACGGTGCGCTTCTCGACCCGCCGCCGAGGCAGGTTCGGCGCGTCCTGCCGCCGCCTGGTCGACCGGTTCGGCGTCCGCTTCCCCGACTCGTCCGGCGAGGGCAGCCGGCCCCGCATCCCGAGTTGCCGAAGTTCCGCGTCGACGGAGTGGATCTCCTCGCGCAACTCGTCCGCGTCGCCGGCCTGGTCCTCCTCCACAGACTCTCGGTACGCCTTCACCAGGTCCGCCCGCAGCGTCAGCAGCTCGACCTGGTCCTTGCTGGGCGGCTCCGGGGTGAAGTCGGGTTCCTCGGCCATGTGCCAGCCCTCGCGGCACTGAGCCATCCGCAACGCCTTGGCCTTCTTGGCACACGGCCCGCACACGCTCTCGACCGTCGACCCGCACGGGACGGCGACGTAGCGGACCTCGTAGGTGCTGTGGTCCTCCACTTCCATCGTGAACGGCCGCACGCACACCCCGTGCTGCTCGGCCGCAGCCTTGACCACGTCGAGCGCCATCGGCAGCCGCATCCGCTCGGCCCGAGACTGCCCAGACACATCACCGGGGAACGACGCAGGCGCATTCATGCCGCCACCCCATCCGTGCAATCCGGCAGGGCCGGGAACTCGTGCACCGTCGCGTCCGCCGCAGTCGCGTACTCCCGCAGCTCGGCGAGGTTCGCGTCGGTGACGTGGAAGGCCCGAGCCCGCACCGGTTCGCGCTGCCCGTCCTCCTTGACCCACGCCACGCCGGGCGTGTTCTCGCTGATCTCGTGCGCCGCCGCGCCCCGCAGCCGGACACCGTCGCCAAGCACCATGTCGACCTGCTGCGGCTCATCCAGCCGCAGGGCCACGCGGGTGGAGAACAGATGCCGGAACCCGACGATCTCCTTACGCGGGTCCTGCACCAGGCCCACCAGCACGCAGCCAGGTGCACGGCCTTGGCTGGTGATGGTCTGGACGGCGCGGGTGGCTCGCTCGCGGAGGTTCTTGTCCACCTGGTAGGCGATGACGTCCGCCAACTCGTCCACCACCAGCACCGTCAAGGGTTCGCCGGTCTCGCGTGCCCACAGCCGCCGCACACCCCGGTAGCGGGCTGCCCGCTCCTTGACCTCGGCGGCGATCTGTTCCAGCAGTTCAACGGCGGCGGGGCCGTTGTCGAAGACGATCCGGTCGAAGATCTCCGGGCACTGCCCCAGCTCCATCCCGCCCTTGGGATCGACCCCGACCAGGCGGACCAGGCCGGCCCGGACGGCCGGGGCGAGCTGCCAGACCAGCGCCCACAGCACCGACCCTTTGCCCGCACCGGGAACGCCCACCACCAGGAGCTGTGACCCAAGAAGCCTTACACGCCAGGGCTTGCCGGTCTCGGTACGGCCGACTGTGATCCGCTTCAGATCCAGGCCCTGGGCGTCTTCGGCCAGCACGGGGGTTTCCACCGGCCGCGCCAGCGGGTCACGGTGTACGAAGTCGAGTTCGATCGTGCGGGGCCGCAGGACACGCACCCGGCACGAGTGCGCGCCGAAGGAGTGGGCCAGGTTCTCCCGCCGCGCCTCCCAGACGTCCGGAGCCTGAGCGGGGATCATCCGCACACGCACGCGGTCCCGCCAACCCTCTGCCCGCACCGCCCGCAGCTTCGGCCGGTACTCGCCGCTCTTGGTCTCCTTCACCAGATCAGCCAGGCGCATCACGGTGCGCCACTGCCGGGCATACACGGTCAGCCGCCGCCACTCCGAGCCCAGCCGGTACCAGGCATGCCGTAAGAAGGAAGCCCAGTGCAGCCCCGCCCACAGGGCTAGGACGTTGACGAGCACCAGGACGCCGAGGACGAGCGGCCAGACACCGAAGTGCCGGTACACCAGCCACCCGGCCAGCGGCGTCACGAACATGACCGGGTACCGGCACAGCAACCCCAGCACCCGGATCAGCAGCAGGAGCGCCCACCAGGTCAGGGCGAACGGGGACAGCAGGAGCAGCGCCCACCAGGGCAGCAGCACCCACCACGGCACCTGAGGCCGCTTGATCTCCAAGGGGGCCGGTTCGGCCAGCGGTCGCCTACGCATGGCGGCCACCACCCCGCCGGATCACGGTCACGGTGACGAACACCAACGGCAGCACGCCGGCACAGGAGGCGCACTCGGTCTCGCCGGGCAGTAGCCGGGCGAACTTCTTGCAGGTCCCGCAGCGGGACCCCTCTGGCGCGGACCCGCGCCCAGGTTCTAGGCTTTCCACTGTTCACTCCGCCTCGCGTTGTGGACAGCGCAGGAGCGGCAAGGTTGGTAGCCGGTTCCGCTTCTGCGCCTCAAGTTGGTTGCGCCGCACCAAGGCGTGCGGCATCGCCGCGTGACCCAGCAAGATCACGCGCTCTGTCCCAAAAGGACTCGGGTTCCGCCGTTGGCGGGTCAGTCGGCTCGCGCGCCGCTCCGGATCCGGCTGTCGATCTCCTCAGCCATCCGCGCCTCGCGCCCAGCCCAGTACAGCGCCTCGTGGTGGTGACCCCGGTCGGTCTCGGCCACCTCCGCGTACACGGCCGCGCTGCGCCGGTAGAACTCCAGCCACACCGGCATTTCCCCGCTCGGCGGGGGCCGCAACCGCCCTACCGCGTCGTGCGCCTCGTTCAGCGTCCGAGCCTGCCGCGCCACCGCCCACGGATCACCCGCCCGCGTCATGTCCGTCACGCAGCCTTGGCGGAGGTCTTGCCCGCGTCGGACGAGGGCGAGGACGCCTTGACCGTTCCGCCCGCATCCACCGGCCGCATGCCGGTAGCCCGCACCACGTAGGTGATCCACTTGGCTTGTCCGGACGCCTCAGCCCGAGGCTGGATCGTCAGGCCCTCCAGAACGACGGGTCGGAAGGGCGTGCCCGGCAGAGCAGCAGGCGGAACCGGCTGCACCTTCGCGGCGATCTCGACCGTGACCGACTTGTCCCGGTCCTTCTCTGCCGAAGGGTCCGCCAGCGTCACCCTGAACACCGGCAGCCCGGACGCCTCGTCAATCCTGGGCCGCAGAGGCTTGTTTCGCTGCTTGTCTTCCTGCGACTGGTACTCCGTCACCGCCGTCACGTCGCCGACGATGAACGCCCCCTGCGGGAACCACTCGTCAAACTCGATGTTGAACCGCATACCCGGTCGAGCAGCCATGATCAGAACCTTTCGTCTACCCAAGTCACCTAGTCCTCTAGACAAGTTGACCGTACCTAGTCGTCTAGAGGAGTTCAACGTTGACGCCGTTTCCTTCGCTTTTGCAAGCGGACTACATGGCTGGGACGTCGTACTCCAGCACGTACGCGCGAGCCACCTTCACCGTGTCGCAGACCTCCACGGGCACGTCGTCGGTGTCGTAGGCCGTGCGCACCAAGGTCATCACGGGAATTCCGGCACCGATGTCCAACACCTTGCGCTCCTCCGGAGTGGGCATCCGGGCGGACACCTCCTCGGTGAAGTGCGCGAGCTGGTGACCGGCGTCCTCGATCCGGGCGTAGATGCCACCCGGCCCCGTGTCCACCTCGGCGATCGGAGTCCCTTTGGCGATCTTCTCCGGGATGTACGAGGTAGCGACCTCCACCGGCTGACCATCAGCCAGGTAGCGACGCGACCGCACGATGACCCGATCACGGCGCGTGATCTTCAGCCGCTCGGCCACCTCAGGACTGACCATCTCGTTCGTGACCCGAATCTGATCAACACTCGGCGTGTGGCCGGCCGTCTCGGCCTCCGCCAGGAACGCGGCCTTGCCCTCCTTGCGGTGCCGACGCGCGAACCGATCAGACGCGAGTCGGCGCACCGGAGGAGCCGAGCGCACGAAGACACCCTTGCCGTGCATCGCGACGACCAGGCCCTCACCGCGCAGCTCGCGGATAGCCTCACGCACCGTCATCCGAGCCACGCCGTAGTACTCGATCAGCTCAGCCTCGGACGGCAACTGCTCACCAGGGGGAAGCTGCCCCTGCCTGATGTGCTCGCGCAGGATGTCTGCGATCTGCCGGTAGGGTGGGCGATCGTCCGACCTGTCGATGCTGCCAAGATCGAGCATGGTCACCTACTCCTACAGACGACTAGACGAGTCAAGTTTGACATAGGTGCAGCGCGAAGGAAAGCGGAAGCATGACGGAAAATCGACGGCATTCCGTGAGCGTCGCCGGAATCGTGATCAACGATGCCGATCAGATTCTAGTCATTCGCCGACGCGACAACGGTCAATGGGAACCACCGGGCGGCATCCTCGAAATCAGCGAGACCTTCGAAGACGGCGTCCGTCGCGAAGTGTTCGAGGAGACCGGCGTCAAGGTCGAGGTCGAGCGGCTGACCGGCGTGTACAAGAACATGAACCGCGCAATCGTCGCCCTCGTCTTCCGTTGCAGGCCAACAGATACACAGGCTGAGGAAAGCCTGCCGACAGCGGCCACCGACGAGGCCAGGGAAGTCCGATGGATGAGCCTCGCTGAAATCCGCGAGGCAATGGCACCTGCCTACGCCATTCGAGTCGCCGACGCATTCGAGCCAGGCACCCGCACCCGCGCCCACGACGGCGTATCACTTATCTAGCCCCGCAGCACTGTCGGCACGGAGTTTCAGCGTTGACCAAAGACCGAACGCCTGTCGATGACTCCGAATCGTTGCGTCGCATCCTTGCCAACACCGATGCACTGCTTCTCGACTTCGACGGCCCGGTCGGCTCCGTCTTCGCCGGCCTGCCCGCACCCACCGTTGCCGACCACCTCCGCGACATCTTGGCCCAGGGCGGCTACAGCGAGCTGCCGCCCGACGTAGCCAAGGCGGGCGACCCGTTCGACGTCTTCCGGTATGCGGCCGAACTTGGTCCGGACGAAGCCCACTACGTCGAGGCAGCCCTCCGCGCCCACGAGGTTGAGGCGATGTCGACCGCAGCGCCGACGCCTGGCGCTCACGACCTCATCCGCGCCTGGCACGCCACCGGCCGCCAGCTCGCCATCGTCAGCAACAACAGCACTGCCTCCGTGAAGACCTACCTTCACCGGCACAAGCTGATCACCTACTTCGGGGCGATCTCGGCCCGCAACAGCTCGGGCCCTGCGCTGTTGAAGCCAGCCACGTACCTGCTTGATCAGGTCACCAGGGCGATCAGCGTTCCGGCTCAGCGGAGCACCCTGGTCGGTGACTCCTTGAATGACCTATTTGCAGCCAAGGCCGCAGGCGCGTTGGCTATCGGCTACGCGAACAAGCCCGGCAAGTCAGCACTCTTCGCCGATGCCGGAGCCGACGCGATCACGACGAGCATGGTCAACCTGGGCTACGTCCTGCGCTTGCTTTAGTTGCTGCCGAATTTGGCTCTATGGGATCAAGGCGCGCCGCCGGCGGCGGCGCGCTGGGCCTGTCGCGTTCCAGCGTCCCCGCATCCATCCCCGGCTATGCCGGCCTTCCGCTTCGCTACGGCCGACGGC
>NZ_VUOB01000030.1:0-66469 GCF_008386585.1 Solihabitans fulvus
CACCAACGCCAACCAGAGGCAGGACGACTGGCACTTCACCACCGACGAAGCCCGCAACCGCCTCCACCCCCTATACCCCAAACGTTAGAAGCAACAATCTACTAGACGAGGGATCCGCCGATCTTGGCGTGCCCCTTGAGCAGGTTGCGCGCGATGGTGCGGCGCTGGATCTCGTCGGTGCCCTCGTAGATGCGCAGCAGCCGAAGCTCCCGGTACCACCGCTCGATCGGCAGTTCCCTGGTGTAACCCATGCCGCCGTGGATCTGGAGCACCCGGTCCACGATCTCGTTCGCCTTGACCCCGCCGTACAGCTTGGCGATGGACTGCGCCTGCCGGGAGTCCATGCCCTGGTCGACCTGCCAGGCGGCGTGCAGCACCAACCACCGCAGCGCCTCGATCTCCACCGCGGAGTCGGCGATCATCCACTGGATGGCCTGCCGTTCCGCCAGCAGCTCGCCGAAGGTCACCCTGGTCCGCGCCTGCTCGATGGCCATCTCCACCAGCCGCTCGCACGAGCCGATCGCGCGCGCGGGCAACAGGTAGCGGCCCTGGCCGATCCACTGCATGGCCAGCTGGAAGCCCTTGCCGACCTCGCCGAGCACGCTCTCCTTCGGCACCCGCACGTCCTCGAAGACCAGCGCGGCCGGACCCCATTCGCCCATCGTGTCGATGGGCTCGGACTTCCAGCCCATGTCCCGGTCGACCAGGAAGCAGGTGACGCCGCCGTCGGCGCCCTTCTCCTTGTCGGTGACCGCGAAGACCATCGTGAAGTCGGCGTCGTTGCCCTGGGTGATGAAGGTCTTCTCGCCGTTGATGATCCAGTCCGAGCCGTCCTGGCGCGCCGAGGTGCGGATGGCCTTCGCGTCGGAGCCTGCGCCCGGCTCGGTGATCGCGAAGCACGAGATGCGCTCGCCGGAGATGGTCGGCAGCAGGTAGCGCTCCTTCTGCTCCTCGTTGCCGTGGAACAGGATGTTGTCCGCATAGCCGCCGAACCGGAACGGCACGAACGACCGGCCAAGCTCCGACTCGAGCAGCGCCGTCATCACCGCGCCAAGGCCCATGCCGCCGTACTCCTGCGGGGTGAGCACCCCGAAGAAACCGGCCTCCTTGGCCTTGAGCTGGAGCTCGCGCAGCTCGTCCCTGGTCAGCCCAGGCCGGCCGTTTCGTTCCCTGCGAAGCACTTCCGGCTCGAGCGGCGTGATCTCGCGGCGCACGAAGGTGCGCACCCAGTCGCGGATCTCGCGCTGGTCCTCATCCAGTGTGAAGTCCACTGTCCCCGTCCCCTCTCCGCGTTCAGCCGAACGCGTTCACACCGGTCAACGCGCGGCCGATGAGCAGTTTCTGGATCTGACTCGTGCCTTCGTAGAGCGTGGTGACTCTGGTGTCGCGCAGGTACTTGCCGACCGGGTACTCGTCGATGTAGCCGTACCCGCCGAAGACCTGGATGGCGTTGTTGGCCGCGCGCACGGCGGCCTCGCTGGCGTAGAGCTTGGCCATGGACGCCTCGGTGCCGAAGGGCTCGCCCCGGTCGGCGAGGTCGGCGACCCGCCAGGTGAGCAGCCGCGCGGCGTCGGTCTCCACGGCCATCTCGGCCAGAAGTTCCTGCACCAGCTGGAAACCGGCGATCGGCTTGCCGAACTGCTCGCGCTCCTTGGCGTACCGCAGGCTCGCCTCGAGCGCGCCGCGCGCGGCGCCGACGCAGCCGGCCGCGACGGACATCCGTCCCCGGTCGAGCGCGGCCATCGCGAGCCGGAAGCCCTGGCCCTGTTCACCGATGCGGGCCGAGTCGGGCACTCGCACACCGTCCAGGACCAGCTCGGCGGTGGCCTGGCCGCGCATGCCGAGCTTGCCGTGGATCTCCGTGGCCTCGAAGCCCGCGCTCGCGGTCGGCACCAGGAACGCGGTGATGCCCTTGGGGCCGGGACCGCCGGTGCGCGCGAAGATCAGCGCCACCTCGGCCCAGGTTCCGTTGGTGATGAAGATCTTCCGGCCGGTGATCACCCAGTCCGAGCCGACCCGTTCGGCCCGCGTGGCCAGCGAGGCCGCGTCCGAGCCGGTGCCGGGTTCGGTGAGCCCGAAGCAGGCCAGCGCCTCGCCAGCGCACAGCCGGGGCAGCCATTCCTTCTTCTGCTCCTCGGTGCCGTGCTTGGCGATCGTCTTGCCGACCAGGCCGAGCGACACCGAGATGATGCCGCGCACCGCGGAGTCGCCCTTGGCGATCTCCTCCAACACCAGGCAGTAGGCCAGGTTGTCGCCGCCGGAGCCGCCGTACTCCTCCGGCACGGTCAGCCCGAGGAAGCCCACCTCGCCGAGCGCGGGCACCAGCGATCTGTCGATCGCCTCGACCCGGTCCCATTCGGCCGCGTGCGGCACGATCCGGTCCTCGGTGAACCGGTTGGCCAGCTCGCGCAGCTGTCGGTGCTCGTCGGAGATGCGCAGGTCCACGCGCTCAACCCCTTGTGCGGTAGGGATGGGAAACCGAACGCCGTTAGGTTTTAATCTAGGCACGCCGCCGATCGCTGACAAGACCTCTCGATCGCCGACACCGCCGCCGAGCAGGGGAGGGGACGTGCCACGGCCGAGCACCCCGATCCTGAACGGGGCCCGCATCAGGGCCGCAGCGCTGGCCATCGTCGACCGCGACGGGCTGGACGGCCTGTCCATGCGCAAGCTCGCCGCCGAGCTCGGCGTGCGGGCGCCCTCGCTGTACGGGCATGTCGCGACGAAGGACGAACTGCTCGACGCGCTGGCCAACGACATCATGAGCCAGGTCGACGTGACCGGTTTCGAGGCGGGTGACTGGCGGCACGGGCTCGTCACCTGGGCGCGGTCCTACCGCGCCGCGCTCGCCGCGCACCCCAACATCGTGCCGTTCCTGGCCTACGGCCCGGCCAGGCGAGAGGCCTCCCTGCGGCGCGCGGACGCGGTGCACGGCGGCCTGGTCGGCGCGGGCTGGCCGCCGCGCTACGCGACGATGATCGGGGCGTCCACCAAGTACCTGGTGGTCGGGGCGGCGATGAGCTCGTTCTCCGGCGGGTTCGAGGACGACGTGCAGGTGTACGTGGACCGGTACCCGAACCTCAGCCAGGCGCACCGGTTGCGGCAGCACGCCGAGGAGATCGACCGGGACAGCTTCGAACTGGCCGTGCGGGCGTTCGTGGACGGGTTGACCAACCTGTACGACGACGTGATCGTCGGCGGCGCGAACGGGGCAGGGCGGAACACCTAGGCTGATCTCCGTGGCCGAGCATCTGGAACTCACCGTTCCCGGACCGCACGGGGATCGCACCGTGCGCGTGTCGAGTCCTGGCAAGATCTACTTCCCGGAGCGGGGCATCACCAAGCGGCAGGTGGTGGAGTACTACCTGGCGGTGGCGACGCCGCTGCTCGCCGTGCTGCGGGACCGCCCGACGACGCTGAAGCGCTTTCCGGACGGGGTAGCCGGCGAGCCGTTCTACGCCAAGCGGGTGCCCAAGGGCGCGCCCGAGTGGGTGGAGTCCGTGCGTATCACGTTTCCCTCGGGGCGCGCCGCGGACGAGGTCTGTCCGACCGAGCCCGCCGTGCTTGCGTGGGCGGCGAATCTCGGCACGTTCGACTTCCACCCGTGGCCGGTGCGGCGGCCAGACGTGGACCACCCCGACGAGCTGCGGGTGGACCTGGATCCCCAGCCGGGCACGGGATTCGGCGACGCGGTGCGGGTGGCCGGTGTGCTCCGCGAGGTGCTGGCCGAGGCCGGGCTGACCGGATATCCGAAGACCTCCGGCGGGCGCGGCGTGCACGTGCTGGTCCGGATCCGTCAGGAGTGGGACTTCGTGCAGGTGCGGCACGCCGTGATCGCGCTGGCCCGCGAGGTGGAGCGCCGCGCGCCGACCGAGGCGACCACGGCGTGGTGGAAGGAGGAACGCGGCGAGCGGGTCTTCCTCGACTTCAACCAGGCCGCGCGGGACCGGACCGTCGCGTCGGCGTGGTCGGTGCGCGGCACGCCGAGGGCGACCGTGTCGACCCCGGTCACCTGGGACCAACTGTCCACTGTGGACCCGGACGACTTCGACGTGCTGACCGTGCCGGACTGGCTGGCCGAACACGGCGACGCGCACGCGGAGATCGACGCGGAGGCGTTCGGGCTCGAGCGGCTGCTGGAGTGGTACGAGCGCGACGAGCGCGACCGGGGGCTGGGGGAGATGCCGTACCCGCCCGACTATCCGAAGATGCCTGGCGAGCCGCCGCGCGTCCAGCCGTCCAGGGCGAAGCAGGCCGACTGAGGCTACCTGGTGACCGAGAGACCGCGTGCCTCGACGGCCTGCGCGAGTTGGTCATCGAAGGTCATGATCGAGCTGGCCGTCACCTTGTCTGCGGCCAGCAGAACGCAGCAGTCGGGCATGCGAAGCCTCGTCTCGGCGCGGATGAGGGCGAGAGTGACCGCATCGGGGCCGAGGATCGGGACCACCAGGACGTCCAGGTCATGAGCGATGATCTGAATTGCCTGCTTGGATGTGCCGTTCATGGCGGGCCGTACCAGCACCTCTGACAGGTTCAGCGCGCTGACCGCGAAGTCGTTGTCGGCAGCCGCCGACAACATGTTCACCGAGCTGATGTGGTGCTGATCCTGCTTGTCCAGATAGGCGATCAGGACGTTGGCGTCCAGAACGATCACGCGAGCCACTCCGCGCGCAGTGCCTCCAGGTAGCCCGGCTCGTAGGTGCCGGTGAGGGCGCCGGCATTCGCGGCGATGACGGCACGTCGGTTCTCAACGTTGTGGTGCAGGGCCCGACGCCCCTCGATGATCAACAGGGCGAGGAGGCGGGTGGGCGGCTGATCCGGCCACCGGAGCGCCGCCTCATGCAGCGCTGCGGCGATCTCGTCCGTCTCTGTGATCGTGTGACGTGGCCGAGTGGTGGGCATGACCCAAGTGTTGCACATTATTTCGTAGGTGCAACACCGGGGGTGACGGTGGAGCAGTTGAGTAGTGTCGGTCACCTCGCGTCGGTATCCGGTTGGGTGAATCGGGCGACTCACCCATACTGGCTCTCGGCCTCGAACAGACCACGGCTCGCGCGCGCCCCATCGGGCTGCTGCGGCGACCGCACCAGCAGCCAGGAGCGTCAGCGTTGAACCCGGAGAACCCCGGCACCCCCGAGCAGCCCGGCACCCCAGCGGGCCAGGCCGGCCCGGAGGTGCACGCGAACCCCGGCGGTCCGGACAGTGGCGTTCCGGACGACCTCGCGCCCGTGGCCGTTCCGCAGGACCTCGCGCCCGTGATTCCCATCGACGAGATCCCCGGCGCGCAGATCCCGGTCACCGGGATTCCCGTCGCCGAGCTGCCCGCCGTCACCTCCTGGCCGCAGGCGCCCGGCCCGCAGGCGGCGGGGCAGCAGACGACGGGGCAGTTCCCGTCGTTCCAGCCGGCGCCCGACCAGACTGGGGTTGTCCCGCACGCGCCCGTGCCGGAATCCAGGTCCAACCGGAATCTGTGGATCGGGCTCGGCGCGGCCGGGCTGGTGGTCGTGCTGCTCTTCGTGGTGATCGCCGTCAGCCTCGCCAATCCGCCCAAGAACGAGAACCGGGCGGCCCCGGTGCGGCCGTCGCCGAGTTTCCTCCCGCCGGTGGCGACGAGGACGCCGGCCTTCACCACGCCCAGGATCGAGGAGCCGAAGACCGTCCCGGTCGGTCAGCAGGTGTCGCTGCGGACCGCCCTCGGCGACACCTACACGCTCAGCGTGTCCCCGCTCCAGCTGGACCTCCAGCGCACCTCCCCGTACGCGCCGCGCGCCAAGAACGGCTCGTACGCGTCGACGAGCATCCAGATGGTGGCCACGCAGACCAAGGCGACCAGCGTGATGGCCAACTCGATCAGCTTCAAGATCGTCTACGCCGACGGGACGGCCGTGCCGAGCACGCCCGGCCTCGACATGCCCGGCACGCCGCTGGTCACCGTCAGCCTCAGCGAGGGGCAGAAGGCCGCTGGCGACGTGTACTTCGACGTGGATCCCGCCCGGCTGGCCGGCGCGAAGATCGAGTTCGAGTACCTCGGCCGCGTCGCGGCGTTCTGGACCCTGTAGCCGACCCGCGCGGTCAGGCCGTGTGTTCGGCGCCGCCGATGCGGGGGAAGGGCGTGGTGGAGAAGACGACCTCCACCGCGACCTCGAAGTACTCCGCGATCCGCAGGGAGAGGAACAGGCTGGGGCTGTACTCGCCCCGCTCCAGGTAGCCCACCGTCTGGTAGTGCACCCCGAGCGCCTCGGCGAGTTGTCTCCGGGAGATCCCCCGTTCCGCACGCAACATCGCGATGCGGTTGTAGATCACCTCGCTCATGCTTACCGGATACCCTTTCTCCGACAGTGGTTTTCGCTGCGACCGCGCCGCGTCAGGTGACGCGCTGCATGGCCTTCTCGCGGCGCGCTGCCACGCTCGAACCTGACTCGCGACGGGCCATCCTACGCAACACGATCGGCGCGACGGTCAGGCCGAACGCGGCCCAGAGTCCCAGCACCCCCAGCGTTTCCAGGTGCCGCCACGAGTGGCCGATCTCGACGGCGGACAGGCCGTCGGGCAGCAGCGCCGACCGCATGCCGAGGCCGAGCCAGTAGATCGGCAACACCTGCGCGATCCCCTGCAACCACTCCGGCAGCGCGCTGGTCGGGTAGAAGATCCCCGAAATGCCGACCGCTCCCATGATCGGGAACATGATCAGCCCCATCATCCTGGGGTTGGAGAACATCGACCCGAGGATCGCGCCGAGCGGCAGGCACGCGGCCAGCCCGAGCGCGAGGACCCACGCGAAGGTCAGCCACGAGCCGACGCCGCCGGTCGCGATGCCGCTGAACAGGAACAGGCCGGGGATCAGCAGCGCGGCGATGTTCACCAGGGTCAGCCCGGACACCAGGACGACCTTGCCGACGAGGTAGCCGAGCATCCCGTCCGGCACGGCCTTGGCCCGCAGCAGCGTGCCGTCCTCCCGCTCGACGGTGAGCATCTGGGTCAGGTTCGTCAGCCCGCCCGACGCGATGCTCATGCCGAGGATGCTCGGCAGCGTCATGGAGCCGAGCGAGAAGCTCGTGCCCTCCACGGTCGAGCCCCGCATGAAGATCGTGACGGCCAGCAGGATCGCCGTGAAGAAGAAGAACGTCCACAGGTCCTGCGGGGTGCTGAGCATGTGCCGCAGCTCGATGATCCCGCGCGACCAGCCGGCCCGCATCGCGTTCGCCTTGCCGCTTCTCACCTGGTCGCTCCCTCGAACTTGCGCACGGCGGCCGTGCCCCGGCCCGCCTCGTGCTCGCGCACCATCGCCACGTAGGTGTCCTCCAACGAAGCCCGCCGCACCTCGAGATCGCCGATCGCCTCGCCGTACTGCCTGAACAGGTCGTGCACGAACTTGGTCGAGTCGAGCGTGGAGTGCACGAAGCGCTGCCCGTCGCGGGTCCACTTGATCTCGGCCTCGGTGGACATCCGGCGCGACAGCTCGTCGGCCGAGCCGTCCGCGATGATCGCCCCGCCCGCCAGGATCACGATGCGGTCGGCCAGCTTCTCCGCCTCGTCGAGGTCGTGCGTGGTGAGCAGGATGGTGGTGTCCTCGTCATCGGACAGCCGGTGCACCAGGTCGTGGAACTCGCGTCGCGCCTCGGGGTCGAACCCCACCGTCGGCTCGTCGAGGAACAGCAGTTCGGGACGGCCGACGATGCCGATCGCCACGTCGAGCCGCCGCCGCTGGCCGCCGGAGAGCCGCCCAACCCGCTTGTGCGCGTGCTCGGTCAGCCCGACGGCGGAGACCAGCTCGTCGGGGTCCCACGGACCCCTGGCCCCGCCCGTCGCGTAGGGCGTGTAGTAGGTGCCGAGGTGCGCGAGCAGCTCCCTGACCCGCCATTTTCCGTGGTCGCGCCAGGACTGGAGCACGACGCCGAGCCGGGCGCGCCACGCCTCGTCGCCCTGCGCCGGGTCGATGCCGAGCACGCTGACCTCGCCGGCCGAGCGCATCCGAAACCCTTCGAGGATCTCGATCGTGGTGGTCTTGCCTGCGCCGTTCGGGCCGAGCAGCCCGAGCACCTCGCCGCGCCGCGCCGCGAAGGTGACCCCGGTGAGCACGTCGGTGCTGCCGTACCGCATCTGGAGGTCGCGCACGTCGAGCACGGTGTCGTCCTCGGGCGGCCGAATGCGCCGGGTGGCGCTGTCCGGCTCCTCTATCACTGTCACAGAACTCTCTCCCCCTGTCGAAGCGTCGCGTCGAAAGATAGCAGATGTACTACATAACGCAACAGAGCTGCGGTGAGCGCCGACGGCCCGATCCTGTTTGTCCACTGTGGACTGTTTCGGTGCGGTGAAACGGATGGCAGGTCTTGGTGTCGAGGCAGATCTTCGCCTTACTATTGGGGAGGTCTGTCCACGGGCGGGAGCGGAGGACGCGATGTCGCATGGCTATCACGTGCGGTTCGTCGGCGGCCCGCTCGACGGGCGGGTCGAGTCGCGGCCGCAGCCACAGCCCGAGCCGATGCCCACGGTGACCCACGTGCACCTGCACGGCGGCCCCAAGATCGTGCATCACTACGATCTTCACTACGCGGTCGAGTACGGCTGCGAGTACCGGCTGCGCGACGAGGGCTGACCCTCGGGGTCGCGCGCGAACTCGTGTCCGCCCGCGAGATCCACTGTTCGAACGTCTGTGCTATTTTGGCTCGGTCGTGGCGGGCGACGGAACTGTCCATTGAGGACGGTTGGGTGTGGTGGTTTCGGGAGGGCAGATGGCGCAGCAACGTTCGTCGAAGCACAACTCGTTGTCACCACAGGATCTTGACCACTTGCGCGCGGAGCTCGCCGCCGGCCGCCCCTGCACCGTCTGGTTCACCCCCGCCGCCGTCGGGGTCGAGGCCGGCCGCTCGGCCAAGGTGGTCGCCTTCGACGAACCGGCCGAAGGGGACTTCATCCAGTTACGCCCGACCGGTTCGAAGGACGTGCTGTCGTTCTCGCCGGCCGAGCTGACGGTCGCCAAGCCGCCGCGCAAGCCCGCGACCAAGCCCGCCGCGCGCGCCGCCAAGCCAGAGGCCGCCAAGCCCGAGGTGGCCGAGGCCGCCGCACCGACCGTGGAGCCGTGGATGCCGGAGGTCGCGCCGACCGAGAGCAGGCCGGCCCGCGCGGCGAAGCCGGCCGAGCCGACGAGGCCAGCCGAGGCGAGGCCCACCGAGCCAAGGTCGGCGGAGCCCAAGTCGGGGGAGCAGGACGGCGCAAGGCGTCCGGCCCGCGCCGCCGCCGGCCGCAGGCCGAGGGTCGCCGAGGTGACGGTGACGCTGACCTCGACCGCCGAGGGGGAGTGGACCGCGGACGTGGTCTCCGGCAAGAAGCGGACGGTCCGCGCGGTGCCGGTCCCCGCTTCCGCCGTCGCCCAGGCGGCCAAGGCGTTGCACCCCGAGGTCGCCGAGGCGATTGAGACCGTGCTGGACGCGGCGCGGGAGCAGCACGCCGCGCGGGTCGCGCAGCTGCGTGCCGAGCTGGAGGCCGCGCAGCGGGCCCTTGACGAGCTGACGAGCTGACGAGCCGGCTGGACGTGCCGCTGGTCCTGAGGCGTGGTCTGGCTCTGGGGTGTGGTTGACGCGGTGCCCGAACTGCCCGGGTGGGACTCAATCACCTGTTGCTACCAGTAAATACGACCTGGTCAACGACCGGGTGACGCCGTTCCCCCGCGTAGCGGTATAGCGGGGAGTGCGGCGGGTCCTACCGTCAGTGGTTGTTGCTTGCTCCTAGCTCGGGAGGCTGCCATGTCGGTGGAGAGGTCCGTAGAGAGGTCCGTGGAGAACGTCCAAGCCGGCGGGTGCGGTTGCTGCTCGACCTGCACCGGTCCCGGATGTGGATGCTGTAGCGGCTGCTGACATAGCAGGCCGAGGGGCTCGGCGCTCGACGAGCGCCGAGCCTTGTTGTCACGGCGGGCAGACGGTCCCGTTCGTCGGCGACTTGCCGTCGATGAGGAAGTGCTGCGCGGCGGCCGTGGCGCAGCTGGACTGGCCGAGCGCGCCGTGTCCGCCGCCCTGCCAGCCAACGAGCACGCCGGCCGACAGCTGCTGCGCCGCGCGCTCGGTGCCCGACTGCGGGGTCACCGGGTCGCCCGCGGTGCTCACCACCAGCATCGGCGGGGTGTTGACTCCGGACGGCACCTGTGGCGGATTCGGCACCGACCACGGCCCGCACAGCAGCAGGCGTTGCGCGAACAGGCCGCCGAACAGCGGGTGCCGGTTCCGCCAGTCCTGCGCCAGCGCGGCCACCTGCTGCGGGGTGATCCTGGTCGCGTCGTCGTTGCAGCCTGTCACCAGGTCGGCGTCCAGCCTCGGCGGGTTCTGGTCGCCGTCGCCGAACAGCGGCTGCACCAGCGTCGCGAGCCCGGTGCCGTCCCCGGTCGCCGCCTTGGCGATCGCGTCGCCGAGCGCGGGCCAGCTGGCCCGGTCGCCGAGCCCGACCAGCACGGCGTTCAGCGCGGTGCCCGCGGTGAGCTGGGTGCCGTCCGAGGTCCGCAACGGCGCGCCGCGCAACTGGTCCAGCAGGGCGAGCAGCTTCTGCTTGGGGTCCGCGCCGAGCGGGCAGCCCCGTGCGGCGCAGTCGGTCGCGAACGCCTGGAACGCCGCTTCGGCGCCGACCGCGCGCGCCTCTGCCCTGCCCGAGGTGTCCAGGGTCGGATCGGGCGCGCCGTCCAGCACCATCCGGCCGACCTGGCCGGGGAACCGGCTCGCGTAGGTGGTCAGCACCTTGGCGCCGTCGCCCCTGCCGATCGCGTTGATGCGGCTCGCGCCGAGCCCGGTGCGCAGGTCCTCCAGGTCGGAGGAGGCCCGCCAGGTGTCCAGCGCGCCGAGCCGGATGTCGAGGTCGAGCACGCACTCCCGGCTCGCTTCTCCTGCCGCGGACTGGATGCCGTCGGTGTTGGCCTGGGCAGGGTCGAAGCCGATGATGGCGGTCCGCGACCTGCCGGGCACGCACTGCACGGCGTCGGACCCGCCGGTGCCCCTGCGGTCGATCCCGATCAGCGAGAACGTGTTGAGCACCTCGGGCGGCAACTTGGCCGCGAGCCGCGCCGCGTAGGTGGAGCCTGGCTCGCCGCCCGCGTCGTTGACGACCACCAGCGGGGTCGGGCCGCTGCCCACCTTGAGCACGCTGATCCTGGCGTGGCCACGGCCGGGCATGTTGGGCGCGTCCAGCGCCACCGACATGCGGGCGCACTCCAGCTTCACCGAGGCGGGCGGGGCGAGGTCGCCGAGGCGCGCACGGGTCGCGTCCGCGCAGTTCGACCAGGACATCTTGCCGCCCTGCGGGGTCTCCAGCGGGGGCAGCGGCAGCGGTCCCGTCGACGTCGTCGGGCTGCCGTAGCCCTGCCCGGTGCCGCTGAACGCGATCACCGGGCGGTTGGACGCCCCGGCGCTGCACGCGGTGACCAACCCCAACAGGAGCACCGGCAAGAGCAGCAGGTGGCGCCTACCGGCGACCCCGGAGTCGTGGGCGACCGGACGGCGCGGCACGGCTGTTCCCCGCTTTCTCGTCGGGAGCGCTCGCGCCGAGTGGGCAAGCTCTCCGCAGTGTCCAGGAAGAGTGTTCCGGAAGCCTCGCACGGCCAAGGTGAGGCCCCGGTGAGCGGGGATTTCGGTGGGTGGGACACCTCGGAAACGGGTGTGCGTTCCGGCGGGTGCGCGGGTGAGGATGGGCGAGGCCGCCTGGCGGGGACTCCGGGTGGCCTGGCCGAACGCGAGAGACGAGGTCGCTGATCGTGGTGATGGCGCACGTCGACAGGGTGCCCGGCGCGGTGCCGAGGGCGCGGCTGGCCGCGCTGGCCGGCAGGACGCTCGGCGCGATGCCGCCGCCCGCGTTGGTGCTGTTCGGCATCGTCAGCCTCCAGGTCGGCGCGGCGGTCGCCAAGCAGCTGTTCTCGCTGGCCGGCGCGGCCGGCACGGTCACGCTGCGGCTGGTCGGCGCGGCCGTGGTGCTGGTGCTGGTCTGGCGGCCTTCGCTCCGGCTGGACCGGCGGACCCTGCTGGTGGTGCTCGGCTTCGGCGCGGTGCTCGGCTGCATGAACCTCGCCTTCTACCAGGCGCTCGCGCGCATTCCGCTCGGCGCGGCCGTCACCATCGAGTTCCTCGGGCCGCTGGCCGTCGCCGTCGCGGGCTCGCGCCGCTGGCTGGACGGGCTGTGGGCGTTGCTGGCCGGCGGCGGAGTGGTGCTGCTGACCAGGTCGGACGGCGGGCTGGCATGGTCCGGCGTGCTGTTCGCGCTGGTCGCGGCCGTGTGCTGGGCCTGCTACATCATGCTCGGCGCGGCGCTGGGCAGCCGGACCGACGATGGCAAGGGGCTCGCGCTGTCGGCGGTGCTGGCCGGCCTGCTGGTGCTCCCGTTCGGCATCGCCGACGCCGGCACGACGCTGTTGCAGCCCGCCGTGCTGATCGCCGGCCTCGGCGTCGCGCTGCTGTCCTCGGTGATCCCGTACTCCTTGGAACTCGAGGCGTTGCGGCGGATCCCGCCGAGGGTGTTCGGCGTGCTGATGAGCCTGGAGCCCGCGGTGGCCGCGGTCGCCGGGCTGCTGGTGCTCGGCGAGTCGCTTCGGCCGGTGCAGTGGGTCGCGGTGTGCTGCGTGGTGATCGCGTCGGCCGGCGCGACCCGTGCCGCCCGGCCGGATGTCTGATGTCTGGTGCGGTGTCCAGCGCCGCGCGGCCACACATCGCGAACTACCGGGTCGGCCGCACCGGGTAGCGGATGATGGTGCGCATCTTCTCCGGTGCGGTGCGGTTGGGGTTGGACAGGTAGATCTCGTGGTGGCGGCCGGCGATGACCATCGCGTTGTCGGCGATGAAGGCGTGCAGCCGGTCGATCGTCGCGGGCTCCGTGCGGAAGGGGCCGACGTGCAGGATCTGGCTGCACCGGCCCTCCGCGTGGTTCGCCAGGCGCACGCCTTCGACCGGGAGTCCCGGCTTCTTGCTGGCCACGGCGGCGATGGTGTCCGCGACGAGCTCCGGCGTGACCTGCGGCGGTTGCATGATCATCATGGTCCAGCGCCAGTCGGCCCGGTCACCGTCCTGGGTGTAGCCGTGCGGCTCGGCCGTCCACCACAGGCCCTGGGACGGCATCACCGGGTACTCCAGGATGCCCGAGTTCTTGAGGGCGAACCGGATCCCGTAGGCCGCGCCGTAGAGCGCCTCGACCGCGGCCCGGTAGCCGTCGCTGTTCGGGTCGCCTGCGCCGTCGATCATCAGGAACGGCAGCTCGGGCACGTCGACCATGGCCGGTTCCGTCGTGGCCGAGTACACCGACCGGTGCACCTTCTTGAGGTCCTGCTTCGGCGCGGTCACACCGTCTCCTTCGGGAGGTCTGCGATCGGGATGCTGATCCTGGTCATCAGCTCGTCGGCGTCGGCCTCGCCGGGCGACACCAGGTACTCCTCGCGCACCGGGGGCACGGGACGCAGGCCGCGTTCGTGCACCCAGGCGAACAAGGCGTTGTAGGCCAACGGAAGTTCCGCGTATGGTCCGATGTGGACGGTCGCGACGACTGGCCCCTCGCCGAGGATCTCCACCGAGGTCTCCTCGGGCGGCGGCCCCGCGCCTATGTCGATGCCGACGGCGACGCTCATGCCGTCGGCGAGGTCCAGCGGGAACAGGCCGCGCAGCGGCGGCGTCCACGGGGTTCGGGCGCGGCCGGCGGCGGCCAGCAGCCTGCCGACGAGATCACCGGTGCGCGCGCCGAGGTCGGCGGGACCACACGTGGCCCGCAGCACCGCGAGGCGCAGCGCGGGCTCCCGCGCCAGCTCGACCTCGTGCCGGTGCTGGCGGTCGTCGGCGAGCCGGTCGAGCAGCCCGAGCCGGACCCGGTCGCGCTCGATCCTGGCGGCCAGCCGATCCCGCTCGCCGCGCAGGATGTCGGCCCGCTCCGCCCCCTGCGCGGCCAGCACGTCGGCGATCACCGGCAACGGAAGGTCGAGATCCCGCAGCAGCGCCACCGTGAGCGCGTCCCGCGCCTGGGTCCGCGCGTAGTGCCGGTAGCCCGTTGCCGGGTCGACGCGCGCCGGCCGCAGCAGGCCCGTCTCGTCGTAGTGGCGCAGCTGCTTCACGCTCAGCCGGCACAGCCGCGCGAAGCGGCCGATGGTCAGTAGTTCGTCCAGCACGGGTCCATCCTGGACCCTCCCACTGTCGGAGGGTCCAGGACAGGATCACCTGACGCGCTGCACCCTGGTCTCGTCCCACACCGGTTCGTCCACTTCGGACACCTCGCCGGTGGAGCGGAACAATAGGTAACGGTCGAACGACCTGGCGAACCAGCGGTCGTGCGTCACCGCGACCACCGTGCCGGTGAACTCCGACAGCGCGTCCTGGAGCGCCTCCGCCGAGGCGAGGTCGAGGTTGTCGGTCGGCTCGTCGAGCAGCAGCAGCGTCGCCCCGGACAGTTCGAGTAGCGCGATCTGGAACCGCGCCTGCTGCCCGCCGGACAGCGTCTCGAACCGCTGGTCGCCGCTGGCGGCAAGGCCGTACCGGCTCAGCACCGACATGGCCCGGCCGCGATCCATGCCGGACCGGTCGCCCTCGCCGTGCCACAGCACGTCGACCAGCGTCCTGCCGACCCACTCGGGATGCTGGTGCGTCTGCGCGAAAAGCCCCGGCACGACCCGCGAACCGAGCCGACAGACGCCGGTGTGCGACACGGTCGCCGCGTCCGGATCGCCGAGCAGCCGCAGGAAGTGGCTCTTGCCGGACCCGTTCGAGCCGAGCACGCACACCCGGTCGCCGAAGAAGATCTCCGTGTCGAACGGCCGCATCAGCCCGGTGAGCTCCAGCCGCTCGCAGGTGATCGCGCGGACCGCGGTCCGGCCGCCGCGCAGCCTCGGCCGCACCTCCTCGTCGCGCGGCATCTCCGGCGGCGGACCGGCCTCCTCGAACTTGAGCAGCCTGGTCTGCATCGCGCGGTACTTGGCCGCCATGACCTCGCTGATCGACGCCTGGATCTGGAGGGTGCGCACGAGCTCCCGCAGCCGGTTGTGCTCGTCGTCCCAGCGGCGGTGCAGCTCGGCCAGCCGAGCCAGCCTCGCCGCCCGCGCCGCGTGCCAGGTGCGGAAGCTGCCGCCGTGCAGCCACGCGGTGTGCGCCTCGACCGTCACCACCTGGGTGGCGGCCTCGGCGAGCAGCTCGCGGTCGTGGCTGACCAGCAGCACGGCCTTGCCGGTCTCGGACAGCCGCTGCTCGAGCCAGCGTTTGCCAGGCACGTCGAGGTAGTTGTCCGGCTCGTCCAGCAGCAGCACCTGTTCGCCGCCGCGCAGCAACGCCTCCAGCACCAGCCGTTTCTGCTCGCCGCCGGACATCGTGCGCACCTCGCGGTACTTCGCCCGGTCGAACGGCACACCGAGCGACGCGACGGTGACGGTGTCCCACAACACTTCCGCGGTGTAGCCGCCGGCCTCGCCCCAGGTCGCCAGCGCCTCGGCGTAACGCATCTGGGTCTTCTCGTCGTCGGACTCCATCAGCGCCAGCTCGACCGCGTCCAGCTCGGCGGCCGCGTCCCGCAGCGGCGCAGGAGCCACCGACAGCAGCAGGTCGCGCACCGTGCGGTCGTCCCGCACCGAGCCGACGAACTGCGGCATGACGCCGAGGCCGCCCTGCACGGACACGCTGCCGAGCGCGGGGGTCAGCTCGCCCGCCAGCAGGCGAAGCAGCGTCGTCTTGCCGGCGCCGTTCGCTCCGACCAGCGCGACGACGCCGTTGCCGCCGACGCGGAACGACACATCTCGGAACAGTTCGCGGCCGTCGGGCAGCACGTAGCTCAGCCCGTTCGCCTCAAGGAAGCCCACGAGCGCCGATGCTCCCTGGTCCGGCTCCAGGAAGCGAACCGATTACCCGATGGACGCGGCCCGGCAATCCGAGAGAGGCCGTTCGGCCGCCAGAAAAGGGACGAGGGGGCTACGTCAGGGTGCGGGCGTAGCGCACCTCGTGCAGCGTCATGACCGGGCTCTCGTCGACCTTGCTCGCGCCGTCGGCCGCCCAGCCCTGGCGCTCGTAGAACCGCCTGGCCCGCTCGTTGGAATCCAGCACCCACAGCGTGGCGCGGCGGAACCCCGCCCCGGCCAGCGCGGCGGCCCCGCCCGCGTCCAGCAGCGTGCCGAGCCCGCGCGCCGCCCAGTCCGGGTCGAGGTAGATCGCGTACAGCTCGCCGGTGCTCTCCTCGGCGTCCGCGTCGCGGCACGGCCCGACCGCGGCGAACCCCCGCACCTGGCCGGCCGCCTCGGCCACCAGGACGTGCTGCGTTGGCTCGGTGATCCGCTGCTCCCAGGAGGGCACGCGGCGGTCGACCGACAGCCCGGCGAGGTAGTCGTCCGGGACGGCGCCCCGGTAGGTGACCCGCCAGGACGCCACGTGGATGGTGGCGATGGCGCGGGCGTCCTCGGTCCGCGCGGCGCGCACCAGGGTCGAGAATTCGCCCGCCGCAACGGGATCTGTGCTCATCCGGGCAGACTAGCGGCGAATTTCCTTAGCTGCCAACGGAATTCGCGGACTGCCGGGACAGCGCCACGAGTCGGGACACCGCGCGCAGGTACTTCTTGCGGTAGCCGCCGCGCAGCATCTCCTCGGTGAACAGCTCCGAGAGCGGCCGGCCGGACACCGCGACCGGCACCGCCCGGTCGTACAGCCGGTCGCCGAACGCCACCAGCCGCAGCGCCACGTCCTGGTCCGGCGCGGCGTGCACGCCCCGCAGGTGCACCGAGGACACGCCGTCGACGAGCCGGCCGTAGCGGGACGGGTGCAGCGTGGCCAGGTGCGCGCACAGCTCGTCGAAGTCGTCCAGCGTGCTGCCGGGGAGCGCCGCGGCGCTGGCCGCCAGCTCCTCGTCCGTCATAGGGTCGGGGGCGTCGGGCAGCCCCCGGTGCCGGTAGTCGGGGCCGTCGACCCTGACCACGCCGAACTTCGCCGACAGCGACTGGATCTCGCGCAGGAAGCTGTCCGCCGCGAACCGGCCCTCGCCGAGCTTGTCCGGCAACGTGTTCGACGTCGCCGTCACGAACACGCCTGCCGCGGTCAGCTCGGACAGCAGCCGGGTCACCAGCATGGTGTCGCCGGGGTCGTCCAGCTCGAACTCGTCGATGGCCAGCAGCCGGTGGCCGGACAGCCTGGCGACCGTGTCGTGGAAGCCGAGCGCGCCGACCAGGTGGGTCAGCTCGACGAACGTCCCGTACGCCTTGGGGCCGGGCACCGCGTGCCAGATCGAGGCGAGCAGGTGCGTCTTGCCGACGCCGAAGCCGCCGTCCAGGTACAGGCCGGGCAGGTCGTGCGCGACCGGCTCGCCGCTGCTGAACAGGGACCGCAGCCAGCTCTTGCCGGCCATCGGCGCGGCGACCCGCTTGGCGAACTCCTGGCACGCGACCACGGCGGCGGCCTGGCTCGGCTCGTCGGGGCTTGGCACGTAGGTGTCGAACCGGACGCCGTCGAACATCGGCGGCGGCACCATCGCGTCGACCAGCTCATCGGCCCCGATCCGGGGATCGCGATCGACCAGGCGCGGGGCGGACATGAACGCAGCCTAACCGCGTGTTGGGATGTCACCGTGCACAGGTTGTGGCCGCAGGACCTCAATGAGACGACCGACACGTCCCTCGGCGATGCCGAGCTGGAACGCGCCTACGACTATCCGGCCGACCTCGACCGGCCGTGGGTCCAGGTGAACTTCGTGTCCAGCGCGGACGGCGCGGTCACGGTCGGCGGACGCTCGCAGGGACTGTCCAGCCCGGCGGACAAGAAGGTGTTCGCGCTCGGCCGCGACCTCGCCGACGTCGTGCTGGTCGGCGCCGGCACGGCCCAGCTGGAGGGCTATCGGGGCGTCAAGGCCAACGAGGTCCGTGCGGAGCGGCGGGCCAGGCTCGGGTTGGCGCCGGTGCCGCCGATCGCGGTGGTCACCGCGCGCGCCACCGTGAGTCCCGACTCGCCGTTGCTCACGGACACGCTGGTGCCGCCGATCATCCTGACCTGCGCGGCCGCGCCTCGGCAGCGCCGCGACGAGCTTGCCGAGGCGGGCGCCGAGGTCGTTGTCGTCGGCGACGAGGCGGTGGACCTGCGCGCGGCGCTCGCCGAGCTGAACCGGCGCGGGCTGCGCAGGGTCAACTGCGAGGGCGGCCCGACGCTGTTCGGCGGCCTGATCGCCGAGGATCTCGTCGACGAGCTGTGCCTGACCGTGGCACCGCTGCTGGCCGGCGGCGACGCCGGACGCATCGCCACGGGTCCGTTGCCGCCGGCGGCGCGGGAGCTGGTGCTCGCGTCGGTGCTGCACGCCGAGGGTTCGCTGCTGCTGCGCTACCGGCGGGCCGCCCGCTGACCGGCGGGCCTCAACCGCGCGACAGCGTGGCCCGCACCGGTTCGATGATCTCGTCGACGAGCCAGCGGGTGACACCGGGCGGGTAGGGGCTGCGCAGGCTCAGGACGATGTGCGTCATGCCGACCCTGGCGAGGTCGAGGACCGCCTGACGCGATCCTGGCGCGTCGTCTTGGGACACGATGACCTGCACCGAGCGGGTGATCTCCGCAGGGTCGCGGCCGATGGCCGCGCAGTGTCCGTCGAGCACGCGGCTGCGGTCGGCGACGCGTTGCACGTCGTTGTGCGGCGGCCCCGGGATGTTCCAGATGTCCGCGTGCTCGGCGACCAGCCGCAGCATCCTGGTGCCCCAGCCGCCGATCAGCAGCGGCGGCCCAGGGCGCTGCACCGGCTTCGGCTCGTTGCGGGTGCCCCGCAGGCGGTAGTAGCGGCCGTCGAAGTCGAACACGTCCTCGGTCCACATGCGCCGGAGGATGGTGATCGTCTCGGCCAGCCGCGCGATGCCCTCGGCCGGCGGCACCAGGGTCAGGCCGTACGCCTCGTACTCCTCGACGGCCGGGTTCGGGCCGGCGATGCCACCGGCGCCGGCCGGCTGGTGGGTGCCGCCGACGCCGAGGCCCATGACCAGCCGCCCGTCCGAGACGACGTCGACGGTGTTCGCGATCTTGCCGAGGACGGCAGGCTCGCGGATCCGGTTGCTGGTCACCAGCAGGCCGAGCCGCAGCCGCGTGGTCTGCGCGGCGAGTGCGCTGAGCAGCGTCCAGCCCTCGTGGATCTGGCCGTTTTTCGGTCCGGCCAACGGCATGAGGTGGTCCCACAGCCATGCGTCGTCGATCTCCGGCTCGGCGTCGGCCTCCTGCCACACCCGCAGGATGTCCTGGTAGCCGACGTGCATCGGCGTGGTCTTGATCCCGAAGCGGATCTGGTTGCTCATGGTCTCTGCACCTCTCGATCGAATATCGTCAGCATAGCTGACGATCTGAAGAGCTGATCATTAGTTCTGGGTACAGTCGTCGGCATGGCAGGGGAGACGCACGCGTCGCCGGGGCTGCTCGAGGCCCGGCTCGGCTACCTGCTCAAGCACGCCCATCTGCGGCTGGGCGAGGCCTCCGCGAAGGCGCTGGCGCCCTTCGGCATCGAGGGCCACCAACTCGCGGTCCTGGTCGTGCTCGCCGATGGGCACCCGTTGTCGCAGCTGGAGGCGGCCGGGCGGCTCGGCGTGGACCGCACGACGATGGTCGCGCTCGTGGACACGCTGGAGGACCGCGGCCTTGTCGAGCGGCGCCGCAGCGCGACGGACCGACGCAGGAACATCGTCGAGCTGACCGAGGCCGGCCGGGACTGCCTGCGCCGCGCGGAGGACGCGCGCCGGGACATGGAGCGCCGCTTCCTCGCCCCACTCGGCGAACACGAGGCCGAGCAGTTCGTGCGCGCCCTCCAGACCCTCGTCGCCGCGCCGGAGAACGACGGCGAATAAGAGCTCTAAGCCGCGCGCGGCGGGGCGCAACGAGGCAGGATGGCGCCGTGGCACTCCCGCTGACTCCGCCCGTGCAGCCAATGCTGGCCAACTCGGTCGACCGCATCCCGGCCGACAAGGACCTCGTCTTCGAACCGAAGTGGGACGGCTTCCGCTGCCTGGTCTTCCGCGACGGCGACGAGGTCGTGCTCCAGTCGCGCAGCGGAAAGCCGCTGAACCGCTACTTTCCCGAGGTCGTCGAGACGATGCGCGCCGCGCTGCCCGACCGGGTCGTGCTCGACGGCGAACTGGTGGTGGCCAAGGCGGGCCGCCTCGACTTCGACACCCTCTCCGACCGCATCCACCCCGCCGCCAGCCGGGTGGCGCTGCTGGCCGAGCAGACCCCGGCGAGCTACGTGGCCTTCGACCTGCTCGCGACCGGCGACCGGGCGCTGCTCGGCGAGCCGGCTGTCGCCCGCCGCGCCGCCCTGCTCGACCTGCTCACCGGCGTCGAGGACGTGCGGATCACGCCGGCCACGACCGATGTCGACCTGGCTATGGAGTGGTTCGAGCTGTTCGAGGGCGCCGGACTGGACGGCGTGATGGGCAAGCCCGCCAACGGCGTCTACACGCCGGGCAAGCGCACGATGATCAAGGTGAAGCACGCGCGTACCGCCGACTGCGTGGTCGCTGGCCTGCGCTGGCACCTCAACACCGAGCCGGGCACGACCGTCGGCTCGCTGCTGCTCGGCCTGCACGACGACGCCGGGGTGCTGCACCACGTCGGTGTGGTCGGCTCGTTCCCCACCGCGCGGCGCAGGGCGCTGGCCACCGAGCTGGCCCCGCTGATCGAGCAGGACCCCGAGGACCACCCCTGGCTCGGCGAGCACGCGCAGGACGGCCGCAGGCTGCCTGGCTCGGTGAACCGCTGGCGCGCGGGCGAACAGCCATGGGTGCCGCTGCGGTGCGAGCGCGTCGTCGAGGTCGCCTACACGCAGACCGAGGGGCAGGCCCCGGCCCGTTTCCGGCACAACCCGCAGTTCGGTCGGTGGCGGCCGGACCGCGAGCCCGAGTCGTGCCGCTATGACCAGCTCGACCAGCCCGCCCGCTACGACCTGGCGGCCGTGCTGCGCGGCGAGGTCCGGCCGGCGACCTGACCTCGCGGGCGGAAAGTGCCTGTGTCGAACCACTTTCCGCCCGCGACGGGGTCAGTTGGCGACGACCTCGGCGATCGCGTCGACGCCCTTGTCGATCTCCTCGCGGGTGATCACCAGCGGCGGGGCCACCCGCAGCGTGCTGTCCTGCGTCTCCTTGCAGAGCACGCCGCGCCGGGCCAGCGCCTCCGACGCGACCCGGCCGGCCGGGCCGCCGGGGGTGATCTCCACGCCAGCCCACAGCCCCCGTCCGCGCACCTCGGCCACGCCCCGGCCGATCAGCTCGCCGAGCCTGCCGTGCAGGTAGCCGCCGAGCTCGCGGGACCGCTCCTGGAACTCGCCGGTGGCCAGCAGCCGGACGACGGCCCTGCCGACCGCGCAGGCCAGCGGGTTTCCGCCGAAGGTCGAGCCGTGCTCGCCCGGCCGCAGCACGCCGAGCACGGCCTGGCTGCCGACCACGGCGGACACCGGCAGGATGCCGCCGCCGAGCGCCTTGCCCAGCGTGTACAGGTCCGCGCGCACGCCGTCGTGGTCCAGCGCGAGCAGGTCGCCGGTGCGGGCCAGCCCGGACTGGATCTCGTCGGCGATCAGCAGCACGTTGTTCTCGTCGCAGATCCGCCGCACCTCGGCCAGGTAGCCGGCCGGCGGGACGACCACGCCCGCCTCGCCCTGGATCGGCTCGATCAGCACCGCGGCGGTGCGGTCGGTGATCGCGCCGGCCAGCGCCTCGGCGTCGCCGAACTTCACCACGGCGAAGCCGGGCGTGAACGGCCCGAAGTCCGCGCGCGCCGACTCGTCGGTGGAGAACGAGACGATCGTGGTGGTGCGGCCGTGGAAGTTGGAGCCGGCCACGACGATCTCGGCCGTGCCCTCCGGCACGCCCTTGACCTGGTAGGCCCACTTGCGGGCGACCTTGATCGCGGACTCGACCGCCTCGGCGCCCGAGTTCATCGGCAGCACCATCTCGGTGCCGGTCAGCTCGGCCAGCTCGCGGCAGAACAGCCCGAGCTGGTCGTGGTGGAAGGCCCGGCTGGTCAGCGTGACCCTGCCGAGCTGCGCGACGGCGGCGGCGACCAGGTCGGGGTGGCGGTGGCCGAAGTTCAGCGCGGAGTACCCGGCGAGAAAGTCCAGGTAGCTGCGCCCCTCGACGTCGGTGACCCAGGCGCCCTCGGCATGCGCGATCACCACGGGCAGCGGGTGGTAGTTGTGCGTGCTCCACTGCTCGTCGAGCGCGACGAATCCCGCCGAGGCGGCGGGGCCGCCGCCTGCGCTGGTGCTGGCGGGGTGATCTGCGATGGCGGTCATACGCCAAGGCTAAGGGGCAGGTGACGACGATTTCATCCGTGACCCGTTGCGTAGAGTCGCAGTTTGTTGCGTGATTCACGCTTTGATCGGTCTTTTGTTGCGTAGAAGGCGGATCAGATCAACTGTGGTTACCCTCCGGTGATGGCGAAGAAGGCTGCCGAGGCCGGATCCGTGCGTGATGTGCTGCTCGCGCGCCTCGATGGAGTGGAACTCGACACGATCGACCCAGCCGGCACGCCGGTCGGCCCGACCTCCAAGGAGGAGGCGGCGGCCGATCTAGCGGTGCTCGCGCCCCGGCTCGACGAGCTCCAGGAGCGGCTGTACGCCGAGGCGGTCGGCGGCGGCCGGCGCCGCGTGCTGCTGGTGTTGCAGGGCATGGACACCTCGGGCAAGGGCGGCGTCATCAGGCACGTCGCCGGGCTGGTCAATCCGCAGGGCCTGCACATCGCGGCGTTCAAGAAGCCGACCGCCGCCGAGCTGCGGCACGACTTCCTGTGGCGGATCCGCCGGCAGGCGCCGGGGCCAGGGCTGATCGGGGTGTTCGACCGCTCGCACTACGAGGACGTGCTGGTCGCCAGGGTCGACCGGCTGGTGCCGGCGGCCGAGTGGCGGCGTCGGTACAAGCAGATCAACGAGTTCGAGGCCGAGCTGGCCGAGCAGGGCACGACGGTGATCAAGTGCTTTCTGCACATCTCGCCGGACCGGCAGGCGCGGCGGCTGCGGGAGCGGTTGGAGAACCCGGCCAAGCGGTGGAAGTACAACCCGGGCGACCTGAACGTGCGGGCGAAGTGGTCGAAGTACCAGCAGGCGTACGGCGACGCGCTGCGCACGTGTTCGGATCCCGTGTCACCGTGGTACGTCGTGCCGGCGGATCGCAAGTGGTACCGGAACTGGGCGGTGGCACGGTTGTTGTTGGAGGCGCTCGAGGAGATCGCGCCGCAGTTCCCTGAGCCCGACTACGACCCGAGGGGCGAGTTGGTGCGGCTGGTGGAGCGTGATCCGCTGAGCTGAACCCGAGTCGGGCCCGCGTGCCGGATGCCGGTTTGTGTTGCGCCGCATGCAATCTTTGTTGCGCCTCTTGTCAGGTGGCGATGGTCTAGGCCACTGTGACGGCAGGGGCGGTCGACAGCGGAGGTGCGTTCGGTGGGTGCCAGCGACGGTGTGGACCGGCGGCGGTTTCTCGGCCTGGTCGGTGCGGGTGTCGGAGCGGGGTTGTTGATGGGCGAGGGCATCGGGGCCGCCGAGAGCGGGAGTCTGCGGACGGGTGGTCACCGCGTCTACCTGGGCACCTACACCTCGGGAGCCGGCGCGGGCACCGGGGTCGGGCTCGCGAGCTACCAGCCGGCGACGGGGCAGCTGCGCTCGACCGGCGTGCTCGCCGGGGTGGCCAATCCCTCGTTCCTGACCCTCTCCGCCGACGGCCGGACGCTCTACGCCGTCGACGAGCAGACCGACGGGAGCGTCACGGCGCTCGCCGTGGACGCAGCGGGCGGGCTTCGCGTGCTGGGCACGCAGAGCAGCGGCGGGGCCGACCCCTGCCACCTCGCGGTGCACGCCGACGGGCGGCACCTGCTCAGCGCGAACTACTCCTCAGGGAGCGTCGCGGTGCACCCGATCCACCCGGACGGCAGCCTCGGCGCGCGGACGGATCTGGTGCAGCACAAGGGATCCGGGCCCGATCCCGACCGGCAGGCCGGGCCGCACGCGCACATGGTGTGCCCCGATCCCGGCGGCCGGTTCGTGCTCGCCGTCGACCTCGGCACCGACACCGTCTACAGCTACCGGCTCGACCCGTCGACCGGTCGGCTGAAGCCGAGGTCCACGGCCGCGCTGCGGCCGGGCGCCGGACCGCGTCACCTCGCCTTCCACACCTCCGGCCGGTTCGCCTACGTGGTCAATGAGCTGGACTCGACGATCGTGGTCTGCGCGTACGACCCGGCGACGGGCGTGCTGCGTCCCGGCAAGCCCCAGGCCACCGTGCCGGCCGGCGCGCCGGCGTCGCCGCGCAACTACCCGGCCGAGGTGCTGGTCGCCGGGGACGGGCGGTTCGTCTACGTGTCCAACCGGGGGCACGACAGCGTCGCGGTGTTCGCGGTGGAGGCGGGCGGCGGCACGCTGCGGCTGCTCGGCGCGACGCCGGTCGGCGGCAGCTTCCCGAGGCACATCAGCGTCGATCCGACCGGGCGGATCCTGTTCGCCGCCAACCAGAAGTCGAACACCGTGACGAGTTTCCTGGTTGACCGGCAGAGCGGCGCGCTGACCCCGTCCGGCACGCCGCTGTCGACGCCGATCCCGGTGTGCGTGCTGCCGGCCAAGGTCTGACGGTGTCGGGCTGACGGCGAAGGACTGGCAGTGCAGGGCTGGCGGCGAAGGCGCGACGGCAGGGGATGAAGGCGGCGGTCGCGTCGACACGGGTGGGTTAACCGCGCCGCGAACCCTGTCCGGCGATCGTCCACAGTGGTACTCAGGACTGTGGTTCCGCCACTGCGCCGGAGGTTGCCATGCCGTTCTGCCGTGCCGTTGTCGGTGTGCTCGCCGTGTTGGCCGTCCAGTTCGCCTGCGCGGTCGCGCCGGCTTCGGCGGCGCCGATCGCGCCGGAGTACGTCGCGCTCGGCGACTCCTACGCCGCGGGGCTCGGGGCCGGCGCCTACGATCCGGCCAGCGGGTCCTGCAAGCGCAGCGCGACGGCCCACCCGCAGCTGTGGGCCAGGGCGCACGGGATTCCCTCGTTCCGGTTCGCGGCCTGCACCGGGGCGTCCACAATGGACGTCGTGGCCGATCAGGTCGGCCAGCTGAGCCTGGAGACCGGGCTGGTCACGATCACCGTCGGCGGCACGGACGCCGGCTTCTCCGACGTGCTGGTCACCTGCACGCTCGGCGGCGACCAGCAGTGCGCCGACCGGGCGGCGACGGCGGTCTCGTTCGTCCGCACCGAGTTGCCCGGTCGGTTCGACCGGACCTACGCCGCCATCCGGGCGCGCGCGCCGCAGGCGAAGGTCGTGGTGCTCGGCTATCCACGGCTGTTCTCCTTCACGCCGTGCCTGCTCGGCCTGAGCCAGGCCAAGCGGAAGGTGCTCAACGACGGCGCGAACGTGCTGGCCGAGGTGACCTCGGACCGGGCGCGGGCCGCCGGGTTCACCTTCGTCGACGTGCGCGACGCCTTCGCCGGTCATGGCGTGTGTGCGCCGAATCCCTGGCTGCACGGCCTGTCCGTGCCGGTGAACGAGAGCTACCACCCCACCGCGAGCGGCCAGGTCGACGGCTACCTGCCGCTGCTGACGGCGGCGGCCTGGCCGTGAGCCGGGCCTGACGGGACACCCTGCCGGGCGGACGCGGCCGGACGCGGTGATCGTGCTCGGATCCGGGTTGATCGGGGATCGGGTGCCGCCGCTGCTGGCGAGTCGGCTCGACCGCGCGGTGCAGTGTGAGCGGCGCGCCGCCGCCGAGGGGCGCGATCTCGTCCTCGTCGTGTCCGGCGGGCAGGGCGCCGACGAGGACACCTCCGAGGCGGCGGCGATGCGCGCCTACCTGCTGGACAGGGGCGTGCCGGCGGAGCGGATCCTCTTGGAGGACAAGGCAACCACGACGGAGCAGAACCTCCGCTACGGCATGGACGTGCTGACCGGGCACGGTGTCGCCGGCCGCGTCCTCGCGGTCACCAACAACTACCACGTCTTCCGCACCGCCGTGCTGTCCCGGCGGCTTGGCCTGCGGCTCAACGTGATCGGCGCGCGCACCGCAGCCTACTTCGTGCCGAGCGCGTTCCTGCGCGAGTTCGTCGCGCTGCTCGCCCAGTACTGGCGCACCAACCTGGCCGTGTGCGTCCTCGTGGCGGCCGGCCCGCTGCTGCTCGCCGCCGCTTCCTGAGCGCGCACGCCCGGGCTAACGTGCGGTGGTGGCGGCCGTGTAGCGCTGGAACTCCCACGGGTCGTGTGCGGAGAACACCTCGACCTCGTCGCCGTGCCGAGCGACCAGCTCGCGCAGCCGCGCGTGGTTGGCCTGCCGCAGCGGGCGCTGCACCTCGGTCAGTTCCTCCAGGGCCTCCAGCCCGGTGATGGACCACCGGTCGACCGGGCCGAGCTGGCCGTGGTGGTAGTAGGCGTCCCCGGCGTGCAGCAGCCAGCGGTCGGTGTCGCGGACCGCGACGGCGCTGTGTCCGCTGGTGTGGCCGCCGAGCGGGACGAGCAGGATTTCTGGTGGCAGGCCGTCGAGTTCGATCGCGTCGAAGCCGAACCACGAGTCGTCCCTGCGGGTTTCGTAGGTCACCCAGTGCGGCCGGTGCGCCCACTGCGCCGGCCGGTACCGCGTGCGGTCCTCGGGGTGCGCGCCGGGGGCGGCCATCGCCGCCCGGTACTCCGCCGCGTGCACGTGCACGCGGGCGTTGGGGAAGTCCGGCAGGCCGCCGATGTGGTCGAGGTCGAGATGCGTGACCACGATGTCCGTGACGTCGTCGGGGGAGTGGCCGAGCGCGGCGATCTGGTGCGCCGCCGTCTCCTCGGCCGTCAGCACCGGTTGCGCGCGGCCGAGGAACGTCTCGCCGAGTGTCTCGTGTGGACGGTCGACGTCGTTGCGGCCAAGGCCGGTGTCGACCAGCACCAGGCCGCCGTCGGTCTCCAGGAGCAGGCAGTGGCAGACGGCGCGGGCGGGGGCCAGCGCGACGGGCGCGCCCTCGTCGGGTGCGACGTGCCGCAGCGAGCCGCAGTTGAGGTGGTGGATTCGCATATCTGGAAAACTAGACCGACCGGTCTATAGAGTCAACTGGACCGGTCGACATATTTTCGCGGAAGGCCGACGGCCCGAAACGTTCGCGGGCCGTCGGCGTCGCGCCAGGCGGATCAGCGGAGGCTGATCAGCGCAGGGCTGATCAGCGCAGGGCGGACCTGGCCTGCCAGGACGGCCAGTCGAAGGCCCAGTCGCAGCGCGCGTCGTCCTTGGCGGACAGCGCCACGCCGGACCCGGTCACCTCAACCGGATCGCCCACCTGCGCCTCGTCGAAGTACTGCTTCGCGTCGTCCGGCGACAGGGCGATCGCGCCGTGCGTGACGTTGCGCCTGCCCAGCTCCGCGGTGATCGCCGCGTTGCCGTACACCAGTCCGCCGTCGTCCGACATCCGGACGGCCCACGGCACCGACACGTTCCGGTAGCCGTACTTCGGGTCCGACAGCACCGCCGTGGCCTGCTTCTCCGTGACCACGAGCACGCCGCTCCTGGTCATCTGGCCGGGCTCGCCGTCGACGCCGAAGCTCGCCGGGAAGTCGTAGACCTGACGGCCGTCCCTGATCACCTCGAACCGGTGGGTCGACGCGTCGGCCCGCACGCTCGCCGCGCGGCCGATCGTGAACGTCGACGTGAGGTCGAGCGCCCCGAGCGCGCCGCCGCCAAGAGGCACGCGGTACAGCCGAGCCGTCACCGTCACCGTCATCCCCGGCTGCCAGTATTCGCGGGGCCGCCAGTGCACCTCGCGGTCGTCGAGCCAGGCCCACCCGCCCTCGGTTGGCGTGGACGTCCGCACGCTCAGTGCGCGTTCGGCCGCGGCCCGGTCCAGCACCGGCGCGCTGAAGCGCACGGCGATCGGCATCGCGACCCCGTAGGTGGCGCTGTCGACCACGTTGAACGAGGCGGTCACCGGGCCTGCGGCCGTCCGCACGGCGGGGGAGGAGGCGGCTGACGGGGTCGGCGGTGGCGTGCCCGTGGTGCCGAGGACGGCCGGAGTCGTCCGCGCGGCGTCGCGGCCCGGCAGGATCGATAGCTCGACCACCAGCACGGCCACGGTGCCGGCCGCCGCCAGCCCGATCACCCTGGCCTTGGGCCACCGGGCGGACCGCGCGTTCGGCGCGGCGTCCAGCAGCGTGCGCAGCGCGTCCGGCGACGGGGTCACGTCGTCGACGAGTCCGGTGAGCGCCTGCCGCAGCGCCCGCACGTCCCGCGTCTCGTCGGCTCGGTTCATCACTGGCTCGCCTTTCGAAGCAGCTGCGCAAGGGCGGCGACGCCCCGCGAACAGTTGGACTTGACGGCTCCGACGCTGATCTCCATGACCTCGGCGGTCTGCTCCTGGCTGAGGTCGGCGTAGTAGCGGAGCACCACGGCCTCGCGCTGCCGCAGCGGCAGGCCGGCCAACGCCTCGGCCAACATCTCGCGGTCGTCGGCGAACCCCGTGCGATCCGCCTCGACGGTCGGCGCGACCAGGCGGTGCTGGTGCTTCATCGCGACCACCCTGCGCCTGCCGACGGAACGCGCCTGGTTGACCACGGCCCTGCGCAAGGTATGCGAGGGTTGCGTCGGGCGAGCGGAGCCTCGACCTGGCGCCGAACACCGAGAGGAACGCGCTCTGCACGATGTCCTCGGCCGTCGTGCGGTCCCGGACGCACAGCACGGCCAGCCGCAGCAGTCCCTGGTAGTGCGCCAGGTACAGCTCGGTCAGGTACTCCTCGTCTTCCGTCGAGTCGTCCTCAGTCGAGCGCGCCTCGTCTCTTCGTCGTGCCCCGGGTTTCACCCGGCCAGCATCAAGGACCCCGCTTGTCACCGTCACACCACCCCGACGCGGAGCTGCCGCCCGGCGTTGCTTTCGCCGCCGCACCCGGTGCGCGGCCGGAGTCGGCGGGCGGCGAGAATGGCCGGGTGGAATCCAATGGCGGGTCGGTGAGCGCGCGGGCGATGATGCGCGCGTGCGATCCAGCGAGGCAGACGTGCTGAGAACAGTCACCGCCACCCGTTACGTCACACCACTTCGCGAGGGCGGCTCGCTGCCCGGCCTGGTGGAGGCCGACGACCTCGGCATGTACGTGCTGAAGTTCCACGGCGCGGGGCAGGGGCGCAAGGCCCTGGTCGCGGAGGTCGTCGTCGGCGAGCTGGCCAGGCGGCTCGGCTTCCGGGTGCCCGAGCTGGTGCTCGTCGAGGTCGACCCCGAGATGGGCAAGGCAGAGCCGGACGAGGAGGTCCAGGACCTGCTGTACCGCAGCGCCGGCCGCAACCTCGGGCTCGACTACCTGCCCGGTTCGCTCGGGTTCGACCCGCTGGCGCTGGACCCCGGCCCCGACCTGGCCGCGCGGCTGATGTGGCTGGACGCGTTGACGCTCAACGTCGACCGGAGCTGGCGCAACCCGAACCTGTTGGTGTGGCACGGGGATGTCTGGCTCATCGACCACGGCGCCGCGCTGTACTTCCACCACTCGTGGGGCGGCGGGCCCGCCAAGGCCGCGACGCACGGCTACGACGCGAGCGACCACGTGATGCTGCCGTTCGCCGGCGAGTTCGAGTCGGTGGACCGGGAGCTGACCGCGCTGGTCGGCCCGGACCTGCTGGCCGAGGTGCTCTGCCTGGTGCCGGACGAATGGCTCGCCGACGAGCCCGGCTTCGCCACGCCGGACGACGTGCGCGCGGCCTATGCCGAGTACTTCACCGCGCGGCTGGCCGCGCCGAGGCCGTGGGTTCGAGCGCTGGAGGAGACCCGTGCCGCACGTGTTTGAGTACGCCGTGCTGCGGGTGATCCCGAGGATCGAACGCGGCGAGTGCGTGAACGTCGGGGTGCTCGTCTACAGCGCGCCGCTGAACTTCCTGAAGGCCGCCGTGCACCTCGACGAGGCGCGGTTGCGCGCGCTCGACCCGACCGTCGACCTCGCCGCGGTCGAGGCCCAGCTGAGTTCGCTGCGCGCCGTCTGCGCGGGCGGCCCGGCGGCCGGCGCCGCGGGGACGACCACGATCGGGCGGCGTTTCCGCTGGTTGACCGCGCCGCGCAGCACCATCATCCAGGCGGCCCCCGCGCACACCGGCCTCACCGACGATCCCGAGCGCGAGCTGGCGCACCTGCTGCGCGTCCTGGTGCTGCCGCCCGGCGAGGTCGCCCGTCGGCCGTGAACCACCGGCCGGCCGGTGTCGTTCCGCCGTCGTCCGGTCGCCCTGCGTAAGGTGGTGTCCGGAAACTGGCCGATGGCCGGGCAACCCCACCCCGGCGCGGGACGTCCTGGGTGCAGAGGGTTGTTCGGCGTTGTTCGACGGACGAGTCCGCTGTGGACGGAGACGCCACGCGGGTGATCGGGGGTCGGAATGAATCGGAGCGTTGCCCCGGGGGCTGGCTACCAGCCGGGACCGGCGGGCGCTCGGCCTGCGCCGAGGCGCAGGAAAAGGCGGACCGGCAAGATCATCCTGGCCGTGCTCGTGGTGCTGCTGTTGCTGGTGGTCGGCGGCTGGATCTACCTGGACGCCAACCTCAAGCGCGTGTCGGCGCTCAACGACTATCCGGGTCGGCCTGCCGAGACGCCGGGCACGACCTGGCTGATGGTCGGCTCGGACGCGCGGGACGACCTGACCGAGGAGCAGAAGAAGCAACTGTCCACAGGGGACGCAGCCGGTGCCCGCACCGACACGATCATGTTGCTGCACATCCCTTCCGGGTCGGGCAAGGCCGAGCTGATCAGCGTGCCGCGCGACTCCTACGTGGCGATTCCCGGCAACGGCAAGAACAAGGTCAACGCGGCCTTCGCGTTCGGCGGTCCCACCCTGCTCGTGCAGACCGTCGAGCAGGCGACCGGCCTGCGGGTCGACCACTACGCGGAGATCGGCTTCGGCGGCTTCGCCGGGGTGGTCGACGCGATCGGCGGCGTGAACATGTGCCTCGACCAGCCGATGCAGGACGACAAGGCCGGGATTGACCTCAAGGCGGGCTGCCAGGACCTCGACGGCGCGCAGGCACTGGGCTTCGTGCGGTCGCGGAACTTCGCCAGGTCGGACTTCCAGCGGGTGGAGAACCAGCGGAAGTTCCTGTCGGCGCTGATGGACAAGGCCACCAGCTTCAGCGTGCTGGCCAACCCGTTCCGGGCGATCCCGCTGGTGTTCAAGGGAACCGGCACGATCACGGTCGCGGACGGTGACCACCTGCACAACCTGGCCGGCCTGGCGTTCGCGCTCGGCGGCGGGGTGGCGACGGCGACGGTGCCGGTCGGCGGCACGCCGACGCTGAACGTCGGTTCGGTGGTGGTGTGGGACGACGCCAAGGCGAAGCGGATGTTCGACGCCATTCGCCAGGACCAACCGATTCCGGCCGAGCTGCTCCAGCAGGGCGGCTGATCCGACTGGGCTATTCCAGCAGGGTGGCTCCGGCAGGGCGGCTGTTCCAGCAGGGCGGCTGATCCGCTGATCCGGCTGGTCGCCGGCCCGCCGCACGAAAGGTCCACAGTGGACTGATCGCGCGAAGGGCCGGCCCGCGCGGTCAGTCGCCGGCCGGGGCGCTCTCGTCGTCGGTCGACTCAGCTGCCGCGTCCGTGTCGTGGTTCAGCAGCAGGTCGGCCTCGAGCTCGCGCAGCAGGTCGTCGTAAATCGGTGTCGGTGTCACGTGTTTCCCCCATGTGGTGATGCGGGTCGTGTGGTTCGCTGCCGAGTACCCCCGTGCCGGGCAACCGAGCCAGCTTACAGCGAGCCACCCGAATGGCTTACTGGATTCGATCAACGGCCCGAAATGTCACTGAGAGTTGCCCGTGCGTGACATGTGGATGATCACCGCAGCTGGTCGGAAGACTATGTGTCGCAGCCACATGGGCCTGGCGCGCCGCCGCTCCTAGCGTGTGCGGCCATGGAAAGTGTTGTCCCTCACAGCGGTCCGGAGGACGTCGGTCTCGCCGGCAGAACCGCGCTGGTCACCGGCGCTGCCAGCGGCATCGGGCGAGCGTGCGCGATCGCGCTTGCCGACGCCGGCGCGAAGGTGCACGTCGTCGATCGGGACGCGGCCGGGGCCGTCGAGGTGGCGAAGCTGGTCGGCGGCACGCCGCACGTCGTCGACCTCGCCGACGCCGACCTCGTCGACTCGCTGCCGCGCGACGTCGACGTGCTGGTCAACAACGCGGGACTCCAGCACGTCGCGCCGATCGACGAGTTCCCGCCGGAGCGCTTCGCGCTGATCCAGCAGGTCATGGTCACCGCGCCGTTTCTGCTGATGCGGCACTGCCTGCCGCACATGTACGCCGCCGGCTGGGGTCGGCTGGTCAACATCTCCAGCGTGCACGGCCTGCGCGCCAGCCCGTACAAGGCCGCCTACGTCGCCGCCAAGCACGCGCTGGAGGGCCTCAGCAAGGTCGCCGCCATCGAGGGCGCGCCGCACGGCGTGACCAGCAACTGCGTCTGCCCTGGCTACGTGCGAACCCCGTTGGTCGAGGCCCAGGTCGCCGACCAGGCCGAGGCGCACGGCATCGGCCTCGCCCAGGTCGTCGACGAGGTCTTTCTGCGCCGCACGGCCATAAAACGGCTCATCGAGCCCGACGAGGTCGCCGCCACGGTCCGCTGGCTCTGCGGCGACCACTCCGGCTACGTCACCGGGGCCTCGCTCCCGATCGACGGCGGCTGGACCGCGCAGTGACCCAGCACCTCCCGAACGTTCGGCCCAACCCGTTAATCCCAGCGAAGTGGTGACTGTCATGTCGAAGGACAACAACACGGCCAGGTCGGAGAACCCCGCCAGAGGCAACGGATCGGGCCCGCCTGGCCGGACGATCCTGCGGGTGGTCGGCGCGAGCCTGATCGGCACGACCATCGAGTGGTACGACTTCTTCCTGTACACCTCGGCGGCGGCCCTGGTGTTCAACAAGCTGTTCTTTCCCAACGCCGATCCGCTCACCGGCACGCTGCTGTCCTTCGCCACCTACGCGATCGGCTTCCTGGCCCGGCCGCTCGGCGGGTTGGTGTTCGGCCACTTCGGCGACCGCGTCGGCCGCAAGAAGCTGCTGGTGTTCAGCCTGCTGCTGATGGGCGGCTCGACGTTCGCGATGGGCCTGCTGCCCACCTACGCCACCGCGGGTGTCGCGGCGCCGTTGCTGCTCACGGCCCTGCGACTGGTGCAGGGCTTCGCGCTCGGCGGCGAGTGGGGCGGCGCGGTGCTGATCGTCTCCGAACACGGTGACCCGGCGCGGCGCGGATTCTGGGCGTCCTGGCCGCAGTGCGGCGCGCCGGGCGGGAACCTGCTGGCCACGGCGGTGCTCGCGGTGCTGTCCGGAGTGCAGTCCGACGCGACCTTCTTCTCCTGGGGCTGGCGGATTCCGTTCCTGCTGTCCGGCCTGCTGGTCGCCGTCGGGCTGTGGATCCGGCTGGCCGTCTCGGAGTCGCCGGTGTTCCTCGCGGCGGCGCGCGGTGCGGAGCGCTCCGGGGAACGCGCGCCGATCGTCCGCGTGCTGCGCGACCACTGGCGCGAGGTGCTGGTCGCGATGGGCGCGCGGATGGCGGAGAACGTCTCCTACTACGTGATCACCGCGTTCATCCTGGTGTACCTCACCGGCCCGCTGCACCTGGCCAAGTCCGTTGGCCTGCAAGCGGTGCTGATCGGCTCGGCGGTGCACTTCGTGACGATCCCGTTGTGGGGCGCGCTGTCCGACCGGCTGGGCAGGCGCGTGGTCTACCTGTTCGGCGCGGTCGGCGTCGGCGTCTGGGGCTTCGTGTTCTTCCAGCTGCTGAACACGAAGTCCTACTGGCTGATCGTGCTCGCGGCGACCGTCGGTCTGGTGCTGCACGGCGCGATGTACGGGCCGCAGGCGGCGTTCTTCTCCGAGCTGTTCGGCACCAGGGTGCGGTACTCCGGGGCGTCCATCGGCTACCAGCTCGCGTCGATCCTGGCTGGCGGGCTCGCGCCGCTCATCGCCACCGCGCTGCTCAAGGCGTACGGCGGCACCCTGCCGGTTTCCCTGTACGTGGCCGGCATGTGCGTGCTGACGGTGGTCGCCGTGTCGCTGTCGCGGGAGACCAGGGGCACCTCGCTGACCGAGACGCGGGTTCCGGCACCGGCGCAGCCGACCACGGTCTGACCGGCCGCGACACGCGCATCGCCTCGCCGATGACGAACGCATCGGCGAGGCGATGACCCCCAGTAATCTCGGTGGCACTCAGGACATCGTCAGTTCGCGGCCCAGTGGTCGCGCAGCAGGGCGGCAAGCTCGCCGCCGTGCTCCTCGGGGAAGAACAGCTTCCCTCCCTCGATCTCGATGACCTTCGTGACGCCGGGAATCGTGTCGCGCAACCAGTAGGCCCAGTCCAGCGCGAAGAAATCGTCGGCGGTGCCCCACACGACGAGCGTCGGCACGGCCAGTTCGCGCAGCGCGGGCTCGGCGGCGAGCAGGTCCTCGGCCGTTACCGAGATGAGGAACCGCTCGAAGTGCCGGGCCCGCTCCGGCGTGCCGAGCACCGGTTCGAGGTAGCCGGTGATCGTCTCGTCGCTGACCAGCTCGGGGTGTTCGTAGGTGTTGGCGAAGATGGTCGCCCGTGCGGCCGCCGGCTTGACCAGCGTGGACGCGCGGGCCGAGATGTCGCCTCGCTGCGCGGCGGCGAGGGTCGGCTTGAACTCCTCCGGCGGCAGGTTGTCGTGGGTGTCGCAGTTGGTCAGCGCGAAGGTGCGCAGCCGCTCGGGGTGTCGTGCGGCGAAGACCTGCGCGACGGCGCCGCCGGTGTCGTTGGCGACCAGATCGATGTCGTGCAGGTCGAGAGCGGCGCAGAAGTCCTCGATCGCCTCGGCGAGCGCGGGCAGCGAGTAGTCCTCGCGCGGCGGGGAACCGCCGTGCAGGGGCAGGTCGAGCGCGATGCTGTGGCCGTCCAGCTCGGCGATGACGTTGCGCCACAACCCGCCGTTGACGCCGACGCCGTGCACGAACAGGGCGGTGCGGCCGGTCTCGGTGCCCGCCGAGGTGTAGGCGATCTCGCCGGACCTGGTGGTGACCGTGTGCCGCATACAGGCTCCCTCGAATACATACCGACTGACGGTCTACAATCTGTGCGGACCCTATAATGTGTACCGACAGTCGGTATGTCAACACCTCGCTCACCCGACCGACGTGAACACCGACAGTCGGTATGTCATCCGACTCGCATCGCCCCACCTCGCCTAGATTGCTGCCCATGAACAAGAAGGCCGAGCGCGGCCGGCTCACCCGCGACCAGCTCGTGGCGACCGCCACCGAGCTGTTCGCCGAGCGCGGTTACGAGGACACCTCCATCGAGGCCGTCCTGCACGAGGCCAACGTGAGCCGAGGCGCGCTCTACCACCACTTCGCCGGCAAGGAGGGCCTGTTCGAGGCGGTCCTCGAGGCGGTCGAGACGCGGGTGGACAGCCAGCTCGTCGCCGCCGTCGCCGGCCAATCCGACCCCGTCGAGGCGCTGCGCGGCGGCTGCCTCGCCTGGATCGGGTTCGTCGGCGACCATGTGGTCCGCCAGATCGTGCTCATCGACGCGCCGGCCGTGCTGGGCTGGGAGCGCTGGCGCGAGGTCGACCAGCAGCACGGGCTCGGCATGATCAGGGCGGCCCTGCGGGCCACCCGGCGGCTGCCGGCCGAACTCGTCGACCCCTTCGCGCACATGCTGCTCGCCTCGCTCGGCGAGATCGCGCTGCTCATCGCGAGGTCCCCGGACCCCGACGCGGCGCTCGACAACGGCGTGGCCGCCATCGAGGAACTGCTGCGCCGCGTGCTGCGCTGAGGCGCAGAGCCCCTGCTGCGCGCGCTGAGGTTCAGCTCCTGCGGTGACTCGGCTCCTGCGGTGACTCGGCTCCCTCCGGCGATTCAGCCCTTGCGGCGCGTCACCAGGAGCCTGGTGGTCAGGACGAGGACCACGCAGCAGAAGACCAGCGCGGCGTTGCTGCCGAGCAGACTGGCGCGATCGCCCGCGTACCACTTCGGGTCGAGCAGGCCGGCGACCGCGATGGCGGCGAACAGGACGGCGATGGCCACCAGGGACAGCGTCGAGGACCCGCGCAGCCGCCGAGGCGTCAGCCGGTCGAGCACCGTTCCGCCATAGCCGAGGAAGGACGTCGCGGCCGGCGAACGCGTGCCGGGCCTTCGGGTCGCGGCAGCGGCCCTGCGCCGTCGTCGCAGCGACCACCAGCGCAGGGCGAGGACAACGACCAGCGCGAGCACGACCACGCCGTCGCCGGCGATGTCGAGCTGGAGCGACCGGTGCCCGGTCGCGAAGTTGACGATCCCGCTGAGTGCGGCGCAGCCGACCAGATAGGGCAGCATCGCCAGTCCCCAGGGCAGCTGGAAGAGCCTGCGACCGCCGGTCGGCGCCTGAGGCGGCCGGGGCGGCTGGGTGACGCCGTACGGATACGGCGCGGGCTGGACGGGTGCGGGGTTGCCGACATGGAAGTGCACGCCGCCGTTGATCGTCCCCGCCTGCACGGTGGGACCGTTGACCGTGCCGGACACGTCGTTGTGCACGCCGCCGGCCGGTCCACGCCGACCGGCCGCGCGCTGCGGACTCGGTGAGTCAGGCTGTCCCACTGGCTGCCCCCTGCGGCCTTGGTGAGCAGTGATCATAACGACGCGGGGGGCGCGTGCTGCCAGGTTCGCTGCTGGTTTCCGCTGCTGGTTCCCTGGGCGTGATGACAGCATGACCGAATGGACCAGGCGACCGGCGCGCTCCGTCAACTGCTCGAACTGCTGGCGCGCGACGCGGCGGGCGACCAGCTCGCGGAGGTGGCCTCGGCGGCCGGCGCAGCGGGAGCGGACGCGCGGGACCTCGCCGAGATCGACGCGGCGACCGCGCTCGCGCTGCGCATCAGGAGAACGCTGACCGCGCACCGGCGCAGGGAGGCCGAGCTGACCGCGCTGTTCGACACCGCGGGCGACCTGGCCGGCCTGCGTGACCCGGACGCGGTGCTGCGCTCGATCGTGCACCGGGCCAGGATGCTGCTCGGCGTCGCGGTGGCCTACCTGAGCCTCAACGACGAGACCGAGGGCGACACGTACATGCGGGTCACCGACGGCTCGACCTCCGCGCTGTTCCAGCAGCTGCGGCTGGGCATGGGCGAGGGGCTCGGCGGGCTCGTCGCGCAGACCGCGCGGCCCTACTCCAGCGCGGACTACCTGACCGACCCGAGGTTCCGGCACACCGGGCCCATCGACACGGCCGTCCTCGACGAGGGCCTGGTCGGCATTCTCGGCGTCCCGCTCACGCTCGGGAACCGGGTGATCGGCGTGCTCTACGCGGCGGACCGCTCGCCCCGCGAGTTCTCGCCGGACGAGGTGGCGCTGCTGGCGTCGCTCGCCGACCACGCGGCCATCGCCATCGACACCGCGCACCTGCTCGAGGAGACCCGCCGCGCGCTGCTGGAACGCAACGCGGCCACCGAGACGATCCGCGCGCACAACGACGCCATGCGCCGCGCCGAGGAGGCGCACGACCGGCTCACCGACCTGGTGCTGCGCGGCGGCGACGTGCCCGAGGTGGCCGCCGCCGTCGCCCAGGTGCTCGGCGGCGGGATCCTGGTGCACGACAACGAGGGCGCCGAGCTGGCCAGCAGCGGGTGCGAGTCGGTGGTTCCGCCGGCGGAGGCGGTGGCCGCGTCGCGGGCGACCGGCCGGGCGGTCTCCTCCAGCGGGCACTGGGTGTGCGCGGTGCTGGCGGGCCCCGAGCTGCTCGGCAGCATCGTGCTGGTCGCCCGGCCCGAGCTGGCCGACGCCGACCGCAGGCTGTTCGAGCGGGCGAGCGTGGTGACCGCGCTGCTGCTGCTGTTACGCAGGTCGGTCGCCGAGGCCGAGAACAAGGTGCGCGGCGAGCTCGTCACCGACCTGCTGGCCGCCCCGGACCGCGACCTTGCCGGGCTGGTGGTGCGGGGCAGGCGGCTCGGCGTCGACCTGGCTGCCGCGCACGCGGTGCTGGTCGCCGACGGCGACGGCGCGCCGAGGGACCGGGTCGCCGCGGTCGCCGCGCGGCACGCCTCGGCGGTCGGCGGGCTCTCCGGCGGGCACCGCGAGCACGTCGTTCTGCTGGTGCCCGGCGCGGACGCTGGCGCGGCGGCCAGGGAGGCCGCGCGGGTGCTCCGCGACGGCGTTGGCAGGCCCGTGACGGTCGGCGCGGCCGGGCCGGCGGCCGGGCCGACCGGGCTCGCCGCCGCGCACGGCGAGGCGCTGCGCTGCCTGCGCGCGCTGCGGGAGCTGGACCGGCGCGGCTCCGCCGGCACGCTCGCCGACCTCGGCTTCGTCGGCGTGCTGCTCGGCGACCGGGCGGACCTGGCGGGCTACGTCGGCGCGACGCTCGGGCCGGTGCTCGACTACGACCGGCGGCGGGGCACCGAGCTGGTCGCCACGCTCGCCGCGTACTTCGAGTGCGGCACGAACCTGAGCCGTACCAAGGACATCCTGCACGTGCACGTGAACACCGTGGTGCAGCGCCTCGACCGGATCGGCACGCTGCTCGGGCCAGGTTGGGCGGACCCGGGCCGCGCGCTGGAGATCCAGCTCGCGCTGCGGTTGCACCGCGTCGCCGATCCGGCCGGCGTCGCGGGGCAGGAGCACCGGGACGGCCCGTGACGGCGTGGCGCCGGAGCTCGGATCAGGAGCGCCAAGTCGTTGCTGATCAAGGGAAGTAGCCGTAGTTGATCGCGGATGGCACCCCGACGTGTGATTTTGTCGTCGGCCGGGTCGGTTGGGCCACGTGACGGAGGCGGTTACCGCTCCGCCTTACCCCGGATGGGTGATATGGTCCCGCTGCCCGGAGGCGGTCGCGTCGGCCGGGACGGTGTCGGCACGCGGTTCGACGCCGGGCAGTCGGCTCGACGGGGGACCTGTGTACCACTGGGATGACGAGGTGACTGGGGCTGACCTGCCCGTCCTCGGTGACCCGGCGCAGGTCGGTTGCGCACGCCTGGCCAGCATGTCATCCGGCCGAGTGAAGCGCGCGGTGCCGCCGTTGACGGCCAAGCCGTTCAGCTCGACCCTGCGTCCGCTCAGCGCGCGCTCGACGGCGCGGCCGAGCCGGCGCTGAGCATCACTCTGTGTGGCCTGGGTCACAAAGTTCGCCCTGGTAGGGGATGGACTGGTCTGGCAACGCAGGTGACGCTTTCCGCGTGACGCCGCAGCCAAGCATCGTCGCTCCCGACGCGGAGCTTGCCTTCTACCAACGCATACGGCACCTGGCGCAACGAGCGGAACGCACGGCACACGATCGCTTCAACATCGTGGGCCCGCCGCCCTCCCAGGAGCACCTGGACATCCTCGCGGAGATGAGGACCCTGACCGAGGGCCATCTCGCCGCGATGGAGAGAATTCCGGGCCACCAACCGAGCCAGCCGCGCGACGCGTTGCCCCAGCCGCGCCGCGACGCCGACTGTCGATCGAGATGAGCCCGCCGGACACTCGGTGACCGGCCGGTCCCGCCCAGCCCTCAGTTGGTGTTGAAGAAGATCATCGGATTGTCGCTGCCGGTGTGAATCGGGGTGACAAGGCCGAGAGACTCCTTGTGCCGAGCCAGTTCCCGGTTGACGTCGGGGGACCTCGGCGCCGACGCGGTGAAGTAGCCGATGCCTCGGTCGCGCAGCCATCGGGTCACCACCGCGCCCTCGTGGAACGGCAGCGCGATGGCGTGGTGGAACACGTCGTGCACGCTCACCGGCGTGCCCGGCGCGAGCGTCGGCATGATCGCGGACAGGTACCAGCGCGCGAAGCCCGCGGTGTGCGCCGCGTCCATGAACAGGTAGTCGATGTCGGGCGGCAGCCTCGCGCCATCGCGCACGTCGCCGTGCACGAACGTCCACCGCCCCTCGGCGAGCTCGGCCGGCACGTTGTGCCGCGCGTGGTCCACCAGGTCGTAGGAGTGGAGCTGCCCGACACCGTTGTCCCGCAACGCGCGCAGGATCCACGTCGTCGACCACCCGTGCAGCGCGCCGATCTCGACGACGGTCCCTGGCCGGTACTCCCGCAGCAGCAGGTAGGTGACCTCCGCCTCGATGTCGTCGAGCTGCGCGCGCATGCCCTGGTCGTGCAGCGCGAGCTGTTCCGCTCTGACCTGGAGCAGGTCGGTGCGGTACTTGTCGTACAACTCACGAATGAACTCCGTGGTGAGGTCCTGCACGTGAACTCCCCTTGCGCGGCGACGAACCGTGCGCCGGTGCGCGGCGGACGGCGGTCGCGGAACGTTGGTGTCGGCCGTTTTTCTCGACACCGTGCGGGAATCACGTTATTGATCACGCCGCGCGGGCACGTCCCGCTGCGGAGCCATTGTCGGTGCGGTACCCGGGTAGCCGTCGGGGCATACCGAGGTACCGCGACGGTGGCCGGGGGATACCCCGGTAGCACGAGTGCCCCGCGCCGGGCAGGCGCGGGGCACTCGGTTCGCCGGCAGGCTCAGTCGTCGTCCTTGGGCTGCTGCGCGGTCTGGCCTGGGTCACCGGCGTTTCCCGAGGAGCGCAGGGAATGCCGCGCGGCCGGCATCGGCGAGTCAGCGCCGCGGACGCTCGCCCAGATCGCCCGGTTGAACGTCTGCTCGTCGATCGCGTCCTCGACGGTGAGGTTCTGCGCCGCCGACAGCGCGGCCAGCGGCGAGGCCGCCGTGTTCCGCTCGTTCAACGGGGTCGACGGCGTCCGCGCCGTGTACGGCCTGGTGTCCGGCCGCCAGGTGAACGGCCGGGCCAACGGCGCGGCGTAGGCGTCGAACTGCGTCATCGGCCCGATCCCGACCAGCAGCTCGATCGTGCGCAGCATCGAGGCCGTGCTGTAGAAGGTCGAGTCGACCCGCCCGGTGCGGGTGTACGGGCTGATCACCTCGGCGAGCGTGCGGTGCGCGTCGACGTGGTCCGCGCCGTTCTGCGCGTCGTCCTCGGTGACGAAGATGGCCGTGCTCGACCAGAACGCCGAGTGCGAGACGGCGTCGACCAGCCGGCCGAGTGCCAGGTCGTTGTCCGCGACGTACGCCGTCGGCGTCGGCGCGCCCTTGTACGTGCCGGCCGTGTGGTCGTTGGGCAGCCGCAGGAACTCCACCGAGGGCAAGTTCCCGTTGTCCTGGTAGCCCTGGAACTCCTTCAGCCACTCGTCGATCCTCGGCGTGCCGCAGCTCGCCACCGCGGTGAACGTACCGGCGCTGTCCGGGCAGTTCAGGTCGAAGCCCCGGTAAGCGTGGTCGGTGTTCGCGTCGAGCAGCGGATCCGCCGCCGTGTAACCGTTCGCGCCGCCGTTGACGTAGAAACCGTAGTTGCGGAAGGAGATGCCCGCGCCTGCGAGGCGGTCCCAGATGTAGGCGTTGGCCGGGTCGCGGTTCGGTGCGATGGCCGGTTCGCCGCTCTCCGAGGGGTACGGGTGGTTGCGGCCGGAGTAGTTGGCCGGCCAACCCTGTTCGGCGTACGGGTTGGAGTTGGCCGCCACCGACCAGTTCCAGCCCTGCGCGCTGACCTCGGCGTCGGCGTAGAAGTTGTCCAGCGTCACGTACTGCCGCGCCAGCGCCCGCGCGTTGGGCGCCGACTCGTCGCCGAACAGGTTCAGCGCAGGGCTGCCGTCGCCCCTGCCGAGGGAACCGAACTCCTGGTCGTAGGTGCGGTTCTCCTTGACCACGTAGATGACGTGCCTGATCGGGCTGGACTGGCCGGGATGCTGGGGTACCACCGCGGACGCGTCCTGCGCCGCGTGCCGCTCGCCGTGCTCGTCGAAGCCGTCGTTGTCGCGGACCTGGTCGGTCCAGTCCCTCAGCCGCGCCCGGTCGTCGGGACGCGGGATCACCGACAGCGTGCCGACCATCATCGAACCGACGTACTGGCTCGGCGAGGTCGGTGCAGGACTCTCCGGGTTCGGGTGGCCGGGGCCGTCGTTGGGGCCGGCGCCGAGGCCCTTGGCGTTGGTGACGAACAACAACGCGCCGACCGGGACGACGGCGGTCGGGTACCAGGCGGTCGGCACCAGGCCGCGCACGGACCCGGAGTCGATGTCGACGACGGCGATGTCGTTGTTGCCGGAGTTCGCCACGTACAGGGTGCGCTGGTCGGTCGACAGCGCCACCGCGTCCGGGTTGCTGCCGACGGGCGCACCACGGTATGGCGCAAGGGAAATCGTGCGCACCACCCGGCCTGCCGCAGTGTCCAGCACGCTGACCTCGTCGCTGTCGCCGTTCGCGACGTAGAGGCGCCTGCCCGCGCCGTCCAGCACCGCCCTGTTGGGATGGGTGCCGACGGTGACCTGCCCGACGGGCCTGAGCGAGCCGCCGCCGATGTCCAGCACGCTCACCGTGTTCGAGCCCTGCTCGGTCACCCACGCCCTCGTGCCGTCGGGGCTCGGCACCACCGAGTAGGGCGCGTGCCCAACGCCGGTGGTCTGCTGCTGGCCGCTGCGCAGGTCGATCGACGTCACGGCGTCCGCGAGCCGGTCGGCGACCAGCAGCCGCCCGCCGTCCGGAGTCAGCGCGATGCCCGCAGGGTAGGGGTTGAGCGCCTTGCCGGACTCCGACCTGGTCGGCAGCGGGATGGGCGCCGTCTCGGTGAGTCCAGCGTCGCCGACCGCGTAGGTGCGGATCTTGTTGTTGCCGCCGGCACTCGCGTACAGCGTCCGGCCGTCGCGGCTGAACGCGAGGCCGACGAACAGGGCCTGCGGGCTGGCGTACTGGATGGTCTGGACTACCGCGCCGGAGCCGGTGTCCACCAGTTGCAGCGCCTGCGTGCCCTGGCCGTCGTTGGTGACGGCCAGCCAGCGGCCGTCCGGCGAGGCGACCGCGTTCAGCGGCAGGTCGCTCAGGTTGGTCTGGTGGCCGGCCGGGGTCACCCGGAAGCCGATCGGGGTGATCGCGCCGTCGTCGGGCAGCGGCCCTGCCTCGGTTCTCTGCCCCGCCGACGCCATTCCCGCTGTGCCGAGCGCGAGCGTCAGCACCGTTGTCATCAGAACACGTCGGCTGCGAAACCGGATCCTCACGAGGTTCCTCCTCGGCTTGGGCACGTCGTGTCAGCACAGCATCACCGCCCAAGGTGAATCCCCGATGTCCGCCAGACGAGCACTGTCCGGCGCGTTCGCTCAGCCGACCGGCGCCACCGCAAGCAACTCGCGGATCTCGCGCACCGCGGCCCTGCCGGCGCGGCTCGCGCCGATCGTGCTGGCCGACGGCCCGTACCCGACCAGGTGCAGCCTCGGCTCGTTCGCCGCGCGGGTGCCGATGACGCGGATTCCGCCGCCGGGCTCGCGCAGGCCGAGCGGGGCCAGATGGTCGACGGCGGCCCGGAACCCCGTGCACCACAGGATCACGTCGGCGGAGACCGTTCGGCCGTCGTCCCACGCGACGCCGTCGGGGGTGATGCGGTCGAACATCGGCAGCCGCGCCAACACGCCGCGCGCCATCGCGTCCCGCACCTCGGGGGTCAGCTGAAGTCCGGTCACGCTGACCACGCTCGCCGGCGGCTTGCCCTCCCGAACCCGCCGCTCCACCATCGCGACGGCGGCGCGGCCGATCTCGTGGCTGAACGGGCCTTCGCGGAACACCGGCGGCCTGCGGGTGACCCAGGTCGTGTCGGCCACCTCGGCGATCTCGGTGAGCAGCTGCACGGCGGACGTGCCGCCGCCGACCACCACGACCCGTCGCCCGGCGAACTCCTCGGGCCCCCGGTAGTCGGCGGTGTGCAGCTGCCGGCCGCGAAATCCGGCCATGCCTGGGTAGTAGGGCCAGAACGGGCGCGTCCACGTGCCGGTCGCGTTGACGACCGCCCTGGCGGACCACGTGCCGGCCGAACTCTCCACGACGAGCCTGCCGTCGCCGCCGTCGCGAACCGCCGTGACGGCGGCCGGCCGGTGCACCGGCAGCTCGAACTCCCGTTCGTAGGCGGCGAAGTAGGCGCTCACCACGTCGGAAGCCGACCTGGACACGTCGGTGACGCCGAGCGGCCGGCCGGGCAGCTCGTTGAGGCCGTGCACCTTGCTCAGCGTCAGCGAGGGCCAGCGGTGCCGCCACGCCCCGCCGGGGCCGTCGTCGCCGTCCAGCACGACATAGCCGGACCCGGCCGCGAAGCCCGCGCGGCGCAGGAAGTACGCGCTGGACAGGCCGGCCTGGCCCGCCCCGATGACCACGACGTCGGTGCTGTCCACACCGAATGGAACCACGGTGTCCGGTTCGGGCTTCCGCTGGGTGACGACCGTCTCCTACCGGTCATCACCACGCCGGTGCAGGGCGCAGGTCGTGTCGCAGTGCGCATGATGAAACCCCGCCCCGGTCGGTGACCGGGACGGGGTTTCGGGGGTGTTGACCTAGGTGTTGACCGACTAGCCGCGCGAGGCCGCGCGGCGGCGGGCGACGAACACCGCGCCGCCGCCGAGCACGACGAGCGCGCCGGCGACGAGCGCGACGACCTGCACGTTGGCGCCGGTGTTGGCGAGCTGGTCACCGTTGCCGCTGGCGGTCGCCGTCCCGGTGGTCGACGGGGTCGCGCCGCTCGACGGGGTCGCGCTGGAGGACGGGGTGGTCGGCGTGGGCTGGCCGGTCACCTTGTCCAGGATCAGCGTCGCGTTGTTCGGGTGCTCGAAGTCGAACATGTTGTCCAACTTGCCTGCGAGCTCGTCGAACGAGTGGTCGCCGATGTCGCCGGTCTTCCAGTTGTCCTCGATGAAGCGCAGCGTCGAGGTCTGGTCGGTGACGGTGTGGTCGACGAAGTTGCTCTTCGCGTAGGGCGAGATCACCAGCAGCGGCAGGCGCGGGCCGTAGCCGCACCGGTCCAGGTAGCCGCCGGCCTCCTTGCCGTCGCCGCAGACACCCGGCGCGGTGAGGGCGTCCTCGTTCTTGTCGTGCGAGGAGTTCTTGATCGGTCCGGGCACGTGGTCGTACCAGCCGTCGGAGTCGTCGTACTCGATGACGACCGCGGTCGAGGCCCAGTCCTTGGACTTCTGGAGCTTGTTGATCGTGTCGACGACGAACTGCTGCTCGTCCAGCGGGTCCGAGTAGCCGGCGTGGCCGTCCTGGTACTTGGCGGCCTTCAGGTAGCTCACCGCGGGCAGGTTGTCGTTCTGGAGCGCGGTGTCGAAGTCGCTGATGTCGTACTGGTGGTTGGCCTGGTCGTCGTGACCGATGGCCGAGGCCGAGGACGGCGCCACGTGGTGCTGGTTGGACGTCGACTTGTAGTACTCGAACGGCTGGTGGTGCGGGCTGTAGTCGCTGACGTTGGCGCCCAACAGGTTCTTGTGGGCGCTGCCGCAGACCGCGGTGCCGTCGGCCTTGGTGCTGGTCGGCTTGAAGCCGCCCTGGAAGAAGCCCCAGCTGACCTTCTTCTCCGACAGCAGGTCACCGATGTTCTTACCCTGCATGGCCAGCAGGCTGCCGGCCTTGGTGGGGTTGGAGCAGTCGTCGAAGGCCGGGTCCGGGTCGTCGATGACGGTGCCGACGCCCTTGGCGTCAGGGGAGACCACGACGCCCGCCGGGTCGGACGGCTTGCCGGTCTTGTCCTGCGCGACCGCGCCGTGCGTCTGGCCCGAGATCAGGTTGATCGCGCCGGGGGTGGACGGCCCGAAGGTCGTGCCGAAGCTGTTGTCGCTCATGGCGAACCGCTGGGCGTAGTTCCACATGCCCGTGGTGGTGTTGCCGTCGTAGTAGTCCATCACCAGGCCGTTGCGGCCGTACAGCCCGCCGGTGCAGGTGGGGACGTCGGTGTGCTCGACGAACTGGTCCATCTTGCCGCCGTTGAACGCCTTCTGCTCATCGCCGTACTCGTGGTCCTGGTCGCACGTGAACGCCTTGTCCGGGCCGAGCCGCTGGGGCTGCACGGAGTTCGGGTTGTGCGTCAACAGGTCCTGGGTCAGGCCGTTGACCTTCGGCGTGTCCGCCTTGGCGTTGAAGGTCTGCCCGTCGGTGTTGGCGGCCTTCGGGTAGGTGCCGAAGTAGTGGTCGAAGGAGACGTTCTCCTGGAAGATCACCACCAGGTGCTGGATCGGCGTCGCGGTGGCCGCGGCGGCGGGACCCGCCGTGCCGATGGCCATAAGGCCGACCAACCCGGTTGCGGCAAGGGCAGCGGCCCCCCGACGGGCCGGCCGCAGCCACGCCCGTCCGCCACTGTGTGAGCCTGTGCGCACAGCTGTCCTCCTGGACATCAAAACGACTGGTAGGGCGATCGCCACGGGCGGAGCGCCGGGGCAACACTGTGCCGGCTTGAGGGCAAGCGGACAACCCTTTGGTGTACAACGGGTGAACTCCGCGCCAATGGAATATGGCGCGACTGCCGATCTGTCTGATCCGCGACGAGACGTCCGATTTGTCTCGCTGAAACGTGATGATGGCGGGCCCGGGACCCGGGCCCGCCATCCGGGTGGATCAGTCCTTCAGGCCCCACGTCCAGATTCCGCGACCGTGCGTGGCGAGCGCGAGATACCTGCCGTCGGGAGACACCGTCAGTTGCTGCCCCGACGCGCTCGGTAGCTTGCTGCCGAGCCGGAACCAGAGACCCGGCAACCACGCGGAGCTGAGGAACACGCCGCCGTCGGTGGCCGCGACGAGCAACCCGTGCCACTGCACCACCGACGTCGTCGGCAGGTCCGGCAGGTTGCCGGTGCTGTCCGACCACGACGCGCCGCCGTCAGCCGACTCGAACACGTGTCCCCTGCCTGCGCCGGGCACCCACGTGTCGGTGTAGCCGCCGAAGGAGACGAACAGGTGCCCGTCCCGGTACGGGTCGAGCGAGATCGACGTGATGTACCTCGACGGCAGGTTCGCGCCGGGCAGTCGGTGCCAGGAACCGCCGAAGTTCGTGTCGATGCCCGAGTGGTAGACCCCGGTCGGGTCGCGGAGCCGCCAGGCGGCGTAGACCGTGTCGCCCTTCGCCACCACGGCGGTCACCTGTGCGCCGGTGTCATGCACGTTTTTCCAGTCACACGCGGTCGGGCCGCACGTGCTGTTCCAGCCCTTGCCCTGGTTGTCCCACACGTACCGGCCGCCGGCCACCCAGTGGTCGGTGTTGTTGATGTCGGCCGAGTACGGCGCGATGAACAGGGTGCTGGGATCGCACGGGTTGGCCACGGTGCCCGGTACCGGGTCGTCGCACGACGGCGTGTCCGTGGTGTAGGACGGCGTGGCGTTGTCGGACTTGCCGCCGTTCTCGGTGCGCGCCATGGCCAGGTGCACGTACTCGTTGACCGCCCTGTTGCCGTTGCGCGGGTCGACGATCACCTGGCCGCCGTCGCCGCCGAACGGCGAGACCTGTTCCTTCGCGCCAGGCAGCAGCAGCGAGACTCCGTTGTCCTGGAGCCCGCCCCACACCGCGTCGCCGCCGGCGACCTTGCCGATGCCGACCGAGTAGTACTGGAGCGTGTGCAGGCCCTTGTTGTGGTTGTCCCACTTGACGACCCCGCGCAGCGAGGTCGGCCGCGAGTAGACGCCGCCGTCGTTGCCGAAGTACGCGGTGCCGTCGCTGGTGACGGTCACGGCGTGCTGGTCGGCGTGCGTGGTGCCAGGGCAGGTGATCTTGGCCGGGTCGGCGTTCCAGCACGGCAGGCTGAAGTTCCAGTACGGGCCGATGACCTGCCAGCTGGCGCCCCTGTCCGAGGTCTCGTAGACGTCCTCGAGGCCGAGGTACACGTGGTTCGGGTCGACCGGGTCGGCCGTCACGTACTGGTCGTACCAGCCCTGGCATCCGCCGCAGCCCTGCGCGCCGGCCGCCACCAGTGACGGCGTGCTCGCGATCCTCGTCCACGGGCCGGACGGGACGCCGGAGTCCGCGCGGTACACACCGCTCAGCGTGCCGCTGTTTGCCGAGCTCTGCACGACCGCGAACAGCGCGGAAGCGTTGGCGTTCCAGGTGAACGTGGTCCGACCGATGTCCCCGTTGGCGAGGTCGCCGGTCGCCGTCACCTGCTGGTAGGTGCCGGCCCCGCCGCCCGTGGTGGACAGGTAGAAGCCGTTCTGGCTGCCGGCGCGCAGACCGCCGTTGACGATGACGGTCGCCACCGTGCCGCCGTTGCTGCCCGGCAGCACCCGCACGTCCGTCGCGAACGAGGCTGCCGCTCCCGCTGCCGGCGCGAGCACCGTGGTCCACGGGGTCGTGAGGTCGCCGAGGTCGTGCCGCAGCAGGCCCTGGTTGGTCGCCGCGTACACGTGGCCCGCGCCGTCCAACGCGATCCTGGCGCTACGTAGGCCGAAGTAGGATTGGCCGACCTGCTGCCAGGTGCGGCCCCGGTCGGTGGAGTGGTAGATGGCGTTGCCGGCCAGGCTGTCCGCGCTGAAGTCGGACTCGCCGGTGCCGACCCACACGCTGTGGTCGGCAGGGTCGACGGCGATCGCGCCGATCGCGAGGCTGGGCATGCTGTCCCACAACGGCTGCCAGTCGTTGCCGCCGTTGTCGGAACGCCACACGCCGCCGTCCGCCGCGCCGACGTACACCGTGCGCGCACCGTCGCTGGCGAGCGCGCTCACCCGGCCCGCGACGTAGCCAGAACCGCCGGTCGAGTTGGACCAGTTGGGATCGCGGTAGTCCAGGGCGTCGCTGTTGTACGGCTGGTTGGTGAGTTCCTTCCACGGGCCGGGGATGTTCGGCAGCCGCTGGCCCTGCTGCTGGCCGCTGTAGTACGCCTGCGGCACGGCCTCGACGCCCGGCGCGTTGCGGATCTCGGTGTACTGCGCGGCGGCGTCCATCAGGTCCGGCGTCTCGTCGCCGGAGTCGTGGCTGTTGCCGTTGGTGGTGTCCAGCGCGCGCACGTGGTGCTTGGTGAGGTGGTTGACGATGCCGGCCGGGCCGTGCGGCGCTGCCGATGGCGCGGCGGCGGCCGGATTCGTGCCGAGCGCGGCGGTCACAAGCGCCGCGACGGCGACCGCGGGCAGTGTTCTACTGCGCCAGGATAATTGTGTTGCCATGAGCCTTCCCGTCCTTCGGTACTGCCCCCCGGCAGTTCGCAGGCCGAGGCTAGCCAGCGGACTGGCTCCGTCGGGACGGTGGAAAGCCTTGAAAATCAACAGTATTGGCGTTCGGCGGGCACCGAAAGCGGTCCAGCCGCATGATCAGGACGATGCGGGCGAATCGCCGGGTCCAGGTCAGCCTGAGCAGGGCTGGGATCGGCTCTCAGCCCGAGCAGGGCTGGGATCGGCTCTCAGCCCGAGCAGGGCAGTGTGGCGCCGAGCGAGGTGACCCGGTAGTTGCGGTCGATCGTCACGAGCCGGTTGTCCGACCACACGCCGATCGCGCCGCAGGCACTGGCGACGGGACCGTAGATCCAGCTGCCGTCGACGACCCGGTTGCCCTGCACGACGTAGTGCCCGCCGCCGTTGTTGACCCGGATCGTCTCGCTGCCGCCGAGCAGCAGGTTGTCCTGGACCACCGCGTCCTTGGACCCGTCGGAGATGAACACCGGCGCGGTCTGCCCGGACATGGGCACATCGCGCTGGTCGAGCGTGTTGTGCCGAATCACGACATCGACGCCGCCCTGGTAGCCCTGCACCCCGTCGGAGTGCGCCTCCGGTGTGCCGCACAGGTGCACGAAGGAGTCCTGGATCAGCACGTGGTCGCCGGCCACACCGTACCCGTCGCCGTGACCGTGGATGTAGACGCGGGTCGCGGTGAACCTGGCCTCGCCGACACCGGTTTCCAGGTTGCAGCCGGAGTCGGCGCCCACCGTGGAGTCCGTGATGGTGTACGGGTGCTGCCCCTGGGTGTTGGTGACGAAGCCGTCGATCTGGCTGTTGCGGATCACCACGTTGTCCGCGAGCACGTTGAGGTTCCCGGTGACGTGCCGTGCGTCGATCACCTGGCCCGGTGTCGAGGCGTTGAGATCGCCGTCCACCACCGCCAGTTTCGTGCCAGGCGGCACGCCGGTGCACTCGGTGGTCGGATAGGCGGGCGCGGCGGGGCAGGACCGACCGCCGGACTGCGGGGGCGGGGGAGCGGCCGGGGTCGTCGTCTTCACCGGTGGGGGCGCCGGTGCGGACGGCGTGGTGGTCGTCGTGGCCGGGGGCGGCGTGGTGGTCGTCGGCTCCGCCGTTGTCGTGGCGGGTTCGGCCGACGACGAGGGCGGGGCGGCGCTCGTGCCGTCGTGGCAGGAGGCGAGCAGCGCGCAGACGCCGAACATCGCTCCGGCAACACTTATTCTTGCTCGACGGGAAATCACGGGTCCAGCGGACATGAGTTCCTTCCGGGGGGCACCGTCTGGCGGCCCCGACACCGCCGGGACGCGGTCGGCAGTTCGATCGTCCGCAACCTACTCGCGAAGTGTGGAAGGTCGCATGGCCATAAAGCTCCGTTACGGTCCGGATCCGCTGTGGCCCCAACGGACAACGCGGCCGGTACCGACGGTTTCCTTTTTGGCCTGTGGTGTAACGACCTCGGCCGGGCGAGCGAAGGACGGTGTGCGGCGACGCGTCGGCCGGCGAATGTCGATGCGCTGACCCGGCCGTCCAACCGGGCCGTCATGATCCCTGGGAAGGTGGGCCGATGGCCGGCGCGACATCCGATCCCGTTGCCAGCAAGTCGCCGTCGCTGATCGCCGGGGCGGCTCCGCCGGTCGGCGTCGGGCTGCCGGTCTACAACGGCGAGCCCTACCTGGCCGCGTCGCTGCGTTCCCTGCTCGGCCAGTCCGATGCGGACTTCGAGCTGGTCATCGCGGACAACTGCTCCACGGACGGCACCGAGGAGATCTGCCGGGAGGCCGCGCGCGCCGATCAGCGGGTGCGCTACCTGCGCCGCGACCGCAACATCGGCGTGGTCGCCAACCACAACCAGGTCGTGCACGAGACCAGGGGCGAGTTCTTCTCCTGGGCCGCGTCGGACGACGAGTACCGGCCGGACCGGCTCGCCAAGCTCTCCGACGCGCTGCGGACGCACCCGGACGCGTCGGTGGCCATCTCGGCCGCCGAGGAGATCGACGAGACCGGCCGCGTGCTCTCCTTGTGGCGCAACACGATCCGCACCGATCACGCCGACCCCGCCGTCCGGATGCGCGCCAAGCTCGCCGACCCGGACGAGAACCTCCAGATGTACGGGCTCATTCGCCGTTCGGCGCTGCTGCGCACCGGCCTACACGCCCAGATCAAGGGCAGCGACCGAATCCTGATCGTGGAGCTGGCGCTCAACGGCCACTTCGTCGTCGTCGACGAGCCGTTGCTGCGGCACCGCAACCACACCCGCCGCAACAGCGAGGTCACCGACTCGCGCAGCTTCCGCGTCTCCGAGGGACAGCGCAGGCGCATCACGCTGCCCAACGTCGAGGAGGGCGGACTGCTGCTCCGCGCCGTTCGCAACGCGCCGCTGCGCGGCAGGGACCGGCTGCGGGCCTACCGCGCCCTGTCGCCGTGGCTGCGCCGCAACGCCGTGCCGATGGCCCGCAACGTCGCCAGGGCCGGCATCGAGTCCGCCCGAGGCATCGGCCAGTCCAAGGGCCCCTAACACGATGACTGTCCGACGGAGTGACGCCCAGCCGATGCCTCGCGGCGTTGTCGTCGCCCCGCATGGCTCCGCCATGAGGGGCTCCTCCACCTTGCGAGGCACCACCTGGACGCCACTCCCAGTCGAACGCCATCGTGTTAGGAGCCCTAAATGACGGCCGAGGCGTCGGGTGAACTCGCCGGCAGGTTCCGTCGCGGCCTGTGGCTCAGCCTGCTGAACACCATGATCTCGCGGCTGGTGACCTTCGCCCTCGGCGTGTTGCTCGCCAGGCTGCTCACCCCGGACCAGTTCGGCGCCTACGCGACGGCGCTGGTCGTGCAGATGTTCCTGTTGGTGCTCAACGACCTCGGCGTCGGCGCGTCCCTGATCCGCCGGGTCGGCGCGGTCGAGCGGATGCTGCCGACCGCGTGGACGATGTCCGTCGGCGGCGGAGCGGTGTGCGCCGTCGTCGCCGCGCTCGGCTCCGGCGCGTTCGCCTCGGCGCTGGGCAGCCCGCAGTCGGCCGGCGTCATCCAGTTGATGTCGCTGAACATTCTCATCAACGGCTTCGCCTCCGTGCCTGCCTCGCTGCTCAAGCGAGAGCTACAGCAAGGCAAACGGCTGATCGCGGACTCCATCGGCCTGGTCGTGAACGTCGCGCTGACGACGTCGCTGGCCCTGTCCGGCGCGGGCCCGTGGTCGCTGGCCATCGGGCACATCACCGCCGGCACGCTGGTGGCCGTGCTGCTGATGGCCTTCACGAAGTGCTGGCCCCGGTTCGGGTTCGACCGGGCCTTCGGCCGCGAGGTGGCCAGCGTCGGTGCGGCGATGGCCGGCTCGTCCGTGTTGCTGATCGCCCTCCAGAGCGCCCCGCAGGCGGTCACCGGACGCCTGCTCGGCGCGACCGCGATCGGCTACTTCTTCATCGCCAACAACGTGGCGAACTGGCCGATCCAGATCGTCTCGACCACGCTTGAACGGGTCGCCCTCGCGACGTTCTCCCGCACCAGGGACAGCGGCGGCGACCTCAGCGAGACAGCGGCGGCGATGTTCGGGCTCGTTGCGGGAACCGTGCTGATCGCCGGCACGTCGCTCGCGGTGCTGGCGACGCCGATCCTCGGCACGGTGTACGGAAAGACCTGGCTGCCGGCCGCGTCGATGCTCGCCGGGCTCGCGTTGGCCAACGTCGCCAGGATCATCGCCGAACTGGTCTTCAACCTGCTCGTGGCGGCCAACTCCATGCTGATCTCGCTGCTGCCGCAGCTCGCGTGGCTCGTGGTGTTGGTGCCAGCCAGTGTGGTCGGCGCGCGGCTGTGGGGTTTCGAGGGGATTGGCTGGGCGCAGGCGGCGGTCGGGTTCGCCTGGGCCATCCCGATGAACCTGTGGTGCGCGCGCAGGGCGGGTGTCCGGGTGGGACGCGTGCTGCGCGCCATGGTCACCCCCGCGGTGATCGCCGTGCTGCTCGGCGTCGTGCTGCTCGCGTTGCACGCAGCGTCGTCCAGCCGGCTGCTCACCCTCGCCATCGGCGCGCCGATAACCGCTGCGGCCCTTGCCGCGGGCTACTGGCGGATGCGGGCCACGGTCGCCGGCGGTTTCGGCGGCGGCGCGGCCACGCAGGTCGAGGCGAACGTCGGGCAGGCCTAGGAACTTGGCAAGGCCTGGGAACTTGGTGCCGGAGCAGGACTTGCTGCCGGAGCGTCCCTCGACGGGGGCGCGAGGTGTTTCGCCGGTTCGAAGGCGATCACTCCGCTGCGCGCATCGCGCAGCAGCGCGCCACACGCGCCGACGGTCAGGAACGCGAGGCCCGTCACCATCGAGTAGGCCAGCAGGTCGAAGGTCGCCGACGCCACCATGATCACCGCGAGGCTGGCCAGGAGGCTGACGCACAGGTCGCGCACGATCGGATCGTCGGTGAGCGCCCGCACCCGCAGCACCGCGTATGCGCCGCTGAGCAGCACCAACGCGAACGCCGCGACGCCGAGCACGCCGTTCTCGATCAGCGTCATCAGGTACTGGTTGTCCACCCAGTCGTACTTCTCCGGCAGGAACGTGCCGACACCCCGGCCAAGCCACAGATGTCGGGAGATCTCGATCGCGGCTGGCGCGTAGTCCTTGGTGCGGTGCTGGATGCTCACGTCGTTGTTGAGGTTGGCGAACAGGCTGTAGAGCGTGCCGACCAGCCCGGGGATCGCCAGCCGCATTGCACCGAGGAAGGCGACGGCGATCAACACCATGCGGCGCCGGCGCTGCCAGGACCAGAACGGGAACAACACCATGCCGGCGACGGCGATGCCGAGGATCGCTGAGCGGGACAGGGAGAACATCAGGCCGGAGGCCAACACCACCACCGCCAGCCACCACCAGAGCTGCCGCTCGCGCAGGCGCCTGGCGCGGAAGCCGTAGTGCATGGCGAGCGGCAGCGCGAACGCGCACACCACGCCGTACTCGATCGGATGGCCCGCGGTTCCGGCCGGGCGCTTGAAGATCGACCGGTCCAGCACCGCGCCGTGATCGGACACCGACCGCAGGCCGGGCAGCGTCAGGTATACGGTCAGGTCGAAACTGGCCAGGAACTGGAGCGCGCCGACCGTCGCCATGAACGCCGCGCCGACCACCATGAGCCGGAACAACCGGTCCACCCTGGCGAATCCTCGCACGCCGTCACAGGCGACCAGGCCGACCGCGATCGCGGCGAACAACGTGATGAGCGTGCGGTCGGTCGCCTTCAGCTCGTCGCCGGGCAGCCCGGCCGTGGTCGCCGAGCCGTAGGTCGCCAGCTGCGTCGCCGCGTAGAGGAACATCGCCGAGCGGGCGAGACTGCGTCCCTTGGCGACGCCGAGCGTCGTCACCAGCTGCGCGCAGAACCACAGCACGCCGAGCGCGAGCCCGAACAGCATGGTCGGCGAGAGGTCCAGCGGCACGCCCTTGAGCACCAGCTTCGCCGGCAGGATCATCAGGATCAGCGCGTAGGCGCAGGCCAACGTCCCGCCGTCGACCCTGCGGCGAACCTTTGTGCGGCGGACCCTGTCCCGGTGCCGAGCCGGCGCGACCGCGATGTCCACCACAGGTCAGCTCGACGCGCGGTGCAGGCTCGACGAGTTCCGCTGCCGCGCCAAGGAGCCGCCCGGTTCCTCCAACTCCAGCAGCGCAAGGGGATCCGCCGTCGCGCTGTCCTCAGCCCCGGCGCCGGTCTCCGCGTCGTCGCCGCCCTCGGTGCGGCGACGGCGCCGCACCGAGTAGCTCTCCAGGCCGTAGGCGACGGTCAGGCAGGCCGCGATGCCGAGCACCAGCGCGGCGCCGGCGCCGCGCATCTTCCCCGAGACCTGCTTGACGGGCTGCGTCGGCGTGATCACCTCGCTGACCGTGATGAACGTCTGTTTCGGCGCCTGCAACGTCGTCTGCCTGGTGTCGAGTTCCTGGCGCGCGCGGGCCAGCACCTTCTCGACCATCTTCCGCGCGTTGTCCGGCGACTTGCTGTCCGCCTTGACCGCGATGAACGGTCCGTCCACCTGCCCGTTGCTCACCGAGTAGCTGTCGCCGGAGCCCGCGGTGGTCAGTTCCTGCATGACCGCGGGACTGTTCAGGTTCTGGATCAACATCGTCGCGCTGATCTTCAGGCCGTCGTCGAAGCCCAGCAACGGGTTCAACGTCCGCTTCTGTAGCGGATCGGACTCGACGACCGAACCGCCCGGCGGCGTGGTCAGCAGCAGCAGCCCGGTCGAGTCGTAGTAGGCGGGGGTCGTCGCGAAGACGAAACCGGCAGCGCCGAGCGCCACGACGAACACCGGCACCGCCACGTACCACCTGCGCACGAGGACGAGCAGCGTCTTCCAGAAGTCCATCGCCGTCCCTCGGACCTCTCTGTGTGGGAGAACCGCGCCGCTGCGGGGAAACTCAGCCGCGTCGCCGCACGAACGTGCGCATACCTACGCATCGTGCGGAGCATCGAGGCGTTACACCAGCGGCCATCCGGGGGAACGGCACGGTGGGGCGGGACCCGCCCCACCCGGTGCGGTGTCCGAGCACCGCACCACCGCCTACCGCTTCCTGCGCCGCGCCGCGAGGTCGGCGACGGCCGGCGGCACCCAGCGCTTGAGACTCTGGCGCAGGCTGCCCCGCCACTGCTCGCCGGGCCGCTGCCGGAACAGCGTGGTGTGGTCGTCGGTCGCCTCCTGGTCGGGGCGCCCGTTCGTGTAGTAGTACAGGGCCATCGAGCGCCGCGCCCGTTCTGGCGGGCACGCCAACGGGTCCGGCAGCCCGTGGTTCGCGTCGTCGGTCGTGCAGAACAACAGGAACCGGTTGAAGACGGGCGCCACGCGGCGCACGCAGTGCGTCATCTCGCGGTCCCACAGTTCGAGCTGGCCGCCCCAGCTGTCCTGCCAGTCCTTGTTCAGGTACAGGATGCCGTTGAGCCTGCGGTCCAGGTTCAGCCGCTTCGTCTTGTTGAAGTCGGCGTGCATCTTCAGGTAGCCGCCGGCGCGGGTCTGGTGCAGGCCGCCGCCGTCGAAGTGCGGATCCGGGATGAGCCCGTCGATCCCGGTGAGCCGCTCGACGAAGTCCACGAACACCTGGCCGTTGAACTCCGCGAGCAGCTGCCTGGTCGCCGGCCCCATCAGCTCGGTGTCGGCCAGCGCGAGCTTCACCTCCCGCGCGCTGTCGAACTGCTGCCAGTGTCCGCCCTGTGGCTCGGGGAACTCCTCGAGGATCGGTTCGAGCACCTCGGCCGGCAGGAAGTCGTCGATCACCACATGGGGGAACGGCTCGGCCGCCAGATACTGCGCACGGAGACTGTCGGCCCGTTGGAACAGGTCCTCCCGCCGAAAGGCGAACTGCTGCACGTCGTGCAAGGTGATCTCCTCGATGCCGTGCGGACGACTGACGATCAGCGTCCGCCTGTTCCGGTTTGTCCGAGCGACCGTGCGGGATCGACGGTCGGCCGGCGCGGTTTGAGTCGCAGCGCAGGACGTTCCAGCAGCCGCCAGCTCACGGCGGCGAGCGGCAGCGCGACCGCGGTCGTGGCGAGCAACAGCAGCGCCGGCGCGCGCACGCCGAGCTGGACGAGCACCTGCTGCACAGGGAAGGCGAGCAGGTAGGTGCCGTAGGACAGGTCCCAGCCGCGCAACGGATGGTGCAGCACGGTGGGCGAGCGGAACGCCACGGTGAACGTCACGCAGCTGACCGCCACGATCGACAACAGGTTCGCGACCGGCGTGCCCCACGCGACCAGCCACGCGAGGACCGACAGCGCCGCCAGCCACCACGGGGGCGCGACCCGTGGCCCGAACCACCGCGCCGCCGCGCCGATCGCGAAGAACGCCAACGGTTCCGCCGCGTCCGCCGCGACCGGCAACGGGTACAGCAGCCCGCCGTAGCCCGTCACGTGCACGACCGTCGCCACCGCGAGACCGGCCGCCGCGAGCGTCACCAGCACGGATCGCCTGCGCAGCAACCGGAACAACCCCAGCGCGGCCACCCCGAGGTAGCAGAGCACCTCGACCCGGATCGTCCACAGCGAGCCATTGACGACACCAGGCTGCGGCGCGTGCTCGAACACACCGGGCAACGCATAGGAAACCGGGTACACGAGCAGGTTTCGCGCCAGATAGGACCAGGTGCCTGAATTGGTGAAGTAGGCACGGGCGGACAGCGTCGTCAGCAGCGGACCGAGCACGAGGGCGGTGCCGGCGACCACGACCAGGTAGGCGGGGTAGATGCGCAACGCCCGCCGCGCGGCGTAGCGCCTGACCGAGGGGTCGGCCAGCCAGCTCGCGCTGATCAGGTAGCCGCTGGTGAGAAAGAAGATGCCGACGCCGATGCTGCCGAACCCGCTGCCGCTGGCCCTGCCAAGCGGGGTGTCGTGGCCGGCGAGCACCCAACTGTGCTCCGCGATCACCAACAACGCGCCGACCAGTCGCAGCAGGTCGAACGCGTTGTCCGAGGGCGCCCGGGGCGGCGTCGTGGCGGTCATGGCTGGTCGACGCGGCGCAGCCACGCCTCCCGCCAGTAGGGGTAGATCGACCTCGGGCAGAAGCGGTGGTAGAGCGCCCTACAGTAGACGTCCTCGAGGATGAGGCAGTCCCGCAGGGTGATCATCCGGCCCGTCGGCTCGTCGATGATGCGGTCCAACCGGCGCTGTACCCTGGCCTGTTTTCCGCAGTAGGGCAGCATCTCCGCGTCGAATACCATGCCGCGGTTGGTGTTGTTGGGTTTGAGCGTCGGCAGGATCTCGGCCTTGCTCTTGATCTCGACCAGCTCGCCCGGCTGGAGGTTCAGCGGTTCCGGCGCCTTGCTCGGCCCCGTGCCGCGCAGGAACGGGTACTCGTCGCCGTCGTGGATCCGGAGCCAGAACGGCAGCCGCCTGGTGCGCCGCTGCACGATGTTGAAGAACAGGATCAGCAGCCCCCGCAGCACGGTGCCCAGCCGCTCGTTGCCGGTCCGCACGTCCGTGACGTACTGGCTCCAGTCGTACGGAGACAGGCCGCCGGAGGTGAAGTTGAGCAGTTCCGTTGTCTGGCAACGGTAGCGGGGCTCGCCGTCCGCGCCGGGGTCCTGCTGGGTGTCGATGTCCAGATCGGCCTCCGTCGGCGGCGAGTCGACCTCGGCGACCTCGGCGAGCGGCGTGCCGTCCTCCTTGGCCAGCCACTCCTCGCGGAAGAACAGCAGGCAGCCGGCCTGGCAGCCGCCGTGCGCGCTGCCGTCGCACCGCGCGCCAACCAGGTGCACGGTCTTCTCCAGGCGTCGGCGGGTGCCGGTCTGCTCGATGGTGTCGCAGGTCTTGTCGGCGCGCTTGAACACGCGCATCTCCTGCCCGGCGAACGCGAGCATCTCGGGCATGAACGGCAGTCCGCCGAGCCGGCCGTTCTTGTCGAGCGTGGCGAGGATCTGGTCCTTGCCCCGGACCATAACCCGATCGCCCGCCCTGGGACTGCTGCCGGTCTTGCGCTCCGTCACGTGAAGCCCCTCTCGATTGCTGACGTTGTGGCGCGTGCGTGCTGCCCCGGTTGTTTCTGCCCCAGTCGGTTCTGCCCCGGTCGGCTCTGCCCCCGTTGGTTCAGACACAGTCGGCTCAGCCACGGCGAACCGCCCGCACCCGGTGCGCGAGCGCGCGAAGCGGCGGGCCAAGCGGCGACGACTTCGCCGCGGCGACGGCGGAGTTTCTGGCCCGCCGCAGTGCGCGGCTGATCGCGTCGGAGCTGACCGCGCCCTGAGACACCGTGCTGTGGCCGGTCATCGCGCGGCGCTTGTACTCGTCCTCGCCGCGCCCGAGGTCGATCCGGGCGATGCCGAGGGCAGGGGCGGCGGTGACCAGTTCGCGCAGCAGCAGCCAACCGGGGGACAACCGGCCGAACTCGGGCTCGTACACCGGGAACCACCAGTGCAGCACCCCGTCGGCGCGCAGGCCGAAGTGGGCGGCGAGCAACCTGGGTCCCGCGTGCAGCGTGGACAGGATGCCGCCGAACGCGGAACCCCGGACGCCGTGCAGCCCGTGCAGCAGCTCCGCCCGGCCCGCCGTGCCGAAGTAGTCTCGCGCCCCGGTGCTCCGGTACTGCGCCCGCTTCAGGTCGATCACGCTGTCCAGCAGCGCGGGGTCGCGGTTGTCCACCTCGAACCGAAGCGGCCCCAGCTCGCGTTCCGCCCGCGCGGCGCGCCTGCGCGCCTGTCCCATGTTGTCCTTGCCGCTGCGCGACGCCCTGCCGAGGTACCCGGTGAGACCGCCGGTCACGTCGAGGAAGGGGGAGGGGCGCCGCGTGTCCACCCACGGCTCGAAGTCGGGGTCTTCGACCAGATGGTCGAACGCGAACTCGCGCGCCCCCACCGAGGAGAGCAACGTCAGCGGCGCGAACACCGTGCCGGGCGCGCGGATCGGCGCCTGGAAGTCGGCCGCGGGCCAGCCGACCGGGCGAGCCACCGCGCCGTCCCGGTGCACCGCCGTCAGCGAGCGGATCTCGCCGAACTCCTCGTCGACGGCGACCAGCACCCGGCGGCCGGTCCCGTGCACGGCTGCGGCGAAACCGGGATGGAAGTAGGGGCTGTCCAGGGCGGGGTTCGCGGCGCGCAACGCGTGCCAGCTGTCGAGCTCGCGCGAGGTGAGAGCGTCGAAGGTCGTCGTTCGCAAGCCGGTCATCGCCCTTCAGTCGGGGAGTTCGCGCAGCCGCCGTGACGGCAGCACCAGGGCGGTGACGGCGGCGCGGGCGGTGTGCCGGCCGGCCAGCGCCCGCAACCCCTCGCCGATGACGACGGCGAGGTAGTAGGCGGCCGTGGGCAGCGCGCCGTTTCTCCTGCGGTACAACCGAACCCGGTTCACGGTGAGCAGCGCCCACAGCATGGTGTTGGTGCTGGACTCGCCGCCGATGTGCTCCACCACGGCCGACGGCTCGTACCACAGCGTCCAACCGTGGTCCCAGGCCCGCAGCGCGTACTCGGTCTCCTCGCCGTAGAGCAGGAACGTCTCGTCCCACCGGCCGATGTGCCGCCACGTGCGCAGCGACACCAGCATCGCCGCGCCGGTCGCCCACGCGGCTGGGCCCGCCCGCTCGTAGCGCTTCGGGTCGGTGATCAGCTCGCCGAGCCGGCCGATCCGCCCCGCCCTGCTGCCCCCGATGATCGACTCGACGAGGGCGCGTGTCACCGTGGGCGGTCGCCGCAGCGACGGCTGGGTGCTGCCGTCGGGGTTGACTAATCGAGGCACCGCGATTCCCCTGCCGGGCACGCGCAGCGCCTCGGCGAGCGTCGACAACACGCCCGGCCGCAGCCGGCAGTCAGGATTGAGCACGAGCACCGCGTCGAAGTCGCTGTCCAGCAACGCATCCATGCCCGCGTTCACGGCTGCCGCATATCCGGCGTTCCGGCCGAGCTGGACGATCCGGATCGGTAGGTCCGCGTTCTCGACGATGCGCAGCGTGCCGTCCGCCGACGCGTTGTCGGCGACCACGACGTCGGTCAACCGCACGCCGCGCGCGCCATCGCAAAGGGACCGCAAGCATTCCTCGACGACGCCCTCGCTGTTGTACGTGACGACCACGACTGCGATGCGGGGAAGGGCGATCGTCATGCCTTCGACATCGCCCGATCGTGGGGGGCCGTTACGGGAAATTCCCTGTTCTGGCAGTGGAATCAGCCGAACGACTCAGCCGCGCACCCGCTTGACCAAGCGCGCGGTCAGACGGCGTAACCGCAGGGGCAACGGAGGCCGTTCATCGAGCACGGTCTTGGTCCACTGCGAATCCACGTCGAAGCGGAGGCTGTTGCGTGGCTGGAGCCAGATATCGGGCCGGGATCGGCCGCCGTCGCTGGTGTACACCCGGGTCATCGCGACGCGCCGCAGCCTGGCAAGGACGATCCTGTCGTAGGAGCCGAACGGAATGGCAACGGTGGAAACCCGTTGCCCGGTCAGCTCGGCGAGCACCCTGGGGGCCTCGACCAGCTCGTCGTTGACCTGCTTCGCGTCCAGTCTGCGCCAGTCCCGGTGCGCCCAGCCGTGCGAGCCGACGGACATACCGGCTCGCACCAGCTCTTTGACGCCGTGCGCGTCCAGCCTGCCCGGCTCGCCGAGCAGCCCGGCCAGCACGAAGAACTCCGCGGTCAGGCCGCGCTCAAGCAGGCGGGGCAACGCGATCTCCAGGTCGGACGCGTTGCCGTCGTCGAACGTGAGCCGGACGTCCTCGCGGCCGACCGCCGCGTCGAGCACCTGCTCGAACTGTTCGACGCTGACCCAGGTCGCGTCCTCACCTGGCGCGAGTTGACGGCTGGTCGCACCGATGCCGTGTGTCGTGAGGGTGACGACCGAACACGTCACGACTCTCCTCACTACCGCTCGGGCACGTGGGTCGCACGTGCGAGATGCCTCCACCGCTGACTATCGATCGAGGGCCTGTCGCGTTACGTCACGGGACACTACCGGGATGGCCGTTCGGGCACAGGTATCCGCTGTGGACGACCCCTGTTCCCGGCGTGGCACCGCCGGTCTACGGTGTGACCGGTGGAGGTCGTGGTTCCAGCGCACAACGAGGAATCGACGCTCGGCGGTTGCCTCGACGGCCTCGCGTCGGCCGGCTCGGTGTCGCGCGTGGTGGTGGTGCCCAACGGATGCGTCGACCGCACCGAGGGAGTGGCGCTGGCGCATCGGAGCCGACCGACGGTGCGGCGGTCGCCGACCCCGGGCAAGGCCGCCGCGCTCAACCTCGGCGACGCGGAGTGCGCGGGCTTTCCCCGCGCGTACCTGGACGCCGACATCGTCTTGGACGGCGCGGCACTCGACGCGCTGGCCGCGGCCGCGTCCGCCGAGGACACGCTGGTGGCGGTGCCGGTCGTGCGCCTCGACCTGACGGACGCGTCTTGGCTGGTGCGTCGCTACTACGGCGCGCAGCGCGCCCTGCCGACGGTGCGCGACGACCCGGCCGGGCGCGGCGTCTACGTGCTAGGGCGGCGGGCGCACGAGCGGGTGTTTCCGTTGCCGGACAACCTCATCGCCGACGACGGGTACGTCGCCCGCGCGGTCGGTTCGACCGGTTGTGTCGTCGTGCCGGCGGCCGTTGTCGTGCTGGTGCCGGCCGGCACGCTGCCGGCCCTGCTGCGTCGTCGGCTGCGGGTGCAGGCTGGCAACCAGCAACTTGACGCGTTGCTGCCGGCCGAGTCCGCCGCGGAATCCCGGGTGCTGGCAGGCGGTGCGGGCCTCCTGGCGTTGTCGGCGCTGGTTCGGTCGGGGCGGGTGCGGCCGATCGACGCGGTGGTGTTCACCGGTGTCACGACGCTGACCCGGCTGCTCGTGTTGGTGCGGCGGTGGCGGGGTCGCGAGGTGCGTTGGGGCAGCACGCGCTGACCCGGCTGCTCGTGTTGGTGCGGCGCTGACGCGGTCGCGAGATCCGTTGGGGCAGCAGGCGTTCCGCGTCGTGATGGCTCACACCACGCGCGGCTCCGGCTCTCCGACCACCCAGCGCGCGGTCAACGAGGGCAGCGCGGCGCGCACCTCGTCCAGCAGGTCCGGCAGGAACAGCAGCACCTCGTCGGGATCCTCGGCGAGCAGGTCCGCCGGACTGATCACCGGGATCCCGCTGCCCGGCATCCGCCTGCCCTGCTTGGCCGGTGACGCGTCGGCGATCGACGGCAGCAGGTCCGGCCCGACTCCGGCGCGGCACAGCAACGCAACGGCCCGCGACGCCGCGCCGTAGCCGAGCACCGTCCGGCCCTCGGCCGCGGCGCGCACCAGCCAGTCCCGCAGCGCTGCCGCGCTGCGTTCCGCCGTGTGCTGGAGTCCGCGCACCACCACGGGATCGCGCACCCCGGCCGCGTTCTCCTCGGCGACGAGAGCGCGCAACCAGTCGTCCGGCGCGCCCTCCCTCGCGGCGGCCACCAGCACGGTGCCGCCGTAGAGGTCGAACCGCCACGCGGTGCGCGCGGTCAGCCCGGCGGCGGTCAGCAGGTCTACCACGGTCGGCGTCGAGTAGTAGGCGAAATGTCCGTGCCGCAACGCGTTCCACTGTCCATGGCGGACGATCGAGGCGAGGGAGTGGTACTGCAACAGCAGTACGCCGCCAGGCCGCAGCCGGGCGGCCCGCGCGGCCAGCGCCTCGGCTTGGTCGGCCTCGTGCATCAGGCCGAAGCAGTCCACCACGACGTCGGCCGCCGCGTCGCCGTCGACCGGCCGCAGGCCGCGCCCGGCCAGCAGCGAAAGCCACGAACCGCCGTGCGGGCTGCCGTACTCCGCCGCCGAGGCGCCCTCGGGCAGCAGCCCGGCCGCCGCGACCCTGGCGACCGCGTCGGCGGCCTGCGCCACCAGGGCTGCCGGTTCGACCGCGCGCGGCTCTGCCGGCGTGGTCGAATCCTCGACCAGCTGGGCGAGCCCACAGTTGGCGCACAACCACATCCGCAGCGGATGCGTCGGATCGGGACCGCGCGCGCCGGCCGGCGGGAAGTCGTCGCACGCAGGCTGGACGCCGAGGTCGAGCACGAGTTCGCCGGCGCGCGCCCGGCACCCGCGACACACCGGAGTCAGCACAACGCGTCGCCTCCCGGCGTCGGAGGCGGCATGATGGGCGGATGCGCGTTCAAACCGCCTCGCTCGACGGTGTGTTGTTGTTCCTGCCCACCGTGCACCGGGACGATCGGGGGTTGTTCACCCGCACCTTCGACAGCAAGGTCGCCGCGGCGCACGACGTGCACGGCGCGGCCTTCCTGCAGGACTCCCAGTCGCGGTCCCGGCTCGGCGTGCTGCGCGGCCTGCACGGCCGGTCCGGCGACGGCGAGGCGAAGCTGGTGCGGTGCGCGCACGGCGCGGTGCACGACGTGCTCGTGGACGCCCGCCCCGGCTCGCCGACGTTCGGCCAGCACGAGTCGTTCCGACTGGACGATGTGGACTTCCACCACCTGTACGTCCCGCCGGGCGTGCTGCACGGTTTCCAGGCCCTCACCGAGGTCGCTGACGTGTGCTACCGGATCGACCGGCCGCACGACCCCAGCAAGGACATCGCGGTGCGCTACGACGATCCTGAGCTGGCCATCGAGTGGCCGCTGCCGTTGAGCACGATCAGCACGCGCGATGCAGCCGCCGGAAGCTGGGCGGACCTGGTGGCGACGCTGACGGTCTGACGGTGCGGACGGCGGAGTCCGGCGGAGCTGCTGGCGCGGCGACCGCGTGATCACGGCGTCGGCCTCAGGTCCTCGCCGAGCGTGCCGGCCGCACGCCGGTCGGACAGCCGCGCCAGGCGGGTGAACCTGCGGTCGAAGTCGTGCTTGGTGAGGCCGTGCGCCCGGTACGCGGCGGCCAGTTCCTCGGCGCCCGCCGCGATCGTCCAGGTCGGCCGGAAGTCGGGCAGGGCGGCGCGGATCGCGCCGAAGTCGACCCGGTAGGAGCGGGGGTCCGGCCCGGCCTCGCCGGTGATCACCAGTTCCGCGCCGGGCACGGCGGCCGCGACGGTGTCGGCGATCTGCGCGACGGTCTGGTTGTTCTGCTCCATGCCGACGTTGAACGCCTTGTTGTGCACCGCTTCCCTCGGCGCGGCCAGTGCGGCGACGACGGCGGCCGCGATGTCCTGCGCGTGCACGAGTGGCCGCCACGGCGTGCCGTCGGACAGCACCCTGACCTGGCCGGTGAGCACTGCGTGCCCGACGAGGTTGTTCAGCACGATGTCGGCGCGCAGCCTGGGGGAGTAGCCGAACGCGGTCGCGTTGCGGAGGTATACCGGGCTGAAGTCGTTGTCCGCCAACGCGGCGAGGTCGTCCTCGACCCGGACCTTGCTCTCCGCGTACGGCGTGACCGGGCGCAGCGGCGCGTCCTCGGCGACCAGGCCGTCACCGGCGCTGCCGTAGACCGAACACGTCGAGGCGTAGACGAACCGCCGCACACCGGCGTCGCGGGCCAGCTTGGCCAGGTGCGTCGAGGCGTGGTGGTTGATCTGGTGGGTCAGCTCGGGGTTGAGCGAGCCGAGCGGGTCGTTCGACAGCGCGGCCAGGTGCACCACGGCGGCCACGTCGGCGAGGTGTTCGGCACGCGCGTCGCGGAGGTCGATCGCCTGGCCGGGCGGGTCGTCGGGCCGGGGGCCGAGCAGGCAGTCGGCGAACAGCCCGGAGTCGAGCCCGATGACGTCGTGCCCGGCCTCGGCGAGCGCCGGGGCGGTCACGCTGCCCAGGTAGCCGAGATGCCCGGTCAGTAGCACCCTCATGTCAGCACCCTCATGTCGTGTCACCCTTCCCGGCGGGAGCGCCGAGTTCGAACACCAGCTTGTCGACGAAGAAGCCTTCGGCGTAACGGGCCTGACACTGCACCCCGCGCAGCCGCAGCAGCCCGAGGAACGTCTCCCGGTCGAACCAGGAGCGACCGTGCTGCGATCGGTAGTGTTCCAGCAGCAGTGCGGACTTCGCCTCGGCGACCTCGGGATCAAGCGGCACGAACGCGGTGGGCTGGGCAAGGTCGCCGTCCCACTTCGCGATCTCGTAACCGAGCACCAGATGGTCCCGGAAGGCGGTCGGCACGAGCTTGGCCAGCGCGCGGTGGTCCTGGTGCGCGTCGTGTCTGGCAGGCGCCAGCAGGAGATCGGGGTTTGCCTGGCGGCGCAGGTCCTCCACGGCGAGCTTGGCGCGTTCCCAGTGCGCCGGCACCCGACCGTCCGGCAGGTCCAGCACGGTCAGTTTCAGTTCGGCTCCCCGGCAGAACGCCTGGAGGGCGGCGTGTTCCTCGGCCTCCCTCGGCGTGCCGCCGCCGGTGAGCACCAGCGCGGTGACCTTCGGCGGCGCGCTCCCGCCGCACAACGACAGGAGCGCGCCTCCCGCGCCGATCGCGATGTCGTCGCAGTGCGCGCCGACCACCACGATCTCGCGGACATCGCCGGGACGAAGCGGCAGCATCAGGCGGTGACCTTCCTGTCCCAGAGCATCCACGGCCGTTCGCCAGTGTGGTACGCGCGTTCCAGCGCGGCCCGCTCCTTTACCGTGTCGGCGGGATGCCAGTAGCCCCGGTGCGGATAGGCGAGCAGCCGGCCGGCCTTCGCGAGCGCGCCGAGGCCGTCCGCGACCAGGTCGCTGTTCTCCGGCAGGTGGTCGAAGATCTCCTGGCGCAGCACGAAGAACCCGCCGTTCTCCCACAGCGGCAGCTCGCTGACCGGAGTGATGCCCGCGACCAGTCCGGCCTCGCCGAGTTCGACGCAGTGGAACGACTGCTGCGGCGGCACCAACAGCATCGACGCCGCCGCGCCGCTCGCCACGAACCGGTCGACGATCTGGTCAAGCGGCGCGTCGGTCAGCAGGTCGGCGTAGTTGGCCAGGAACATCTCGTCGCCGTCGAGCGCGTGCCGGACGCGGCGCAGCCGCTCGCCGATGGGCGACTCGAGCCCGGTATCCACGAAAGTGATGGTCCAGTCGCTGATGTCGGTGGACAGCAGCTCGACCTGGCCGGCGCGCAGCACGAAGTCGTTGGACGCGGTCTCGGCGTAGTGCAGGAAGTAGTCCTTGATGTACTCCGCGCCGTAGCCGAGGCACAGCACGAAGTCGGTGTGTCCGAAGTGCGCGTAGTACCGCATCATGTGCCACAGCAGCGGTCTCGGGCCCACCGAGTGCATCGGCTTTGGCACGTTGTCGTCGGCGCCGGTGCGCATGCGCATGCCGTATCCGCCGCAGAACAGGACGACCTTCACGACACCACCTCAAGTTGGGGGATGGGAAAGACCAGTCGGCCGCCCCAGTCGCGGACGTAGGACAGCTGCGCGACGAGTTCGTCGCGCAGGTTCCACGGCA
>NZ_VUOB01000030.1:66528-89103 GCF_008386585.1 Solihabitans fulvus
TGCCCTTGCCCGGCGCGCCGTAGCCGACGACGGTCCTGCCCTCGGCGGCCGCGTCGAGCAGGAAGCGCAGCAGGTCGGCGCGGATCCCGTCGACCCGCTTGGCGAAGCCCTGGTAGCCGGACAGGTCGTGCAGGCCGGCCGCCCGCTCCTGGTCCAGCGTCTCGGTCACCCTGGGGCCGGCCGGCCCGGCCACCGCGGTCGGCCTGGCCCACAGCCGGATCGAGCCGCCGTGCGTCGGCACGAGTTCGACGTCGACCACGGTCAGTCCGCCGGTGGCCAGCGCGCGCTGCGCCGAGGCGACCGTGTAGTACTGGAAGTGCTCGTGGTAGATCGTGTCGTACTGGTTGTCCCGCACCAGGCTCAGCAGGTGCTGCACCTCGATGGACACCCACCCGTCGTCGGCGACCAGCTCGCGCAGGCCCGCAGTGAATCCGAGCACGTCGGGCACGTGCGCGTAGACGTTGTTGGCCACCACCAGATCCGCCGGGCCGTGCTCGCTCCGCACCCGCGCGCCGGTCTGCTTGTCCAGGAACGCGGTCAGGGTGGGCACCCCCTTCCGGATCGCGGCGGCGCCGACGTTGGCGGCCGGCTCGACGCCGAGGCAGCGGATTCCCCGCTCGACCACGTGTTGCAGCAGGTAGCCGTCGTTGCTGGCCACCTCGACGACGAACGAGTCCGCGCCGAGCCCCCTGGTCGCGACCGCGGCGTCCACGAAGTCCCGCGCGTGCGCGACCCAGCTCGTGGAGTACGAGGAGAAGTACGCGTACTCGGTGAAGGTGTCCTCCGGGGTGATCAGCGGCGGAACCTGTGCCAGCAGGCACTTCCGGCACAGCCGCAGATGCAGCGGATAGGTCGGTTCTGGGTCGTCGAGCTGGTCCGCCGCGAGGAACCGCTCGCAGGGTGGCGTCGCGCCGAGATCGACGACGCTGTCCAGGTCGCCGGCGCCGCACAGCCTACAGATCACCATCAGTACGCCCCTTGCCCAGTGAACACGACCCGAGCGGTCTTCCACAGGATCACCGCGTCCAGCGCGAGTGACCAGTCCTCGACGTAACGCAGGTCCAACCTGATCGCCTCCTCCCATGGCAGGTCGCTGCGGCCGCTGATCTGCCACAGCCCGGTCAGCCCCGGTTTCACCAACAGCCGCCTGCCCGAGTCGGGGCCGTACGTGGCGACCTCCGAGGGCAGCGGCGGGCGGGGCCCCACCAACGACATCGCGCCGGTGAGCACGTTGACCAACTGCGGCAGCTCGTCGAGGGAGTAGCGTCGCAGCACCCGGCCCGCCCTGGTGATCCTGGGGTCCTCGCGCATCTTGAACAGCGGTCCGGCGCCCTGGTTGGCGTTCCTGAGCCCGGCGAGCCTGGCCTCGGCGTCCCGCACCATGGTGCGGAACTTCAGGATGGTGAACGGCTTCCCGTCGCGGCCGACCCGCTGTTGCCGGTACAGCACCGAACCCCGGTCGCCGGCCCAGATCACCAACGCGATGGTGATCAGCAGCGGCGCGAGCAGGACCAGCAGCGCGGCCGAGCCGAGCCGGTCGATGGCCGCCTTGATCGCGCGCCGGCCCCCGCCGAACACCGGCGCGCGGACCTGGAGCAGCGGCAGGCCGAGGACGCCGGTGACGTGCAACCGGGGTCCGGCGACCTCCATCAGCACGGGCGCGACGAGCAGTTCGGCCTCGCCGTCCTCCAGTTCCCAGGCCAGCTGCTGGAGTCGGCGCGGTGTCCAGAACGGATCCGCGGCCACGGCGACGACGCGGTAGCCACCGAGCTGGACCCGCTCGGTCAGCTCGTTCAGTTGCCCCACAACGGGAATGCCGGCGATCTCGCGGGTGCCGTCCGCGCCGAGACCGTCGGGAGTGCACACCGCCTCGATCCGCCAGCCGTTGTGCGGCTCGCGCTGGGTCCGCTCGATCAGGTCGGCCACCCAGGCGACGCTGCCTGCGGCCATCACCGGCAGCAGGCACTCGCCGGTCCGACGCCGCGCGTGCAACAGGCGCCGCAGGACGTACCGCAGCGGGAACGCGATCAACGCGACGGTCGGCACCACGAAGAACACCCACAGCCGCAGGTGACTCAGTTCCGCGGCAAGGCCGACGAGCGCCAGGCCGACGGCCGCGGTCAGCAGTGCCTTGCCCAGCCTGCGGAACTCCTCCGCGCCCTGCCCGAGTTCGCGGACGTCCCAGGCGTGGGTGGCGGGCAGCGCGGCGAGCACCGCGAGCGCGGCGAGCCAGCTCAGCAGGTTCGGCAGGTGCCCGAGGCTCGCCGGAAGTCCGTGTCGGACCACGGTTCCCGCGGTCAGCGTGGCGACCACGGTGGAGAGGAGATCCGAACAGATCACGGCGGCGCGGTAGCGCCCCTCCCAGTTGGCCACGGTGGACCGGGGAGGATGGTCGAATCCGGATCCGGGTCCGGAATGGTGGACCAGACCCTCGGTCGTATCCGCGTTCCTGACGTTTGTTGATGCCGTCGTCGTCCTTGTCGATGCGCTTGGTGTGTCCGTTCCCGCCCGTACCTTCATACCCGCCCCTTTGCCCCCGGAGAACAGATTTCAGGCATGCGAGAGCCACGTTCCACACGCTCGGCGCAGCGGACGGCGAGGACTGGGCCGAGGCATGGCGAAGCGGGGAACTACGCTCGGGTGCCGTGACTGAAGACTGATTGCCAGCTAGGCCGTGTCCCTCGGACGCGCCCCAGTGAGTTTCACCGACCACGTCGCAGGAATGCGTTGGCTCGTTACAGGGCAAGTGCTCGGGTCGGCACCCGTTCGGCGCGCTGGATCCGTCGCAACATACGCCAACCGGACCCATGCGACGTCTCGACGCGGTGGCTGGATTCGCCATGCGACACAGGAAAAAGGGCACGAGTGCGGCGTTCGGCTGTCGCCGGGTGAGCCCGATCCGACCATTGTGTAACGCGGGAGATCTGGCGCCGATAGAACATTCCGTTCCCGTTCGGGCATGGGGCTGATCGGCCTACTCCGGAAGAGTGCAGGGTGACTTTGTCGCGCAACGGATATCCGTCGGGACCAGGCGACTTCGGATTTTGGCCGATTTCGGATGTCCACTGCGGACAGTCCGATTGTCCTTGTTGATCAACGATTCCGTCCGGTGCTCGGCCATTCGTGCGATCTAGGTAACGCGACCGGTTCTGCGCCGATGTGATGGAACAGCAAGCCGGGCCGCCCGACATGCGGATCCGCCAAGGCATTCGTCGCGTTCGCCGGCAGTCACGAGGGGAGCGGTTCATCGTGGGGACGCCCCATGTCCTGATCATCGTGCAGAACCTGCCGCTGCCGTTGGACCGGCGGGTCTGGCTGGAGTGCCAGGCCCTGCGCGACGCCGGCTACGAGGTGTCGGTGATCTGTCCGAAGGGGCCCGGTGACGTGCCCTACCAACTCCTGGACGGGATCCACCTGTACAAGTACCGCCCCGCCCCGCAGGCGAACGGCGTGCTCGGCTACCTGCTGGAGTTCTCCTACAGCTGGCTGCGCACGGCGCGGCTGAGCCTGCGGGTCTGGCGTCGACGGCCGTTCGCGGTCATCCAGGCGTGCAATCCGCCGGACACCTACTGGGCGCTCGCGCGCCTGTGGCGTGCGCGGGGCGTGCGGTTCGTGTTCGACCACCACGATCTCAACCCCGAGCTGTACCTGTCCCGGTTCGGCGAGCCGACCCGGTTGGCCGGCCGGCTGCAACTGGCCGCGCTGCGTTGGCTGGAGCGGCGCACCTTCCGTACCGCGCAACGGGTGATCTCCACCAACGAGTCCTATCGACGGGTCGCGCTGGAGCGTGGCGGAGTGCCCCGCGAACACACCGCCGTGGTGCGTTCCGGCCCCGACACCACGGTCATGCGTCCGGGCGATCCGGTGCCGGCGCTGCGTCGCGGGGCCGAACACCTGGTGGTGTACCTGGGCATCATGGGTCCTCAGGACGGCGTCGACTCGATCCTGGACGTCGCGCACGACATCATCGCGGCGCGCGGCCGCACGGACATCCGCTTCGCGCTGCTCGGCTTCGGCGACTGCCTGGCGGAGCTGCGGATCCGGTGCACCGAACTCGGTCTCGACGAGCACGTCGAGTTCACCGGCAGGGCCGACCCCGCGATGATCGGCGACTACCTGTCGACGGCCTCGGTCGGCCTCGCGCCGGACTCGTTCAGCCCGCTCAACGACGTGTCCACGATGAACAAGGTCATGGAGTACATGGCCTACGCCCTGCCCGTCGTCACGTTCCGGCTCGCCGAGACGATGGTGTCGCTCGGGGACTGCGGAGTCTGCGTCGAGTCCGGCGACGTGTCCGGCTTCGCCGACGAGGTCGTGCGCCTGGTCGACGACGCCGACCGCCGCACCGCGCTCGGCGCGGCCGCGCGCAGCCGCGCGGAACAGGTCCTCGACTGGCGTCCGCAGGCCACCGCCTACGTCGGGGTCTTCGACGACCTGTTCGGCCGCACCGGATCCGAGCTGGTCCGCACCGGCGAGTAGCCCACCGACGCTCGTCCGTCACGTAGTGGAGGTTGTTGATGTTCGTGCGCCGAATCGCAGTCGTGGGCACCGGATACGTCGGTCTGACCACCGGCGCGTGCCTCGCGTCGCTCGGCCACCGGGTGGTGTGCGCGGACGTCGACGAGGTCAAGATCGCCCGGCTCCGCGCCGGCCGGGTCGGCATCCTGGAACCGGGCCTGGCCGAGCTGGTCGCGGAGGGACTCGCGGCGGGCCGCCTCGAGTTCGTGCTCGGCGCCCGCAACGCGGTGTTCGACAGCGAGGTGATGTTCCTCTGCGTGCCGACCCCGATGGGCGTGGACGGCGCGGCGAACCTGGCCGCGGTCGAGTCCGTGGTCGCCGAGGTCGGCGAGCTGCTGCCGCAAGGATGCGTGGTGGTGAACAAGTCCACGGTCCCGGTCGGCACCGCCGCTCGGGTGGGGTCGCTGCTGAACCGCCCCGACGTCGCCGTGGTCAGCAACCCCGAGTTCCTGCGCGAGGGCAGCGCCGTGGCCGACTTCCTCAACCCGGACCGCATCGTGGTCGGCTGCGACGCCCAGGACGCGGCCGAGCGGGTCGCCGCCCTGTACGCGAAGCTGGGCGCGCCGACCGTGCTCACCGACGCGGCGAGCGCGGAGATGGTGAAGTACGCGGCGAACTGCTTCCTCGCGATGAAGCTGTCCTACGTCAACGCCGTCGCGGAACTCTGCGAACGCCTCGGGGCCAACGTCATCGACGTCACCGAGGGCATGGGCTACGACCGGCGCATCGGCGCGTCGTTCCTGCAACCGGGGCCGGGCTGGGGCGGATCCTGCCTGCCGAAGGACACTCACGCGCTGTCCCAGGTCGCCGGCTCCGTCGGCTTCGACTTCCCCCTGCTACAGGCGACGATCGACACCAACGCGCGGCAACGGCACCGCGTCGTGCAGAAGGTGCGGGAGGCCGTTGGCGGCAGCCTGGCCGGCGCGCGCGTCGGGCTGCTCGGCCTGACGTTCAAGGCCGGCACCGACGACCTGCGGGACTCGCCCGCGCTGGCCGTCGCCGACCTGCTGCGCGAACAGGGCGCGCGGTTGACCGCGTTCGATCCCGGTGTGCGGGAAGGGCTTTCCGACGTCACCGTGGTGACCGACCCGTACGAGGTGGCGCGCGGGGCCGACGCCATCGTGCTGCTGACGGAGTGGCCGGAGTTCCGCTCGCTGGACTGGAACCGGGTGACCGAGTTGATGGCGGGCGATACGATCGTCGACACCCGAAACCACCTCGACCGCGACGCGCTCGACCGCGCAGGACTGTGCTGGCGCGGTGTCGGTGTCAGCGGCTCGCCACGGCTCGACGCGGTGCGGGAGGTCGTGTCCTGACGGGTGTCGCCGCTGCTCCGTTCGGAGGTGTGCATGCGGGTGCTCGGCTCCGCGCTGGACCACGGCGGCGAGGTCTACCGCCGCAACCGCGCGGCCGCGTTGGCGGTGCTGGCGGAACTCGCGGCACAGCAGGAACTCGCGGCGGCCGGCGGCGGCCCGACGTATGTGCGGCGGCACCACGCGCGCGGCCGGCTGCTGGCCAGAGAGCGCGTCGAGCTGCTGACCGACCAGGACTCGCCGTTCCTCGAGCTGTCCACGCTGGCCGCCTGGGGCACCGAGTTCACCGTCGGCGCGAGCGTGGTCACCGGGATCGGCGTGGTCTCCGGTGTCGAGTGCGTGTTGATCGCGCACGATCCGACCGTGCGCGGCGGCGCGATGAACCCGTACACGCTGCGCAAGACGTTGCGGGCGTTGGAGATCGCCAGGCGCAATCGCCTGCCGGTGGTCAATCTCGTGGAGTCCGGCGGGGCGGACCTGCCTAGCCAGTCGGAGCTGTTCGTGCACGCCGGCCGGATCTTCCACGATCTCACCGAGCTGTCCGCGATGGGCGTGCCGACGATCGCGCTGGTGTTCGGCAACTCCACGGCGGGCGGCGCGTACGTGCCGGGCATGTGCGACCACGCCGTGCTGGTCGACGGGCACGCCAAGGTGTTCCTCGGCGGCCCGCCGCTGGTCCGGATGGCCACCGGGGAGGAGTCCGACGACGAGGTTCTCGGCGGCGCCGGCATGCACGCCAGGACCTCGGGGCTCGCCGACCACCTCGCGGCCGACGAGCACGACTGCATCCGGATCGGCAGGCGCATCGTCGCCGAGCTGAACTGGCGCAAGCTCGGGCCGGGGCCGACCAGGCCGGCCGACGAGCCCCGGCACGACCCGGAAGAACTGCTCGGCATCGCCTCCGCCGACCTGCGGGTGCCGTTCGACCCGCGCGAGGTGCTGGCCAGAGTCGTGGACGGCTCCCGGTTCGGCGAGTACAAACCGAGCTACGGCACCAGCCTGGTCACCGGATGGGCGTCGGTGCACGGGTTCCCGGTCGGCGTGCTGGCCAATGCGCGCGGCGTGCTGTTCAGCGAGGAGGCCAAGAAGGCCAGCGAGTTCGTGCTGCTGGCCAACCAGCGCGACATCCCGCTGCTGTTCCTCCAGAACACCACGGGGTACATGGTCGGCGCGTCCTACGAGCAGGGCGGCATCATCAAGGACGGCGCCAAGATGATCAACACGGTGACCAACAGCACGGTCCCGCACGTCACCGTCAACATCGGCGCATCCTTCGGCGCGGGCAACTACGGCATGTCCGGCCGCGCGTACGACCCGCGATTCCTGTTCGCCTGGCCCAACGCGAAGCTGGCGGTGATGGGCGCAGAGCAGCTCGCCGGCGTGCTGTCCATCGTCGGCAGGCGGGCCGCGCTGGCCGAGGGGCGCGCGTTCGACGAGGACGCGGACGAACGGCGCCGACGGGACGTAACGGCGCAGATCGACCGCGAGTCGCACGCCTTCTTCGTGACCTCGCGGCTCTACGACGACGGGGTCATCGATCCGCGCGACACCAGGACCGTGCTCGGCATGGCGCTGTCCGCCGCGCACTCCGGGCCGGTGCAGGGCCGCACGGGCTACGGCGTCTTCCGGATGTGAGGGGCGGTATGCCGGAGATGGAGTGCGGTGTGGAGGTCGTCAGGTACGAGACCGTGAACCGGGTCGCCTGGGTGACCATCGACCGGCCGGCGGCCAGCAACGCCATCAACCGGGCGGTCAGCGACGGACTGTTCGCGGCGGCCGACCGGTTCAACGCGGACGACGACGCGCTGGTGCTCGTGCTGACGGGGGCAGGCGATCAGGCCTTCTGCGCTGGCGGCGACCTGAAGGAGATGGCCGACGATGCCATGACGGTGCCGCCGCAGGACTTCGTGCCGCAGTTCGGCCGCAACCTCCTGGTGGACAAGCCCGTCATCGCGGCCGTGAACGGCGCGGCCTACGCGGGCGGGTTCCTGCTGGCGCAGTCCTGCGACCTGTGCGTTGCCTCGGACAATGCGCGCTTCGCGATCACCGAGGTGAAGGTCGGCCGAGGCGTCCCGTGGGCGGTCCCGCTGCCGTGGCTGGTGCCGCCGAGGGTCGCCATGCAGCTGCTGCTGACCGGCGATCCGATCAACGCGATGAGGGCCCGGGAGATCGGGCTGGTCAACGAGGTGGTGCCGGCGGCCGCGCTGCGCGCCGCGACGCAGGCCATGGCCGAGCGCATCGCGGCCAACGCGCCGCTGTCCGTGCTGGCCGCCAAGCGGACCGCGCGGCTGTTCGCCGACATGTCGCTGCGGGAGGCGTTCGAGGCGGCGGAGCGGATCTGGCACCCGGTGTACCTCAGCGAGGACGCGCAGGAGGGTCCGAGGGCGTTCCGGCAGGGCAGGTCCCCGGTGTGGCGGGGTCGCTGACCGCTTCCACGAGGCAGGGAACGGCGGTACAGTCGGGCGAGCAAACAAGCGTTTGCTAGGGAGCGGGCATGGACTTCCTTGAGCCCGAGGAACACCGCCAGCTGCGCGCCGCCGTCGCGGCGATCGCCGGCCGGTTCGGCGGCGAGTACTTCGCGCGCAGGGCCGAGCGGCGCGAGCCGACCGACGAGCTGTGGCGGGCGCTCGGCGAGCACGGCTACCTCGGCGTCAACATCCCGGCCGAGCACGGCGGGGGCGGCGCCGGCCTGACGGAGCTGGCGCTGGTCTGCGAGGAGACCGCGGCGCAGGGCTGCCCGCTGTTGCTGCTGCTGGTGTCCTGCGCCGTCTCCGGCGAGCTGATCGCCAGGTACGGCACCGACCGGCAACGCAAGGAGTGGCTGCCCCGGCTGGCCTCCGGCGAGTGCAAGGTCGTCTTCGCGATCACCGAACCCGACGCGGGCTCCAACACGCACCGGCTGACCACGACCGCGACCAGGATCGGCGCGCAGTACTCGCTGCGCGGCACCAAGCACTACATCACCGGGGTGGACGAGGCCGAGGCCGTGCTCGTCGTCGCGCGCACCGGCGTCGACGAGCGCACCGGCGACGCGCGGCTGTCCCTGTTCCTCGTGCGCCCCGACGCGCCGGGGCTGGTGGCCCGCAGGCTCCCGGTGGCCGCCGCGTTGCCGGAACGCCAGTTCACGCTGCACTTCGACGACGTCCGCGTCGGCGCCGACCAGCTCGTCGGCGTCGAGGGCGACGGCTTCGCCCAGGTCTTCCATGGCCTCAACCCCGAGCGGATCACCGGCGCGGCCGTGTGCGTCGGCGTCGGCAGGTACGCACTGGCCAGGGCGGCCGAGTACGCGCGGACGAGATCCGTGTGGGGCATGCCGATCGGCGCGCACCAGGGTCTGTCCCATCCGCTGGCGAAGGCGCGCGTCGAGGTCGAGCTGGCCGCGCTGATGACCGCGAAGGCCGCCTGGGCGCACGACAACGGGCTGCCGGCCGGCGAGGCCGCCAACATGGCCAAGTACGCCGCGGCCGAGGCCGCGCTCGCCGCCGTCGACGCGGCCATCCAGACGCACGGCGGAAACGGCCTCAGCGTCGACTACGGGCTGGTGCCGCTGTGGTCGATCGCGCGGCTGCTGCGGATCGCGCCGGTCAGCCGCGAGCTGATCCTCGACCACGTCGCCAAGCACAGCCTCGGGCTGCCCCGGTCGTACTGACTTCCCTTCCGGTGGAAAGGAATCCGCGCCATGACACCAGCGGAGGACCTGCACGCCAACCTCATCCACCGCGTCAACGTCGGCGACTCGCTGACCAGGACCGCCGCCAGGCACCCCGACCGCACCGCGCTGGTCGACGGCGACCGCGTCAACACCTACCGCCAGTTCAACACCTGGGTGAACCGGGTGGCCTGGGGGCTGCTCGGTCTCGGCTACCGGCGCGGCGACGCGCTGGCCATCGCCTCAGGCAACAGCGCCGAGTTCCTGGTCGCCTACTACGCCTGCGCGAAGCTCGGTGTGGTGTGCGTGCCGATCAACCTCGGCTGGCGTGCCGAGGAGATCGGCTATGTGCTGGGCCATTCGGCGGCGCGCGGCATCGTCGTGGAGACGCAGTTGGTCGACGCGATCGCGCCGGCGGCGCGCGGCGACAACGCGGTCGTCGACGTGATCGTCAGCCCTGGCACGAACGCGGACTGGACCCGGCCGGCCGACGGTCTGCGCTGGCTCACCTTCGCCGCGCTCGGCGACGCGGGTGACGAGACCGAGCCGGAGGTGCTGGTCGAGGACCGCGACCCGATCAGCTACCTCTACACCAGCGGCACCACCGCCTTCCCCAAGGGCGTCGTCGGCAGCCACACGGCGATCTACCTCGAGTCCGTCACGATGGCGCTGGAGTGCCGGTTCGCCGAGGACGACCGGTTCGCCGCCGTGCTGCCGATGTTCCACACCGGGCAGCTCAACTGCTTCTGCACCCCGGCCGTCATGGTCGGCGCCGCCGTGCACATCCTGCGCGGCTTCGACGCTGGCGAGCTGCTGGCGCTCGTCGAGACCGAGCGGATCACGCAGATCTTCGGGCTGCCCATGATGTACCGGGCGATGCTGGACCACCCCGACCTCGCCGCGCGCGACCTGTCCAGCCTGCGGCGCGCCTGCTATGCCATGGCGCCCATGCCCGACGCGCAGCTCAAGCGCTGCCTCGACGTGTTCGGCTGCGACTTCTACCTGTTGTTCGGGCAGACCGAGATGAGCCCGACGGCCACCGTGTTCCGGCCGGAGCACCAGCTGTCCCATCCCGGCGCGGCCGGCACCGCCGTGGTCAACGTCCAGGTCGCCGTGATGGGACCGGACGGATCGCTGCTGCCGCGCGGCGAACCGGGCGAGATCGTCTACCGGGGGCCGCACACCCTCACCGAGTACCTGCACAACCCCGAGGCGACCGAGGCCGCGTTCGCGCACGGCTGGCTGCACTCTGGCGACGCAGGCCAGCTCGACGCGGACGGCATGCTCTGGTTCACCGACCGGTACAAGGACGTCATCAAGACCGGCGGCGAGAACGTGGCGTCCATCGAGGTGGAGAAGGCCGTGTACGGCGCGGACCAGGGCGTCGCCGAGGTCGTCGTGGTCGGCCTCCCGCACGAGCACTGGGGCGAGGCCGTCACCGCCGTCGTGGTCGCGAAGCCGGGCGCCGAGCTCGACCCCGACCGGCTGCTCGTCGCCGTGCGTGCCGGCCTTGACCACTACAAGGCGCCCAAATCGGTGATCTTCGTCGACGAACTGCCGAGGACGTCCACCGGCAAGATCCAGAAGAACCTGGTGCGCCAGCGCTTCGCCGACCACTATCGGCAGTGACGGTCGACGGAGGTCGAACCCCGGCTCCGCGTGCACGGCATCATGGGGCCACGACACGCGAACGGGGGACTGACGTGCAGGTGGTCATCGTCGGGGCGGGGCAGGCCGGGTTCCAGACGGCGGCATCGCTGCGCCAGGAAGGCTTCGACGGCAGGATCGTGCTGGTCGGCGACGAACCGCACCTGCCATACCAACGCCCGCCGCTGTCCAAGACCTACCTTGCCGGGGAGGGCGGCCGCGAACTGGTCGAGCTGCGGCCGGCGGAGTTCTACCAGGACAACGCGATCGAGCTGCTGACGCCGGAGCGGATCGTCGAGATCGACCGCACGGCCAGGAAGGTGCGGTTGGAGTCCGGCGGCCTGCTCGACTACGACCACCTGGTGCTGGCGCTCGGCGCGCGCAACCGAACGCTGCCGCTGCCCGGCGCCGACCTCGCCGGGGTCCGGTCGTTGCGCACCCTGGACGACGCGGACGCGCTGCGGGCCGCGCTGCCGTCGGCCGGCCGGATCGTGGTGGTCGGCGGCGGTTTCATCGGCCTCGAGTTCGCCGTGGTCGCCGGCGCGTCCGGCGCGGAGGTGACGCTGCTCGAAGCGCTGCCGAGGCCCCTGGCGCGCGTGTCGTCGCCCACGGTGTCGGAGTTCTTCGCCGAGTTCCACCGGGCGCGTGGCGTGCGGACGGTGTTCGGCGCCGGGCTCGACTGCCTGGTCGGCGAATCCGGTTCGGTCACCGGCGTGCGCACCGGCGAAGGGCAGGAGTTCGGCGCGGACCTCGTCGTGGTCGCCGTCGGCGTGCTGCCCAGCGTCGAGCTGGCCGAGCAGGCCGGACTGCCGACCGCCAACGGGATCCTGGTGGACGAGCGGCTGCGCACGCGGGACCCGGCCATCTCGGCGATCGGCGACTGCGCCGCGTTCCCCACCCCGTTCGCGGCCGGGCAATTGCGGCTGGAGTCGGTGCAGAACGCCGTCGACCAGGCCAGGTGCGTCGCAGCCGGCCTGGTCGGTCGGCCGGCCGACTACCGCGCGGTGCCGTGGTTCTGGAGCGACCAGGCCGAGGCGAAGTTGCAGATCGCGGGCATCATCACCGGGCACGACCGGACGGTGCTGCGCGGCGACCCGGCCACCGGCCGGTTCTCGGTGTTCTGCTTCGACGGCGACCGGCTGCTCGGCGCGGAGTCCGTCGGGCGGGCCCAGGACCACCTCGCGGTGCGCAGGCTGCTCGCGGCCGGCGCGTCGCTGCGTCCGGACGAGGCCGGCGACGAGTCGTTCGACCTGAAGGCACACGCGAAGCAGGCCGCCGGCCGCTGAGGTTAGAGGTCAGACCTCAGACGTAGCCGCCGTCCACCCGGAGGACCGCGCCCGTGGTGAAGCTGGACGCGTCGCCTGCCAGATAGAGCGCGGTCCCGACGACCTCGTCCGCCGTGGCCGCCCTGCGCAGCGCGTGGCTCTGCGCGCGCCGCCGGAACTCCGCCATGTCCCAGTGCCGCGAGACGTCGGTGAGGAACGCCCCCGGCATGATGCAGTTGACCCGCACCCGTGGCCCCAACAGGTGCGCGAAGGACAGCGTGAGGTTGTTGATCCCCGCCTTGGCCGCCGCGTAGGGGATGGCCGTCACCCCGGGCCGCACCGCCTCGACGCTGCTCACGAAGATGACCGAGCCGCCGCGCTCCGTGGCCGCCATCCTGCTGCCGACCAGGCTGGTCAGCCGGAACGGGCCCTTGAGGTTGACGTCCAACACCTTGTCGTACAGCTCCTCGGTCAACTCCGTGACGTCCGGGTACACCGGGGACATGCCGGCGTTGTTGATCAGGACGTCGACCCGGCCGAACGTCGCGTACGCCGCGTCCGCGAGCGCGTCGACCTCCGCCCAGTGCCCGATGTGGCAGGCGTGCGGCACGGCCCGCCTGCCCGTCTCGGCGGTGATCCGCGCGGCGAGTTCCGCGCAGGCGTCGAACTTGCGGCTCACCACCATCACCTCGGCCCCCGCGCGCGCCAGCCCGACGGACATGGCCGCCCCCATGCCCCTGCTGCCGCCGACCACGACCGCGACGCGCCCGGTCAGGTCGAACCGCTCGAACCCCGTCACGAGGCCTCCCGGTACGGGCGCAGCAGCAGCCGCGCGACGGTGGTCAGGTGCGTCTCGTCCGGTCCGTCGTAGACGCGGGCGTTGCGCGCCAACCGATACATCCGCTCCAACGGCAGGTCCCCGGACAGCCCGATGCTGCCGTGCACCTGGATCGCGCGGTCCACCGCGTTGTGCAGCATGCGCGCCCCCAACACCTTGACCATCCCGATCTCCTCGCGCGCCTGCTCGCCCCTGTCGAGCCGGGCCGCCGCGTCCAGCGTGAGCAGCCGGACGGACCGGATCTCCGCCGCCGTCTCGAACACCAGCTGCTGCACGAGTTGCTTGTCGGCCAACGGCGACCCGAACGCGACCCGCGACACCGCCCTGCGGCACATCAGGTCGTAGGCGCGCTGCGCCTGGCCGAGCCACCGCATGCAGTGGAAGACCCGGCCGGGGCCAAGGCGTTGCTGCGCCAGGCGGAACGCGCCGCCGCGTGGGCCGAGCAGGTTCTCCCTCGGCACCCGGACGTCCTCGAACGCCACCTCGCAGTGGTCGCCCGAGGTCTCGCCCATCACCGGGATCGCGCGCTCCACCCGGTGACCAGGCGTGCCGGCCGGCACGATGATCATGGAGAACGCGTCGTGCGCTGGCGCGTCCCGCTCGGTGCGGGCCATCACCACGGTGTAGGCCGCGAGGTGCGCGTGGCTGATGAACCACTTGCGCCCGTTGATCACCCACTCGTCGCCGACCAGCTCGGCCGTGGTGCGCAGCTGGGTCGGGTCGGAGCTCGCCACGTCGCGTTCGGTCATCGCGAAGCACGGGCTGAACAGCTCGCCGTCCACCAGCGGGCGCAGATACCGTTCGCGCCAGCGCGGATTCGCGTGCTGGTCCAGCATGATCGCGTCCTGGAGGGTGTGCGTGCCCAGCGCGAACATGGCGGCCTCGGAACGACCGATCACCTCGTTGACGTAGACGTAGTCCAGGAACGGCAGGCCGCCGCCGCCGAGCCGCTCCGGATGGCCGAGCGCCCACAGTCCGGCGGCCTTCGCCTCGCCCTGCAACCGCCGCAGCTCCCGCAGCGCGGCCGGGTCGCCAGGCCCGCGCGACAGCAGCGGCTCGACCGGGTAGACCCGGCGTTCCACGAAGTCCAGCACCCGGTCGCGCAGCGGTCGGACGTGCTCGGGCACGGGCAGTTCCACGGCGACTCCTCTCCTGGTCGAGCCGAGCGGTTCCTGGTCGAGCAGGGCGATTCCTAGTCGAGCAGCGCGATCGCGGTCCGTAGCGAGCCTGGCACCGTCTCGACGGCGCGCGCCAACCTTCGATCGGGCACCGCCCGCCGACCGTTGTGCTTGGCCAACAACGCCGTCACGGCGGCGTGCTTGAACCGCACCAGCGCGTCGAACCACGTCAGGTCACAGGGATCGCCGCCGCCGGCCGCTCGGTACGCCGCAAGCAACTCCTCCGCGTCGGGCATGCCGGGCGCCGCGCGGACCGCCGTCGGCATCCGATCGGGATGGGTGAAGCTGAGGAACCACAACAGGTCCACCCTGGGATCCGAGGCGGCCCAGATCTCCCAGTCGATCACCGCGCGAACCCGGTCGCCACGGCACAGCAGGTTGCCGAGCCGGAAGTCGCCGTGCACCACCGTCGCCGGCAGGGCGGCCGGCAGCCCGGCGAGCAACGCGTCCCGAACCATCGTCGCCAGCGGGCCGTGCTCGACGGACGCGGTCTCGAACACCCGCTGCCAGCGCGCCACCTCCGCGTGCAACCCGACCGCAGGCTCGTCACCGAGCACGGTGGCCGGCGCGGCGTGTAGCGCCGCGAGCATCGCCGCCGCGTGCCTGGCCCGCGCCGCGATCCGCTGCGGCGGCGGCAGCACGACGTCCGGATCCATGATGGGCTCCAGCGCCTCGCCGGCCACGAACTCGCAGCCGAACAGCGGTGGCACGTCGAGCGATTCGCCTGGCGCGTCGAACAACACCGCCGGCACCGCGACGCCGGGCACCGAGGCCAGCCGCCGCAACAGCGCCGCCTGCCGCAGCACATCGCGGTTGCGCACCGGGGGAACCCCGCGCGGGGCGACCTTCACCACCACCCGCATCCCGTCCGCCGACACCGCCAGGTAGGTGAGCCCGGACGCCCCACCGGCGAGCGGACCCAGTTCGCGGATCCGCGTGCCACCCAACGCATTTGACACGCGCTCGGCGAGTTGCCGCAGGTCAGGGGCTGTCGCAGTCACCGGGACTCCTTCCCGCCACCCTTCGGCAGCATACGGATCGCCGCCTTCTCAACCAAGTGCTTGCTTGCTACGCTCGAAGTGCCGTTCTGGAGGTGGCGCAATGCCCGAGGCGTACATCATCGACGCGGTCCGCACCCCGGTTGGCCGGCGCGGCGGCGGGCTCAGCGCGGTCCACCCCGCCGATCTCGCCGCGCACGTGCTGACAGAGTTGGTGCGCCGCAGCGGTGTCGACCCGGCCGCCGTGGACGACGTCGTGCTCGGTTGCGTGGACACCGTCGGCCCGCAGGCCGGCGACATCGCCCGCACCGCGTGGCTCGCCGCCGGGCTGCCCGACGAGGTGCCCGGCGTCACGGTCGACCGGCAGTGCGGATCCTCCCAGCAGGCCGCGCACTTCGCCGCGCAGGCCGTGCTCAGCGGCACCCAGGACCTGGTGGTGGCCGGGGGAGTGCAGAACATGAGCATGGTGCCCATCGGCACCGCGGTGACTGCGGCAGCACAGCCGCCGCTCCCGCACCCCTTCACCGACTCGACCGGCTGGCGCGACCGCTACGGCGACCAGGAGGTCTCCCAGTTCCGGGGCGCCGAGCTGATCGCCGAGAAGTGGGGCATCACCCGCGAGCGGATGGAGGAGTTCGCGCTGCGCAGCCATCGTCGCGCCGCGACCGCGATCGACCACGGCCGGTTCGACCGCGAGATCGTCCCGCTCGCCGGGGTCACCGCCGACGAGGGCCCGCGCCGCGACACCAGCCTGGCCGCGATGGCGGGCCTGAAGCCGCTCCGCGAGGGCGGCAGGCTCACCGCGGCCCTGGCCAGCCAGCTCTCCGACGGCGCGAGCGCGCTGTTGCTGGCCTCCGAGCGCGCCGTCGCCGCGCACGGCCTCACCCCGAGGGCGCGCGTGCACCACCTCAGCGCGCGCGGCGACGACCCGATCCTCATGCTCTCCGCGCCCATCCGCGCCACCCGGCACGCCCTCGACCGGGCCGACCTGTCCATCGGCGACATCGACGTCGTCGAGATCAACGAGGCGTTCGCCAGCGTGGTCCTGGCGTGGCTCGCCGAACTCGACGCCGACCCCGCCCGCGTCAACCCGAACGGCGGTGCGATCGCGCTCGGCCACCCGCTCGGCGCGACCGGAACCCGCCTGATGACAACGATGCTGCACGAACTCGAACGCACCGGCGGCCGCTACGGCCTCCAGACGATGTGCGAGGGCGGCGGCCAGGCCAACGTCACCATCATCGAGCGGCTGGGCTGACCGTGGCGGCGATGGCGTTGTCGATGCGGCCGACCGGCTGGTTCCAGGTCGCCTGGTCCGCGGACGTGCTGGTCGGGGAAGTGGTTCGCCTGCACTACTTCGACACCGAGCTGATCGCCTACCGGGGCAGCACGGGCGAGGTGCACGTGCTCGACGCTTACTGCGAACACCTCGGCGCGCACCTCGGCCACGGCGGCACCGTGCGCGGCGACCACATCGTGTGTCCGTTCCACGGCTGGGAATGGGACAGGAACGGCCGCAACGTGCGCATTCCCTACCAGGAAAGGCCGAACCGGGCCCGCCGCATCCGCGCGTGGCCAGTGACCGAACGCAACGAGGCCGTCTTCCTCTGGCACGACACCAGCAACCGCGACCCGCTCTACGAGGTCCCCGACATCTTCGCCCTCTTCGGCGACGACGCCGACGCCGGGCAGTACTACCGGGCGCACCCGGAGTGCGTGCTGCTCAGGGAGCGGCTGCCGGTCCATCCCCAGTACGTGATCGAGAACGGCGTCGACTTCGCGCACTTCGTGTTCGTGCACCGGGCGTCCGAGATGCCGAGGTTCACCAGGCAGGACTTCGACGAGTGGCGCTTCCACGCCGACTTCGAGATGACCTTCCGACCAAGCAGAACCTCCGCGGCGGCCGGCGACGGCGAGGTCGTGCACGGCGGCACGCAGGCGTGCAACGTCGGCATCAGCCTCGGCTTCTCCCGCTCCTGGGGCACCGGCACCATGCGATCCATGATCGGCGTGACTCCCGTGGACGAGAACACCTCGGACATTCGCTCGACGACGTGGCTGGAGCGCCTGCCTGGCGACCGGGGCGACGCGATCCCGGCGGAGCTGACCCGCAGGGTGCGGATCGCCAACAACCAGTTCCTCGCGGACGTCAACATCTGGGCGCACCAGCGCTACACGGAGCCGCCCGGCCTGGCCACCGAGGAGGCGCGCGGCTTCCGCCAGGTGCGCCGGTGGGCGCGCCGGTTCTATCCGCCGGGCGAGCCGGGCAGCGGCGCGGCCGAACAGGACGCCGGCGTCACCGGCTGAGCGCCCGGGGCGCGGTGTTCGCCGTCCGGAAAACCGCATGTCGTCCGCCCGAGCGGCTGATAGCTTCGGTCACCGTGGCACAAAACGCGGCCGAGCCGCTCGGCGGACGGTTCGCGAAGCTGTGGGCGGCGAGCACCACCTCCGCCCTCGGCAGCGGCCTCGCCACGACCGCCGTCCCGCTGCTGGTCGCCTCCCGCAGCAACGACCCGCTGGTCGTGTCCGCCGCGGCAGGCGCGGCGTGGCTGCCGTGGCTGCTGTTCGCGTTGCCGGGCGGCGTCCTGGTCGACCGCGTGGACCGCCGCCGCCTGATGATCCTCATCGACTGGGTCAGGGTCGCGGCGATCGGCGTCCTGTCCGTGGCGATCCTCGCCGACCGGGCCAGCGTTCCCCTGCTCTACACGATCCTGTTCGTGGTCAACACCGGCGAGGTCGTCTTCCGCTCCGCCAGCCAGGCGATGATCCCCGCGGTCGTGCCGATGTCGCGCATCGAGCGCGCGAACGGCTGGCTCGGCGGCGGCATGACCCTCATGCAGGGCATGATCGCCGGCCCGCTGAGCGGGTTCCTGTTCGCCGTCGCGGCGAGCATCCCGTTCTTCGTCAACGCGGGCACCTACGCGGCGAGCGCCGTGCTGATCGCCCTCGTCGCAGGCTCCTACCGCGCGACCCCGCAGCCCGCGACGCCGGCGGAACCCCGACGAAACCGGGCCTTCGCGGAGGCCATGGAGGGGTTCCGCTGGCTGGCGCACCAGCGCGTGGTGCGCACCATGGCGATCCTCATCGGCCTGCTGAACGTCACGCTCACCGCCGCGATCGCCGTCCTCGTGCTGCTCGCCAAGGATCGCCTCCAGCTCGACTCCGTCGGCTACGGCCTGCTGTTCACCTGCATGGCGGTCGGTGGGATCGCCGGATCGGCCATCGGCGACCGGCTCATCAAGTGGGTCACGCCGACCTGGACGATCCGGGTCGGCCTGTTGATCGAGGCCGGCCTGCACCTCGCGCTCGCCTCCTCGCGCAGCCCCTACCTCATCGGGTTCGCGCTGTTCGTGTTCGGCGTGCACGGCGCGCTCTGGGGCATCGTGATGAGTTCGCTGCGCCAACGGCTCACCCCGCCGGAGATGATGGGCAGGGTCGGCAGCACCACCCTGTTCATCGCGGCCGGCGGCAACTGCGTCGGCGCGCTGCTCGGTGGCGTCGTCGCGGCGAGGTTCGGCCTGACCGCGCCGTACTGGGTCGGCTTCGTGGTGGCGGTGCTGGTGTCCGCGGCGACCTGGCGGGTCTTCGACAGGGCCACCGTGGCCAAGGCGTACGCGCAACCGGTCCGCTCCGAGCCCGTCCCGACTGTCTGAGGTCAGGACCGGTCGGGCAGCGCAGGCGACCAGCCCGGCGGCGCGAGCGGCGGCACGCCGGGATCGCGCTCCGCGAACAGCGTCGCCTGACCGGCCACCAGTTCGTCCACGGTCCACGGCGCGCCGCCGCCGTTGTCCACCGAGCCGGCCACCGGGTAGTCGCCGAGCACGATGACCTCCGTGCCGTTGACGATGAGGACCTGACCGCTGACCCCGCCGGCCGCGTCCGTGGCCAACCAGCCCACCACCGGTGCGACATGTTTGGGAGACAACGGATCGAACCCCTCGTCGGGCGGTTCCTGCCCGAGCCCGAGGGTGGCGGTGAGCCTGGTCCTCGCCCTCGGCGTGATCGCGTTGACGGTGACCCCGTACCGCGCCAGTTCCCGCGCCAACACCAGCGTCAGCGACGCGATGCCGGCCTTGGCCGCCGCGTAGTTGCTCTGCCCTGGGTTCCCGAACAGCCCGGAGTCGCTGGTGGTGTTGATGATCCGCCAGGCGCCCCGCTCGCCGCCCTTGTGCCGGGCGCGCCAGTACTCGGCGGCGAAGCGCGATGGCGCGAAGTGCCCCTTGAGATGCACGGCGATCACCGCGTCCCAGTCCGCCTCGGTGAGGTTGAAGCTCATGGCATCGCGCAGGATGCCGGCGTTGTTGACCAGGACGTCCAGCCCGCCGAAGGTGTCGACGGCCTGCCGGACGAGCTCCCGCGCCCCGGCCCAACTGCTCACGTCCGCGCCGCTGGCGACCGCGACCCCGCCGGCCGCCGCGATCTCGGCGACGACCTCCTCGGCGGGCCGGACGTCCGCGCCCTCGCCGGTGGTGCCGCCGCCGAGGTCGTTGACGACCACCCTTGCGCCCTCTCCGGCGAGCAGCAGCGCCTCCTCGCGGCCGATACCCCGGCCGGCCCCCGTGACGATCGCGACCTTCCCGTCCAGGTTGCCCATCGAGCCGCCGCCTCCCAGTTGCCAAGCAAGCGCTTGGTGACTTGGTAACTCACCTTCGCTACAGTGTCAAGGATGGCGGTGACGGCGAGCACCTACTGGGGCCTGGTGGAGCAGCGCGCGGCCCGCACCCCGGACGACGTCCTCGCGGTCGACGAGCAGGACAGAACCATCACCTTCGGCGCCCTGCGCGACCGCGCCGAACGGGTGGCCGCCGGGCTGGCCGAGCGCGGTGTCACCGGAGCCCGCCCGGTGTCCTGGCAACTACCCAACCGCATCGAGGCGATCGTGCTGACCACCGCGCTGGCCCGACTCGGCGTCGTGCAGAACCCCATCGTGGTCAGCGGCCGGGCCCGTGAGGTCGGCTTCGCCGTGCGACAACTGGGTTCCCGCCTGCTGGTGACCACCTCCACCTGGCAGGGCTTCGACTACGCCGCCATGGCGCACGGCATCGCCGACACCGTCCCACACCTGGACGTCCTGGTCGTCGACGACGAGCTGCCGCAGGCATCGCCGTCGCCCCTGCCGCAGGCCCCGACCGGGGACGCCGTCCGCTGGATCCTCTACACCTCGGGGACGACCGCGGATCCCAAGGGCGCCAGGCACACCGACGCGAGCCTGCTCGCCTCGGGACGCAACATCGCGGACCGGCTCCGGATGGGCGCGGCGGACCGCAACGCGATCGTGTTCCCCATCGCGCACATCGGCGGGCTGAGCTTCCTGATCGGCGACCTGATGACCGGCGCGTCCAGCATCCTCGTCGAGCGGTTCGGCCCGGCCGCCGTCGCGACGCTCGCCAGGCAAGGCGTGACGCTGGCCGGCTCGGGAACGCCGTTCAACCTGGTCTACCTCCAGGTGCAGGAGGTCGCAGCGGCGCCGATCTTCCCCGCGGTGCGGGCGTTTCCCGGCGGCGGCGCGACCCGCCCGGCCTGGCTGCACGAGCGGATGAAGCGGGTGTTCGGCGGGGCGGGCGTGGTCTCCGGCTACGGCCTCACCGAGACCGGCTCCCTCACCATGGCGGACGTCGAAGACCCCGACTCCGTGCTGGCCGCCACGGAGGGCCGCGCCTACGCGGGAACCGACCTGCGGATCGTCGGCCAGGACGGCCGTCTGCGGGATCCCGGCGAGGAGGGCGAGATCTGCGCGCGCGGCCCGCAGGTCATGCAGGGCTACGTGGACGCGTCCCTGGACACCGCGTTCGACGCGGATGGCTACTTCCACACCGGCGACCTCGGCGTCCTCGACGCGGCCGGCAACCTCAGGGTGAGCGGCCGACTGAAGGACGTGATCATCCGCAAGGGCGAGAACATCAGCGCACGGGAACTGGAGGAACTCCTGGCGCGGCACCAGTCGGTTGCGGACGTCGCGGTCGTCGGACTGCCCGACGAGGAGACCGGCGAACGCTGCTGCGCGGTCGTCGTCGCGGCTACCGGGCAGCGGCCGAACCTGGCGACGCTGTGCGAGTTCCTGCTGGACTGCGGAATGGCCAGGCACAAACTGCCCGAACAGCTCGAACTCGTCGACCGCCTGCCGAAGAACTCCTCCGGCAAGACCATGAAGCACGTCCTGCGATCCGATCTGGCGCCGTAGCACCGCGTTCACCCATCACACCAACAGGTGCGCCAACCGCTCGGCGCACTCCTCGGCCGTGCCGAACTGCGCGGCGTGCACCCAGGCCCGCTTGAGGTACAGGTGGAGGTCGAGTTCCCAGGTGAACCCCACGCCGCCGTGCGCCTGCACGGCGTCCCGCGCGTTGCCGACGGCGGCCTCGTCCGCCAACAGCTTCGCCGCGCACACCGCGCTTTCGACGTCGTCCGCGGCGTCGGCGACCGCATCGGCGACCGCGACGGCGGCGGCGTGCACGGCGGCCCTGGCCAACTCCAGCCGCACCGCCATCTCCGCGAGCAGGTGCTTGACCGCCTGGAACGCCCCGACCGGCCGCCCGAACTGCTCGCGCTGCCGCGCGTACCGCACCGACCGGTCCAGCACCGCCCCGGCGATGCCGACCTGGGTCGCGGCCGTGAGCAGCGCGCCGGTCCGGCGCCACGCCGCCGACAGGGCGGGCCCGCCGCGCCAGCTGACGCGGGGGAGCGCGGTCAGCCGGTGCAGCGGCGTCAGGGGATCGACCGACGGCACGGCGGTGGCCGGCACGGCGGCGGCCGGCACCTCGCCGATCCCGGCGTCGCCGAGCACCACGAGCGTGTCGGCCGACGCGAGGTGGGCGACGAGCAGCGGGCCGGTTCGCGCGTCGACGACGGCCACCATTCCCCTGTCGGGCAGCAGGTGCGCGCCGACGAACGGGCCGGGCACCAGCGCCCGCCCGAGTTCCTCGAACAGCAGCGCGGTCTCCACGACGGGCAGGTCGAACACGCCGAGCTCGGTCAGTTCCCGCCACAGTCCGGCGTCCAGGCCGGCGCGGACCCGCTCCATCGGGACGTGCCGCGCGCAGTGCCGGCGCAGCTCCTGCTGTAGCTGTGCCTGCTCGGCTGCCGGCAACAGATCCACGGGCGCCCCTACGTCTTCGGTAGGCCGAGCATCCGCTCGGCGATGATGTTCCGCTGGATTTGGGAGGTGCCGC
>NZ_VUOB01000253.1 GCF_008386585.1 Solihabitans fulvus
CTGTCCCTTGCGGAGGTTCTTCCTCTTGACACGTCCAGGACGACCTCCACCGAATGGAGATTTCAGAGAGAAGTCAATGTGCTTGCCAGAGTCCAGGCGCACAATAAATGATGGGATGTTCACAACTTGCTTGCGGACACGAATATGCCTTTGCCGGATCAAAATTCTGGCATGATGGATGGACTTCGCCAGGCCAGCTTTGAACACCTGCGTCTGCAGACGACGCTCCAAGAAGTCCTCAATCTTCAGACCAAGCACATAATCGAGTTTCATCTGTTTTTCATCCAGTACTGCACTACGAACCAGACGACGTAGAAGGGCATTACCTTCGAACAATCTCTTGGGGTCCTTCTCCTCGAGGGTGAGGAGCTCACGAGCAGCCTTACGGATACGAGCGAGCGTGTATTTGACGCGCCATACTTCACGCTTGTTGCGGAGACCGTACTCTCCGATGATCTTCAACTCTTGGTCAAGACGTGCCTTTTCAAAAGGACGACGAGGTGTCACGTACGTCTTTGAAAATACCGACGGTACTCTGTTGTTCACCATCTTGGCGAGCTCGCACGCACTGCTCGCCGATAAGAA
>NZ_VUOB01000254.1 GCF_008386585.1 Solihabitans fulvus
CTCTGCTTTATTTATACGTTTGCATGTTACACGTAGTCGTAGACGTGCTGTTTGATCCAGGGCAGGTGCTTTGCGACGTCCGTGAATAGGGCGTGACTCTGACAGGCGTGCTGCAGCTCGGGCGAGTAGTAGAACGAGAGCACGCCGCGCAGGTACCATTTGTTCTTCACTCGGACCATCATGCCGCCCCCGCTGTCTTTGTGGCAGTTACTAGTGCCGTTGACATGCTTAGCGCAGTAAATCTTGTCTGAAATGTACGCGCTGTATGACGGATCGTGAGACCGAAGGCAGGAGTTCTGGTCCACCTCGATCATTTCGATCGTCGTTAATTCTTTATGATGCTTTCCTGTCACATCGTAGCCCCAGCCAGCGATCGTCCCAACTTTACTTGTTGACTCTTCTCCCGACCAGATGCAGGCGGGTTGCAC
>NZ_VUOB01000255.1 GCF_008386585.1 Solihabitans fulvus
CGGGTTCAGGCTCGTATTGAGGCTCTTCGTCCTCCTCGGGCTCAGCCTTGACGTCCTCTTCGCCTTCCGGAGATTCGAGTTCGCCCTTCTTCTTGCCGGGCCTCTCGCCGAACCACTTGGGCAGTCGCGCCTTTTGCCTGCCGCCGAACTGTTCGGCCCTCTCTTGCCACACCTTCTCGAGGAAGTCCTTGTTCAGTTTCTCTAGGTCACCCTCGAACAGTTTCTTTTTGTCGTCGTAGGATCGTGTGTCGACACGCCTCTCGTACTTGGACGCTACTTGAATTTTGGGCGGGTGCTTGCCTGTGAGCGCTTCGGGGTCGAGACCCTTCTTGAGAGCTTTGTGCCTCAGTTGCTGCTTTTGTCTTTCTTTGAGCTCTTTTAAGTCGTAGTCCTGTCTCTTTTGCCTCTCTTCGAGATCGTATTTCTCGGTCTCGAGTTTGACGATGCACTCCCAGAGTTCCTGGGCCTTCTGTCGGAGTTTGTCGACGGAGAGACCCTCGATGGTCAGCGGCTTGATGCGGATGGACAGGGAGATCTTCTTCTCCTCTTCCAGCTGCTCCTTGGTCTTGTTGCGCTCCAGCTGGGCATTGCTCAAACCGAAGTTTTCGCTCTTCTTTTGGATGGTGAAGTTGGGTCCGGTCTTGCTGGCATCTTTCATGGCCTGGAGCATAGCCTGGCGCTTCTTCTCGGCCTCCTCGAGCCGTTGCCTCTTCTCTTCGATGTCGCGCTGTTTCTTCTCTTCGATTTCGCGCACTCTCCTTTCTTCTTCTTCCTTTTTCTTTTGAGCGAGGCGCTTTTCTTCTTCGGCACGAGAAACCTTGCGCTTGGCCTGCTTCTCTTTAAGGCGTTTGAGCTCATCCTCCTCCTTGGCCCGCTGTTTGCGCCATTCGTTGATGTATTCCTTCAACTGTTCATCCAAGTCCGACCGCTTCTGGTCTTGACGCTTGGTGAATTCTGGATCTCCCTCACCCTCTTGTTTAGGAGCGGGTTTCGTCTCCGGGACTTCTTCTTCTACTTCCTCCTCCTCAGAGCCAGAATATTCCTCCTCGTCAGACATGTTGGTTGTTTATTGAGTGTCGCACGGGTAGAAGTCGGTCACTCAGTCACTCGGCACTGGTTCTTGGACCGGCAGCACAGCGACGTTGGAATGTGGAGTCCGCGGCGACCGGG
>NZ_VUOB01000256.1 GCF_008386585.1 Solihabitans fulvus
ACACTGTGTCAAGATTTTATTTAAAATCCATCATACACAGCAGTCGCGAGCGTTCCTTACAGGCTAGAGGGGACTTATTTATTTGTCGTCGTCTTTGAAGACCATCGTGCTGTGACACTTCCCGCAGTAGTGACGGTCCTCCATCACCGCCATGAACACTCCGGCGCCGCACTGCTCGCCTGTGCACTCGCGCCGCAGACGGTGGATCTTACCGTTCTCGTCGACCTTGTAAAACCTGAGGACGGCTAGTTTGACCTTCTTCTTATTGTGCTTGATCTTCTTGGGTGTGGAGTAATTCTTCTTCTTGCGTTTCTTAGCGCCACCACGAAGCCTCAACACCAGGTGGAGGGTGGATTCCTTCTGGATATTGTAGTCCGAGAGGGTACGTCCATCTTCCAGCTGCTTTCCAGCAAAGATCAACCTCTGTTGATTGGGAGGGATTCC
>NZ_VUOB01000257.1 GCF_008386585.1 Solihabitans fulvus
AAGGTAATGAACTTCCAACTGATGAGGTCGCTGTTCTTTTCCTTACCATCGCCGTATGCAAGTCTCTCGTTCGCGGGATCAAGAGTGGGGCCGAGCTTCAGAGCGAGGTTGTAGTTTCTGTAAATGAGCTTAACGAAGTTTCCGGCCATGATGAGTCTAAAGTTATAGGGGAAGTACTTTCTGACAATGTGCTGTCCGTTGCCGACCCACAGCTTGTAGCAGTACTCCATGGTGTTCCGACTTCCGTCAATGATCAGGTTGTTAACTACATTCTGGATGATGGAGCCCTTGCCTTGGTTCTCGTATTCCAAGCTCTGACGGACAGCGCTGTCGTAGTCACCGGTAAGGATGCTGTTGTACAGTTTCTCCTCGAGTTCTTTGTTAGAACTGCTCATGCTTCCCGCGGACATTTCAGTGACGCCGGCGCTGACGGCGAGCACGCACGACGCGAACACCACGAGAAATTTCATTATCACAGTTGCCTTTTCCG
>NZ_VUOB01000031.1 GCF_008386585.1 Solihabitans fulvus
CCGCAAACTTCACGGCCTTGGGTCTAGCACCGGGTGACGGCCGGCCGGGCGCGCGGCCTGCCGCCGATCAGCTCGGCCGGCTCACCCCGACGCGGCGCAGCGAGCCGATGGCGATCACCTAGCTGTTGCTGCCCTTTCACCTTCTCAACGCCCTTCGCTGACCGCTCGGCCCAACCGGGCCCGCGATCGTTGACAGGTGTGACGCCCCACACTAACTTCTCTGGTTCATCTACATGACAGTTGTTCATACATATGAACGTGGGGTTGTCATGCCACTGAACCGCAGAGATCTACTTCGCTACGGCGCGCTCGCCACCGCGGCGACCGCGCTCCCGTTGGGCGGCAACTCGGTCGTGTTCGGCGCGCCGGCGGTCAGCGACTTCGCGAAGATCGTCGCCGCCTACCGCGAGCTCCAGATCGGGCAGAAGCTGTTCTCGCCGAAGCGAAACCAGGCGGTGGCCGCCCTCGACCAGGTCGCGGTCGGCTACGACTCGGCCATGAACGTCGCGGCCGACCAGCTCTGGCCGGACCTGCCGGTCGGGCCGGGCAGCACCTACTTCCCGCTGATGTACTACCGGCTGCGGACGATCGCGGTCGACTGGGCGACCCCTGGTTCGGCGCTGTCCGGCCGGCCGGACCAGCCGCAGCGGATCATCACCGCGCTGAACACGCTGTACCGCTTGCAGTACAACGAGAACACGGCCGAACTCGGGAACTGGTACGTCTACGAGATCGGCGTGCCCTACTGGCTGCTGCAAATCCTCGTCTGCCTCGGCGACGCGCTGCCCGCCGCCGACCTGCAACGCCTCCTACGGCCGGTGCTGCGGTTCGTCGCCGACCCCAACCAGCGCACCGCCACGCGCGGCCTGGTGGAGACCGGCGCGAACCGGGCGGACAAGTCGCTGATCGCCGTGGTGTCCGGGGCGCTGGCCGGCGACGCGGCCAGGATCGCCACCGGCCTCGCCGCAGTGACCGACACGGTCGGCGGCGGCGCGGCCAGCCTGGTCGCCAGGGTGACCACAGGCGACGGCTACCACACGGACGGCTCCTTCATCCAGCACGGCACCGTGCCCTACTCGGGGCACTACGGCCTGGTGCTGCTGACCGCCGCCGCCGGCCTGATGCACGTCACCAACGGCACGGCGACGCCGCTGCCCGCCGACGTGCGGCAGCGGTTCTACGACACGGTCACCGATGTGTACGCGCCGTTCCTGTTCGCCGGCTCGATGATGGAGCCGGTGCGCGGCCGCATGCTGTCCCGGCAGGGCGAGACCGGGCACGACGCCGGCCACCAGTTCATCGCGGCCACGGTCCTGTTGTCCCGCAACGCACCCGAGCCGGTGCGCGGCACGCTCGCCGGCCTGGCGGCCAAGTGGATCCGCGAGGGCACCTGGGCGCCGTACCTGGACGTCTCCGGGGTGCAGCGCTTCTCCGGCGGTCTCCAGATGGTCGGCGTGCCCGAGGTCGAGTACGCCGAACAGCTGCTCGCCTCCCGTCCCCGGCGGCCGGCCACGACTGCCGTGCACCGGCCGTTCCCGCAGCAGGATCGGATGGTGCACGTCACCGAGGACTGGTCGGCGGCGCTGGGGCTCAGCTCGACGCGGATCTGCCGCTATGAGGCCATCAACGGCCAGAACCTGCACGGCTGGTACGTCGGCGACGGCTCGCTCTACACGTTCCTGCCCGGCGACCAGGGCCACTACAGCGACGCGTACTGGCCGACCGTGGACGCGACGCTGCTGCCCGGCACGACCGAGAAGGACGCCGCCCCGCCCGCGTTCCCGGCCAACCCGCCGCCGGCTACCACCTCGTTCGCCGGCGGCGCGCGCTGGGACGACGGGCACGGCGCGTACGGCCTCGACTTCGTGTCCCAGGACGGCACGTTGCGCGCGAAGAAGTCGTGGTTCTTCACGCCGGACGCGGTGGTCTGCCTCGGCGCCGGCATCACCGACGCGTCCGGTGCGCGGGTCCGGACCACGATCGAGAACCGCAACCTCGGCGAGAACGGGTCGGCCGCGCTGATCGCCGACGGCCGCCGGTACACGACACTGGGCCAGAGCGTGACCCTGCCGCGCGCCGACTGGCTGCACCTGGCCGGCATCGGGGGCTACGTGTTGCTCGGCGACGCGCCCGTGACGGTGCGGCGCGAGGACCGCACCGGCACCTGGCTCGGCATCGACATCGGCGCGAACACGCACGGCACCAACGTCCCCTACACCCGGCGGTTCCAGCAGATCGTGCTGGACCACGGGCCGAACCCCGCCGGCGCGACCTACGCGTACGCGGTGCTGCCCGGCGCGACGGCCTGGCAGACGCGACACGGCTGCGAACGGTGGCGCGTGTTGGCCAACACCCCAGGGGTGCAGGCCGTGCGGCTCGGCGACGACGAGGACTCCGGCACCGTCGCGGCGACCTTCTTCGCGGCGGGATCCGTTGGGCCGGTGGGTGTTTCCGCGCCCGCGACCGTGCTGTGGGGCGAGACCGAGCGCGGGTGGCGGCTCGCCGTCGCCGATCCCACCCAGACGCTGGACACCATCAGGGTGACCGTGGACCGGCCGCGCCGGCGGCTCGCGCAGTCGGATCCCACGGTCACCGTGGTCGCCACCGAGCCGAAGCTGGTGCTGGACATCAAGGTCGCGGGCTCGCTCGGCGCGACCCACACGGTCACCGTCCGCTGACCGGAGTCGGCGGACGGTGACAGGGCAGCCCGATCCGGGGCGGGCGAGAGATATCCCCGCCCCGGGTCGGGGATCAGGACGTCGGGGATCAGGACAGGACCAGGGCCGCGTCGTCGATCAGGAAGCTGGTCTGGAGGTTGTCGTCCTCGGTTCCGGTGAAGCCGATCGTCACCGTCTGGCCCGCGTAGTAGGACAGGTCGAAGGTCCGCTGCGCGTACCCGGTGTTCGCGTCCAGGTTCGACCAGGTCGCCAGGGTGGCGCCGTTCACCGTGAGGGCCAGGGTGTCGTACGCCTGCGTGGCGGTGGTCTCGGCCGTGAAAATGTTGAGCCAGAACGACAACGTGGCGCTCCGGCACGCCGAGCCGATGCTCACCTGTTGACTGAGCGTGTCGGTGTGCCGGGAGCCGACGCCGTCCAACCAGGCCGCGTAGGACCCGCTGTGCGCCGTCCTGCCCCACGTCGCCGGCTGCGCGATCACGTTGGCGCTCGCCGACCACGGCGCGGTGCCGCTCTCGAAGCCGGGATTGCCGAGCGCCTGTCCGGCGACGCAGCCCGGCGGCGGCACCGGGACGCTGGTCTGGCAGCCGTTGATCTGGTTACTCCAGGTCGACTGCACCGGGAACTTGCCGGTGTCCAGGGGATACGAGGTGATCGCACCGGGACCACTGCGGATCCACGAGCACTTGTCGCCGTTCTCGCCCCCTGACGTGTCGACCCAGCCGGAGTTCGGGATCGGGTCGGTGACCGACTCGGCGTACTCGTGCCCGACGACGATGCTGAAGCCGTCCAGCGCGCCGCCGAGCCAGTTCGTGCCGCAGCCGCCGTTGCCGTCGGGCATGTACGGCTCGTTGCCGACCGAGATGTCGCCGTACTGGGTGGACCAGTTGTTGTGCCAGGCGCAGAAGCCCGCGCCGGGGAAGCCGCCGGGGTGCGTGCCCTGCGGGCTGAACACGTGGTACTGCACGCCGACGTTCGAGGCGGCCGTGGTGTTGCCGAAGTGCGCGGCCGCGGCCGTCGCCTCGGCCGCGATCTGGTCGTCGGTGGCCTGGTACGGCGCCGAAACGCTGGTGTCGAGCCAGATCCCCGCGTAGACCGAGCCGTCGAAGTGGATGTGCGTGCCGGCCGACCCGCAGCTGACCGCGCCGCTGGCGACTCCCTGGCAGTACTGCTCCATCACCCTGGACCAGCCGTCCTGACCGCCGCCGAGGCCGCGGAAGAAGCTCTGAAGGTAGGGGATGACGCCCTGCGGGTCGCTGCTCCACTGCGATCCCCAGAACACCAGGTATGCCTTGGGGGAACGCTGGATCGGGCCGCCGCCGTAGACCAGCGGTCCGGCCGCGGCAGGACGGGCGGCCGCGGCGCTGCCCGGCGTCGGCATGACGATCTTCCTGCCGTGCTGGTGAATCCGCGTGGTGTAGTCGTGGTAGTCGGTGCTGTCGCCGGTTTGTGGTGCCGGCGCGGCGAGGGCGCCGCCGGCACCGAGTAGGGTGGCGAAGGCGATCGAGGCCGCGAGGAACACGGCTCGCGGTCTGTGGGCGATACGCATCAGGGCTCCTTCCGGAGGGTTGCGATCGAGCCGAGACACTGCTCCGCGCGACTTCCTCCGGACCACTCCCACCTGCCGATAATGTTGTGTTAGGGCTTGCACGCCCCGGGAATCACTTGGTCTCGTCCGCCGCCGAACGGCCGTTGCGGACGCGGAGCGTCGGCTACCGTGACCCCATGAGCCGTGCCCGCCTGAGCGCGCTGGTCCGGGGCGGGCACGGGCGCCCGGCCGTGCTGGTCGAGGCGATCATCCTGCTGGTTGGAACGCTGGTCTTCACGTACTTCCACGCCGCCGCAGGGAAGAGCGCGAGCGCCGCAGGCGCCAACGCCGGGACACTTCAGTCGGTGGAACGCGCCCTCCACCTCGACATCGAGCGGACGGCGAACGCGTGGCTCGCCGGGCATCCGGCGCTGATCCCGCCCGCGGTGTACTGCTACCGCCTGTACTACGCGGCACTCCTCGGGGTGCTGCTGTGGGTTTTCGTTCGCCACGCCGAGGTCTATCTGAGGGTCCGGCGCACGCTGGTCGCGATGTCCCTGCTCGTGCTGCCGGTGTTCTGGGCGGTGCCCATGTCGCCACCGCGGTTCGCCCTGCCGGGGATCGTCGACATCGTCGCCGAACACGACCTCTGGGGCCGCCACGACACCCGGGACCTCGGCAACGGGCAGAACAACTTCTCGGCCATGCCCAGCATGCACGTGGGGTGGTCGCTGTGGTGCGCGTACGCGGTGTGGTCGGCGCTGCGGGCCGCGCACCCCAGGGCCGCGCTGCTGGCCTGGCTGTTTCCGCTCGTCATGACCGCGGTGGTGATCACCACCGGCAACCACTACGTGCTCGACGTCGTCGGCAGCGCCGTGCTGCTCGCGCTCGCCGTCGGGGTGTCACGTCTCAAAGTCCTTCGGCGGAGCGAGACTCAGGGCGATCTTCGCGCCAGCCAGCGCGGGTAGGCCGGATTGCGGGTGGAGGCCGCCGCGTAGGCGTCGGCGGCGTGCCGCGCCATGACCTCGCCGTGGCCGGCCAGCGGGCCGTCGCGGTGCCAGGCGAGCAGATGCCGGTACCACAAGGGATCCCCGGCGATCGGGCGGACGGCGACGCCGGGCACCTCGTCGAAGGTCGGCTGGCAGAGGCTGATCGCGTGCCCGCAGCGCACGATCTCGGCCACCAGCCTGCCCTCCGCCTCGTACGGCACGTGCATGGGCAGGCCGGTGCGGTTGAACGCCGTCGCCCAGTACTCCCTGGTGCGGTCGTTGTCCGGGTGTGGCAGCGCCCAGTCGTCCTCGGCCAGGTCGGCGAGGTGCACCTCGTCGAGCGCGGCGAGCGGGTGTTTGTCCGGCAGCAGCACGAAAACCGGTTCGGTGACGATCGGGCGCAGCACCACGTCGGCGTGCGGCGGCAGGTCGTAGCCGGGGGTGTCGCCGACGACGGCGGCCTCCAGCCGGCCCGCCGCGATGTCCTCGACCAGCGGCAGCGGCGAGCCCTCGGCGCGCGAGGTGACCTCGGCGTCGGGGAACACCGAGCGGAGCGCCGCGATCAGGCCGCCGAGCAGCGGCGCGTTGATCGACCCGAGCCGGAGCCGTTGGGCGGTGGCGCGTCCGGTGCCGGCAGCGACGCGCGTTGAACGCAACAGCTCGTCCATGGTCGGCAGCACGGCGCGCGCCCTGGTGAGAACCAGCTCGCCGAAGTGCGTCGGCGTGACGCCGCTGGCGTGCCGCTCGAACAGCTCGCCGCCGAGCATCGCCTCGATGCGGCGGAGCTGCGCGGTCAGGCCAGGTTGGGACAGCCGCATCGCGGCGGCGGCCTTGCCGAGGCTGCCGCTCTCCGCGATCGCGCAGATGATGCGAAGGTGCCGAACCTCCAGTTGCATAACCCGATGTTATGTACAGCTGAGAGTTCTTCGGTAGGGGTTGGCCACCAGAAGCTGTGCGGACCAAAACCGGACCACGCCGCTGCTCGCGGCCGTGTTGGGAGGTCACGTGGCCAGCAGGACCCGCACCGCGTCACTCGGTGCCAGCCTGATTCTGGGGCTCATCGCCGTCGCAGGCTGCGGCGGCGCGCACGGCGGAGCGGCGGACAGCCAGGCGGCCGGCACGCACCGGGGCGGGACGCTGCACGTGCTGTCCACCATCGACCTCGAACACCTCGATCCCGCCCGCGCCTACGTCACCTCGACGCAGGACGTCGTCAGGCTGGTCTACCGCACGCTGACCACCTACGCGGCCGCGCCCGGCCGGGCAGGCTCGTCGATCGTGCCCGACCTCGCCACCGACACCGGCACGCCGAGCGACGGCGCGAAGACCTGGACGTTCCACCTCAAGGAGGGCCTGAAGTACGAGGACGGCAGGGCCATCACGGCCGCCGACATCAGGTACGGCGTGGAGCGCACCTTCGCACCGGAGCTGCCCGAGGGGCCGCCGTATGCGCGGACCTGGCTGGCCGGCGGCGCGAGCTACCAGGGGCCGTACAAGGGCGGGGACCTCGCCGCCATCGCGACCCCGGACGACCGGACCATCGTGTTCACGCTGAACCGGCCGGTCGCGGACTTCGGCTCCGCCGCCGCGCTGCCGATGTTCGCGCCGGTGCCCAAGGACAAGGACACCGGCGTCGGCTACGACAGCAGGCCGTTCTCCTCCGGCCCGTACAAGATCGACACGTTCGAGCCGAAGAAGCAACTCACCCTGGTGCGCAACGAGTCCTGGGACCAGAAGACCGACGACGTCCGCAAGGCGCTGCCGGACCGGATCGAGATCGACCTCAACCTGGACGGCTCGGTCGTGGACCAGCGGATGATCGCCGCGCAGGGCGAGGACGCGAACGCGGTGGCGTTCGAGCCGATCGGCCCCGCCTCGGTCGCCCAGGTGCAGACCGATCCGACGCTGCGGGCGCGGCTGATCACCGGCGAGTCGGAGAACACCCGCTTCCTGTCGCTGAATACCAGGCGCGGGCAGCTCGGCAACGTCAAGGTGCGCCAGGCCATCGCCTACGCCATCGACAAGGACGCGCTGCGGCTGACCAGGGGCGGCCCGATCGCCGGGGACCTCGCGACCACCATCCTGCCGCCGTCGGTGGCTGGCCACGTCGACGGCGACCCCTATCCCAGCAAGGACGGCAAGGGAGATCCCGACAAGGCCAGGCAGCTGCTGGCCGAGGCCGGCGTCGCAGGCGGGATCGACCTCACCCTGGACGCGCCGGCCACCAACGGCGGCAAGGCCCAGGCGGAGGCGATCCAGTCGTCGCTGGCCAAGGTCGGCATCCGGGTGGCGGTCAACGAGGTGAGCGGCTCGTCCTACTGGTCGACGGTGGGCAACACCGCGCAGGAGCACGACATGGTGATCGACGGGTGGACCCCGGACTGGCCCGGCGCGTCCACCTACCTGCCGATCGTGCTCGACGGCAGGGCGATCACCAAGCAGGGCAACAACAACCGGGCCCAGTACGACTCTTCCGCCGTGAACAGCCGGTTCGACCAGATCGCCGCGCTGCCCGACGCGAACGCGGCGAACGCGGCGTACGGCCAGCTCGACGGGCAGATCATGGCGGACGCGCCGGTGGTGCCGTTCCTGTGGGACAAGGCGGCGATCCTGGTCGGCCCCAACGTGGTGGGGGCGTATGGGCACGTCGGCTACGTCGGCCGCCTCGACCTCGTGTCGCTCGGGTTGAGGGGGTAGGACGTGCGCGCTCCCTCGACGCGCGCCGCCCCGCTGCGCGCGCTGCTGCTCCGCACCCGATCCGTCGGCACCCGATCCGTGCTCGCAAACCGGGCCACCACGGTCAGCCTCGTCGCGATCCTGGTGCTGCTCGTCGCAGCGCTGGCCGCCCCGGTGCTCACCGCGCTGGCCGGGACCTCGCCGACGGCGTTCGACACCGGCGCGCTTGACGCGAACCTCGGCGGCCTGCCAAGGGGCGGGTTCGGCGGCATCAGCTCGGCGCACTGGCTCGGCGTCGAGCCGGGCAGCGGGCGCGACCTGTTCGCCAGGATCCTCTACGGCACCAGGGTTTCGCTGCTGATCGCGCTCGCAGCCACCGCCGTCTCGGTCGTGCTCGGCACGGTGCTCGGGCTGGTCGCCGGCTTCTTCGGCGGCTGGGCGGACGCGGTGATCGGCAGGGTGATGGACCTGCTGATGTCCTTTCCCAGTCTGATCTTCATGATCGCGCTGATGTCGGTGGCCCCCGCCGCCAACCGGGAGCTGCTGCTGGTCGCGGTGCTCGGGTTCTTCGGCTGGCCCTACGCCGGCCGGATCGTGCGCGGCCAGGCGATGTCGCTGAGCCGCAGGGAGTTCGTCGAGGCCGCGCGGGCGCTCGGCGCCAACCGCAGGACCCTGCTGTTCGGCGAGGTGCTGCCCAATCTGGCCGGGCCCGTCCTGGTGGTCGCCACGCTGTCCATCCCGGCCTGCGTGGCCACCGAGGCCGGGCTGTCCTTCCTCGGGGTCGGCGTGCGTCCGCCGACGCCGTCCTGGGGGCAGCTCATCGCCCAGGCGGTGCCCTGGTACGCGGCGGATCCGCTGTACTTCCTGCTGCCGGGCGCGCTGCTGTTCGGCACGGTGCTGGCGTTCAACGTGCTCGGCGACGCGGTCCGCGACGCGCTGGATCCGAGGGGTGGCGGCAGGTGATCTGGTACACCCTCCGGCGGCTCGGCGTCGCCGCCCTGCTGCTGCTGGTGATCTGCGCGCTCACCTTCGTGATCTTCTACGTGATGCCGGACGACCCCGCCCAGCAGGCCTGCGGCAAGGCGTGCGGCCCCGAGCGGATCGCACAGATCCGCGACACCCTCGGCCTCGACCGGCCGCTCTACCACCAGTTCGGCTCGTACCTGGTCGGCGTCTTCGCCGGCCGCACCTACGGCACCGGCGCGCTGTCCGTCCACTGTGGATTCCCGTGCCTCGGCTTCAGCTTCCAGACCAACGAACCGGTGTGGCGGCTGCTGGTCACCAGGCTGCCGGTGAGCGTGTCGATCGCGATCGGCGCCGCCGTGCTCTGGCTGGTGGTCGGCGTGACCGCCGGGGTGATCTCGGCGCTGCGCAGGGGATCGCTGTGGGACCGGGCCGCGATGGCGGCCGCGCTCGGCGGCATCTCGCTGCCGATCTACCTGACCGCGCTGCTGTTCCAGTACGTGCTGGTGATCAAGCTCGGCTGGCTGCCGCACCCGCACGCGGTGTCGCTGTTCGTCGACCCGCTCGCCTGGGTCCAGTCGATGATCATGCCGTGGACCACGCTCGCGCTGCTCTACGCCGGCCTGTACGCGCGGTTGGCGCGCGGCGAGATGGTGGAGAGCCTCGGCCGCGACTTCGTCCGCACGGCCCGCGCCAAGGGCCTGCCGGAACGCACCGTGGTGCTGCGGCACGCCCTGCGGCCGGCGATGACGCCGGTGGTGACGGTGTTCGGCATGGACCTCGGCGCGCTGCTCGGCGGCGCGCTGATCACCGAGTCCGTCTACGGCCTGCCCGGCGTGGGAAAGCTCGCCTCCGACGCGATCAACAGCGCCGACCAGCCGGTCATCCTCGGCGTGACGCTGTTCGCCGCTGGCTTCATCGTGCTCGCCAACGTGGCCGTCGACCTGGTCTACGCGCTGCTCGACCCGAGAGTGAGGCACGCGACGTGAGTCTGCTCGAAGTGTCCGAGCTGAGCGTGGTGTTCGGCAACGGCGTGCGCGCCGTCGACCGGCTCTCCTTCGACCTTGACCGGGGCTCGACCCTCTGCGTCGTCGGCGAGTCCGGCAGCGGCAAGTCGGTGACCAGCCTCGCGATCCTTGGCCTGTTGCCCGGCGCGGAGGTGTCCGGCCGGATCACCTTCGACGGCGTGAACCTGGTGGCCGCGCGGCCCGCCGAGTTGCGGGCGCTGCGCGGCGAGCGGATCGCGATCGTCTTCCAGGACGCGCTGTCCGCGCTGAATCCCTACTATCAGGTGGGTTTCCAAATCGCCGAGGCCTACCGCGCGCACCGCCGCGTGCCCATGGCGCAGGCGCGCCGGGTCGCGGTGCGCATGCTGGAGCGGGTCGGCATCCCGGACCCGGAGCGCCGCGCGCGCGAGTACCCGCACCAGTTCTCCGGCGGCATGCGGCAGCGCGTCATGATCGCGATGGCGCTGTGCCTGGAACCCGAGCTGCTGATCGCCGACGAGCCGACCACCGCGCTCGACGTGACCGTGCAGGCGCAGATCCTCGGCCTGCTCGACGAGCTGCGGCGGGAGACCGGCACCTCGGTCCTGTTCGTCACGCACGACATGGGCGTCGTCGCCGGCCTTGCCGACGAGGTGCTGGTGATGCGCGGCGGGCGCGCGGTCGAGCGCGGGCCGGTGGACCGGGTCTTCGCCGAACCCGCCGAGCCGTACACGCGGGCACTGCTGGCCTGCGTGCCGAGGATCGACCGGCCGGTGCCTGACCGGCTGGCCACCGTCCCACCCATGGAGGCGACGCGGTGACCGTCCTGTTGGAGGCGCGCGACCTGGTGATGGAGTTTCCGGTGCGGCACGCCCTGACCCGCAGGGTGGTCGGGCGGGTCGCCGCGGTGAACGGGGTGTCCCTGCGGATCCGCAGCGGCGAGACGCTGGGGCTGGTCGGCGAGTCCGGCTGCGGCAAGTCGACCACCGGCAGGCTGCTCACCCGCCTGCTGACGCCGACCTCGGGCTCCGTGCACTTCGCCGGGCGCGACCTGGCCACGCTGTCCGAGCGCGCGCTTCGGCCGGTCCGCAGAGAGTTGCAGATCATCTTCCAGGATCCGTTCTCCTCGCTGAACCCGCGTAAGACCGTGCGGCAGATCCTGTCCGCGCCCTACCGCTACCAGCGGGTCGCGGAACGAGAGCCGGTCGAGCGACAGCTGGCCAGGGTCGGGCTGCTGCCGGAGCACGCGGACCGCTACCCGCACGAGTTCTCCGGTGGGCAGGCGCAGCGGATCGGCATCGCCAGGGCGCTGGCGCTGCGGCCGCGCCTGGTGGTCTGCGACGAGCCCGTGTCGGCGCTGGACGTCTCGGTGCAGGCCCAGATCCTCAACCTGCTCAAGGATCTCCAGGAGGAGCTGGCGCTGAGCTACCTGTTCGTCGCGCACGATCTCGGCGCGGTGCGGCAGCTCTGCGACCGGATCGCGGTGATGTACCTCGGCACGGTGGTGGAGACGGCCGACCGCGACACGCTGTTCGCCGGTCCGGCGCATCCTTACACCAAGGCGCTGCTGGCCGCAGTGCCGATCCCGGACCCCGCACGGGAACGCGCGCGTCCCCGCGTGCCGTTGACCGGCGACCTACCGAGCCCGCTCGACCCGCCCACCGGCTGCCCGTTCAACACCCGCTGCCCGAAGGCGGCGGACCGCTGCCGGGTGGAACGCCCCGTGCTGCGCGCGCACGCGACCGGCCACGACGTGGCCTGCCACTACCCCGAGGAGACGACCAGGTGAACCCCCGCCCCGGTTTCACGGCCACCGACCACGTCTTCACCGTTCCGCTCGACCACGCCGAGCCGGCGGGCCCGACCATCGAGGTGTTCGGGCGCGAACTGGTCGACCCGGCGCGAACGGCGGACCGGCTGCCGTGGCTGGTCTACCTCCAGGGCGGGCCAGGTGGGAAGTCGCCCCGGCCGCTGCTGGTGGACGGCTGGCTCACCAGGGCCCTGCGCACGCACCGGGTGCTGCTGCTCGACCAGCGCGGCACCGGCCGCTCCACGCCGGTCACGGCCTGGCTGGCGGCCTCCCTCGGCTCGGCGGAACGCCTGGCGGAGCACCTCGCCGCGTTCCGTGCCGACGCGATCGTGGCGGACTGCGAGCACATCCGCCGGCAGCTGTGCGGCGACGAGCCGTGGGAGACGTTGGGCCAGAGCTACGGCGGCTTCGTGACGCTGACCTACCTGTCGCTGGCCCCCGAGGGGCTGCGCGCCTGCTACGTCGCCGGCGGGCTACCCGATCTGCACGCCACGGCGGAGGACGTCTACGCGCGGACCTATCCGAGGGTCCGGGACAGGACCGAGGAGTTCTACGGCCGGTATCCGGCGGACGCGGCCGGGCTCCGCGCGATCGCCGATCACGTCGAGGAGCGGGAGGTGTTGCTGCCCAACGGGGATCGGCTCACCGCCCGCAGGCTGCGCACGCTCGGCATGGCGTTCGGCATGGGCACCGGGTTGGAGCGGGTGCACTGGCTGCTGGACGAGGCGTGGGACGGCGGTCAGCTGTCCGACTCGTTCCGCCACCAGGTGATGACCTTGACCGGGTTCGTGGACAACCCGCTGTACGCGGTGCTCCAGGAGGCGTGTTTCGCGCAGGGCGGCAAGCCGACGGCGTGGGCGGCCGACCGGGTGCTGGCCGAGTTCCCCGAGTTCGCCGAGGACGCGGACCCGTTGCTGTGCACCGGCGAGATGATCTACCCGTGGATGTTCCGCGAGATCGCCGGGCTGCGGCCGTTCGCCGGTGCGGCCGACCTGCTGGCCGCCCGCGCCGACTGGCCCGCGCTCTACGATCCGGCCCGGCTGGCCGAGAACCGGGTTCCGGTCGCCGCCGTGGTGTACCACGACGACATGTACGTGGACGCGGATCTCTCGCTGCGCACCGCCCGCGCGGTCGGCAACGTGCGCGCGTGGGTCACCAACGCCTGGGAGCACGACGGGATCTCCGCGTCCGGTGGCGAGGTGCTCGACCGGCTCATCCGCCTCGCCGCAGGGCAGCTGTGACGGCGTTCGCCGTGGCGTGCCGCCCGCTCGATCCGTTGCGACTCAGCAGAGCACGGCCTTCGCCCACCGGCCGAGCGACCGGTCAGCGGGTGTGCCGCAGGACGCGGAACATCTCGCGCCCCTCGGACGGATCCTCGGTGCCGCGCAGGCAGTTCGTCAGCGCGCGACGGAGCTCCCCGGTGTCGACACCCGTGCCGATGAGCACGAGCCGAGTCTCGCGCGGCTCGTCCGGTGACCACCGCGAGCGCTGGAACGACAGGTAGCTGCCGACGGTGTGCAGCGTGAACTTCTGCCGATACCCCTTGGCGTCGAAGTGCACGAAGCCCTTCGCCCGGTACAGGCCGGTCGGCCGCCCGTCGAGGAAGTCCATGAACCGGCCGGGATCCATCGGCCGGTCCGAGGAGAACGCGACGCTCAGGTAGGAGCTGTGCAGATGCGGCTCGTGGTCGCAGGGCCCGTCGTGGTGCGCGTGGTCGGCGGAACCGTCGTGGTACTCCGGCAGCGTGTCGAAGGACAGCTGGCGGTCGTCCGCGCCGCCGGCCGGCCGGGGCTCCCGGTCGAACAGCAGCGCGGGATCGACGCGGCCGTGCGAGGTCGGCACGACCGGGACGCCCCCGCTCAGCCGCCCGACGAGCTCGAGAACGCGGCGGCGCTCGGCCTCGTCGAGGCGGTCGTTCTTGTTGAGCACCACCAGGTCCGCCTGCCGCAGGTCCCGGTCCAGCTCGGGATGCGCCGCCCTGGCGCGGTCGAACTCCGCGCCGTCCACGACCTCGACGAGTCCGCCGTAGCTGATCCTTCGGTTGTCACTGGCCAGGATCAGGCGGATCACACCCGCCGGCTCGGCGAGCCCGCTGGCCTCGACGACGATCACGTCGATGCGCCGCGCCGGCTCGGCGAGGCGGTCGAGGAGCACGTCCAGGTCGGCGGAGTCGACGGCGCAGCACAGGCAGCCGTTGCCGAGCGAGACCATCGAGTCGACCTGCCCGGCGACCAGCATCGCGTCGATGTTGATGCTGCCGAAGTCGTTGACGACGACGCCGATCCTGGCGCCCGAGCTGGTGGCGAGCAGGTGATTGAGCAGCGTGGTCTTGCCGGAGCCCAGAAACCCGGCCACCACGACGACCGGAATCCGCCGCTTCGCCACCGTCGAACCTCCACCGATCCCGGGCACCATCGACGCACATCCTAGTGGCGCGGGGGGTGACGATTACTCACCGTGTCATCACCGGTAGTAGTCATTCGGCGAGATGTCGGGCCCGCCCCGTCGACTCGACAAATCGGGTCGACCACGAGCGACTGCGCCCGGAATCGTCCCCCATCAGGGCTTTCCGCCGATTACCGAGACGATGAACAGCGTGCGACGACCGATACACGGTGTGTCGCAGATCACCCTTGACAGATCTCAAACCGGCCACATTTTTCTACTCTCTCACGCTCCGTGATAACGGTCGGTGTCACCCACGCGAAGGACAACCATCGGACCCCGGTGAAGGGATACCCCATGGCTGCGGATCGAGGGCTCTCCCGACGCGGGTTGCTGATCGCCGTCCTCGCCGGCGCCGCGGGTGTCGCGGGCACCAGGCTGTCGGCACTGGCCGCACCGCTGGCCGCGCCGACCGTCCCGAGCGGACAGGCCGCCAGGACCGTCACGCTGATCGGCCACGCGGACCGGGCAGGACACGGCAGCATCACGGTGGTCGACACCGACTCGAACACACCGACCGGCTCGATTCCGTTGCGCACCAGGCCAAACGCGATCACCACCTCGCCGGACGGCAGGACGGCGTTCGTGGCGACCCAGTTCGCGCCGGGGCTGACCGTCATCGACACCCGAGGCAACACCATCAGCCGCGTCGACGCGGTCGGCGGCTTCACGAACTCCATCGTGTTCACCCCGGACGGCGCACACGCCTATGTGGCCTCGGGATCGCGGGCCGCGGACGGGGTGACCGGCGGCGTCGCCGTCGTGGACACGGCGACCGGCGCCGTGGTCGCCAGGATCGCGGCCGGCCTGCTGCCGCACCAGCTCGCGATCACCCCGGACGGCCGTCGGGTCTTCGTCGCCGACGAGCGCGGCAGCGACATCTCGGTGGTCGACACGGCCACCAACGCGGTGATCGGCACGGTGCGGACGGGTCGGGCGCCGCTGCGGATCGCGATGGACAGCAAGGGTTCGCGGCTCTTCGTCGCGTCCTTCAACTCGCTCGCCTCCTACGACCCGACGACCTTCGCCAGCACCGGCAACACGGTGCTCGCGGGATACCCCGGCGGCCTCGCCCTCGGCCAGAGCGGCGCGCTGGCCTTCGTCAGCCTCTACACCGGCAGGAAGACCCCGGCCAGGCTCACCGTGGTGAACACCGCGGCGAACCGGGTGCTCACGCAGGTGGACAACGGCAACGCGCGCGGCCAGCTGGCGATCGCGCCGCGCGGCGACAAGGTCTTCGTCGTCAACCCCGTCGACGCGCAGGTCTCGGTGGTCGACACCGCCACGACCACCCAGATCACCACACTCCCCTCCCCCGCCGCGACGACGCCGACGTGCGTCGCGGTCACCCAGATCACCTGACCGGCGCGGTCCGACCGAAGGGAGTTCCGATGCCCACCAGTCTTTCCATGGCCGTCGGCACGCTCGACTACACCCCGGTGGCCCCGCCGTGGCCGAGCCTGTGGATGGGCGGCTACGGCGCCGTCCCACGCGGCAACCAGGGCGACGTGGCCCGCAGGCTGCGCGCCCACTGCGTGGCGCTCAACGACGGCGTGTCCACCAAGGTGCTGTTGCGGGTGGACGTGGTCGGCGTCCCGCGCGACCTGCACCAGGCGATCAGGGACCAGGTCCTCGGCATGATCAGCAACTCCGCCGACTTCATGATGGTCTCCAGCCACACCCACTCCGGGCCGTTCATCGGCGACATCAGCCCCGACCCGTACATCCTGATGGGGCTGCAACCGGCCGACATCGACGCGATCAACGGGTCGACCCAGATCTTCATGGACGACCTCGTCGGGCTGGTGCAGAGCACGTTGGCGCAGGACCTGACGCCGGTCACCCTCGGGTACGCGGAGGGCAACGTGCAGATCGGCTACAACAGGGCCGAGCTGCCAACCGTGCTCACCGACGTGCCGGTTCTGTTGGCGCGCAACGCATCCACCAACGCGCCGCTCGCCGTCCTGTTCGGCTACAACTGCCATCCGGTCGCCAGAGGCTACGACGAGACCTTCGACAGCGACTACGCCGGCTTCGCCGCAGAGGCCATCTCGGCCGCGCTCGGCGTGCCCGCGCTGTTCCTCCAGGGCACCGCGGGAGACCAGGACCCGCTCACCCCGCACCAACCGCAACAGGTCGTCAGCCTCGGCCAGCAGTTGGCCGACACCGTGCTGAACCTGGTCAGCCACGGCGGTTTCACCGCGGTCACCGGGCCGATCAGCACCCAGCTCACCGAGATCAACCTGCCGCTGGCCGTCGACCTCGGTAACCCCGCCGCGGTGGTCCAGCTGCGCGACAAGTTCCGCCAGCGGCTCGACACGCTGCCGCCGGACGACTACGCCTACCGGCACGCCTCGGTGATGCTCGACCAGATCGCCGGCAACGGCCTGACGCAGACGTTCCCGATGCCCATCCAACTGTGGAAGCTGGGCGGCCTCAACCTCTTCGGGCTCGCACACGAGGTGCTCAGCGAGTACCACGTGAAGCTCAAGGCGTTGGCGGCCGGCCCGATGTGGATCGCCGCCTACGCCAACGAGGTGTGCGGCTACGTCGCGGGCGACGCGACCATCTGGGCGGGCGGGACCAAACACTTCGGCTACGAGGCGGGCTGGACGGACGACGTGACCATCGGCGGCGACGGCACCTGGCCGATGTTCTACGGCTTCCCCGTGCCCTTCAAGGCGTCGCCGAACGGCGTGACACCGCCCGCGCCGAACACCGTCGAGCGGGTCATCGTCGACACCTGCGCCGCCCTGCTGCACGGCTGATCAAGCACGACAGACCGCGGCCCGACAAGGTTTCCGGAGTTGAGCGAGATGGCAGGACCAGGAACTCTCCAGGCGCCGTACGGGCTCGCCCCGCTGTTCACCGTGCACTCGGGCGGCGACCTCTGGATGTACGAGCACGACGATCCGGCGGGCGGCAGCTTCAACTGGGGCGACCAGCAGCCCATCGGCTCCGGCTGGACCGGCCGCACCCTCGCCGGCCCGAGCGGCTACCTGATCAGCATCACCACCGGGGGAAGCATGCGGCTGCTGCACTTCAACGGGTCCAACTGGGACGACATGGGCGGCGGCGCCCAGTACCGCACCATCGCCAGCGGTTGGTCCTACACTTCGGCGCAGACCCGCAACCGCATCAGCATCGACGAGGACGGCGTCATCTACACGCTGGACACCACCGGCGCGCTCAAGGCCTCCTACTACAACGTGGCCACGCAGAACTGGGACGTGGTCGGCGCGTTGTTGGCCAGCGGGCTGACCCAGTACAACAGCATCGTCGCCAGCAGCAGGGGCGCGGTGTACGCGAGAACCCCCGCAGGCGCGCTGTACCGCTACTACATCAACTTCTGGACCAACCCGGCCGTGCCGGTGCTGGTGCAGCCGACCGCGGCGATCGGCAGCGGCTGGAACGGCTTCAAGTCGCTGAGCTCGCCGGGCGGCGACCTGCTCTACGGCGTCTCCAGCTACGACGGCAACCTCTACTGGTACAGCTACGACCCGAGCAGCAACTCCTGGGCGGCGAACTACGGCTACTACATCGGCCAGGGCTGGGGCAGCGAGCGCGACGTGGTCCTCCAGACCAACGCCTGCACCAGGTTCGACACCGCGACCACGGTCAGCAGCACGGGCCCGACCGACGGCGGCGCCGTGGTCCGCAGGCTCAACGCGGTCAAGAAGAACTGACCACCAACGCACATCGCACCCGGCGCCCGCAGGAACCCCCACACACCAGCCGGCTCGGGTGCGCGGGGAGAATCGGCCGGTGCAGTTCGGCATCCTTGGCCCACTCGAGGTGCGGTCGGCCGCCGGTGTGGCGATCCCGGTCGGCGGGCCGAGGCCGCGCGCGCTGCTGGTGCTGCTGGCGCTGCACCAGGGCCGCGTGGTGCGGGCGGCGCAACTCGTCGCGGGCCAGTACGGCGAGGATCCGCCCGCCGGGGCGACCAACGCCGTGCAGGCGCACGTGTCGCGGCTGCGGCGCGGCCTGCCGGCCGGCCTGATCGAGTTCCACGGCGGCGGCTACCGGCTCAACGCCGACCCCGAGGCCGTCGACGCCACGCGCTTCGAGCGGCTGGCCGAGGACGGGCGGCGGCTGCTCGTCGCCGGCAGGCCCTCGGAGGCTGCCACCGCGCTGCGGGAGGCGCTCGGGCTGTGGCGCGGTCCCGCGCTGGTCGACCTGCCGCACGGCCAAAACCAGGCCGCGCGGCTGGAAGACCTGCGACTGGCGGCGACGGAGGACCTCGCGGAGGCGCGGCTCGCGCTGCCCGAGGTCAGCCCCGTCGCCGACCTGCGCGAGCTGGTCGCGGCGCACCCGCTGCGGGAGCGCGCGCGGGGGCTGCTGCTGCGCGCCCTGCACGCGGCCGGCCGGCCCGCCGAGGCGTTGGCGGAGTTCGACGACCTCAGGCGGCTGCTGGCCGACGAGCTCGGCGCGGACCCGTCGCCCGAGCTGGCCGCGATCCACCTGGCGATCCTGCGGGCGGAGCGGCCCGCGCCGCCGGGCCGCCGAGGCCCGACTACCCGGCTCACCAGCTTCACCGGTCGGGACCGCGAACTGGCGCGGCTGGCCGAGCTGCGGGACACCCGGCTGGTCACCATCGTCGGGCCGGGCGGCGTCGGCAAGACCCGGCTGGCCGTCGAGTCGGTCGGGCCGAGGGAAGCGTGCTTCGTCGACCTGTCCACCGTCGACACCGGAACCCAGGTGCCACAGGCGGTGCTCGACGCGCTCGGGCTGCGCGAGCCGGGTTTCCGGTTCCCCGCGACCGATCCCGTCCGTCGCCTGGTGGCCGCGCTGACCCAGGATCTGCTGCTGGTGCTGGACAACTGCGAGCACGTCGTCGCGTCGGTCGCCCGGCTCGCGGCCACGCTACTGGCCGAGTGCCCGAGGCTGGCCATCCTCGCCACCAGCCGGGAGCCGCTCGGCCTGACCGGCGAGACGCTGCTGCCGCTCGGTCCGCTGGACACCGCGCCGCCCGACGCCCCGGCGCGGGACGCCGTGACCTACCCCGCCGTGCGGTTGTTCGCCGACCGCGCGGCGGCGGTGCGGCCCGGCTTCGTCGTCGACCGGGACACCGCGGGCGCGGTGGCCGGGATCTGCGCGGCGCTCGACGGGCTGCCGCTGGCCATCGAGCTGGCCGCGGCGCGGCTGCGGCAGTTCACCGTCGGCGACCTCGCCGTCAGACTGGACGGGGACGACCGCTTCCGGCTGCTGTCGCGCGGCGACCGGACGGCCGCGGCCCGGCACCGCACCCTGGCCGCGGCGGTGGCCTGGAGCTGGGACCTGCTCGGCCCGGCGGAGCGGACCCTGGCCGCGCGGTTCGCGGTGTTCGCCGGCGGCGCCCCGCTGGACACCGTCGCGGCGGTCTGCGCCGTGCCCGACACCGAGGACGTGCTCGCCGACCTGGTGGACCGGTCCCTGGTGCAGACCGACGGCCGCCGCTACCGGATGCTGGAGACGATCCGGCTGTTCTGCGCGGAGCGGCTGGCCGAGGCGGGCGAGTCGGTGTCGCTGCGCCGTGCGCACGCCGGCCACCACCTCGACCTGGCCAGACGGGCGGACCGACAGTTGCGCGGGGCGGGCCAGCTCGACTGGCTCGCGCGGTTGTCGGCCGAGCACGAGAACCTGCTGGCCGCGCTGCGCTGGGCGGCGCGCGAGGACCGGGCCACGGCGGGCAGGCTGATCGCGGCGCTGTCCGCGTACTGGTGGCTGAGCGGCCGGCGCAGCGAGGTCGGCGCGATCGCCGCCGAGCTGCTCGACGACGTGCCGGCCGAACTGGAGCGTTGGCGTCCAGAAACGTTCGGCGGGTCGACAACGCTCCCGGACACCGCACTGGCCGAGGAGTACGTCAGCTGCGTGGTGCACGCCGTGCCGAGGGCGGCGCCCGAGCACGTGGCCAGGGCGAGCCGCTTCCTCCGAGAGATCGGCCCGACACTGCGGCACCCGTTCGGCGCGGCCGTGTGGGGCATGGCCTTCGGGCCGTGGGGGCCGACCCCGGCGGACCAGCCGCCGCTGGCCACCGATCCGTGGAACGAGGCCCTCGGCCTGCTGAGCCGGGGCCTGCACTGGCTGCTCGGCGGGCGGCTCGCCGACGGCGAACGGGAGCTGCGCGACGTGCTGGCGCGCTTCCGCGACCTCGGCGACCTGTGGGGCACCGCGCAGGCGCTGGACTGGTTGGCGCACGCGGCGGGGTGGCGGGGCGAGTGGGGCAGCGCCGACGAGCTGTGGTCCGGTGCGCTGGCGAACTTCGAGCGGCTCGGCGCAGGCGAGGAGTGCGTCGACGTGCTGTGTCGCCGGGCCGAGTGCGCGACGCGACGCGGTGACCTCGACGGCGCGGCCGAGGACTACCGCAGGGCCGCCGAGCTGAGCGCCTCGGCCGGCCGTGCCGGGGCGCCGCCCTCGGTTCAGCTCGGCCTCGGCGAACTGGCCCGGCGACGCGGCGCCACCCGAGAGGCCGCCGCCCTGCTCGGCGGCGCGCTGGAGTCCGCGCAGGCCGGCGACTTCGGCTCCGTGGGAGTCAGGGTGCGGGCGTTGGTCGCGCTCGGCCGGCTTTCCGGTGCGGCCGACCGATTCCGCGACGCGCTGGTCGAGGCGCGACGGTCGCCGTTGAGCTCGGACCTCGCCGTCGCGGTGGAGGGCGCCGCCGACGCGGCCCTGCTGACCGGCCGGGCCGAACGCGCCGCGTGGCTGCTGGGCGTCGCGGTCGCGCTGCGCGGCACGACAGTGGCCGGCCAGCTCGACGTGGCACGGACCGCCGAGCTGGCCAGCGACCTCCTCGGCGCGTCCGCGTCCGCCGAGGCCTTCGCCATGGGCGCGGCGCTGACGCCGGACGAGGCGCTGACCAGCCTCGACGCGGTGTCGCGGGAACCGACGCTGACAACCCCCGACCCGCCGCAGGGCTGACTGTCAGCCAGTCATCGACGGATCGTCAGCGGTGCGGGCGAGGGTCTCCGGCATGAAGAACACCACCGTCCTCATCTCGGGCGCGAGCATCGCCGGCCCGGCGCTCGCGTACTGGCTCAGCCGCACAGGCCACACGGTCACGGTCGTGGAGAGGGCGTCGACGCCGCGGCCCGGCGGCCAGGCCGTCGACTTCAAGGGCGCGGCCCACCGCACGGTCCTGGCGCGGATGGGCATCCTGGACGAGGTGCTGCGGCGGCAGACCGGCGGGCGCGACCAGACCATCATCGACGCGGCGGGCAGGCCGCTCGCGGTCATCCCGGCCGAGTTCACCGGTGGGGAGATCGAGATCCGGCGCGGCGACCTGGCCGAGCTGCTGCACGACCGGACGGCGCAGACCTGCGAGTACGTCTACGGCGACGCCATCACCTCGCTGACCGAGACGGCCGACGGCGTGCGGGTGACGTTCGAGCGCGGTGCGCCGCGCACGGTCGACCTCGTCGTCGGCGCGGACGGCATCCACTCGGGGGTCCGGCGGCTGGCCTTCGGGCCGGAGTCCGACCACGTGCGCTTCCTCGGCCACTACTACGCGCTCGTCGAACTCGGCGACGTCGGCGGCGACGCCGTCATGTACAACGAGCCGGGCAGGATGGTCGCGCTCGGCGGACCTAAGGCGCCGGCCTTCTTCGTGTTCGCCTCGCGGCGGCTCGACTATGACCGTTACGACGGCGAGCAGCAGAAAGCCTTGCTGCGCAACGCTTATCGGGGCGGCGGCTGGCGGCTGCCGGAGCTGATGTCCAGGATCGGCGAGGCGGGCGAGGTGTATCTCGACTCGATCAGCAGGGTCCGGACGAGCCGGCTCGCCACGGGCCGGGTCGCGCTGCTCGGCGACGCCGCGCACGGCAACACGCTCGGCGGGTTCGGCACCGGGCTGGCCGTGGTCGGCGCGTACGTGCTGGCCGGCGAGCTGGTCGCGGCGGGCGGCGACCACCGCGTGGCCTTCCCACGGTACGAGGAGAAGCTGCGCGGCTACGCGAGGATGGCCGGCAGGGGCAACGCGGGCCCGTTCCTCGCGCCGGGCGGTCGGCTGCGGATCCGGCTGCGGGACCTGACGTTCCGGTCCGATGTCCTGTTGCGCCTCATGCTGCGGATGGCCGACCGGGTCGCCAACGACATCGACCTCGACGAGTACCCGGGCCTCACCGAAGCGCGCTCCTCGCCCGTGGACTGAGGGTGGCGGCGGCGAGGCGACCGACCTCGACGAGTGGCGCGGCTGGTGGCGCCCGCGTTCACCGCGCGTCGCGCCGCCGAGTTCCGGCCGAGGATGGAGTCCATCGTCGAGCGGCTGCTCGACGAGCTGCCAGGACACGCCGAGGACGGCGTCGTCGACCTGCTGCCGCACTTCGCCCGGCCGCTGCCGATGGAGGTGATCTGCGAGATCGGCGGCGTGCCGATCGGCAGGGGCGCCCGCGTCACCGCCGCGATCGTGTCCGCCAACCGGGATCCGCGCGCGTTCGCCGACCCCGACCGGCTCGACGTCAGTCGGACGCCGGTCTCCCCCGGCCACCTCGGTTTCGCGCACGGGGCGCACTTCTGCCTCGGCGCCGCGCTGGCCAGGGTGCAGACCGAGGTCGCCCTCGGCGCGCTGCTGCGCCGCCACCCCGACCTGGCACTCGCGGTCACCCGCAGGACGTCCCGCGCGCCCCCGACGGCGGCACCTGGCGACTCGCGGCCCTCCTCGTGACGCTCTGAGGTGGGTAGATGAGGCCTCTCGGGACGCTCTGGCGGTAGCGTCGGGCAGCGTGCGGGATCAGTTCGAGGCGTCGTTGCCGCAGCGGTGGCGGGCGCTGCTGGTGGTGTGTTCGCTGGCGGCGCTGAGTCCGGTGTTCTTCCTCGCCGCCCCGACCGGCCTGCCGGTGGGGGCCGGCCGCGCGCTGGTGGCCGCGCTGGTGCTGGCGCAGGCCGGGGCGATGTGGTGGATGGGCGTGCGCCCCGAACTCGTCACCGCCGTCGTGCTCAGCGCCGGCACCGGGATCCAGCTGCTGTGCCCCGCGATCGGGCCCGGCGTGACGCTGGTGGTGCTGTGCACGTTCGCGTGGCTGCGCCCGGCGCGGGTGTCGATGTGGGGACTGGCCGGCGCGGTGCTGCTCGGCACGGCGGCCACCGCGTCCACGGGTCACTGGGTCGCCGCCGCGCTGTCCGTGGTCGGGGCGCTGCTCGCGTGGAGCTGGGGCGCGTTGGGGCGGGCCAGGTCGGCCCGCCGGCAGGCCGAGGCGCGGCGGGCGGTGTTGGAGGAGCGGGCGCGCATCGCCCGCGAGCTACATGACGTGCTCGCGCACACCGTGTCGGTGATGGTGATCCAGGCGTCCGCCGCCGACGACGTGTTCGACCTCGACCCGGCCAAGGCGCGGAAGGCGTTGCGGGACCTGGAGTCCAGCGGCCGGGAGGCGCTGGCCGAGCTGCGGCGGTTCCTGCTGACGGTCCGGTCCGTCGACGACGAGCGGGCCGGCGAGCCGCAGCCCGGCCTGTCCGAGCTGGACCGGCTGGCCCGGTCGGTGTCCACGGCGGGCCTGGACGTGGTGGTGCGCCTGGACAGTCCGGAACCGCTCGGCCGAGGCGTCGAACTCTCGGCGTACCGGATCGTGCAGGAGTCGCTGACCAACACGTTGCGGCACGCGCGCGCGAGCCGGGCCGAGGTGGTCGTGCGGGTCGCCGACGGCCACCTGCTGGTCGAGGTCAGGGACAACGGTCGCGGCGGCGGCCGGCTCGCGGATCACGGTGCCGGGCATGGCATCCTCGGCATGCGCGAGCGCGCGACCATGCTCGGCGGAACGCTCGACGCCGGGCCGGACCCGGCCGGCGGGTTCCTGGTCCGCGCCCTGCTGCCGACGGCCCAGCGCACCACACCAGAGGACTCCACGTGACCACCACCGTGCTGATCGCCGACGACCAGGTCCTGGTGCGCGGCGGCTTCCGCATGATCATCGAGGCACGGGACGATCTCGAGGTCGTCGGCGAGGCCGGCGACGGCGAGGAGGCCGTCCGGCTCGCCGAGCAGTGCCGGCCGGACGTGGTGCTGATGGACGTGCGGATGCCCGGCACGGACGGGATCGCGGCGACGCGTCGGCTCACCGCGTCGGCGAACCCGCCGAAGGTGATCATCCTGACCACCTTCGACCTGGACGAGCCGCTGTACGACGCGCTGCGGGCCGGCGCGAGCGGCTTCCTGCTCAAGGACGTCCGGCCCGCCGAGCTCGTCGACGCGATCCGGGTGGTGGCGCGCGGCGAGGCGCTGCTCGCGCCGACGGTGACCCGCAGGCTGCTCGACCGGTTCGTGCGAACGCTGCCGGCCGCCGCCCCGGTTCGCCCCGCCGGGTTGGCTGAGCTGACCGACCGCGAGACGGAGGTGCTCGGGCTGGTCGCGCGCGCCGCGTCCAACGCCGAGATCGCCGCCCAGCTGGTGGTGAGCGAGGCGACGGTGAAGACGCACGTGTCGGCCATCCTGCGCAAGCTCGGCGTCCGCGACCGCGTGCACGCCGTGGTGTTGGCCTACGACCTCGGACTGGTGCGCCCGCGCGACTCATCCTGAAGTCGTAGCCGAAAGATCGGTCGGCCGCCCGAGGCGACGGGGCGGGTCCGGCTCCTAGCGTCGGTGCCCATGACGGCACAGCGGGACTCCACGACGCGGGACGCCACAACCCAGACGGCACACGACAAAGCGGTGCGGCTGGTGCTGATCCTGTTGTTCGGCAACCTCGGCCTGAGCATCGTGTTCGCCGCGCTGACGCTGGTGTTCCGGGACAGCGTGCTCGACCACCAGGTCGCGACCACCGGCCAGGCCAGGGACCAGCTGGCGTTGACGTTGTGGACCAGGCCGATCCCGATTCTCCTTGTGTCGCTTGGCTATCTGTGGGTCGCGCGGCAGCTGCGGCGGGGCGTCCGCAGCGCGTATCTGCGGGTGCGGACGATCTCCGCCGTCGGCGTGCTTGCGGTCGGGTACCTGCTGCTCACCGGCGCGTATCCGGGGTGGCTGCGCGCGGTGCAGGTCGGGCAGCTGGCGCTGCTGGCCGCGCTCGTGTTCGCGGTCAACCGGCGGGTGCTGCGAGCCGGCTTCGCGAAGTCCTCGGCCGGGCCCCGCCGCGCCGGCAACCGGTGGGCGGCGCTGACCCTGGTGGCGGTGGCTCCCTCGGTCGCCGAGCTCACCCTCGGCACGGTGCCGATGCGGATGCTGTGGCTGGTGCTGTTGTACGTGCCGATCTACGGGGCCGGGGTGCTGCTGGTCCGCGAGCTGGTCCGGCGGGCAGGCGGCGGCTGGCTCAGCGTGCTGCTGCTCGGCCTGGCCTACGGCCTGGTCGAGGAGGGCCTCGCGTTGCAGAGCCTGACCAGCCCGCGGCTGTACGGCGCGGCGGGCTGGGTGCCCCGGCTGTTCGGCGTCAACACCGCATACACCGAGCTGAACCTGCCCTACCACGCGGTGTTCAGCGTCGCGATTCCCATCGCGCTGGTCGAGTTGTTGTTCCCCAGCACCGGAAAGGCGCCCTATCTGCGGGCGGGCGGCGTGGTCGGCGCCGGGATCGTCGCGCTGCTCGGGGCCGGCCTGGTCCGCGTGTCGGTGCCGCCTGCCGCCGACCCCGGCTACCTGTTGCCGCTGCCCGCCTTCCTCGCCATCCTCGCGTCGATCGCGGTGCTCGGGGTGCTGGCCCTGCGGGTGCTGCCCGGCGTGGTGTCGGCGGCGCGGCCGGGGAACCCGCCCCGGCCGCTCGCGGTGGGGCTGTCCTGCGGCGCCGCCGCGCTCGGCTTCCTCGGCCTGCTGTTCCCGTTCGGCGGGGCGACGCAGCCCGCGTTCACGCACGGCGACCGGGCGCTGCTGCCGATGCTGGCCGCCGCCGTCCTCGCCGGGTGCGCCGGGTTCGCGCTGCGGCGCTGGGCCGCGACGACGGGGTGGACTGGCCGGCACCGGCTCGCGGCGATCACCGGGGCGCTGGTCGCGCACACCGCGTTCGGGGTGGTCGCGCAGACCCACACCGCGCTGGACCGGATCAGCCTGGTCGCGCTCGGTGTCGCCACCGTGGTGCTGCTCGGCCTGCTCGACCGCCGGTTGCGGGCCGAGGGGCCGGCATCGACCGAACAGTCCGCTTCGCGGAGCTGACCGCACCGAACGGCTCTTGACCTTTGTGGGGAGCGTCGCCTACCTTGCGCATAAGTGCTCTGTATCACTCCATAGCAGTCAGTTTTGCGCAGCGTGACTGCACGATTCGTCACCTCTGCCACCGTGACGTCCCCACCAAGGAGCATCTGTGCGACAACGACCACCTGGCGGCCTGCGCGCCGCCGTCACCGTCGGCGTGGCCATCGCGGCGCTGACCGTCTCCGCCGCTGCCGCGATCTCCCCCGCGACCGCCGCGACCCGCCCCGACGGCGGCCCGGTCAAGCCCGTGGCCACCAACGACCCCGGCGGCAAGCTGGCCAGGACCCCACCGATGGGCTTCAACGACTGGGCCGGCTTCGAGTGCAACAGCCAGATGAACGAGAAGCTGTTCACCGACACCGCCGACCAGATCGTCAAGCTGGGCCTGGACAAGCTGGGCTACAACTACGTCAACATCGACGACTGCTGGATGCAGCACGACCGTGACGCGGCCGGCAACCTCCAGGTCGACGCGGCCCGCTTCCCGCACGGCATGAAGTGGCTCGGCGACTACATCCACGGCAAGGGCCTGAAGTTCGGCACCTACGAGGACGCCGGCTACAAGACCTGCCAGGGCGCAGCCGGCAGCTACGGCCACTTCCAGGCCGACGCGAACCTCTACGCCTCCTGGGGCATCGACTACCTCAAGCTCGACTACTGCTACCAGCCGATGGACGCCTTCCCGGGCAAGACCGCCAGCCAGGTCGCGCAGATCGTCTACCACCAGGCCAGCGAGGCGCTGCTGAACACCGGCAGGCCGATGGTGTTCTCCGAGTCGGCGCCGGCCTACGTGTGCTGCACCGGCTCCGACTTCACCGACGAACTGGCCTGGCTGCCTAACGAGGGCCAGCTCTGGCGCTTCGGCAGCGACATCTACGACGCCTGGCCGAGCGTGCTCCAGAACTACGGCGAGGCCAACACTCCCGGCCTGCCCGCGCACGGCGGTCCGGGGCACTGGAACGACGCCGACATGCTGGAGATCGGCAACGGCGGCATGACCACGACCGAGTACCAGTCGCAGTTCACCCTCTGGGCGGAGATGGCCTCGCCGCTGCTGCTGTCGACCAACCTGGCGAAGCTGTCCGCCGAGCAGCTCGCCGTGGTCACCAACCCGGACGTGATCGCGGTCGACCAGGACAAGCTGGGCGTGCAGGGCTCGATCGTTCAGTCCGGCAACGGTTACGACGTGCTGAGCCGGCCGCTGTCCGGCGGCGACGTCGCGGTGGTGCTGTTCAACAAGGGCGACACCGCGCAGACCATCACCACCACGGGCCAGGCGGTCGGGCTGACCACCGGAGCGCCGTTCGCGCTCAAGGACCTGGTGACCAAGCGGACCACCGCGTCGGACGGGATCATCTCGGCCAACGTCGCCCCGCACGGCACCGCGATGTACCGGATCAGCCGGCACGCGCAGAAGAACACCGAGCCGTCCGTCGCCGTGACGGTCAGCAGCCCGGCCCCCGCGGCCGGCAAGAGCACGCCGGTCACCGTGACCGTGGCCGACAACGGTCCCCGGTCGGTCGAGCGGGTCGCCGTCACGCTCACCGGGCCGGACGGCTGGTCGGTCAAGGAGAAGGTCGTCGACCTCGGCCGGATCGACTCGGACCGCAGCAAGGCGGCGACCTTCGCCGTCACCGTCCCGCCGCCACCGCCGGGCAAGGCCGCGAGCACGCTCACCGCGAGCGTCTCCTACCGGTGGGCAGGCGACGGCCGCGACACGGTGCGCGGTCAGGAAACCCTGATCACCAACACGCCGTACGCCTCGCTCGCGCAGGCCGCGAACAACGTGGCCATCACCGACGAGTCGAACACCGCGCCAGGCAACTTCGACGGTGACAACGACAGCTACTCGGCGCAGGCGCTGGCCAAGGCCGGTGCCACACCGGGCGCGACGGTGGCGCACGCCGGCGTGAACTTCACCTGGCCGGCCGCCGCGATCGGCAGCAACGACAACGTGAAGGCCGACGGCCAGATCGTCACGCTGTCCGGGCACGGCGCGAGGCTCGCGTTCCTCGGCGCCGAGGCCGGCTCGACCGACGGCACGGTGACGGTGACCTACACCGACGGCACGTCGAGCACCGGCTCGATCGGCTTCCCGAACTGGTGCTGCGCCGACCAGCACGGCCACGGCGCCGAGCCGGCGATCACCACCGACCACCGCAACACGAGGAGCGGCCCGGCCAACTTCGGCACCTCCTACGACGTGTTCTACAAGTCGATGGCGATCGACCCGACCAAGACCGTCGCGACGGTGACCCTGCCGGTCGCGCCGGAGATCCACGTGTTCGCCGTCAGCATCGCGTCCTGACCAGCTGACTCCGCCGCACCGCCCGTGCGGGAAACCGTTGCCACGGCACGGTTTCCCGCACGGGCGCGGGCTACTCGCCGACGCCGATCGCGTCCGTCGGCCTGGTCCGCAGCGCCAGCGCGGCCGGCAGCGCCGTAGCCACCAGAGCCAGCGCGGCGGCCACGGCGACGACGGACAGGTAGCTCGGCAGCGGCACGTACGGCGTCGGCATGCCGGTCATCCCCGTGCTGTACGCCCACAGGGTCGCCAGCGCGACCGCCGTGCCGAGCACCGTCGCGATCAGCGCGACCGTGCCGGCCTCCCACGCGAGCATCCGCAGCACCTGCCGCCGCGTGGTGCCGACCAGCCGGAGCAGACCGAACTCCCGCGAGCGCCCCAGCGTCGACATGGTCAGCGAGTTCACCACGGAGATCGCGGCGAAGCCGACGATCAGCCCGAGCGCCACGTAGTTGACCGCGGTGCCGCCGTCGGAACTCGCGCTGACGGCCGTGATCCGGTCGAGCACGGCGACGCCGGGCTCGCCGCGCAGCGCCCCCACCAGCGTGGCCCGGTCCACGGTCGGCGCGGCGACCAGGACGGAGTCGTTCAGCGGCACGTCGACGTGCCTGGCGACGAGGTCGTGCGCGAGCGTCAGGTCGCCGAACCCGAGCCCCCTGCCATAGACCGCGACGACCCGCAGGGTCACCGGGGTCCCGTCGGCGAGCGACAGCGGGACGTCGTCGCCGAGCCCCGGGCCGAGACCCTCGCGCACGGCGACGGTGTCCTCGGCCAGCCGGTCGATCGATCCGGCGCGCACGTCGAGGTCAAGGGTCTGCGACAGGCCGGCCGGGGTGACGGCCTGCGCGCTGTGCGAGGTGACGCCGGTCCACACGGTCGTATGCAGCACCTCGGTGACCGCGCGCACCCCGGGCAGCCACCGCACGTCCTCGGCCGCCCCCGACCCGATCCTCGTGCCGAGCACGTAGTCGGCGCGGTTGCCGGCCAACGCCTCGGCGCCGCGCGCGTGCGCCATCGTGGTCTGCGCGAACAGCAGCGTGCACGCCATGCCCACCATCAGGCTCAGCGACGTGACGACACCGGCCAGCCTGCGCGCGTCGGTGCGGAGGTTCGCGGCGGCGAGCCAGCCGCCGATCCGCGACAGCCGCAGCGCAGGACCAAGCGCCGCAACGGTTCCGCGCGCGATCGGCGGGCCGAGCAGCGCCACCGCCGTGATCCACACCAGCGTGGTCACCGGGGTCAGCGGGCCGGAGCCCCTCTCCGTCCTGATCGTCGACAGCAGCACCGTCATCACCACGCCGCCGGCCAGCGCCACCGCCCCGGCCGCGAGCCGGAGCACCGGAACCCTCGGCGGGGTCATGGCGGCGTCGCCGAGCGCCTCGACCGGGCGGATCGCGGCGATCCTCCTCGCGGACACCCGCGCCGCGGCCCAGGCCGCCGCCAGGGTGGCAGCCACGGCGACCAGCGGCGGGAACGGGCCGACCACCAGCGGCAGGTTCACCGGGATCGCGCCGAGGCCGGCGAACGTGTCGCGCAGCCAGAACGCGAGGCCGATCCCGGCGGCCGCGCCGAGCGTGCCGGCGACCGCGCTGACGACCAGCGCCTCGCCGCCGATCATGGCGCGGATCTGCCGAGGCGTCGCGGCGATGGCGCGCAACAGGGCCAGTTCGCGCTGCCGCCGCTGTCCGGAGAGCGCGAAGGTGCCGGCCACGACGAGGACCGCCACCAGCAGCGAGGTGCCGCCGAGGGCAGCGCCCATGCTGATCAGCCTGGTCCGCGCGGTGTCCGCGCCGGGGAACTCGACCCTGCCCCGCTCGTCGCCGGTGAACACCGAGGCTGCGGTGCCGCGCAGCGCGTCGACGACGGCGGGCGCGACGCCGGCCGGATACACGCCGATCGCGCTGTACTGCCCGTCGTGCCCGGCGAGCCTGCGCGCCTCGGCGGTGCCGAAGAACACCGTCGACTGGTGCGGCAGGCTCTGCGCGGTCACGCCGACGACCCGGTAGACGCCCGTCCCCGCGGGGGTCCGCAGTGGTGTCGTCGCGCCGACGGCCAACCGCGCCGCCGCGTCGACGACGATCTCCCCGTCGGCCTCCGGCGCGCGGCCCGAGGCGAGCGTGAAGGGAGTGAGCGCGGCGGACTCCCAGCCGTGGCCCCACGATTCGGCGCCCGGGGCGGCGCCGACGGCCGCGGGGAGGTCGACCTCGGTGACGACCGACCGCACCCCCGGCACGGCCCGGAGCCGGTCCGCGACCGAGGCGGCCACCCAGGCGCGGTCGCCCAGCGGCTTGGTCTTGGTCTTCGTCGAGGTCGAGGACTTCCGCTCCTCGGCGCGGACGTCCTGGTCGCCGGAGACGATGACCGGGGCGCCGACATAGCGTTCCGGCTCGACGACGCCGCGCAGCCCGGTGTCCATCAGCATGCCGCAGGAGCTGACGAGCGCGGCCGCGCAGAACAGGCCGACGAACGCCCCGACGAAGCCGGCCTTGCGGTGCCGGAGCGTGCTCAGCGCGAGACCCAGCATCATCGGACCCACGCACCCAACCGCGTCATGCGGTCCGCGACGGCGACCGGCGACGGCGCGGCCATGGTGTCGACGATGTGGCCGTCCGCCAGGAACAGCACGGTGTCCGCGTAGGAGGCGGCGACCGGGTCGTGCGTCACCATCACCACGGTCTGGCCCAGCTGGTCGACGGTTTCCCGCAGCAGCGTCAGCACGTCCCGCGCCGTCATCGTGTCAAGGGCGCCGGTCGGCTCGTCCCCGAACACCACCTCGGGGCGGGTCACCAACGCCCTGGCGATCGCGACCCGCTGCTGCTGGCCGCCGGAGAGCTGCGCTGGCCGGTGGTCGGCCCGGTCGGCGAGCCCGACCCTGGCGAGGATGCCGGCCAGCCACGGCCGGTCGACGGGTGTGCCGGCGAGCCGCAGCGGCAGGGTGATGTTCTGCGTGACGGTCAACGAGGGCACCAGGTTGAACGCCTGGAAGACGAACCCGATCCGCGCCCTGCGCAGCACCGTCAGCTGCGTCTCGCTCATGGTGGCCAGTTCCGTGCCGCCGAGCCGGACCGACCCCGCGGTCGGCCGGTCCAGCCCGGCCGCGCAGTGCAGGAACGTGCTCTTGCCCGAGCCGGACGGCCCCATCACGGCGGTGAAGCCGCCCCGTGGCAGCCCGATCGAGACCTCCCGCAGGGCCGCGACCGCGTTCCTGCCCTTGCCGTACACCTTGCTCACCACGTCCATGGTGACCGCGTCTGTCATGCCGTTCACTCTGCTGACCTGCGGCTTCGCCCGACACAGACGCCGTCATCGATCACCCGTGACCTCGTCATGGGTGATCGATGACGGCGCGGGGCGGCAATGGTACGAATGGCCGGTGATCCGCCTACTGATCGCCGAGGACCAGCACATCGTGCGAGGCGCCCTGGTGGCGCTGCTCAACCTGGAGGACGACCTGGAGGTCGTCGCCGAGACCGGCTCCGGGGCCGACGTGCCGCCGCTGGCGCTGGCGCACACCCCGGACGTGGCGGTCCTGGACATCGACATGCCGGGCATGGACGGGCTGTCCGCCGCGGCCGCCCTGCGCGAGCGGCTGCCGGCCTGCCGCGTGCTGTTGCTGACCGGGCACGGGAAACCGGGTCACCTGCGCAGGGCGTTGGCCGCACAGGTGAACGGGTTCCTGTTGAAGACGGCGCCGCTGGACGACCTGACGGCCGCGATCCGAACCGTCGCGGCGGGCGGCCGGGTGCTCGACCCGAGCCTCGCCGTCACCGCGTGGGACCTCGCCGACAACCCGCTCACCCCGCGCGAGAAGGACGTGCTCACGTTGACCGCGGGCGGCGCAGAGGCTCCGGAGATCGCCGCCGAGCTGTTCCTGTCGGCCGGCACAGTCCGCAACCACCTGACGGCGATCGTCGGGAAGCTCAACGCCCGCAACCGAACCGACGCGGTCCGCATCGCCAGGGAGGCCGGCTGGATCTAGGGGGCGGCCCGTGTAAGACACCTCCTAGGCCGTATCCCCCAGTTCACTCTCCTGCTGCGCGGGGGATTCCATCGGTTGCCGTGCCGCGACTTCCGCCGACAGCCGGAACCAGCCGTCCCCGTCGGCCCGCGCGACGAGCGTCCCGCCGAGCGCCGCGAGCCGGGTGGTCAGGTTGCCGATGCCGGCACCCGGCGCGCTCGTCCCGCCGGACGCCCCGTCGTTCTCGACAGTCAGCCGCACCGAGCCGGGCAGGGCCGAGACCGCGATGCGGCAGTGCCTGGCCGCGCTGTGCCGCAACACGTTCGTCACCGCCTCGCGCAGGACGACGCTCAGCACGGTGTCCACCGGCTCGGCGATCGGGTCGGCCGGCGACTCCACCTTGACCGCGACCCCGGCGGCAGCCAGCACCGACCGGACGGAGTCCAGCTCGACCCGCAGTGACATGGTCGAATCGCCACCGGTCACCGTCCGCATGTCGGACCTGGCGCGCTCGGCCATCAGCAGCACGTCGTCGAGTTCGGCCCGTGCCCTTGCTTGATCCCTGCCGAACAAGCGCTTGGCCAACTCGCACTTGAGCAGGATCGCGGCGAGGGTGTGGCCGAGCAGGTCGTGCAGGTCGCGGGCCGCCCGCAGCCGCTCCTGGACCACCGCAGCCCGCGCCAGCCGCTCGCCGGCCGCCTGCAACTCGTCGACGAGCTGGGCGAGCCGGACGAGCCCGTAGACGATCAGCCCGGTCACCAACGCGCTGACGGTCGAGTTGAGGATGACCGGAACGCCCTCGCCGAACGCCCAGGCCAGCGCGCCGAGGCTGAGCATCAGCACGGCGACCAGGAGCCACGACGCGATCGCCGGCAGGGCGACGAGCAGCGACCCGGCGAGACCGCCCGCGATGCCGCCCCACGCCTTGCCGAGCCACAGGATCGGCAGGTAGCTCAGCGCCGCCTGGGCGATCAGCGCGGCGACCCACCAGCTCGGCCGCCCGGCCGACGGCCGGCGCGCCCACCTGACCTGGAGGACGCAGATCGCGGCCAGGAACGCCACGGCGACCGGCAGTTGCCGGAGCTGGACCTGCGACAGCACCCTGACGGAGAACGCCGCCAGCACCACCACGAGCACGCCGACGGACTGCCGGTACGCGGCCGCGCCGACCCGCGACACCGACTCCGAGGGTGGTGGGTCCGCCGCGATGGTGACCTCGACCGCGAAGCGGCCGCCCGGCTGGAGTCCGGCCGTCAGCCGGCCGCCGGCCTCGGCCACCCGCGCCGCCAGCTCCTCCAGCGCGCCGATGCCGTCCGCCGCGGTCGGCACGCCGTCGTTGGTGACCAGCAGCACGAGCTGGCCGTTCCGCTCGGCGGTCTCGATCTCGCAGTACCGGGCCGTGCCGCGCCGCACCACGTCGGTGACGGCCTCGCGGAGCACCGTCGCCAGCAGCGCCTCGGCCGGACCGAGGGGTTCGGTGTGGCCGACGCGCACCCGCGCCTCGATCCCGGCGGCCGACAGCAGCGCGCGGGCGCTGGTCGCCTCCGGCGCCAACGACAGGCTGCGGAACTCGGCGGCGGCCCGGCGGGCGACCGCGAGGGATTCCCTGGTGACCCGCAGGATCTCGTCGATCGCGCCTGGTCGGTCCGGCGGCTGCGCGGTGATCGCGGCCAGGCCGTCGCCGAGACCCCTGGTCAGCTCGGCGGCGATCCGCAGGCGCTCCTCGGCCACGGCGGACATGGCCAGCGCGAGCCGCGCGGTCGACACCTCCGCGACGCGGTCCGCCAGCGTGGTGAGGCTGTAGACGACGAGCGCGATCAGGGCCGCCGTGATCGCGACGTCGGCGGCGCCGGGGGTGAACCCAGCGCGCACCACCGCGACCGTGACGGCACCGCCGACCACCAGCACGGCGAGCGGGGCCGCGTCCAGGAGCAGCAGCGCGGCGGCCGGAAAACCCAGCAGGGAGGCCGACATGCCGAACGGCAGCACCGCCAGACCGGCCAGCGCCGTCTGGGCGAGGACCGGCCATGGGCCGAGGCGTCGGCGCGATCCCGGCCGCAGGTGGAGGAGGTGCAGCGCGATGGTCGACACCGTGCACGCGACGGCGCCGAGGGCGGTGCCGCCCCCGCGCGGGCCGCCGAGCGCGGCGAGCGAGTAGATGCCGGCGAAGCTCGCGAGCACGAGGCCGACGATGACCCGCGCGGTCCTCGGCGCCAGGCCGATCCTGGTCGGCGACGCGCTCGTCCGGAACACCACGCCCCCCGATCAGCCGGCCACCGCACACCGCGCGAGGTGCGGTGCCGCCGCCGTCCCCCGGGCCGCGTCTGGGTGGGAGCCTATATAGGCGCGGTCAGTGGTTCGTCGGCGGTCGCTCGGACCATGGCAGCGTCGGTGGGCCGCGGACCGGCTCCCGCACAACGCCTCGCCGACCACTTCGTCGGCACGGCGGTAGATGCCGCGTCGAAGCGGGAATCCGTACAACCAGAACCGCCGACCCACCAACAGCCGCTCGAACCACAGCGGCATCAGCACGCCGTGCACCGACTCCTGCACAACACCACACCGACCACATCGCCGACACAACACCGAATGCCGCGTCGAAGCGGAAATCCATGGAACCAGGACCATCGACCCACCAGCAACCGCTCGAACCACGGCAGCATCAGCACGCCGTGGACTCGCTCCTGCACAACACCTCACCGACTACTTCGTCGGCACGGCACCGGATTCGGCTGGTGTGCGGTCCTCGGGCGCGATCAGCGTTGCGACCGCGGCACAGAGCAGCCGAACGCTTCGCGCGAACTTCTCGTCCGCGTCGAATGCCAGGCCGGCGGCGATGGTCCGAGGGAACCTCCGGTACAGCTCGGCCGCCTCCTTCGCGCTGACCGTCGGGGTGACCGACTCGCTCTGCTCCTGCAACACGAATCCCGTGACGTGGCTGAGGATCGTGTCGGCGGCGATGCCCCGGTCCTCGTCCGGCACCCCGGCGTCGGACAGGGTCAGCAGCAGCCGTTCCATCAGCGACAGGGCGCCGACGCTGAGCACCGTCGGACTGTGCGCGAGCAGCAGCGCGGCGCCGGGGTGCGGCTGGATGCTCCGCCGCAGCGAGGAGGCCTGGGCCTCGAGCCTGGCCCGCCAGTCGCGCGGGTCGGGCAGGGCGGCGAGCGCGGCGGTGCCGGCGTCGTACGCCTGCCTGGCCACCCGGTCCGCCATGAGCTGGAGCAGGGCGTTCTTGTTCTTCACGTGGTAGTAGAGGCTGCCGGCCTGCGCGTCGAGCCGCTCGGCCACCTGTCGCATGGACAGCGCGTGATAGCCGCCCTCGGCGAAGATCTCCATGCCCGCGTCGATGATGCGCTCTGCGGTCAGCTTCACCACCCAAGCGTATCGAGTCGAACACTGTTTGAAATACCGACTCCGTCTGGTCTAGTGTCCCCGCGAGCGAAATCGACCAAGGTTATGCACGGGTGGGGGCTATGGAAGCGCTGGTGTTCAATCTGACCACGGCGGCACTGTTGGTGGTGATGTTCAAGGCCGGTGTGGCGCTGGTTGGCCCGGACACCGTGCAGCAGCGGCGGATCCCCTGGTTCGCGGTCGGCCTGACGGTCGTGGCGATCGCCGGGGTCGTGCTCCAGCTCTGCTGGGGCGGTGCCATGGACGCCCTCGACAGCGACCCGAGCAAGGCCGGCTGGTGGCGCGTCCTGACCTCGGTGTTCATGCAGAACGGCGGCGTCTTCGGGACGGCCTACAACCTCGCGACGATCGCCGTGATCGCCGCGCTGGCGGAGTGGTTCTGGGGCGGCTGGCTGATGCTGGCGCTCTTCCTCGCAGGCGATCTCCTGCCGCAGACCATCGGCTCGCTGTTCGGCGAGACCGCCAGCACCGACCCGCGCAACTTCGCCGGCAGCTCGGGGTCGACGTACTTCCTCGCCGCGACCCTGGCTGGCGCCCTGCTGCTGCGCAACCGAGGGCGCGGGTCCGTGCTGCTCGCGCTCGCCGTGCCGGCGCTCGGTCTGGCGATGTGGTTCGCCCAGGAGAACGGGCACGGGCTGGTGTCGGTGTACGGGTTCGTGCTCGGCCTGATCGTCTGGGCGCTGGGCCGCCGCGTCATCCGGCCCGACCGCGACCTCACGCAGGCCCCTCGGACGACCGTCGGCACGCTGACCGCCGTCGTCCGCAAGCGCTGACCCGTCGCGGGCGGCCCGCGCGCGGCGCGGGCACGTACCGCTCGGAACCGGCTCGCCGCCGTCAGTCGGCGAGCCGGTGCAGGATGACGATGCCGTTGACGGCCGGCCGGTCCAGTCGTTGGCCGTCGGTGTCGATGTACTCGTCGAGGATCTCGAGGATGCGCCGGTCCAGCTCGACGACCTCCTCGGGCGAGAGGTGCAGCGCGAACCGTTCGTAGAGCTGGACGGAGGCGGGGCCCGCCTCGCGCAGCTCGTCCTGGAACGCGGCGATGGGCGCGAACGCGGCGTCCGCGTCCGCGTCGGCCAGCGGGCCGTCCAGCCACCACGTGTTGCCCCTTGCCCGGTAGGGCTTCTCCAGGGCGCCGCTGTCTCCGGTGCGCACGGTGGCCTGTTCCAGCAGGCCGGCATCGACGAGCTGGCGAACGTGGTAGAGCACGGTTCCCGGGTCGCGGTCGAGCCGGTCCGCCAGTTGCTTGTTGGTCAACTCGCGCTCGCGGCACAGCCGCAGGATGCGCAGGCGCAGCGGATGCCCGAGCGCCTTGGTCTCGCGGACGGTCGCCGCCCTGCGTTTCCCCTTGGGCTCGGCGGGCTCGCGGTCGGCCTGGTCGTCCATGACCGCAGGCTACGACACCGATGGACTGACCACATCGATGGAGTTTTCTCCATCGATGTGCAATTCTCCATTCATGACGGAGGACGACTTAGCCACGAGCGGGGTCCGCGACGCGGCCCGCACCGAACGACCGACGCTCGGCCGCGACTACTGGCGGCTGTGGACCTCGGCGAGCCTGTCGAGCCTGGCCGACGGGATCCTCAAGGTCGCGCTGCCGCTGGTGGCGATCGGCTTCACCAGGTCCCCCACGGCGATCGCGGGACTGGCCTTCGCGTTCACGCTGCCGTGGCTGCTGTTCGCCCTGCCGGCCGGCGCGTTCGCCGACCGGCTCGACCGACGCAGGACGATGGTCGCCGCCGAGCTCGTCAGGGCGGGGCTGCTCGCCGGGCTCGTGCTGGCCGTGCTGTTCGACGCGGGCTCGATCGCCGCCCTGTACGTCGTGGCGTTCTGCGTCGGGACGGCCGAGACGGTCTACGACACCTCGGCGCAGGCGCTCGCGCCACAGCTCGTGCCTCGAGCCCGCCTTGCACGGGCCAACGGCTGGCTCTACGCGGCCGAACTGACCGCCAACCAGTTCATCGGCCCGCCGCTGGCCGGCGTCCTGGTCACGGTCGGCACGCTGGCCGCGTTCGTCACGCCGGTCGCCCTGTGGATCGTCGCGCTCGGCGCGTTGTTGTTGGTGCGGGGGCGTTTCCGGGTGCCGCGCGACCGGAGCGCCACGCTGCGCGCCGACATCGCCGAGGGCCTGCGGTTCCTGTGGCGGCACCGGCTGCTGCGCACCTTCGCCGCCATGGTCGGCGTCTTCAACTTCACCACGAACGCGACCTGGGCCGTCCTCGTCCTGTACGCCGTCGGCCCGACCTCCGCCATGCGGTTGACCGAGCGCTCCTTCGGCGTGCTGCTGACGGCCGTCGCCGTGGGTGGTGTGGTCGGCTCGGTCATCGCGGAACCGGCCGAACGAGCGCTTGGTCGAGCCCGACTCCTCGGGGTGTCCTTCCTCGCCGGCGCCGCGCTGGTCGGCCTTCCCGCGCTCACCGCGAACCCGATCCTGGTCGGCGTCGCGTTCTTCGTCGGCTCGGCGGGCATCATCGTCTCGAACATCGTCATGGTGTCGCTGCGGCAACGGGTCACGCCCGACCGGCTGCTCGGCCGCGTCAACAGCGGCTACCGGCTGGTGGCCTGGGGCAGCAGGCCGCTCGGCGCCGCGGCCGGCGGCCTGCTGGCGCAGCTTCTCGGGCTGCGCGCGGTGTTCGCCGTCATGGGAGTCCTGGCGCTCGCCGTGCTCCTGTGGATGGCGACGGTGACCGACCGGGCCATGGACGCCGCCGAGCGGGAGGCCGGCCATCGTTGAACCGCGCCCGACCTGCCGGACGCGGCGGCCGGTGGTTGTCTGTCCTGGTGGAACTGGAGTCGGTGACCGACGAGCTGTACCAGGGGCCGAGGGACGCGTTCATCCCGGTTCGCGCGGAGCGTGCGCGGCAGGCGAGGGTGGACGGGGATCGCGCGCTGGCCGACGCGATCGCGGCGCTGCGCAAGCCGACCGTCGCGGCCTGGCTGGTCAACCGGGTCGCGCGCCGGCATCCCGAGGACCTCGACCGCCTGGTGGCGCTCGCGGACTCCCTGCGGCGCGCGCACCAGAACCTTGCCGGCGACCAGATCCGGGCGCTGTCGAGGGAGCGCGCTGCACTGCTGCGGGTGCTCGGCGGCCACGCCGCCGCAGCGGGCGAGCAGGCCGGGGTCCCGGTGACCGACCAGGTCGCGGCGCAGGTCCAGGAGACCTTCGCGGCCGTCCTCCAGCAGCCCGACGCGGCGGACGCGATCCGGGCCGGTCGGCTGGCGACCGCGCTGAAACCCGCTTCGGCCCTTGGCTTTCCCGTTCTCTCGATCGTCGCCGGGACCGACGTCCCCGAGCCGCAGCCGCCGCGACGAAAGGCGACGCCGCAGGCCGAACTGGACCGGCGACGGAAGGACGAACGTGACCGTGCTGCGGCGATCTCCACGGCCCGCCACCAGGTCCGGCAGGCCGAGGAGGCGCGAACGCTGGCGGCGCGGGAGCTGGCCGAGGCACGCGCGGCCGTGTCGCGGGCCGACAGCACGGTCGCAGAGTCGCAGGAGCGACTGCGGCAGGCGCGGGACGCGCGTCAACTGGCCGAACAGGACGCCACGGCGGCCACGCGGGCCTTCGACACCGCAGACCAGGCGGTCACCGCGGCCGAGCAGGCGTTGGCAGCACTGGAGAGGCCGCCGGGGTGACCCGCCGCGCCCACGCCCAGCACGCAGGACTGAGGCGTGGCACGCGGCGAACCCGAGGCGCGGGGTGGTGTCAGTAGACGAGGATGTCCCAGTGGCTGCCCTCGTCGCAGTACAGGTTCCCGGACGCCGCCTGCCACTGCGGGTAGCCGTCGCCGCGGTACCCGATGTAGCTGAAGGTGCGATGGATGTAGCCGTCGATGCACGAGTTGTGCGAGATGTCGACCTTGTAGCCGTTGAAGTGGCTGTAGGTGCCGGAGGCGTGCCCGACCTCGGTACCGCCGGTGATGTTGATGGCGCAGCCGGACGCGCGCTTCAGGGTGATGATCGTGCTCACGGTGCCGGAGTTGATCTGGTCGAACGAGGTGCACGTCGAGTTGTAGCGGTTCGTGCAGCCGCCGCTGGAACTCCAGGTGATGCCCGCGCCACTGAACTGGCTGGCCGCCGCCGACTGGGACATCTTGTAGCCGCTCGCGCCGGCCACCGGGGTCACGACGGCGAGGCCGGCGAGGGCGATGCCGGCGGCGACGAGGATTCTGCGCAGGATCATTCGTTCTCCATGGGCAGGGGGCCGAACGGCGGACTGGGCTGGTCGCTTGGGTCCGCCGTTTGTGGTCGGCCAATATTCGCCGCCGGAGGAAAATAATTCACCATCGCCGGGTGAAGTTGGTCTGAACGTCGATTCGCGTTGGACCGTCCGGCGGCAGCGGTGTCATCACGGTGTGGTCGCGCCCACGACTCCCCTGAGCAGCGCCTTGGTGTCGGGCTCGCAGGCGTTGGCCGGGTACTTGGGTCCCTTGACGAAGGCCATCACCACGAGGTTGACGTCCCGAACATACAGCCCGCAGTTGGAGTCGCTGGAGTCGCGCGGGATGATCCACTGGCCTTCCTCGGCGAACCCGATGTCCTGCTCCCTCTTGCTGCCTGGGCCCATGTAGTAGCCCTCGTAGCTCGCCTTCGCCTGTTCGGCCCCGGTACCGGTGCCCTGGCCGGTGCGATACCGCCGCCAGTAGACGTCGATGCTGTTGCCGGACGGGTCCTCCCAGACGCATCTGGTCTGCCCCTTCTCCGGTTGGGCCGCCTCGTACGGCGGCTTGGTGTCCGAGGTCAGACTCAGCCTGGCGGTGATGTCCTTGCACGCCGGCAGATCGTGCACGTACTTGTCGGCCACGGCGGACAGCGGCGTCGATCCCGGTGTCGGCACGCCCCCCGCGCGGTACGGCTGCGGCAGCGGGTGCTCGAACAGCTTGTCCCTGTTGAACAACGTGAGGACCGCGCCGACCGCGCCGGCCACCAGCACGAGGACGACTCCGAGCGCGAGCGGGGCCCGCCTGCGCGGAGGCCCGGCCGGCACGATGATCCCCTGCGGGGCACCGCCCTGCGCCGGGGCCGCGCCGACCGGAACCGGGGTGACCGGCGTCGGAGTGACGGCATGCGCCGGAGTGACGGCAAGCGCAGGGCCGAGGAGGGCGATCGGCGCCGGCCCGGCCGCCGTCGCTGCGCGGCCCTCGGGAGTCGGGCCCGGACCGACGTCGGCGACGGTCGAGTCGTGCACGGCGCCGCCGATGAGGCTGGCGAGTTCGGCGTGCTGGTCCGCGAGGAGCTGGTGCACCTCGCTCGGCCACGGCTGGGGCGTCGGGGCGATCCGGCCGATCAGCTCGAGCAGGTCCTGCGGCGTCGGGCGCGCCCCGGGATCCTTGGCCAGGCACGGTTCCACGATCTCGCGCAGCCGGGGCGTGAGCGCGCTCAGGTCGGGTTCGGTGTGCACCACGTTGTACAGCAGCTGCGGCGTCGACCTGCCGCCGAACGGCGCGTTCCCGGTGCCGGCGACCGCCAGCGTCGCGCCGAGCGAGAACACGTCGCTCGCCGGGGTCAGCTCGTGGCCCTCCGCCTGCTCCGGCGACATGAACGCGGGCGAGCCGATCAGCGCGCTCGCGTGGGTGAGTTCGGTGCTGTCCGCGCTCTCCGCCGCCCGCGCGATGCCGAAGTCGATCACCCGAACGCCGTCGGCCGCGAGCATCACGTTGGAGGGCTTGAGGTCCCGGTGCACCAGGCCAACCCGATGCAGGTCGAGCAACGCCTGCGCCAGCCCGGCCGCCACGTGCAGCACCGACTCGACCGGCAGCGCCCCGACGGCGTCCACCGCCTCGCGCAGCGACGGTCCCGGCACGAACACGGAGGCCAGCCACGGCGTCTCGGCCGTGGCGTCGGCGTCCATCACCGGCGCGGTGTACGCACCCGACACCATGCGCGTGGCCTCCACCTCGCGGCGGAACCGCGCGCGAAACCCGGGGTCCCTGGCGAGTTCCGCGTGCAGAAGCTTGACAGCGACGAGCCGACCGTCCGGGGACACGCACAGCAGGACGCGGCCCATCCCGCCCTCGCCGAGCACCGCGACCGCGTGATACCGGCCGACAACGGTCGGGTCCAACGGTCCCAACGACCTCACCGAGCACTCCTCCAACCAAGCGGGCGGGGACCGTCTCTGCCCCGACTCCACGCGCGTCCGTTCGAGCGGACCGGCGACCCGCCGGAGAGACCCTAGTCGCGACCGATGAAATCCGGGTGAAACGACCACAGCGGCGGACAAAGCGGGCCGATCACGTCCCGAGCGCGCGGAGCGGCACACCTGGTCGACGCGAAGGTTCCCACCCGACTGCGAAACTGGGCGGCACGCCCGCCCCGACCAGCCAGGAGGTGCTTCGTGTCAGCGTCGCCCCGACACGCGCGGGATCACCACCCAGCCTGGCCGCGACTCGACGGCCGCCTCGACACCGACGAGACCTCGCTGCGCTGGGCCGCCGACGACTTCGGGCACCTGGTGCACCGACGACCCCGCGCGGTGCTGCGGCCGGGCTCGGTCGCCGACATCGCCGCCGTCCTGCGGCACTGCGCGACCCATGACATCCCGGTGGCCGCGCGCGCCGAGGGCCACTCCACCGGCGGCCAGGCGCAGGCGCTGGACGGCGTCGTCATCGACCTGAGCGGGCTGCGGACCGTGCACGAGGTCGGCGCCGACTTCGTCAGCGTGGACGCGGGCGCGCGGTGGAGCCAGGTGCTCGCCGAGACGCTGCCGCTCGGGCTGACTCCCCCGGTGCTCACCGACTACCTGGAACTGTCCGTCGGCGGCACGCTGTCGGTCGGCGGGCTCGGCGGCGCCAGCCACCACCACGGCGCCCAGACCGACAACGTCCTCGACCTGACCGTCAGCACACCGGACGGCGAACTCCTCGACTGCTCGCCGACCAACAACGCGGCTCTGTTCAACAGGATCCGCGCCGGCCGGGGCAGGCACGGCGTCATCCTCCGGGCCACGGTGCGCCTGGTTCCCGCGCCGACCCACGCGAGACGCCACCAGCTGTACTACACCGACCTCGCCGTGTTCCTCGACGACCAGCGTCGCCTGGTGGCCGATGGCCGCTTCGACTACCTGGAAGGCCAACTCAAGCGCGACGACCGCGGCGACCGGCGCTACCTGATCGAGGCGACCACGTTCCGCAGCCGCGACGGCGGCGACGACGTGCGGCTCGACGACCTGCGGCACGAGCGGGACACGGCGGAGGTCGAGGACCTGACCTACTGGGACTTCCTGAACCGGCTGGCCGACGGCGAGGCGCACCTGCGGTCCACCGGCGAATGGCTGCACGCCCATCCCTGGAGCAACCTGCTGCTCCCCGACTCCGCCGTCGAGACCGTCCTCACCGGCGAGACCGCGCGACGGTCCGTCGACGACGTCGGCCCGAGCGGGCTCGTGCTGCTCTACCCGATCCCGCGACAACGCCTCACCACGCCGATGCTCGACCTGCCCGACGGCGACCCGGTCTTCCTGTTCGCGTTGCTTCGCCACGCGGCCACCGACGACCATGCCACCGTGCGGCGCATGCAGGACGCGAATCGCGCGCTGCGCAGCCAGGTCACCGCCAACGGCGGCACGGTCTACCTCGTCGGGCCGGGGTGAGCCCTTGTTAGTTGTTGGCCTTGTAGTTGGCCACCGCCTTGAGGATCTCCAGCGGCACCTTCCCGGCGAGACCCTTCGGCCCCATGGCCGGGTCCCACCACTTCATGAAGTTCTCGATCTTGGTGACGTTGCCCGCGCCGAAGACCTCGCCGATCTTCTTCATCGGCCACTTGTTGATCTCGTCGACGTACTTCATCAGGTCTTCGTGGTTGGTGTAGCCGTTGCGGGTGAACGGATTGGGCACCGGATCGCCGGCGCGCGGCGGCACCGGCGGTAGCGGCCGGTTCGGGGGCGGCGGCAGCGGGCCGTTCGGGCCGTGCGGCTGCGGCCCACCGGCATGCGGCGCATGCGGCGGCAATGGCGGCAACGGTCGGTTCGGGGGTGGCGGCAACGGGCCGTTCGGGCCGTGTGGCTGGTTGCGCGCCGGGTTCTTCGGGGGAATCGGCGGCGGCTGGTTGCGCGCCGGGTTCTTCGGCGGGATGGGTGGCGGCTGGTTGCGCGCCGGGTTCTTCGGCGGGATCGGCGGCGGCGCAACAGGATGCGGGGCCGGAGCGTGCGGCCCAACCGGAGGCGGCGGCAACGGCCGCGTCGGCACCGGAGGACGCGGCGCATTCGCACCCGCCGGAGCCGTCCCGGGATTGCCCCGCGCCGGATTCTTGGGCGGAATCGGCGGCGGCGCAACAGGACCGCCGGCCGGCGGGTGCACGGGCGGCGGGGGCGCGACGCCCGCGCCGTTGTCCGGATGCGTGCCGTTGGTCGGGGTGTGCGCGCCGGAGCCGCTCGGCGACGTCGTGTGCGGGGTGTTCGGCGGGGTGTGCGGGGTGTTCGGCGGGGTGTGCGGGGTGTTCGGCGGCGTGTGCGGGGTGTTCGGCGGCGTGTGCACCGGCGAGCCCGGCCCGTGCGACCCGCCTCCCCCCGGGGCCAGCTTGGTCTTCGAGAAGCGGTCCAGCTTCTTGCTCAGGTCCTCGGCCATCTTCCCGAGCTTCTGGAGCCGGCTGCTGTTGCGCCCCAACGCGGTCAGCACCTTGGCGATCTTCGCGGCGCAGCTCGCGCCGACGGCCGCCGCCCGGCCGATCGCGAAGCCGATGAACCCCGCGATGGACGCGCCGAAGGTCGGAATGGCGGCGGCTGCCGCGATGATCGCGCCTTCGATGAGTTCGGCGATCAGCGTCGAGATGAGGTACACCACGATGCCGCGGATCGCGCCGACCAACGAGCCGGACACCGCCATGACGGTCGCGCTGCCCTCGACCACCTTGCCGAGCGCGCCGATCTCGCCCGACAGCTGGTCCATGCTCCTGTGGAAGGCGTCCGCGGCTGGCCCTTGCCAGTCCTTGAACTCCGCCAACGCGGCCGCGTGGTCCTTGCCGAGGGTGTCGAGGTCCTTCGCCGTCGCCGTGAGCTTGTCGGCGTTGGCCTGGATCTCGGTCGGGTTGCCCATCACGGTGTTGACGAAGTCACGCAGGAAGCTGACGTGCTCGATCAGCCAGCCGATGCCCGCGGCCAGGATGCCGGCGAGCGGGTCCATCACGAACGACACGGTGTCCAGCACGACGGTGGTCGCGGCCAGCGCGATGCCGGCCGCCTTCCAGCCCTCGCTGGCCGCGTCGTTCTTGATCGCGTTGACCAGACCGTTGTAGGTGTCGACGACACCGGCCCCGGTCGACCAGTTGCTGCTGTCGACATCGACGCTGACGCCCATGCCTCACCCCTTGAACAGCAGGGAGTTCTGCTGGTCGTGCTGCTCGTAGGTGGCCGCGGTGCTGCGGGCGGTGTCGGCGGCGCTGGTGACGTTGGTGGCCGCGCCGGTCAGGGTGCCCTTCGTGTTGTTGCAGGAGACCCTGCACGCGATGGAGAAGACCTGGCCGACCAACCCGAAGGCGCTGACGCCGAAGTTGACCGAGCCCACCGCGTCCGCGGCGCTCCTGATGCCGTTGGACCGATCGTCCAACCCCTTGGCGAACGCGCGCAGCGAGTCGCCGCTCACCTGGAATCCGTCGCTCATTCGAAGTTCAACTCGATCTCGTCGTTCTCGTCCTCGTGCCTGGCCGGTGCGCGTCGCGCGGCGGTCGCCTTCGCCGGGACCAGCGAGCTGACCGGGGGCGGGACCTGTGCCGCGGCAACGGCTCCACTGGGTTCTGGATCCGGTGGCGGGGGCAGGAACGAGCCGACGAAGGCCATGGTGTCCTGGCTGGCCCCGGTGGCGGCCAACGCCTCGGCGACCCGTGTCGCGGCCTGGCGTTGCGCCGTGCCGACGGTCTGCATGATCAGGCTGCCCAGCTTGGTCGGCGGGTGCTCGGCGGCGCGCTGGCTCAGCGAGATGTTCGTGAGGCCGCCGTTGGGGCCGACCGTGACGGTGACGGCGCCGTCCGGCGAGGCTGCGGTGACCGTCGACGCGGCAACGCCCTCCTTCAGTTGCTCCGCGCGCAGTTTCGCCGCGTCGACGCGTTTCTGGAGGTCACCAAGCCACTGCTGGGGATCCAGCGCTCTCTCACTGTCCACGCGGCGCAGTGTTCCCGGCGGAAACGCGGCGACTCAAGCCAGAAGTTGATCACTGATGCCATCCTGACGCCGAAACACCGATCGTTGACTCCGCGTTGACGCGCGCGCGGCGCGCGGAGCCGAGCGGCGGCCGCGCGTATGAATCGCGTAAAAACCGCAGCTCCTAGCGTTTGGATCGCGTCAGGTTCGCTGCGGCGCGACCCGCCGCCCCTACCGTGCCGAGATGTCGAGTCGGCCGAGAAAGGGAGTGGCGGCACTGTGTCCGAGCGCGACGCCGATCTGCTGCGCCTGATCGGCAGGCGGTACGTGATCGACGTGCTCGACGCGCTCGACGCGGGCCCGCACACCCAGGCCTCGCTGCGCAGCCGGCTGCACGCCCGCCGGGGCCCGCTCGCCGCCGCCCTGCGCGCGCTCGCCGCGTACGGCGCCGTGCAACGGCTCGACCGGCACGGCAGCTGGGACGCCCGCGACACGGCCCCGGTCGTCTACCGACTCACCCCCGACGGCAGCGACCTGGTGCGCCGGCTGTCGCGGCTGGACGTGTGGACGAGGTTCTACGAGCACTACCTCCACCAGCAGCCCTAACGGTTGTCCCGTATCCCGTAACAGGGTGAATGGGAGAGCCTGCTGCGCTCGCTCAGTCGTCGGCGGCCTGTACTGCGGCGGCGATCGGCTCAAGCCCCGAGATCAGCTCGTCGAGCTCGGCCGCGCTGAGCATGTCGTACGCCCGTGCCGCCAGTTCGTCGGTGAGGGCCTCGATCCGCTGCTTGGTGTCCTGGCCGGCGTCGGTGAATCCGCCCGCGTCATCCACGAGGCCGCGGCGGCGCAGTCCGTCGACGACAGCGGCCAGCTGCGCGGTGGGCAGGTGATGGATCCGGCCGAACTCCTGCGCCTTCATGCCGAGGGAGAGGGCGAGTAGGACGTGGGCCTCGATGCCGCCGATGCCGTGGGTGAGCAGAGCGGCGGTGTGGCCGTCCCCTCGGTGCTCGCGCAGCAGTGTCGCGGCGTGCCAGAGCCTGGCCACCGGCTCCTCGGGCACGTCGAGGGCCCGGAGCCCGGCGTAGAGGGCTCGGCCTTCGGTCGGTGCGCTGACCGCTGCGTGGGTGGCGAGGTCGGCGACCCGTGCCAGGTCGGGGGAGTCGGCGAGGTCCCCGATCGCCTGCCGCAGCGCGGTGGCGCTGCCCCGCTCGCGCACGGTGATCGCCTCCCGCGGGGTGATCTTGCCCCACACCCAGGGGATGTGGCGCGCCACTTCGCCGTCGGCGAAGTTGTAGAACACCGCGTGCACCACCTCGGCCGGCACCAGCCCCAGCGGCGCGGCCCGGCCGGCGAAATATCCGTCCCAGTAGTTGCGCATGCCCAGGGCCAGGAACGCCTCGGTCACCACGTCGGAGAAGGTGATGGTGGCGATGGGCTCGAGGAGCTCGAACATGCGGCGGATCTTGGCCTGTGGGTGCGACATCGGTCAGCCTCTCCCGTGGTCGTGCCGGCGCCCGGGTGGCGCTGTCTCACTCAAGCGACGAACGACGCGGCTCGGATTCGACAATTCCGGCCGATTCTGCCAGGCAGCGTCGAGGGGACTCGGCCGCCGTCACACCACCATGCGTCGTGCGTCACACGATCGCACCTGGCACACCCTTACCCCCTAGGGGTATAAATACAACCAGCCAGTCGATCTCCACCACACACCAGGAAGAAACTCCCATGACTCAGAGCGTTTACACCGTCACCGGCATGACCTGCGGCCACTGCGTCACCTCCGTCACCGAGGAGGTCAGCGCCCTCGACGGCGTCCAGCACGTCGACGTGGACCTGCCCACCGGCACCCTCACCATCACCAGCGACACCCCGCCGACCACCGACGACGTCCGCGCGGCCGTCACCGAGGCCGGCTACGAACTCGCCAACGCCTGAACCACCAGACCACGCACCGGCACACCCACAGGGAGCAACACATGAAGACCGCCACCAAGGTGTCCGCCTACGGACTCGCACTGGCGATCGTCTTCGGCGGGGCCTGGGCCGCCGGTGCCGCCGCCGGCCCGGTCGGCGGCACGTCCGCGCCGACCGGGCACGACCACTCCGCCGCTGCACAGGGCCACGAGGGCATGAACGACCAGCCCACCGGCGACATCCCGCCAGGGCTGTCGGTGTCGCAGCACGGCTACACCCTGAACCTGGACTCGAACGAGGCCACACCGGGCACGCAGCAGCAGTTCCGGTTCCACATCACCGGACCCGACTCGAAACCGGTGACCCGCTACGCCGTCGAACACGACAAGCGGCTGCACTTCGTGGTGGCCCGTCGCGACGGCTCCGGCTACCAGCACCTGCACCCCGAGCTGGCCGAAGACGGGACCTGGAGCGTCCCACTGACCCTGCCGGCGGCGGGCAGCTACCGCGTGTTCGCCGACTTCACCCCCGAGGGCGGGCCGCAGACCACGCTCGGCGCGGACATCCAAGCACCCGGCGCCTACGAACCGCAGCAACACCGAGCAGGCACTCGCGTGTCCACTGTGGACGGATACACTGTGCGGCTCGACGGCGACCTCACCACGGGAAAGCCCTCGTCGGTGACCGCGACGGTCACCCGCGACGGCCAACCGGTGCGCGACCTCCAGCCCTACCTCGGCGCCTACGGCCACCTCGTCGCGCTGCGCTCGGCCGACCTGGCCTACCTGCACGTGCACCCGCAGGGTCAGCCCGGCGACGGCGTCACCGCGGCGGGCCCGGCGATCGGCTTCGCCGTCGAGGTGCCGACTGCCGGCCAGTACCGGCTGTTCCTGGACTTCCAACACGACGGGCAGGTACGCACCGCCGAGTTCACCCTCGACGCGTCCTGACCACCACCTCCGGACCTTCCCGGCTCACCGATCCCAGGAGGCGCTCAGCATGAGCACCACAGCGAGAACAGCACACGATGTGCGCGCCGATGCGACGACACAGCAGGTCGAGCTGGCCATCGGCGGGATGACCTGTGCCTCCTGCGCGGCCCGCATCGAACGCAAGCTGAACAAGGTCGACGGCGTCACCGCCACCGTCAACTACGCCACCGAGAAGGCCAAGGTCAGCTTCCCCGACGGCCTCTCCCCCGCCGATCTCGTCAAGGTCATCGAGGCCACCGGCTACACCGCCGAACTGCCCGCGCCACCCACCGCCGACACCGCCGACGAGGCGTCGGCCGAGCAGGACCCGACGCGCACGCTGCGCCAGCGGCTGATCGCCTCGACGCTGCTGGCCGTTCCGGTGATCGCGCTGGCGATGGTCCCGGCACTCCAGTTCACCTACTGGCAGTGGCTGTCCCTCGCGTTGGCCGCGCCCGTGGTGACCTGGGGCGCGTGGCCGTTCCACCGGGCCACCTGGACCAACCTGCGGCACGGCGCAGCCACCATGGACACGCTGATCTCCATCGGCGTCGGCGCGGCCTTCCTGTGGTCGCTCTACGCCCTGTTCCTCGGCTCCGCTGGCGTTGCCGGCATGCGGCACGGCTTCGACCTCAGCGTGCGTCGGATCAGCGGCGACGGCAACATCTACCTCGAGGTCGCCGCCGGGGTCACCGTGTTCATCCTCGCCGGCCGGTACTTCGAGGCCCGTTCCAAGCGCCGCGCTGGTGCCGCGCTGCGCGCGCTGCTCGAACTGGGCGCCAAGGACGTCGCGGTGCTGCACGACGGCCGCGAGGTGCGCGTGCCGATCGACCAGCTCGCCGTCGGCGACCTGTTCGTGGTGCGGCCCGGCGAGAAGATCGCCACCGACGGCGTTGTCGCCGAGGGCACCTCTGCGGTGGATGCCAGCATGCTCACCGGCGAGTCCGTGCCCGTCGAGGTGCGGCCGGGCGACGCCGTGGTCGGCGCGACTGTCAACGCGGGCGGCCGGCTGGTCGTGCGGGCCACCAGGATCGGCGCGGACACGCAGCTCGCGCAGATGGCCACGCTCGTCGAGGACGCCCAGAACGGCAAGGCCGCCGCGCAGCGCCTCGCCGACCGGATCTCCGCGATCTTCGTGCCCATCGTCATCGCCCTCGCCGTCGGCACGCTGGCCTTCTGGCTCGGCGCCGGCACCGGCGCCAGTGCGGCCTTCACCGCCGCCGTCGCCGTGCTGATCATCGCCTGCCCCTGTGCCCTCGGGCTGGCCACGCCGACGGCGCTGCTGGTCGGCACCGGACGCGGGGCCCAGCTCGGCATCCTGATCAAGGGCCCTGAGGTGCTGGAGTCGACCCGCCGCGTGGACACCATCGTGCTGGACAAGACCGGCACCGTCACCACCGGGCAGATGAGCCTCACCGCCGTGCACACCGCCGACGGCGTCACCGAGGACGAGGCGCTTCGGCTGGCCGGCGCACTCGAACACGCCTCGGAGCACCCGATCGCCAGGGCGATCGCCACCGCGGCCGCCGACCGCACCGGTGAACTGCCGGCCGTGGAGGACTTCCAGAACATCGAGGGGCTCGGCGTGCAGGGCGTCGTCGACGGGCACGCCGTGCTGGTCGGGCGGGCCCGGCTGCTGACGGACTGGAGCGTGCACCTCGACGACGACCTGGCCGCCGCGAAGCGGGAGGCCGAGAGCAAGGGCCGCACCGCGGTCCTGGTGGCCTGGGACGGCACGGCCCGCGCCGTGCTGGTGGTCGCCGACACGGTGAAGCCCACCTCCGCCGAGGCCATTCGCGGGCTGCGGCAGCTCGGGCTGCGGCCGGTGCTGCTCACCGGCGACAACGAGGCCGCCGCACGGGCCGTCGCCGCCGAGGTCGGCATCGACGAGGTGATCGCCGAGGTCATGCCGAGGGACAAGGTCGACGTGATCACCCGGTTGCAGGGCGAGGGCCGCGTCGTGGCGATGGTCGGCGACGGGGTCAACGACGCCGCCGCGCTCGCCATGGCCGATCTCGGCCTGGCCATGGGCACCGGCACCGATGTCGCCATCGAGGCGAGCGACGTCACCCTGGTGCGCGGCGACCTGCGCGCGGCCGTCGACGCCATCCGGTTGGCCCGCCGCACGCTGAACACCATCAAGGGCAACCTTTTCTGGGCGTTCGCCTACAACGTGGCCGCGCTCCCGCTCGCCGCGTTGGGGCTGCTCAACCCGATGATCGCCGGCTTCACCATGGCGTTCTCCTCGGTGTTCGTGGTCAGCAACAGCCTGCGGCTGCGGCGATTCACAAGCTCGGCCTCCGCGACTGCGGCAAGGTAGTTCCAGGATGTCGGTCTCGAACGAGGATTGGATCCAGGGGCATGCGATTCGCGGAGGACTACCCGGTCGGCAGCAGCTTCGAACTCGGCTCGCACATCGTGACAGCGGAGGAGATCACCCGGTTCGCGACACAGTACGACCCACAGCCGTACCACCTCAGCGAGGCGGAGGGACAGCAGTCGGCGTTCGGCGGCCTGATCGCGAGCGGGTGGAACACCGCGGCGATCTGGATGAGCCTGTACGTGCGGGCGATGCTGGAGGACTCCTCGGTCGAAGGGTCGCCCGGGGTCGACGAGCTGCGGTGGCTGACACCGGTGCGTCCCGGTGACGAGCTGTTTGGCCACGTGGAGGTCGCGGGGATGGTGCCGTCGCTGACGCGGCGGGACGTGCTGACGTTGCGGAAGAAGGGGTGGTTGACGCGCGGCGACGGCGAGACCGTCATGAGTCTCGTCCTGCACAGTCGGTTCACGCGTCGCCCCTCGGCCAACTGACCGGTTCCGCGCGGGGTCGTCGGCCGGGTCGCCAACCGGCCCGGCCGACGGCCGTTTCGCCGTCGATCCCACGATGTGCGCACACCGCCGACGGCGACACCGGTTACCCGAAGGGGGTATATGCTGATCACGGAGTGTTCCTGTCCCGACGGTGCGCGTTTCAGGAGTCTCATGTATGGCTATGCCAACGAGAAAGAGGACCACCTCCGTCGTCTCCGCCGAATCGAGGGCCAGGTCCGCGGCCTGCAACGGATGATCGAGGACGACAAGTACTGCATCGACATCCTCACGCAGATCTCCGCGGCCACCAAGGCGTTGCAGGCGGTCTCCCTCGCCCTGCTCGACGAGCACCTCAAGCACTGCGTCACGCAGGCGATCAGCGAGGGCGGCGAGGCCGCCGAGGTCAAGATCCGCGAGGCGAGCAACGCCATCGCGCGGCTCGTTCGTTCGTAGTTCACCGCGCCCTTCGCCGCGACCATCCAGCACCCCCTCGGCATCCGAGTGATGTCCGCGCTCTCCCTCATGCACCCGTCGCCACGAGATACCCCCGTAGGGTAATCTGCTCGACACGCTCTGGTCTCGACGGCACGATCACTTCCGCCAGCTCACCGCGGAATCTCCCGATCTTGACGCCGGCACCAGCATCGACATCCAATACCCCACCCCGGTATGGAGTAGGACATGACAAGCAACGGACCGACCCCCAGCCCGACCCGCTGGCTGGCGTTGGTGTTCATCGCGGCGGCCCAGGCCATGGTCATCATGGACACCTCGATCATCGGCGTGGCCCTGCCGAGGATCCAGGCCGATCTCGGCTTCTCCCAGGAGAACCTCTCCTGGGTGTTCAACGCCTACGTCGTCGCCTTCGGCGGGCTGCTCCTGCTCGGCGGCAAGCTCGCCGACCTGTTCGGCGCCAAGAAGCTGTTCCTCACCGGTTGGACCGTCCTTGGTGTCGGGTCCCTCATCGCCGGCATGGCCAACCACGTGTGGGTCGAGCTGGTCGGGCGTGCCGCGCAGGGCGTCGGCGCCGCGCTCATCGCGCCGGCCGCGCTGACGCTGCTGATGATGCTCTTCGGGCACAACCCGAAGGAGCTCGGCAAGGCGCTCGCGCTGTACGGCGCGGCGGCTCCCGCAGGCGGCACCGCCGGCGTCTTCCTCGGCGGCGTGATCACCCAGTACATCAGCTGGCCCTGGGTCTTCTACATCAACATCCCGATCGCTCTGATCACCCTCGTATTCGCGCCCCGGCTGATGCCGAGCGCGTCGGGCCAGCGCGGCTCCGTCGACGTCCTCGGCGCGCTCACCGTCACCGCGGGGCTGGCCACCGCCGTCTACGCGATCGTCCGCGCCCCGGAGGTCGGCTGGGGTTCCGCGAAGACCTGGGGCGCGCTCGCCGTCGCGGTGGTGCTGCTCGGCGCGTTCCTCGGCATCCAGGCCAAGCGGCGCCAGCCGTTGATGCGGTTGGGCATCCTCCGCGCGCCGAACCTCGCCGCGGCGAACCTCGCCCAGCTACTGCTCGGCGGGGCGTGGATTCCGATGTGGTTCTTCCTCAACCTCTACCTCCAGCAGGTGCTCGGCCTCAGCGCCTTCCCCAGCGGCGCGGCGCTGCTGCCGATGACCGTGGCCATCATGGTCATGATGATCGTGGTGTCTCCCAAGGTGATGGCCCGCTTCGGCCCGAAGACCGGCGTCGTCGCCGGCCTGCTGGTGCTGGCCGCCGGGCTCGTCGTGCTGTCCCTGGCCCGGCCGACCGGCAACTTCCTCGTCGACGTGTTGCCCGCCTCGCTCATCGCCGCGGTCGGCATGGGGTTGGCGTTCATCCCGTCGCTCGGCACCGCGCTGTCCAGCGCGCCGCCGGAGGAGGGCGGCCTGGCCTCGGGCATCGTCAACACCAGCTACCAGGTCGGCTCCGCGCTCGGCCTCGCCGCGATGACGGCGCTGGCGGCCGCCAGGGGCGCCGGACAGCTCGGCGACCACACGGCGCTCACGCACGGCTTCTCCGCCGCGTTCGTCGGCGCGGCCGTGATCGCCGTCGTCGGCGCGCTGCTCGCGGCCCTCATGCTGCGCATCCCCCGCCCCGGCAAGGTTTCCGCCGAGTCGACGTCCGACAGCGGCGTGCGCGCCTAGCAGCGGCCGACGCGACACTCCGGGTGTGGGCGGGAGGCAACCAAGGCCCCGCTCACACCCGGACTCCACGGCAGAAGCGCCGATGCGCGACGTGATCGTCGGGCCGTGCTCATTCGCGCGGCGACGCGGACCCGGCGCCGGGTCAGGCGCAGCGGGCGAGTGCCTGCTCGAAGTCGCGCCACAGATCGTCCCGGTGTTCGAGGCCGACGGCCACCCGGACGGTTCCCGGCCCGATTCCGGCCGCCCGCAACGAAACCTCGTCGAGCTCGCGGTGTGAGGTGCTCGCCGGATGCAGCACGAGGGTCTCGACGCCGCCGAGGGACACGGCCAGCGAGGCCAGCTCGACGGAGCTGATGAACATCTGGCCGGCCCCCCGGCCACCGGCGAGGTCGAACGCCAGCACGCCGCCGTAGCCCGCCAGCAACCGCTTGGCCACCAGGTGGTCGGGGTGGTCGGACAGGCCGGGCCAGTGCACCGCCCGCACGGCGGGATGCGCGGCCAGCCGGTGCGCGAGGAACTCCGCGTTCGCGCAGTGCGCGCGCATGCGCAGCGGCAGGGTCTGCAACCCGCGAATGGTCAGCCACGCCGCGAACGGGTCCGCGCTCGCGCCGAGCTCGACCGCGCGGGACCACGTCGCCAGGTGCTGCTCCTCGGTTGCGAAGACGGCGACGCCGCCAAGCACGTCCGAGTGGCCGCCGAGGTACTTGGTCGTCGAGTGGACGACGACGTCGGCCCCGTGCTCCAACGGCCGGCACAGCAGCGGGGACGCGAACGAGTTGTCCACCACCGAGATCAGGCCGTGCGCCCTGCCCACGTCGATGAGCGCGGGCAGGTCGCAGACCTGGGTCATCGGGTTGGCGATCGTCTCCAGGTACAGCACGCGGGACCGGGGCCGCAGCGCCCGCCGCACCTCGTCGGGATCCTGGCCGCCGACGTGGCTTACCTCGATGCCGAACCGCTCGGCCAGCTCGCCGAACAGCGCGAACGTTCCCCCGTAGAGGCAGCGTTGCGCGATGACGTGGTCCCCCGATCGCAGCAGCGACAACAGGACCGAGCTGATCGCGCCCATGCCGGACGCCGTCGCCAGCGCCGCCGCCCCGCCCTCGAGCGCGGCGACCGTGTTCTCCAGCGCCCGCACGGTGGGGTTGCCCCTGCGGGTGTAGACGAAGGCACCGTCCGGCCCGCTCATCGCCTCCGCGAGCGCGGCCGGATCGTCGAACGCGAAGCTGGAGGTCTGGTACAGCGGCACCGACAGCGGCCGGCAGCCCACCAGCTCGGCGGCGGCCACGTGCACGGCTCGGGTTTCCTGGTGCAGGGCACGGATCGGCGACCGCACGGCGTCATCGGCGGCTGGTCTCGACGGCATTGCCTCTCCCAAGGTCCGGTCAGTCCGGTCAGGCGGTCGACGCGACCTGGAACGACTCGGCGAGCCGCCCCGGCCGAAGTCCCGCACGGCGCGCGTTGTCCCCCAGCCACCGGCGAAGCTGCTCCTCGAGGTCGGCGAGGTGCGCGGTCTGCGAGGCGTGTTCGCGCAGGGCGGCCAGCTTCAGCTCGAACACGTCGGTCACGTCGACGTGGTGATTGGGCCGAGGACCACCGAAGATCCAGAGCTGCGGCACGGCAAAGGCTTCCAGGCCCTCGTTGTCGAGAAGTTCCCGATGGGCCAGCGGATTGCGCGCCTCGGGGTAGGCGACGCGCAGCGCCGCCTCGCCGGTCACCCGGTGGTCGGGGTGACTGTCCGGCATCCGCTCCCAGTTGATTTCCGGGCTTGGCATCACCATCCGCTGCGGCCGGACCTGGCGGACGACCCTGGCGAGGTCGCGGCGCAGCGGCCCGGACAGCTCCAGTTCCCCGTCTGGGTAGCCGAGGAACCGCACGTCCTCGACGCCGACGACCTTCGCCGCCGCCGTCTGCTCGGCGCGCCGGACCGCGGCGACGTGCGCGCGGGAAACGCCGCCCGCCGACCAGCCCGCGTCGCCGTCGGTGACGACGCAGTAGGTCGTCTCGACGCCCTCGGCCGCCCATCGGGCGACAGTTCCCGAAGCCAGGTAGTCGACGTCGTCGGGATGCGCGGCGACGACCAGTGCCTTTCGCGTGATCATCGGGTCGGAATCCATTGTCACAGATACCCCTACGCTATGACGTTCATCAAAGCAACCTCGGTAAGTCGGGACTTCTGCGGCACGCCCGCCGTTCGGACCAGCCGACAATGTGGCATTGCGCCCAAGACCCGAGTGCGATCTGCCGTAATGTCTGTCCCAGAACGAAACCGCTGCACCGCAACGCCTGCGAGCTACCTGCGAGAACTGTGCTTGCACGGAGTACCATACTCCCCTAGGGTAGCGAGAAGGCAAGGTCCACGACCTGCTCCGCCCTCTGGGGAGTTACTGGGCGGCACATCGCAGGTCGAGTGCGTCATTTCGACTGTGCTCAGGAAGGCTCGTTCATGGCGGGAGATCCAAGCTTAGATTTCCAGCAGAGAATGATCCGCGACGCGGCGACGGCACTGCACGCGATCACGGTCTCCATCGGTCGCAGGCTCGGCATTTACCAGCAGCTGGCTGGACAGGGACACCTGAGCGTCGACGAACTCGTGCGGCGCACCGGAACCACCGAGCGCTACCTCAGAGAATGGCTGCACGCCCAGGTCAGCGCCGGTTACCTCGAGCACGATCCCGTGGCCGACACCTATCTGCTGCCCGACGCGCACGCGCCGGTGCTGACCGACGAGGACTCCCCCGCGTTCGGCGCCGGGTTCTTCCCCGTCCTGCAACACCTCTACGCGACCGAGGACCGGCTGGTCGACGCGTTCCAGCACGGCGACGGGGTCGCGTGGCACGCGCACAACCCCGCCTTCGACTCGGCGCTGGCCAGGTTCTTCCTGCCGAGCTACCGCGCCAACATCGTGCGCAACTGGCTGCCCGCCCTCGACGGCGTCGTGGACACGCTCGCCTCGGGCGGCACGGTCGCCGACATCGGGTGCGGCGAGGGATACTCGACGCTGCTCATGGCGGAGGCCTTCCCGCGCGCCACCTTCCACGGCTTCGACTACTCCGCCGAGCCGATCGCGCGGGCCAAGGCGATGGCCGACGAACGCGGGCTGTCCGGGCGGGTGCAGTTCGACACCGCGATGGCCGACAGCGACACCGGCCGCCGCTACGACCTCGTCACGTTCTTCAACTGCCTGCACGACATGGGCGACCCGGTGGCCGCCGCGCGGCAGGTGCGCGACAGCCTCGCGCCCGGCGGCACCTGGATGTTGGTCGAACCCAACGCTTCTGCGGACCTCGACGCGAACCGCCACCCGGCGGGACGCCTGTTCATGAGCCTGTCCGTGGTGATGTGCCTCCCCGCCGCCGCCGCGCAGCAGGGTCCCTACGCCCTCGGCAACCACGCCGGCGAGGACGTGCTGGAGGACATCGCCCGGCAGGCGGGCTTCACGCACTGGCGACGCGCGGCGGAGACGCCCTTCAGCGCCGTCTACGAGATTCGCCCCTGACCGACAATCCCTGCCGGCACACCGACGACGAACTCGCGACCGCACAGCCACTGACCACCTGGGGGACACATGTCTGCCGTCGATTCAGCGGTAACCGACCGGTTCATCGAGATCCTGGACCGGTTGGGCGAGAAGTCCATCGAGGACTACTACAACCCGTACCAGATGTTCGTCTGGCCCGACGAACTGCCGGAGGACATGTTCTGGATGAGCCAGGACCTTGTCTCCGCGCACGGCACCGACCTGGCCGAGGAGCTCGGCCCGTCCGGCATGAGGTCGCTGTCCAAATGGGAGAGCATCAACTTCTACAGCCTCAACGTGCACGGCATCCGCGAGCTGCTCACCGAGGTCATCTCCCGCATCCACATGCCGGGTTTCGAGGTGCCCTCGGACTTCTTCCACCACTTCATCGGTGAGGAGAACGAGCACATGTGGTTCTTCGCCGAGTTCTGCCGGCGCTACGGGAAGAAGATCTACCAGTCGGGCGCGCCGAAGCTGAGCCGCGTCGAGGACACCGACGTGGAGAACTTCCTGGTGTTCGCGCGGATCCTGCTGTTCGAGGAGATGGTTGACCACTACAACCTCGCGATGAGCGAGGACGAGTCCCTGCACGAGACAATCCGCCAGGTCAACCGGATCCACCACCAGGACGAGTCGAGGCACATCGCCTTCGGCCGAGAACTAGTGTCGCTGCTGTACGGCACGCTCCGGGACCGGCTCGACGAGGCCCGGCTCCGCGAGATCGAGGGCTACCTGAAGCGCTACCTCGTCTACAGCATCCAGTCCTTCTACAACCCCTACGTGTACCGCGACGCCGGCATCGCCGACTCGCTCGGATTCCGCGGCCGGCTGCTCGCCGACGAACGCCGGCGGCCGTTCGAGCGCAGGGCGGTCCGCAAACCGTTGTCGTTCCTGGTCAGGACGGGAATCTTCGCCGACGACGTGCTGCCGACGGTGTGAGCGGACCCGCCCCTGGCCCATCCGACCGGAGGAAGCCATGAGCACACCCGATGTCGCCGCCGAACCCGACGGGCTCACGGTCCTGCACCCCGAGGCCGCTGGGCTGCTTCGCCTACTGGACGGGATCTTCGAGGGTTGGGGCACCGCACGCGGCGCGCTCTCGATGATCATGCCGGCCGTGCTGCCCGCGACGCAGCTAGCGCACCTCGACGTCTACGAGAACTTTCCGCACCAGGCTTTCCTGGTCAGCACGCTGGACCTGGCCGGGGACGGCGCGAGCGCGTTCGACGCGGCGGCGGGCTCCTTCCCCACCGCCGCACTGCGGCCGGCCGCCTTGGCGCTGCCGTCGGCCGCCTGTTATCCCGTCTACCTGCACTACACGGGCGACACGATCCCGCAGGACACCACCGTCACCGTGCTGGGGCGCTGCTTCCGCAACGAGGACCACTACAGCGAGCTACGCAGGATCATCGGCTTCCACATGCGCGAGATCGTGGCGATCGGCAGCAGGGAGCACGTCGAGCAGCACCTCGAACACTTCGGCGAGCTGATCAGCCGGTTCGCCGAGGCGCTCGACCTGCCGCTGCGCAGGGAGGCCGCCACGGACCCATTCTTCGACGGCGACGGACCGAGGGCGCTGCTGCAACGGCTGGCCCCGGTCAAGCACGAGTTCCTCGTCGGCGAACTCGCCATCTCGTCCGTCAACGCGCACCGCAACTTCTTCGGCGAGAAGTGCCGCATCAGCACCGCCGACGGCGACCTCGCCTTCTCCAGCTGCGTCGCCTTCGGGCTCGAACGCTGGCTGTCCGTGCTGGAGGCCCGCTTCGGCGGCTGGGACGCCGCGGTCGACGCCGTGCTGACGGCCAGCGCCGAACTGTGACACGGCCGCCGGGCCACCGACTCCGCCGAGACCAAGCGCAACTATCCGAGGAGGAGCTGCAACGTGACGAGCAGACTTGACCCCGTCAGGGAATGGATCCTCGCCAGACATCCGGAGCTCGACGACCTCGACTCCCACCTCGACCTCATCGAGAACCGGCTCATCGACTCCCTGACGTTCATCGAGTTCGTCTTCCTGATCGAACAGCACAGCGGCGAGTCCATTCCCATGGACACCATCCAGGTCGACGACTTCAGGACGCTGAACAGCATCGGGAAGCGGTACTTCCAGCTGACCGACTAGCCTCGCGCGGTCTAGTGGGTGGTGGCGGGCGGAGACACGCCCGCCACCACCCGTCGCCGTGCTCAGCCGTAGATCACCAGCTCGGCGGTCCGCACGCCGGCCAGCAGGTACCGCGCGGGATCGGCGGGACGGCCGGTGTACAGCCGAATGAGCGTCGGCAGGTCGGTGATCAGCTCGACCGACGACCGTCCACAGTCGACACCACCGAGCTCGAAGTGCCGGTCGGGGAGGACCACGTGCACCGCAGGCTTCTTCTTCACCCGGTCGGACAGCGCGAGGATCGCCAGCGCCTCCTCGACACCCGCGCTCCCGTACGGGTCGGGCAGGCCGAGCGCGTCCCGCACGTCCCCACCGTGCACCCACTCGCCCAACGCGATGATGTCCAGGTCTCCGCCCGCGGCGGCGATCGCGGGCGCCGCAGCGGTGTAGCCGCTGGCGAGTTCGGCCAGGACGCGCGACACCGGCCAGTGCCGTCGGTCGAGCACGTCCTGCTGGTTGCGTTCCGGACTGAAGTCGTGCAGCTGGTCGGTCGCGATGCGGCTCAGCGCGGCGCCGCAGTGCGCGAGGACGTCGCGCACCGACCAGCCGCAGCACGAGGTGAGGCGCTCGAAGTCCGTCTCGGGGATGTCCAGCAACAGCGGCAGCAAGCTGTCCCGCTCGGCGACCAGCAACCGGTTGGCCGCGTCGGGATCTCTGGAAAACTCAGCCAGGTCGACCATGCCCACGTCTCCACATGTGGTTTCCCCTACCGTCGCCCGGTCACGCGATCTCGTAGCCCGCGCCCTGCACGGCCGCGCGGACCGCCGAGGGGTCCACCGTGTCCTCGGCGGTCACGGTGACCTCGCCGGTGGAGATGTCGACGTCCACGTCGCGCACGCCGGACACGCTCTCGACCGCGGTCGTCACCTTGTTCATGCAGCCGCTGCACGTCATGCCCTTGACGGCGTAGGTGGTCGTGCTCATCGCCCTCTGCTCCCCTCACGTCCGCTGGCCGGGTGTCGGCCGCAGTCCGCCCAATAAACCACACCCCCGTACGGTATCCATCCAAAGGAAAGGTCAGTCATGGAAGCAGTCTCGTACACGGCACAGTGGACCGCCGCCGCCCGCGCCCTCGAGTCGGAGCGCCAGGACCGCCTGTTCGACGACCCGTACGCGCGCACCTTGGCCGGCACCGAGGGCTTCTCCTTGCTGGACCGCTACGTCGGCGCCGGCACGCTGACGTTCCTCGCCATCCGGACCAACTACATCGACGGCAAGGCGCTGCGCCTCGCCCACGAGCGCGCCATCCGCCAGGTCGTCTTCGTGGCCGCCGGGATGGACACCAGGGCGTACCGACTTCCCTGGCCCGACACGATGACCGTCTTCGAACTCGACCGTCCCGCGCTGCTCGACGCCAAGGCGGAGCTGCTCGCGGCGAGCGGGGACCCCGGTCGCTGCGACCGGCGGGCCGTCCCCGTCGACCTCGCCGGCGAGTGGGCCGACGACCTCCGCGCGGCCGGGATGCGGCCCGACCAGCCGACGCTCTGGGTGATGGAGGGACTGCTGTTCTTCCTGCCGGAACAGGCCGTGTGCCGGCTCCTCGCCACCATGCGCGCCCTGTCGACGGCCGACAGCGTCCTGATCGGCGACGTCGCCAGCCGCGCGTCGCTGACCAACCCGCTCGCCGGCAAGTTCCTGCGCGCCCTCGCGGCGGACGGCGCGCCGTGGCAGTTCGGCACCGACGACCCCGCAGGGTTCCTGGCCGACTGCGGCTGGGCGGTGACCGACCTCAAGCAGCCCGGCGAGGAGGGCGCCGCCTTCGGCCGCTGGCCCTACCCCGTGCCGCCGTCCGAGGTGCCCAACGTGCCGCGGTCCTTCCTGTTCACGGCCGACCCCTCGGCCGGTCGCGATTCGGCCTGACGCGGCGGCCCGGGGAGTATCGGGAACGCGCTGACCGAGCCGGCCGCGATAGCCTGCCGCCGTGACGCCGACGACGCAGCTCGCCAGAATGGTCGCGTTCGAACTGGAGTTCGCCCGCCGCCAGGCGACCAGGGTGTTGGCCGTGCCGGGCGGCTTCGCCGTGCGCCACGCGGACTTTCCCGTGTCGCACAACAACAACCGGCTGCTCGTCACCTCGGCCGCCGACCCGGCCGAGCTGCTCGACGCGGCGGACAGCGTGCTGTCGGACGTGCCGCACCGCATGGTCACCGTCTACGACGACGACCTCGGCGCGGCGTTCGCGGGCGCCGCCGTGGCCGCCGGCTACGAGCACATCCCGCTCGTGGCGATGGCCCACGCCGGCGACGACCCGCCGGCGCCCGCCGTGCCGGTCGAGGCCCTCGACCTGGCCACGCTGATCCCGTCGCTGCGTCGCGACTGGCGGCTCGCGCTGCCCACCGTCCCCGAGGACACGATCGACCAGCTCGCGCGGCGGGTCGCCGTCCGGCTGACCGGCGCCGACGAGGTCCGGTTCCTCGGCGTGGTCGGCGATTCCGGTCACGTGCTGGCCAGGACCGACCTGTACCTCGAGGACGGCATCGGCCAGATCGAAAACGTCATGACCTCGCCGGAGCATCGCGGCCAGGGTTACGGCCGCGCGGTCGTGCGCGAGGCACTGCGCCGGGCGCGCGCCGCCGGGTGCGAGCTGATCTACCTGGTCGCCGACGAGTCGGACTGGCCGGCGCAGTGGTACGGCCGCCTCGGCTTCTCGACCGTCGGACGGGTGCACGAGTTCATTCGGGAGCCGGCCGTGTAGCCGCGCGGTCGGTTGGCGACGAGGCCACCCGGCGGCGGATCAGTGGTTGCCGCTGTAGTTGTCCGGCCCCACCACGTCGACGGCCCGGTGGGCGGCCGCGTCAACCCACTGCTCGACGTCCGGGTCCACGCCGAGGTTGATGTAGAGCGCCAGCGCGTGGATCAGGTACCGGTGGTTGTTGGTGACGTACCCCGCCTGCGTGGCGCGGCTGATGTCCTCGTTGTCGTTGCAGATCTGGGAGCCTGGGCCGTCCTTCGGGCACCAGATGCCCCACGCGTTGGAGTAGGCCTGCTTGAGCTGGTCGTGCGCGGAGGCCGCGGTCTGCGTGTCCGCCAGCGGCGCGACCACCACCGACACCAGGATCTTGTTGGCCTCGTCGATGTACTCCCCCGAGATCTCGCTCCCGCAGTTGACGCTGCGCAGGACGCTCTGCACGCTGTCGGACTCGAACTCGTTGACGCAGTTGTGCACGCCGCTGCCGCGCAACGTGTAGCGGACGTTCTTCGAGTCGGTGAACGACTCCGGGAGCTGCGCCGCGGCCGTCAGCGGGGTGCGGTCGGCGGTCTCCCGATCCAGGCTGGCCGGGTCAAAGGTCGGGGTGGTCGGCCGGGCCGCCCGCGTCGTCGGCGTCGTCGGCGGCGCGGAGGGCTCCCGCGTGGTGGACCGCACGACCGGATCGTAGGTCTGTCCGACGGCCGGCTGCTGTGCCTCGGTCGACGAACCCGAGCGGAACGGCCCCAGGTGCCACGGCACGAGCACCATCACCAACAGCGCCACACACACGACCGCGGCCACCGCTCCCCACGCCGCCAGGTGCTTGTTCCCGGCGGCCCTCGGCGGCGGTCCGCCAATCGGTGGCGGCATGGAGTACTGGATCGGCGGCGCGTCGGCAGGCGTCGACGGCGTGGCAACGAGCGTCGGCGGCGGCGCGGCGAGCATCGACGGCGTGGCGACGAGCGGCGGCGGCGAGTCGAGCAGGGCCCGCGCCTCCTGGATGGTCGGGCGCCGGTCCGGGTCCTTGTCCAGCAGCTTCGTGATCAGCGGGGCGAGGGCACCCGCCTGGCTCGGCGGCGCGGCCTGCTCGAACAGGACCGCGTGCAGCGTCGCGACGGGGTTGTCGCGGCGGAACGGCGAGACGCCTTCGACGGCGTGGTACAGCGTCACCCCGAGCGAGTAGAGATCGCACGGCGGGCCGCCGTGCTCGCCCCTCGCCCGCTCCGGCGCGACGTACTCCATCGAGCCGATGAACGCCCCGGTGACGGTGATCGCGGTGTCGGACTGGTGCACGGCGATGCCGAAGTCGGCCAGCAGCACATCCCCGTTGTCGGCGAGCAACACGTTGGCCGGCTTGACATCCCGGTGCACGATCCCGGCGTCGTGGGCCGCGCCGAGCGCGGTCAGCAGCGCCGCCGCGATCCGCGCCGCGGCGTCACCGGGCAGCGGCCCGTGCTCGCCGACCTGCTGGGCCAGGGAGCGTCCCGTGACGAACTGCATGACGATCCACGGGGCCTCGTCCTCGATCACAACGTCGTACACCGTCACGATGTTGGGATGGTCGCGCAGCCGCACCGCGTTGCGGGCCTCCCGCTTCGCGCGGGACAGCCGCTCCTCCTGCTCAGCGTCGGAGACGGCGGGCGGCAGCCAGACCTCCTTGACCGCGACGTCGATGTCCAGGTCCTCGTCGTGGGCGTGCCACACCTGGCCGAACCCGCCGGACCCCACGGTCTCGATGAGCCGATACCGGCCGCCCACCACTCGACCCGGCTGTGTGTTGCGCGCCATCGTCCCCTCGCCGTTCTGGGCCCGACAGACGCCTGCTCGAACGGGCTGAGGCTACGAGGGTAGCGACGGCCGATGAAATTCCGATGACATCGCCCGGCCGACCGGCCGGCACCGCCGCAACGGCGTCCCGTTCCGGCCTCCCGGCGGTCGCCCGGCTCAGCGCACGAGCTCCTCGGCGAGCAGGTCGAGCAGCAGCCCGTCGCGCCACACCCCGGACTGGTCCCGCGAGTACTTCCACAGCACACCAACGGGTTTGAAGCCGACCTTGCGGTAGCAGGCGATCGCGGCCAGGTTCGCCGCCTCGGGGTCGATCACGAGCCGGTGGAACCCGTGGTCCGCGCAGCTCGACTGGCGTCGTCACGCGCACATCATGACACCGCGAAGCGCCGGGCGAACCTCGGTTTCGAGCAGGCGAGACCGCCCTAGCCCAGCAACGTCCCCAGGTCGTCCAGTGTGGACAGCACCGCGGATTCGTCGCCTCGGACGGGAAGCAGGCAGCGGTCGACGCCCGATTCGGCGAACTGGTCGAGCAGGCCCCGGTCGTTGGGCACCCCGAACAAGGTGACCGGCACGCGGCGTCCGGCGCGGTCGCGCAGCCGGTCGATGCGCTCACGCAGTTCATCGACCGTGGCGAGCGGGCCGCACTGGGGCAGCCATTCGTCGCCGTAGTCGAGGACGCGGTCCTCGGCGCCAGGGCCGTTGCCGCCGACCAGCACCGGCACGGGACGCGTCGGCTTGGGCCACGACCAGATGGGGTCGAAGTCGATGAACTCGCCGTGGTACTCGGCTTCGTCCTCAGTCCAGATCGTCCGGATGGCCCGCACGTTCTCGGCCATCAGCGCCATGCGGGTGCGCGGGTCGACGCCGTGGTTCGCCATTTCCTCGCGGTTCCAGCCGGCACCCACGCCGAAGAGCATCCGCCCGCCGGACAGGTCGTCGACACTCGCGACCGCCTTGGCCGTGATGAGCGGATCGCGTTGCGGCACAAGACACACGGCCGTGCCGAGCATGATCCGGGAGGTGGCCACGGCGTCCGCGGCGAGCGCGACGAACGGGTCGTAGGTCCGGGCGTAGCCCGCAGCCGACTGGCCGTCGCCGCGCTTGCTGCTGACCGGAATGTGCGTGTGCTCGGGGTAGAAGAGCGACTCGAAGCCGCGTTCCTCGACGGCCCGACCCAACGCGCCGGGCCGCACTCCGTAGCCGTTGAACATGATCACACCAAGATCCATTACGGCATTGTGCACTCCGTGATCCGATCCGCACAGCCATTTCCGCTTGGTTGAGGAGAGGCCTTAGGCCTCCCCCGTCCCGACGACGATGTCCCGCAGCCGGCCGCAGAACTGGTCGATCTCCTCGACGGTGTTGTAGTAGTGCACGGACGCGCGCAGGGCCTGGCCGAGCTGCCGCGACTCCATCGCGACGCACGCCGCGTTCGCCAGGCAGACCCAGACGTTGATCCGCAGCGCGCTCAGGGCGGCGCGCAGCCGCTCCGAGGTGTGGCCGTGCACCAGGAACCCGACGATGCCGCACAGGTCGTTGCGCTCGTCGACGCGGTCGAGCAGCTGCACGCCGGGCACGGCCGCCAGGGCGAGCCGCAGGTGGTCGGCCAGCCTTGCCGTCCTTGCCCAGGTTCTGGCCGGGTCGAGGGCGAGGGCGTAGTTGACCGCGACACCCAGCCCGAGCTTTGCGGCCGCGTTCACCTCCCACGTCTCGAAGCGTTGCGCGCCCGACGCCAGCTCGTAGCGCGTCCCGCCGAGCCAGCGCGCGCCGTCCAGGCCGACCATCGCGGGGTCGACCCGGTCGAGCGCGCTTGGTTTCGCGTACAGGAAGCCGGTTCCCCGCGGGCCGCGCAGGTACTTCCGCCCGCACGCGGAAAGGAAGTCGCAGCCGATCTCGGCGACGTCGATCGGGAGGTGGCCGGCGGACTGGCAGGCGTCGACCAGGTACAGCGCCCCGAACTCCCTTGCCACGGCGCCGATCTCGGCGATCGGGTTCACAATCCCGGTGTGGCTTGGCACATGCGTCACCACGACGGCCCTGACCCGCTCGTCGAGCGTGGCGCGCAGCGCCTCGGCGCTGACCCTGCCGAACTCGTCCTGCGGCAGGATCTCCACGGTGGCCCCGCTGCGCTCGGCGACGCGCAGCAGCGACAGGTAGTTGCTGCCGTACTCCTCCGCCGAGGCCAGGATGCGGTCGCCGGGACGGAACGGGATGGCGTAGAACGCGCGGCTCCACGCCTGGGTGGCGCTCTCCGTGATCGCCACGTCGTCGGGTCGGCAGCCGATCAGCCGCGCGATCGCCCGGTACGGCTCGCGCAGTGCGGCCTCGTTCCGCTCGGCGGCCTCGTATCCGCCCATGGTCGCCTCGAGCCGGAGCTGCTCGGTCATCGCGTCGACGACGGGCGCCGGCATCAGCGCGGCGCCGGCGTTGTTCAGGTGTGTCACCAGTTCGGCCCCGGGTGTCTCCCGGCGCAGGAGGTCCACGTCGAGCTCGGTGTCGGTCTGTGCGCCGATCATGTGCGTCCCCGCCCTTCCGCAGCCGGAACGCCGTCAGCAGTAGACCGGGCGGAGGACGCGCTCGGCCTCCCGCAACGCCCGCAACACCTCGGCCCTGTCTTCGCCCCTGGCCAGCACCAGGGCGAAGTAGGAGGCCGGATTCTCCGGGTACTTGACCACCAGGTGGTCGCCGGGCCGCGACATCCAGCGGATCCCGATGACTCCCGGCATGCGTTCCACCTCCTCGACGCCCTCGAACCGCTCGATCCGCCCGGTTCGCTCGGCCATCAGCGGAGTGAACCCGGCGTGCCCGCGCCGCCCCTGCGGACCGCGCGGGCGTTCGCCGAGGACGGCGCGCAGGTATTCGAGCGGCCCCCACACGCCGGTGGACTCGCGAATCGACTCCTGCACGTAGGCGGTGGTGCCGCCGAGCCGCCCGTTCACCTCGATGATCTTGGGCCCGGCGTCGGTCACCCTCAGCTCCACGTGCGCCGCGCCCACGGTGGCGCCGAGGGCCCGCAACGCGTTGACCGCAGTGTCCACCACGTCCCGCTGGACGGCCTGCGGCAGGACGGAGGGTGTCACGTAGGTGGTCTCGAAGAAGTGGTGCTCCGCGAACGGGACCGGCTTGTCGTGGATGGCGAGCGCCTCGAAGACTCCGTCGCCGTACACGAGATCGATGGCCACCTCCTCGCCGGTCACGTACTCCTGCACCAGGACGCCGCGCAGGTTGGGGTAGAAGAAGATGTGCCCGAGGTTGGGCGCGGAGAACTGGCCGTCGGTGAACTCCCGCACCCGGTAGAGATCGTTGACCAGGGTAAACGCCGCGTCCAGTTCGGCATCGTCGCGCACCTTGATGACGCCTTGGCTGGACGCGCCGGACTGGGGCTTGACCACCAGCGGGTAGCCGAGTTGCCTCGCGGCGGCGCGCGCCTGGTCGAGCGTTGTCGCCAGCAGCGTCACTGGGGTGCCGACGCCGGCCTCGGCGAGGATCCGCCCGGTCAGGAACTTGTCGCGCATTGCGCGCGCCGCCTCAGGAGAGTTGCCCGGCAGCCCGAGTTCCTTGGCCAGCCGGGCGGCCACGTGCAGGCTGCCCTCGTGGAAGGTGGCCACCGCGTGCACCTCGCCGTGCTCCGCGATGTAGCCGAGGACGGCGTCGAGCACGGCGTCCTCGTCGAGTTCGTCGACGGGCAGGTGGCAGTCGAACGCGGCGGGGTCGCGCGGCGGCGCGGCGGCCACGAGCACCACCTTCAGCCCCATCTTCCTTGGCGTGTGCAGCAGATCGGGGTTCAGTGACGACGAGATCATCACCAGCGTCTTCTGGTCAGTCATGGGTGCTCCCGGTCGGACTGTCGTGCGGCCCCGACTCGTGCCGGACGCCGAGGAACGCGGCGAGCACCGCCGCCGCGCTGACGAGCAGGCAGAGTCGCCAGACGTCGGGGCCGAACGCGTGCCAGCCCAGCGTGCCGAGCACGGGGCCGACCGCGAAGGCCGCGCCGATCACCGCCCCGAAGGCACCGAGGTAGCGGCCCCGCTGGTGGTCCGGCGTGATCTTCGCCGGATAGGCGAACAGGGTCGGCGCGCCGAGGATCTCGCCGGCCGACCAGACCAGGGTGGCCACGACCAGTCCAGCAACGCCGCCCGTGACCGAGTAGAGGCCCATGCCGACGCCGATCAACGCGCAGTGCAGCATGATCGTCGGGCGGGCCGGCCAGTTCTGCGTGACGGTGGTCAGCGGCAGCTCGAACAGGGCCACGACGGCGCCGTTGATCGCGATGAGCACGCCGTAGGTGGCGGTGGACAGCCCGAGCGCGCGCACCTGGAGCGGCAGCGTGGACAGCTGCTGCACGTAGACGGCCGAGGACAGCAGGGCGGCGGCCAGGAACAGCATGAACCGCCAGTCGGCGAACAGGCTCGCCCTGGCCGGCGACGGACTTTCCGCTTCCGTGCCAACGGTTTTCGGGGTTTTCGGCGGTCGCCCGGCGGCCCGGTCCGCCGGGAGGACGACGAGCGCGAGCGCGGCGATCGTGACCGTCACGACGCCCTCGATCCAGAACAGCGCGCCGAAGCTGAACTGCACGATGAGGGCGCCAAGCAACGGGCCCGCCGTGGCGCCGAGGTTGCCGGCGAGCCGCTGCATCGCGAACACCATCACGTAGCGGCCCCGGGACGTGTGGTCGGCGAAGGAGGCGGCCGACGCGGGGCGGAACGCCTGGTTGCCGACGCCGATGAGCACGACCAGCGCCAGGATCCCCTGGTAGTTCCCGACATAGAGCACGACCACCGTCAGCGCGCCCGTGACGACACTCGACGCGGCGATGGTGAGCCGGGCGCCGATCCGGTCGACGAGCCAGCCGCCGACGACGCCACCGACCGCGCCGCCCGCGCCGTGCAGACCAAGCGCGAGTCCGGCCTGACCGGCCGAGTAGCCCAGGTGCGCCAGGTACAGCACCAGGAACACCTGGAGGAACGCGGCGCTCCGGTTGACCAGAGTGCCAAGGAGCAGGGCGCGCACCGGCGCGGAGGTCTCGCGCAACGTCCGCAGGACCCCGGTGCCGGCCTCGGTGTCGGTGCTGCGCGACATCGTCAGATCGGCTGCTTCTCGGGCACCGGGTGGCCGGCGATCTCGATGGTGTCGGCCAGGCCGTCCAACGCGCGTCGGCAGGTGTCCTGGTCGTCGGCGACCGCGAAACCCGCCGCGGCGCGGCCGAACACGAACGCCCCCGGCGGGCGGAGCAGCGTGTCCCCCTGCCCCGCGAGCGGCCGGACCTCGCTGATGTGCGGCGGCAGACCTGCCGGGTCGACGCGCACCCGCTCGACCACCAGATCCCGTGCCGGGTAGTAGAAGCGGACCGCCGCGGTGCGCGCCCTGCGCGGCCGGAGGTCCGGCATCCTCCGCGCCGCGAGGTCGGCCGCGGCGAGCGCGAGGTCGATGCCGGTCGCGAGCAGCCCGACGTACGGGATGAGGTCGCCGCCAAGGCGGCCGTTCACCTCCACGATGCGGGGGCCGTGCCGCGTCAACCGCACTTCGGTGTGCGTCACACCGTGGTCGAAACCCAGTGCGGAATGCGCTGCCCGCACGAGCTCCGTCAACTCCCGGTCGCGCAGCAGCGGATCCTCGGCCGAGATGACGTGCCCGGTCTCCTCGAAGGTCGGCGCGAGATCGAACTGCTTGTGCGACACGAAGACGGGCCGCACCTCGCCTTTCCAGACGACCGAGTCGATCGCGATCTCCGGGCCGTCCAGGTATTCCTCGACCAGCACGTCCTCGTCGAACCGGGGGACGTCGTCGAAATGCGCCGCCTTGGTGAAGGCGAAACGCTCGACCAACTGGCCGGGACCGTCGACCTTCGCAACGCCCTCGCTGCCGGCCAGCGCCCGAGGCTTGAGCACCACCGGATAGCCGATGCGCTCGGCGGCCCGCTGCGCGCCGGCCAGGTCGGTGACGCCGATCGACTGCGGCCCCAGGTCGCCCGCCTCGGTCATCAACTGCCTGGACAGCCGCTTGTCCCGGCACGCCAACACCGACCGCGCCGACGTCGTTGGCAGGCCCAACGCCTCGGCGATCGTGGCGCCGGCCACGATCCGCAGTTCGTCGTAGCAGAGGATGCCGGCCAGCGGCCGGGTCTCGCGCAGTGTCCTGACCGCCGCGATCGCGGCGTCGACGTCGAGGGCGTCCACGAAGGTCTGCCCGGCCAGGTAGGGCGTCGCCCAGTCGGCCGGCGAAGAGGACAGCAGCCACAGCCGGAATCGCCGACTCACCGAACGCAGTATCCATTCCCGGTACGCCTGGAAACCGCTTCCGACCAACAGAAGCGTCGCAGAACTGTCGGTGGTCCACACGTCATCGACCATCAACGCCGAACCTTCCAGATAGTCATTACCACTACCGCAGCTGGCGAATACTCGGTCGGTTTGGCGCGAAAGAAACGCGTTCGGTGCGTTCGTCACTCTAGGTTCGGCAATGTGGGCCAACAAGGGGCCAGCTGGAGCATTCGCCTGCGCACCGCGGCCGCGCACCGGCGAGCGGCGGATCGTTCGAACCCGATCGGACCCGGCAGGAAGTCGGTCCTGGCGACAGCAACGTGATCGCGGTCCGGCTGAACCCGTGTCATCCGGATTTCATCGACCACCGTTAGCGTCGGCGTGCTGCATCGCACCGACGTCGGGGAGACCTTTCGTGACACTGCGGTCGCCTGGCCAGAAGCTGCTCGGTCTCGGCGCCATCGCCATCGCGGCACTGCTGTCCGTGGTGCTCGCGCTGACCGGCGGCCCGATCCTACTGGCCGGCTCGCCGGTCGCGGTCGACGCGAAACTGGTGAGCGGCAAGGCACTCGACGGTCTCGGCGCGCTCGCCGACGTCAAGTTGACCGGCGAGGTCTACACCGACGACGGCGTCCCGCTGCACGTCGACATCGTCACGCTCGCCACCGGCGACACCTCCGCGATCGTCACCGATCCCGGCGGCGGCGCCGCGGAGTTCCTGGTCACCAAGAACTCCGCGTCAGTCAAGGCCAACAACACCTGGTGGCTGGACACGATCCCGGCCTTCGCGCAGACACTCGCCGACAAGTGGGTGAAGGCGGACGACTCGATGGGCTTCCCGGTCGGGATGCTCGGCGCGCTCGGCGGCCGGCAGCTCGCCGACACGATCCGCAAGGGCACCACGGGAAAGCCGTGGACCGCGCAGTCGGTCACCTACCGGGACGGCACCCCGGCGCTCGCGCTGACCACCGCCAGCGGCGGCTGGACCGTCTACGTGTCGACCACCGACCAGCCCGCCGTGCTCGGCATCAGCGGTCCGCTCGCGGCCGGGCCCGTGAAGCTTCGCGCGCAGCTGCCGACGAGTGCCGGCGGGTACTCCCGCACCGATCTTCGCGTCGCCCCGGCCGACGACCCGTGCAAGAAGACCGCCAACAGCAAGGTCGAGGAGGCCAAGCCGCAGGCCGTCGCCGCACCAGCGCCGCCGGAACCGCCGTCGGTCGCGCACGGACCTCGCGTCTCCATATCCATCCCGCCGATTCCGACCTGCGTGGACGTGCCGGCCTGCGCGGTCACGATCATCGTGAACAACGGCGGCGACCGACCGGCCACCGGGACGGTGCAGTACAGCGCGTCCAGCGGTGGCGGCGGGGCCTCGCCGGTGGCCGCGCCGCCCGGCGGCTCCGCGTCGCTGTCGTTCATGGCGACCAACCCGGCGGCGTCGTGCACACAGACCTGCGACCGCCAGTACACCGTCGAGGCGATGTACCTCGACATGTCGGCAGGCTCCGACCTCGACACCGGCAAGAGCCTGCACGACAGGGGCATCGACCCGAACCGGCCGATCGCCGACGAACCCGGCGTCTCCGGGCCGGAGATCAACAAGCTCGTCAACGGCCTCGCCGGCACGCTCCCCCAGGCGTCCGGGCTGGTGAACCAGGGGGCCAGCAAAGAGAACCAGGTCATCTACCAGCGGACCAAGGCCGCGCACCGCAAGCGGGTCGTGAAGATCGTCGAGGACCTGCTCCAGCACGGCGCGGCGTTCACCACACCGCCGGGCGGCAAGCACCCGATCGCCGAGATCCTGGACGCCAGCGACGCCGCGACCACCGACGACGACCGGGCGTCCTGGGTCGGCGCGCTGAGCCTGCTTGCCGGGCTCGTCTACGATCCGAACCGGCAGCCCGGCACGGTGTCCGTGCAGAACGGCTTCGTCGTCGACGACCAGTACCAGCGGATCTACGCGGTGGCCAGCGTCGCCGGCCAGGAAACCAACAAGAAGAGCCAGCCCAACGTGCCGCTGCCGACCAACCAAGACCTCTTCAGATCGCTCAACACGCAGTTGCAGCGGGCCGTCGACAGCCTGTCCGCCGCCACGCTGAAGCCGACCTACGCACGGGTGGCCTACCTCGGCTTCGGCCCGAACGCCGGCCCGCTCTCGTCGTGGTCGCTGACCCAGTTGCTCGACCACTTCGCCGCGCAGGCGTCGGCCTCGGTCCCCTCGCCGCGATCGCTGCTGACCGACAAGTCCGGCAAGCTCAGGATCGGCGAGCTGGTCGTGGCCAACGAGCGAAGCAGGGACGTCAAGGCCGATCCAAGGTATGGCGGCGCGTACGTCCTCGACAACCCCATCCTGCGCAGGATGACCGTTGTCGCGCAACCGAACGCGCCGCCGACCACGCCGCCCCCGGTCACCAGCCTGTACCGGTCCGACGTCAACCGCCAGCACGCCAGGGGCGGCGACCTGCCGGACCCGACCGACCTGAGCATTAGGCCGTCGGTCAGCGGCGGGCACCAGGGCGGCACGGGCGCCGCCGAGAAGACGGAGTACCCGCTGAGCTGGGGCGAGGCCGAGATCGCCGAGGCCGAGCGGCAGGTCATGGCGAACAACCAGCCGGTCGGCGGCCAGCCGTTGCTGATCCCGAACGAGTACGGGACGCCGGAATGGGGTTGGCACTACAAGGGAGTCGCCACGGTCAACGGCACGCCGGTGGACCTGGACATGTTCGTCTTCGCCGACGGCGGCTTGCGAACCTCGTACCCTGACGGGAAGTCGACGGTCAACACCAACTTCGCGAACGGCAAACCGATCACCGACCCCACCATAGTGTTCACGAACCCGTCGCCGCCGGCGCAGAAGCCGCCGGGCACGCTCAAGCGGGAGACCGCGCTGCCGAAGTTCGACCGCTCGACCGAGAGCTGGACGCACGTCGGGAAGGACAAGGGCGGCAACACGAAGAAGGTCGTCAGGGACAAGAACGGCCAGGACACCGAGACCATGGTGACCCCGGCTCCCACACAGACGAACTGCCCGTAGAGGAGCACTCCGTGACCGAGTGGCGCGCCGCATCGGTCGAGCTGACCCGGCGGTTGACCGGCCGGCTGGCCGACCACGTGCTGGTCTCGGCGCGGTCCCTCCTCGCGGCGGACGAGCGGGACGTCATGGCCGGCATGCTCGTGCACACCCTTGCCCTGTTCGGCATACCCGTCGACCAGCACGAGCTGGACCTGCTGAGCGTCGTGGCCGGCCGGCCGGACGAGCCGGTCGGCGGCGTCGTGCTGGAGCCGGACGCCGGACGCCTGCGCTACCGGTTCGAGCCCCGCACCCCGGGACCGCCCGACCGGGATCTCGACCACCGCCACGTGCTCACGTGGGCGGCCGGCAACCCGACGACGGCCCGGCGAGTGCTGCTGGCCTGGCGCGAGCCCGAGGACGGCGCGCCGATGCCGCCGGGCTGGATCTACCTGTTGGAGATCGCAGAGCCCGGCGAGGTCGCCGGCGTGCAGGCAGCGGTGCAGCTGACCCCGGGCGCGGTCGGGGTCGAGGTGATGGCGACGGGCGAGCACCTGCCGCCCTACCAAGCCGCCGTTCTCGCCGCCGGACGCCAGATCTGGCCCTGACCGCCGCACGCGATACGGTCCGCGCCACCGCGGCCAGATCACCAGAGGCCATATCGCGACAGCCTGACGAGAACACCGCAGCCTTCGTGCTGATCGCGTTCCAAACCACCATCACAGACGCTGCCCGGTAAGCTGCACGCACTTGCACACTGCGAATACCTCCAACAAGGCATACTGCGGGCAATTCGAGAAAGGAACTTCTCGAGGCATGCTGGCAACGGCCCCGGCGACACAAACGCACGTATAAAAATCTCCAGGCAAGGCGAGATCAACAAGTGCCAAGCCGAAAGATCATGTTGTCCATCCAGCCTCCGACCAACCCGACTCGCACCTTCCAAACCCATCAGAACGCGCCTACTGTGGCAGTGTGAGCGCACTGAGAGGGTGACAAGATGTCCGAGAAGTACGGGCTCTTCATCACACTGGACGGCCCCAGCGGAGTCGGCAAGACAACGGTAAGCGCATTGCTCGCGGAGAAGCTTGCCCCGCACTCGTCAGGCATCGTGCTCACGACCACCCCGTCAAAATCCAACATTGGAGAACTTGCCCGTCGCTCGACCTATGATCTCCACGGCCTGGCACTTACTTGCCTCGTTGCAGCGGATCGCTATCACCACGAACAGACTACGGTGCGCCCCGCCCTTGAGGCGGGCAAGGTCGTCGTCTGTGATCGGTACGCTCCAACCTCGCTTGTGCTTGATCCGCAGGATGGCGTTGACATCGCTTTTGTGCGCAGTCTCTACAGATGCATCCGTCTGCCAGACATCGCCTTCATCCTGATCGGCGACCCCGCCCTCTGTGCAGAGCGTACTGCCAGACGCGGGACCTACAGCCGCTTTCAACCCACGAGTCCAGCCGACAGCACGCGCGAAGTCGAGGGCTTCAAGGCCGTCACCGCGGAGCTGGTGGCCGATGGCTACCCCATCCATCTCCACAACGTCCACGACGCCACCGCCGACCATGTGGCTGATGTCTTACTCAAGGTGATCTTCGAAGCGAACGAGGGCGGGCTATGAGGGTGGCGTTGCTCTATCCCGAGGTCTACGATATGGCGCGCTTCAAAGAACACCGACGTGAGTTCCCTCCCTTTGGCGTGCTCTACCTCGCGGCGGTCGTCGAACAAGCGGGCCACGAGGCAGCGATTCACAAGGTGACACCCCAGACGACCGAGCTGGATCTCACGAGCTTCGACGCCGTAGGGTTCAGCCTAGCGAGCTCAGCCACCTACGGCTTCATGCGCGAGGCGCGGGAACGCTCGTGCATTCGAAGTGACGCGCTGGTGATGGTTGGCGGTGTGCACTGCAACTTCTACCCTGAGCAGAGCCTCACGGACTTCCGGGCGCACGTGGCGAGCGACGGAGAGTCCGAAGAGACCATCCTCGCCATCCTGGAGCGGGCTCACTCCAAGCAGTTCCTGGGCGTTGCCGGAGTGCTGTGGCGTGATGGCTGGGAGCTGAAGCGCGAGCCCTCACGGCCGCTGCTGAAGAGCATCGACCATCTGCCATTGCCCGCCCGTCACTTGTTGCCTCAGGACGACTTCGTGATCTCCGATCGACTGGCCGGTACAGACACCCGGATGGCGCACGTCATGTTCAGCCGAGGCTGTCCCTTCCCGTGCAGCTTCTGTGCCGCCGGACAGACCCGTATCCAGTACCGCAGCGGCGCCAGCGCGAGGAGAGAACTCATCCACCTCAAGGACTCCTACGGCATCGAAGGCTTCGCCATCGTGGACGACAACTTCATCGTCAGCAAGCAGAAGGTCAGTGACATCTGCGAGCAGATCGAAGATCTCGGGCTCAAGTGGTCGGCGCTGTCGCGTGTGGACACCATCGACGAGGCGCTGCTCAGCAAGATGGCTCGGTCTGGCTGCATCGAGGTGAAGTACGGCATGGAGTCGGGCAGCGAACTGCTACTAAAGACGATGCGCAAGAACACCAAGCGGGAGCAGATCAAGCGAGCCGTTCACGCAGCCGTCGATGCAGGCATCGAGGCCAAGGTGTTCATCATCCACGGCTTCCCCGGCGAGAACATGGAGACCACCAGGGAGACCATCGAGCTACTTGGCGAACTGGGTTCGACACTTTCGCGTGTCTCACTCTTCCGGTTTGTACCGCTCCCCGGTACCCAGGTCTACGACAAGGCCGAGACATACGGGGTGCGTGGTACCCATCTCCAAGCAGACTGGGACGGCAACTGGTCAAAATTCCACATCCACCACAACGAGCGCCAGTGGTGGGGCAGTGATGATGACTGGCAGGAGACGGAAGAGTCGTATCTGGCGCTCAGGGATTTCGTGGAAAGCAATTGGAACGCGCAGGGTTGACAGAACCAGTGGATCTTACATGTGTTAGCATCACCGCATGGTTGCCGCCCAATTCCCGGTGTCTGCTTCACATACGCTCAACGATACCGATGCGCGGTACCTCTGGAACTGGCTCCTCCGGTGTCAAGGCCTGGCCAGCGAGACCAAGCTAAACTCAGTACTGGAAGTCGCCGGCGCAAGCCTTGGACTCCACGCTGCCCGGCTACCATCGCCGTTCGCCACGGTTCTGGCCCGAAGTGTCGATCCAACGGTCGCTATGAGTCTGTTCTCGTCCCGTACCCGCAGCGACGTGACGACCGTTCGCTGTATGCGCAAGACCCTACACACGTTGCCGCTGCCACTCGCAGCAACAGCGCACGGAGCCACACGTCACTTCCGCGAACGTGATGCGCTCCGGGCCATCACCAACGCGGGGATCAGTCTTGACAGCATCTCCCGCGTAACCGGCGCAATCTCAAGACTTTTGGAGCAGAACGGACCGCTATTCCACCGTACCATTGAGACCCGACTGGCCAGCGCCAGAACAACGACGGTCACAGTGCGCCTAGCCCTCAAACTCGCCTGGGAATGCGGCCTTCTGACGTACTTCAACGACACCACGGGCTGGAACCGCGAACACCGCAAGTTTGCGGTTACCACTGTGTTGTATCCCCAGCTTGACATGCAGATGGATCGCGCTATAGCCGTCGGCGAACTTGTGCGAGCCTACTTTGATCGCTACGGCCCGGCCAGCCTGAAAGATGTGATGTGGTGGTCAGGACTCTCCCAATCTGCGATCACCGCAGCGATGGCTGAATCGTCCCGCGCATGGGTAAACGTGCAGACCCCCTGGAGCCCTTCACCGCAGTATATGCATAGTGACCGACTGGAAGCCTTCTATGCTATCGCGCCAACTAAACAAAAGACTGGCCTTAACTTCTTGGCCCACGAAGACGTGGCACTCAAGGCGTATTTTGAGACGCGACAGCGCTATCTCGGCGCTCTGCCTGCGAACAGAGCTTTCAACCAGATCGGAGAGGTGCTGCCAACCATCGTATATGAGGGCCAGGTCGTCGGGACGTGGGCTTGGGATGCTACACAGAAGGCGATGATCTGCTCGCTGACCCGAGGGTTAACATCGCCGGAACTGCGGCGAGAGATCCGGAGGGAAGCTGCCAAACTCACCGGAGCGTTGCGACTGGGTTGGTCGGGCACACCAGCTCGGCAGCCAGCGAGCGGTCGACTGACCGAGACGATCTAGAACGGCGGCCCTTCTGGTTCCAACTGCGGTTCTTCGGGTTCTGGAGCCTCCGCGCCGAGCGTTAGCGCACTCTCCGCTCCTTGAATGAGATCAGCGTAGGTAATGACTTCAATCCGTGAGAGGTGCGCGTTATATGTCCGCAGCGTTTCCGCGATATCCTTGGCGTCGACCTTCTCAGCGTACTGCGGATGACCGATGACAACAGTGGCAAAGGCGCGCCGGCACTCAATGCCAAGCGCCCCCTTGATGACATGCCGATGCTCATCCAATTCGCGCAAGTAGTTGGCGACCTGACCAACAGCTTCATTCACCTGCGGACCAACCACATGGTGGTTGCGATACTTAATGACGAGGTCGCCGATGTTGGCAGTCTTGAGTTCAACGACATGCAGCGCACCATCGGCTCGAATGAGCGGTATATCGAGCTGATCGAGCACCGTCAGCGAACGACGACTCGCTTTGGCGATGAAGCGGCCGCCGAACATCCACCAGCCATCGGCCAGGATGCCCTGGAGGACGTTCTCCCCTGTCGACGGATCACTTACCGCAGCCTTGAGTCTGGCGATGACGTCCCGCTGTCGCGCAGTCTGGATACCGTCGAGCAGCACTCGACTGGCTTCATGGTGTGCGAGAACCTCCGCAGAGTTGGGAGCATCCGCTAGCGCCTGGGCGATCTGCACGAGTTGCGAAGCGTCAGCCTCACCAGCTTGCACCTTCTCAACGACCGAGGCCAATGGGCTATCATTACTGATGCGATGATATACGCCGGCTTCTTCAAGCTGACCGTTCAGGAACGCGGCGAAAGCGGCGACCTCATTTTGTTCGCAGTACCAGGTGTTCTCTGGCTTCTCGTCAAAAGCGAAGCCTGGACCATCGGACTTCACGGCCCAGGACTGCACCCGGAGCTCACGTCGCTTGATCTCGCCCGTCGTCTGATTACCGAAGAGCCACAGAGTTGCTGTCTTGTACGCCTGCGGCCCCTTCTTCACGACGACCGTCTGAATGTCGAAGCATCCAGTAGGCAATGGACCGCTCGTGATCCGCAACTCCAAAGCGGCTGCAACACTCTGCGTGTCCCGCTGGGCGACCATGCCGCGCACCACCTGTCTGGTACAACGTGCTCTATTGGATTGACGCCACTCCGCAGCGAGCACCATAGCCCGCATACAGTATGCCCGTACATCGCCCATCACGTTGTCGACGTTACGAGTGCAGCCTTAGGGCGAGCCGATCGCGTGAAGACCGGCGCATACAGCGCAGATCTGCCACTAGAGGTCAACTGAGCTAGCGTCCTAAGATCAAACTACTGCCGGCAACCGCAAACTGTACCGCAATGGTTTCTCGTCGCCGCAATTGGGGGCTCGTTGATGTTACTGAGCTGGGCTTTTGCGTTCTAGCATCGGCGTGACTTGCCGCCTGTCTCGCGAGTGCTAAAGTACCTCGCACCCTTCATCCTCCAGCCCGCGCGAGGTCCGCACATGCTTCCGTTGAAGCAGGCATCATCACTCGACGATCTGCAACGCTACGTTGCAGAGATGGAAGAAGAACGCGGCTTCACCGGCAGCACGGTGCTAGAACAGGGTCTCAAACTCGGCGAAGAAGTCGGCGAACTCTTCAAAGCCATTCGAAAACACCAACACATGTCAATCGACAGCACGTCGATCATCGGCAGCGTGGACGAAGAACTCGCCGATGTGCTGATCTACATCTGCGCCATCGCCAACCGCATGGGCATCAGCCTGGACGAGGCGCTGCGCAAGAAGGAAGCGATCAACGAGACGCGGGTGTGGGCGTAGAGAACGGAGGGGCTCGCCGTCAGTCACGCCGCGTAAGTCATCGTGGACGAACTTGTGCCTGCCCTTGTCCACCATCTTCCGTTGCGCTACCGCGTTGCCGAGTAGTGGTGGATGCACTCTCAAGGGCACTGCCACGTCCACCAGCTCGCTTGGCTTCGTGTCGGGGATAGGCACCCGGGGCGGCGAGTGCAACATCCCCAGCCTGGCAGCCTCCCAAGGTAGGTCACCCCCGACAACCTCCCAACACGAGTCAACAGCGTCCCACGCCCGAGGCCGGCACCCAGTCGTCCGAGGCTGCGGTGTCGAGGGCGGGCACAGACCATCGCGCAGTTACACGAAGACGCACTTGACGCCGTCGTCCGCGCCTCCGCGGCGCGCGACCACCGGCGTCGGTCCGTGGTCAGCCGTGCTGCGGGGGCGTCACCAGTGCCTGCAACAGGCCGCGCAGGGACTCCTGCTGGTCGGTGGTGAGCGCGCGAGGTGCGAAGGGTGGCGCTGTCCGTCTTCCCTCTCGTGCTGGTCGTCTTCAGCCTCACCACCGGCGAGTTCGTGATCGCCGGCATCCTGCCCGACGTCGCCGGCGACCTCGCGGTGTCGATCCCGGCGGCCGGCCTGCTGGTCACCGCCTACGCGGTCGGCATGATCGTCGGCGGCCCGGTGGTCACGTTGTTCATGGCCCGCCTGGCCCGCAAGCCGCTCATCGTCGGCCTCATTCTCGTGTCCGTGCTCGGCAACGTGGGCTCGGCGATCGCGCCCGGCTACGCGGTGCTCCTGGTGGCGCGCTGCGTCGCCGGCCTGGCCGTGGCCACGACCGGGTCAGTGCTGGCGGACCTGCGGGTGTTCGCGAACCGGCGGCTCCAGTTGGCGATCGCCCTCACCGCGCTCGGCAACGTCCTCGGCGGGCGACTAGCCGACCGGGCCCTGATGCCCGCGCTGACCGGCCTGCTCGCCGCCCTGGCCGGCATCCTGGCCCTGGCCTGGCTGGTCGGCGAGAGCCCTGCGCCCGCAGCGATCCTGACCTTCACGCTCGGGACCCTGGCGTTCGCGATCGTCCCCGGCATGCAGACCCGCGTGCTGACCGCTGCCGACACGGCTCCCACGCTCGCGGTCAACGCCGCAGGCTTCCAGCTCGCCGCCGCGTTCGCCGGCTGGCTCGGCGGCCGGGTCATCGACGGCCGAGACCTCGGGTCGATCTACCCGGCCGCCGCGCGCATCCCCCGCGCAGGTGATGCGCGCGGCGACCGCCGCGATCTCCTTTCGGCAGGCGGAGTCGCCGGCATCTCGGCGTCCACAAGCGACAATCCACTCGACACTGTCACGATCGTCCACTTGCGCAGGTGTCACATCAGCCACAGCTATTTACAAGCATCACTCCCGTCACGCACACTCCGGGAACAGCGCGGAACCCCTCGGCGCGATCGGCGTCGACCCGCCAACGGACGACGGAGGTGGCACCATGCGCGGTGGCACGGCACGGGCGGTCCGATACCTGTGCGTCGCGGCGGCGCTGGCCACCGTCGGCTGGGCCGGCACGCGGGACGGGCAGCACGCCGCCGACGCGGCCGCGCCGCCGCAACGGCTGGTCGCGGAGGCGTCCGGCGGGCAGGTGTCCGGGATGGACGTGTCGGCCTGGCAGGGCAACGTCGACTGGGACGCCGCTTGGCGCAACGGCGCCAGGTTCGCCTACGTCAAGGCCACCGAGGGCACCACCTACACCAACCCCTACTTCGCCCAGCAGTACAACGGGTCCTACGACGTCGGCATGATCCGGGGCGCCTACCACTTCGCGCTGCCCGACCGCGCCACCGCGGCGGACCAGGCCGACTTCTTCGTCGCCAACGGCGGCGGCTGGTCGCCCGACGGTCGCACGCTGCCGCCGATGCTCGACATCGAGTACAACCCATATGCCGGTGGCACCTGCTACGGCCTGTCCCAGCCGGACATGACGGCGTGGATCAGGCAGTTCTCCGACCGGATGCACGAGAAGACCGGCCGCTGGCCGATGATCTACACGACGACGGACTGGTGGACCACCTGCACCGGCGACCAGCAGGGCTTCGCCGCCACCAACCCGCTCTACATCGCGCGCTACGCCAGCACGGCGGGGCCGCTGCCGGGCGACTGGCAGTACTACACCCTGTGGCAGTACTCCGACTCCGGCCCGCTGCCCGGCGACCAGGCCGTGTTCAACGGCGCGGTGGACCGGTTGCGGGCGCTGGCCGGCACGGCGGACACGCCGCCGACCACGACCACCCCGCCGGCGCCGCCGCCGACGACCACAGCACCACCAACGACCACCACTCCCCCGGCGACGACCACGTCCCGGCTCGCGCCGTCCAGCAGGACGACCGCGACGACCACGCCACCGCCATCATCCCGTTCGACCACCACGAAACCGGCCGCGCCCACGCCGAAACCCACGACCTCGTCGGCGCACCCCACCTCGGCGTCGGTCCGGCCCGACGCCGGCAGGGCCGCGCAACCGCCAAAGCCCCCGGCCCGGCCCGCCACCCCGGCCGCCACGAGGACCCCTGCCCTGGTCCCGGTGCCGAGCAACAACCCGGCCCCCGCCGTCGCCGTGGTGCCGGGCACGACCACGACCACAACCACCACCGCGCCTACCCTGGTCGCCGCGCCGACGGTGCCGGCCGAGGCGCAGACGTCGTTGGCCAACACCGGATCCCAGCCCGCGCGGCTGGTGATCCTCGGCCTCAGCCTGATTTTGCTCGGGGTCTGCCTGGTGATCATGTTGCGCACGCCGACGCGCCGCCGAGGGTGAGCCCCGGTTTCCCCTGGCCGGAAACAACTATCCGGAACCAACTAGCCAGAATCGACTAACCGGAATCGACTAGGGCGTCGACCGGGCGGCCCGCCACTCCGGCGCGAGCACCGACCAGATCTCCAGGTCGTGCCGCACGCCGCCCCGGCGCGGGTTGCTCTCCCGCAGCACACCGTCCCTGCGCATCCCCAGCCGCCGGGCCACGCTGATGCTTGGCTGGTTCTGCGCCGAGACCTGCCACTCCACGCGGTGGATGCCACGCTCCTCCACGGCCCAGTCGATGATCACGCGCGCGGCCCTGGTCGCCAGTCCCCTGCCCGCCGCCGCCGGCTCCAGCCAACAGCCCGCCTCGGCGTTGCCGCGCTCGACGTCCATCACCCGGAACAGGACGCCGCCGACCAGCGTGCCGTTCAGCCACGTTCCGTAGATCCGCCCGGTGTCGGCGATGGCCTTCTCCGCGTACCCCACCAGGAACGCGCGGGCCGACGCCAGATCCGTGACGGCGTCCGACAGACCGATGTGTTGTCCGATGAACTCCCGTCCCCGGTCCATGTGCGCCAGGAACTCCCCGGCCCGCCACGGTTCGAGCGGACGCAGCTCCGCGCCGTCGTCGCCAAGGGACATCGAGAACATCGCGACCATCCATGATCGAAGTCACCGAACCACGGGAGACTCCCAGGAACGGTGGCCTCGGCGCAAGCCGTTTCGCCGCGGCCGCTCCCGACGGCGGCGCCGAGGACCGCTCATGGCAGGTCCCCGGCGCCAGATCGGGTGGGCAGTCCGCGCGTCAGCTCACGTTGACGGCGGTGTCGTCGATGACGAACGAGGTCTGCTTGGTGTAGTCCTCCGCGCCGGTGAACTTCAGCGTGACGGTCTGCCCGGCGTAGGCGGCCAGGCTGAAGCTCCGCTTGGCGTAACCGGTGTTGTGGTCAAGGTTGGAATAGGTCGCCAGGGTCGAGAGCACCGTGCCGGAACCGTTGAGCACCTGGACCTTGAGCGTGTCGTACGCGGTGGAGGTCGTCGTCTCCGCGGTGTCGACGTGCAGCCAGAAGTTGAAGTCGTAGGTGCTGCACCCGGCCGGCAGGGCGACCGACTGCGACAGCGTGTCGGTGTGGGTGGTGCCGTAGCCGTCCAGCCAGGCGTCCCAGCTGCCGGTGTGCGCGGGCTCGTTGCTGCTGTTGTTGACCACGCCGGACGACGCGGACCACGGCGCGGCGGTGCCGGTCTCGAAACCGGGGTTGCCCAACGGTTGGGACACGGGGCAGCCGCTGGGAGTGCCGGTCGCCTCGTTGCTCTGCGCGCCCTCGCCGAGGGCGTTCACGGCGGTCACCTTGTAGTAGTACGCCTGGCCGTTGGTGAGACCCGTGTCCGTGCAGGAGAGCACGGCGCCGAGTCCGCTACAACCGCCCGAGGTCAGCAGCGTCTCGCCGCCGCTCGCCGTGCCCCGGTAGACCTTGTAGGAGGTGATGGACACGCCCCCGTTGTTGGCCGGGGCCGTCCAGTTCAGGGCGACCTGGCCGTTGCCGGCGTTCGCGGTCAAGCCCGTCGGCGCACCGGGTGGCGTCCCTGCGATCGGCGAGGCGGTGATCGTCACGGTCGACGTGGCCGTGTTGGCCGGCGCGGAACTGTCGGTGACCGTCAGCGTCGCGGTGAACGTCCCGGCGGAGTTGTAGGTGTGGCTGGGGTTCTGCTGCGTGCTCGCCGCCGAACCGTCACCGAAGTTCCAGCTGTAGGAGTACGGCGGGGAGCCGCCCGTCGCGGTGCCGGTGAAGGCGACCGTCAACGGGACCTGGCCGGACACCGGCGTCGCGGCGGCGGTGACCGCGAGCGGGTTGCCGACGGCGTTGACCGTGGTCGTCACGGTCGACGTGGCCGTCTTCGCCGGCGTGGAACTGTCGGTGACCGTCAGCGTCGCGGTGAACGTCGCGGCGGAGTTGTAGGTGTGGCTCGGGTTCTGCTGCGTGCTCGCCGCCGAACCGTCACCGAAGTTCCAGCTGTAGGAGTACGGACCCTGGCCGCCGGTGGCCGAACCGGTGAAGGACACGCCCAGCGGTGCGTTGCCCGTGGACGGGGTGCCGTTGGCCGTGGCCGACAGTGGTGCGGTGCCCTGGGTCCAGAGGTCCCCGAGCGGGTCACCGAGGCCCGACTGGTCGGCGGTCGTCATGGGGAACGTCGCGAGGCCGATGCTGTTGTTCGGGTCGATGGCGCCGGGGTGCACGTTCTCCATCACGCGTTCCATCGCGGCGAGCACGTTGTCCGTGGTGTAGGCGACGTGGCTGACGTAGTGCTGCTTCAGGTAGGTCGGCGAGGCCACGATGACGGTCGGCACGCGGTAGGTGTTGCTGACGTGGTCCGGGCCGTTGCTGCCGTTCTGGGTGTCGTCCTCGGTCACCACGATGAGCGTGTTGTCCTTGTAGGACGCGTTGTTCATGATCGAGTCCACAACCGACTTGGTCGCCGCGTCGTTCTTCGGGATGTCCTGGTACGTGCCAGGGTGGTCGTTGAAGAGTTCGACATAGGAGTAGGTCGGCAGGCCGTTGGACGCCACGAAGTTCATGTAGTCGTTCGCGATCACCTGGTCGTCGTCGTTCTGGCCGCAGCAGGTGTAGTGGTTGTAGTTGAGCTCTTCCGGGATGCTCGTGCCCGGCCGGTTGACCGGCAGCGCCTCGATGGCGTTGGTGGCCGGGTTGCGCCAGTAACCGCTGCCGGTGTTGAGCATCCAGTAGAAGTCGCCGTTCATGATGAACGGGAAGGTGCCGCTCGAGTTCTTCAGGAAACGGTCGAACTGCGTCCCGCTGGCGGCAGGGTAGGACTGCTGCTGCGAGTGGGAGGCGGACTGGGCCGAGAACAGCCACCAGTGGTTGGGGCCGCTCGGGGGCTGGGTGCCCGTGCTGTAGCTGTCCAACAGCGCGTAGTTCTTGGCGAGCGTGTGGAGGTTGGGCACGGAGCTCACGTGGTTCGTGCCCTGCACGACGCCGTTGCAGCCCGCCTGGATCGTGCTGGCGCAGTCGCCGAGGTAGTCGTCGAAGGTGTGGTTCTCCCGGTACAACACCACGACGTGGGTGAACGGCGGGAAGTAGGGGGCGGTCGGGCTGGCCGACGCCACCTTCGACTGCGCCGACGTGGTCGCCCACTGGTTGTCGAGGTGGAAGTTCTTCGGCTGCGGGAACTGCGTGAACTCGACGCCCTTCTTGGCGAAGGTCGCGCCGGTGCAGTCGTAATCGTCGGCCTTGTACGATTGCGGGCGATCACCCTGGGGAAGATCCTTAGCGTCCTCGGGGTCAGCGCTGGCGTCCCAGTTCTTGATCGTGCATGAGCCGACGCCCGTCGCCGGGCGAGCTGCCGCCGCTTCGGCCTGGTCAGAGGCGTCCTCGTGGCCGATGAGCAGGCTCGCGATAACCGCGCCGATCGCTAATGCTGGCTTCCATCGCATCATCGAAAACTCCTTCGACAGAGCCGCAGGGCGTGGTACGTGACGACCACCGACACCCATTAGGCCCGAGGCCCCGGACCCACCTCAAGTATTCGAGTCCACCGTTCACTTATCATTCGTTGACGGTTGACCAATGCGGGCGCGCGTATTTCGTGGAAGCCCACGAAAAGGACTCTTCGGAATTGGGTAAGATTGTCGGGGATGCGAACGCGCCGCACCACTGCGCCGGGTGGCGGTAGACGCGGCCCCGCCGCGTGCGTAGGACGGGAGCGTGACCCCGCGAAGCACACGCCGGACGTTCCTGACCGCCACGACCGCACTCGGCGCTGCCGTCATTGCGGGCGGCGCGGTCCCGGCCGGCGCGGCCGAGCTCGGCGATCGCGGACCGGGCGGACCGGTCCGCCCGCAGCAGCCGGACCAGGAGCTGCGGGCGATCCTCAGGGAGCTCGACGAGCGGCGGATCGAGGCAATCGTCCGGCAGCTTGCCTCGTTCGGCACGCGGCACACGGCGTCCTCGCAGACCGACCCGAACCGGGGCATCGGCGCCGCGCGCGACTGGCTTTTCGGGCAGTTCCAACAGATCGCGGCGACCTCGGGCGGGCGGATGACCGTCGAGCTCCAGACCTACGTGCAGCCGCCAGCCGACCGGATCCCGGTGCCGACGACGATCACGAACGTCGTCGCGACCCTGCGCGGCGCGACCGATCCGACGCGCGTCTACGTCGTGTCGGGGCACTACGACTCGCGGTGCACCGATGTCCTCGACTTCACCAGCGACGCGCCGGGCGCCGACGACGACGCGACCGGCGTCGCCGTGGCGATGGAGCTGGCGCGGCTGTTCGCCACCCGCCCGCCCGCCGCGACCGTCGTGTTCACCGCCGTGGCCGGCGAGGAACAGGGCCTCTATGGCTCGCGGTTCCAGTCCAAGCAGTACAAGGCGGCCGGCACGGACGTCCAGGCGATGTTCACCAACGACATCATCGGCGCGAGCCGCGCGGACGACGGCACGCACGATCCGTTCGCGATCCGGTTGTTCGCCGAGGGAGTGCCGACCGCGGAGACCCCCGCCGAGGCGTCGCTGCGCCGCAGCATCGGCGGCGAGAACGACTCCCCGCCGCGCCAGCTGGCCAGGTTCGTGCGGTCGGTCGCGGCGAACGAGGCGACCGGCATGGACGTCCGGATCGTCTACCGCCGCGACCGGTACCTGCGCGGCGGCGACCACATCGGCTACCTCGAGCAGGGCTATCCGGCCGCGCGGTTCACCGAGCCGCACGAGAATTACGCGCACCAGCACCAGAACGTCCGCGTGGAGAACGGCCTCCAGTTCGGCGACCTGCCGGAGTTCTGCGACTTCGCGTTCACTGCGCGGGTCGGCCGGGTGAACGCGGCGGCGCTGTGGTCCCTCGCGAGCGCGCCGGGCACGCCGAAGGGCGCGCAGCTCCGCACGGCCGTGCTGGCCAACGACTCGGATCTGTTGTGGGACGCGGTGCCCGGCGCGGTGGGCTACGAGGTGCTGTGGCGCGAGACGACCGCGCCGGACTGGACGCACGTCATCGACGTCGGCACCGCCCTGGCCGCGAAGGTGAACCTGTCCAAGGACAACGTCTTCTTCGGGGTTCGCGCGGTCGGCCCGAACGGCCACCGCAGCCCGGTCGCCTTCCCGTCCCCGACCAACTAAAGAACGGTTTCGGCCCGCGCGCGGTGTCCTGCTGGCACACTGGCCGCCATGATCGAGACCGCATCGCTCGCAGGTTTCTGGGCCGCCCATGGCATCTGGAGCGTGTCCGATGGTGAGACGTTGATCCCGATGCTCGGCTACGAGCAGCCCGACGGCGAGCGCGGCATGACCCGCTTCGTGCTCGACGACCTCGGGGACGGCGCGCGTGCCGCCCAGGAAGCGTTGGAGGCCAACGCGGACGGCGCGCACCGCGCGGTGGCCGTGGTGGACGCCTACCTGCACCTGGAGGAGGGAAAGACCGACGCGTTGATCATCGACGCGGTCAGGTACGGTCTGACCCCGGGGACGATCAGGCTGGCCGTGCCGTACCGCCCGAAGACCGACTCGACCGAGTTCGCCGTCCTGCGGCCGCAGATCATCGAGATCAACGGGTTCGACAGCCAGGACTTCGAGGCCGTGGCGGACGCGTTCTTCTCCGGCGTCGACTCGCACGAGCAGGCCGCCGCCGTGTGGAACGCCCACCTCGACCCGTCGGCCTGACCGCCACCAGGGCGCCGAGCGGTCACAGCGCGGGCGGCCCCTGGTTGACGCGCCGCAGCACGGGCGCGAGCTGGTGGAGTTCGGCGCTGGTGATGAGCTGGCGCTCGTCCCACCAGGTCGCGCCCGCGTCGGCCAACGGCTGGATCAGGTCGCGTGCCTTGGCCGGGTCGCCGGGGCTGATCCCGCCGAGCACGATCTCGAACGGACTGTCCTGCCGGTCCTCCCGATGCCGGCGCACGTAGTCGACCAGCTCGCGGACCTGTTCGACCGGCGGGGCCTGGCCGTGCCGCACGTCGGCGAACAGCGGGACGGCCCCGTCCCACCGGGCGGCCCGGCGCATCGGCCTGCGGTTCGGCCAGAACCCGCCGACCCAGACCGGCGGACGGGGACGCTGCACCGACGCCGGCAACAGGGTCACGTCGTCGGCCACGAAGTGCGGCCCGTGATGGTGCACCGGCTCGCCGGACCAATAGCGTTGCAGCAGCCCCAAACCCTCGTCCAGGCGCTCGGCCAGCACGACCGGGTCGGTCGGCTCGCCGAAGCTGCCGAACTCGTCCGCGATCGGCCCGCCGAGGCCGGCGCCGAAGATCACCCGGCCGCCGCTGAGCGAGTCGAGGGTGGCCACCTGGCGGGCCAGCTGTTCCGGCCGCCGCCTGGCCACCGGAGTGACCAGCGTGCCGAGCCTGATCCGGGAGGTCGCCAGCGCGGCGGCGGTCAGCAGCATCCACGGATCCCCGAACGGCTGGCCCCGACGAACCTGTTTGTCGTGCACGACGTGGTCCCAGATGAACAGCGCGTCCCAACCGGCGGCCTCGGCCTCCACGGCCACCCGCGCGACCGTCCTGGCGTCGGCGAAGTCGCCGAAGTTCGGGATGTTGATCGAGAAGCGCATCCCGGCATCGTGCCCCGCAGTGACGCGGCCGGGCAATGGGATTAAGCCTCCTCGTCGAGGAACTCCGCCAGCATCGGCAGCAGCAGGTCCACGCGCTTGGTGGCGTTCATGTGCGTGGTGTTCGGGAGCACGGCCAGGTGCGAGCCGGGGATCAGCTCCTTCATCAGCGCGCCGTGCTCGATGGTGACGAAGTCGTGGTCGCCGATGATCAGCAGCGTCGGCGCGGTGATGCCGGCCAGCTGCTCGTCCGACCAGCCCTTCAGGTCGGCGTTCGAGCTGGACAGCGTGCCGAGGAACTCGTCGAAGTGCTCCGGGTGCGGCGACAGCCGCTGGTAGGCGTCGCGGAAGTCGGCGAAGTCCTGCGGCGTCGGCATCCTGGTCGACGTGGCGAACTTGGCGGGATCCATCAGGTCCCCGTGCATGCCGTCCGGCCGGACGCTGCCCGAGACCGGGATGATCGACCGGACCCTCGTCGGGTGGTTGACGGCGAGTTCCAGCGCTACCGCGGCGCCCATGCTGTGCCCGAGGACGTGCGCCCGGTCGATGCCGAGGTGGTCGAGCAGCGCGACGACGTCACCGGCCAGCGCGGCCGGGGTGATGGCCCGCTCGATGTCGGCCGTCCGGCCGTGCCCCTGGAGCTCGACGCCGATGACGAGGTGGGTGCGCGCGAGCGTCGGGATCAGGCCGGCGAAGTTCAGGTCGATCGTGAGCATCCCGCCGTGCAGCAGCACCAGCGGCGTGCCCCGGCCGTGCAGCTCGTAGTACATGTGCAGGCCGTTGACGTCGGCGTACCCGCTCCGGCCGGTGGCCTCGGTGCCGGTGGTGTCGCTGCCCGTGGTGCTGCCGTGGGTCATGACGTGATCCTCTCATCGATCCGAACGTCCTGCTGACGCTCGCGACTGTCGGTGCCGTCATGACCACGTCGATCGGCCGGACCCGGAATCGACACGGCCGCGAAAAAATCTTGAGAATTCGCGCGCGGGACGCGAGTGCCCTGGTGCGGCGCCGGGCACTCGCGTCCCGCACCCCGTCAGACCACGTCCGGGGTGTCCGTGAGGCCGTAGTAGATCCGGGGCGCGCCGTCGAGGCGGACGGTGACGTGGCCGGCGTTCACGGTCAGCGACCGCTCCCGGCCGATGCAGTCCACCTCGCACACCGTCGAACCGGCGGCGACCAGCGTCAGGTCGGTCTTGGTCGGCCAGTCGTCGACCCACACCTCCGGCGCGGCGAAGTAGTCCGAGGCGGTGCTGTGGTTCGGGTTGAGCACGTAGCCGTCCTTGCGGCTCCAGAGGATCGACACCGGGCCGCTCGGCGTGCTGAACAGCAGGCCCTTCAGGTCCGGGTCAGGCAGGGTCAGCCAGCGGACGAAGGTCGCCTCGTCCAGGATCCGCGCGGCGGTCGCGTACGCCAGCAGGGACGGCTTCGCGCTGGTGTCGCGGTTCATCAGCCCGTAGTGGTACTCGGGATCGGCCGGGTTGGCGATCTGCGGCTTGCCGAGCACGCTGTCGTGCAGCTGGTACCAGTTCACGCAGCGCACGCCCTCCGCCCTGGCGAGCGCCAGGGTGAGCAGGACGTTCTCCGCGGCGTGCCGGTAGGTGTCGTGCCACCAGCTGTTCGGCATCGTGCACGCGTAGGACTCGGTCAGCCACAGCTCCTTCTGCCCGTACTCGGCGATCACCTGGCCCGCCTTGCGCAGGCTGCCGAGGAAGTTCCAGTACGTGCCGTTGGTGCCCATGGTCCAGTCAGAAGGCGCCGGCGCGTAGTCGGGGGTGAAGTTGCCCCGGCCGGGGTGGAAGGCGAACCCGTCGATGAGGTCCCAGCCGCCGACCTCGTGGAACTTCGTCGTCCACACGTAGTCCATGCCGGACAGGCCGCAGTTGAGCACCTTCGTCGACGCGCCTGCCGCGGTGAGCCGGTCGCGGACCGGGCGAAGGCCGTCCGACACGTAGGAGGCGGCGGTCTGGTCGGTCAGGAAAGGCCGGTTCAGCTCGTTGCCGACCTCGAAGTGGCGGGCGCCGGAACTGATCGCGAGCTGCGTGTTGGTGTCGGCCCACGCGGCGATCGCCGCCGGGGTGCCGCCGAGCGGAATGCCGTGCAGCTCGACGTTGTGCGCGATGCCGGCGGCGTCCAGGGTCGACACCGGCAGCCCGGGCGCCCCGTCGTAGGCGATGCGCACCCACCTGATGCCGAGCAGCTGGAGCAGGCCGAGCACGGCGTCCGCGTTGGGTTGCAGCAGCCAGGGATAGTTGGCGAGGCCGAACATGCTCGCGTCGCCGGCCCGGTAGTCGTAGCTGGGCAGCACGGTCAGGTTGGTGCGGGCGAACGCCTCGTCGCCGCCCGAGGTGACCGAGGTCTCGGTGAACGCCATGCCGCTGGCCGGGGAGGTCACGGTGAAGGTGAAGTCCTGGACCGCGCCGGCGGCGACCGTGCTGTCGACGGTGCGGCTCGCCAGCACCTGGCCGTCGAAGTCCTTTGCCCACCAGGAGATCCGCACGTAGCGGGCGGTGCTGCCGCCGTTGACGACCTGGGTGTGCAGGTCCATCGGCTGGCCCGCGCTGTGCCACAGGTTGAACGGCTGGTCGGTCCACATCTCCACGCCGAGCGGCTGGGCCGCGCCGATCGCGCCGGCCGCCGGTGGCCGCATGGCACCGAGCACCAGGTCCGCGTCGGTGCTGGCGCCGCCCGAGGTGGCCGTCCCCGGCGCGTGCACCCAGGAGGCGGTGGTCCAGTCCGGGCGCGAGCCGGCGAGCCGGACGAACGCCTTGGTGTCGGGCCAGGTGTCCTGGTACACCACGCCGGCGTTGGTCTCGTAGGGCACGCCGCCGCCGGTGTCGCGGTTCCACCTGGTGAGCGCGGTGGCGGTCTCGGGCGCGGACGGGGTCAGCACGGTTCGGCCGATCATGAAACCGGCCGGCAGCAGCGTGGCCGGCCCGGTGACGTCCCAGTGCAGGTGCGCGTGGTGCGGCGTCACGTCGAACCGGCCGCGCACGGTGATTCCGTTGGCCGCAGCGGGCAGCGTGTAGTCGAGCTGGATCGCGGGGCGGCCGTCGGGCAGCGTGACGAGCGTCGGCGTCGCGCCGGTGGTCGGCTGGGATCCCGCGACGCTGTCCTTGATCATGAACCGGGCCAGCCTGATCCGGTCGACGCCTGCCCCGTCCCGGACGGTGACGCTGCCGTCGGCGGCCGCGGTCAGCGTGATGCCGTCGGCGGAGATGGTGACCGGGGTCGACGCGGCCTGCGCGACGCCAACGGGTAGCAGCGAGCCGGCCACGCCGGCGAGTGTCGTGCCGAGGAACAGGCGACGGGAGACGCCATGCTCGGCGGTGGGGTCGTCAGACATCGGATTCCCTTTCCTGACAGGGGGACCACGGGTTCGTGCGGTGCTGCTGGTGCGGTTCACGGGGTTCGGTCGACGGTCAGCGCGGGTCCGGTCCGAGGAACCAGGCCGCGGTGTCGGGTGGGATGGATCCGTTCGCGCCCAACGGTCCCGAGGCGAGCAGCGGCGTCGCCGCCGACGGGGGCGCGATGCTGTCGGCGCTGCTGTTGAGCCACACCTCGATATCGGGGTGGCCCTCGGCGGCGCAGCGGTAGGCGAGCACGTCGGCCGGGCTGTCGAGCCAGGTGAGGGTGCCTCGGCCGAGCTGGGGCGAGGCTCGCCGGATCTCCAGCGCCCGCCGGTGCAGCGACAGCGTCGAGTCCGCGTCGGCGGCCTGGGCCTCGGCCGTCAGGCCGGCCCACCGCGTCGGCATCGGCAGCCAGGTGTCGGCCCCGCCGAAACCGTAGGGCGGCGCGTCGCCGGACCACGGGATCGGCACCCGCACGCCGTCCCTGCCACGGACCGTGTGGCCGCTGTTCTCCCACGTCGGGTCCCGCAGCGCCTCGACCGGCAGGTCGTCGACGTTGTCCAGGCCGAGTTCGTCGCCCTGGTACAGGTAGACCGATCCCGGCAGCGACAGCTGGACGAGCGCGGCGGCGCGGGCCCTGCGGCGGCCGAGCTCGATGTCGCCGTCGCCGTAGCGGGTGACGGGCCGGGGAATGTCGTGGTTGGTCAGCACCCACGAGCACGGTGCGCCGACGTCGGCCATCGCGCGCAGCGACCCGTCGATCGCGGCGCGGTAGGCGGCCGCGCCCCACTCGGCCTCGACGAGCTTGAAGTTGAAGGTCAGGTGCAGCTCGTCTGGCCGGACGTAGCGCGCGAGCCGCTCGTCGGACTCCACCCACACCTCGCCGACGGCCATGGTGCCCGGGTAGGTGTCGAGCACGCGGCGGAAGCCCCGCAGGTGCTCGTGCACGCCGTCCTGGTCAAGGCGCGGGTCCTCGGCGACGCGGGGCTGGCCCGGCTCGGGGAAGATGGTCATGTCTCGCAACGGGTTCGGCTTGGCCATGCCGTGCGCCACGTCGACGCGGAGGCCGTCGACGCCCCGGTTGAGCCAGAACCGGAGCACGCGGTCGTACTCGGCGACGACCTCGGGGTTCTCCCAGTTCAGGTCGGGCTGTTGCGGCGTGAACAGGTGCAGGTACCACTGGCCGTCGGGCACCCGCGCCCACGCCGATCCGCCGAAGCAGGCCACCCAGTTGTTGGGCGGCTCGTCGCCGCCGGGACCCCTGCCGTCGCAGAAGATGAACCGCTCGCGGGCCGGGCTGCCCGGCGCGGCGGTCAGGGCCTCGACGAACCACGGGTGCTGGTCGGAGACGTGGTTGGGGATCACGTCGATGGTGACCTTCAGCCCGCGCTCGTGCGCGGCCGCGGTCATCGCGTCGAAGTCCGCGAGGGTGCCGAACTCGGGATCAACGTCGGTGTGGTCGGCGACGTCGTAGCCGCCGTCGACCATGGGCGAACGGTAGAACGCGCCGAGCCAGACCGCGTCGACGCCGAGGTCGACCAGGTGGTCAAGGCGGCTGGTCAGGCCGGGCAGGTCCCCGATGCCGTCGCCGTTGCCGTCCGCGAAGCTGCGCGGATAGACCGTGTAGTAGACGGCGTCCCGCCACCAGTCGGGTCGGTCGGCACGCAGCGCGGCAGCGGTGGCCAGCGCGTCCTGTGTCCGGGCAGCCGGATCGGTCATGATGAAGCCACTCCTGGGGTGATCGCGGTCGAACTCGGTCGGTGGGGTGGTGCCTGGGCCGTCGCTACCCGGTGATCCCGGTGTGCGCGAGTCCCTGGATGAACTGGCGCTGCGCGATGACGAAGACGATGAGCATCGGGACGGCCGTGAGCGACGAGGCGGCGAGCTGAACGTTCCACATCGCGCCGCCGTAGGAGTCCACGTACTGGGTCAGCGCCTGGGGAAGCGTGAACTTGTCCGGAGTGGACAGATACACGATCGGTTCGAGGTAGAGGTTCCAGCTCTGGAGGAACGTGAAGATCGTGACCGCCGCGAGCGCCGGCCGGGACAGCGGCAGCGCGACGCGCCAGAACATGCCGAAGCGGCCGAGGCCGTCGAGGCAGGCTGCCTGCTCGAGCTCGTCGGGCAGGGCGATGAAGAACTGCCGCATGATGAAGGTCGCCAACACGCTGGGGGCGCCGAGGACGGGCACCAGGATCAGCGGCCAGTGGGTGTCGACCAGGTGCAGCGACCGGAACAGCTGGAACAGCGGGACGATGGTGGCCTCGCTCGGCACCAGCAGCCCGGCGAGGATCACCAGGAACAGCACGTTGGCGCCCCGGAAGCGAATGCGGGCGAACGCGTAGCCGGCCAGCGCGGACACCGCCACGGTTCCCACGGTGACGATCGCGGCGATGTAGAGGCTGTTGAGGTACTGGCGGGCGAACGGTTGCAGCGTGAAGACGTCCCGGTACGCCGACAGCTGCCAGGTGCCGGGGAGCAGCGAGGGCGGGTAGCCGAAGATGTCGCCGATCGGCTTGAACGACGAGGTCACCATCCACCAGGCCGGGAAGACGAACGGCAGGCACAGCACGCACAACAGCCCGTAGAGCACCACCTTGGCGCGGGCCGAGAGGCTAGACCTCATACATGACCCACTTCCTGCGCATCCGCCACTGCACCAGGGTCAGCGCCAGGACGATGCCGAACAGCAGCACCGCCAGCGTCGCGCCGTAGCCGAAATGGTGGAACTGGAACGCCTGCTGGTAGAGGTAGTAGACGAGCACGTTGGTGGCGTTGCCCGGCCCGCCCTGGGTGAGCACCGAGACCTGGGCGAACATCTGGAGCGAGCCGGCGATCGTGATGATCGAGGCGAGCAGGATGGTCGGGCTGATCATCGGCATGGTGATCCGCCAGAACCTGGTCCACGCGCCCGCGCCGTCCAGCTGGGCCGCCTCGTGCAGCTGCGGCGGAACGCCCTGCATCGCGGCGAGGAACAGCACCATGTTCAGTCCGACGTTCTTGAACACCTGCACCAGGATGATAGAGACGATGGACGTCCCGCCCTGGCGGAGCCAGTTCGGCCCGTCGATGCCGATCGCGTGCAGGATCCCGTTGACGCCGCCGTTGTCCTGGAGCAGGAAGCCCCAGACGATGCTCCACGCGACGACCGACACCACCACCGGCGAGAAGAACAGAAGCCGGAAGAAGGCGATGCCGCGGATCTTCTGGTTGAGCAGCACGGCGAGCAGCAGCGCCAGCGCCAGGTCGAGCACGACCAGCCCGGCGCTGAAGAAGGCGGTGGCCCGCAGCACCGACGGCGTGTTGGGGTCCTCGGCGAGCTGACGGTAGTTGTCCAGCCCGACGAAGTGGAACGTGCCGGCCAGCACGTTCCACTCGTGCAGGCTGTAGTAGAACACCATGCCGAGCGGAACCAGCACGAACACGATGCTGCCCAACACCTGTGGGGCGATGAACAGGTAGCCTGCGAGGCTGTCGACCCGGCGGGCCGTCCACCATCGCCTGCGCGGCCGGCCGGCGACTCCTGGCACCTCGTCGCGCGGCGGAGGGTGAGCTGACATGACGCCTACCTGTTCAGTAGCGGTTGGATCTTGGCGCACACACCCGACAGGACCTTCGTGACATCGGCGTCGGCCTGCCACAGGGGGTCGAGGGCGGCGCGCACGGTCTGGTCGATCTCGGCGAAGTTGGTGTGGCTGTCCTGGGGCACGCCGTTGGTGATGCCGTTGACGACGACGTTCTGGAGCTGCGCTGGCGACAGCAGCGGATTCGCCTTGGCCAGGGTGTCGGCGGTGAGCTGCGACCTGCGCGGCGGCGGGAAGAACTCGGCCAGCTTCAGGGAGTTCGCGGGACCGGTCATGAACGCGAGGAAGTCCGTTGCCTGGCCGACGTTCCTGCTGCTGCTGAACACCCCGACGCCGGCCTGACCGAACACGCCGTAGGCGCCGGCCGGCCCGGACGGCAGCGGCACGAGGTCCCATTTGAACTTGTCCGCGAGCAACGAGGCCCGGCTGATCTGGGTGATCGTCATGGCCGAGTCGCCCGCGAAGAAGTCCGCGGTCGTGCCGGGCCCCGGCATCGCCTTGTCCGCGAAGACCGCCTTGTGCAGGAACGACATCGCCGAGGCCATCGCCGGTTTGTCGAAGCCGCAGGACTTCCCGTCGCCGCCCCACGCCTGCGCGCCCCAGCCGTCCCACACAGTGGCGAGCTGGTACCAGTTCTTGTAGTCGAAGTCCCGCACCACCAGGCCGGCCTTGCCGGTGCCCGCGGCGGTCGCGGCGGCCATCGACGCCAGCGCGGTCCAGTCCCACCGGCCCGCGGCGATCAGCTCGGCAGGCGTCTGCTGCCCCGCCTTGGCGAGCAGATCGGTGTTGACGAACACGCCGAAGGGCGAGGTGGAGAACGGGTAGGCGTAGAGCGTGCCGCCGCCGCTCCACACCTTGGTGGCGTTGGGCAGCAGGTCCCCGTACTGGTAGTCGGCGTTGCGCGACAGGGTGTCCGTCAGCGGTGCGAGCGCACCCGAGGAGACGAAGTCCGGCGCCGCGCCGCCCAGGATCCAGGCGAGGTCGGGGGCCTGTCCGCCGGCGATCTGGGTGGTCAGCGTCGCGGTGTAGCTGTCCTGCGGGATGGAGTCGAACTTCACCGAGACCTGGGGGTGGCCGGCGTGATAGTCCGCCGCGATTCCGTTGAGCAGCGCCAACTGCTTGGGATTGGAGCTGAACAGCGCGAAGCGCAGCGTGGTCGGCCCGCCGCTCGCCGGGGTGTCGCCGCTGCCGCAGGCGGCCAGCGTCGTGGTGAGCGCGACCGCGGCGGCGAGCGCGCGAAGGACAGTGGTCCGTCGCATGGTTGGTTCTCCTTGCGTTCTGCGTCTGGTGCCCTGCCGTGCTGGGACTGGTCAGTAGCCGGTGATCTCCGGCCAGTGCAGTTCGACGCCGTCGGCATGGAGTCGCTCCTGGAAGTCGTTGAGCAGCACCGGGTCGTTGCGGACCGCGCGCGGGGTGGTGCGCTCGCGCAGGCAGTACGCGGCGAGCGCGCCGGCGACCTCGCCGATGTTCCACTCGACGGGGTGTAACCGGTAGCAGCCGTTGGTGATGTGCGTGGTGCCGATGTTCTTGCTGGCCGGCAACAGGTTCTGCACGCGCTGCGGGACGAGCGCGCCGAGCGGGATCTCGAACGGGCAGGCGGCGACGTCGATGTAGTTGTCGCCGCCCGTGGAGGGATGCAGGTCGATGCGGTACATGCCGACGCCGACGCTGTCGTCGTAGCGCACCGCGCCGTGCTCGCCGCGGATCGCCATCGACAGGTCCTGTTCGACGATCGTGCGTTCGGCCCTGATGCGGCGGGACTCCCGGACGTAGGGCGCCTGGGCGAGGCCGCCGGGGTTGCCGACGATGTCCGCGCGCAGCCGCAGGTTCGGGAAGCCGGTGCCGCCGTCGGGTCGCGGCGCCTCGTGCTGCATCCAGTACAGCGCCGACAGGGACAGCTCCCTCGCCTCGGCCAGGCGCGCCCGCGGGTCGGGGACGTCGATGACCGGGGCCTCGAAGTAGTCGATCATTGGCCAGTTCACGAGCGTGATGTCGCTGGCGTAGGAGCCCTCGACGAAGTTTCGGCGCGCCGCGATCCGCCGGAACAGCCACAGGTCCGTGGCGCCAGCCTCGGTGCGCTGGTCGTTGACCGTGTGCGGGTCGTCGTCGGGGTTCGGCGAGAAGACCCTGGTGTCGGTCGCCAGGGTGCGCGGATCCGGCGCCTGCCAGGACAGCAGCTTCGCGCCCCAGAACTCCGGCTCGCGGTCGCGCCAGAACGCGTAGGTGGCCGGCTTGTCGATGCGGTGGTCACCGTCGACGTGGTCGACCGCGAAGCAGTAGGAGACCGCCTGCATGTTCGCCGGCTGCGGCACGGCGGGGGCGTGCGGCTCGCCGGTCTCGGCTTGGGACTCGAAGCCGGTCACGTACTCCACGCCGGCCAGCGGCAGCAGGTCGCCCGTCTCGGTGGCGTCCAGCACGTAGGGGGCGGCGACGGTGACGTCCCCGCCGCCGTCGCGGTGCCGCAGCCGGACCGAGGTCACCCGGTCGCCGTCGGTGTCGGCGCCGACCGGCTCGTACGGTTGCAGCACGGTCAGCCTGCCCGACGCCCGGTGCGGCGCAAGCATCGCCTCGATCACAGCGAGCGCGACGCGGGGCTCGTGGCACAGGCGGCTGACCCGGCCGGCGCCGGGATTGAGCTGCCGCCAGGATCTCGCCCGCTCGGTCAGCGGGTAGCGCTCGCGGTAGTAGGCGCGAATGCCCTCGCGCAGCGCGCGGTAGCTGGCGGTGCCGCCGAACTGCTCGATCCACCAGTGCTCGTCCGGTGGCACGGCCTGGCTGGTGAGCTGGCCGCCGAGCCAGTCGTACTGCTCCGTGAGGATGACCGTCGTCGCGGGCTCCCGCAGGGCGGCCAGCGCGGCGGCGACTCCCCCGAGGCCGCCCCCGACGACCAGGACATCGGCGGTCAGGACGTTGGCGGTCAGGACCGAGCTTCTCACGGTGTGCTCCTCGGTGCGGCCAGGGTCGCGCCAGCCACGATCCGGCAGGGCAGTAGTCGGGTGCGGGGTCCCCGGTCGCCGCCGAGAATCCGGGCGAGCAGGTCGACGGCCTGCGCCCCCATCTCCTCGCGGGGGATCCGGAACCCCGTGAAGTCCGGTGTGGCGCGGGCGGTGCGCGGCGGGCTGCCGCCCAGCTCGACGAGCGAGACGTCCTCGGGTATCCGCACCCCGCGCCTGCCGCACTCCTCGACCAGCGCCGCGGTGTCGTCGGGATCCTCGACGAACATCGCGGTCGCCCCGTGCTCCACCAGGCTGTCGAGCACTTCGCCGGCGTCGCGTCCCTTGGCGCGCAGGCGAACCGACCGGACGCCCGCGTCGGCGACGCCGGCCGCGAAGCCAGCCCAGCGGTCGGCCGATGACTCCGGACCAGCGCCCTCGCCGACGAACGCCACCGTGCGGTGGCCGAGCCCGCCCGTCCGCCGGACGAGCTCGGCCACCGCCGACACGTAGTCCGCGCCGACCGCCGCGACCGGGCCGGCGGCCACGTCGTCGCGGCGGCCGACGGACACGAACGGGAAGCCCTCGGCGACCAACCGCGCCAACTCGGCCCGGTCCACCCGCCGTCCCAACACCACACAGCCGTCGGCCAGCCGGAGCCTGCTGCCCGCGTGGAAGATCTTCCGACCGCCGTCGACGACCGGGGAACTGGTGAACAGCACCAGGTCGTAGCCGAGCTGTTCCGCGCGCCGCTCGATGCCGGCCAGGAACGGGTGGTAGAAGTCGAGGTCCTCGCTGGGAAACACCGACTCGTAGGTGAACACGCCGAAGATCCGGTTGTCCTGCGAGATCAGGCTCCGCGCGATCGGGTTGGCCACGTAGCCCGTGCTCTGGATCGCGGCCAGGACGCGGTCGCGAGTCTCCTGCGGGATGCGGATCTCACCGTCGTCGCGGTTGTTCAGCACCATCGACACCGTCGCCTGACTCACCCCGGTCATGCGGGCGATGTCCTGCTGCGTGGTGCGCCGCTTCTCCTTGCCCATGCCCTCTGCTCACCTGCTTATTCCTATTATCACTGCGGTGTGAGCAGGAGCATGAGTGATTTCGCGAACCCATGTCAAGAGATCGAACCAGATTCTTCTTAGATAATAGCTATTATCAGTCGACCGTCCCAGTCGGACACTGCCGCGCGGACGCGCACGGCGACAGCAGGGCGACGCGCCGTCACCCCCGGCCGGCTACCCGTCCGTGCCGATGTGCACGGTCCGCAACACCGGTGAGGCGAGGATGTCGCGCTGACAGAACCGGTCGGTCACCCACTGCTTGCGGGAGAACAGGTCGAGCTGGTCGTTCGCGTGCGGCGAGGTGGGGTCCGCGGACTGGGAGTAGGTCAGCAGCGTCCGCGCGTCCGGGCACTGGGTTCCGTTGAACGCCACCACGTGCAGGTAGCTCGTGCTGTTCTGGCCGAGGTGGGCGCCGATGGCGTCGTAGCCGTTGGCCGGGTCCCACTGGCTCGCGATCACGTTGAACGAACCGGTTTCGCCGCGCCCGCCGCCGATCGGCACGCGCCGCTGGCCGACCTGCACGTACTGGTGCTCGCCGAGGGGCGCGTCCAGCGGGATGCCGGCCGCCCGCAGTTCGTCGACGGCGTCGGCCAGCGCCTTGGGCAGCAACGGGTTGGCCGTGTCCAGGGTGTTCGGGGTGCGCACCGGATCGTTGACGTCGAACGGGGTCAGCCACAGGCCCGCCGCGCGCGCCACCCTCGTCCAGTACCGGCTGAACAGCAGGGCGCCCCGGCTGTCGATGTTGCCGTGCCGGTCCCAGCCGGCCAGCGCCTGACAGGCCGCGCCGACGTCCACGGTCGTCCCCGAGGAGTCGACGGCGTGACCGCCCGGCAGGTTCCGGCACATCGCGACCGTGCCGTCCACCGCGAGCTCGGCCGCGTACATCCGGTTGGACAGCACCAGGTCCTGCGCCGACTGTCGGGTGAACGGCTCCCTCGCCAGCTGGTCGGTGATCTCCGTGAGGGTGTCGCGGGTGCGCACGTTCCGCTCGGTCGCCGAGGGGCCGAGCACCCGGGGGTAGCTCGCGGACGGCGCCGTGGCGTTGGCCAGCCAGTAGCTCTCGTTGGAGTTGGCGAGGTAGTCCGCGCGTTGCTGCACCGGCAGGTTGCTCGGACCGAAGATCCCCGGCTGCACGGCGTCGCGGTCGGTCGCCCACGCGCAGTCCGAGCGCGACCCGTCGAGCACCGCCAGTCCCGACTTGGGGAAGGTCTGCTGGCCGAGCGCGGTATCGCAGCGCCGCGCCTGCTCGTCGGTCACGTTCGCCACCACGGTCATGCCGGAGAAGATCGTGTCTCCCTTGGCGTCGGCGGCGAGAATGTTGAACATCGGGCTGCCCTGGGTGGTGCGCAACGCGGAGCGCAGGTCCGCGACATCGCGGGCATGGGCGGTCTCGAACAGCCAGTTGAGCATGCGCATGTTCTGCGCGTTGGGGTCAGCCAGCGCGTAGGCGCGCTCGGTGGTCCACTGCACCGGCAGGCCGCGGAAGCTGGTCACCACCGGGCCGCGATCGGTCCACCACTGGGTGTGGGTCTCCGGGCGCACGGTGCCGTCCGGCTGCGCCACGTCGACCGTGATGTCGCGGCGCCGCATGGGTTCCGGACGGCCGTCGACCAGATAGCTGGTGGGCGTGCCGGGCACCAGCTTCAGTTCGAACAGCGTGAACGGGGTGGCCGCGTCGGCGATCGTGCCGCTCCACGCCAGCGTCCCGGTGTGGCCGAGGGTGATCATCGGCAGGCCGAGGAGGGACGCCCCGCTGACGTCGAGCCGTCCCGGGATGGTCAGCTGCGCCTGGGTGAATCGGAAGTCGCCGCCCCACGGCAGGTGCGGGTTGCCGATGGAGATCCCCCTGCCGTTCGCCGTGGCGTCCCGGCCGAGCGCGACGGCGTTGCTGCCCGGCCCGGACAGGTCGGGGGCAGACACCGGCACGGCGGCGTGCGGGTCGGCCTGCGGGGTGTCCTCGGTCGGCGGTTGCGCGGCGATGCCATCCGGCGTGCCCGACTGGCCGAGCGCGAGGCCCCATGCGTAGGCCCGCCGGTAGACGTCCAGCTCGGTCATGGGGCGCAGCCACGCGGCGCCGGCGCAGCTGGTGTGGCCGCCCTCGGCGAGGACGGCGTTGTAGCCGGCCGCGTAGCCGCGCACCATCGCCCGGACACCGGGCTCCGGGCCGAGCGGCGCGGGCTGGTCGACAAGGCGGTCGACCACGTGGCTGTCGTTGAGCCCGGTGAAGTACAGGTCGCTGGCCAGGTTTGTGCTCGCCAGGCTCAGTGTGTTGGTCGGCGCGGCGTCCTTGCCGAAGAAGCGGGACCTGCGGCCGTCCAGCCCCAGCATGCCCTCCCCGATGGCGCACAGGTTGTCGCCCGCCGCCGCGTAGCCCTGGCCGTAGCCGAGGCTCGCGTAGTCGTGCGCGACGATGTGCGCAATGCCGAACTCTGTGTAGCGGATCGTCGCGGACAGGCCGCGCGCGTGGTCCTCGGCCGCCTGCGCCGAACCGAACGGCACCGAGCCGAACGACACGGCGACGAGCGCGGCCGCCACGGCCACCGCCGTCCGGGCGGGTCGACGGCGTAAGCCCTTGTGGGACACGAGAATCGCCTCCAGTGATCGAATGCGGTCCTCGTCGACGCTGCCGTACCCGGCCGGCGGCCACAGCCGGGCAGGCAGCAGTCTTCGTGGTGAGGCCAGCCCTACCCTCACCACGAAGACGGCCCTGCCCTTGCTACATCACTCCTCGGTGGCCGGCCGGCTCCCGTACCGGGGATTGGTGGAGTGCCACTCGAAACTCCCGCCCATCCACGACCGCAGCCCCCGCAGGAACCGCTGAAGCTCGACGGACGGCACGGCCTGTAGGTCGCGGTGCGCCGCCTGGAAGTCGCGGACGACGTCGTTGTGCAGGCCGACGGTGATCTCGGTGGCCTCCTCGATCGAGCAGCCTCGGTCGGCGGCGATCTGTAGCACCATGTTGCACGGCGGGTTCTCGTCCGCCAGGTCCTTGGTCACGGAGTGGAGGTCGTTCACGAGCACGGCCGCGGTCCCCGCCTGGATGGCGGCGCTGCGGACTCGCGGCTCGTAGAACACGTTCGCGTCGAGTTCGTAGCCACCGAGGACATCGATCAGCGTCATCGAGGTGTAGAAGCTGTCGTGTTGCCTCGCGGCCAGGTACTCCCACGCGGGCGGGGACTTGTCGGCGTGCTTCCACGCCGCGTAGGCGGTCCAGCTCACGAACATCGCGAACGTCGAGTAGCAGACTCGCTGCACCTGGGCCGGCGTGCCGTAGCGCGACAGGTGGTCGACACCCGAGCGCAGCGCGACGAGCACGCGGTCGTTCGCCAGCGTCTCGTCCAGCTCGCGGGTGAACTCCCCCATCGGCGGGACGGGATCCATGGCCGCCATCGCCAACGACAGCCGGGGCGGCAGCTCGGCCGGCACTGCCCCGAGCGCCGTGTCGTCCGCGTACAGGTCGTCGGCGGCCCACCACGCCGCGTTGAGCTTCGCCGAGATCAGCAGCCGGTCCGGGTCGTCGCAGTCGGGATGGGCGAGCGTGACCAGCTGTCCGAACCTGGCGGCGCGGAGCTGGTCCAGCTCGTCCTCCTCGAATCCGCATTCCTCGCCCCACGCTACCAGCCGCTCGTCGACCACGACGCCGAGCGAGTCGTCTGTCCGCTCGGTGATCGGGCAGTACAGGGGTGGCGCACTCCCGTCGCCCCACGGCCTTTCCGCGTACGCGGGATCCCCCCCGACCTCGCTCGGGGGCTGTGTCGACTGGTCCGCCCGAGCCTCGTTGACCCCAGCTTCGTTGACCCGAGCCTCGTTGAGCTGCGCCGCGATGCGGGCGGCCGAGGTGCCCAGGCCGCTCGGCCCGGTCAGCACGGCGGGCACGGCGGCGTCCGACGGAAGGACGGGACGAGGTATGGGGAGGGTGTCCGGCATCGCTGCTCCTCTGCGTCTCCACGGTGTCGGAAACGATTGGTTGGCGCCGATCTGTTGCCGTGTGGGAGAAAAAGCCGAAATGGTCAGACGCGGTCGGCGGCGATGAGCAGGTAGTGGAAGCTGCCCTCGCGGTACGCGGTGAGGAAGGGGCCCTCGATCCCGGTGGCCACCGAGGACCTGGCGCGCAGCTCCCAGTAGGGGATCGTCAGGGCGGTCAGGTCGACGACGGAGATCGGCACGAGGTTGTTCTCCGTCATCGCCTGGAAGTACTCGCTGCGCCGGTGGATGTTGCAGGTGTAGTGCTGGTCGATCTGGCTGACCGCCTTGGACCGGCCACCGGTCACATCGTTGTAGCAGCCGGTGATGGTGACGTAGCGGCCGCCGAACTCCAGCTGCCTGGCGTGTTCCGCGAACAGCTCGCGCAGGTCCACGTACATGGTGCTCTCGTTGTTCCAGATGCCCCGGTATCCGCCGGTCTCGAACCCGGTGTCCAGCATGTTGCGGAAGTGGTAGCGCACCCTGTCGGACAGACCGCGCAACGCCGCCTGCCGGTTGGCGAACTCGACCTGCTGCTCGGAGATCGAGACCCCGTCCACCTGACAGCCGAAGCGTTCGCCGGCCATGATGCTCGTGCCGCCTCGGCCGCATCCGGCGTCCAGCAGCCGATCGCCGGGAGAGACCGCGCCGAGGTGGTCGAGCAGGACCTCGGACTGGGCGGTCTCCAGCCGGTGCATCTCCGCGATGATCCGCTCGTTTTCGGTCTCCTGCGGGCCTTCCAGCACGGACGGGTCGACCTCGCCGATCCCGTAGTGATGGTGGTAGAGCCCGTCGACATCGCCGAGCAGCAGGTTGACCGGGTCCTTCTCGTTGTTCCAGTAGGCCGCGACGGACTTCTGGTATTCGCTGCGCAGGACGTTGCCGGAGGCGGAGCGGGTCGAGGTCACTGGCGGTTCCCTTCAGCTGGTCGTGTCGCCGGCGCGGCGGAATCGCCCGTCGTGCGGCCGTTCGGCCACGACATGGCTTTCCTGGCGTGGTCACGGTTCGGGGGCCGTGCGCCAAGGAGAACGTTCCCTGCCACCGGGGTGGACGTGCTGTTCGAGACCATCCTCCGCAGCCCGCGATGCGGCAATGGGCCGCCCAGCTTGCTCGCGCACAGATTTCACCGAGGGTCATCGTCGGCTGCTCGATTGAGTTAGTCGCACACTGTGTCGCTTGATGCATTCGGACCTTCGCCGACCCAGAGTCGTTGTGCCGGGTAGCAGTCGCGATCGTCGTGGACCCGCCCTGCTGGGCCAACATGGGGCTTCGGCGCACCGAAGAGTGAAGCAGGGCGCCGCCCGGCCAGTTCGTTTTCCGCCGCAGCTTCCGCCAGATAGACCCGGCCGGACGCGGTGTCGCCCTCCATCCGGATCATGCCGGAGCGCGCCGTTTGCACTAAATAGCCCCAGAAATCCCGAAAGATCAACCGGCGAACGGCGGGAAGCCGAAGCGGCCCAACACAACGAAGGCGGCCATGGCGAACAGAACGACGTTCACCACGATGGCCGACGCCTCGCGGCGGCGAAGGTGCGTGATGGCCGCGCCGACCATCAGCAGCAGCCAACCGACGGCGGCCAGCGGCACCAGCACCGGGGCGATGTCGAGCACGGCCGGCAGGATCAGCCCCACCGCGGCCAGGACCTTGAGGGCGCCGATGGCCTTGACGGCGCCTGCGCCGAAGTCCTCGACCCAGGCCCAGCCCGAGCCGGCCAGCTTCTCCTTGGGTTGCGTCAACAGCATTGCGCCGCCGCCAAGGGAGGCGATGGCCAGCAGTCCAGCGGTGATCCACAGTGCGATGTTCATGACGGTCCGACGACGCAGCCGTTACCTGAGGTGTGAGTGAAGGTGAGTCCAC
>NZ_VUOB01000258.1 GCF_008386585.1 Solihabitans fulvus
CTCCCTTAAATAAATAAAAATGACTCTCGTACTCCACTTATGAAATGTTGTTGATAAACAAATTTTTTATCCAAATTTATGGTCCCTTTCTTAAATAAATGAAAATGTTCTCACACTCTACTTATGAAATGCTGTTGATAATCCAGTTTTTAATCCAAATTTACTGTTCCTATCTTAAATTGAAAAAACGGCCTTCACACTGCACTTATGAAATGCTGTTTAATGATACGCTAGTAAACTTTTTCCGCAAGTTTTTCGATGCAATGTTGTAAGTTTTCTATGGATAGGAAACTTTATAACAGTATATGAATTAGATGATTTTATTTATTCATCAAAGACCGTGAAAATAAAGAATTAGTCTTCATAAATCAAAATAAATTATGATCAATTAATTAATTAGGTTTACAAAAATAATTTACCTTTTAATACTCGAATTAGTA
>NZ_VUOB01000259.1 GCF_008386585.1 Solihabitans fulvus
AGCGGTGTTGGTTTCCCTTCTTTAAAACCATTACGGAAGCGCCTCCTGACAATCTTCAAATGGCGCATGCGGCCAGTTCCAGTAGTCTTCCTGCGCTTAGCCTTTACTGACCAGTGGTAGGATCGTAATTTTGCTGCAGGATATCCACATTGGGCGCATTTTGATTTTTGAATGTGATATGACGATCTACCACATCTTCTGCATAACGTATGGGTCTTATTTCGGCGCTTACCGAAGCTTGAGGTACCCTTCGTCATCTTGTCA
>NZ_VUOB01000260.1 GCF_008386585.1 Solihabitans fulvus
CGGAATTAACCAGACAAATCGCTCCACCAACTAAGAACGGCCATGCACCACCACCCACGGAATCGAGAAAGAGCTATCAATCTGTCAATCCTGTCCCTGTCCCGCCCGGGTGAGGTTTCCCTTGTTGAGTCAAATTAAGCCGCAGGCTCCACTCCTGGTGGTGCCTTTCCGTCAATTCCTTTAAGTTTCAGCTTTGCAACCAGACTCCCCCCGGAGTCCAAAATCTTTGGTTTCCCGGAAGCTGCCCGCCGAGCCATTGTAGTAACGTCGGCGGATCGCTAGATGACATATTTACGGTTAGAACTAGGGCGGTATCTAATCGCCTTCGAACCTCTAACTTTCGTTCTTGATTGATGAAAACACCTTTGCCAAATGCTTTCGCTGATGTTCGTCTTGCGACGATCCAAGAATTTCACCTCTAACG
>NZ_VUOB01000261.1 GCF_008386585.1 Solihabitans fulvus
ATGAGTTCGTGTCCGTACAACTGGCGTAATCATGGCCCTTCGGGGCCATTGTTTCTCTGTGGAGGAGTCCATGACGAAAGATGAACTGATTGCCCGTCTCCGCTCGCTGGGTGAACAACTGAACCGTGATGTCAGCCTGACGGGGACGAAAGAAGAACTGGCGCTCCGTGTGGCAGAGCTGAAAGAGGAGCTTGATGACACGGATGAAACTGCCGGTCAGGACACCCCTCTCAGCCGGGAAAATGTGCTGACCGGACATGAAAATGAGGTGGGATCAGCGCAGCCGGATACCGTGATTCTGGATACGTCTGAACTGGTCACGGTCGTGGCACTGGTGAAGCTGCATACTGATGCACTTCACGCCACGCGGGATGAACCTGTGGCATTTGTGCTGCCGGGA
>NZ_VUOB01000263.1 GCF_008386585.1 Solihabitans fulvus
ACCTCCAATGTTTAACATGGGTTTTGTATCTAATCTTGAAACACTTTGCCAAAAGTGTGTTTCAGGAATACTGCCCAGGGGATCGAGCTAAGCTTTTAACACGATGAAGGCCCGCTCAAAGCAAGTTAAATAAGCCAATCCCGGTTCAAATTAATAAAATAATAAAGACGCTGGTATGGTCGTATAGTTACGGGACCTGCCCTGTGCAGGTTGAACGATGTCACCTGCTTGGATTAACTGCCTATGTTATCCATGTTAGCGTTTCGTCCCTCACGTCACCCGTGTGCAGGTTCACCTGAGCGGTG
>NZ_VUOB01000032.1 GCF_008386585.1 Solihabitans fulvus
ACACCGTTCGTGTTACGGACCCGTATCGATCTTGGTGGGCCGCCGGGGATCGATTTGTGAGGAGTAAGTACGGCGATGATCTTTAGACTGTGCTGTCCGACGGTAAGGTGATCTGAATGTCACGCGGCCCGCTGACGGACGGAGCCGACATGGGGCTGAACGTGCGTGAGCCAAGCTTCGACCCTGATGAGGTTGTGGGCTGGCCGGTCGAGAAAGCTGCTCGCCGGTTCGAGACCGAGGGGTTCGACGTTCAGCGAGTGGACCTCGACCGCAACCCCTGGATGACCACGGATCTCAGGTTGAACCGCATCCGATTGACGATCCGCGACGGCCGCGTCGTGAGCGCGCACCAAGGGTGAGCCACGCCCCTCGGTGGCCGTTGGCGCGAAGCGTCGGCGGGCGTCGATCGCCGTGCCCAGCTCTGCCAAGCTGACCATGCGCGCGATCGTCACGGCTTCGCGCTCGTCGCCAAGTCAGCTCGGGAACCTTCGCGCCGCCGGCGGCTCTCTTGATCCCGTACAGCCGAATTCGGCAGATCAGGTGTAGTAGGGCTCGCTGCGATTCTCGAACCCGCGGCCGATGCGGAGCTGGATGGACGGGTGGATGTTCAGCTCGTCCAACCGCTCGTGCGCGACCCATTCGACTTCCTTGGACTCGCTGCTGGTGCGCAGCTTGCCGCCGATCAGTCGGGCCCGGAAGCAGATCGAGAACTCTTGGCGCACTTCGCCGTCGTCGTAGGCGATCACGTGAGCGGGATTGGAGTACAAGCCGATCAGGCCGGTGACCTCGACGTCGATGCCGGTCTCCTCCTTCACCTCGCGAACGGCGGTCTGAGCGAGAGTCTCGCCGACCTCCTGGCCTCCCCCGGGGATGGAGTACAGGTCGTTGTCGGTGCGGCGGATCATGAGCAGTCGGCCGGCGACATCCTGGACGAACGCGCTGACGGCCGGTTTGACGCTGTTGACCTTGGGGGCGTTGGGGTCGTGGAAGTAGTCCACGCGAGCCACATGTCCCCCTAGCAGGTCGCTGGCTTCGACTGGCTCTACTCGGTCTCGAAGCGTCCAGAGTAGGTCTCGAACAGGTCGCCGGCAGAGAGCCGGCGCAGGTGCAGCACGAGGCCGATCTGCCAGCACGCGCCACCGACCAGCTCGGCCACGCCACGGTGTCGATGACCCAGGACCACCACTACGGGCGCCGGCGATGCACCACCGGAGCCGCCCAGGTGCTTGAGGCGCTGGTGAAGTGACCGGCAGCTCGGCACTCAGTCGCGAGGTATCCGTGCCGTAAGCGTGCCCCAGATCCACAAAACGTGAGGCCCTGTCCTGATCGGACAGGGCCTCACCTGCATGTTCAGTGGGCCGCCGGGGGATCGAACCCCGAACCCGCGGATTAAAAGTCCGCTGCTCTGCCAATTGAGCTAGCGGCCCGCCGTCAAGGTTAGAGGAAGGCCGGCGTGCGCACCGACACTGGTGGCGATCCGAAGTAGCCGTGTTGCAGATCACGTCGGGGCCAGTGGGGCTGTGGCGGCGAACACCCGGGTGTCAGCACGGCGAAAGGATGAACGCGCTGGGCGTCATGGGCGCGTCCACGGAGGGGCGCTCGGTGGTCGGGTGAGGGTGTCCTTGGGGTGGCCGACGCGATGGGCGGCGGCGTAGGCATCGGGAGGACGCGGTGACGTTGGCCGAGCTGGTTCCCTCGCTGGGCAGTTCCTTGCAGGCCAAGCTGTCCGAGCGCATCTGGCCGCTCGACACGGCCCTGGGGCACGACGGCGACCTGCTTCTCGGCGGGGTCCCGCTGACCCGCCTCGCTGCGCAGTTCGGCACGCCGAGCTACCTGATCGACGAGAACGAGGTGCGCCGCCGCGCCCGCGCCTACCGACAGGCGATGCCGGAGGCGGAGGTCGCCTACGCGGGCAAGGCGCTCAGTTGCAAGGCCGTGGTCCGCTGGATCGATGAGGAGGGGCTCTCGCTCGACGTGTGCTCGGCCGGCGAACTGGCCGTGGCCCGCGCGGTCGGCTTCCCCGCCGAGCGCATCGTCATGCACGGCAACGCCAAGACGCCCGACGACCTCAAGGCCGCGATCGGTTACGGCGTCGGCCGGATCGTGGTCGACTCGCTCGACGAGATCGACCAGCTCGGCTCGCTCGCCCGCTACCCGCAGCGCGTCCTCGTTCGGGTCACCCCTGGCGTCGACGCGCGCACCCACCGGGCTATCGCCACCGGGGTCGAGGACCAGAAGTTCGGCTTCTCGCTGGCCAGCGGCGCCGCCGAGGACGCCGTCCGGCACGTGCTCGCCCAGCCGAGCCTGCGCCTGGTCGGCCTGCACTGCCACATCGGCTCCCAGGTCACCAGGGTGGCGAGCTTCGAACTGGCCGCGCGCCGCATGGTCGGGCTGCTCGCCGCCCTGCACGCCGAGCACGGGCTCACCCTCCCCCAGCTCGACCTCGGCGGCGGCTTCGCGGTGCCCTACCTGGACGGCGAGGACGAGTTCGACCTCACCGGCTTCGCCAACCGGGTCCGCGTCGCGGTGCACTACGAGTGCCAGTCGCACCGGCTGCCGGTGCCGCGCCTGACCATCGAGCCGGGCCGGTCGATCGTCGGGCCGGCCGGGGTGACGCTCTATCGCGTGGTGAACGTGAAACAGGGCGGCGCCCGCACGTTCGTGGCGGTCGACGGCGGCATGAGCGACAACCCGCGCCCCTCCCTCTACGGCGCGCGGTACAGCGTCCGGCTGGTCGGGCGGCACACTCGCGCCCCGCGCCGCCCGGTGACGGTGGTCGGCCGGCACTGCGAGGCGGGCGACGTGCTGGCCGCCGACGTCCCGCTGCCGCAGGACATCCGCGCGGGCGACCTGCTCGCCGTGCCGTGCACGGGCGCCTACCACCACTCGCTGGCGTCCAACTACAACCAGGTCGGTCGGCCGCCGCTGATCGGCGTCCGGGACGGCGTGGCCACCGTGCTGGTGCGTGGCGAGACCGAGGATGACTTGTTGGCGCGCGACCTGGGTTGAGGGGGCGGGGGCGAGGGGGCTCTCGCTCAGGTGGTGAGGGTGCGCAAACGTTCGCGGAGTGGGAGTGCGAACCAGAGGGTGAGGAAGCCCAGGCCGGCCAGGACGCCGAGCAGGATGGCGGCCCAGCCGCCGAGCACCACCTCGCCGAGCAACAGCACGGTGCCCGTCATCGCGCAGGCCAGGGCGACCAGCCCGGACAGCGCGAACACGTTGGCCACCCTGATGATCTCCGCGCGCCGCCCGTGCCGGAACAGCAGCCGGTGCCAGGACGCCGGCGCGGTCAGCAGCATCGCCGCCGCAGCGGAGAACAGCACGGTGACGAGGTGGGTGACGCGCACGAACTCGTCCGCGTGCGCGTAGCGCTCGGTGAACGCCACCGACAGCAGGAAGCCGAACAGGATCTGCACGCCGGCCTGGGCGACCCTGAGCTCCTGCAGCAGCTCACCCAGATTGCGCGCCAGCCGTTGCTGCTCGGACTCCTCGGGCGCGGTCATGTCACGGCATTCTCCGGCACCCGTTCCCGCACCGCAGGCACCCGGCTGGTCCGCTCGTGCCAGCCAAGCGCGGTCACCGCGGCCACCACGACCGCGAAGCCGAGCCACTGGCTGCCGGACAGCCGCGCGCCGAGCAGGCTGACGCCGAGCAGCGCGGCGGTCACCGGGAAGGCGAGTTCGGCGATGGTGGCCCGCGCGGCGGGCGTGGCGCGCAGGCCGACGTAGTAGAGGCTCAGCGCGAGCAGCCCCGGCACGAGCGCGAGCAGCACGAGGCCGAGCGCGTTGTCCCAGCCTGGCACCACGGAAACGCCCTGCGCGGCGGCCACGACGCCGGCGGCGGGCAGCCCGACCGCGTACCGCAGCACGGTCAGGTCCCACGGCGCGAGCCGCCTGCTGAGCAGCCTGCCGAGCACGGTGCCGGCCGCCCACAGGGCCGCTGCGGCGAGCGCGAGCAGCGCGGCCTGCGCGGCGGCGACCTTGACGTGCAGCGGATCGGGGAACGCGAGCAGCCACGCGCCGGCCAGCGCGGGCAGCGCGAACACCAGGTAGCGCGCGGTGATCCGCTCGCCGAGCAGCAGGAACGCGGCGAGCACCGCGAACACGGGCTGGAACTTCTGCAACACCAGCGGGGTGATCGGGTCGCCGAGCCGGAACGCCGAGGTGAACAGCGCCGTGGCCACCGCGGAGGACCCGGCGCCGACGGCGAGCACGGCGAGGCGTTCCCGCCAGGTGCAGGCGCGCAGCGCGCGCACCGCCCTCGGCAGCCACGGCAGCAGCACGAGCACGACGATGGCGTGCTCCCAGAGCACGACGGTGGCCGACGGCAGGGCGTCCGCGAGCGGCTTACGCAGCAGGCCGTCGGTGCCCCACAGGGCGGCGGCGCAGGCCACCAGCCAGGTGCGGTCGACAGGTCGGGAGGGGGCGTTCACCCGCTCACGGTAGTGCGCCGGTGGGTCTCGTTTCGCAACCTGTCGAAGTCCGGTTCTGCAACGTCAACTTCTCGCTACTGCCCGAAGCGGTGACAATGGAGGCGTGGAGACCGCAACTCTGGCCAAGCCCGCCCTCCGGATCGGTCCGTACGCGGTCGACCCGCCGGTCGTGCTCGCCCCGATGGCCGGGATCACCAACGTCGCGTTCCGCAGGCTGTGCGGCCAGTACGGCGCCGGCCTGTACGTCTGCGAGATGATCACCAGCAGGGCGCTGGTCGAGCGCGACGCGACGACCATGCACATGATCACCTTCGACCCGAGCGAGCAGCCGCGTTCCATGCAGCTCTACGGCGTCGACCCGGCGACCATGGGCGCGGCCGTCCGGATGATCGTCGAGGAGAACCTCGCCGACCACATCGACATGAACTTCGGCTGCCCGGTGCCCAAGGTGACCCGCAAGGGCGGCGGGGCGGCGCTGCCGTTCAAGCGGCGGCTGTTCGGCGAGATCGTCCGCGCCGCTGTCCGCGCCGCCGAACCGGCCGGCATCCCGGTGACGGTGAAGTTCCGCATCGGCATCAACGACGAGCACACCACCTACCTCGACGCTGGCCGGATCGCGGAGGCGGAGGGCGCCGTCGCGGTGGCCCTGCACGCGCGCACGGCCGCGCAGCGCTACTCGGGGCAGGCCGACTGGTCGGCCATCGCCAGGCTCAAGGAGCACGTCACCTCGATCCCGGTGCTCGGCAACGGCGACATCTTCAGCGCGGCCGACGCGCTGCGCATGGTTGCGGAGACGGGCTGCGACGGCGTGGTGGTCGGCCGGGGCTGCCTTGGCAGGCCGTGGCTGTTCCGCGACCTCCAGGCGGCCTTCGCGGGCCAACCCGTGCCGGACGGCCCCAGCCTCGGCGAGGTCGCCGTCGTGCTGCGCCAGCACGCCGAGCTGCTCACCGAGCACTACGGCGAGGACAAGGGCGTCCGGGACCTGCGCAAGCACATGGCCTGGTACCTGCGGGGCTTCCCGGTCGGCTCCGAGCTGCGGCAGCGGTTCGCGATGGTGTCGACGCTGACCGAGCTGGACGACCTGCTCGGCGGCCTCGACCACACGGCCGAGTTCCCCGCCGACGCGGACGGGCCACGGGGCCGTCAGGGGTCGCCGGCAAAGGTCGTGCTGCCGGAGGGCTGGCTGAACGACCCCGAGGACGCCACCGTGCCGGCCGGGGCCGAGTTGATGCACTCGGGTGGCTAGCCGACGGGTGGTTAGCGGGCGGGCTGCCAGCGGACGGGCGGCGGCCGCGCTCAGGACGGTCGCGCTGGCCTCGGCCGGGCTCGCGCTGCTGGCCGGCTGCGGGTCCTCGGTGGCCGGCACGGCGCGGCCACTCGCCCTGACCGACCGGGACCGGGCGCTCGTCACGGATTACTTCGGCAAGCTCAACGACGCGGGCGCGCACGGCTCTGCGCAGCAGCTGGACGTGCTCAGCCGCACCCAGCACCCGGACTTCCCCGGCAAGACCTGCGACCTGGCCGGCATGACGCTGCGGATCGAACCGACCATGTCCACGCTCAGGACGGACGCCAGGTGGGTGCCGACCGACCAGGCGCAGCACCCGCGCGGCGTGGTCTACGTGGTGGCCGTCACGGTCAGCGCGCGCCGGGACAACGCCGAGGTCGGCAGCCAGATCGGCTCCGAGCACGTGGTGGTGCTTGACGGCGTGGCCTACGGGTTCGCGCCCTGCCTGTCCGGCTGAGACGACCCGGCTGAGACGACCCGGCCGGCCGATCCGCGGAATGCGAAGTGGATCACGCAGCGTCACTAGATCGGAGCAAGGCGCGGTCAACCAGTCGGGGGAAATTCGGCACCCGCACGTCTTGCTCGCTCAAGCGCCGCCTCTGGGAAGTCGACACCAGGCAGGTAGGGAGGTGAGCGCGGTGACCGTATTCCAGCCCCACATCGCCGGACCAGAGCCAGTGCGGCCGGACGGCCATGCCGATGCCGACTCCCTGCCGGACGCCCATCTCCTGCGGGCCGCGCCGCCGGACGCGGGCTCCGAGAGCTCCGGGCTGGTGCAGCTGCACGAGTCCATCGCCGCGCTGCTCGCCTCGCGCGGCCAGTGGCGGCAGGCCTACCAGCACCTGCGGTCCGCGCTCGATCTCGTCTACGCCGACCAGGACGAGCCGCCGCAGGTGCCCGAGCAGTTCCGCCGCGAGGTGGACCGGCTGCGCAGGGAGCACGCCGAGGCCAGGGAGCAGAGCCTGCGGGACAGCCTGACCGCCAGCTACAACCGGCGGTATCTCGACCAGCGGCTTGTGACACTCGTCACGGAGCAGGGTGACGCCCGCAACGGGCTCGCCGTGGCGCTGGTCGACCTCGACTGGTTCAAGCAGGTCAACGACACTTACGGCCACCTGGTCGGGGACCAGGTGTTGCGGCGCGTCGTCGAGCTGTTGCAGGACGGCCTGCGCGACGGCGCGTTCTGCGCGCGGTACGGCGGCGAGGAGTTCGTGCTGGTCCTGCCAGGGGTCGACGCGGTCACCGCCGTCGCGGCGGCCGAGGCCGCGCGGGCCAGGGTCGAGCGGCACCACTGGTCGACGATCGCCGCGGGCCTGCGGGTCACCGTCAGCATCGGCCTCGCGCACGAGCCGCCCGCCGCCGAGCCGCCCGCGCGGCCGCCGCTCGGCGCGGAACAGCAGCTCCTGCGGGCCGACAGCCTGCTGTACACGGCCAAGCAGTCCGGCAGAAACGCGGTCGCCTACCGCGACAACGGCAGAGTGCGCCTCGCCGGCCCCGCGGCCGGTCGCCGAGCGATCGCGGAACCTCGCGCAGTCGGCTACTTCTGAGCCGTTCTCTCGCCCATTCGGTGTAAGGCAGTGCGCGGAATTGAGTACTGAGAGTGTCAGGATCCCGCCACGTGGTCGTCAGAAGTGGCAGTCATCCGTACTATCGCGTGCGCAGCCGACACACCGGGTGGTGCAACCAATGTGTCCCGGCTGTGGTCAACTCGTAATGACCAACCTGTACTGGAGCCGTGAAGGGAGCCCGGGTGCCCGACGACCCCCGCCGTGGTGGCAGCGGATTCCCGGATGCTGGCGGTGACGGCCCCGAGGACGTCCAGGAGGACAAGCCGACAGGTAGACGTCGCCGCCGCTCCATGGAGGACTCGGGCGGCCTGAGCGTCTCCGATCTGGTGGAAAGACATACCAGATCGAACATTCCCCGGCCGATCCCGCCGGACGCGCAGCCGCAGGCGCCCTCGCGCCGCAGGGCAGCCGAACCCGAGCCGCCACGGCAGCAGCCCCGCAGGCGCCGCGCCGCCGACCCTGGCCCGCCGCCACCGCCCGTGGCCGAGTCGACCGGCCGAAGGGCCGCGCCGACGCGCGCCGAGGACAGCGGCCGCCGGTCGGCACCGCAGGCTCCGCAGGCCCCCCAGACGCCGCGTGAGCCCGTCGGCAGGCCGCAGCACCCCGCAGAGGCCAGCGGACGCCACCCGCTGCCACCGAGGGCCGAACGCACCGGCACTCGACCGGCACCGAACGCCCAACCAGGCCAACCGGGTCAGCAGGGCCAGTCAGGTCAGCAGGGTCAGTCGGGCCAGCCCGGCCACGGTCGGCCGGGCGAGGCCACCGGACAGCGGCCGATGCCGCCGCGCCAGGACGGCACCGGTCGGCGTCCCCTCGCGCCGCCAGGAGACCAGCAGGGCCGTCGCCCGCAGGGCATGCCGCCCGGCGGCGCGCCGACCGGCCGCCGCCCGCTGCCGTCGCGCCAGGAGCCCGGCGGCCCGCGTTCCGCGCCAGGCCAGCCGCAGGCCCCCGGTGGCGAACCCCGCGCGCCGCGCCCCCCGGCGGCCGGCGCCACCGGAGCCACCGGAGCCATCGCGAACCGGCTCGGGCCGAACGACAGCCGCCCGGCCATGCCGATCCCGGGCCGGCTCGGGCCCAACGACAGTCGCCCAGCCATGCCGCCGCCCGGCCGACTCGGGCCGAACGACAGCCGGCCCGCCATGCAGGCACCCAGCCGGCTCGGGCCCAACGACAGTCGCCCGGCCATGCCGCCGCTCCGCCGGCTCGGACCGAACGACAGCCGGCCGGCCATGCCGCCCGTGCCGGAGCGCTCGTCACTCGACCGTCCCGAGCGTCCGGCGCAGGACCGTTCCTCGCTGGAACAGCAGGCGGCCGAGCACTCCGCGCCGACCGAGATCCGCGAGCCGATCCTGGCCCCGATGCCGGCCAGGCCGACGCGCAGCGGGCCGGAGCGCCGCGAGGACGTCGACCCGGCCAGCCTCACCACCGAGATGGAACCGATCGGCGACGAGGTCAAGAAGCGCCGGCAGGTCGACCACACGCTGGCCAGGTTCTCCGCCGTGCACGACGAGCTCGCCGAGCAGGAGCGGCAGAAGAAGGAACGCCGCTCGAAGCTGATGCCGTGGAAGACCGACGAGGACGAGGAGGAGCTGCTCGTCGAGCCGGAGCCGGAGACCGAGGAGGACTCCGAGCTCGCCAGCAAGCGGGCGCGACAACGGCGGCAGGTCACCAAGATCCTCAAGATCACCGCCATAGTCGTTGCGGTGACGGTGTTCCTGTTCACCGGGGTCGCCTGGGGCACGAAGGTGTGGACGGACAGCAAGTTCACCAAGATCGCGGCGCTTGACCAGAACTCGACCGCCATCGTGGACAAGGAAAAGCAGAACGGCGACGAGAACTTCCTCATCGTCGGCTCCGACTCCAGGGCAGGCGCGAAGCCCGGCGACAACGTCGGCGACGCCAATGCCGAGCCGGGCGCGCGGTCGGACACCGTGATGATCGCGCACGTTCCCGCCGACCGTAAGCGGATCGTGATCGCCTCGCTGCCGCGCGACATGGAGGTGGACCGGCCGGCCTGCGACGCCTGGGACTCCAAGAGCGGGCAGTACAACAGCGGCAAGCCCGATCCCGGCGCCAAGGGCGTGAAGTCCAACACCGCCTACGCGATCGGCGGCCCCAAGTGCGTGACGAAGCTGGTGCAGACGATCACCGGGTTGAACATCAACCACTTCGTCAGCATCGACTTCAACGGCTTCAAGCAGATGGTCGACGCCGTCGGCAAGGTCCAGGTGTGCGTGTCCAAGCCGATGAAGGACGACGAGCTCGGCATGGTCATCTCGCAGACCGGCCGCGTCGACATCTCCGGCGACCAGGCGCTGAACTACGTGCGGGCGCGCAAGGTGCAGGGCGAGGCGAAGACGGACTACGAGCGCATCCACCGGCAGCAGATGTTCATGTCCTCGCTGCTGCGCCAGGCGCTGTCCAGCCAGGTGCTGTTGAGCCCCACCAAGCTGAACAACTTCATCAACGCCTTCGCCGGGGCCACCGCGGGCGAGAACATGGGCGTCGACGAGCTGCTCACCCTCGGACAGTCGATGCAGGGCATGGACGCCGGCCGCGTCGCCTTCACCACCGTGCCGCACGACACCGTGGAGGGCCCGAAGAAGGACAACACGGACAACCGCGAGGTGATGAAGAAGCCGGAGACGGACGCGTTGTTCGCCGCGGTGCGCAACGGCACCCCGCTGCCCGGCGAGATGGCCGCGGCGAGCTCCTCATCGCCCGCCCCGCAGGCGCAGGCGACGCCACCGGCGAGCAACACCGGTCCGGCCGGCCAGGTGATCAGCCCCAAGGGCATCAAGATCGAGGTCTACAACGGCGACAGCGCCAAGGGCGGCCTCGGCGGGAGCGCCGCGAAGTCGTTGCGGGACCTGGGTTTCGAGACCGTGGATGTCGGCAACAACACCGGAGCCCCCGTGGACCACACGGTCGTCCGGTACGCGCCGGGCCGCGAGGACCAGGCCCGCACGCTGGCCGCCGCCGTGCCGATCGCGAAAATGGAGCAGGACCCGAGCATGGGCGGCGCGGTCGCGCTGATCATCGGACCCGGCTACGACGAGAAGGTCGTGACGCCGCAACCGACCGGCGGCCAGCAGCCCGGCACGACGACGCCGACGCCGACGACCCCCGATTCGTCCATTGTGAACGCGGGCAAGGATCCCTGTGCGCCCTGACCGGGGCGATGTCGGGATTTCGTCGCCCGTGGTTCACCGTGGGTTCACCAAGGGATGCCGCCGCGGCGATGCGCTGCACGTATGGTGTGGCCATGCGTGAGGCCTACCACGACCAGCTTGGCGAGCTCGCCGAGCAGCTGGCGGACATGTGCGGAATGGTCAGCGACGCCATGGAGCGCGCGACCAAGGCGTTGCTCGACACCGACCTCGCACTGGCCGAGCAGGTGATCAGCGACGACTCCAAGGTGGACGACGCGAGGGCTTCCGTTGAGGAGAACGCCTACGCGTTGCTCGCTCTCCAGGCCCCGGTGGCCACCGACCTGCGTACCGTGCTCGCCGTCATCCACGCCGCCGAGAGCGTCGAGCGGATGGGTGACCTGGCGCTGCACGTGGCCAAGGCGGCCCGGCGCAGGCACCCGAATCCGGTGCTGCCGGACCAGGTTCGGCCGGACTTCGCCTCGATGGGGCGGATCGCCGTCGAGCTGGCGCGGGAGGCCAGGGAGGTCATCCGCACCCAGGACGTCGACAAGGCGCGCTCGCTGGAGCAGGCCGACGACGAGATGGACGACCTGCACCGGCACCTGTTCTCGGTGATCATGGACAAGGAATGGCCGCACGGCGTCGCCTCGGCGGTGGACATCACGCTGCTCGGCCGCTTCTACGAGCGGTTCGCCGACCACGCGGTGTCGGTTGCCAAGCGGACCGTCTTCGTGGTGACCGGCAAGATGCCCGGATACAGCGAGGACGAGGACATCTGACCGTCCACATCGGACGGTAGCAAGCCCACCGGCCAGTTGCTCAGCCCGCGTTCAGCGAGTTGAGCAACTGGCCGAGCTGACTCACGATCCGCGTGCTGTCCGTCGGCGCGATGGTGATCCAGGTATTGCCGTCCTGCTCGCGCCGCGTCTGCATCAGGTAGCGGCCGGCGTCGGTGTCGAACCACACCAGCTCGGGCGAGCGGTTCTGCCGGCCGTGCCGGCCACTCGCGTAGGCGGAGAACTGCCCGGCCCGCAACCGAGGTCGTTCCATGATGACCTCGACGGCGCGGTTCTGCGCCGCGTGCCCGCCGGTCGGCGCGACGGGCTCGAACATGCTGTCGAAGTCCTCGTCCTCGTCGTGCCGACGCGCCGGGGCGGGAGCCCCGGTGGAGATCGTCACCGACTGGCCCGGCCCGGGACGCTCCTGCGGCAGCAGGCTCACCATCGCGTGGATCAGCGCGCTCGACCGCATCGTGTCGACCTTGAGCATCCGGTCGTCGAGGACGGCGAGCACGCCGAGGTCGCCAGCGGCACCGCCCCGCGCGAGCAGCTGCTGCTCGCTCTGCCGGTCGAGCATGCCGATCACGGTGAAGCCGTACTCGAACTGCACCAGCAGGCGCAACGCCTCCTCGGCCTCCGGCGACAGCCGGCCGCGACTGGCCAGGTTCCGCGACTCGAGGTCGCGGAACACGGCGTCGCGGATCCGGCGTCGCTCGTCGAAGGTCTGGCCGTGGTGCGGGATGTCGAACGGAAACACCCGGCTACCGAGCTTCAGCTCCTCCCAGACGATGTCGAGGGCGGCGTGCGACAGCGAGAACGAGTACGACACCGTCACCCACCGATGACCGGCGGAGCGACTCGCTCGCCGTCCCCGAACACGTCCTCGGTCTCGACCAGGTACGACGCGGACTTGTGTTCCTTGTCGTCCTCGCCCTTACCGCCCTTGCCGGCACCCATGCCACCGGCGCCCATGCCACCGGCCGCGCCGCGTGCGCCCGCCGCGCCCATGCCACCGCCGCGGGCCGCCGCTGCCTCCTCGGCCGCCATCGCGCCGGCAGCGGAGCCGCCGCTCGGGTTGCTGCCGCCGGGGCCGAAGCCGCTGCCAGCACCGCCACGGCTACCGGGCATGCCGGAGCTGCCGCCGGGTCCGAAGCCGCTGCCTGCGCCACCGCCGCGGCCACCGGGCATGCCGGAGCTGCCTGGCATGCCGGTGCTGCCGCCGGGGAACCGACCGCTGCCGGGGCCGCCACCGCGGCCGCCGGGCACGCCGCCGCCGGGCATGCCGCCGGGGAAACCGCCACCGGGGAAGCCGCCGCCGGGACCGCCGGGCGTGCCCCAACCGGGCGTGCCTGGACCGCCCGGCATCGGGTAGCCGCCACCGGGGTAGCCGCCACCGGGACCGCCGGGCATACCGCCGCCACCGCCGCCGGCACCCGAGGTGCCCGTGCCGGGGCCGCCACCGTGGTAGATACCTTCGTAGCCGCCACCGCCACCGCCACCACCGGGACCGCCGGGCAGGCCGCCGCCACCGCCACCACCGGGGTAGCCGCCACCGGGACCGCCGGGCATACCGCCACCGCCGCCGCCAGGCACGCCACCGCCGCCACCGGGCACGCCACCGCCGCCACCACCACCGGAACCACCGCCGGGCACGCCGCCCGAACCACTGCCGGGCGGGTTGACGCCGTTGGGCGGGTTGATCCCGGTGCCGTCACCGGGACCCGCCATCGTGGGCGGCGGCGCGAACGCGGGCATGGTGGTGCTGGTCGCCTTGAGCGAGTCCGCCATGGTCGACATGACGTGCGCGGCCTGCTCGTGCGCCTGCTGCTGCTGGTCGAACTTCTGGTTGATCTGGGTGACCGTGTTCGCGAGGTCGGCGGGGCTCGACGTGAAGTACATCTTCATCGCGTCGCCCATGCTGAAGTTCACGGGCTCCGGCATGCTGGTCTTCGCCGTGGCCGCCGCTTCCTGCTGCGCGGCCATGTGGTTGCCGATGAGCTGCGCGCCCTGACCGGTGCTGCCCGTCCAGGTGCCGAGACCGGTCAGGTAGTTGCGCGCCGAGTCGCCGGCCGTCCCCTGCCAGTGCGTCGTGCTGGAGCTGACGGCGGTGCTCACCTCGTTCTGGAAGTTCACCATCGTGTTGCCGAGCTTGTTCCACGAACGACCCTGGCCGTCGACCTGCGTCGGGTCGATGTTCGTGTTGACCATCGACTTGAGGGTCGGGTGGTCGTAGCTCAGGTAGTTGGTGCCCTGGAACGACGGCGGCGGCCGGTGGTCGTGGACCTGCGACTCCAGCGCCTTGGCCTGATCGTCCTGGTACTGCTGGGACTTCTGCATCGCCTGGATGTACTCACCGATGCTCATCACAACACCGGGGAGGCCCTGGTTCGCATGCTCAGCCAGGTACAGCTGGTACTGCTGCATGTACTGCGCGCGCTGGTCGCTCGAGTACGTCGTGGTCTGCACCGGAGGCGGTGCCGGCTGGGTCGTGTTCTTCGGCGTCATCGTTGCCCCCTAGACCATCACGGCAGTTTGGGCTCTACGAGCTTGGCGAACTTGTCGGCGGTCTGACACGCCTGAGCAGTATCTTCGGTGATAACCAGCACGTCGGCGCGAGACGAGCTCGAAACCCCGATCGAGACCATGCACGATCCCGCGCCGGCATTTCCTTCGAGCCGACGTCCGTCGTGCTTGCCGACCGGGACCGTGGAAAGCTTGCCCTGGTCGGCCACAATGTCCTTGAGGCCCTGGCTGTCGCGGAGCGTCACGCCCGCGCTGTACTGGCCGGACGCGGTCCACATACAGCCGTGCGGATCGGCCGAGTTGTCACCGGCGCCGATCCCCAGGCCCGCCGCGCTCGCCTCTGCCGGCGTGATCAGGTCGCACGGCTTGAGCGCGCTGATCGAGCCGCCGCTCGAACTGGTCGAGGGCGTGGAGGAGTTCCCGCCGGTCGGCGACGACGACTGGCTGGCTGCCGTGCCGGGGGTCGAGTAGTCGCCGGGTTTTGCGGTTCCCCCGGACGACTGGGAACAGCCCGCCAGAGAGACGGTCAGGGCTGCCAACACAACGACCATCGCGGGCCGAGTCACAGAAGTCCTCATCCTGGTCATCCCGGGGTCAGGCCTTCCCGCTGAAGCTGGCCCGGTTGCCGCTGTCGGTGTTCCGGTAGTTGCTCATCGCCTTGTTGATGGCGGCCTTGGTTTCGTCGAGAACCGTGCTGAACTGCTGAAGCACGTGCGCGAACGACTGCGGGTCGCCATCGGCCACCTGCTTGTTGTACTGCACCATCACCAAGGCGTCCGGGCTCGTCCCCAGCTTGGAGTCCTGCTTGACGTTCTCAAGTTCGAGGCGGGACTGGTGGACGCCGTCCTGCATCTTCACGATGGCGTCGATGAGGGCCTTGCCGCCCTCCTCGCTGACGGCGAAGCCACCCGACTCCGCGGCCATGCGCAGGTTCTGCACGCCCACCATGGCGGTACGCACCTGCGCCATGCTCATCGGGACGGCGCTACGTGCCACCATGTCCATCGGGACGTCTGCCACAACTACCCCCTGGGCGATCAGACACAGACTCAAGCAGCACAGTACCGAGGGAGCACTGTGCGCGTACCGATTATGACGCAAACGGGAGTGTGCCGGTTCCATCCGAACCGACCAATCCAGTCACCGTGCGTGACCATCGTCGGTGCAGGTCAGGGCCCTGCGGACGCGACGGAAGCCCAAATGACTAGGGGATGTCCCAGATCACACCTCGGCCTGGACACCGGTCGTGAGACTGATCTTCACGTGCCGGCCCCGTGCTCGACACCCAACGGCATGCTCGGCGCCCGACGGCCGGCCGCGCGGCGGGTCCGGCCATTACCTCCGGCGTAATCGACGTCATGACGTCCCCCGGTGAAGCTGGTGCCACACCACGAGAACATCACCGACAAGGGAGCCCATGATGGCCACCGCCACGCTTACCGAGAATCCCGCCACCGCCACGACGTCCCTGCTGCGGCTGGTGTTGCGCGCCGACGCGGTCGTCACCGGCGTCAACGGGCTGGCCTACCTCGCGCTGGCCGGGCCGCTCGAGACGCTGCTCGGGCCCGCCGCGTCGGTCCAGGAGCCGATCGGGGTGTTTCTGCTGGTCTACGGCGTCGCGGTGTGGTTCGCGGCGCGGCCGGCGAAGATCAGCCGCACCGTGACCAAGCTGATCATGGGAGCCAACGCCCTGTGGGCGATCGTGAGCCTGATGGAGCTCGCGCCCAACGGCTTGCCGTTCACCACCGTCGGGGCGGTCTGGGACGTGCTCCAGGCGATCGTGGTCGGCGGGTTCTGCGCGCTCCAGTACGTCGGACTCCGCCGGTCCAGGTGACGAGCCGGTCCAGGTGACGACCCGAGTGTGGGCCCGCGGCGCCGGACGGCGCGCCACGGGCCCACCACGCGTCGGATCAGCCGAAGCGGCCGGAGATGTAGTCCTCGGTCGCCTTCTGCGTGGGGTTGGAGAAGATCTTCTCCGTGTCGTCGACCTCGACGAGCCTGCCGGGCTGCCCCACCCCGGCCAGGTTGAAGAACGCCGTCTGGTCGCTCACCCGCGCGGCCTGCTGCATGTTGTGGGTGACGATGACGATCGTGTATTCCTTCTTCAGCTCGGTGATCAGGTCCTCGATCGCGAGCGTGGAGATCGGGTCCAGCGCCGAACACGGCTCGTCCATCAGCAGCACGTCGGGCTGCACGGCGATGGCCCGCGCGATGCACAGTCGCTGCTGCTGACCACCGGACAGCCCACCGCCCGGCCGGTCGAGGCGGTCCTTGACCTCGGCCCACAGGTTGGCCCCGCGCAGCGACCGCTCGGCCACCTCGTCCAGCTGCTTCTTGCCCTTCATCCCAGCCAGCTTGAGGCCGGCGACCACGTTGTCCCTGATGGACATCGTGGGGAACGGGTTGGGGCGCTGGAACACCATGCCGATCGTGCGACGCACCTGCACTGGGTCGATCCCGGAGTTGTAGATGTTCTCCCCGTCCAGCAGGACCTCGCCCTCGACGCGCGCGCCGGTGGTCACCTCGTGCATGCGGTTGAGCGACCGCAGCACCGTTGACTTCCCACAGCCGGACGGTCCGATGAAGGCCGTCACGTTGCGCGGCGGCACGGCGATCGAGACCCTGTCCACGGCGTGGAACTTGCCGTAGTAGAGGTTGAGGTCCTTGACGTCAATGCGTTTGGCCATCGCTACATTTCCCGCCTGGTCACTTGGTCTTGGGGGCGAGCCACCTGGACAGCAGGGTGGCCAGCAGGCTGAACAGGGTGATGATCAGGACGAGGGTGATCGCCGCGCCCCAGATGCGTTGGAAGCCCGCGTCGGTCGGGTTGTTGCGCTCAACGGTCATCAACAACGGCAGCGACGCCATGTTCCCGTCGAACATGTTGTAGTTGATGAACGGCGCGTACCCCACGAGGATCAGCACCGGGGCCGTCTCGCCCATCACCCTGGCCAGCGCGAGCATGATGCCGGTCAGGATGCCCGACATCGCCGTCGGCACAACGATCTTCACGATCGTCTTCCACTTCGGGATGCCGAGCGCGTAGGACGCCTCGCGCAGCTCGTCCGGCACGATCTTGAGCATTTCCTCGGTCGTGCGCACGACCACCGGCACCATCAGCAGCACCAGCGCGAGGGACACCGCGAACGCGCTGCGGTGCAGGCCGAGCGTGGTGACCCACAGCGCGTAGATGAACAGGGCGGCGACGATCGAGGGCACACCCGTGAGGATGTCCACCATGAACGTCACGGTCTTGGCCAGCCGCGACCGCTTTCCGTACTCCACCAGGTAGATGCCGAGGAACAGCCCGATCGGCACGGAGATCACGCCGCACACCAGGCTCTGCACCAGGGTGCCGTAGATGGCGTGGTAGACGCCGCCACCCTTCTGCCGCTGGGTGAGGCCGGACAACGACTTCTGCCACCAGCCCGCGTCCAGGATCTGCGGGAAGCCGCGCTGGATCACGGTGATCAGCACCCACACCAGCGGCACGACGGCGATCAGGAACGCGAGGGTGACCAGCGCGGTCGCCACGCCGTTCTTGACCCGGCGGGTGAGGCTGACGCTCTGGAACGTCGGCGGGGTCGCGAGCCGGTTGACGTCGGCCGTGTCGGCCGTGTCGGTCGTCATTCGTACTCCTTGTGGCCGGCGACGATCGACCTCGCGATGGCGTTGACGATGAAGGTCAGCGCGAACAACACGAGACCGGCCGCGATGTAGGCCCCGACCAGCTTCGGGTCGTTGAACTCCGACGCGGCCAGCGCGATCTTGGAGGCGAAGGTGGCGCCACCGTCGAAAAGACTGCCGCTGAACGGCTTGATGGTGGAGCTGAGGATGATCGTCAGCGCGATGGTCTCGCCGAGCGCCCTGCCGAGGCCGAGCATGGACGCGCTGACGTAGCCGGCCTTGCCGAACGGCCACACGGTGGTCCGCACGACCTCCCACTTGGTCGCGCCGAGCGCGATCGCACCCTCGCGGTGCATGATCGGCGTGCGCTCGAACACCTCGCGGCTGACGGCGGTGATGATCGGCAGGATCATCACGGCGACGACGATGCCGGCGGTGAAGATCGTGCCGCCCAACTCGATGAGGACGTTGCCCTGCTTGAACAGCGGGATGCCGCCGAGGTGCTCGGACAGCCACTTGGCGAACGGGGTCAGCACCGGGCCGAGCACGAACAGGCCCCAGAGGCCGAAGATGATCGACGGCACTGCGGCGAGCAGGTCCACCACGTAGGCGAAGATCCTGGCGAGGCGGCGCGGCGCGTACTGGGTGAGGAACAGGGCGATGCCGAGCGCGACCGGCATCGCGATCACGAGCGCGAGCAGCGCCACGGCGATCGTGACCAGCAACAGGTCCAGGATGCCGAAGCGGAGGTTGTGCACATCGCCGGTCGACCATTCCCGGCTGGTGAGGAAGTTGGCCTGGTCGATGCGCAGCGACGGAATCGCCTGCACGATCAGGAAAAGGCCGATGGCGCCGATCAGGACGACGATGAAGATGCCGGAGCCGGTCGCCAGGCCTTTGAAGATGCGGTCGCCAGGGCGCACGACGGAGGGCTTGCCGTCGGCTTCCGATGTCGGGGGAATCGGGACCTCCGAGGTGTTTCGAACGGCCGAAGCGCCCCGACCGGCACCGGGTTCACCGGTGCCGGCGGAGCGCTCTGGCGCGACGGGGTCGTTCATCGCTTCAGCGGTGGCTCGAAGTCTGCCAGCAGCGTCGTGACGTCAGGCGATCGCCTTGATGGCGGTCAGCAGCTTGTCCTGGAAGGCCTTGGGCAGCGGGGCGTACCCGGCGTCCTTGAGGCCGGCCTGACCATCGGTGGCGGCGACCGTCAGGAACGCCTTCACGGCCTTGGTGGTGTCGGCGTCGAGGCCCTTCGAGCAGACCAGCTCGTAGGTGGCGAGCACCAGCGGGTACGCGCCGGCGGTGGTGGAGCCGTAGATCGAGTTCAGGTCGAGGACCAGGTCGTTGCCGGTGCCCTTGATCTTGGCGCCGTCGATGGCCTTGCCGACGGTGTCGGAGGTCAGCTCGACGCCACCGGCGCCGGTGTCGATCTTGGCGATCGAGAGCTTGTTGTTCTGCGCGTAGGACCACTCGGCGTAGGTGATGGCGCCGTCGACCGACGCGACCGCCTGGGACACACCGGCGGACTTCTCCTTGCCCTCGCCGACGCCGCCGACGAACTTCTTGCCGACGCCCTGGGTCCACGCGCCCTTGGACGCGGTGGTCAGGTACTTCTGGAAGTTGTCCGTGGTGCCGGCGTCATCGGAGCGGTAGATGACGGCGATCTTCTTGTCCGGCAGCGTCTTGCCGCTGTTGAGCTTGGCGATCGCCGGGTCGTTCCAGTTGGTGATGCCGCCGTTGAAGATCTTGGCGATGGCCGGCGCGTCGAGGGTCAGGCCGTCGACGTTGCTGAGCTTGTAGCTCACCGCGATGGGGCCGAACACCATCGGCAGGTTCCAGGCCGGGTTGCTCTGGCAGCGCTTGGCCGCCGCGTCGACCTCGCCCTTGGTGGCGTCGAGCGCCGAGTCGGAACCGCCGAAGTCGACCTGACCGGCGTTGAACTGCTTCACACCCGCACCGGAGCCGGTCGGGTTGTACGCCAGGTCCTGGCTAGTGCACTTCGCCTTGTAGGCCTGGATGAAGACGTCCATCGCACCCTGCTGAGCCGAGGAACCCTCCGCGGCGAGCTTCGGCTTGCCACCGCAGTCGACGGCGGCGGCCGGGGCGCTGGACGAGCCCGAGCTGCTGCTGCCGTTCGAGGTGTTGTTGTCGCTGCCACAAGCAGTGAGCAGGAGGGCGCCGGCCGCGACGAGGCCGAGCGCGGCACCGTGCCGCTTGATCTTCACCTTGTTCCTCCACCTACAGAGCTATCGCTGATTAGCGACGGAGGTCGCCGCTCGCCTCCGAAAGTTAGGCAGCCGGGGTGGACAGAGGACCCTATGCAGGTTAACGGGGGGTGAACAAGATACGGGAGGTGACTACACACACGTCCGAACGAGTGAGTCCAGAGTCTCGCCGTGACCTGGGCGTTTGCGATGCGTGACGCGCCCGTCACCTGGCGGCCAAACCGCGTGTGACCGCTTACAGAGCGTACTGCACGTCCGCAGCGTGCCTGGCGAACCCCAGTCGGGTGTAAACGTGCACGGCGGGTGCGTTGTCCGCCTCCACGTACAGCAGCACCTCCCGCACGCCGACGTCCCACAGCCTGCGCAGGCCCGCCATGGTCAGCGCGCGGCCGAGGCCGCCGCCCTGCGCGTCCGGGTCGACACCGACCACGTAGACCTCGCCGACACCGGGCGAGTGCACCTTCGTCCAGTGGAAGCCCAGCAGCGCGTCCGCGTCATCGACCGCGAGCAGGAAGCCCTTCGGGTCGAACCACTCCTCCTGCTCCTTGCCGCGCACGTCCTCCTCGGTCATCGCGCCCTGCTCGGGATGCCAGGAGAACGCGCGGTGGTTGACCAGCACCACGGCCGCCTCGTCCTGATCGGGCACGAAGGACCGCAGCCGCACACCGTCGGGCAGCGCCGCGCCCGTGGGCTCGTCGGCCAGCACGAGCCGCATCTGCCACAGCTCGCGGACCTTGGCCATACCCAGCGTCCGCGCCAGCCCGACCGCGCCGGCGTGGTCGCCGTGCGCCCAGACCCGCAGTCGCTCCGGCGCACCCTCGGTCGCGGGCAGCGGGACGCCGACGCGGTCGGCCACCGAGGTGACCAGCGCGGTGCCGACGCCGTGCCGACGCGCCGACGGGCGCACGGCCAGCTCGGACACCTTCCTGCCGCCGGAGTCCCCGACCAGGTCGAGGTGGGCGTAGCCGACCAGCCTGCCGGCCTCCTCGGCCAGCAGGTGCGCGCTGTCGTCACTGTTGCCCCGGCGCAACCGCACCAGCACCTGTTCGCCGACCGGCGCGACGCCGTCGGCCTCCTCGGCCTCGGCGAGCAGCACGAGCACGTTGCGCTCCTGCTCGGCCGTCAGGTCGTCGAACCAGCTCAGGTGAACGTCAGCCACCTGATCAAACTACCCGGCTCGCCTCAGCGAGTCTGGAGAAACAGCTCCACCTCGTCCGCCGGCGAGCCCTCGGCGCCGTCCGCGCCCAGGTCCGCGCCTCGGCGCAGGCTGCCGGGACGGGGCGGCCGGACGAACTTGTAGCCGACGTTGCGCACGGTGCCGATCAGCTGCTCGTGCTCGGGGCCGAGCTTGGCGCGCAGCCGCCGCACGTGCACGTCCACGGTGCGGGTGCCGCCGAAGAAGTCGTAGCCCCAGACCTCCTGGAGCAGCTGGGCGCGGGTGAACACCCGGCCGGCGTGCTGCGCGAGGTACTTCAGCAGCTCGAACTCCTTGTAGGTGAGGTCGAGCGGGCGGCCGCGCAGCCGGGCCGTGTAGGTGGCCTCGTCGATGACCAGCTCACCGAGCTGGATGGTGCCGTCGCCGCCCTGCCGCTCGGAGCCGCGCCTGCTGCGCACCAGCCGCAGCCGCGCGTCGACCTCGGCAGGGCCCGCGGTGGGCAGCAGGATCTCGTCGACGCTCCAGTCGGAGTTGACCGCGACCAGGCCGCCCTCGGTGACGACCGCGACCACGGGCACGTCGACGCCGCTGCTGTCCAGCAGGCGGCACAGGCTCCGCGCGCCGACCAGGTCGACGCGGGCGTCCACCAGAACGACGTCGTGCGGGCCCGCCTCAAGCAGTGCGGACACCTCGGGGCGCAACGGCCGGACCTGGTGCGGCAGCAGGGACAGCGCGGGAAGCACTGCCTCGGCGTCGGAATCAGTGGTCAGCAGCAGCACGTCGATGCTCATGCGGTGCCCTCCCTCTCCAGCTGGCGTCTGGTCACCAACGACCAGCCCAGCGGCGTACGGTGACCGGGCCCCGTTGCCTGCGGATGACCGAAAGGATAACGGTGTCGGCTCCAGAAGTCCCAGGTCACACCGCCAGCGTCACAGTTGTTTCCACAAGCGTCACCTCTGTTACAGCGATGTCACACGACAGGGTGAAACTTCGTGGTGTAGCGCTACGCACCGCACAGGGCGATCCCGAGCTCGCCTTCGTCGTGGGCCACGGACTCACCAACAACGTGCGCAAACCCGCCGTCCGCCGCGTGCTGGAACGCCTGGCCAGGCACGGCGACGTGCTCGCGCTGGACTTCCGAGGCCACGGCAGGTCCGGCGGCCGGTCCACGGTCGGCGACCTCGAGGTGCTCGACATCGCCGCCGCCGTCGGCCTCGCCCGCGACCTCGGCCACCGCAGGGTCGCCACCGTCGGCTTCTCCATGGGCGCCTCCATCGTGCTCCGGCACGCTGGGCTGCACGCGGTCGAGCGGGAACGACCCGACGCGGTCGCCGCCGTCAGCTCCCCGGCCCGCTGGTACGTCAGGGACACCGTGGCCATGCGCCGGGTGCACTGGCTGCTCGAACAGCCGCACGGGCGGGTCGCCGCGCTCGCCCTCGGCCTGCGGGTCAGCCAGCCGTGGCGGCAACCGCCCGCCAGCCCCATCGAGGTGGTCGGCCGCATCGCGCCGCTGCCCCTGCTGCTGGTGCACGGTGACCAGGACCACTATCTCCCCGCCGAGCACGCGCTCGCCCTGCACAGGGCCGCGGCCGGCGGCGCGGAACTGTGGCTGGAGAAGGGAATCCGGCACGCCGAGTCGGCGATGACGCCGGAACTGGTAGACCGGATGGCGGATTGGCTGGCCGCCGCAACGACACGAACGGGCGCGAGATGATCACGGGGGACGGTGTGCCGGGGCCACACGGCGACAACGGTGTGCGGCGGCCGCACGGAAGAAGAGGAAGCAGCCGGTTGAAGAAGCTCGTCATCACACTGGTCGTGCTGGTCGCCCTGCTGGTCGCCGCCGACTTCGGCGTCGCGGCCGCGGCGGAGTACCAGGTGGCCCAGAAGATGCGCACCCAGCTCAAGCTCACCGACGACCCCTCGGTGCGGATCAACGGGTTCCCGTTCATCACCCAGGCGCTGGCCGGCGACTACGAGGACGTGCAGATCAGCGCGAGCGGGGTGCCGGTCCGCGACCAGCTGCGCGACCTGGAGATCCAGGCGCACCTGCACCACGTGCGGATCGGCCTGTCCGACCTGCTCGGCGGCAACACCAGGAACGCGACCGTGGACGACCTCGAGGGCAGCGTCACGATCAAGGCCAGCGACATCGCCAGGCTGGCCAGCAACAGCGAGATCCCCATCACCGACCTCACCATCGACCCGGACACGCGCAAGCCGGAGGACGGCGGGCCGACCGGCAAGCCCGACCCGAGGGTCGCGCCGGTGAAGCTGACCGGGAACACCACCGTGGCCGGCAAGAAGATCAAGATCACCGCGTACGGCACGGTGACGCTGCTGGACACCACCGTGCAGATCGCCGCAGGCAAGGTGGCGATCGACGACCAGACGCTGCCCGGCCTCAACCAGCTGTTGAGTTTGGCCGCGCGGGCGTTCAGCATCGATATCAAGCCCGGCGAGCTGCCGTTCACCGTCACGCCGACCGAGGTGCGGGTGGACAGTGGATCCGTGACGGTCAAGGGCAGGGCCAGCAACGTGCGTCTCAACGGGGCCACCACGGGCGGCTGAACCCCGGCCGGCCCCCGGGTCGTAGGAAAGGCGGATCGTCGATGACCGGACTGCTGGTGCTGGTCGGGACGCTGGTCCTCGCCGTGCCGCTCGGGTTCGCGCTGCGCGCCCGCGACGGTCGGATCAGCAGGCGCGCCGAGAGCGACCTGCCCGCCGAGGTGCTGCGCGTCGTCGACCCGGCGAACCCGATCACGCTCGTCCAGCTGACCACCACGTTCTGCGCGCAGTGCCCGCAGGCCAGGACCTTGCTGCGGGACGTGGCCGCGCACACCGACGGCGTCACGCACGCCGAGTTCGACCTGACCGACCACCCCGGGATCGCGACCAGGCTCGGCGTCCTGCGCACGCCGACGACGCTCGTCGTGAATAGCTCGGGAACCGAGTTGCTCCGAGTCGGCGGCGTTCCCAAAAGAGCGAGCATGCTCGCCGCGCTCGAACCGCACCTACCAGCCTGAACAGGAGACTTCGCCCGCGTGGACGGGCGGTGGGCACTGTTCCAACTGGTGGACAGCCCTCCCTAGCGCGAGTCCGAAGCGGTAGTCTCGCCGCCGTGCATACGTTGCTGACCAAGCGCCGCGCGGTGGACCTCTGCCGCGTGCACAGCAGCCTGTGTCGGCAGACGATCTGACCGGGTGGTAGCTCGGCGATCCAGCGGCGCCTGACAAGCAGGGCGCGCGGAAGCCGACCGGGTGACCCACCAACTGACGGACTTCGTTTCAGTGTCCAAGGTCAGGAGGTCGTCATGTCCCTCAACGCCCCAGTGGATCCGCGCGGTCCCCGTTTCTCCGCGTGGATGACCACGGTGATCCTCGCGGTCGTGCTGCTGACCGGGTGGTGGCGGCTGCTCGCCGCGCAGACGGTGCTGTTCGCCATGTGCGCGTTCATCAGCCTCAAGCTCAACCCGTGGGGCCACGTGTACCGGGCGGTGCTCCAGCCGAGACTCAAGCCGAGTTCGGAACGCGAGGAGGCGGCGCCGCTGCGCTTCGCCCAGGGCGTCGGCTTCGTGTTCACGCTGGTCGGGGTCATCGGCTACGCGACCGGCCTGACCACGCTCGGCGTCGTCGCCACCGCTGGCGCGCTCGTCGCCGCGTTCCTCAACGCGGCGTTCGGGTTGTGCCTCGGCTGCGAGATGTACCTGCTGCTTCGCCGCCACACCCCAGTTTTCGCCCATGATCGTCCACAGTAGACAGAGAAAACAGGAGCCGTTTCGATGAGCCGTGAGAACGTGCTGGTCTCGGCCGAATGGTCCGAGCAGAACCTGGAAGCGTCCGGGGTGGTGTTCGTCGAGGTCGACGAGGACACCAGCGCCTACGAGGGCGGCCACATCCCCGGTGCCGTGCGGTTGGACTGGCGGACCGAGCTTCAGGACGCGGTGCGCAGGGACTTCGTGGACCGCGCGGGCTTCGAGAAGCTGCTGTCGGCCAAGGGCATCGGCAACGACGACACCGTGGTCCTCTACGGCGGCAACAACAACTGGTTCGCGGCGTACGCGTACTGGTATTTCAAGCTCTACGGCCACGACACGGTCAAGCTGCTCGACGGCGGCCGCAAGAAGTGGGAGCTGGACGGCAGGCCGCTGAGCACCGACGAGGTGGTCCGTGAGGCCACCACCTACGCCGCGCAGGAGCAGGACCTGTCCATCCGCGCGTTCCGCGACGAGGTCGTGGCCGCGATCAACGAGAAGAACCTCGTCGACGTGC
>NZ_VUOB01000264.1 GCF_008386585.1 Solihabitans fulvus
TCTTGCTCGCTCTCAATAATTTACCTTGGCTTGCCTTTGGTTTTAGATTCGGCCAATTGCAGGGAATTATATCTCCCGAATAGCAGGCGTTATAGATTAACACTCAATTTACTTGTATGTTTTGGTAAAAATTTCACAAATTTTCCTAAAAACAAGGAGGTAAAGCATATAAGTATTTGTAACGTCTGCGAAGTGCAGGATATAATTCCCAAAAGAGTTTGGCGATATATCCCTCGAATTGCAGGATTTTTTTCCGACCAATTTTCTTCAGTCCCTGAGGTAGCGAAAAAATTTCTTGAAAAAATTTCTCGTGTGTCGGCAAGCTTCAAAAAATTTTTTCAGAAATATTTTTTTCTGGTCACATGGCCAATTTAAATTTCTGCTTACTTTGCAGACGTTACGAATTAGGATACCTTTTACTTGCACATTTCATGAAATT
>NZ_VUOB01000265.1 GCF_008386585.1 Solihabitans fulvus
ACCCACTCCAGAGCCGATGTTGGTGATCAGGTCACGGACATTGATGCCTTCCAAGGCTTTGGCGAACAGACCTGGCCAATATGGCTCTACATCTACAGCCGCCGCTTTCAAGATGGTGGAAATTTTCTCACCAGTTACGGCAACATCATCATCCACCAGGATGAGAGCAGAGTAAACACATGCTAATTCAGCTTTTGACACCATTTTTAGTTTTGAACGTGCAAGTTGCCGTAGGCCTTAGCCCAAGAGAGAACAAGCACGTTTGAG
>NZ_VUOB01000266.1 GCF_008386585.1 Solihabitans fulvus
GAGGAGGTCAGCTGGCTGTATTTACCATCAACAATATCCTTTTGCCTATTTACGAACCAGTCTGGTATCTTATACTGCCTAGGATTCGACATGATAGTGATAATTTTTTCAACCTCTTCTTCTGTGCATTCGCCAGCACGCTTGTCAAGATCAATGTCGGCTTTTTTGAGAACAATGTTGGAGTACCTCCGGCCAACACCTTTGATAGCCGTCATCGCAAACATAACCTTGCGTTTGCCATCGATGTTCGTATTCATGATACGAAGAATATGTTGAAATTTGTCTGGAATGACCAGCGACATTTTGGTTAAGTTTCTAACCAACGTTCCCAAACG
>NZ_VUOB01000267.1 GCF_008386585.1 Solihabitans fulvus
GGAATGTTAAATAGATAGGGGAATAGTTCTCCTTCATGGTAGACCAGGACCTTCTTGAAGAACATGTTAGGTTGTTTGAAGTACTGAGGAAGAACGGGGCGATCGAATGGATAACCGAATGGTTTGTTGTCCGGAACAACAGACTTGAATGGCTCTGACTCCTTAGGTGTCGGTTCATACGGATAGACGAATACAAACAGCTGGAAGGGGAATCCATCGTATGTACCCTTAGGCAGCATCAGCCTCGAAGGCATAGTGTCCGAGGAGTTGAACATGTCAGTAGGAATCTTTCCTTGGTCCAAGAGCTTGTAGATTTCGGCCATCGGTAAAGAGTCTTCTTTGAAGAATGCAAAGTCAGTAGATGAACGCGTTATCTGAGACTGGCCAGGGTTAACCTTTTGCACGAACCAGTCAAGCTCGTAGAAGTTCATCCAGTTATCTTCTAGGCTGAAGGGAAAGCCGTTCTCATCGTATTTAGGTCCAAGGAACATCTTGACGACGGCGTTAGTGGCAACATCAGATTTAATATCGATTGTCACAGTGAACGGCTTGTGGTTAAGACGTGGTTGACGGACCTTGTAACCGTGAGGAGAGCTCT
>NZ_VUOB01000268.1 GCF_008386585.1 Solihabitans fulvus
GGTCCATGTAATCCTTAAAAGCTCCAGATCCCAATTGAGATTCAGCATTTTGTATTGTACCATCGAGAGCTTCGCCCCCAACAAACCTATTAACTTCACTTACGTCACTAACACCGGGTGTGTGTCTTAAACTAAAATTAGCACTCATCAAATGGGCCATCTCTTGTTCGATGGCGTTCATGGCCGAGCTCACGTTGGGCTTCGTTAGATCCCTCGAAACCGATACATTAAGGTACGAATCCGGCACGTTATAGTTAGTTTCCAAACTGAAAGGTAAGTTCTGGGCGGATTTGCACAGAGAACACTGCTTTCC
>NZ_VUOB01000033.1:0-104792 GCF_008386585.1 Solihabitans fulvus
GCTCCTAACACAATGACTGTCCGACGGAGTGACGCCCAGCTGACGCCTCGCCGCGTTGTCGTCGCCCCACATGGCTCCGCCATGAGGGGCTCCTCCGCCTTGCGACGCGCCACCTGGACGCCACTCCCAGTCGAACGCCATTGTATTAGGAGCTCTAATGCGTCGTCGGATCCTGCGGGCGATTCTGCTCGCCGTCGCGGTTACGGGATTCGCGCTGGGCATACCGCTCGGTTACACCGCGCTGAAGGTGATCGGTGACGTCGAGCAGACCACCGTGACCTGGAGCGCCCAGAACATCGCCGTGAACCTGGACGACCAGTTCGCCAGCGGCCGGTCCATCAACCTCGACAGCGTCTCGAAGATGGTGCCCGAGGGCGCCTATCTGGTGGTGACCTCGAACGCGACGGGCACGCAGACGCTCGGCACCGACCCGGACCGCGACCACGACGGCGACGTCATCACGGCGAGCGCGCGGATCGCGCACCAGGGCACGGTGCTGCTGACGGTCTCGGCCCAACCGCTGCGCACCAGGCAGATCCAGGTCGCTGGCCTCGTCGTGCTGCTGGTGGTGCTGTCGGTCGGCACCGGCACGGTCGTGGCCACGGTCACCGCCCGCCGGCTGGCCGAGCCGCTCAAGCACGTCGCCGACCGCGCGCGGCGGCTGGGCGCTGGCGACTTCCGGCCCGACCCCAACCGGCACGGGGTGCCCGAGCTCGACCAGGTGTCCGAGGCGCTGGACACCTCGGCGGACGCGCTCGCCCTGCTGGTGCAGCGGGAGCGGGAGCTGGTCGGCGACGTGTCGCACCAGCTGCGCAGCCGCCTGACCGCGCTCCAGCTGCGGCTGGAGTCGCTGGCCGAGTACCCGGAGGAGCAGGAGACGGCCGGGGAGGCCAAGGCCGCGCTGGAACAGGCCGACCGGCTGGCCGAGGTGCTCGACGAACTACTCGCCGCGGCGCGGGCGGCCCGCGCGGTCGGCGCGGAGCCCATCGACCTGCGCGACGAGCTGTCCGCGATCTCCTCGGAGTGGCGCGACCCGCTGCGGGCGGAGGGCCGCACGCTGCGGCTGCGCGTGCCGGACGGCCTGCTGGCCAGGGCGACCCCGGCGCGGCTGCGGGAGGCGATCGGCGTGCTGCTGGACAACGCGCTGCGGCACGGCGCAGGCACGGTGACGGTGACCGCGCGGCAGGACGACAGCACGGTGGTCGTCGAGGTCAGCGACGGCGGGGACGGCGTGCCCGACGAGCTTGCCGGGCACATCTTCGAGCGTGGCGTGTCCGGCGGCGGTTCGACCGGCGTCGGCCTCGCGCTGGCCAGGGCGCTGGTGGACGCGGACGGCGGCAGGCTGGAACTGTCCACGGCCCGGCCTGCGATGTTCGCGGTCTTCCTCCCGGTGCCCAAGGCCGGCGACGTCCTCGGCGTCAACTGGCGGTCCGAGAGCACGCCCAGGTAGGCGAAGAACTGCTAGGCGAGGAACTAGATAGGCGAGGAACTAGGCGTGGCCGAGGCCTTCTTCCTCGGGGTCCTCGTCGTCGGCGACGAGGCGGATCTGGCGGCGGACGTCGGCCTCGGGGAACACCCACCGCTTGAACGCCCACCAGCGGAATGCCATCGCGATCAGGGTGCCGACGAGCTGCGCGCTGGTGAAGTCGGCGACCTCCTGCGCGAACCGGCTGACGTGCGGGACCTCGAGGTCGAGCAGGTACCGCGACACCCACAGCGGCACCGAGTTCAGCGCGACGCCGATGCCGCTGACCAGGAAGAACAGCGCGGCCTCGTGGTGGCGTTCCCGGCCGCCCCTGGTCCGGAAGGACCATTCGCGGTTGAGGATGTAGGACACGATCGTCGCGACCAGCGTGGCGATGACCTTCGCCGTCACCGGCTTCGGCGCGAGGACGGTGGTCTTGAGCAGCACGAAGATCGCCGTGTCGATGACGAAACAGGTGCCGCCGACGAGGGCGAACTTCAGCAGCTCGCGATGCCTGATCGCGAGGGAACGCAGCGGTTCCGGCAGTCGCGCGAGCACGGTCTCGACTACTGACACCCGCGCAGTCTACGGAGATCGGCTCGTCGTGCCCGGTCGAAGACCGTCGACGGGAGCCGTTGGTGGGACCCCCTGGCGGGGGACTACGCGACCTGCTCGTGGTCCTCGTCGATGTCAACGACGCGCAGGCGCCGGTTCGCGCGGGTGGAGCGCACCACCTCGGGGCGGGCGCCCGCCTCGGGGAACACCCACTTCTTCATGGCCCAGAACCGGAAGACCATGGCGAGCAGCATGCCGAGGATCGATCCGCTGACGAAGTCGGCGATCTCCTGGGTGAGCAGCGACACCGTCGGCATCCGCAGGTCCAGCAGGTATCGCGACACCCACAGCGGCAGCAGGGTGAGGCCGATACCGATGCCGCTGATCACGAAGAACAGCGCGGCCTCGTGGTGCCGCTCGCGGCCGCCCCTGGTGCGGAACGACCACTCGCGGCTGAGCACGTAGGAGGCGATGGTGGCGACCAACACGGAGATGGCCTTCGCCGTCAGCACCTTCTCGGCGAGCACGGTGTGCTTGAGGACGTACCAGAGGCCGTTGTCGATGACGAAGGTCGTGCCTCCGACCACGGCGAACTTCAGCAGCTCACGGTGCTTGTGGAGCATGGCCCGGAGTGGTTCCGGCAGACGCTTGAGCACACTGTGAACGACTGGTAGCACTCCGGCAGTCTACGGACGTCGGGTGTGGGCCCGGCGTGACCTTCGTCAAGTGCCTGATTTGCGCGGTTCTGCTCAGCTGGGGCACTTCCACGGCGGTTGTGGGTCGAACAGCCCCAGTCCCGGGTGCCACGGTGGCAGCGGGAGGCACGGCCAGGTCGGTCCCGGCTCGGTCGGCTGGGGCGGCGTCGTCACGATCGGCTGCGGTGGTGTCGTGGTGGTCGGCGGCGGCGCGGGCTGCGTCGGCAGCGTGGTCTGCGGCGGCGGCACCGGCAGGCCGGTCGTGCCTGGATCGCCGGTCGGTCCGGGGTCCGGCGGGCCGGGCGGCTTCGGCATGGTGCCGGTCGGCGGCCCGGTGACCGGCGGCCGGGTTCCCGTGGTGCTGGTCGGCGGGGCCGGGGTGGTCGTCGCGCTGGTCGGCGGCGGTGCCTCAGTCGGCGTCGTGGTCGTCGGCGGCGCGCCGGGGACGACCGGATCGGGCAGCGGGCCGTCGACGCAGTCGATCGGCACGTCCTGCGCGGCGCTCGCGGTGCCCAGCGTCACGGCGACGTGTAGCGTTTCGTGCTCCCACGGCCAGACGATCGCCCAGACGCCGGTGCTGAACGACTTGCCGGGGTCCAGCCGGACCGCGCAGCGGATCGCGGTCAGGCTCTGCTGGCACTCCGGCGAGGTCGCGAGGACCGCGCCGTCGGCCGGCCCGCTCACGGTGAGCACGGCGGTGCCGGCGTGGTTGCCCTTGTTGGTGACCGTGACGTTCACGCCGTGCCGGAGCCAGGGGAAGCCGAGCCGGGTGACGACCAGGCCGACGTCGTCGATCGGGGTCGGCGGCTGGACCTTGACCTGCACGGTGATCTGCACGTTGATGGCGACACCTGCGGTCAGCGTGCCGGTGATCTGCTCGCCGTCGACGGCGGTGTCGTCGGCCTGCAACAGGAACACGAAGGTGATCGTCTGGCCGGGTTGCAGGCCGCTGGCGCTGGTGCAGACCGGCAGCGCGCACCGCAGGTCGCCGGGGCCGCCCGCCGCGTCGAGCATGATCTTCGGGTCGGCGGCGAAGTTGGCCGGGCCGACCACGTGCACGCCCTGGGGCAGGGTGAGCGCGGTGGTGATCGGGTCGGACGCCGCGGTCCCGCTGTTGGTGACGGGGAGACGTAGTTCGGCCGGCTGGCCGCCCGGAGTCAGGCTGATGCCGCCGCTGGGCACCGTCGGCACCAGGGTCGGCGAGCCGGGGGTCGGGGGCGGCGAGGTCGGCGGTGCGGTCGTCGGGGGCGCGGACGGCTGCGTCGGCGACGCGGGCGGCTGGGTTGGCGACGCCGGCGGCTGGGTCGGTGGCGGCTGGGCCGGGGGCGTCTGCGCCGGCGGGTTCTGTTGCGGCGGCGGTGTCTGCGCGGGCGGCTGCTGCGGCTGGATGGTCGGCGGCGGCAGGGCGGCCTGGGCGGGCGGGATGCCGTTGTTCCCGTTGCCGGCGGTGAGGGCGATGGCGATCGCGACGGCCACGGCGGCGGCGGACGCGCCGAGGCCGATCAGCTGCCGAGGCAGCGACGACGCGGCCCCGCCCGCCGCACCGGCCGACGAACCGCTCGAACCGGCCGCGGCCCCGGCGGCGCCCGCCTTGACTGCGACGACGCCCGCCGTGCCGGCCGTCCCAGCCGAGCCAGCCGCGGTGGCCGCAGCGGTGGCCTTGGTTGCGCTCGCGATGGCGAGGTAACCGGTCGTGCCGGCACCGAGCACCAGCGGCGCGATGATGCCCCGCAACGCGCCGTTGACGTCGGCGAGCTCGGCGGCCAGCGCGCGGCACTGGTCGCAGCCGTCCAGGTGGGTCTCGACCTGGGCCGTCTCCCGCTTGGACAGTCCGTTTCGGATCCACGCGCCGAGCCGGTCCACGGTCGCGCGGCAGCGTTCCGCGGTGTTCTCGGCGAGGTGCACCTGGAGGTAGGCCTGGCGCAGGCCCTCGCGGGCCCGGTAGGCCAGCGCGGACACGCCGTTGGGGGTCAGGCCCAGCAGCGGCGCGACCTCGGCGGGCGACTGGCCCTCGATCTCGGTGTGCCACAGCACCGCCTGCCACCGCTCGGGCAGCCGGGCGAACGCCTTCGCGGCCATCGACCGCTCAAGGCCGGCCACGGCCGTGTCGCGGAAGGGCACGGAGACCTTGTCCGTGTCGGCGACGGTGGTCACGTCGTCGGACAGCTCGATCTTGCGGTCCCGGCGCGTCTTGTCGTATGCGGTGTGCCGCAGCGCGGTGAGCAGGTAGGCGCGAAAGGCGGAGTCCGGGCCTCGGCCGGCGCGCAGCGTGTCGAGGACCTTCGCGAACGCCTCGGACACGAGGTCGTCGGCCTCGGCGGAGGACCGCGAGAGCTGGCGGGCGAGGTTGTGCGCGGCCGAGACGTGCCGTTGGTAGAGCTGGCCGTAGGACTCGATCGTCCCACCGCGCACGGACTCGATGAGCTCGGCGTCGCTGGGCCCCTGAACGTCAGCCGGAACGGTCGACAAGTTGGACTCCTCCTCCAGAGGCACGACACACCGTCACCACCGGCCGTCCGCGGCCGTCGGTAGCGGTGCGCATTCCTCAGCGTCGCCAGTGTGACGGATCTGGTAGCCCAACGTCACGCCAAACCGCTCAACCGGTTGCACCGAAATCCCGTCACACCGCGCCTCTGTGTGCGTCACAAGATCGAGGGATGACCGGAAGGAGGCAGGCCGAGTGGGAGTTCGCGAGATCCCGTCGTGGCGCGCGCGCTTGACCCGGACCAGGACGACGGAGGATCGGCTCCGTGCGCTGCGGTCGCGGTGGCGGACCGCCAGCATCGCCGCTGGTTGGCTGTTTCCGAGCGACTGGGCGTTGACCGAGGTGGACGCGGTGTGCGAGGCCGCGATCACCGGCGGCGACCTGGCCAAGCCGTTGGCCAGGCTCGGCAGGGCACGGGCGGACTCCGGGGCGAGCCTTGAGGAGACCCTCCGGGACCTCGCCGCGTTCCACGCTGTGTGGTCGAATCCGTCCTTCTCGACCGGAATGGTGTCCCCCAATATCGACGCGATGCCCGCTTCGTTGCTCAAAGTGATCGCTTTGGGGTGGGCGGACGCACCCGGCACGCCTCCCGCGGGCTGCACATCCGAGGACGGTCTCACCGGTTTGGTCACACCCTGTTACCTCCGCACGCGGCTCGCCGAGGTGTACCGCGAGGCCGAGGCGGCCGGCCGCGAGCCGGGCACCGACCACGTGCTGGTGTTCGTCGCGCTCGACCTCAGCAAGGCCGTCGGTTGGTCGAGGCTCGTCGCGATGGCGCTGGTCGCCGACGCCCTGCGCGCCGTGTTCGCCGGCGGCGAGACCCTCGCCTCGGTCGGCCCCTCGGTGGTCGCGGTCCTCGGCAGGCGGGACGGCCTCGCGGAGTCGCTGGCCAACGTGCGCTGGCTGGTCAAGGACAAGCTGGCCGTTGACCCCAACGTGCAGCCGACCGGGCCCGCCAGGATCTGGCTCGAGCGGCTGCCCGACACCCACCAGGCCGCCTGCGACCTGCTGGTCCGGGTCGGGCGCAGCTGACGGAGTCGACCGGCGGAACTCGACCATCACGGCGTCAACTAGGCTGACCTGCCGGTATTGACGATCTCGAGCGCGACAAGCAGGTCATCAGAGTGGACGCACGCACCGGCCTTCCCACCGTCGGCATGATCGGCGGCGGCCAGCTCGCCAGGATGACGCACCAGGCGGGCATTCCGCTCGGCCAGTCGCTGCGGGTGCTGGCCGAGTCCGAGAACGACCCGGCCGCGCTGGTCGCCAGGGACGTCGCCTACGGCAGGTACACCGACCTCGACACCCTCCGCACCTTCGCCAAGGGGTGCGAGGTGGTCACCTTCGACCACGAGCAGGTGCCGACCGAACACCTGCGCGCGCTCGTCGCGGACGGCGTGAAGGTGCACCCCGGCCCCGACGCCCTCCTGCACGCCCAGGACAAGCTGGTGATGCGGCGGCGGCTGGCCGAACTCGGCCTGCCGGTGCCGCCGTTCGCCGAGGTCGCCGACGTCGGCGACGTGCTGCGGTTCGGCGCCGAGCACGGCTGGCCGTGCGTGCTCAAGGCGATCAGGGGCGGCTACGACGGCCGGGGCGTGTGGATGCTGAACACCCCGGAGAGCGCGCAGCGGGTGGTGCCCGAGCTGATCGCCTCCGGCGTCCCGCTCATGGTCGAGCAGTGCGTGCCGATGCGCCGCGAGCTGGCCGCGCTGGTGGCCCGCTCGCCGTTCGGCCAGGGCGCGGTGTGGCCGGTGGTGCAGACCGTGCAGTCCGACGGCATCTGCGTCGAGGTGCTCGCGCCCGCCCCCGACCTCGCCCCTGGGCTCGCGGCCGAGGCGCAGCAGCTCGCCCTGCGAGTCGCGCACGAGCTGGCGGTCGTCGGCGTGCTGGCCGTCGAGCTGTTCGAGACCGACAACGGCGTCGTGGTCAACGAACTCGCCATGCGGCCGCACAACTCGGGCCACTGGACCATCGAGGGCGCCCGCACCTCGCAGTTCGAGCAGCACCTGCGCGCCGTGCTCGACTACCCGCTCGGCGCGACCGACCTGGTCGCGCCAGCGGTGGTCATGGCCAACGTGCTCGGCGCGGCAGGCCCGCCCGAGATGGGCCCCGACGAGCGCCTGCACCACCTGTTCGCCCGGTTCCCCGACGCGCACGTGCACCTGTACGGCAAGGCGGAGCGGCCGGGCCGCAAGATCGGCCACGTCACGTTGTTCGGCGAGCGGATGGACGACGTCCGCGCCAGGGCGCGGCTGGCCGCGCACTGGCTGTCCGACGGCGAATGGCTGGACGGCTACGACATCCACGGAGGGCAGGGCGAGTGACGCAGCAGGACCCGATGCCGTTGGTCGGCGTGATCATGGGCAGCGACTCGGACTGGCCGGTGATGCAGGCCGCCGCGCAGGCGCTCGCCGAGTTCGACGTGCCGCACGAGGTCAGCGTGATCTCCGCACACCGCACCCCGCAGCGGATGCTCGACTACGCGACGGGCGCGGCGGCGCGCGGACTCCGGGTGATCATCGCGGGCGCGGGCGGCGCTGCGCACCTGCCCGGCATGGTCGCGTCCGCGACGGTGCTGCCGGTGGTCGGCGTTCCTGTGCCGCTGAAGTACCTGGACGGCATGGACTCGCTGCTGTCCATCGTGCAGATGCCGGCCGGCATCCCGGTGGCCACCGTGTCCGTCGGCGGGGCGCGCAACGCGGGCCTGCTCGCGGTGCGCATCCTCGCCGCGGCGGACCCCGCGTTGCAGGAGCGGGTGGCCACGTTCCAGGCCGAGCTGGAGCAGCTCGTGCTGGACAAGGACGCGGCGCTGCGCGCCTCGCTCGGCTAGCTCGAATCAGCCCCACCTCGATGTGACGGCGATCACAATCGGATACACGTGGGAGCGCACAGCAGATCCGTGGGTCTCCGCGTTCATCACGCGAAGACCCACGGAGGTTCGATGACGTTCGAGGAGTTCGCGCAGACGCGGTTACCCGCGCTGCTCAGATATGCCGTGGCACTCACCGGCGAACGCGGCCTCGCCGAGGACGTCGTCCAGGAAGTGCTGGTCCGCGTGCACGCCAGGTGGCGCTCGGTCGAAAGCCTCGACCAGCCGGACGCGTACGTGCGCAGGATGGTCGTCAACGAGTACCTGTCCTGGCGGCGGCGGTGGGCCAGGTTCGTGCCCTCGGCGTCGGTCAGCCCGCCCGAGCCCGACACCCCCGACCACGCCACCAGGCACGCCGACCGCGACGCGCTGCGCGCCGAACTCGGCAGGCTGCCCGCGCGGCAGCGGGCCGTCCTGGTGCTGCGTTACTACGAGGGCCTGACCGACCCCGAGATCGCCGAGGTGCTCGGCTGTGGAGCCAGCACCGTGCGCGGCTACGCCACCCGTGCGCTCGCCACTCTGCGGGTCGACCCGAGGACACGCGACCTTGTGACGGAGGACCGATGACCCGCACGGAAGACGACCTGCGCGCGATCCTCGCCGCAGAGCAGGATGTGCCCGCCGCCGAGCCGGTCATGGCCAGGGTGCGGCACGGCATCGTCAGGCGTCGCCGCCGGCGGATGGCCTCGGTCGCCGTTGCTGCCGCGGTCGTGGTCGGCCTCGTGGCGACGTTGCCGTGGCTGCTGTCCAGCAGTCGCCGCGCCGAGCCGGCCGGGCCGCACGGCGTCGCGCCGACGACCATCGCGACGAGCGCGCCGAGTCGGCCGCCCTCGGTCGGCAACACCATGGACGGCGTGCGGCCGACCCGGCCGGCGTTCTCCTTCACGGTCCAGTTCGTGGACACCCCGGAACTCACGGTCAAGCCGGTGGGCGTCAGCCCCGCCGTCCAGTGGATGACGGTGTACACCTCGAGCACCTCGTGGGCGGACGTCGCCGTGTACGAGCCCGGCGCGTTCGACCCGTCCTGGTATCTCGGCGGGTACGCCTACACCCTCGGCCACGGGCAGGGTTTCTACCGCGAGGAGCCGTGGCCGGGCATGCCGGGAATCAACCAGGGCGTGCTGGCCTGGGAGTACCGGCCCGGGGCATGGGCGACCGTGCATGGAGAGAGCGGCTTTCCCGCCTCGCTCGCCAAGCTGGCCGAGAAGGTGTCGTTCGGCCAGCCGACGCCGTACCGGGTGCCGTTCCAGCTCGACCACCTGCCGGAGGGGCTGCGGCCGAACTACGTGGGCCAGTTCCCTGGCCGGAATGGCACGCTCGTCGCGTTCGACCGGCCCGGCCTGCGTGCGGACGGCCCGGACACGGAGCCCCTGTTGCTCGGCGTCGTGGCCACCAAGGACGGGGGAGCCGCGTTCTCCCTCGATGCGGTCATCGGCGGGCCGATCGGCGGACGCAAGCTGACGGTCGAGAACGCCGCGACGACCATGGACTCGCGCCGCGGCGCCGCCGTCACCGTCGGCAAACGGGACTGGACCGCGGACGAGGTGCACGCCGAGTTCGAGCGGCTCAACGCCGCGCTCACCATGGCGGACCAGACGAAGCCCGACTCGTGGCCGGAGGCCGCGCAGGCCATCGGCGGCCGCTAGGCACAGCTGGTGCGGTGTCCGGGNNCCCGGACACCGCACCAGCTGGTCTCTCAGATCGGGGCGTGTCTGCTCAGTCGCACTCAGGCGAACAGTTCGGCGAGCAGCTCGGGGCCGATGACGATGGGGGCGGGGCGGTAGGCGGGTGGCTGCGTGCCCATCAGCTCGCGCACCAGAAAGTCCCAGCAGCGCTTGCGGACGTAGGTCAGGCAGTCGATGTACGTGTGCTCGGCCCCTGGCACGATGAGCAGCTCGAAGTCCTTGTCGGCGGCGATGAGCCGGTCGGCCAGCCGCAGCGTGTGGTCCGGGTGGACCTGGTCGTCCATTTCGCCGTGCACGAGCAGCAGCTTGCCAGCCAACCGATCCGCGAGGTCCACGTTGGAGGCGCTGGCCCAGGCCTCGGGATTGTCCGCGCCGTCGTAGGACTCCACGAAGCCCAGGTTGAAGTAGCGGGCGTCGTGCGAGCCGGAGAGGGCGACCCCGGTCCGGTACACCTCGGGGAAGTCCAGCATCGCCCGCGCGGCGGCGAACCCGCCGCCGGAGTGGCCGAACGCGCCAACCCGGTCCAGGTCCAGCCACGGCCGGGTCTCGGCCAGCTGCCGCAGCGCCGCGACGTGGTCGGCCAGGCAGCCCGCGTCGGCGAGGTGGCCGTAGGAGGCGTCGTGGAAGGACTTGCTCCGCCCTGGGGTGCCTCGGCCGTCCAGCGCGACCACCGCGAAGCCAAGCGCCGCAAGGGGTTCAGCGTCGAGGCCCATGCCGCCTGGGTCGAAGCACGGGGCGACCCGGTTGACCTGCGGGCCGGGATAGACGTTGTCCACCACCGGGTAGCGCTCGGCCGGGTCGAATCCCCTCGGCCGGTACAGCACCCCGTAGATGTCCGTCACGCCGTCGGCCGCCTTGACGCGGAACCGTTCCGGCGCCGTCCAGCCGGTGGCGGTGAGCTTGCTGATGTCGGCGCGCTCCAGCTCGACCAGCACCCGTCCGGTCCAGTCGCGGACCGTCGTCACCGGGGGAGTGTCCACAGTGGACGCCGAGTCGATGAAGCACTCCTGGCCGGCCGACATGGTGACGACGTGGTCCAGCTCGTCGTCGGTGACCCTGGCGAAGCCGGAGCCGTCCAGGCCGACCCGGCACACCGTGCGTCGGTACGGGTCCTCCTCGACCAGCCCGGAAGCGGTGAAGTACACGACTCGCTCGGCCTCGTCGACGCGCAGGATCTGCCGCACCGCCCACTGCCCGGCGGTGACCTGGCCGAGCAGCGCGCCGGTGCGCAGGTCGTACCGGTACAGGTGGCCCCAGTCGTCCCGCTGGGAGTACCAGAGCACCTCGTCGGCGAGCACCCGCACGATCGGCGGCTCGTACGCCCACTGGTTGGGCTCCACCCGGGTGGCCCCGGTCTCGCTGACCACGGTGGTGACCTCGCCGGTGGCCGGGTCGAGCCGGTGCAGGGTGAGGGTGCGCAGGTCGCGGGGCCGGCTGAGGTAGTACACCGCCGACCCGTCCTCCGCCCACCACGCCCACCTGGTCATGATCGGCGACAGCTGCGGCATGAGCAGCGGCTCGGCCTGTGCCCGGACCACCGTGCCCTCGGCGACGTCGAGCACGACCAGCTCGGCCGTCGGCATGTGCTCGTCCCCGGCGTAGGCGTACCGCTGGGTGTGCGTGAGGGGCGCGCCGCCGTCGGCGGGCCTGGCCTCCACGAGGTGGGTCTGTCGGACGTCGCGCTCGTCGGTCCGGTGCGCCAGCACCTTCGTCGAATCGGGCGACCAGGCCACCGAAGGCGGCAGGTAGGGCAGGCCGATCTTGCGCAGCAAGGTGCCGTTGGCCGTGCAGTCCGGGCCGGAGCCGTACTGGTAGTCGGGCTCGCCGTCGGTGGTCAGCGCCCACTCGCGGCCGTCGGACAGCGAGCGTGCCCACAGGTCGTGCCCCCGCCGGGACACCGCGACCTTCCCGTCGGGTGAGGGCACCTCCAGCGGGTTGCCCGGCGGCGTGAACTCGGCCCGCTCACAGGTGTAGCTGTCCAGACGGCAGCGCCAGTACTCGCCGAACGCGGCGAACTCCACGGCGTTCCCGGCCAGCTCGATGGCCGCGAACGGCAGGGCCTCGGGGTCGACCTGCTGCCCGGAGGCCGCCGCCAGCGCGGCGGCGAGCCTGGCGTGGTCGAAGGCGGGCTCGCGGGTGCCGGCCGCAGGGTCGACCAGCACGAACCGCCGCCCGGCGCCGTTGCTCACCGCGTACCAGAAGCGGGCGCCTCCGTCGATCCACTGCGGCCTGACCTTGTCGCCGACGACGAGCTCGCCGGGGCTGGTCGGTCGGCGGAAGAGCTGCTCCGCGGCTTGGTAGTCCTGAGTGGTGCTCACTGTTTTCCGTCCTTCTTCGGTGTGGTTCTTGGCACCGTGCTGCCGCGGAGGCGCCGGTAGGGCAGGGGTGGGGATGGTCTCGACGATCGGTGCTCCTCAGAGGCTGCGGGCGGTGATGTCGCCGTGGGAGGTGGTCGCGCGGATGGCCAGGCCCGCGGTGCCGTCGGCGTTCATGAGCGCGTTGTCGATCCGGCCGTGGTTGGTGCCGGCGTCCAGGGAGGCGGAGACCCCGTGGGCGGCACCGACCGACACGTCGCCCATCTGGGTGGTCAGCACGACCGCGCCGCCCATGGCCTCGGCGATGGTGATGTCGCCCTTCCCGGTGCTGATCTCCGAGGGGCCGCCGAGGCGGCCGACCGAGACGTCACCGGCGTGGGCGACGAGGCGGACGCTCGCGGCCTCGTCGAGCTTGATCGCGCTGTCCGTGCCGTACGCGCCGTCGAAGGCGACGTTCCCGAGCCGTCCGACGCCGCGGAGTTCGGCGCTGCCGGCCTTCGCCTCGACGTGGGAGCCCGCGGGCAGCTGGACCGTGACCTCGATGGATCCGGAGGGGCCGAAGTACTGGTTCTTGGCCGCCGGGGCCTCGATCCGCAGGACGCCGTCGAGGTAGGCGACCTCGATCTCCTCCGCGGCCTTCACGTCGCGGCGCTTGGTGGCGTTCACGGGCCGGATCTCGACCGTGGTGTCGGTGCGGTCGGCGGCGATGAACTGGACGCGGCCGGCGGGGATGTCCAGGACGGTGGAGATCAGGGCGGGGGTCTCGAACTTCTGCATTGTTCTCTCCTGTTGCGATCTTGTTCTCGGTGTTTCTGACAACGCAAACGCTACGTTGCGTTCCTAGATCGTGCAACAGCTTCGTTGCGTAAAAAGTGCATCAATGCAGGTGAGAGCTTGATTATCATTGCAACAGTGCTGATTTTAACGCAACGACGATGCTGTCTTCCGTTGCATTGGATAGAGAGTGAACGCTATGCTTGCGGCGTCAGGGACGGGTGAAGGGAGATCGCGATGCCGGGAGGCAGGCTCACTCAGCAGGAACGCCAGCAGATCGCGCTGGGGCTGGCCGAGGACCTCCCCTATGCGGAGGTCGCCAGGCGGCTCGACCGCCCCACCTCGACGATCACGCGTGAGGTGATGCGGAACGGCGGCCCCACCGCCTACCGCGCCGACCTGGCCCACCGCGCCACCGAACGCCGCGCCCACCAGCGCAGGCGGGCTGTGCCCCGAGAGCAGCAGGCGCCGGGGCAGGCCAACGGGCGCGACGCCGAGGCCGTGCGCGAGTACGAGGAGACCTTCGCGACCGTCTTCATGAGGCAGGGCCTGCCCAAGATGACGTCCCGGGTGCTGGCGGCCCTCTACACCACCGACGCGGGCAGCCTCACCGCGTCCGAACTCGTCCAGCGCCTCCAGGTCAGCCCGGCGTCCATCTCCAAGGCCGTCACCCTGCTCGAAAGCCAGAGCCTCATCCGCCGGGACCGCGACGAACGCCGCCGCGAGCGCTACGTCGTCGACAACGACGTCTGGTACCAGGGGATGATCGCCGCCGCCCGGGCTCACGCCCAGCTCGTCGAGACCGCACGGCAGGGCGCCAGCGTCCTCGGCCCCGGCACCCCGGCCGCCGTCCGCCTCGAGAACATCGCCCGCTTCGTCGACTTCGTCGGCGAGGCTATTTCCCGCGCCGCGGAGCAGGCCCGCGACATCCTCTACACGCAGCCCGAACACCCGCAGGCCGAAACGACCTCAGACGACACCGCAACGCCAGGTCCGGAGCGCGGATAGCCGGCCGTGACCGTCGCGACGGTCACGGCCGTCGCGGTTAGTCCTTGGCCTGCTTCCTCGGCCTGGCGTCCAGCGCCGCCGCTTCCTCGGGGGTCGGCGCGCTGCCGCCAAGGTGCGCGGGCTGCCACCAGGTCTCGTCGGTGGCGGGCGCGTCCGGGTACTCGGCCTGCGCGCGGTCCAGCAGCGCCTGCATCCGGACGTGCAGCTCCTTGTTGATCACGTCCTGGTCGTCGCTCGACGCGGGCCGCAGCGGCTCGCCGATGAGGATCGACACCGGCACGTGCCGCTTGGTGAGGTCGCGCGGCTGGCCCTTGGTCCACAGCCGCTGCGTGCCCCACACCGCCATCGGGATGAGCGGCACGTCGGCGGCCACGGCCATCCTGGCCGCGCCCGACTTCAGCTCCTTGACCGTGAACGAGCGGCTGATCGTCGCCTCGGGGAAGACCCCGACGACCTCGCCTCGGCGCAGGGCGGCGACCGCGGCCTCGTAGGCGTCCAGGCCTGCGGCGCGGTCGACCGGGATGTGCCGCATGCCGCGCATCAGCGGGCCGGACAGCCAGTGCGTGAACACCTCCTGCTTGGCCATGAACCGCACCAGGCGCTTGGCCGGGCGGGCGCCGTAGCCGCAGAAGATGAAGTCGAGGTAGCTGATGTGGTTGCTGGCCAGCACCGCCCCGCCGGAGCTGGGTATGTGCTCGGCCCCCTCGACGTGGATGCGCAGGTCGAGGGCACGGAATAGGCCCTTCGCCGCCGCGATGACCGGGGGGTAGACCAAATCCGCCATGCCTTGACCGTAGCCGCAGTTCGGGCGCGGGGCCGACGTGTCGCGTTCTGGTGGCCTGTCGTGCCGGCGGCCACCAGAACGCGTCGACTGACTACCTGTTCCTGCGTGCTGTTCCTACTCGGGGTTCAGATCGCGCAGCGCGATCGGCGCGCCAGCCAGATCCTCTTCGTTGCAGAGCAGCTTGACGTCGTAATACGGCTTGCCGTCGCGATCGTCGTAGTCCAGATGGATGGCGATGACATCGACGGGTTCACCCAGCCAGTCCTGGGCTCGCCGTAGCCAAGCGGCGGACCGCTCGAGGGCGGCTGGAAGATCGTCGTCGCGGAACTCCACCGGCCGGTAGGGGACCCCCTGGACCTGGTCGCCTTGGTGTGCGGGCTGGGGCAGGTCGACGGCGACGCCAGACTCGTTGAGTTCGAGTTGGATCGTTTCCTCACTCACCTATCAAGAGTCTCCCAGCTTTGAATGTCGGGCAACCCCGTGGGTGGGCAGGGTTGCGACCGACGGCACAGGCGGGAGGGCGTGAACGAGGGCTAACATCCAGGGCGAGCAGTAGCTACCGGTCGGTAATCAGGAGGGGTGCGGTGAACCCGAGCTTCGACACCTATCAGTTGGCGGAGGAGCACGACGCCCTACGTGAGGCGGTTCGTGCGCTCGCCGAGAAGGAGATCGCGCCGTACGCCGCCGAGGTGGACGAGCAGGAGCGGTTCACCACCGAGGCGCACAGCGCGTTGGTGAAGTCCGGTTTCGCCGCCGTGCACATCCCGGAGGCCTACGACGGTCAGGGCGCGGACTCCGTGGCCACCTGCATCGTCATCGAGGAGGTCGCGCGGGTGTGCGCGTCGTCCTCGCTGATCCCGGCGGTGAACAAGCTCGGCACCATGCCGATCCTGCTGTCGGGCTCCGAGGAGCTGAAGAAGCAGGTGCTGCCGTCGATCGCCAGCGGTGAGGCGATGGCGTCCTACGCGCTGAGCGAGCGCGAGGCGGGCTCGGACACCGCGTCGATGCGGACCAGGGCGCGGCTGGACGGCGACCACTGGGTGCTCAACGGCGCGAAGTGTTGGATCACCGGGGCGGGCGAGTCCAGCTGGTACACGGTGATGGCCGTGACCGATCCCAACGCGGCGAAGAAGTCCAACGGCATCTCGGCGTTCGTGGTGCACAAGGACGATCCGGGCTTCGAGGTCGGGCCGAAGGAGCGCAAGCTCGGCATCAAGGGCTCGCCGACGCGGGAGATCTACTTCCAGGACTGCACGATTCCGGCGGACCGGATCATCGGCGAGCCGGGCACCGGCCTGAAGACCGCGCTGCGGACCCTGGACCACACCAGGCCGACGATCGGCGCGCAGGCGCTCGGCATCGCGCAGGGCGCGCTGGACCAGGCGATCGCCTACGTCAAGGACCGCAAGCAGTTCGGCAAGGCCGTCGCGGACTTCCAGGGCGTGCAGTTCATGCTCGCCGACATGGCGATGAAGATCGAGGCCGCGCGGCACATGGTCTACGTCTCGGCCGCGCGCGCCGAGCGTGGCGAGCCGAACCTGGGCTTCATCTCGGCTGCGGCCAAGTGCTTCGCCTCGGACGTGGCGATGGAGGTCACCACCAACGCCGTCCAGCTGTTCGGCGGCGCGGGCTACACGCGCGACTTCCCGGTGGAGCGGATGATGCGCGACGCCAAGATCACCCAGATCTACGAGGGCACCAACCAGATCCAGCGCGTGGTCATGTCTCGCGCCCTGCTCGGCTAGTCAGACGAGCTTCGCCGCGGCCGGTCCGAATTCGTTCGGGCCGGCCGTTCGGCGTTTCGGGCGCGGGGGACCGCTGGGCACAGGGGCGTTAGGCACAGGGGCGTTCGGCCTGCGTGTTTGCCCACGAGAGCATCACCAGGACGTCCGCGCGGGGCAGGACCCTGCCGGGGTGGCTCACGGTCATGTGGACGTCCAGCACGTCGTCGAGCCACTGTCGGTCGCGGCCGCACACCCGGAACTCGCAGCCGGGCGCCGGGCACGGCACCCACAGGCGGGGTGCGTAGCGCGGGTCGCGCAGCGCGGCGGTCCGTCGTCGTGTTGTCCGCTGATGTTCCGTCATCGCCTCCGGCTTCCGGGTTGCCGAGCCTGCCCTCCGGGGGTACCCACATCGGACGGCCGTCAACCCCACTCGATGTGCTGAACCGCGAGCGCCGGTGACATTTGTCAGGCCGCAGCGGTGATGTCCGGCACACCCGCCGCCAGCCGCCCGGCCCTAGCGTGCTCTGCGGGGGCTTGGGGAAGGCCTGCGGATCGGCCCGGCGCTGGGGGTGCCGGGCCGATCCGTGTGTGTCGGGACACGCTGCGTAGCGCCTTTACCCCGTTTTTAGTTGAACTTTCATACTGTTACCACTCCTGCACGAAACGATCGAGGAGTGCGTATGCAGCGGGTTCGGGATCTGATCGCGTTGATCGGCCGGGTGGCCGTCGGCGCCGTCTTCATCGCGCACGGCTGGCAGAAGCTCAACACGTGGGGCATGGACGGCGCGGCCGCGGCCTTCGGCAAGATGGGCGTTCCGGCCCCGACGCTGTCCGCCTGGTACGCGATGATCGTCGAACTGGCCGGCGGCGCCCTGCTGATCATCGGCCTCGGCCTGCCGATCGTCGGCATCCTGATCGCCCTGGACATGCTGGGCGCGCTGGTGTTCGTGCACGCCCACAACGGGATGATCGGCGCGGGCGGCTACGAACTGGTGCTCGCGCTCGGCATCGCCGCGCTGGTCCTCGGCTTCCACGGCGGCGCGTTCTCGATCGACCGCGTGCTGTCGCGCCGCCGCCTCCCGGTCCTGACCGGAAGCTGAGCCGGCTGCCAGGAAGGTTCCTAGAGCTGGATGGTGATCCTTTCACTGGCCACCCGTGCGGCGAGCTTGTCGGGGTTGGGGCTGCTGACCTGCACCAGCGAACCGCCGCCGGCCAGCACGGCGAGCAGGCCGGCGACCAGGCCGTCCGGCAGCGTCCACGCCAGCGAGGACAGCACCCGCGAGTCCGCGCCGATGCCGAGTGCGTCGGCGCGGGCTCGCGCTTGCGCGACCAGTTCGTCCACAGTGGACGTTGGGATTGCCTGCGCGGTGCCGGGAAGTCGTTGCCACGGCGTGAAGTCGTCGCCGTGGATCCGCACGTCGTCGAGGTAGTCGACCGCGCCGCCCTGCGGCTGCTCGGGCAGGCCGCGCCCCATCGGGTCCAGCGAGGCGACGGCGACCACGTCGGCCCCCGGCGCGTCGACACCAGGCGGCACCATGGCGACCTTCGCGCCGGCCGGGTCGTCGGTCACGATCGCGCCGCACCACCACGCGCCGAGCAGCGCGCCGACGGTCTGCCAGTGCGCCGGCAGCAGCACCGCGACCGCGTCACCCGGCTCGACGTCGTGCTCGTCCCGCAGCCAGTTCGCGGTCTTCGCGGCCCAGTTCGCGATCGTCGCCCTGGACAGCTCGACCCGTGTGCCGGTCGCGTCGTCGTAGTGCGTGATCAGCGGTCGCGCCGGACCGGCCGCGAGCAGCGGCGCGAACAGGATCTCGGTGACGCTCAACGGAAAGCTCCTCGATGCCGGCGCGGACGTCAGTCCACGCAGCGGGTGCCGGCGACCGTGATGGGCGGCTCCTGGGCCGCCCTGGCCCTGCCGGCCTGACCATCCAACTGGATGACGGGCGGCGGAGCCAACCGCGCCGTGGTGTCCGAGGTGGTCGGCGCGGCGGGAGTGCCCTGCGGCGCGGACGAAGTCGCGGCAGGGGCCGAGGTCGGCGCGGGCTTGTCGGCGCTGAGCAGGCCGGTCACGAACGAGTGCACCTGGTCCCTGTCCACGGTGACGATGCTCTGGCCGCGATCGTTGTGCCCGTTGATGTCGGTCACCGGGATGGTGGTGAAGTCGAGGTTCCCCGAGGCGAGCCCCTGCGCCTGCTGGAGGAAGCCCGCGATGTTCCAGTTCTGGTCGAGCACGACCGACTTCTTCGTCGCGTCGAGTAGCCCGTTGAGCTTGGTGGGGTCGGTCAGCGTGCCGGCGGAGAGGATCTTCTGCGCCGCCGAGGCCAGGAACACCTGCTGCCGCACGATCCGGTCGAGGTCGCCGCGCGGCAGGTTCTTGCGCTGCCGCACGAAGGACAGCGCGTCGCCGCCGGACACGGTCTGCGCGCCGCGCCGGAAGTTCGCGCCGGAGTCCGGGTCGCTGGTGGCGTGGTTCAGGCAGATCTCCACGCCGCCAACGGCGTCGGTGAGCAGATAGAAGCCGTAGAGGTTGATCTCCGCGTAGTGGTCGACCCGCAGCCCGGTGAGGTCCTGTACGGCCTGCACCAGCGCCCGCCTGCCCGCCTGGTCGGACTTCTGCTCGATCTCGGCGTCGTTCGTCGCGCCGCTCTCGCGCATTTGTTTCGCGGCAAGGAACTTGACCGCGCCGTAGGCGGAGTTGATCTTGTCCTCGCGGTAGCCCGCGATCGGGACGTAGGTGTCCCTCGGGATCGAGATCGCGTGCGCCTTGCCGCCGTTGTTGGGGATGCGCAGCACGATCAGGGTGTCGGTGCTCACGCCGTCGCTCGCCTCGGTGCGCAACTCCCTGAGCACCTTGGCCGGCAACGGGTTGCCCTGCATGTCGGTCCGGCTGTCGCTGCCGACCAGGAGGATGTCGGTCGCACCGTCGTCCACCGGCGGCGAGTTGGGCACCGAGGACAGCTCGGTCAGCACGTCCGTGGTGTTCACGTTCTCCTGGAAGCGATGCAGCGTCCGCCAGCCGATCCCGGCCGCGGCGAGCACCGCCACCGACAGCAGGGCGACCACGACGCGCGCCGAGATCAGGGCCACCGCGCCGACGCGACTCCCTCGGCCCCGCCGCACGGCAGGTGGCTCGGCAGGCTGCTCGGCGGGTGCCTCGGCCGACGGTTCAGCAGTCGACTCGGCCGAGGGCTCGGCGGCCGACTCAGCGGCCGGCTCGGCAGACTGCTCAGCGCCCGACTCGGCAGGCTGCTCGGCGGGTGCCTCGGCCGCGCCGGTGCCGGCGTCGGGCGGTTCCTCGGACGGCTCGTGCGGCGCTTGCTCGTGCGGCTCGCCTGGCTCTTCCGGACCGGCGGGGATGGTCCGGTCAGTCACGTGGTCCTCCTCGGACCGCGGTCGCGGTGCGACGGCGCGGGTGTTCGGCTGGGTGGTGACCACAAGGCTAACGAGCGAGCCGCCGATAGTCGCTCTACCTGCGCTGTCGGCGTGCCCTTCGGTCCGCAGGACACTGCCCGGACGTCACATCTAGTTCACGCAGGGAATGCCGTCGGCGGTGATCAGCTGACTGGTGCTGGTCGGCGGGGTGCTCGTGCCACCGTGCTGTGTGGACGGCTGGCCGGCCATGCGTTGGACGTCAGTCGGCGGGGGCGCGCTCGGCGACGTGGTGAGGTGCGGTCCCGAGGCCGACGACGACGCCGACGGCGCGGACGAGGACGCCGAAGACGTCGGCTGGCTGTCCGTGGCCAGGCCGGACACGAACGCCTTGACCTGCTTCGGATCGACCGGCAGCACGTTGCCGTCGCCGTAGGTGTCCGTCGGCTCGCCGACCGGGATCGTGCGGAACTGGATGTTGCCGCTGACCAGTCCCTGCATCTGCTCCGCGAAGGTGGTGATGTCCCAACCCTGGCTCAGCACCACGGACTTCTTCACCGCGGTGACCAGCTTGTCCAGCTTGTCGCTGTCGGTCAGCGTGCCGGTGGACAGCACCTGCTTGGCCAGCGCGCCCATGAACACCTGCTGCCGGGTGATCCGGTCGAGGTCGCCGCCTGGCAGGTTGTACCGCTGCCGCACGAACGCCAGCGCCTGCGCGCCCTCGACGGTCTGTAGGCCCTTCTTGAAGTCGGCGCCCGACTTGTCGTCGCTGGTGGCCTCCTTGAGGCACACCTGGACGCCGCCGATGGCCTTGCTGATCTCGTAGAAGCTCGCCAGGTTCACCTCGGCGTACCGGTCGATCGTGATCGCCCCGCCGGTCAGCTGCTCGATGGTCTTGATCAACGTCTTGCGGCCGGCGAGCGCGGCCTCCTGGTTGATCCGGTTCTGGTCGGTCACGCCCTGCCTGGCGAGGTCGGCCGCGATGGTGTTGCGCTGCCGCGCGAACGCCGAGTTGAGCTTGTGCTTGCCGAAGCCGTCCGCGATGTCCACGTACGAGTCGCGGGGGAACGAGAACGCCACGGCGCGCGTGCCGTCGACCGGGATGTGCACCAGGATCATCGTGTCGGTGTTCTGCTCGCCGTCGGCGACGCCGGCGTTGAGCAGGTCGAGTACCTCGGGAGACAGCGGCTTGCCCTGGGCGTCGGTGCGGCTGTCCAGGCCGACCAGCAGGATGTCCACGGCGCCGTCGAGCGGCTTGCGCGCGTCCTTGTTGACGGTGGACTCGATCACGTCGATGGTGACGGTGCCCTCGTTGATCGTCCGGACCTTGGCCCAGCCCCACCAGGTGACGGCGAGCACGGCGGCCGAGAGAAGTGCCACGACGCTCCGCGCGGCGGCGAAGGCGACCCGGTTGACGGTGCGCCTCGGCGGGCGGGCAGTGACCAGGATCTCACTCTCGGACTCCGGCGCGAGGCCGTCGAGTACCGAGTCTTCCCTTGCCAGTGGCGGACGCTCGTCCACTCCAGCTCCTCCCGGGCGTGCTGAGCTGGCACGTTCGGTGGCAGCTGGCGCGTTCCCGAACACCCAGATTAGTCGTGCTGGGGTCGAATGCGCGTTGTCTTCCCCTACATGATGACGTGCTGGGCCACGATCGGGTTGCCCGCCTGTGACAGACCGTTATCTAAGCAGTCGTGACAGACTTTCGGAGGCAGTTCCGACGGGGTTCGAAGGACGGTCAGGCGATGCGGGTACTCGTGACGGGTGGGGCCGGGTTCATCGGCTCGAACTATGTGCGGCGGCTGGTTGGCGGTGCCTATCCGGCGATGGCCGACGCCGAGGTGGTGGTGCTCGACAAGCTCACCTACGCCGGTAACGAGGACAACCTGGCTCCGGTCGCGGACAGCCCGAGGCTGCGGTTCGTGCAGGGCGACATCTGCGACGCGAAGGCCGTCGGCGAGCTGATGACCGGCGTCGACCTCGTGGTGCACTTCGCCGCCGAGTCGCACGTCGACCGCTCGATCAGCGGCGCGGCCGACTTCGTGGTCACCAACGTCGTCGGCACGCAGACGCTGCTCCAGGGAGCGCTGGAGGCCGGGGTCGGCAAGTTCGTGCACGTGTCGACCGACGAGGTGTACGGGTCGATCGACGAGGGTTCCTGGTCGGAGGACCGCCCGCTGCTGCCCAACTCGCCGTACTCGGCGTCGAAGGCGTCCTCGGACTTGTTGGCTCGCGCCTTCCACCGCACGCACGGGCTGCCGGTGTGCATCACCCGGTGCTCGAACAACTACGGGACGTACCAGTTCCCGGAGAAGGTCATCCCGCTGTTCGTCACGAACCTGTTGGACGGCAAGAAGGTTCCGCTCTACGGCGACGGCCTGAACGTGCGCGACTGGCTGCACGTCGACGACCACTGCCGGGGCATCCAGCTCGTGGCCGAGGGCGGCGCGGCCGGCGAGATCTACAACATCGGCGGCGGCACCGAGCTGACCAACCGCGAGCTGACCGAGCGGCTGCTCGACGCGGTCGGCGCGGACTGGTCCTCGGTCGAGCCGGTCACCGACCGCAAGGGCCACGACCGCCGCTACTCGGTGGACATCACCAAGATCAGCACGGAGCTGGGCTACGCGCCGCAGGTGTCCTTCGCCGACGGCCTCGCCGACACCGTGCGCTGGTACCGGGAGAACCGGCAGTGGTGGGAGCCGCTGCGTCAGCGCGCCGCGCTGGCCGGGAACTGACCGCGGTGGGACTCGCGTTGCTGGTGCCCGGCGGTCGCGGGCAGCTGGGCAGGGACCTCGCCGCGCTGGAGCCCTCGGACGGGTTCCTGCACGCGCCGAGCTCGGCCGAGCTCGACGTGACCGACCGGGACGCGGTCGCCGACGCCGTCGCCTCGCTCGCCTCGGCGGCGCGGGACGCCGGCCTGCGGCCGGTGGTGCTCAACGCCGCCGCCTACACGGCCGTCGACGCGGCCGAGACCGACGAGGACAGGGCGTTCGCGGTGAACGCGGACGGCCCGAGGTTGCTGGCGGACGCGTGCGCCGCGCAGGACGTGCCGCTCGTGCAGGTGTCCACGGACTACGTGTTCGCCGGGACGGCGACCACACCGTACGAGCCCGGCGACGAGACCGGCCCGCGCTCGGCGTACGGGCGCACCAAGCTCGCCGGCGAGCGTGCGGTGCTGGCCGGCTGGGAGCGGTCCTGGGTGGTGCGCACGGCGTGGGTGTACGGCGCGGTCGGCGGCAACTTCGTGAAGACCATCGCGCGCCTGGAAGGCGAGCGCGACACGCTGTCCGTTGTGGACGATCAGCGCGGCTCGCCGACCTGGTCGGCGGATCTGGCGGCCGGCCTGGTCGAGCTGGCCGGCCTGGTGGCGCTGCGGCGCGGCCCGGCGGCCAGGGTGTTGCACTGCACCGGCGGCGGCGACACGACGTGGCACGGCTTCGCCCGCGCGGTGTTCGAGGAGCTCGGCGCTGATCCGCAGCGGGTGCAGCCGTGCGGCACCGAGGCGTTCCCGAGGCCGGCGCCGAGGCCCGCGTACGGGGTGCTGTCCGGGGCGGCGTGGCGGGACGCTGGCCTGACCTCGCCCCGGCCGTGGCGGGAGGCGCTGCGTGCCGCGTTCGCCGCGCACGGTGACGCGTTCCGGGGAACGGCGCCCGCAAACTGACACGCGCTTTACCTGATCACATACTTTCGAATGGCAGGATATTCGATCCGGTCCACTTGGAATGTCGGAATGGCCCGGCTCCTGTTGGTCCATTCCGGTGGGTTGGTGCCGGAAACGGGCGGATAAGCTCCCCCGTTCGCGCAATGTGCGCGACCCTATTCGTCATGCCTGAACACCGGAGCGACGACGAACCTCGGAAACGCCGCCCTGGTCGCCGCAATCCCGAGGACGAGCGCCATCGATTCCTCCGCGATGTCGCCGAGGCGACCGGCGCGGACCGCTGGGCCGTGCTCGACCTGGTGGACGCGCGGGAGTCCCCCGCGGCCATCGCCGCCGCGACCAGGCAGCTCCAGGCGCTCGCCGAGATGCCGGAGCCGCGCCGCCGCCGATGACCGGATCGGGTGAAGTTGCTGGTCTGGGGCCGTTCGCCGGGGCACGCTCGACGCCATGTCCGCGGACGAAGAAGAACGCCGCCGTTTCCTGCGGCACGCCGCCGCCGTGGCTGGGTGCGACGCAGCACCCCCACTCGAACTCGTCACCGAGACCGGCGGTGCCGGCGACCCCGAGTCCGCCGCTCGCCGCTCCTCATCGGCACGTCAGCTGCGAAAGCTGGACTGGCTCGTGCGAAACGCCGTGCATTCCCCGCATCCCAGTCAGAACTAGCGCACCGGCGCACGCCGAGCCCGCGCGAAGAGCCCGCGCGAAGAGCCCGCGCGAACCAATCAGCGCGAGTGCTCCGCGTGAAACGTAGGCCGCCGAATCAGCGGTCCGCCGCGCGCCGGTACGCCGCTATCGTCGTCTCCGCGCAGCGCCGCCAGGTGAACTCGGCGGCACGCGCCCTGCTGGCCGCCTGGGTGACGAACGACGGGGGATCCTCGACGGCGGCGCGCAACGCGTCACCGAGCGCGGCGACGTCGCCGACCGGCACGTGGGTCGCGTGCCCGCCGGCCACCTCGCGCAGCGCGGGCACGTCCGAACACACCACGGGCACGTTGCAGGCCAACGCCTCCAGCACCGGCAGCCCGAATCCCTCGTCGCGCGAGGGCAGCACCAGCACGGACGCGCCGGCGACCACGCTGCGCAGGTCGACGTCGGTCAGGTAGCCCGTCCGCAGCACGCGGTCGTCCCGCCCGGCCGCGCCGGGTCCGGCGAGCACCAGCGGCGGCAGCGACGGCGTCTCGGCGTGCGCGCGCAGCAGCGCGCCGAGCCCCTTGCGCGGTCCGCCGGCCCCGACGAACAGCACGTACTCCGCCGGCAGTCCCAGCCGCGCGCGCAGCGCCTCGTTCGGCGGCCGCGCCGCGAACCACGCCGGGTCGACGCCGAGCGGCGTCACCACGATCCGCTCCGAGGGCACGCCGAGCCGTTCGGCCACCGCCGCGGCGACCGCGTTGGTCGGCGTGCACACGATGTCCGCCCGCTGCGCCGACCGGCGCACCAGCGCGGGCAGCTCGCGGTCGCTCGGCGGCAGCTCCTCCGGCGCGTCGAGGAACGCCAGGTCGTGCACGGTCAGCACGCCGCCAGCCCGGATCGCCGGCGGCAGCACGAAGTTGGTGCCGTGCACCACGTCCGTGAGCCCCGCGTACAGCTCGACCGGCGGGAAGGCGCTGCGCAGCCAGCACTTGCGCAGCAGCCGCGCCGACACCGGCAGCCCGCGCGCCTGCACGTCGTGCGGCAGCACGGACCGCAGCGCCCGCCAGCCACGCACAGTGAACGCCACCGCGCGCATGTTCACCTGCTCGGGGATCGAGGCCAGCTCCTCGGCCAGCGCCGCAGTGTAGCGGCCGATGCCGGTGCGGTTGCCCAGCAGCGGGGTGCCGTCCAGCAGCACCCGCAGCGGCCGGCTAGCCACGCTGGTCCTGACCGGGCCGGGAACCGCCGCCGCGCAGCCGTTCGCCCGCGATCCGGCGGATTCGCCCGGTCGCCCGCCTGGCCAGCTCGATCGGGCCGCCCTGGTCCAGGTACTCGCGGAACAGGTTCAGGTCGCGGTGCAGCTGGCCAGCCCTGCCGAGCGGCTCGACGCGCACCAGCGGGGCCGACCCCGGCAGCCGGTCCGCGGCCGGCCTCGGGTTGCGGCAGAACTCGGTCAGCGGAGCCAGCACCGTCTCCCAGGTGAACCGCTCCCGCACCACCGCGATCCGGTCCTGGCAGGCCTGCGCGAACTCCACGTCGTAGAGCACCCGCTCCAGCGCGTCGGCCAGCGCGGCCGGGTCCTCGGCCGGCACCACCACGCCGAGCCCCTCGGTCCGCACCAGGTCGGCGAACGAGTCGCCATCGGTGGTGACGATCGGCAGCCCGGCCCACAGGTAGTCCAGCACCCTGGTGCGGAACGCGAAGGTCGTCTCGACGTGCTCGAAGTGGGTGGTGACCCCGCAGTCCGCGTCGAGCAGCCAGTTCTGCCGGTCGCCGTAGGGCACCCAGGTCTCGTTGAAGAACACGTGCCGGTCGGTCAGCCCGAGCCGCTCGGCCAGCGCCCTGGTCCGCCCGGCGACGTCCATGTCGGGCACCTCGGGGTTGGGGTGCTTCATGCCGAGGAACACCAGCCGCAGGTCCGCGTGCTCGACGCGCAGCCGGTCGACCGCCTGCACGAGCGTCAGCGGGTCGAACCAGTTGTAGACACCGCCGGCCCACAGCACGACCTTGTCCGACTGGTCGATGTCGGGCAGCACGCCCCTGATCGCGGGCCCGGTGCGCTGCGGCGGCTTGCCTGGCAGGCCGAAGGGCACCACCGACAGCAGCGAACGCACGGTCGGGTCGTCGTCGTAGAGGGCCGGGGTGAGCCGGCCGAGCGCGGCGAGGTGGCCGAGCCAGAAGTGCCGCTGCCGCTCCGAGGCACAGAGGAAGAAGTCGCCGCGCTCCAGCTGGTTGTTGAGCACCTTGGTGACCCCGGCGAGGTCCTTGGCGCGCTGTTCGGCGACGGTGTCCTTGCCCTGCTCCAACAGTTCCAGGTGCATCGGGTCGTAGACATCGCAGACGACGATCTTGGTCGAGCCGCGTTTCTTCAACGCGGGCGCCAGTTCCAGCACGTGGCCCTGCAACACGATGATGTCGGCCCAGTCCAGGTGCGGGTCGAGTTCCTTGGGGCGCGCCCTGGTCACCGAGAAGGCCGCGTCCGGCGGCGCGCACAGCGGGTTCATCGTGACCAGCCGCACGTCGTGCTCGGCGGACAGCACGTCGGCCATGTTCCAGGCCCGGATCGCCGGCCCGGCCATCCGCTCGGTGATGGCGTCGCCGGTGATCACCAGCACCCGCCTCGGCCGGCCGAAGACCTCCTCCAGCCCGAACACCTCGACGAGCACGTCGTGCGCGGCGAGGTAGCGCGGCAGCGGGTATGCGGGCTCCATCGCCTTGCGCATCAACGGAACCAGGTCGGCGTCCGACCGTCGCCGCGCCGCCTGCTCGGTCTTGCGGGAGGCGGCCAGCGAGGGCATCAGCTCGACGAACTGGTCGATGGCGAGGAAACCGGCGAGCGCGGAGCGCGACACCGGCACGGGTGCGGCGTCCTCGGCCGGGTCCGCTGGCCTGCGGGTGATCTCCAGCTGGGTCGGGTCGATCTCGCCGCGCGCGGTGGCCCTGCGCACGGACAGCGCCAGCGCGGCCGGCAGCGCCTTTGCCAGCGTCTCGTCGGAGAGGTTCTTGTACAGCGCGGCGAGCGCGTTGCGCTCCAACAGGAACAGTTCGCGACTGGTGTCCACAGTGGACATTGAAGCGTGGTGCTTGTGGTAGGCGAGCGAGGCTGGCTCGAAGCGCACCCGCCAGCCGCGCAGGTTCAGCCGCCAGCCGAGGTCGACGTCCTCGTAGAACATAAAGAACCGCTCGTCGAACCCGCCGAGCAGGCGGAACAGCTCGGCGCGGACGAACATCGCGGAGCCGGTGCCGAACAGGACGTCGCGCGGCGCGTCGTGGCTGCCGTCGTCCGGCTCGTCGGCGTGCCGCTTGTAGCCCATGCCGAACCAGGTCAGCCCGCCGTCGACGAAGTCGATCTTCTCGCCGTCCCAGTCGAGCACCTTGCTGGCCACCGCGCCGACCGTCGGCTCGGCGCGCAGCACCCGGACGGCGGCGCGGACCCAGTAGCGGTCCGGGCGGGCGTCGTTGTTGAGGAACGCGAGCACGTCGCCCCTGGCGTGGCCGACGCCGAGGTTGCAGCCCCCGGCGAAGCCGAGGTTCTCGGGCGACTCGACCACCTCGACGGACGGCACGGCCCGCCGGATCCGGTCGGCGCTCCCGTCGCCGGAGGCGTTGTCCACGCAGATCAGCTGGAGGCGATCGGCCGGATAGTCCAGCTCCTCGCTCAGCGCGCGCAGACAGGTGATGGTGTCCTCCGCGCCGCGGTAGTTCACGACCACCACGGACACCACTGGCAGCATCGCGCCGTCCGGCACTCTTCGCCCCTCTCCGCCGCACCTGAAGTTCCTGCGCATTATGGGCCCAGGCAGCGGGTGCCCCGGTCAGCGCCCGGCCCACTCCCGCCACACGGCCGCCCTCGGCACCGTCGCCGACCGGCCGATCCGCCGCCGCGCGGCCAGGCAGCCGGGCAGCCGCAGCAGCAGCTCGGCGAGCACCAGCAGCCGGAGGCGGAGGCGGAAGTTGGCCGCGTCTGGCACGGCGACCCCCCTCAGCCGTCGCAGCGGCAGCGCCGCGGTGATCGCCGCGAACGCGGCGGCCTGGCGGAGCGCCACGCCGGCCGGCGCGCAGCGTGCGAGGGTCAGCAAACGATTGCGCTCGTTCCACCGGTGGAACCGCGCCGAGCCCGGCTCGGTGGACGCGCCGTGCCGGTGCCGCACCCTGGCCGGGCCGACGGACACCACCCGCCAGCCGGCCAACCGCAGCCGCCACGCGGTGTCGGTGTCCTCGTAGTAACAGAAGAAGTCCGCCGGCACGCCGCCGACCCGCGCCAACGCGTCGGTCCGCAGCAGCGCTGCCCCGCCGCAGAAGCCGAACACGTCCCGCCCGGCGAGCGTCAGGTCGGCGCCGTGGCCGTCCCCGGTCAGCCGCACCCCGACGGACTGCGTCGACCCGTCGCCGAGCAGCATCGACGAGGTGGCCGCCGCCACGGTCGCCGACCCGTCCACGGCGTCCTCCAGCGCGGCCAGCCAGTCGGGCTCCGGCGCGGCGTCGTCGTTGAGCCAGCCGACGAACGGGGTGTCCACCAGCGGCAGCGCGGCGGCCAGGCCGCCCGCGTAGCCCGCGTTCCTCGGCAGCCGCAGCACCCTCGGCGCGCTGGGATGCGCGGCGATCAGCTCGGCCGTGCCGTCCGTCGACGCGTTGTCCACCACGATGGTCCGGTGCGCCCTGCCCTGCGCCGCCAGCGCGTCGAGGCACGCCGTGATGTGCTCCCGGCCGCGCCAGGTGACCACGATCACGGTGCTGCGAGGGGAATCCGACAACGCGTCCGGCACCCGTTGAGCCTAGTCATGACATGGGAAGCTGGGCCCGTGCCAGAGCTAGTCGTGCTCACCGAGCAGTTGCTCGCCGCCGTGCCGGGCGGCACCGGCCGCTACACCTGGGAGCTGGCCTCGGCGCTCGCCGCGACGGCCCCGCCGGGCTGGGAGGTGCGCGGCGCGGTCAGCCGGCACGCCGACCCGAGCGCGGCCGTCATCCCCGGCGTCGTCGGCCCCAGGATCCTGCCGCTGCCGCGCCGCGCGCTCGTGGCGGCCTGGGAGCGCGGCGTGCCGCTGTGGCCCGGCGGCGACGCCGTGCACGCGCCGACCCCGCTGGCCCCGCCCGCGGCCCGCCGCGGCCTGGTGGTGACCGTGCACGACACCGTGCCGTGGACCCATCCCGAGACGCTGACCCCGCGCGGCGCGCGCTGGCACCGGGCGGCCGTCGGCAGAGCGACGCGGCGGGCCAGCGCGGTCGTGGTGCCGACCGCGGCCGTCGCCGCCGAGCTGTCCCAGTTCTCGCCGGGCCCGGCCAGGGTGCACGTCGTCGGCCACGGCACCCCGGCGGTGCTGGCCGCCGCACCCGACGAGGCGATCGCGCGGCGGGTCGCGGCCGACCTGGCGCTGCCGGACCGCTACGTGCTCGCCGTCGGCACCATCGAGCCGCGCAAGGGCCTGGACGTGCTGGTCGAGGCCATGGCCGGGCGGCACGCGCCGGACCTGCCCCTGGTGATCGCGGGCCCGCAGGGCTGGGGCGGCCTCGACCTGCGCGCGCTGGCGGCGCGGCACCACCTGCCGCCGGAGCGGCTGCGGCTGCTCGGCCGGGTCAGCGACGCCGACCTCGCCGTGGTGCTGCGCCGCGCCGCCGTGCTCGCCGTGCCGAGCCTCGCCGAGGGCTTCGGGCTGCCGCTGCTCGAGGCGATGGCGGTCGGCGTGCCCGTGGTGCACTCCGACGCCCCCGCGCTGGTCGAGGTCGCCGGGGGAGCCGGCGTGCTCGCCCGCCGGCGGGACGCTGTCTCGCTCGCGGGTGCCCTGCGCACCGTGCTCGACGATCCGGAGCGCACGGCCGTCGCGATCGCCGCCGGCAGACGCCGGGCGGCCCAGTTCACCTGGCAGCGGGCCGCCGAGTCCGTGTGGACGCTGCACCTCGAGCTGTATCGGGCGGTGCGAGCCGGATTACGTTGAACCGTCGGTTTGCCTTATAGCCAGCCCGCGTGTCGGCGCACGCACGTACCCTGCAATCCGTGTCCCTCGCTCAACCCCACGTTCTGATCGACGCCACCGCTGTGCCCGCCGACCGAGGTGGCGTCGGCCGCTACGTCGACTCACTGGTGGCGGCGCTGGACGCGGACGGCGCGCGGCTCAGCGTCGTCTGTCAGCCGAGGGACGCCCAGCTCTACGCCGAACTCGCGCCGGGCACGCGGATCGTGCCAGCCGCAGAGAGCGTCGCCACCAGGACCGCGCGGCTCACCTGGGAGCAGACCAGCCTGCCAAGGCTGGCCCGCCGCCTCGGCGTCGACGTCGTGCACTCGCCGCACTACACCAGCCCGCTGGCCAGCTCGGCCGCCTCGGTGGTCACCCTGCACGACGCGACCTTCTTCACCGACGCGATGCTGCACTCCTCGGTGAAGGCGCGTTTCTTCCGCGCGTGGACCAGGGCCTCGCTGCGCAGGGCCGCCCTGTGCGTCGTGCCGAGCCAGGCCACCGCCGACGAGCTGGCCAGGGTCGCCGGCGCGAACCGCAGCTCGCTGCACATCGCCCAGCACGGCGTGGACGGCGCCAGGTTTCACCCGCCGTCGCCCGAGGAGGTCGGGGCCGTCCGCAGGACGCTCAGCCTCGGCCCGGCCCCCTACGTCGCCTTCCTCGGCGCGCTCGAACCGCGCAAGAACGTGCCAGCGCTGATCAGGGGCTTCGCCCAGGCGTGCCGGGGCAGGGCGGACCCGCCCTCGCTGGTGCTCGCCGGCCAGCCGGGCTGGGACGGCCAGGTCGAACGGGCGCTGGACGCCGTGCCGCACCGGGTCAGGGTGATCAGGGCCGGGTACCTGCCCTTCGAACAGCTGTCCGGCTTCCTCGGCGGCGCCTCGGTGGTCGCCTACCCGAGCCTCGGCGAGGGCTTCGGCCTGCCCGTGCTGGAGGCGATGGCGTGCGGCGCCAGCGTGCTGACCACCCGCAGGCTGAGCCTGCCCGAGGTCGGCGGGGACGCGGTGGCCTACTGCGGCGTCGGCGCCGGTGACATCGCCGCCGCGCTGACCGACCTGCTCGACGACCCGGCCAGGCGCGCGCAGCTCGCCGGCACGGCCGTCCGCCGCGCCAAGGACTTCTCCTGGGCGGCCAGCGCCGCGAAACACCGCGAGGCATACGAGCGGGCCGCCATGCTGCGCAGGCGAAGCCGCGCCTAGTGCGGCGGCTCGGAGCACGCGGTGCACAATGTTGCCCCGTGACCGAACCGACACCCTACGGCGACGAGATCGCCGTCGTGACCGTCACCTACTCGCCCGGTGAGACGCTCGAGCCCTTCCTGGACACGCTGGCCAAGGCCACCGTCCGTCCGGTGCGGGTGGTGCTCGCCGACAACGGCTCGACCGACGGCGCGCCGGAGCGGGCCTCGGCGCGGGACAACGTGACCTTCCTGCCGACCGGCGGCAACCTCGGCTACGGCGGCGGCGCGAACCGGGGTGTCGCCGGGCTGCCCGACGACGTCGGCTGGATCGTGGTGGCCAACCCGGACCTGGAGTGGGGCGTCGGTTCGCTCGACGCGCTGCTGGAGGCGGCGGCCCGCTGGCCGCGCGGCGGCGCGTTCGGGCCGCTGATCCGGGAGCCAAGCGGCGAGGTCTACCCGTCGGCGCGGCTGCTGCCCTCGCTCGGCCGGGGCGTCGGGCACGCCGTGTTCGGCAAGGTGTGGCCGGCGAACCCGTGGACACGGGCGTACCGGCAGGAGGACGCGGCGGCCGGGGAACGCACGGTCGGCTGGCTGTCCGGGTCGTGCCTGCTGATGCGGCGTTCGGCGTTCGACTCCGTCGACGGCTTCGACTCCGGGTACTTCATGTACTTCGAGGACGTCGACCTCGGCGACCGGCTCGGCAGGGCTGGCTGGCTGAACGTGTACGTGCCGACCGCCGAGGTGGTGCACATCGGCGGCCACTCGACGGCGCGGGCGTCCAGCAGGATGCTCGCCGAGCACCACCGCAGCGCCTACCGCTACCTGGCGGACCGGCACCGAGGGCCGCGCTGGGCCCCGGTGCGGCTGGCCGTGCGGGCCGGCTTGGAACTGCGGCTGAAGGTGATCACCCGGCGAGGGTGAGCCGAGGGCGACCTAGGCCGTGTCCCGTGGATCTCTTTCCTGCTGCGCGGGGCCCGGGCGCCGCCTCGCCGCGTTGCGCCCACGCCCCCATCCAACACCGGGATGGGGACGCGTGCGCGCCTTGCGAGACGACACCTGGATCCCCGCTCGCGACGGAAAAGACCCACGGGACACGACCTAGCGCTCACTCGCCGCTGAGGCGCTGGGACATGCTCTGCCGGTTGCCCTGCTGCTGGTGGAACGTCGGCACCAGGCCGGGGGCCTGGGTCGGCTCCGGCGGCTGGACCGGCTGGGGTGCCTGGGGCGGTTGGGGTGCCTGGCCGGCCTGCTGCGGCTGCTGGGCCTGCTGGCCGGGTTGCTGCTGGGCCGGTTGCTGACCCTGCTGGTGCGGCTGCTGGGCCGGTTGTTGCTGCTGGCCCTGCGCGGGCGCGGGTGGCTGGGTCGTCTGCTGGGGCAGCTGCCCCGACATGCCCTGGGCGGTCCGCGCGGAGAGCACCATCGTGGAGTCCGGGTCGACCATCCTGGGATCGGCGGCCGTGACCATCGTCCTCGGGATCTGCTGGGTGCTCGACGCGTCCATCGGTGACGTCGCGTTGTCGACCGCGACCACATAGCGGCTGCGTGCACGGGCCCTGGCGAGCAACGCGTCGGCCCGGTCGCGGGGGTCCATCGGCAATGACCTCTCCTGCGTTGCCTGGGCCGGCAGCTGGCGCCGGCGTGCCCCATCTCCGCACCGGCTGGTTGCCGGCACCACGCTCACCCGGTCGGGTCCGCCACCCGCGTCTTGGATGCGCTCTGTCAGAGTATTCCCCTCAGAGGGGTTGCCGTAAGCGGAGGAGGAAAACCGGCATGTCGGCTAGCGCACCGGAACCATTGGAGTCCGAGGTTCCGCCGCTGCAAGGGGTCGAGGCGGTCGTGCTGGTCGGGGGGAAGGGCACCAGGCTGCGGCCGCTGACGCTGTCCGCGCCCAAGCCCATGCTCCCGACGGCGGGCGTGCCGTTCCTCACCCACCTGCTGTCGCGGATCAGGGCGGCCGGGATCACCCATGTGGTGCTCGGCACGTCGTACAAGGCCGAGGTGTTCCAGGAGTACTTCGGCGACGGCACACGGCTCGGGCTGGAGCTGGAGTACGTCGTCGAGGACGTCCCGCTGGACACCGCCGGCGCGATCCGCAACGTGGCCGACCGGCTGCGCGAGGACGACGTGATGGTCTTCAACGGCGACATCCTGTCCGGGGTCGACCTGCGGTCGGTGCTGCGCACCCACCGGGAGGCCGAGGCGGACGTCACGCTGCACCTGGTGAAGGTGGACGACCCGCGCCGGTTCGGCTGCGTGCCGACCGACGAGGACGGCCGCGTCACCGCGTTCCTGGAGAAGACAGAGAACCCGCCGACCGACCAGATCAACGCGGGCTGCTACGTGTTCCGGCGCGAGACGCTCGAGGCCATCCCGGCCGGCCGGCCGGTGTCGGTGGAGCGCGAGACGTTCCCCGGCCTGCTCGCCGAGGGCAAGCGGCTCCAGGGCTACGTGGACGCGTCGTACTGGCTGGACCTTGGCACCCCTGCGGCGTTCGTGCAGGGCTCGGCCGACCTGGTGCGCGGGGTCGCGCCGTCCTCGGCGCTGCCCGGCGCGACCGGCGAGGCGATCGTGCTCGACGGCGCGACCGTGCACGCCGAGGCCATCCTCGCCGGGGGAGCCACGATCGGCGCGGGCTGCGTCGTCGCGGCCGGGTCCACTGTGGACGGATCCGTGCTGTTCGACGGGGCCGTGGTCGGCGAGGGCGCGATCGTGCAGCGCACGGTGCTCGGCGCTGGCGCGCGGGTCGAGGCTGGCGCGGTCGTGCGGGACGCGGTGATCGGCGACGGCGCCGTGGTCGGCGCGCGGTGCGAGCTGGTCGGCGGGGCCAGGGTGTGGCCGGGGGTCCGGCTGCCCGACGGCGGGATCCGTTTCTCCCCGGACGCGTGAGTCCAGATGAGTTCCGGGGTCGTTGCGGGGCAGGCGCGGCGAACGTTCCTGCCGGCCTACCCGCTTGACCTGCCGGCCGTGCTCGGGCCGTTGCGGCACGGCGGCGGCGACCCGACGTTCCTTGCCGACGACACCGGCGTGCTGTGGCTGGCCGCGAACACGCCGGCGGGCACCGGCAGTCTCGCCGTGCGCAGGGACGGCCGCGAGGTCGTCGCGCAGGCGTGGGGCGCTGGCGCGCAGTGGCTGCTGGACGGCCTGCCCGCGCTGCTCGGCGACCTGGACGACGACTCAACGTTCGAGGCGCACCACTCGCTGATCGCCGACGCGCGGCGCCTGCGCCCCGGTCTCCGGCTCGGCACCTCGGGTCGGGTCTGGGACGCGCTGCTGCCGGCCGTGTTGGAGCAGAAGGTCACCAGCCGCGAGGCGCACCGGTCCTGGCGGGAGCTGTGCCGCCGCTTCGGCGCCGAGGCCCCCGGCCCCGTCCCGGCCGGTCTGCGGGTCGCGCCGACCCCGAAGGCCGTGCTGTCCATCCCGGACTGGGAGTGGCACCGCGCCGGGGTGGACGGCGCGCGCAGGCGAACGCTGTGCAACGCGGCCTCGGTGGCGCACCGACTGGAGCGAGCCGCCGAGGTCGGCGGCGAGGAGGGCAGGCGACTGCTGCGCCTGGTGCCCGGCATCGGCGTGTGGACCGCGGCCGAGATCGCGCAGCGCGCCTGGGGCGATCCCGACGCGGTGTCCGTCGGCGACTTCCACATCCCCGACCTCGTCGGCTGGGCGCTGGTCGGCCACCCGCTGGACGACGACGGCATGCTGGAGGTGCTGGCCCCCTACGCGCCGCACCGCCAACGCGCGGTCCGCTACCTGGAGGCCTCCGGCTTCCGCAAACCGCGCTTCGGCCCCCGCTACGCCGGCCGCGACTACCGCGCCATGTAAGTGTCAGGGCTGGGTGAGGGCCAGCCGGACCAGCTCCGGGATCGTGTCCACATTGGACGGAAGGGCGTCGACGGACCACCACTGGAGGTCGATCGACTCGGCGCTGCGCACCGGCACCGCGCCGACCGGGGCGCGCACCAGGAACCGCACGTCGAAGTGCCTGGTCGGCACGCCGAGCGAGCAGGTGATCGGGTGCACGTCCAGGTGCAGCGGCTGCGGCTCGATCCGCAGGCCGCGGATGCCGGACTCCTCGGTCGCCTCCCGCAGCGCCGCGCCGGCCAGCGTCTCGTCCTCTGGCTCGCAGTGCCCGCCGAGCTGGAGCCACCGGCCGACCCTCGGGTGCAGGGTCAGCAGCACTCGGTCCCGGTTCGCGTCCAACACCACCGCCGACGCGGTCACGTGCCCCGGCTCGCAGGATCGCCGGCAGCCGTCCTCGCGGGCGGCCAGGAAGCCGAGGAACGCCTGGCGCATCGACTCCTGGCTGGCATCGGGGGGCCGCCAGTCGGTCAGCACCGAGACCGTGTCTTCGTGCAGGTTCAACGGTGAATCAGCCCTTCGCTCGGTTCAACGCTCGATCAGCCCATCGTCGAGGTCGCGCGGCGGCCGCGGGGTCAACGGCCCGTCGACGGCGTGGCCGACGGCGACCGCGCCCAACGGTTCCCAGTCGGACGGCAGGTCCAGCGCGTCGCGCACCACCTCGGCGCAGAAGATCGTGGAGGACACCCAGCAGGAGCCGAGGCCCTCCGCGGCCAACGCGACGAGCAGCCCCTGGACCGCGGCGCCGCCCGCGATGGTGAACATGGTGCGCTCGGCCCGCGCGCGCCGTTCGTCCGGGTAGTCGTGCGAGCCGTCCACGACCAGGAACGGCAGCACCAGCTCGGTGGCCCCGTAGAGCAGGTCGCCCCTGCGGACCCTCCGCTCGATCCGCTCGGCCGACCAGCCGTCGGCGGTCAGGTCGGCCTGCCAGGCCTCGCGCATCGCCGCGAGCAGCTTGCCGCGCCGCGCCTCGTCCCTGACGTGCACGAACCGCACCGGCCGGGTGTGGTGCGGGGCCGGCGCGGTGAGCGCGGCGCCGACCGCGCGGCGCAGCGCGGCGAGGTCGACCGGCTCGTCGGTGAACGACCGCACCGACCGGCGCAGCAGCACCGCCTCGGCCCTGCCCTGGGCGATGGCCTCCTCGGTGCCGAGCCGGAACAGGTCGTCGTCGACCGGCCTGGACAGCTCGCGCGCCGTCGACCCGTCGTCCACAGTGGACAGTCCGCGCAGCACGGCGACCGGCACGCCGCCGAGCTTGCCCTTCACCAGGTCGGCCGCCGCGGCGATCTCGTCGGCGACGGCCACCTCGGTGACGTGCAGCTCGTTGCCCTGGGAGTCGACCTGGCCCGCGTAGCGGTGCAGCACGGCGAGGCCGGCCGAGCCGATCGCCGCGTCCGTCTGGCCGACCCGCCACGCCCGCCCCATGGTGTCGGTGACCACCACCGACACGTCGAGGTCGAACCGTGCGCGCAGGTCGCCGCGCAGCCGCGCCGCCGAGGCGTCCGGGTCCTCTGGCAGCAGCGCGATCTCGTTGCCGGCCACGTTGGACGCGTCCACTCCGGACGCGGCCTGCACGATGCCCTGCCGGTTCTGCGTGATCAGCGTCCGCTTGCGCCTGGCGAGCACCCGCACTGACTCAGCCTCGACCCAGGTGCGCCGGATCGTGTCCCGCTCCTCGGGGTCGGTGGGCACCTCGACCAGCCTGCCCTCCACTTTGGACAGCACCTTGCTGGTCACCACGAGCACGTCGCCGGACCGCAGCCACGGCGCGGCCTCGGCGATGGCGGCGGCGAGGTCGTCGCCCGGCCGGAACTCCGGCAGGCCGGGGACCGGGAACAGCTCGATGGATCCTGGGGAGGCGTGGTCAGCCAACGGTGACTCCGGCGAGCTCGAGGGCAGCCCTGGCCATCGCGGCCGTGGCGTCCACATCGGACATCAGCAGCGGCACCGACCGTACCGTGACCCCCGGCACGTCCGCGGCGTCGCCCTCGTGCACCAGCCAGCCGTCCAGGATGCCGTCCTGCGAGGACTTCCTGGCCCCGTAGTGCCGGCCGACGGCTTCGGCGGTGCTGTCGACGCCGATCGCGGTCAGGCAGGCGTCGGCAAACCCGCGCACCGGCTTGCCACCGACGATCGGGGACAGCCCGACGACGCCGGCCGCCGTCTCCCGCAGCGCGGCGCGCACGCCGGGCACCGACAGGATCGTGCCGACGCTCACCACCGGGTTGGACGGCGCCAGCAGCACCGCGTCCGCCGACGCGATCGCCTCGAGCACGCCGGGCCCCGGCTTGGCCTCCTCGGCGCCGACCGGCACGATCGCGTGCGCCGGCAGCTCCGCGCGGTGTCGCACCCACCACTCCTGGAAGTGCACGGCCTTGCGTTCCCCGCTCTCGGGCTCGTCGATGACGACGTGGGTCTCCACCCGGTCGTCGGTCATCGGCAGCAGGGCCACGCCGGGCCGCCAGCGGTCGCACAGCGCCTCGACCACGGCGGACAGCGGGTAGCCGGCCCGCAGCATCCTGGACCGGACCAGGTGGGTGGCGATATCGCGGTCGCCGAGCCCGAACCAGGTCGGGTCGGCGCCGTACTTGGCCAGCTCCTCCTTGACGGTCCAGCTCTCGCCCGCCCTGCCCCAGCCGCGCTCGCTGTCGATGCCGCCGCCGAGGGTGTACATGCAGGTGTCCAGGTCCGGGGTGATCCGCAGCCCGTGCATCCACACGTCGTCACCGGTGTTCACCACCGCGACGACCTCGTGCGGCGACTCGCCGTCCGCAACACCGACCGGGGACAGTCCCAACGCGGCCTTGAGTCCGAGCAGGAAACGGGCCCCGCCGACTCCGCCGACAAACACGACGACCTTCACGGGCGGCCATCCTCGCATGTGATCTGTCACCCGGTCGGGTGAGGTTGGTTGGATGCTGTTCGCGAGCTGATCATGCGCCGTTCCTGATCCGGCTATCGCTGCCAGAAGGTGAACGTGACGCGACCGAAGTAGGCCGCGATGTCGTCGCCGCCCACCCAGCCGAACACCGTCTCCGTGATCGTGGAGAACAGCGACCTGATCGGGGGAACGCCGATCAGCAGGGCGAACAGGATCAGCGGGGCCCACTGCCGCGCCTTGGCGCCGAACGCCTGCGCCTGCGGCGACAGGAACGGCTCGATCGCGCCGAAGCCGTCGAGACCGGGCACCGGCAGGATGTTCAGCACGAAGGCGAAGATCTGGAGCAGGGCGAGATAGGACAGCGCGGCGGCGAGGCCGACCGGCGGGTCGAAGGCCCGGACGGCGGTGGCCAGCAGCGCGCCGAGCACCAGGTTGCTCAGCGGGCCGGCCAACGACACCGCCGACTCAATCCTCTTGGTGCGCAAGGCGTAGTGGTTGATCCACACAGCGCCACCCGGCAGCGGGATGCCGCCTGCCATGAGCAGCACGATCGGGATAACGATGCTGAACAGCGGGTCGGTGTAGTGACGGATGTCGAGGGTCAGATACCCCTTCGCGCGTACCGAGCGGTCGCCGCCCCGGTAGGCCACGAACGCGTGCCCGAACTCGTGCAGGCACAACGAAACCGCCCATCCGCCGAGCACGACGAGCACCGTGCCGATGGTGATCACGGTCAGGGGGGTCTGAACGGTCAGCACGCCGCCCACGATCGTGGCGGCCAGGATTCCGAGGAACAGTGGGCTTGGCAGGACGGCGGATCGGTTCACCTCAACAGTGTGGCCTGTCCCAATGGGTGACCGTAGTCGGTAGTCCTACTCAGAAACTCGGTGCGCGTTCCCACGTCATGAACGTCTCCATGGCTGGTCAAGGTCTTCACGGTGATCGCGCGCAATATCCCCCGACGTGTGGACTCGGCTTGACCCCTTGCTGTGACGCAGGTGTAATCACATCGGTGTCATTCGTCGTTGTAGGGGGCGACGGGTGGTGTCCGCCAGCCGGGGAGTGCGGAAGGCGAGGAGGCGGACTGGCATGGAGGAAACCGAAGGGGGCCGCGTCGTGGAGCGGGGGGACACCCCAACACAGGAGTTGGGGGTGTTGGCCGATCTATTCGACGCGGCTGACGAACAGGACTGGCAGGAGCGCGCCCTGTGCGCGCAGACCGATCCGGAGGCGTTCTTCCCAGAGAAGGGCGGTTCCACCCGGGAGGCCAAGCGCATCTGCCTGGGCTGCGAGGTGCGATCCGAGTGCCTCGAATACGCCCTGGCGCATGACGAGCGTTTCGGGATCTGGGGAGGTCTGTCAGAACGCGAGCGGAGGAAACTGAAGAAGCGGGCCGTATGACCTGACGCGGGGCGCGCCGGACCCGGATCCGTCTGTGGGAAGCGGATCTGATCACGGAGTGACCTGCACACGATCGGCTCGTTGATCCGTCGTACCGTGTCCGACACACGGACGAACACGCGACGGGAGGGGCCCTTGCCCAGCAACGCCCCTCCGCGGCTTCGGACGGCGCCGGTGCTTGCCGTGCTGGTCTGCCACGACGGGGACCAGTGGCTGCGCACGGCGCTGTCCGCGTTGCGCAGGCAGCGGTTGCGGCCCAGACACGTCATCGCGGTGGACACGGGTTCCATCGACCGCACGCCGAAGCTGCTCGCCGACGCGGCGGCCGCGCCGGGCCCGGTGCGGGTGCCCGACGGCGGGGACGCGGTGCTCGACGGCGTGCTGACCATGCCGCGCGGCACCGGCTTCGGCGAGGCCGTGCGCGCCGCCGTCGATCACGCGGTGGCGCGCTGGGGCGACCCAGGACAGTGGGTGTGGCTGCTGCACGACGACTGCGCGCCGGAGCCGGACTGCCTCGCCGCGCTGCTGACCGTCGCGGAGGTCTCGCCGTCGGCCGCGGTGCTCGGTCCGCTGTGCCTGGACTGGGCCGATCCGCGCCTGGTGGTCGAGGCCGGTGTGTCCACCGACGCGTCCGGGCATCGGCAGACCGGCATCGGGCCGACCGAACTCGACTGGAGCAGGCTCGGCGGCCAGGCCGGGACCGGTGGCGGAGATCACCGGTTCGAGCAGAGCACCGAGGTGCTGGCGGTCTCCTCGGCTGGGTCGCTGATCCGCCGGGACGTGTGGCACGAGCTCGACGGCTATGACCCGGCGCTGCCGATGCTGCGCGACGACGTCGACTTCGGCTGGCGGGCGAACCTGGCCGGGCATCTCGTGCTGTGCGCGCCGGTCGCGCGGATGCGCCACGCCAGGGCGGCGACCCGCGGCCAACGCCGCCTCGACGCGGTCGTCGCCAGGCCGGGCCCGTTCCTGCGGGCCGTCGACCGCGCGCACGGCCTGCGCACGTTCCTGGTCAACTGCGCGCCGCTGTCGTTCCTGCTCGGCCTGCCCAGGATCACCGCGCTGATCCTGTTGCGGGCACTGGGTTTCCTGCTGCTGCGCAGGCTCTCCGACGCGCGCGCCGAACTCGCCGCGCTGCGCTACCTCCTTGGCGGCAGGGGAAAGCTCCTGGCCGGCCGAGCCGCCAGAAGAGCACCCGAAAGGGTGCCCGGCAGTGCGGCCGAAAGGGCGGCCGAGAAGGCGGCTGGCAAGGCCGCCGACAGCGCCGGCCGCACCGTTGCCGCGCCCCGGCTCCGGCGCGGCAACGTCAAGGGCCTGTTCACCAGCAGGCTTACCAGGCTGCGCAACGCTTTCCGCGGCGGGGCCGCCTATCTGATCAGGCAGCGGGTGCGGGCGGACGCCGCGCTCGGCCGGCTGCCCGAGGACGAGGACGCGCCGAGCCGCTGGCTGCCGCCGGGCGTCGAGGAGGACGAGGGTCGCCGCGTGGTCGGCCCTGCGGCGCTGCCGGCTGGCGCGCTCGGCCGGGCGCGGTCGGTGCCCCGGCGGGCCGCCGGCCTGCGCAGGCCCGCTCAGGCCGTCGCGGTGTCGGTGGCCACGGACGCCGCGCTGTCGCCGCTGCTGCGGCCGAGCCCGAGGCCCCGCCCGTCGCCGGGGCCAAGAGGCGCCCGGCACCGGCCGGATTTGGTGTTCGTCGAGGTGGACCGGGCCAGGGTGCTGCGGCAGCTGCTGCTGGCGCCACCGCTGCTGCTCGTCCTCGGGCTGACCGTGTTCGCGCTGATCGCCAACTCCGGCAGGCTCGGCGCCGGCCTGGTCGGCGGCAGGCTGCTGCCGGTCGGCACCCTCGGCGACGTCTGGCGCGAGTACCTGGCGGCCTGGCACTCGGTCGGCGGCGGCACCGCGGCCCCCGCCCCGGCGGGCCTCGCCGTGCTCGGGGTGCTCGGCACGCTGTTCGCGCCGCTGGGCGGCCCGCCCGCGGCCGTCGCCGTGCTGCTGCTCGGCGACGCGCCCATCGCGGCGCTCGGCGCCTACCTGGCCAGCAGGCGGATCCGGGTGCGCCGGTCGGTCCGCGCGGTCGCCGCGGCGGGCTACGGCCTGCTGCCGGTCGCCACGTCGGCGGTGGCGCAGGGCAGGCTGGACGTCGTCGTGGTGCACCTGCTCGCGCCGCTGGCCTTCGCCGGCATCCTCGCCGTGCTGCGGCCAACGGGCGGGGTGTCGTGGCTGCCCATCGCCTCGGCCACCGCGTTCTGCGTCGCCGTGATCGGCGCGTTCTCCCCGCTGACACACCTGCTGGTGCTGGCGGCGGCGCTGGTCGGCTTCGTTGTGGTGCCGGGCCGCCGGGGTGACGGCCGCCGCCGCATCGCCGCGCTGTTCGCCGTGGTGCTGCTGCCGCTGGCGCTGCTGCTCCCGTGGCCGGCCGTGGTGCTGCTGCACCCGGGCGTGGTGCTGCACGGCCTCGGCGGTTACCTGGCCGCGCAGCCCGTGTCGGTGTTCGACGTGCTGTCCCTGAGCCCAGGCGGCCCCGGCGCGGTGCCGGCGGTCGGCGCGCTGGTGCTGCTGGCCGCCCTTGGGGCGCTGGTGCTGCGGCCGAGCAGGGCGATGCTGCCCGGCCTCGCCGTGGCGCTGCTCGGCGCCGTCGGCCTCGGTGTGGTGCTCGCGGTGCCGTCCGTGCCGCTCGGCGGCCAGACGCCCGAACACGGCTGGACCGGCGCGCCCCTGGTGGTGGTCGGCTGGGGCCTGGTCTGGGCCGTGCTTGGCGCGTGGCGGCGCGACGTCCCGGCCGGCCGCCGCAGCCGATGGCTCGGCCAGCGCGCGTCGGCTGATGGTGCTAGGGCGTGTCCCGCGGATCTCTTTCCTGCTGCGCGGGGCCCAGCCGCCGCCTGGGCCCCGCTCGCGACGGAAAAGATCCACGGGACACGCCCTAACGGGTCGGTCGGCGGCTGGCGGCCGCGGCTGCGGCCGGGACTGGTCCGGCTGGCGACCCTGGCCGGGGTGGCTGTCCTCGCGGTGCTCGCCGTTGGCGGCCTGGTGGGGCTGCGCGGCGGCCCGCTGCGCGCCGGCGGCGGACCAACCCTCGTCCCGGTGCTGACCCACGAGCTGACGACGACGGGACGCTCGGTGCTGGTGCTGGCCGCGCGCGGCGAGCCGACCAGGCTGACGGCCGGTCGGCTGCCCAGGTTCGGCGACGACGACCTCGTGCCGACCGCCGCGGCGAGGGCCCGGCTGGACCGGCTGACCGAGGACCTCCGCAGCGGCGTGCCCGACACCGCGAAGGCCGCCGTGGCGCGGGCCGCGGTCGTCGGCGTCGCCTACCTCGTGCTGCCCGACCCCGAGTCGGCCACGCGGCTGCGCGCCGCGGTCGGCGACCTGGTCGCGGATGTCCCGCCGACCTCGGACGGCCGTCCGGTGCTGCGCATCCAGCTGGCGGCCGGCACCGCCGTGCTGCTGTCGCCGGAGCTGGCCCAGCGGGCGCGTAGCGGGGGCCAGCCGCCGACCGAGCTTGGCGCGCGCGGCATCGCGCCGGTGGACGCCGGGCCGCCGGACCTGGCGGTGCGGGTGTCCGACGGTCCGGAGGGCCGGCTGCTGGTGCTCGCGGCCGAGGACGAGCCCGGCTGGCAGCTCACGGTCGGCGGGCAGCAGGTGCCGGTGGTGCGGGCCTGGGGCCATCTGGTCGGGGTGCCGATGCCGACGAAGGCGGCGGACGTGCGGGTGACCATGCCGAGCTCGCTGCGCGAACTCCTGCTGCTCGCCGAAGCGGCTGCCGCCCTGTTCACGCTGCTCACGGCCATCCCCGCGCGCCGAAAGCCCGACGCCCTGGACTCCTGACGGCGGTGCCTGACTGGCTGGCTGAGTGACTGGCTGGCCGCCTGACCGCGTGCCTGGCTGGCCGCCTGACTGGCTGGCTGGCCGCCTGCCTGCCTGCCTGGCCGCCTGGCCGTCAGTCAGGTGCCGTCTCAGTCGCCGTCGACGACGTCCGGATCCAGCCCGAGGTAGGTCGCCACCTGCTCCACCAGCACGTCGTGCACCAGATCCGCGAGGTCGGCTCCGTCCTTCGCCCGCGCCTCCAGCGGCCGCCGATACAGCACGATCCGCGCCCTGGTCGGCAGCCCGCGCCGATCGACCCCTGCCGGCACCAGCCGCGCCAGCGGCACGTTCCCGTCCTCGATCACGCCGTCGTCCCAGGTCAGCACCTGGTCAGCCGACATGTGCACGTCGGGCACGTCGTCAACCGCCACGTCGAGCTGCGTCAGCTCGGTCCGCCACCGACCCTCGATCGGTTCGAGCGCCTCGAGGACCAGCCCGTCGAACCGCTCGGCCCTGCTGCGGGCGGCGGGCAGCGTCGACGGATACAACGGCCCGCGCAACCCGCGGCCGTGCCGGTCGCGGTTGCGCCGAACCTGCCGTCGCGAACTCCAAGCCGTCACCACGGCGAAAAGGGTACGCGGCCGTGCCGGCGCAGGTCCCGGGCGCGTCGCCGATACCCTCGCGTGGTGTGTCGCAGCGTGCCTTCGACGCGAGGGTGCCGCGACGCGCTATCGTCCCCGTTCGTGCGGAGCGTGAGGCGGTGCTCGCGAACCGGGTGCGCCAACCCGGCAGTCGCCACGCTCACCTACGCCTATGCGGACTCCACCGCCGTCGTCGGCCCGCTCGCCACCTACTCCGAACCGCACAGCTACGACCTGTGCGAGGAGCACGCGCTGCGGCTCACCGCCCCCCGTGGCTGGGAGGTCGTCCGGCACCAGGGCGAGTTCGTCGCCCCCCAGCCTTCCGTGGACGACCTGACCGCGCTCGCCGAGGCCGTGCGGGAGGCCGGCCGCGCCGATCGCCCGGTCGAACAGGCAGAGGCCCCCGCGGGCAGCGGGCGACGCGGTCACCTGCGGGTCCTGCCCGATCCCGTCGAGGACTGACCGAGCCCGCACATCACCCACCCGGACGCCGGTAGGCTGCCGCAGGCAGTGCGGTGGCTCCTGTCAAGGGGCAGCCGATGGCAGAGGTGAAGCCGAGTGACTCGGGAGTAACGCGTGCGCGACCTGTCCGGAATCGTCAAGGCGTACGACATCCGTGGAGTGGTGGGTGAGCAGCTTGACGCGGACATCGTCCGCGACTTCGGCGCTGCCTTCGCACGGCTGGTCGGCGGTCCGGCCGTCGTCATCGGGCACGACATGCGCGACTCGTCTCCCGGCCTGGCCTCGGCGTTCGCCGAGGGCGTCACCGGCCAGGGCGTCGACGTGGTCAGCATCGGCCTGGCCAGCACGGACATGCTCTACTTCGCCTCCGGCCGGCTGAACCTGCCCGGCGCGATGTTCACCGCGAGCCACAACCCGGCCAAGTACAACGGCATCAAGCTGTGCCGGGCTGGCGCGGCCCCGGTCGGCCAGGACACCGGGCTGGCCGCGATCCGCGAGGGCGCCGAGCAGGGCGTCCCGGCCGCCGACGGCGTCACCCCCGGCAGCGTCTCCGAGCGCGACATGCTCGTCGAGTACGCCGCCTACCTGCGTGAACTCGTCGACCTGTCGGGCAGCCGCCCGCTCAAGGTCGTGGTCGACGCCGGCAACGGCATGGGCGGCCACACCGTGCCGAGCGTCTTCGCCGGGCTGCCCATCGAGGTCGTGCCGATGTACTTCGAGCTGGACGGCAACTTCCCCAACCACGAGGCGAACCCGCTCGACCCGAAGAACGTCGTCGACCTCCAGGCGAAGGTCGTCGAGGTCGGCGCGGACGCCGGCCTCGCCTTCGACGGCGACGCCGACCGCTGCTTCGTGATCGACGAGCGCGGCGAGCCAGTCTCCCCGAGCACGATCACCGCCCTGGTCGCCGTGCGCGAGCTGGTCAAGGAGCCCGGCGGCACGATCATCCACAACCTGATCACCTCCAAGGGCGTCCCGGAGATCGTCGCGGAGCACGGCGGCAAGCCGGTGCGCACCCGCGTGGGCCACTCCTTCATCAAGGAGCAGATGGCCGCGACCGGCGCGATCTTCGGCGGCGAGCACTCGGCGCACTACTACTTCCGCGACTTCTGGCGGGCCGACACCGGCATGCTGGCCGCGCTGCACGTGCTGGCCGCGCTCGGCGAGCAGGACCGGCCGCTGTCGGAGCTGACCAGCGAGTACGGCCGTTACGCCGCCTCCGGCGAGATCAACTCCACGGTCGACGACCAGGCCGGCCGGATGACCGCCGTGCAGGCCGCCTTCGCCGGCCGCGACGGGGTTACCGTTGACGAGTTGGACGGGCTCACCGTGAACCTGCCCGACGGGTCGTGGTTCAACCTCCGCCCCTCCAACACCGAGCCGCTGCTCCGACTCAACGTGGAAGCCGCTGACGCGGACGCGGTCGCCGCGCTGCGCGACGAGGTTCTTGCCCTCGTCCGCAGCTGACCGCGCGGGCGGTGGCCCGTGCCGCACCTCGCACGCCACTGCCCGGACCACATCGCCGAACGCAAGGAGAGACCGTGGCCGTCCAGCTCGACCCGCAGTTGTTGGAGATCCTGGCGTGCCCGTGCCCGGAGCACGCGCCGTTGCAGGTCGGCACACCCGAGGACGCCATGGCCGACTTCCTCACCTGCACCTCGTGCGGCCGGGCCTTCCCGGTGCGCGACGGCATTCCGGTGCTCCTGCTCGACGAGGCCGTCGACGCGGCGGCGGCCCGACAGGGCGCCGGTGACGGCGCGGTCTCCGCGAGGTCGGCGGGTTCGCCTGCCGACGGAGACTCGACGGCTGGGTGAGTTCGGTGCTCGACGACAGCCTGCTCGACGACTCGGCCCGGCTCGCCGACGCCGACACCGCCGGGTTCCTGCGGGCGGCGGCGCTGGCCGGGGCCCAGGTGCGGGCCACCTCGGAGGCCGCGGCCGAGCTGGGTGTTTCCGCCGTCCTGGCCGATGTGCGGCCAAGGGCGCTCGTGCTGGTCACGCGGCCCGGCGTCGGGCCGGCCGTCGCCCGGCTGGTGGGCGCGCTGCTCGGCCCGTCCTGCCCGGTGCCGGTCGTGGTCGCCGACAGCGTGCCGACCTGGGTCGGCGCGCTGGACGTCGTGGTGGCGCACACCGACGACTCGAACGACGTCGTGCTGGCCGAGACCGTGGACCGCGCCGCCCGCCGGGGCGCGCAGATCCTGCTCACCGCGCCGCAGGACGGCCCGGTCGCCGCGGCGGCGGCCGGCAGGGCGCTGCTGTTGCCGCCGAGGATCGAGCTGCCGCGCGGTTTCGACTTCGTCAGGGCGCTGACCGGCGCGCTGATCGTGCTCGGACAGCTCGGCCTGTTGCGCACGGACCTGGACATGCTGGCCGACGAGCTGGACCGGGAGGCCGAGCGCGGCCACCCGATGCACGAGTCGTTCGTGAACCCGGCGAAGGCGCTGGCGCTGCGCCTCGCCGACCGCACGCCGCTGCTGTGGGGGCTGGACGAGGTGGCGGCCGCCGTCGCGGGCCACGGCGCGGCCACGCTCGCCGGCCGGGCCGGCGTGGTGAGCGACGTCGCCGACTACCAACAGGCGTTGACGCGGCCGGTGCTGCACCGGCTGGCGTTGCAGGGTGGATCCGAGGCCGATCTGTTCGCGGATCCCGACGACGGGCCGTCCGGCGCGCAGCTGCGGGTGCTGCTGCTCGCCGTGCGCCAGGGGCCCGCCGCGGAGCAGGCCAGGCGGACGGCCGAGCGCATGCTGCCCGGCGCCGATCTGCTCGAGCCCGCAGAAGAGGTGTCCGGGGGCGACGCGGTCTGTGCCGCACTGCTCGCCCTGCGATTCGAGTTGGCCGCGCTGTACCTGGGTCTTGCCGCCGGAACGTTGGGCGGCTCGGGGCAGTTCGCGCCTACCGCCGTCTGAGCGTCAGACGCTCTGGCGTGCCGATGAGGGAGTGAGTTACCAAGTGGACTTGCTGCGAAACGCAGTGCGGCCGTACGCGTGGGGATCGCGCACGGCCATCGCCGACCTGCTCGGGCGTGAGGTGCCCGCGCCGCACCCCGAGGCCGAGCTGTGGCTCGGCGCGCACCCCGGCGACCCGTCGACGGTGCTCGGCGCGGACGGCGAGCGTTCGCTGCTGGACCTGGTCACCGAGGACCCGATCGGTCAGCTCGGCGAGCGGTGCGCAACGCGCTGGGGCAACCGGTTGCCGTTCCTGCTCAAGGTGTTGGCGGCCGAGGAGGCGCTGAGCCTTCAGGCGCACCCGTCCGCGGCGCAGGCGGCCGAGGGTTTCGCGCGCGAGGAGGCCGCCGGCATCGGCCGCGACGCGCCGACCCGCAACTACCGCGACCCGACGGCCAAGCCCGAGCTGATCTGCGCGCTCACCGAGTTCCACGCGCTGGCCGGGTTCCGCGACCCGCAGCGCACGGTGACGCTGCTGCGGTCGCTCGAGGTGCCGGAGTTGGCGCACTACACCGAGCTGCTGGCCGTGCAGCCGGACGCCGACGGCCTGCGCGCCCTGTTCACCACGTGGATCACGCTGCCCCAGCCCACGCTGGACGCGTTGCTGCCCAAGGTCCTCGACGCGTGCGTGCTGCACGTGAAGGCGCACGGCGAGTTCGACCTGGAGTGCCGCACGATCCTCGAACTCGGCGAGGCCTACCCCGGCGACGCCGGGGTGCTGGCCGCCATGCTGCTCAACCGGCTCGTGCTCCAGCCCGGCGAGGCGATCTACCTGCCGGCCGGCAACCTGCACGCCTACCTGCACGGCACCGGCATCGAGATCCTGGCCAACTCGGACAACATCCTGCGCTGCGGCCTCACCCCGAAGCACGTCGACGTGCCGGAGTTGTTGCGGGTGCTGGACTTCACCTGCGGGGACATGCCGGTGCTCGGCGGCGACCCTGCCGCGCCTGGCCTGCTGACCTACCGCACGGACGCGCCGGAGTTCGAGCTGTCCCGCATCGAGCTGGCCGGCGGCGCGGCCGGCGAGGCCGTGGTCGGCAGCGTCGGTCCCCGCATCCTGATCTGCACGCGGGGTTCGGTGCGGCTGCGCACCGCCGACGGCGAGGCCGTGACGCTGGTGCGCGGCCAGTCGGTGTGGCTGGCCGCCGCGGAGCCCGAGGTGCTGCTCGACGCGGTCGGCGACGCGCCAGCGCAGGTGTTCCTGGCCACGGCAGGCGCGGCTTAGGGTTTCGGGTAAACCGGACCGGCTCGGGGAGTGCACTGTGTCAGCAGGCGGCGGGACAAGGGCGATCATCGCGGCACTGGCGGCGAACGCCGGCATCGCCGCGGCCAAGTTCGTCGGCTTCCTGATCACCGGTTCGTCCTCGATGCTCGCCGAGGCGGTGCACTCGGTCGCCGACACGTCCAACCAGGGCCTGCTCCTGTTGGGGCACCGGACCTCCCGGCGTGCGGCGAACGAGGAGCACCCGTTCGGGTACGGCCGCGACCGATACTTCTACTCGTTCGTGGTGGCGCTGCTGCTGTTTTCCCTCGGCTCGGTGTTCGCGCTCTACGAGGGCATCCACAAGATCGGGGACCCAGAGCCGCTGTCCTCGCCGCTGGTCGCGGTCGGCATCCTCCTGGTGGCAATTCTCCTTGAGGGGTACAGCTTCCGCACCGCGATCGGGGAGTCGCGGGAGCTCAAGGGGCAGTCGAGCTGGTGGCAGTTCGTCCGCCAGTCGCGGGTGCCGGAGCTGCCGGTGGTGCTGCTTGAGGACGCGGGGGCGTTGCTCGGCCTGGTGTTCGCGCTGGTCGGCGTCGGTCTCGCGGTGGTGACCGGGAACCCGGTCTGGGACGGGATCGGCACCCTCGCGATCGGCGTGCTGCTCGGCGTCATCGCGGTCTTCCTGATCGTGGAGATGAAGAGCCTGCTGATCGGCGAGGGCGCCACCGGCGCGGAGCTGGCCACGATCGTCGGCGAGCTGGAGGCCGGCAGGGTGGACCGGGTCATCCACATCCGCACCCTGTACCTGGGGCCGGAGGAGCTGTTGGTGGCGGCGAAGATCGCGCTCACGCCTGGGCTTCCGGTCGACGAGGTGGCCACGGCCATCGACGACGCCGAGCTGCGCGTGCGCGCGAAGGTGCCCAACGCCAAGCTGATCTACCTCGAACCCGATCTGGACCGAACGCCGTTCGCCGCCCAATAGGGACCTCGACGACCTTCGAGACTTCAGCGACCTTCTAGACCTCGGCGACTTTCGGGACCTTGGCGACTTTCGGACCTTTCGCACTAAGGTGACCGGCGAGGCACGCACCGTGACCTCGACGACGAGGAGGAAGACCTTGCCGGGCACCGGGCTGTGGCGCACCAAGTCCATCGAACAGTCCATTGCGGACACCGACGAGCCGGAAACCAAGCTCCGCAAGGAACTCACCGCACTCGACCTGACGGTGTTCGGCGTCGCGGTGGTCGTCGGGGCCGGCATCTTCACCGTGGCCGCGAGCACCGCTGGCAACATCTCGGGGCCGTCGGTCTCGCTCGCGTTCGTGATCGCCGCGATCGCCTGCGGCCTCGCCGCGCTGTGCTACGCCGAGTTCGCCTCGACCGTGCCGGTCGCCGGCAGCGCGTACACCTTCTCCTACGCCACCTTCGGCGAGTTCGTGGCGTGGATCATCGGCTGGGACCTTGCGCTGGAGTTCGCGCTGGCCGGCGCGGTGATCGCGAAGGGCTGGTCGGCGTACCTCCAGCAGGTCATCGGCCTGACCGGCAGCACCATGTCCACCTCGGTGAAGCTCGGCTCGCTCGACTTCGACTGGGGCGCGGTGCTCATCGTCGTGGTGATCGGATTGCTGCTGGCCAAGGGCACCAAGCTGTCCTCGCGGGTCAGCCAGGTGATCACCGCGATCAAGGTCGCCGTGGTGCTGCTGGTGATCGTGGTCGGCATCGGCTACATCAAGACGGAGAACTACACCCCGTTCATCCCGCCGGCCGCGCCGGCCGGCGGCTCCGCCGGCAGCGGGCTGGAGCAGTCGCTGTTCTCCCTGATTGCGGGCGGCGGCACGAGTACGTTCGGGCTGTTCGGCCTGCTGGCCGCCGCGTCGACGGTGTTCTTCGCGTTCATCGGCTTCGACATCGTGGCGACCACCGCCGAGGAGACCCGCCGGCCGCAGCGCGACCTGCCCAGGGGCATCTTCGGCTCGCTGGCCATCGTCACCGTGCTCTACGTCGCCGTCTCGCTGGTGCTGACCGGCATGGAGTCCTACAAGAACCTCGCCACCGGGGCTGACGGCGTGAAGAAGACGCTCGCCAGCGCGTTCGCCGCGAACGGCGTCACCTGGGCGGCCGCGGTGATCTCGATCGGCGCGCTCGCCGGCCTGACGACCGTGGTGATGGTGCTGCTGCTCGGCCAGACCAGGATCCTGTTCGCGATGTCGCGGGACGGCCTGATGCCCCGCGCGCTGGCCAGGACCGGCCGCAACGGCACTCCGGTGCGGGCCACCGTGCTGGTCGCCGTGCTGGTGATCGTCGCGGCCGGCTTCTTCCCGGCCGGCAAGCTGGAGGAGATGGTGAACGTCGGCACGCTGTTCGCCTTCGTGCTGGTGTCCGCGGGCGTGATCGTGCTCAGGAGGACGCGGCCGGACCTGCCGCGCGGGTTCCGGGTGCCGCTGGTGCCGTTGGTGCCGATCCTGGCGATCCTGGCCTGCGCGTGGCTGATGCTGAACCTCACCGTGCTGACCTGGCTGCGGTTCCTGGCGTGGATGGTCCTCGGCGTGCTGGTCTACGCCCTCTACGGCCGCAGGCACTCGGTGCTCGGCCGCCGTCAGCGGGCCGAGGCCGCCGAGCGGGCTGGTCCGGCCGCGCCTGCCGGCCAGGACACGCCCTAGTGTGCGCGTGGTGATCGACGAGGCGGGTGGGGGCGGCGTGCCAACGGTGTTGTGTCTTGACGTCGGCTCCACATGGACCAAGGGCTCGCTGGTGTCCGAGCGCGGCGTGCTGCTCGGCACGGCTCAGCATCCGACCACGCCGCCGGAGGTGTTGGACGGTGTCCGAGCCGTGACCGAGGACCTCGGCGCGCACGGTGCCGAGGTGCTGGCCTGTTCCTCGGCCGGCGGCGGGCTGAGGCTGGCCGTGGTCGGCCAGGAGCGGTTGGTGAGCGCGGAGGCCGCGTACCGGGTGGCGCTGTCCGCGGGCGCGAAGGTCGTGCACGTGTCCTCCGGCGAGCTGGACGGCGCGGGCCTGCGCACCCTGCGCGCCTCGCGCCCCGACCTGGTCCTGCTGGTCGGCGGCACCGACGGCGGGGACGCCTCGGTGTTGCTGCACAACGCGCGTCGCCTCGCGGTGAACCGCGTGACCTGCCCGATCGTGTTGGCCGGCAACGCATCGGCCCGCGACGAGGCGCTGGACCTGTTGCGCGGCACCGGTCGTACCGTCGTGCCGACCGACAACGTGCTGCCCGACGTCGGCGAACTGGCGCCGGGCCCGGCGCGCACCGCGATCCGCGAGGTGTTCCTGGACCACGTGATCGGCGGCAAGGGCCTGTCCAGGGGGCCCGCGTTCCGCCGCCTGGTCAGGGCGGTCACGCCGGACGCGGTGCTGGCCGGCGTGTCGCGCCTGTCGGCCGTGCTGGCGGCCGGCCAGGACGCGGCCGGCGCGGTGCTGGTCGTGGATGTCGGCGGCGCCACCACGGATGTCTACTCCGCCGTGTCCACTGTGGACGATTCGGCGATCGAGCGAACGGTGGCGCTGCCGGCCGACCGCAGGACCGTCGAGGGCGACCTAGGCATGCGCTGGTCGGCCCCAGGCGTCGTCGCCGAGGCGGTCACGGAGCGCCTGGTCACCTCGGCCGAGGCGGCGTCCCTGCACGCCGAGGCGGGCCGCCGCGCGGCCGAGGTCGACTGGGTTCCCGGCGACGCCGAGCAGGTGGCGGTCGACCTGCGGCTGGCCGGTCTCGCCGCGGTCCTCGCCGTGCGCAGGCACCTGCGGTTGGTGGATGGTCAGCTGGGTCCGCGCGGTGCGGGCCTGTTGGTGCTGTCCGGCGGCGTCTTCCGGCACGCGGGTGATGCGGGAGTCGCCGAGGTGGAGGAGGTGCTGCGGGCCGACCCCGTGCTGCGTCCCGTCCTGCGCGAGGCGGCCGTGCTGGTGGACGCGAGCTACGTGCTCGCGCCGGCAGGCCTGCTCGCCTCGGCCGGCCGGGCGGAGGTCGCCGACCGGCTGCTGACCGACGCGCTGAGCCACCGCGCGGTGCCGAGCGCATGACCGTGCGGCGGCACGGCGACGCGGTGCGCGGCAGGGTCGTCGGCGAGGCGGCGGAGCCGTGCGACGCCGGTCGCCCCGGGTGCCAGGAGGGGCCGATGGTCGTCCTGGCCCGGTCGGTCAGGAACCCAGCGGTGGCTTGACTTCTTCGGCTGGGGTGCCCGCTTTTGTCCCACTCGGGATCGGCGCTGTCAGGATCCCAGCGGCGGCTTGACTTCTTCGGCCGGGGTGCCCGCCTTCCTCGCCACTGGCAGCACCAGGCCCGACGCGGGCGGGGGCGAGTCGGCGCGTTCCAGGCCCGCCGCGATGGCCACCGCGCGGTCCCACTCGGGATCGGCGCTGTAGTCGGCGTGGCCGTTCACCCCCGGCAGCCAGCGCCGGCCGGCGAACGGGCCGCGCTGCGGGTCGGGCAGCCAGTGGTCGGCCCCGAGCACCAGCGCGCCGGTCGGGCCGGTGGTCGCCGCCTCGAGCGCGCCTTCGGTGCCGTCCTCGCGGAAGCCGACGCCGAGCAGCATCCCGTCGAACACCTGCCGCCGCCACGTCGTCACCGCGCCGCCCAACGGATCCGTCCCGCGACACAGCGCCCGCCAGCGCCCGCCGAGGCCGCCGGCCAGCTCGGCCAGCGACGAGTGCGGCACCACGGCGGGGAACGCCCTCGGGTAGGCCCACTGGAGTTGCGAGCCCGCCGTGATCAGCCCGACCCGCGAGCGGTCGGCCTCCGGCAGGCTCTCCAGCAGCCGCGCCGCCGCGACCGCGACCAGCAGCGTGCCCTGGCTGTGCCCGGTCAGCACGACCCGCGTGCCGGGGTCCTTCAAGTGCTCCGCGGCCCTCGCGGCGACCTCGGGCACGACCTTGAGCGCGTAGCACGGCGGCACGGTCGGGTGCGCCTCGCGGGGCCAGAACGACGCCAGGTCGGCGAGGATCCCCACCCGTCGCCCGGTTTCCGGCCGCCGCGCGGCCAGGTACACCAGCCGCAGCAGGCTCACCGCGAGCAGGCCGAGCGCGGCGACACCCACCGTCGAGAACGGTCGCGCCCACGCGGCGGGCGGCACGCCCTTCAACCGCAGCACCGCCGACACCAGCGCGCCGCCGCACAGCACGGTCGCCATCACCAGCAACGCGTGGTGGCTGTGCCGGCGCTCCCACCTGGCCCACCACCATGCGCTGGCCGCGCGCGCCGCGTCCTGCGGTCGGTCGGCGTGCAGCAGCGCCACCTCGCGCGGCCAGGCGCGCCCGCGCCGCTCGGTGACCCACCGCACCACGAAGGTCGCCCCGCCCGCGCACAGCGCGCTGACGGCGGCGAGCGTCCCGGCGACGCCCCACAGCAGGCTGAGGTAGTCGTATCCCTGCGGCAGCGTCAGGCTCCGGTCGATCAGCGGCCGGATGGTGAGCGCGATCCCGGCCCCGAACCCGCCGCCGAGCAGCGCGGCGATCGCGAGCATCGGCGCGGCCATCCAGCCGCCCGCCCACGGCCGCAGTTCCCTCGGCAGCGCGGACCACGTGCGCCTGGCCAGCAGCGCGGCCGGCACCAGCAGCACGGCGAACACGATGCTCACCACGCCGAGCAGCGCGGCGACGACCTGCACGGTGACGTCGGTGCCGGGCAGCCTGACCGGCAGGTCGACCGGTAGCGGGCCGAGCACGACGGCCGTGCCGACCAACAACAGCCCGGACGCGCCGACCAGCACCGTCCTCGGCCACGCGCCGAGGCCGACGCGCACCCATCGGCCCGGCCGGTGCGGGGCTCCTCCGGTGGGGTCGTCCAGCAGCATCACGCCGAGCGCGGTCAACCCGAGCAGCGCGAGCGCGATCGTCCAGCACACGGTGACGCCGACGCCGGTGGAGGACGGCGCGGCTGGGCCGCCGAGCGCAAGCAGCGCGATGACGGCGAGCGAGGCCGCGGTGTGCAGGGCGCGCATCGCGGCGGTGTCTGGGTCGGCGGCCACGCTCGCGCCCGGCATGCCGGACAGCGTCTGCCCCGGCCGCCCTTCCTTCGGCGCAGTGAGGTCGATCTTCCAGTCCACTGTGGACACTCGATGCAGCACGAACACCGCGACGGCGGGGATCAACAGGCCGAGCGCGGGCCGGAACCAGGACAACTCGCGAAGCTCGTTGGGCACCAGGCTGCCGAGGCACGGCGCGTTCGGCGCGAGGCACTGCGCGGCGATCATGTCGAGGCCCACCACGGTGAGCTGGCTGATCAGCAGCGTGGTGAGCAGCAGCGCGGCCAGTCGGAGCAGCGCGCGCAGCAGCAGGCCGAGCGCCTGGGCGATCGCGCTGCGCTCCGGCGCGGGCGGCAGCATCCAGTGCGCCACGTTCGCCAGCGAGAACGGGAACAGCAGCGCCCACGTCGCCTTCGCCCAGCCGCCCGAGGTCATGCCGCCCCAGATGTAGCCCTCGACGATGCGCGGCACCGGGCGGCCGTCGGCCTGGAGCACCGGCCCCGGCGCGGGCCGCAGCAGCCGGTCGGCCGGTCGGACGATGCGGCCGACACCGTCGCCGGCGACGTCGACCGCGGCAACCGCGTCGACCAGCGACTCCGCGGTGGTGCCCTGCACGCCGTGCACCCGCAGCTCGACGACGCGGGTGTCGTGCCCGGGTAGCAACACGGTTCCTCCAACAAGCCTTCGCAACAGTGCAGATTCGACGATTGTCGTCAGCGACGGACCCATCCTGAGGCATTAGGGCCGGGTTTCCGCCGATCGGAGGCTTCAGGCGTGTCTGATTGCCGCGCTTCGTCTGATCCGGCCCGTGGCCTGCTACGACGTTCGCGGCGCGGCCCGCCGCGAGCACCAGCGCGCTCGGCCTATCGGGCACCTCACTCGCGGAGTCAAGCGAGTCTTGAGTAGGGCAGCGGTAGTGTTCGGGGTCGACCCCTGACGCCGTGGAGGAAACGCGCGATGACCGCCGACAGGCTGCAAAACCGCAACGGCATTGACTTCGCTGTGGCCGATCTGACCCTGGCCGAGTTCGGCCGCAAGGAGATCAGGCTGGCAGAGCACGAGATGCCCGGCTTGATGGCCCTGCGCCGCGAATACTCCGAGGTGTACCCGCTGCGGGGCGCCCGCGTGTCCGGGTCGCTGCACATGACCGTGCAGACGGCCGTGCTGATCGAGACGCTGGTCTCGCTCGGCGCCGAGGTCCGCTGGGCGTCCTGCAACATCTTCTCCACCCAGGACCACGCGGCCGCCGCGATCGTGGTCGGCCCGCACGGCACCGAGGAGGAGCCCAAGGGCGTCCCGGTGTTCGCCTGGAAGGGCGAGTCGCTGCCGGAGTACTGGTGGGCGACCGAGCAGATGCTGACCTGGCCCGACGGCGAGGGCCCGAACATGCTGCTCGACGACGGCGGCGACGCGACGCTGCTGATCCACAAGGGCACCCAGTACGAGGCGGCGGGCGTGGTGCCAAGCGCCGAGGACGACGACTCCGACGAGTGGAAGGTCATCCTGGAGACGCTGCGCGCGTCGCTGGCGAACTCGCCTGGCAAGTGGACCAAGATCGGCGAGGGCATCCGGGGCGTCACCGAGGAGACCACCACCGGCGTGCTGCGGCTCTACCAGCTGGCCGCCGCCGGTGAGCTGCTGTTCCCGGCGATCAACGTCAACGACTCGGTGACCAAGTCGAAGTTCGACAACAAGTACGGCATCCGGCACTCGCTGATCGACGGCATCAACCGGGGCACCGACGTGCTCATCGGCGGCAAGGTCGCCGTGGTGTGCGGCTACGGCGACGTCGGCAAGGGCGCGGCCGAGTCGCTGTCCGGCCAGGGCGCGCGGGTGATCGTCACCGAGATCGACCCGATCTGCGCGCTCCAGGCGGCCATGGACGGCTACCAGGTCGCCAGGCTGGAGTCGGTGCTGCCCATCGCCGACATCGTGATCACCACGACCGGCAACAAGGACGTCGTGATGGCCGAGCACATGGCCGTCATGAAGCACCAGTCGATCCTCGGCAACATCGGCCACTTCGACAACGAGCTGGACATGGCCGGCCTGGCCCGCTACCCGGGCGTGCGCCGCATCAACATCAAGCCGCAGGTCGACGAGTGGGTCTTCCCCGACGGCCACTCGATCATCGTGCTGTCCGAGGGCCGGCTGCTCAACCTCGGCAACGCCACCGGGCACCCGTCGTTCGTGATGTCGAACTCCTTCTCCAACCAGGTGATCGCGCAGGTCGAGCTGTTCACCAAGTACGAGGAGTACGACAAGGAGGTCTTCACCCTCCCCAAGCACCTCGACGAGAAGGTCGCCAAGATCCACCTTGAGGCGCTCGGCGGCGAGCTGACCAAGCTCACCAAGGAGCAGGCCGAGTACATCGGCGTCGACGTGGAGGGCCCCTTCAAGGCTGCGGCCTACCGCTACTGACACCTGCCATGAAGGGTCCCTGCACCGACGTTCACCGTCGTGCAGGGACCCTTCGTGGCATCAGGTCCACTCCACGGCGACGCCGGCAAGGCCGGGGCCGACGTTGGCGAAGTACGCGCTGACCACCCCGCCGAGTCCGCACACGAGGTCGTCGGCCTCGACGGGTGTCGTGTCGTCCCGCACCCGGAACTGGCGGGTGCAGCGCGCCGGCAGGACTCTGCGATGGAAACCCATCTGTAGCAGGTAGTTCGGGCAGTTGTCGCGGAACGTGCGCTGGAAGCCCGGGGTGGCCGTGCCGGGCTCGTCGATCACGGTGAAGCTGAAGACGTGGATCTCGCCCTCGCTGAGCCTGCGGTCGAACAGCAGCTCGGCGACCATGCCCCTGGAAGACGGCTGGCGGCGTAGCCTGCCCTGCCGGCAGCCCTCGGCCGTGCGGACCGTGGCGAGGTCGATGTGGCAGCCCTCGTCGCCCTGGTGCACGGCGAGGTACCGGTCCGGCCCTGACCGCATGGCCCGCACCACCAGCCGGGTCGTCACGCTGCGCTGCTCGCGCTGGGCGCCGACCAGCACGGTGTCGTGCACGGACAGCACGTCGAGGTCGGTGTTGCAGCGGATGCTCTCCGGGATGGCGTCGAACTCCGCGAGCAGCGCCGTGGTGTCCGCCCAGGTCCGCGACAGGTCCGCGAACGCGGCCTGCGCTGGCCGTTCCGCGCCGGGCGGCCGGTGTCGCGGCCCGATCAGCACCAGCAGCGAGTTGGCCGGCAGGTGCAGCACCGTCTCCAGCGCGCGGACCGTGCTGATCGCCCTGGGCACCTCGGGGTGCCGCAGGCCGCGCTGCCAGTAGCTCAGCGTGGACTGGCCGACCTGCACGCCCAACCGGTCGAGGTGCGCGCGCAGCCGGGCGAGCGAGAGCCCCCGGTGCGCGATGGCCTCCCGGAGCGCGCGGTGGAACGGCCCGTAGCGCAGCGTCTCGGCGAGCTGCGCCGGCAGCCCGGCCGCCGGGTCGACCGGTTCGCCGGGCCCAGTGTCTCCGGCCACCGCGGCACCACCTTCCGCACTACCGGGTGTTCACATCGCGTGAACCCGGAGTGAACGTTCACCGTAGTCACTCGATCCGGTGACGGAAAGACTCCCACTGACCTGCCTGGACGGCACACCACCCGGTTCCGGAACCCGGGTGTTCCACGGAACGGTCCGCCGGGTCGTTCGACCCACTTGTCCGACTGGTCGGGACCTCTCAGCGTTGGGTCCGCTCCGCCTCGCCGACCCCGCCACCCCTGCCTACCGGGCGGTTTCGGCGATCCCTGCTGATCGGAACGGATCCGGAAGGAGGCTGACCGTGCGAAGGAGATTTGCGCTCCTGACCCGCGTGCTGGCCGCCATGTCGGTCGTGCTCGGCACCTGGATGCTCGTCCAGGCCCCGGCGACGGCCGCCCAACAGCCCGGGGCGCTCGCCGCCTCGGTGCCGTCCTCCTACCACGACTACATCACCATGCAGGCCCAGCAGAAGAACCAGTGGTGCTGGGCCGCGTCCGGCAACACCATCGCGGCGTACTGGAACTACTCGGTGTCCCAGAACGACTTCTGCGCCTACGCCAAGAACCGCAGCACCAGCTACGACTGCCCGAACTGGCAGGGCACGCTGGACGACGTCCAGAACGCCTTCTCCCAGCTCGGTTTCAGCTACACCGGGGACTACGTCTGGAACACCGTCAGCTTCGGCACGGTGCAGAACCAGGTCTCCGCCAACCAGCCGCTGGAGACCCGCATCCAGTGGAACTCCGGCGGCGGGCACATGCACGTGCTCTACGGCTACGACGCGAACGCCGGCACGGTCTCCTACGGCGACCCGTGGCCGTCCAACCAGCGCTACAACACCATGTCCTACAACTACTACGTGAGCAACGGGTCGTTCTCGTGGACGCACACGCTCACCGGGATCAGGGGGTGAGCGCGTCATGATCCGTACCGTGCTGCGCGCGGTGGCGATCACCGCGATCGGCCTCGCCGCCGTCCTCGGTGGCGCTGGCGCGGCCTCGGCCGACCCGTCGACGCCGGCGGGACAGCCGACGGCGCAGGAACTTCAGGCCGTGCGGGCGGCGGTCGGCACACCTCAGGTCCAGCAGCAGTTGGCCGGCGTGCACTACCCGGGCGCGGCGGCCAGGGCCAATGCGGCGCAGGGCCAGACCGCGTCGGTCGGCGGCCAGACGCTGCCGGTTTACCAGCTGGGCAAGGACTTCGTGGCGGGGGTGGCCGGCGCGCCGATCGGCGATCTCGCCTACGTCGCGGTGCCGGCGCGCACCGGCGACGGCGCGACGGCGACGCTGTGGACCGCGCGGCAGGCCGGCTCGTGGCAGGTGGTCAACATCGCGTCGGGAGACCGTGAGTTCTCCTTCGCCGGCGCGCTGCCGGCCGGGTCGTTCCTGCTGCACGAGCCGCAGATCGACGCCTGGTACGCGGTGTCTGGCGGTGTGGTTCGGGTGCTGGATGTGCCGGGCGTGGCGACCGGCACGGTGTACGGCCTCGCCGACTACCAGCGGGCCGTTGCCGACCGGTACGCGGACAAGCAGCCGGGTTCGGCCTACGCGCGGCAGGGCAGGGCGGGCGGCTTCGACGTCCTGTCCGGCCGTGACGCGCCGACCTCGCCGGGTCAGCCGGCAGGCGCCCCTGCGTGGCTGCCGTTCCTGCTGCTCGGCGGCGGCCTGCTGGTCGCCGGCGCCGCCACGGCACTGCTCCGCCCGGCTCTGCGCAGGTGAGTCGGGTCGGCCGGGCTCGCGTCGCCGAGGCGCCGTGAGCCCAGCGCGCCCCAGGACCCGGAGCATGCACCGGGCCCTGGGGCGCGTCCGGGTTCTGGTGTGTCGGACCGGGGCAGGGCGGGTCAGGACCGGGGCGGACGCGGCGACCCGTAGGGTTTGCCGGGTGGGAAAACTGCTCGTGATCGAGGGCCTGGACGGTGCCGGCAAGCGCACCCTCGCCGGGGCGCTGACCAAGGAACTCCAGGCGCGCGGCGCGTCGGTGACGAGCCGGGCGTTCCCTCGGTACGAGGAGGACGTGCACGCCGAACTCGTGCGTGACGCCCTGCACGGCCGGCTTGGCGACCTCGGCGACTCGGTGCACGGGATGGCGGTGCTGTACGCGCTGGACCGGCGGGCCGCCGCCGACTCGCTGCGCGCCGACCTCGACCGGCACGACGTCGTGCTGCTCGACCGCTACGTCGCCTCGAACGCCGCCTACGGCGCCGCGCGGCTGCGCCAGGACGCCGACGGCGAGTTCGTGGCCTGGATCCGCGAGCTGGAGATCGTCCGGTTCGGGGTGCCGACGCCGGACGCGCACCTGCTGCTGCGGGTGCCGACCGAGCTGGCCGCCGACCGAGCCGCGCGGCGCGAGCGCGCCGATGCCGAGCGGGTCAGGGACAACTTCGAGTCAGACGCCGACCTGCAACGACGCTGCGGCGAGGTCTACGACGGGCTCGCCGAGCGCGGCTGGCTCGCGCCGTGGCACGTGCTGGACGGATCCACCGTTCTCGATCTTGGCGACCTCGCCGAGACACTGACCGGTCACCGAACGTTGAACGGTAACGCCTCACAGAGTCACTAAAGAGTGAAGATGCTGTCTTAGGGTAGTCGCTGCCCAGGGGGGAGAGTGGACCCGAAGGAGAGCGTCGATGCCTGACGAACGCCGGCCCCCCGCCGGAGTAAGCCGGACCGCAACGCTCATCGCCCAGGCGCGAGCCGGCGAGCACGCGCGCGCGGACCGCCTGTTCACGGACCCGCTGGCCGGGCCGCTGGCCGAGGCGGTCGGCGGGACACCGGACCTGGCCGGCGTGCTCGACCTTGCCGGCGAGCACTTCGTGCTGCGCACCCGCTACTTCGACGACTACCTGCGCAAGGCGTGCGCGGGCGGTTGCGCGCAGGTCGTGCTGCTCGCCTCCGGCCTGGACACCAGGGCGTACCGGATGGACTGGCCGCACGACGTGCGCGTGTTCGAGCTGGACCTGCCCGACCTGCTCGCGTTCAAGGACGAGGTGCTCGCCGACGCGGGCGCGCGGCCGAACTCGCGCCGCATCGTCGTGCCGGTCGACCTCACCGACGACTGGCCCGCCGCGCTGCTCGCCGCGGGCTTCGACCCCGATCGGCCGACGGCCTGGCTGGTCGAGGGCCTGTTGATGTTCCTGTCGAACGAGGCGAACGACCTCCTGCTCGACCGGATCAGCGACCTGTCCTGCGTGGGCAGCACCATCGCCATCGAGCACTTCAACCCGGCGTTCCGCGCGCTGCCGCAGATGCGCCCGGTGCACGACCGCTTCGCCGAGCTGGACGCGCTGGCCGCCTCCTCCGTCGAGGACCCGGTCGCGTGGCTCGGCCGGCGCGGCTGGCAGGCCGAGGTCACCGACCAGGTGGACCTGGCGCGGGAGCACACCCGCCCGGTGCCGAGGGTCGTCGATCCGGCGCTGGTCGGCGACGCGCGGATCTGGCTGGCGAGCGCGGTGTTTACGCCACCAGAGTGAGTCGTCGGATGTTCGGCTATACGCTCGGTAACAAACCGAGGTCGAGCACGGATAATTCGCTGACGACTCCTCGCGACGAGAAGGGTTGGCTGTGTTGGCCGTCACCCGTCGCGTTCGGAGACCTTGACGGGGCGAGGTGGCCAGGTGGAACGACTACGGCGGACGACTACTGACTGGGCTCGGCCGGCGACCAGCAGCGATGATCACCGGGCGGTGCGCGAACGTTCCATGAACAGTGCGACGATGTTCGGCATGAAGGCACGCGTTCTCGTGGTGGACGACGACCCCGCCCTCGCGGAGATGCTGACCATCGTCCTGCGGGGCGAGGGGTTCGACACCGCCGTGGTCGCCGACGGTGCCCGCGCGCTGCCGGCGCTGCGGGAGCTCAAGCCCGACCTGGTGCTGCTCGACCTCATGCTGCCCGGCATGAACGGCATCGACGTGTGCAAGGCGATCCGCTCCGAGTCCGGGGTGCCGATCGTGATGCTCACGGCCAAGAGCGACACCGTGGACATCGTGCTCGGGCTGGAGTCCGGCGCGGACGACTACGTGGTCAAGCCGTTCAAGCCGAAGGAGCTGGTCGCCCGCATCCGGGCGCGGCTGCGGCGCACCGAGGCGGAGCCCGCCGAGATGCTCGCCATCGGCGATCTCACCATCGACGTGCCCGGCCACGAGGTGCTGCGCGAGGGCGGGGCGATCCAGCTGACTCCGCTGGAGTTCGACCTGCTCGTGGCGCTCGCCCGCAAGCCGAGGCAGGTGTTCACCCGCGAGGTCCTGCTCGAGCAGGTCTGGGGCTACCGGCACGCGGCGGACACCCGGCTGGTCAACGTGCACGTGCAGCGGCTGCGCTCGAAGGTCGAGCGCGATCCCGAGCACCCCGAGGTCGTCCTGACCGTCCGAGGCGTCGGGTACAAGGCCGGCCCTCCGTGACGATTGCTCGGCAACCGACACTGGGCAGTACTGTCTCCGTGACGTTGTACGACCAGGATCGGACTGCATGAGAGTCCACACCCGACTGGGGCGCCTCGCGGTGCGCGCGATCTATCGCGCGATCCGTGAGGCGCGTCGTCGTTGGGTCGCCTTCGGCGAGATGTGGCGCCGGTCGCTGCAACTGCGGGTCGTGGTCAGCACGCTCGCGCTGTCCTCGGCCGTGGTGTTCGTGCTCGGCATGGTCCTCCAGACGCAGATCACCGACCGCCTGCTGGAGACCAAGACCACCGAGGCCGTCCGGCAGGCCGAGTCGAGCGCGTCGGTCGTGCAGCGCGAGCTGGTCGGGGTCAACCCGGGCGTGGACAGCCTCAAGAGCCGGTTCTCCAGCGCGCTGAACAAGCTCACCAGCACCGCCAACGGTGCCGACACCAGCGGTTCCGTCGCGGGCGCCTTCGAGTCGGTGCTCGCCGACGGCTTCGCGGTCGGCGCGGACGGCAGGCCGACCTCCGTCGGCCCCTACGACGACGTGCCGCAGGGCCTGCGGCAGCTGGTGCAGAACGGCACGCCGGGCACCCAGATCACCACCCGGCAGCGCGACTCGGGGCCGACCACCTTCCTCATCGCCGGCGTCTCGGTGAGCGGCAGCCCCAGGGCCATGCAGCTCTACCTGCTGTTCCCGCTGACCACCGAGCGCAACACCATCGACGTGGTGCAGAGCACGCTGGTGGTCGGCGGCATCGTGCTGCTGTTGCTGCTCGCCGGCATCGCCAACCTGGTGACCAGGCAGGTCGTCCGGCCGGTCCGGCAGGCCGCCGAGGTCGCCGAGCGGTTCGCCGACGGCAGCCTCGACGAGCGGATGCCCGTGGTCGGCGAGGACGACGTGGCCAGGCTCGCCCAGTCCTACAACGAGATGGCCGAGAGCATCCAGGAGCAGATTCACCAGCTCGAGGAGTTCGGCCAGTTGCAGCGCCGGTTCACCTCCGACGTCTCGCACGAGCTGCGCACCCCGCTGACCACCGTGCGGATGGCCGCCGACGTGCTGCACGCGTCGCGGGAGCAGTTCCCCGGCGGGCTGGCCCGCTCCACCGAGCTGCTGGTCGACGAGCTGGACCGGTTCGAGTCGCTGCTCGGCGACCTGCTGGAGATCAGCAGGCTGGACGCGGGCGTCGAGGAGCTGTCCGCCGACCTGGCCGACGTGCGCATCGTGGCGCGGCGGGCGCACGACTCGGTGCGGGCCATCGCTGGCGGCACCGGCACGGTGATCGAGCTGCACATGCCCGACGAGGAGGTCGCCGCCGAACTCGACGCGCGGCGGGTTGAGCGCATCCTGCGCAATCTGCTGGCCAACGCGGTCGACCACGGCGACGGGCTGCCCGTCGAACTGACCGTGCTTGGCGACGAGGACGCGGTCGCGGTGACCGTGCGCGACCACGGCGTCGGCCTGCGTCCCGGCGAGGCCGACCTGGTCTTCAACCGGTTCTGGCGGGCCGACCCGTCCCGCAATCGCCGCACCGGCGGCACCGGGCTCGGGCTGTCCATCAGCGTGGAGGACGCCAGGCTGCACGGCGGCTGGCTGGAGGCGTGGGGCGCGCCAGGCCAGGGCGCCTGCTTCCGGCTGACGCTGCCGCGCCGGCAGGGCCACGTCCTGGTCGGCAGCCCGCTGCCGCTGGCTCCTGAGGACGCCGTCGAGCCGGACGAGTCGGCGCTGGCCGAGGAGCAGCAGGAGCCCGAGGTCGTCGAGCTGCGCGCCGAGGAGCTGACCTGGCAGCCCGCCGAGCCGGTCACCGGCGCCGAGCCGCCGCGCGCGACCGCGGCCGAGCCGAGCAAGCCGGAGGAAAGCCTGCGATGAGTCGACGATTCTCCCTGCGCGGGGCCAGGCTGCCGCTCGTCCTGCTGTGTGCGCTGCTGCCGCTGGTCGGCTGCGCGGCCATCCCGACCGAGTCGCCCGCCAAGCCGGCAGGCGACGCGCGCGCGTCCGAACAGGCGCAGCCGGCCGCCCCGCCGCCGCGCGACCTCGACCCGCAGAACCTGGTGCGGCAGTTCGTCGAGGCCACGGCCAACCCCGACCGCGGGTACGCCGCCGCCATGCCCTACCTGACCAAGTCCGCGCAGAAGGCGTGGGACACCACGGCCACCGTGACGATCATCGACGACACGTTTCAGACCGTGCCGAACCCGACCGCGAAGGACCAGCCCGACCTGGACAAGCAGCGCGTCGTCACGCTGCGCGGCAAGAACGTCGGCCAGCTCAGCGCCTCCGACAACGCCTTCGTGCCGAGGATTCCCTCCGACGTCGAGGCGACTCTGCACCTGGAGCGGCAGGACGACGGGCAGTGGCGCATCGCCGACGCGCCGCCAGGTGTCTTCGTCACCGAGGCCGGCTTCCGCACCAACTACACGCAGGTCGCCGTCTACTTCTACAACCAGGACCAGACCATCCTGGTGCCCGACCTGCGCTGGGTGGCCTCGGCGGGCTCCAGCGGCGGGGTGCAGGCGCGGGTGATCGACGCGCTGCTCAAGGGCCCGTCCGACGGGATGAAGTCGGCGCTGCGCAACGCCCTCGGCAGCAAGGTGAAGGTCTACACCGCCGTGGCGCCCGCGGACGACGGCTCGCTCCTGGTCGACCTCAGCCAGCTGCCCGACCTCACCGACCAGACCAAGCGGCAGGTCGTCGCCCAGGTCGTCCGGTCGCTGGCCAGCGTCACCACCAGCCGCATCAAGGTGCAGTCCGACGGTGTCGACCTGTTCGCCGACCACAAGTTCTGGCGGCCGGAGGACATCACCACCGACGACCCGCAGACCACGCCCAACGCGGAGCTGCGCGGCATGGTCGTGTCCGGCGGGCAGGTCAGGTCGCTCAAGGACGGCAGCCCGGTAAAGGGGCCTGCCGGCACCACGGAGTACGACGTGCAGACCGCGGCCCAGTCGCTGGACGGCTCGGAGCTCGCCGTGGTCAGCAAGACCGCGCAGGGTGTCAAGCTGCGGGTCGGCAAGGCCGACCAGCAGCTGCGCGAGGTGGACCAGCTGCCGCCGGGCGACCTGACCAGGCCGACCTGGATGCCGAGCGCCACGCCAGGTGGGCCGGGTGCCGAGGTGTGGACCGTGGTCGACCACTCGGACGTCGTGCAGGTGCTCGTCAACGGCGACACCACGTCGACCCGCCCGGTGAATGCTGGCGAGCTGACCAGCTACGTGCAACGCTACGGCCCGATCACCGACCTGCGGCTGTCCAGGGACGGCACCAGGGTGGCCGCGGTGATCGGCGGCAGGCTGGTCGTCGGCTCGGTGGCGCGGGCCCAGGACTCCGCGAGCATCAAGTCGGCGAGGGTGTTGCAGCAGACCAGCCTCGGCAGCACGGTGACGGCGGTGGACTGGCCGTCGCAGGAGGCCGTGGTGGTGGCGACCACCTCGTCCTCGCAGCCGGTGGTCAAGGTGTTCGTCGACGGCTTCCAGGTCGACCGGTTCAACACGTCCAACCTGACGGTGCCGATCACCTCGCTGGCGGCGGCCCCGAGCCGGCCGGTCATCGCCGTTGACCGCACCAGCATGTGGCAGGCCACCGACATCGGCGAGGTCTGGCGGGCGAACCCGACGTTCTCCGGCCCGAACCAGATCGCCTTCTACCCCGGCTAGCGTCGCCTGATCGGGTGACGGTCGGCCGATCCGGTCGATCATGGCGCCGGGCTGTCGGTGCCGTGCGGCAGGGTGCCGGTATGTCCATTGTGGCCGGTGTGCTCGACCTCGTGCTGCCCCGACGCTGTGCCGGCTGCGCCGCGCCGGACGTGACGTGCTGCCTGGCCTGCCGAGCCGAGTTCGGCGGGCCCCTTGACGTGCGGCGGTCGGTCCTGGCCGCCGGGCCGCCGGTGTACGCGCTCGCCGAGTACCGGGGCGCCGCCCGCGAACTGGTGCTGGCCTACAAGGAACGCGGCAGGCGGGAGCTGGCCGGCACGCTCGGCGGCGTCGTCGCCGACATGCTGCCGTGGTTGCCCGGCGCGCGGCCCTCGACCGACGGCACGTGGTGGCTGGTGCCGGCGCCGTCGCGTCGGTCGGCGGCCAGGCAGCGCGGTGGCGAGCACATGCGCAGGCTCGCGGCTGGCGCGGCCGCGCGGCTGGCGGACCGGGGTCGCCCCGCCGCGGTGGCGCCCGCGCTGCGGCTGGCCCTCGGGGCACGGGACTCGGTCGGGCTGGACGCGGCGGGCCGGCGGGCGAACCTGGCGGGCCGGGTCCGGCCGAGGACCGAGGGGCTGCCGGTCGAGGCGACGCCGGTGGTGCTGCTCGACGACGTGATCACGACGGGCGCGACGGCGGCGGCCTGCTGCCGGGTGCTGGCCGCCGCCGGTGTCGAGGTGACCGCGGTGCTGGCGTTGACGGTGGCGGGCGGCTAACACCCGGCCCGCTCGTGGGGCGGGTGAGCGGCCCGTCCCAGTCCGTGAGAGTCGAACGGGATCGCGGCCGCGCCGTCGTCCGCGCAGGTCACGGCCCCATTCTCGGCCGAGGGGCCGAGTGGTCCTTCGTCCGGGGGACGGAAGATCCGAGTGGCCGGTTTGCGCGCGCGCCGGAGTGTCAACCCTCGTACGGGCGAGACGCAGTCACACGTCCGGTTAATTGATCGAGTTGGCCCGCTGGGGCACCGTGTGAGGGCCATGACGGGATGGGAGAGGTTCGCGTGAGCCGTTGGTTGACGTCGTCGCTGCTGGACAGGCTGGTCGGCTTCGGTCCGGCAGTCGGGCTTGGGCTGGCCGGCATCCTGCTGTTCGGGTCGGCGCAGCTGCCGATGTTCTCGACTGGCCCGTCCGAGGCCGCACACGGCGTGGCGCATTCCTCTCATATCACTCAGATGAGTGAACCTATCGACTCGGTCGCGGACCGGCGGTGAACCCCAACCTGCACGGGAACCTCCCGTCCGGCTCGGCCGTTGGCCGGGTATGACGCACGTGTTGAGCCCGTTCGACGTAGCGACGCTACGGCCGGACGCAGGCACGCCGCTGCGTCGAACAGTCCAGCCCTCGATGTGGCGCTCGGACGCGCGTGTCGCGCGGGGTCAGCCGGACGGCGGTTGCCGGTTGCACACCGTCACTACTCGTATCGGGGTGATTTCCCCCGGCTCGGGGTCTGTTGCCGGAGCGAAAGCCGAGCTAGCGTGCACCCCTATCAGCGTTCCCGGCACGCGGGGAGGAGGCGAACAGCCCATGACCCTGGCGCCGGATGTGCGCTGAGGACCACCCTCAGCGACTGTCGCGAGAACCGTTCATGACACCGGCGCCGCAGTGATCCACATCATTACTCGCAGAACGCGAGGGAGGTCGTGTATGGACATCGTGGTGAAGGGCCGTAACGTCGAGGTGCCCGAGCACTACCGGGTGCACGTCGAGGACAAACTTTCCCGGCTTGAGCGATACGACCGCAAGGTCATTCGCTTTGACGTGGAGCTCTTCCACGAGCCGAACCGCAGGCAGTCCAAGAACTGCCAGCGCGTCGAGATCACCGGCAAGGGGCGAGGCCCCGTCGTGCGCGCCGAGGCGTGTGCCGGCGACTTCTATGCAGCACTCGACACTGCGGTCAGCAAGCTCGAGAACAGACTCCGCCGGATGCATGACAGGCGGCGCGTGCACTACGGACGGCGCGGCACGATCTCGGTTGCCGAGGCGACCGCCGTCAACGGGCTTGGCGAGATGGTGGCCGTTTCCGACGACCTCAACGGGCAGGCGCAGGGCCAGCAGTTCGCGCGGACCGCGCTGCTGGAAGCCGCCCCGGAGTCGGCTGACGGCGAATACGACGGCACATCCGAGGTGCCGGAGCAGCGGTGGGACGACGGGCTCGACGACTACCAGCCCGGCCGCATCGTGCGGGAAAAGGAACACCCAGCCAAGCCGATGACCGTCGACCAGGCCCTCTACGAGATGGAACTGGTCGGACACGACTTCTACCTGTTCGCCTGCTCCGACTCGGGGCGGCCGAGCGTGGTCTACCGGCGGAAGGGATTTGACTACGGCGTGATCAGGTTGGCCTGACGCCGAGGCGTGCAGAGCCAACGACGCCACCCGCCGACCCAGCGCACCCTATGCGCTGGGTCGGCGGCGTTCTGCGCCCGGTCGCTCCCAGGTCATGCCCCCGGCGAGGCCAGTCGAAACGTCGTCGAGACGCTCACGTCCCGCCGCCAGAACGCCCATCGGGCGCCGTCGAGGCGTCCGCGAGCACGCTTCCCACCTGTGTCTGTGCGCACACCTGGCGGACTTGCCTACGATGGGATACAGAGTGCGGCCGTGGCACCCCGCTGCGGCCGCCCCGAAAGGCGCCCATCCCGGGCGCGTCGCGATCAGGTAGTGAGGTCGACCGGATGGTGCTGTCCCGACTGCTCCGCGCTGGCGAGGGCAAGATGCTCAAGCGCCTGCGCAACATCGCAGCGCACATCAACACGCTCGAAGACGACCTCCTCGACCTGTCCGACGCCGAACTGCGGGCCAAGACGGACGACTTCCGCAAGCGGTACCAGGACGGCGAGTCGCTCGACGAGCTGTTGCCCGACGCGTTCGCCGTCGCCAGGGAGGGCGCCAAGCGCACCCTCGGCCAGCGGCACTTCGACGTCCAGCTGATGGGCGGCGCGGCCCTGCACCTCGGGCAGATCTCCGAGATGCGGACCGGTGAGGGCAAGACGCTCACCTGTGTGCTGCCCGCCTATCTCAACGCCATCTCCGGCAAGGGCGTCCACGTCATCACGACGAACGACTACCTGGCCAAGCGCGACGCGGAGTGGATGGGCCGCATCCACCGCTTCCTCGGCGTGTCCGTCGGCGTGATCCTCTCCGACATGACGCCCGAGCAGCGGCGGGCCGCCTACAACGCGGACATCACCTACGGCACCAACAACGAGTTCGGGTTCGACTACCTGCGCGACAACATGGCGTGGAACCTGAACGACTGCGTGCAGCGCGGCCACAACTTCGGCATCGTCGACGAGGTCGACTCGATCCTGATCGACGAGGCCAGGACGCCGCTGATCATCTCCGGCCCTGCCGACCAGTCCTCCCGCTGGTACCAGGAGTTCGCCAGGCTCTCGCCGATGATGAAGAAGGACACGCACTACGAGGTCGACGAGCGCAAGCGCACCGTCGGCATCAGCGAGGTCGGCGTTGCCTTCGTCGAGGACCAGCTCGGCATCGACAACCTCTACGAGGCCGCGAACACCCCGCTGGTCGGCTACCTCAACAACGCGTTGAAGGCCAAGGAGCTCTACGCCAAGGACAAGGACTACATCGTCCGCAGCGGCGAGGTCCTGATCGTCGACGAGTTCACCGGCCGCGTGCTGTCCGGTCGGCGGTACAACGAGGGCATGCACCAGGCGATCGAGGCCAAGGAAGGCGTCGAGATCAAGGCCGAGAACCAGACGCTGGCCACGATCACGCTCCAGAACTACTTCCGGCTCTACGGCAAGCTCGGCGGCATGACCGGTACCGCCGAGACCGAGGCGGCGGAGTTCCACCAGACCTACAAGCTGGGCGTGGTGCCCATTCCCACGAACCGGCCGATGCAGCGCAAGGACGAGGCCGACCTGGTCTACAAGACCGAGGAGGCCAAGTTCGAGGCCGTCGCCGAGGACATCCTCGAACGGCACGAGAAGGGCCAGCCGGTGCTGATCGGCACCACCAGCGTCGAGCGGTCCGAGTACCTGTCGAAGCTGTTGGTGCGCAAGGGAGTCCCGCACGAGGTGCTGAACGCCAAGCACCACGAGCGGGAGGCGCTGATCATCGCGAACGCCGGCCGCAAGGGCGCCGTCACGGTGGCCACCAACATGGCCGGCCGAGGCACCGACATCGTGCTGGGTGGCAACCCGGACATCATCGTCGACCACGAGCTGCGCGAGCGCGGGCTCGACCCGGTCGAGGACGCCGACGAGTACAACGCCGCGTGGCAGGAGCTGCTCGAGCAGCTGGAGGCCGAGCTCAAGGCCGAGGCCGAGGAGGTGCGCGAGGCCGGTGGTCTGTACGTGCTCGGCACCGAGCGGCACGAGTCCCGCCGGATCGACAACCAGCTCCGCGGCCGGTCCGGTCGACAGGGTGACCCCGGTGAGTCGCGGTTCTACCTGTCGCTCGGCGACGAGCTGATGCGGCGGTTCAACGCCGCGATGGTCGAGGCCGTGATGAACCGGCTGCGGGTGCCCGAGGACGTGCCGATCGAGCACAAGATGGTGACCAGGGCGATCCGCAGCGCGCAGACCCAGGTCGAGAGCCAGAACTTCGAGATCCGCAAGAACGTCCTCAAGTACGACGAGGTGATGAACCAGCAGCGCAAGGTGATCTACGCCGAGCGCCGCCGGGTGCTCAAGGGCGAGGATCTGTACCCGCAGATCGAGCACATGATCGACAGCGTGGTCGGCGCGTACGTCGATGGTGCGACCGCCGACGGGTACGCGGAGGACTGGGACTTCGACCAGCTGTGGACGGCGTTGAAGACGCTGTACCCGCCGACGCTGCGGTGGCAGAGCCTGGTCGAGGGTGACGAGGACGTCACCAGGGAGTCGCTGAAGGAAGCGGTCGTCGCTGACGCGTTCGAGGCGTACGCGAGGCGCGAGGCCGACATCGACGGCCGGATCGGCGAAGGCGCGATGCGCGAGCTGGAGCGCCGGGTCGTGCTGGAGGTGCTGGACCGCAAGTGGCGCGAGCACCTCTACGAGATGGACTACCTCAAGGAGGGCATCGGGCTGCGGGCGATGGCGCAGCGCGACCCGCTGATCGAGTACCAGCGCGAGGGCTTCGTCATGTTCAACGGCATGCTGGAGGCGTTGAAGGAGGAGTCGATCGGATTCCTGTTCAACCTCCCGGTCGAGCCTGCCGAGCCCGTCGAGCAGGCCCCGCAGCAGCCGCCGGTCCAGATCCCGCCCGCGTTGAGCGGCAACGCAGCGCCGGCCGGCACGAAGAAGCCGGCCAAGGGCGGCAGCAGGTCGCGGGCGCAGCAGGTGGCGGCCGAGGCCGCGGCCAACCAGGCCGACGACGAGCCGCTCGCGTCGCCCGGCCCGGCCATCGCGCAGCTGTCGACCGGCACCGCGATCCCGCCGGCCCTGCGGGGTAAGGGGCTCGACGAGCACCGGCAGCAGAAGCTCACCTACAGCGGCCCGAACGAGGACGGCGGGGTCGCGTCGCGGGACGGCGAGGACGAGGACGGCGGCCAGCAGGGCGGCACCCGCAAGGCACGCCGCGCAGCCGAGCGAGCGCAGGCCAAGGCCGACAAGAAGCGCCCCCGCTAACGTCAAGTTCAAGGTGACGGCCCAGCGCCCAGTGGCGCTGGGCCGTCGCCATATGCAAACCCAACCACCGCCCACACGAACCCGCCCGCCACCCGCGCGTGGCCGACTGCCGTGCGCGCGTGGCCGTCCGCCGCCCGCGCGGACCCGGCCATCGTCCGCGCGCGGGCGACTGCCGTGCGCCTGGCCGACCGCCGTGCCCGCGTAGCCGACCGCCCTCCACTCGTGGCTGGCTGCCGCCTACTCGTGGCCGACCGCCGTGCGCGCATGGCTGGCTGCCAGGTGCGCGGAGCTGACTGCCGCGTGCTCGTGGTCGACCGCATCCACTCGCGGCCGGCTGCCGCCCACTCGCGGCCGACCGCCGTGCCCGCGTGGCTGGCTGCCGTGCGCGCGGAGCTGACTGCCGTGGGCTCGTGGACGACTGCCGTCCGCAATTTGGCGACCGCCGCGCGCACGTGGCTGGCTGCCGTGCCCGCGTAGCCGACTGCCGTCCACTCGTGGCCGACCGCCGCACGCACTCACCCGGCTCACCCGGCTCACCCGGCTCACCCGGCTCACCCGGCTCACCCGGCTCGCCGGCCCCGTCGGGCCCGGCCTACCCATCACCCACGATCGCGAACTCGGTGCAGATCCACCTCGTGCCGCGTTGTTCGGCGCGGGCCGCCAGCGCTCTGATGCGCCTGCCTCGGCCTGCCGTGCCCGCCAGCTCGACCACGCCCGGCGCAGGATGGCAGGCGCGCACTCGGTGCAGCCGCCAGATCTGTCGATCCTCGGTCCGGACACAGTGGCCATGCCCGTGGCCGTGCACCTCGCGGCGGATCGCGTCGTGCACCGAGTCGGCCACCAGGCCCCTCAACTGGGGCATGGTGCGTCGGCCGTCCAGCGTCTCCAGCACGGCCGAGAGCAGGCGCCAGGCGATCGGGCCGGTGAGCGGGGGCGGGGCCTCGGGCTCGTCCGGTGGCAGCACAGTGACGAGGGTTGGGCGCGGGGCGGTGCGCGTGGGCCGGTGGTGGGTGGTCGGCGGCTCGTAGGTCCGCAGTGGTCGCAGCATCGGTGGGCTCCTCGGTACGGCCGACCCGATCGGAGCCGGCTGGATACCGAGCGCGCCGCCCGCCCCACGCGTACCGATCTCACCCCATCTAGTGATGCCTTGGCGGGGCGATGCCGTAGCTTTTTACCGTGCTGCGCGCCCTGATCATGGACTACGGCGGTGTGTTGACCGATCGCGGCGACGAGGTCTCCGACGAGCCGCCGCTGTTCGGCGCGCTGCGGGCGGCCCGGCGGCACGGACTGCGCACGGCGCTGCTGTCCAATGCGGACGGTCGCGGAGCTCCCCGGCCGGCGTGGGCGGACCTGTTCGACGTGATGGTGCTGTCCGGCGAGACCGAGTTCGCCAAGCCGGACCGACAGATCTACCTGCTGACCGCCGATCGCCTCGGGCTTCACCCGGAAGAGTGTGTCTTCGTCGATGATCTGGCCGTGAACGTCCGGGGCGCCGCCGCCGCCGGCATGGTCGGCGTGCACCATCGGTCCGTCGAGATCACCCTCGAAGAGCTGGAAACACTATTCGCGGTACCCCTCAAAGGGTGATGAAGGGCGTTGTGCTGACCCCCTGCAATGACCTTTCACCTGCCCGGTGAATTGCCGGTGAATCGATCACTACGTACGCTCGGTGACGCTGGTATTCGCAATAGAAGGGGTTTCCATGCGAAAGCTTGTCGCCGGTGTCGCGGCTGCGCTGGCCGCTCCATTGTTCCTTTTCGCCAGCGGTACTGAGGCGTCCGCCGATCAGCAGAACTACCCTGTCTACCCGCCCGGCTATCCGCAGTGCGCACCCTCGCAGTACCTGCTGTTCAACGGGGAGGGAGTCTCGATGACCTGCGGGTACGGGCCCACCCCGTACTACCGCGTCGTGGCGCGCTGCGTCTCCGGACTGACCGAGTGGACGGCATATGGGAACCTCGCGTCGACCGGTTTTGGTCCTTCGTCGGCCGAATGCCGTGGAGTGCTGCTGGGCTCCGCGCGAATGATTGACTACCACGTGGACTGGAGCTAATTCCGTCGAATTCTCGGAGGCGGCCAGCGACTCGCGGTCGCTCCCGATGAGATTGGGTCAGGTCGATGCACGGGCCGGGTCCGTCACGCGGGGCGTGGCGTACCCGGCCTGGCTCGTGTCCGTGTTCTTTCGGGTCAGCGGGCGGTTCCCCTGCGCACGAGTTCGAAGCACAGCACGGCCGCGGCGCTGGCCACGTTCAGCGACTCGACGCCGGCCGACATCGGGATCGACACCCAGCCGCTGACGTGCTCGCGGACCGGGTCGGTGACGCCGGCGGTCTCGCTGCCGAGCACGAACGCCGCCCGTTCCGGCAGGTCGGCCTCGAAGAGCGACTCGCGGGCGTTGGCGTCCAGCGCGAAGAGCGGGTAGCCGGCCGCCCTGAGCGTGGCCGCCGCCTCGCCTGCGGTGCCGCAGCGCAGCACTGGCGCGCGGAACGCGACCCCGGCGGACGCCTTCACGACCATGGGGTCGATGCTCGCGACTCCCTTGCGGGGCACCACGATCCCGTCGATGCCGGCCGCCGTGGCGGTGCGCAGGATCATCCCGACGTTCGCCGGCGTGGTGATGCCGTCGAGCAGGAGGACGCCGCGTGGCGGCACGTCCTCGTCGAGGGCGGCCGAGAGCGGGCGCATCCTCGGGGCGACCACGTCGGCGAGCACGCCCTGGTCGTGCCGGCCGTTGCCGGCCAACACCTTCACGCGCTGCGCGGTCGCCCTGCGCACCTCGACCCCGCGCCGATCGGCCGCCTCCAGGATCTCCCTGGCCGCAGGCCCCCTGGCGTTGTCGGCCAACAGAACCTTGTCCACGGCGAGGTCAGGATCGTCCAGCGCCTCCAGCACCGGCTTGCGCCCGTACACGGTGACAAAGCGGTCCTTGGGTGAGATCTCCACCCAAGGAGCCTACTTCGGAGCGGGGCAGGCCAAGCTTTGTGACGGCGCGGTGCGCGAGTTCGCCGTCGACCCCTGCTTCACTTCGTGACGGCGCGGTGCGCGCGAGTTCGCCGTCGGCCCCTGGAGGCGCAGGAGGGCGACGGAGCGAAGCGGAGTCGCCCGAGAAGCCGAAGGGGCCGACTTGAGGCGAACTCGCCGGCCGAGCGGAGCGAGGCCCAAAAACACAGGTAGTCCAGAAACCGGGCAGGGAGCGAAGCGAGTCGCCGGCCAGAGCGTCGTCCTCACCTATCAAACGGCCCGAGCGCCCCACCCAAAAACCGCCAGAGCGTCGCCCCCAAGACACCTCACAAAGCACTCAAGTGACCCATGTCACTCCGCCATGCGGCCCAACTGTGGCGGCCGACACACCCAGCCGGATTGGTTCGCATGGGTGTAGTTCGGCGCCAGGTCTTGCGCAAGAGCTGATCATCATGATGATCGTCACATGGGAATGCGCAGCGTTGCGTGTGATCACCATCTGCTAGCCAGTGGCCAGGACGCGGACGCCTTCATCCGGTCCGACGGGTTGCTGGTGAAGCGCAGTCGGGACGGCGCCTCGCTGGAGCGGGAGGCTGAGCTGCTCCGCTATCTGCGCACGCACGACATTCCCGTGCCGCGCGTCGCGGGCGGCTCCGGTCCCGAGCTGGTCATGGAGTACGTGCCGGGGCCGACCATGGCGGAGGAGCTCGACCGACGGCCGTGGCGCGCCGCCGCGATCGGGCGCGACCTCGCCCGCCTGCACCGCGCCCTAGACGCCGTGTCGCCGCCGGACCAACTTCCCTTGCACGCCAATGCCAACCACAACGCCAACGGCAACAAGAACGGCCTACTGCACCTAGACCTACACCCCGGCAACGTCGTGCTAGGCCCGGAGGGCCCTGTCGTCGTCGACTGGGCCAACGCGGCCCGCGGCGACCGCAGGATCGACGCCGCGCTGAGCTGGCTGGCGATGATGATCGGCAGGCTGCGGCCGCTCGGCACCGCCGTGCGCTGGACGCTGGTGCGGTCGTTCCTGTCCGGGGTGGACCGCGCGGTGCTCCAGGCGATGCCGGCCGCCGCCGAGATCCGGCTGGCCAGCCACCACCGCGACCAGGCCGAGCAGGACGCCGTGCGCAGGCTGCTTGAGCGGTGCCGCCAACACTCCTGACTGTGCCGGATCAAGAGCTGACTGTGTCAGGATCAAGAGCATGTCGGACCGCCTCTCCGCGCTGGACGCGTCGTTCCTGTACTTAGAGGAGTCGACGACGCCGATGCACGTCGGCGGCGTCGCGGTGTTCCGCAGGCCCAAGGCGGGCTTCGACTACGACCGCCTCGTCGACCTGATCGAGCAGCGGCTCTCGCTCGTCCCCAGGTACCGGCAGAAGGTGCTGCACGTCCCCGGCCGGTTAGCCCGCCCGGTCTGGGTGGACGACCCCGACTTCGACGTCACCTATCACGTGCGCCGCTCCGCGCTGCCCAAGCCGGGCACCGACGCCCAGCTGCACGATCTCGTCGCCCGCCTGATGTCCCGCCCACTCGACCACACCCGGCCGTTGTGGGAGACCTACCTCGTCGAGGGCCTCGCCCGCAATCGCACCGCCGTGATCACCAAGACGCACCAGGCGCTCGTGGACGGCGTCGGCGCGATCGAGATCGGCCAGGTGATCCTCGACGTCTCCGCGACGCCCCGCGCCCAGCCGGAGAACCTCTGGATGCCGCGACCGACGCCGAGCCCGGCGCAGCTGGTGCTCGACGCGGTCGCCGAGGTCGTGCAGCGGCCGGGCGAGCTGGTGGAGAACGTCCGCTCGGCCGCCCAAGACGCGGTCGCAACGGTGCGCAAGACCGCCGACGCCATCGGCGGGGTCGCCTCGGCCGTGCGCACCGCCGCCCGCCCCGCGCCGGGCAGCCCGCTGAACGTGCGGATCTCCCCGCAGCGCCGCTTCGCGGTCGCCAGGACGAAGCTGGACGACTACCGCGCGGTGCGCAGGACGCACGGCGGCACCGTGAACGACGTGATCCTGTCCAGCCTGTCCGGCGCGCTGCGCACCTGGCTGCTCTCGCGCGGTGAGGCGGTCACCGCCTCGACCACCATCCGCGCCATGGTGCCGCTGTCGGTGCGCGACGCCGACTCCGCGGGCCTGCCGGTCGGCACGATCAACCGGGTCGCCGCGTACCTGGTCGACCTCCCGGTCGGCGAGCCCAACCCGGTGGTCCGCCTGCACCACGTCAGCCACGCCATGCGCGCGCACAAGGAGTCCGGCCAGTCGGTGGCCGCCGACGCGCTGGTCCGCGTCTCCGGGTTCGCCCCGCCGACCCTGCACGCCCTCGGCGCGCGGGCCGCCAGCTCCTTCTCCAAACGCATCTTCAACCTGGTGGTCACGAACGTGCCGGGCCCCCAGGTGCCGTTGTACGCGGCGGGGGCGAAGATGACCGAGATCTTCCCGGTGGTGCCGCTGGCCAAGAGCCAGGCCCTGGCAATCGGCGTGACCTCGTACGATGGAGGTGTCTTCTACGGCCTGAACGCCGACCGCGACGCGATGTCCGATGTGGACGTCCTCGCCGGGATGGTGGAGGAGTCCGTGGACGAGCTGGTCGGAACGGTGTCCGGGTGAGGTTCACGTTGGGGTTGATCCCCGACAGGGGGTTGGTGATGGCACCGTGAGGGTTTACGTCCCGGTCACTGTGGCGATGCTGCGCGAGCTGGTCGACACGGGTGAGCTGCACGCGGTCGGTCGCACCGCGTTCGCGCTCACTCCGGCGCTGCGCGAGTCCTACGCCGCTGGCGACACCGAGGAGCTGGAGTACGCGGCCATGATGGACGCGGCGCGCGCCTCGCTGCGGCTGCTGGCCGCCGAGCTGGAGAACGACGAGAAGGCCGCGCCGAGGCGGGCGGTGGTCTCGGTGGACGTCGAGGACGCCGCGCTGCGCCCCGACCTGGACTTCTCGGTGGTGAAGCTGTCCGGAGCGGTGCCGATGAAGCTGGTCGCCGCCGTGCACATGGACACCAGCGACGCCGAGGACGCCGTGCGCGCCGCGGCCGAGGTGATCGACGCCGCCGACCTCGGCGACCCGGACGCCGAGTTCGTGCTGGGCAGCGCCGAGGACCACGAGCTCGCCTGGTACGCGGCCCAGGAACTGCCGTTCCTGCTTGAGCTGATGTAGCGGCGCGCCAAGGACCACGAGCTAGCCGGCCTGCCGACCGTCGGCGGTCGCCTGCCGAACGGCAGTGGTCACCTGCCGACCGTCGGCGGTCACATGCCGTCGGCGGGCTCCCACAGCTCCACGCGGTTGCCCTCGGGATCGACACACCAGCCGAACCTGCCGTACTCGGAGTCCTCGGTGTGCGGCAGCACCTCGACGCCCCTGGCGCGCAGCCTGACCAGCAGCTGGATCAGGTCGTCCACGCGCAGGTTCAGCATCGCCTTCTGGCCCGGCTCGCCGAGGTACTCGGTGCCCTGCGGGAACAGCGCCAGCGTGGTGCTGCCCGGCTGGTCGTCGGTGGCGCAGTCGGCCCAGTGGAACGTCACGGTGCCGTGCTCGCTCATGGCCAGCCCGAGATGGTCCCGGTACCAGGACGCCAGCTTGCCCGGATCCCTGGAACGCAGGAAAACCCCGCCGATTCCGGTGACCCGCGCCATCACGACTCCTCACCAGGGCTGTCGCCGTCAGACGGTCGGGAACACAGCCGTCACCGGTCGGTCGACCCAGCCGGCACCGGTCGACGCAGCCGTCACAGGCGGCGACCCTACTACCGGACCCCCAACCGACGGGAGGCTCTTGATCGGCCGGATTTCCCGCACCGTGCCACGATGAGGCTGCCGAGAACTCCACGTCGAGGGAGGCGAGCAGCGCGGTGGATGCCATCACGTCCGTCCCTGATCCGGTCAACGAGCCAATCCGCTCCTACGCGCCGGGCAGCGCGGAACGGGCGTCGCTGGCCAGCAGAATCGCCGAGCTGGAGGGCGTCGAGCACGAGCTCGACATGACCATCGGCGGCGCGCGGCGGATGGCGGGCGGCGACCGTGTCCAGGTGGTCCAGCCGCACGACCGGCACCACGTGCTCGGTGTGACGGCGCAGGCCACCGCCGAGGACGTCGGCGCGGCCGTGCAGGCGGCCAAGACCGCCGCCCCCGCCTGGCGGGAGCTGCCGTTCGACGAGCGGGCCGCCGTGCTGCTGCGCGCGGCCGACCTGCTGGCCGGGCCGTGGCGGGACACCCTCAACGCGGCCACGATCCTCGGCCAGTCGAAGTCGGTGCAGCAGGCGGAGATCGACTCGGCCTGCGAGCTGATCGACTTCCTGCGCTTCAACACGCACTTCGCCAGGCGGCTGCTCGCCGAGCAGCCCGAGTCCAGCCCCGGCATCTGGAACCGGTTCGACCACCGGCCGCTGGACGGCTTCGTCGTGGCGATCACGCCGTTCAACTTCACCGCGATCGCCGGCAACCTGCCGTTGGCGCCCGCGCTGATGGGCAACACGGTGGTGTGGAAGCCGTCGCCGACCCAGCAGCTCGCCGCGCACGTCACCATGCGGCTGCTGGAGGCCGCTGGCCTGCCGCCCGGCGTGGTCAACATGGTCACCGGGGACGGCGCGGCGGTCAGCGAGGTCGCCCTGACCGACCGGGACTTCGCCGGCCTGCACTTCACCGGCTCCACCAGGACCTTCAAACACCTGTGGCGGTCCATCGCCGAGCACCTGGACCACTATCGCGCCTACCCGAGGATCGTCGGCGAGACCGGCGGCAAGGACTTCGTCGTCGCGCACCCGTCCGCGGACCCCGAACCGCTGGTCACCGCGCTGGTGCGCGGGGCGTTCGAGTACCAGGGCCAGAAGTGCTCGGCGGCGTCGCGGGCCTACGTGGCGCGCTCGCTGTGGGAGGGCGGCGTGCGGGACCGGCTCGCCGACGTCACCGGCTCGCTGTCCTACGGCGACGTCACCGACTTCGCGCACTTCGGCGGGGCGGTGATCGACGGGCGGGCCTTCGGCCGGCACAGCGAGCTGTTCGAGCGGGTGCGCAACGAGCGCGAGGTGGACATCCTCGTCGGCGGGGTGGCCGACGACCGGGTCGGCTACTTCGTGCAGCCGACGGTGCTGGTCGGCGACGACCCGCACCACGAGGTGTTCACCACCGAGTTCTTCGGCCCGATCCTCGCCGTGCACGTCTACGACGACGCGGACTACCCGAAGGTGCTCGACCTGGTCGACACCTCGACCCCGTACGCGCTGACCGGCGCGGTGTTCGCCACCGAGCGGCGGGCCGTCGAGCAGGCGCACCGCGCGCTGCGGTTCGCCGCGGGCAACTTCTACGTCAACGACAAGCCGACCGGCGCGGTCGTCGGCCAGCAGCCCTTCGGCGGCAGTCGCGGTTCCGGCACCAACGACAAGGCCGGCTCGATCTTCAACCTGCAACGCTGGATCAGCCCACGCTCGGTCAAGGAGACGTTCGTCCCCCCGACCACCCACACCTATCCGCACATGGGCTGACCATGTCCCGAAGGAACCCTCCAAGACATCACTCGGTCACTTCGTGGGCAGCTCGCCGATCTGGTCGGCAGGCGGGATGGCGACCGTGACGTCCTTGCCCCAGTCGGCAAAGGTGATCTTGGTTGTGGTCTTGGCCTTGCCGGCGATGTCCTGGACCATCGAGAACTGCACCGGCAGGTCGTCCTTGTCCAGCCACATCTCGTAGGGCAGCTCCGTGACGCCGGCCTGCGTGAGCTGCTTGATCCCGGCCTTCATCGTCGCGTCGTCCGTGAGATCGACCAGCTTGGCGAGATCGACGCTGATCGTGTACTTGCGGGTCGCGATCCCGTCGACCTTCTCCTCACTGGTCTGCGTGATCGTGGCCGCGCCGGACTTGAGGTACTTGAGCTGCTCGGCGGGGTCGGCCGACTTCTCGATCTGCTTGGCCATCGGGGCAAGCACCTTGGAGAGGGGATCGGTGCCGTCCTGGCTGATCTTGACCCACGGCTTGTCGGCCGGCACGCCCGCCGAGGGCGGCAGCTTCATGTAGAGGACGCCGGCCTGGTAGGCCATGGCGAACGACTCGTCGCCGCCGGGGCCGCCGGGGCCGCCGGACGTCTTGTAATCCAGGCTCATGGAGATCCCGGAGGAGGAGTGCTTGGCCGCGCCGTCCATCTGGACGTTCTGGCCGCCCTTGCCGGGGACCTCGACGTTGACGGCGCCCTTGAGCCGGTAGCTCCCCTTTGTGCTGAGCATCTCGGTGGTGCGCGTCGAGATCTCGGCGATCGTCCTGGCCGGGATGGCGCCGCCGGCCTGGTTCCCGGCGGAAGCCACCTCGGAACCCGACTGCTTGGACGCGGAGTTGCTCGCGCTGCCGGCCGTGGCGCTGCCGGCGGTGGTGCTCGAACCGCAGCCGGCCAGGCCCGCCACCGCGAACAGCGCGAACCCGGCGATGACTGTCCTACGCATGGAACTGCCCCCAGAAATATGACCCGTGAACTGACAAAACGCCCAAGTCTATGTCAGGTCAGTCGGCATACTCGTCGAGGCCCGCACGCGACGCGAGCAGCCTGCGCAGCGACGCCAGCCGGCCCTCGGTCGCCCCGCCCTCCGTGACCAGCGTGTCCAGGTTGCAGTCCGGGTCCTCCGGCGCGCCGAGGTGCCCGCAGCCCGACGGGCACTCCTCGGCGGCCTCCGCCATTCCGGGAAAGGCCGCGACGATGTCGTCCGGGGTGATGTGCGCGAGGCCGAACGAGCGGATGCCGGGGGTGTCGACCACCCAGCCGCCCTCCGGCAGCGGCAGCGCGATCGCGGCCGTCGAGGTGTGCCGCCCCTTGCCGACGGCGCTCACCGCGCCGATCGCCCGGTGCGCGTTCGGGAGCAGCTTGTTCACCAGTGTCGACTTGCCGACACCGGAGTGCCCGACGAGCGCGGACAGCCGGTTCACCAGGCGCTCGCGCAGCTCGTCGGGCTCGTGGTCGAACCGCGTCACGATCACCTGGAGGTCGAGCTCGGCGTAGGCGGCCAGCAGCTCGTCCGCGCTGGCGAGGTCCGCCTTGGTCAGGCACAGCACGGGCGTGAGCCCGCCGGCGTAGGACGCGACGAGACAGCGGTCGATGAACCCGGTGCGCGGCGGCGGATCCGCCAACGCCGTGACGATGATCAGCTGCTCGGCGTTGGCGACCACTACCCGCTCGAACGGGTCGGTGTCGTCGGCGGTGCGGCGCAGCACGCTGGTGCGCTCGGTCACCCGCACGATCCTGGCCAGCGTGTCCGGCTGCCCCGAGGTGTCGCCGACCAACCCGACCCGGTCGCCGACCACGACCGGCGTGCGGCCCATCTCCCTGGCCCGCATGGCGGTCACCAGCCGCGTCGGGTCCTCGGCCAGCGCGCAGGTCCAGCGGCCCCGATCGACCCCGACGACCATGGCGGCGTCCGCGTCCGCGTGCTCCGGCCTGCGCTTGCTGCGCGGTCGCGAACCGCGCCCCGGCCGCACCCGCACATCGGACTCGTCCAGCTTCCGCCAGTCCCGGGGGCTCATCTCAGGACACCTCCGCCCGGTGTCCACTGTGGACCTCGGGGTCCAGCATCCTCGCCCACATGCCGGGGAAGTCGGGGATCGTCTTGGCGGTGCTGCCGACGTCGTCGACCACCACCCCCGGCACGACGAGGCCGATGATCGCGCCCGCCGTGGCCATTCGGTGGTCGGCGTAGGCCCGCCACGGGCCGCCGCGCAGCGGTCGCGGCCTGATCACCAGGCCGTCCTCGATCTCCTCGGCGTCGCCGCCGAGCCCGTTGATCTCGGCGGCCAGCGCGGCCAGCCGGTCCGTCTCGTGGCCGCGCAGGTGCGCGATGCCGCGCAGCCAGGTCGGCCCGTCGGCCAGCACCGCCAGCGCGGCCACCGTCGGCGTCAGCTCGCCGACGTCGTGCAGGTCGATGTCCACACCGGACAGTCGGTCGGGGCCGGTGACCGTCAGCCCCGCGTCCGTCAGTTCCACGGCGCAGCCAAGCTGGGCCAGGATGCCGCGGATCGCGTCGCCGGCCTGGTCGGTCTCGGTCGGCCAGTGCGGCACGGTCACGCGACCGCCGGTCGCCGCCGCCGCGGCCAGGAACGGCGTGGCGTTGGACAGATCCGGCTCCACCCGCCACCGGGTGGCGCGCACCGGGCCGGGCTCGACACGCCAGGTGTTGGCCGAGGAGTCGTCCACCGAGACCCCGGCGGCGCGCAGCATCTGCACGGTCATCTCGATGTGCGGCAGCGACGGCACCGGCTTGCCGTCGTGGTGCACGGTCACGCCGTTGTCGTAGCGCGCGCCCGACAGCAGCAGCCCGGAGACGAACTGCGAGGACGCCGACGCGTCGATGGTCACCGCGCCGCCGGCGAGCCGCCCCCCGCCGTGCAGGGTGAAGGGCAGCGCGTCGCCGGTGATCTCCGCGCCGAGCGCCCGCAGCGCGTCCAGCACGGTGTTCATGGGGCGCACCCTGGCCTGCGGGTCGCCGTCGAAGCGCAGCTCCCCGTCGGCGAGCGCGGCGGCGGGCGGCAGGAAGCGCATCACCGTGCCGGCCAGCCCGCAGTCCACCTCGGCGGGACCGCGCAGCGGGGCGGGCTCGACCAGCCAGCCGCCGTCGGCCAGGTCCGTGACGCCCGCGCCGAGCGTGCGCAGTGCCGCCGCCATCAGCAGGGTGTCCCTGCTGCGCAGCGGGGCGTGCAACGTCGACGGCCCGTCCGCCAACGCGGCCAACAGCAGAGCCCTGTTGGTGATGGACTTCGAACCGGGGACCGGCACCCTCGCGCGCACCGGGTTGCCGGCGATCGGGGCCGGCCACTGCTGCATCATGGGGTGATGATCCCGCACCCGGCCGGCCGATGAGGGATCGGCCGGTGGGACGACCCGGCGGACAGGCTCGCTCGGGCCGTGCTGACGTGCGACGATGGCATTTACGGAGGTGATCTGGCGTGTGCGGTAGGTACGCCGCTACCAAGGACCCGGCCCTGCTCGCCGCGGAGTTCGACGCGGTGGACGCGACCGAGGGCGCCGGTCCGGGGCCGGACTACAACATCGCCCCGACCAAGCCCGTCTTCGCGGTCGTCGAGCGGCACCCGAGGGACGCCGAGGGCAACGCGGACCCGTCGACCACCGAGCGCAGCGTGCGGGTGATGCGCTGGGGTCTGGTGCCGCACTGGGCGAAGGACCTCTCCGGCGGCGCGAAGATGATCAACGCCAGGTCCGAGAGCGTGCTGGAGAAGCCGGCATACAAGGACTCCGCGACGCGGCGCCGGTGCCTGCTGCCGGCCGACGGCTGGTACGAGTGGCAGCCGGGGGAGGGGCGCAAGCAGCCCTACTTCATCCACCCGGCGGACGGCTCGGGGCTGGCCATGGCCGGCATCTGGTCGGTGTGGTGGCAGCGGGACAAGGACGCCGACGGCGCCGAGGAGACCAAGCCGGTGATCACCTGCGCGGTGCTGACCACCGACGCGATCGGCGAGATGTCCGCCGTGCACCACCGGATGCCGCTGCTGCTGCCGCGCGACCGGTGGACCGCCTGGCTGGACCCCGACAGCGCCGATATCGGCGAGCTGCTCGCGCCGCCCGCGCCCGCACTGGTGTCCGCGCTGGAACTGCGGCCCGTGTCGCTTGCCGTGAACAGCGTCAGGAACAACAGCCCGCAGCTCGTCGAGCCCGTGTCGCTCACGCCGGCCGAAGAGCCGGCGCCGACCCTGTTCGAGCTGTCGTGACCCGGCCATGACGACCACGGAGGTCGACACCCCGCACGGCGCGGCCCGCGCCGAACTGCACTGCGCGCCGGAGGGCCGGGCCGCGCTGCTGTTGGGGCACGGAGCGGGCGGTGGCATCGACGCGCCCGACCTGGTGGCCGCCACGCGCGCGGCCTGCGCGGCCGGCGTGCACGTCGCCCTCGTCGAACAGCCCTACCGAGTGGCCGGCCGGCGCGCGCCAGCCCCGGCCAAGCAGCTGGACGCGGCGTGGCTCGCGGTGGCCGAGGACCTCGGCGAGCGCTGGTTCGCCGACCTGCCACTGGTGTTCGGCGGCCGCTCGTCCGGGGCACGGGTGGCCTGCCGCACGGCGGCCGACGGTCTCGCGGTCGCCGTGCTGTGCCTTGCGTTCCCGGTGCATCCGCCCGGCAAGCCGGAGAAGAGCCGGCAGTCCGAGCTGGACGGCGTCGAGGTGCCGACCCTGGTGGTGCAGGGCGAGAACGACCCGTTCGGCCGGCCCGAGTCCGCGCACCATCGCGAGCTGGTGCTGCTGGCCGGTGACCACAGCCTCAAGGCCGACGCGGACGGCGTCAGCCGGGCCGTTGGCGAGTGGCTCGCCCGGATCCTGCGCCCACTGGACTGACGGGCCCGGGTGACGGGCACGGATGACCGGCCCGGCGAATCGGCCCGGATGACCGGCATGGCGGCCGGTGCGGATGACCGGCCTGGATGGCGGGCCCGGCTGACGGGTACGGCTGACGGATACGGCTGACCGACCTGGATGACGGGCACGGCTGACCGGCCCGGCTGACGGGCACTGATGACCGGCACGGCGGCCGGCACGAATGACCGGCACGGCGGCCAGCCGCTGTCCACGACAGCCCGCTGGAGGCCGGCCGGCCTCCGGGAAACCGGCCGGTCGCGGGAAACCAGTCGGCCTGAAGGAACCAGTCGGCCTGAAGGAACCAGCTGGCCCGCGGGAATCCAGCCGGCTGCGGGAATCCAGCCGATCGCCGACCGCAACTGCTCCCTGCTGACCTGCCGTCGGCGGCCGTCCGGTTATCCACAACCGCTCGGGTTGTCCACAGCCACACCGCTTTCGCCGCCGCCCGCCAATGATCGTCGATACGCTGGCCAAGGGCTCGGCCCCCAAGGGTGGGCGGGGTATGTCCATTGGGTGGGGCTGGCGAAGGCGCGTTGGGTCGGGCGGTGCGGGTCGGCCGCTCGCTCGGAACCAGCTGACGGGCGGTGTCTGCTCGGAACCAGCTGTCGGCGACGTCCGCTCAGAACCAGCTGGCAGCCGGTGTCCGCTCGGACCCAAGCCTCAGCCGGCGTCCGCTCGGAACCAATCGTCACCCGGCGTCCGCTCGGAACCAGTCGTCAGTCGGCGTCCGCTCAGAACCGGCTGGCAGCTGGCATCCGCTCGGAATCAGCTGGCAGCCGGCATCCGTTCAGAACCAATCGTCGGCCGGTGTCCGCTCAGAACCAGTCGTCGGCCGCCGGCCGCTCGGAACCAGTCGTCAGCCGGCGATGGGCGCGACCACTGCTCCCGTGAGGCGCACCAGTTCGGCCGGGGCCAGCTCCACTTCGAGCCCGCGCCGGCCCGCGCTGCAATACACCGTCTCGTGGTCCTGCGCCGAGACGTCCACCACGAGCGGCAGCCGCTTGCGCTGGCCGAGCGGCGAGATGCCGCCCGCGACATAGCCGGTGGCGCGCTCGGCGGCGGTGATCTCGGCCATCTTCGCCTTCTTGCCGCGCAGCGCGGCGGCCAGCGCCTTGAGGTCGAGCTGACCGGTGACGGGCACCACACCGACGGCCAGCTGCCCGTCCACCTCAGCGACCAGGGTCTTGAACACGCGCTCCGGCGCGATACCGAGCGCCTCGGCCGCCTCCAGCCCGTAGGACTCGTGCCTCGGGTCGTGCTCGTAGGAGTGCAGTGCGTGCGCCACCCGCTGCTTGGTCAACAACGCGGTCGCCGGCGTCCCCTGTCCTGCCATACGGCGCACAGTAGTGCGGGGAATGCGGGTCGCCGCGACCGCGTTTGCACCCATGTGGTGATTGAGGTGACGGATCAGGCGAAGATCAATCCGCCCGGCGAGGCGTTCGCGCAGGCCAACAGGCTGCCGGGGGCGCGTCCGCCCCGGGGGTCGGCGCGCAGCCGGCCCGGCACGTCCCGCGTATCCTCGACGGTGATTCATGCGGCCCAGAACATGGGACCGTCGGCAGTAGCCGCCGTCCTGCCCGGTCGGCGGGAAGGGAGCGCGGTGCCCGCCACCAGAACGCAGGTCAACGTGGCCGATGAGAGCCCGGCAGAGCGCGGCGTGCGCTTCGAGCGCGACGCCATGCCCATGCTCGACCAGCTCTACTCCGCGGCCCTGCGGATGACCCGCAACCCCTCCGACGCGGAGGACCTGGTCCAGGAGACGTACCTGAAGGCGTACGCGGCCTTCGCCTCGTTCTCCGAAGGCACGAACCTGAAGGCCTGGCTCTACCGGATCCTCACCAACACCTACATCAACGGCTACCGCAAGAAGCAGCGGCAGCCGTTGCAGCAGCCGACCGAGGAGATCACCGACTGGCAGCTCGCCCAGGCGGAGAGCCACACCTCAAGCGGGCTGCGGTCCGCCGAGGTGGAGGCGATGGACCGGCTGCCGGACAACGACGTCAAGGAAGCGTTGCAGCGGCTGCCGGAGGAGTTCCGGATCGCCGTCTACCTCGCCGATGTCGAGGGTTTCGCCTACAAGGAGATCGCCGAGATCATGGGCACGCCGATCGGGACCGTCATGTCCCGCCTGCACCGCGGCCGTCGCCAGCTCCGCGACCAGCTCGCCGACGTCGCCAGGGACCGAGGGTTCCTCCGCGCCGCCCAGCCGGAGGTGACGGGGTCGTGAGCTGTGGCAAACCGCACGAGACGGACTGCTCAGAGGTGCTCGCCGAGGTCTGGCTGCTGCTGGACCAGGAGTGTGGCAACGGGCGTCGGCAGCTGCTCGAACAGCACCTCGAGGAGTGCCACCCGTGCCTCGAGGAGTACGGCATCGAGGAGCACCTGAAGGCCCTGCTCGCCCGCAAGTGCGGCGGCGAGCACGCCCCCGACGCGCTCAAGCAGCGGCTGCGGGACACGATCCGGCAGACGCTCATCGAGCAGTCCGAGGTCACTCTCCGCCGGCACGCCGACGGCACCACCGTCGAGATCCGCGAGACCAAGGTCGTCGAGCTGCGCGAACAGGCCTGACACCACGGCCAACGCGAACGGGCCTGACACCACGGTCCACGCGAATGGCCTGACGCCATGGCCGAGCAGCCGTTCGGCAACCGCGCGAGACAACCGCACGACCAGCCGTTCGACAGCGAAGGACCCCGGCGAGTGAATCCGCCGGGGTCCTTCGCATGTCAGCCCTTGGAGCTCCAGGGAGCTCCTGATCAGGCGTTGGGGCGCTTCCCGTGGTTGGCGCCGCCCTTCTTGCGGTCGCGGCGCTTGCGGGCACGCTTCGACATGGTGACTCCTCGCATGTGGTGGGCTCGGCGCGCGCGGGCGCAGCAGAGCCGTGAACAAACCCTCCCCAGTGTGACACGGCCGCGCCGCACCGATTTCCACGCCCCGATCCGTGGTTGGATTGAGGTGGAGACGGACCGCAGGGACACACCCTCGCCAGTGCCCGTTTCGGCGCGTCGAGGAGGGCGAAGCGGATGGCGGAGGAGATCCGGGCCGAGATGATGGCCAACGTCTGGAAGGTCGTCGCCCGCGTGGGCGACGCGGTGACCGACCAGTCCACCGTGGTGATCCTCGAGTCGATGAACATGGAGATCCCGGTCCTGTCCGAGGGCAGGGGTGTGATCACCAGGCTCGCCGTGGCCGAGGGCGACGCCGTCCAGGAGGGCGACCTCATCGCGGTCGTCGAGTGAGTTCGTCGCCGACCCGTCCCGCCGCAACGGAACCGAGCGCATGTCCACGCTGACCGACCTGCTCGCCGAGCACACCAGCCTGTCCGGCAAGGCCGTCGACCACCTCCAGATGGTCGTGGCCGAGTGGCAGCTGCTGTCCGACCTGTCCTTCGCCGACTTCCTGCTGTGGGTGCCGCAGGACGCGAACACGAGCTTCCTGTGCGTGGCGCAGGCCCGGCCGACCACCGCCCCGACGGCCCATCCCGAGGACGTCGTCGGCAGCACCGTGACGGCCGTCGAGCACCCGCAGCTGCGCCGCGCGATGGCCGAGGCGAGGATCTGCCGCGAGGAGGACCCGCGCTGGCACCTCGGCGTGCCGGTGCGCAGGGAGACCATCCCGGTGCGGCTGGGCGGCCAGGTCATCGCCGTGTTGAGCCGGGACACCAACCTCGCGGTGCCCAGGGTGCCGAGCCCGCTGGAGATCTCCTACCTCGGCAGCGCGGCCGACCTGTGCCAGATGATCGCGGACGGCACGTTCCCGACCGCGGAGCCGTCCGCCGACGTGCACACCAGCCCGCGCGTGGGCGACGGCCTGATCCGCCTCGACGCGGCGGGCGCCGTGGTGTTCGCGAGCCCCAACGCGCTGTCGGCGTATCACCGGATGGGGCACGCCGCCGACCTGCTCGGCGTGCACCTCGCCCCGCTGACCAGGTCGTTGATAGGGGATCCGTTCGATGCCACCGAGGTGGCGCAGCGGATCAAGTCGGCGCTGGACGGGCAGCCGAGCATGCGCGTGGAGGCGGAGTCCCGGCGCGGGGCCGTCGTGCTGTTCCGCGCGCTGCCGCTGCGGCCACGGGGCAACGCGGCCGGGGCGCTGGTGTTGTGCCGGGACGTGACCGAGGTCAAGCGCCGGGACAGGGCGCTGATGTCCAAGGACGCCACGATCCGCGAGATCCACCATCGGGTGAAGAACAACCTTCAGACGGTGGCCGCGCTGCTGCGGTTGCAGTCGCGGCGCACCAGCAACACCGAGGCGCGGCAGGCGCTCGCGGAGTCCGTGCGCAGGGTCACCTCGATCGCGCTGGTGCACGAGACGCTGTCCATGTCGGTGGACGAGCGGGTGGACCTGGACGACGTGGTCGACCGGGTCATCCCGATGATGAGCGACGTGGCCGCCGCGGAGACCCAGGTGGTGGTGCGCAGGGAGGGCCCGTTCGGGGTCGTGCCGGCCGAGCTGGCCACCCCACTGGTGATGGTGCTGACCGAGCTGGTGCAGAACGCCTTCGAGCACGCCTACCCGCCTGGCCAGCGCGGCGAGGTGGTGGTCACGGCGGAGCGCTCGGTGAAGTGGCTCGACGTGGTCGTCGCCGACGACGGGCGCGGCCTGCCGCCGGGGTTCTCGCTTGAGCGCACGGAACGGCTCGGCCTCCAGATCGTCCGGACGCTGGTGGAGTCGGAGCTGCGCGGCTCGTTGAGCCTGCGGCGGCGGCCGACGGGCGGGACCGAGGCGGTGCTGCGGGTGCCGCTGCGGGTGCGGCGCTAGGCATCGCGACACAAGGCGCTAGGCGCTCGGCGATGTCCTGGAGGACTCCATCGTGGCGCTGGATGTCCGGAAGGACGCCGTCATGACCCGGATGTCGGACTGCGGGGGCGGCAGCCGGGTGGTAAAGGGGCGGTGTGCGCGGAGCGCCTCGGGGCCGGCGTTAGTATTCAGGGGTGCGTACGTGGTGGCGTGCAATCGCCGGCGCGTAGTCATGCGGGAGGGTGTGCAAGAACGAGGGCCCCGACACCGTTGCCTGGTGTCGGGGCCCTCGTCGTCCTGTGGGCAAACTCGCCTGGATCAGCCTCAGGCGTTGCTCCTGGCCCGGGTGCGGGCATTGCGCCGCTTCAGCGCACGTCGCTCGTCTTCGCTCATTCCGCCCCACACACCGGCGTCTTGTCCGCTCTCCAACGCCCAAGCCAGGCAGTCGGAGACGACGGGACAGCGGCGGCAGACGTTTTTCGCCTCGGCAATCTGCAGGAGCGCAGGACCGCTGTTCCCAACGGGGAAGAACAGCTCGGGGTCCTCGTCGCGGCAGATCGCGCGGTGGCGCCAGTCCATTGTTCCGTACTCCTCGCTAGGCGCGCTCGTAGGCACGCCGGTAGTAGTCAGCGGTCGTTTGGGGTGCTTGTGAATGCTTTCACGAACAGCCGTGATGTCAAGGGTTTCGCACTAACCCGGTGAGTGAACTCACCCGAAAGATCGACGGAATTGACCTGCGGTTTCGCTCAGCGACCTGTCACGATCAGCGGAGATCGCGACTCGGTAGCGAGCAGGTCACGCACAGGTCACACTGCGACCTGGAGCGCGTCGGGCACCGCGACGAACGTGACCTCGGTGTGCTCACCGAGGTGGTCACCGTCCATCTGCAGGCGGACCGGCCGTGCTGAGGTCACCCGCACGTACTCAACGTCGTCCCGCCGCAGAAGATTCCCGCCGCGCGGCTCGATGTTCGGGCCGAGGATCTGACCGAGGTGCCGCAGCGCCGTTGGCAGCCGCAGGCTCCGCAGCGCGTACAGGCCGAGGCCGCCGTCGAACGAGCAGGTGGGGTTCAGCCGGATCGGCTTGCCGCCGAGGTACGTCCACGGGTCCGTGTTGGAGACGAACGCCATCTTCACGCCCTCGGCTGGCTCCTCGCCGGGCAGTTCGATGGTCAGCGCGGGCTTCGCCTGCCACTGCTGGAAATAGCTGGCCAGCGCGATCCGCGTGTACAGGGCGGGGCTGGCCTCGCGGCCCCGCGCACGCCGCCGCTCGACGCCGGCGACCACGTCGGCGTCCCAGCCGAGCCCGGCGTTGAAGGTGAACCACCGGTCGGCCGCGCGGCCGAGGCCGACCCAGCGGCTGCGCCTGCCCTCGATCGCCTGCAACAGGTGGTGCGTCGCCTCGACCGGGTCGCGCGGCAGCCCGAGCGCGCGCGCGAAGACGTTCGCGGAGCCGCCGGGCACCACCCCGAGCATCGGCGCCGCCGGGCCGCCACCCTCGGCGAGCAGCCCGTTGACGACCTCGTTGACCGTGCCGTCGCCACCGTGCGCGACCACCAGGTCGAAGCCCTCCGAGGCAGCCTGCCGCGCCGCGTCCGCGGCGTGGCCCCGGTAGCTGGTCTCGATGATGTCCAGCTTCACGTCGCTGGCCAGGGCGTGGGCCAGCACGTCCCGACCCGCCGGCGTCGTTGTCGTCGCCTGCGGGTTGACCACCAGAAGTGCGCGCACCGCTCCACAGTAGGACAGCACGGGCCCCCGTTCGGGGTGTGCGCCCACCGTCAGGCGGTGTTCGTCATCTCGGAAGTGGCTCAAATCTCCCTGCTGCTAGTCGGGCCAGGTCCGCCAGCGCGACGAGTGCACCCAGACGACCGTCTGCTCATTGCGAGGCCCATTGATCATCGCCTGTCCGGCGGTCGAACGGGACCGGCCGACCGGGTGGCCTACGATCGCCGGTGCGCACGCACCGTGACCCGCGCGCCAGGTCGAAATCCCCGGAAGGCTCGCCGACCATGCCGATCGAAGCCGCCGCACCACGTTCGGTGCGCCTCGCCGGACTGCTCGTTGGCCTCCAGGGGCTGGCCGGCGTCGCGTTCGCGGTCGCCGTCGTGGTGAAGGCGATCGGCGCTCCAGCGCAGCGCGGCGCGCTGCTCGGCGAGGCGGGCTACTTCGTCCTGCTCGGCGGCGGCGTGCTGTTCGCCGGGATCTGCCTGGTGCTCGGCAAGCGCGGCGCCAGGACGCCGGCGATCGTCATGCAGCTGCTGCTGCTCGCAGTGGCCTACTACGCGTACTCCTCGCACCAGCGGCTGGCCGGCCTGCTGGTGGCCGCGTTCTGCGTCACGGTGCTCGTGCTGCTGTTCACCGCACCGGCCCGCGCCTGGGTGCTGCGGGTCGGCGAAACGCACGACGGCGACGCACAGGGATAAAACCGAACATCGGAGGGTGTTGGACGACCCTCACAAGGGTGACGCTGAAAGGGCTTCAGTCCCTCGTCCCCTGCCCACGACGGTGACTCCGCCGTGGATTCGAGGAGTTGTTCCCTGTGCGCTTCATCCGATTGATTCTCCCGCTCGCCGCCGTCGCGTTGGCGGTGTTCGGCGCAGCCCCTGCCGCGTCGGCCCAGGTGAGCCCGCACATCATCGACGGACAGCAGGCGTCGAGCGGTCCGTGGGCCGCCCGCCTGTTCGTCAACGGCCAGCAGGAGTGCTCGGCCACGATCATCGCCCCTCAGTGGGTCCTCACCGCGCGGCACTGCGTGCAGAGCTCGGGCACGTACACGTTCCACATCGGCAGCCTCGACCAGACCGCAGGTGAGTCGGCGACCGCGGTCGAGATCGACCAGAGCCCCGACGTCGACCTGGCGTTGGCCAAGCTCGACCACGAGGTGCAGGCGACCTACGCGCCGCTGGGTGACTCCAGCGCCGTCAACGTCGGCGACACCGTGCAGCTCTACGGCTGGGGCGCGACCTGCACCGACCGCCCCGAGATCCAGTGCCAGTCCAGGTACCTCAAGTACGCCAACGTGCAGGTGTCCGACACCGGCTGCGACAGCGGTCTCGGCGGCCTGAGCATCTGCGTCACCCGGATCGACGGCATCGCGGCAGGCGGCGACTCCGGCGGCCCGATGTTCGCCACCAGCCCGGTCGACGGCCAGCAGTACCAGGTCGGGGTGGCCTCCACCAGCGACCGCTCGTCCTACTCGGCGTACGCCAACGTCACGCAGTACCGCGACTGGATCCAGTCCATCGCGGGTGTCTAGCTCGTAGACGGCCCGGCGCGGCGGTGTGAGCCAGCGCGCCGGGCCGGCGTCCGCCACCGGATGATCACTGCGCGTAGTTTGCCTGTCTTGGATAGACACGAACGGAGTAGCCGGATAACGTTCGGCTGCGTTCGCGCCGCTTCCAGGACCCCGTTGAGGTGCGCTGTGCAGGATCGTCCGAACTGGGTGCCGAGCAACGTGGATGTCGAGCGGCCGAACTTCGCCAGACTGTACGACTACTACCTCGGCGGCGCCCACAACTTCGCCGTCGACCGTGCGCTCGCCGAGCAGTCCAACCAGCTCGTCCCCGGCACGCAGCTGGCGCGAAACAGCCGGACCTTCCTCCGCCGCGCCGTCCGGCTCTGCGTCGACCGGGGCGTCACCCAGTTCCTCGACCTCGGCTCCGGCCTGCCGACCGCCGGCAACGTGCACGAGGTGGCGCAGGCGGCCGACCGGGACTGCCGCGTGGTCTACGTCGACAACGAGCCCGTCACCGTCGCGCACGGCCGCGCCATGCTGCGCGGCAACGACCTTGTCGGGATCGTGCTCGCCGACCTCAGGGACGTCCGCGCCGTGCTCGCGGCGCAGGAGACCAGGCGGCTGCTGGACTTCGACCGGCCGGTCGCCGTGCTGATGAGCGGCGTCCTGCACTTCGTGCCCGACAGCGATCGCCCCGCCGAGATCGTCGCCGCGTACCTCGACGCAGCCGCGCCGGACAGCCTGCTCGCGCTTTCCCACGTGACCGGCGACGTGCTGCCCGACGTCGCGGGCCGGCTGGTTGCGCTGGCCGAGCACGCGTCGACGCCGCTGGTGACGCCGCGCACGCGCGAGCAGATCGGCCGCCTGTTCGGCGGGCTGGAACTGCTCGACCCCGGGCTGACCTTCACCGCGCGGTGGCGGTGCGAACAGGACCTGGGCTGGGGACGTCCCCCGGCGGATGGCGTCGAGGCACCTCGCGTCGATGGCGCAGCTGTCGATGGGGCGGGTGTCGATGGGGCAGCTGCCGACGGCCGCGCGGTGGGGTTCGGCGACGCGGCCGTGGTCGTGTCCTATGCGGGGGTCGGCCACAAACCGGCCGCGCCCCGCGTCGGCTGACTCTGACGCGAGGCGCGGATCGTCGTTCGGGTCAGCCGGCTAGCGAGGTCAGCTGGCGAGATAGGTCAGCTGGCGAGGGCCGCGCGCAGCGGGGCCAGGGCCTCGGTGACCTCGGCGAGGCCGCCGCCCTCCTCCCAGAGGTTGAGCCACTCGGAGTCCTCCTGGAACACCCGGTCCAGCGCGCGCAGGGCGAGGTCGGCGTACTCGTCCGGCAGGTCGAGCAGCTCGCCGGAGGCGAGGAAGTCCGGCGCGTACGCGGACTGGACGACGGGGCCGCCCGGCCGGTGCGCCGCCACGATGGCCGCGGCGGCGATCGCCGCGCAGGCCACGTCGATGTCGAGGTCGTCGTCCTCGTTCACGGCCTCGGCCAGCGTGTCGTGGATCAGCGTCGGCCGCTGCTCGGGTTCGGCGTCATCGAGCTCGTTGCTCCAGTCCGCCGCCGAGTCGTTGTCGAACGGCCCGCTGCCCCACGCTCCCATGCCTCATCCTGTCTGCTGTGTGCCACTGGTGATCCCCGGGAACTTCCCAGGGCTGCGGAAAGCCTGCCCGAAGGGAGGTCTCCGACACAAAACCGCCGTCCCCGTCCGGTCATCGCGCGCCGTCTGCTGGCGGCAGTGCGCCCGTCATGCGCCGGCACTGCGCCTCGGCCTCGGCGCCGAGGTAGGGCCGCAGCAGGGAGCACAGCAGCCCTGGCAACAGCTCCGGCAGGCGGGTCGTCTCCTGGCGCGAGATCCGCGCGTAGATCACCTGGTAGATGCCGCCGACGATGGTTTCCGCGGTGAGCGAAGGGGAGTGGCAGTCCGGCAGCAGCTCGCGGATGTTCTCCTCGATCATGCCGGCGAACACGCGCATGGCCGTGTCGTGCCTGGCCAGCGCGGCGGGGCCAGCGGCGAACGGCTCGACGACGCACAGCCTGGCCAGCCCTGGCCGCGCGGCCAGGAAGGTCAGCAGCGCGGCGAGGCCGGCGTGCAGGCGGTCCGCGAAACCGTGCTCGGACTCGTAGGCGGTGCGGATCCGGTCGGTCAGCTCGGCGGTCGCCGCGTCGTAGGCCGCGAGGAACGCGTCCTCGCGGTTGTGGAAGTGCTCGTAGAACGTGCGCCGGGACAGGCCGGCGTGGCCGATGATCGCCTCGACGGTGAGCCCGAGGTAGCCGGCGCGCTCCACCGTGTCCGCCACCGCCGCGAGCGCGCGTTCGCGCTGGTTGTCCGCGACGGCGGTGCGAGACAGGCCGTGCCGGCCCGGCGGCAGCTTGGGCACGGTCGAGTGCGCCTGCGCCGCGGCGTCCGGAACGGGTGTGTGCATGGTGCGTCCTCGGTTTTGTGGCCTCCCGTCCATGATAGGCCGTTCGGTGGCTCTTCTTTGGTGGCAAGGAAAAACGGTGTGCGACTTGTTGACTTGGGGTGTCGGTGGTTTTACCTTCGCTACATAAACGCTCGTGTTTATGATCTTTTTCCCAATGCGGGGGTAACCAGCGGAGGTACCCATGCGACCAGGGATGACTCGCCATGTTTTCGCGATGATCTGCGCCGCCGTGCTGTTCGGGGTCGCGGCCCCGTCCGCCGCGGCCGAGGACGGCGCCGGGCCGGTTCCCGGGGCGTCGTCCGGTGATTTCCAGGACTGCCCGAGCCTGCCCGTCGGTCAGAAACCGGGATCCTGGTTCTGCCTCGTCGCGAAGACCATCGGCGGGAGCATTCAGCTCGGCACGGTGACCGAGCAGATCAGCCAACCGATCACGGTGACGTTCGCGATCGGCCCGACCAACGGATACCTGTACGGCAACGTGCGCGCGGTGCCGCTCCCCGTGCCGGGCGGCCTGCTCGGCATACCAGGCACCGAGAACTGGCCCGGCCTCGACGTGCAGGCCATCGCGCAGGGCACCGGGCTGGTCGGCAAGGGCAGCAAGCCGGGCAACATCCAGCTGGGGTTGAAGCTCAAGCTGGCGCACCCCGTGCTCGGCGACTCCTGCTACATCGGCGACGACCAGCACCCGATCACGCTCGACCTGACCTACGGCAGGACCAACCCACCGCCGCCCAACCAGCCGATCTCCGGCAAGCCGCCGAAGCCGGTGCAGGGCGGCGGGCTCGCGATCACCTACGTGGACAACGCCTTCAGCGTGCCGAAGGCTCGCGGGTGCGGTCTGTTGCTGCCGTGGCTGGCGGGCTGCGGCGAGCTGGACCCGATCCTCAACGGCCGGGTCCAGCTGCCCGCGGCGGCCGGCCGCAACACGGCGATCTTCGACCAGATCGTGCAGTTGAAGAGCTACAAGGACCTGCCGCCTGCGTCCTGACGCGCTTGTGCGGCAGCCTGATCGACGGGCGCCCCGCCGCCGAGGTCGGCGAGGGCGTCGTCGGTCAGCCGGTACACGGTCCACTCGTCGTGCGGGACCGCGCCGAGCGACTTGTAGAAGCCGATCGCCGGCGCGTTCCAGTTGAGCACCGACCACTCCAGGCGCGCGTACCCCTTGGCAACGCACTCCTGCGCGAGCGCGGTCAGCAGCGCCCTGCCGAGGCCGGCGCCGCGCTGGGTCGGGCGCACGAACAGGTCCTCGAGGTAGATGCCGTGCACGCCGCGCCAGGTGGAGAAGTTCAGGAACCACAGGGCGCAGCCGACGACCACGCCGTCGACCTCGGCGACATGACCGAACAGCGCAGGCGACGGGCCGAACAGCGCGGCGCGCAGCTGGTCCGCCGTCAGGTGGCACTCGTCGGCCGCGCGCTCGTACTCGGCGAGCTCGTGCGCCAGCCCGACCACGGCGTCCACATCGGACTCGCGGACGCGGCGCACTCCGTTGTCTGGCAAGGAATCCTCCATATGGGTCAGTCTTCGCCCCACGGCGGCACGTTGAGCCGCCTGACCTGGGGGTCGCCCCGCTCGTCGCCGAGCACCGTGATGCCGGCGGGATCGAGTCCGAAGTGGACGCCGTCGCTCGGGGTCATGGCGAGCCAGGCGGCGATGAGCACCCGGCTGAAGTGCCCGTGCCCGACCAGCACGACGTCGCCGCCGGGCAGCGCCGAGCGCACCCGGTCGAGCACCGTGGTCGCCCGCGCGCCGACCTGCTCGGCGCTCTCGCCGCCGGGGATGGCGTGCGTCCACACCGTCCAACCCGGGTCCGACTCGCGGATCTGCGGGGTGGTCAAGCCCTCGTAGTCGCCGTAGTCCCACTCGGCAAGCGACTCGGTCGTCTCGCCGACCGCGAGCCCGGCCAGCTCGGCCGTGCGCAGCGCGCGCTGGCGGGGGCTGGTGAGGACGAGCGCGGGCTGCACGTCGGTCGCGCGCAGCCGGGCCAACACCGCGCCGGCCCGTCGCGCCTGCTGTTCGCCGCGCGCGGTGAGCGGGATGTCGGTGCGCCCGGTGTGCTGGCCGCTTTCCGACCACTCGGTCTGGCCGTGTCGCAGCAGATAGACGGCAGGAGCCCGATCCAAGGACTGGGAGTTGTTGTCCACCAATCGATACTAGGTCGGGGCATGCGCGCGCGCTGAGGCCGCGCGTCACACGTGAGGTTCGTCGCTGCGCGGTGTCGTGCGCAGCAGCCAGCGGAGCCGGCCGGTGCTGAAGACGAGGTGCACGACGTTCAGCGCGATCAGGATCGCGGCGACGACGGGCGCGCCGCCGAGCCAGGCCAACACGCACCCGCCGCCGAGCACGAGCAGCTCGACGAGCAGCCGGACGGCGCCGGGCACCGGCACAGGTGCCTTGCCGTTGCGGCTCGGGTCGCCGGGCACCGCGAAGGTCCCCCACGCCACGGCGGCGACCACCGGAAGGGCGATGCCGAGCGGCCACGAGCCGAGCTGCCAGCCGCCCCAACAGAGCGCGGCGAGCGCGGCCAACTCCAACACCAGGCGCAGGGCCAGGTTCCAGCCGGGGATGCTCGCGTCAGTCTGTGCCATGCGGCGCACGCTAATGCGGTGGAGCGGCAGAGCGGTGGCAGTTGGCCTAATTTTGTCCCGCCCGGTCGGCGGGGTGGGTGAGCTTGGTCATCCGACCGCAGGATGACCAAGCTACGCCTCGCGGACGACCGGCGGTTGCGCACGCGGTGTGATGTGGGAACGGTGCGAATGCCCGTAACGTCTGTTCCCGCAGCGCGAGTCTGAAGAACGGACAGTGAATCTTGATGAGACGTGTCGCCGTGTTGGCGTCGATGGCCGCCGTGGTCGTGGTTGGCGTGAGCGGCTGCCGGGTCGTGAAGCACGACGTGCAGTTCAGCCTGTCGGGCGAGGGCGGTGCGGTGGAGGCGGCCGAGTACGCGACGCCCGACCAGAAGGGCCTGGAGAAGCCGGCGAGCCTGCCGTGGAGCAAGTCGACGTCCATGGACTTCGGGGACCTCAGGGTCGCCGCGAAGGTCACCAAGGGGACGGTCGGCTGCGTGATCACCGTGGAGGGCAAGCAGGTCGCCAGCCAGCAGGCCGAGGCGGGCTCCACCGTCGAGTGCACCTACACCGTGCCCAAGTAGGGCAGCCGGGCGGGACGCCCGGCGCGGAGCCTGGCCGAACAGTGATCAACAACGACAAACGACGCTGACCTGCGACTGAGTCGCGCTGGTCAGCGTCGTTTGTCGTGCATCAACTTCAGTGCTGCTTGGTCTCCCAGAAGATCTTGTCAATCTCCGCGATCAGGTCAAGCAGCTCCTGGCCCTTGGCGGGGTCCATGGAGCCCTTGGTCCCGCTCGCGCCCGCTGCCTTCGTGGCCTTGTTGACCAGCTCGTGCAGCTGCGGGTACTTCTCGAAGTGCGGCGGCTTGAAGTAGTCCGTCCACAGCACCCAGAGGTGGTGCTTGACGAGCTCGCTGCGCTGCTCCTTGATCAGGATCGCACGGTGGCGGAACTCGGGGTCCTCGTTCGCCTGGTACTTCTCCTGAACCGCTTTGATCGACTCGGCTTCGATCCTGGCTTGCGCCGGGTCGTAGACACCGCACGGGAGGTCGCAGTGTGCGGTTGCCTCCAGACGCGGGCCGAGGATGCGCGACAGCAGTCGCATCTTTCCTCCCTGACAGTGGATGCTCCGACGGGCGGAACCCTACTCTGGGCCTTCGGACACAGCAGGTGGAGGTGATCGTTGGCACGGTGGCTGCTCCCATTTCGGGAGGTCGGGGTGAGCGGTCCCTCCATGTACCCGACGTTGACCAACGGCGACATCGTGCTGGCCAGGATGCCCGCGGTGCCTCGGCCGGGTGACGTGGTGCTGGTCCGTTGGGCTTCGCGCCCCGCGCAGCTTTCCGTCAAGCGCGCCGTCCACCAGGTGGACGGCGGCGGGTGGCACGTGCTCGGGGACAACGAGTTCGCCTCGACCGACTCGCGGGAGCTCGGGCCGGCCGAGGTGCTCGGGGTGGTCCGCTGGAGGCTGTGGCCGAAGCCGGGCCGCCTGCGGCGCGCCCCGGGCCGGGACACGAACTAGCTGCGGCCCCTGGCGCGTAGCGACTCGTACAGCGCAAGGCAGTCGGCGTAGGCGGGCAGGGCGCCAGCGGCGAGCGCCTCGGCCAGCGTCGGGGCCTCGGCGTCCTTGGGGGACAGGATCGGCTCGACGTCGAGGTCCCAGGGCAGGCCGAGGTCGGGGTCAAGGGGGTTGATGCCGTGCTCGCCAGCCGGGTTGTACGGCTCGGAGCACAGGTAGGTCGCGACGGTGTCGTCCGCAAGGGCCATCAGGGCGTGGCCGAGGCCCTCCGGCAGGTACACGGCACGCAGGTTCCGCTCGTCCAGCCTTACGGCGTCCCACTGGCCGAAGGTGGGCGAGCCGACGCGGATGTCGACCACGACGTCCAGCAGCGCGCCGCTGGGACAGCTGACGTACTTGGCCTGGCTCGGCGGAACGTCGGCGTAGTGCACGCCCCGAATGGTGCCCCTGCGGGACACGCTGTGGTTGGTCTGGGCCAATCGCAGTGGATGACCGACGGCCGCGACGAATTCCGCTTCTTGGAACGGTGCGGTGAAAAAGCCTCGTTCGTCCGGGAATGACCTCGGGGTGAACTCGAACGCCCCGGAAATCTTCAACTCACGCGCCTCCATGCCCGTAAGCCTAGTTCGGGCCCGATCTTGACCGATCGCAAGTCGCCTGCCTGCGGATACTGACCGGCCAGTGCAAAAAACCGAACGGACGTCTTGGGAAACACCCTCTGACCTGCGGAAAAAGTGTGATCCCTGCCGCAGACACGATCGGGTGAGACTGGCACACTGAGTCGACCGCATCGCCGGTCGCCGTCCAGCCGTACCCAGGCTGTCGCCGCCGACCGGCGGGACGAGGCCCCGTTGTTCCGGCGCGAACCCGCCGGGCTCGGTGCGCCGCCAGGTGAAGTGCCAATCTGCGCACCAAGCCGCTCCGCACCGCAGGAGGGACGCCGTGACCGCTGTGAACGAAGCCGCCACAGAACTGACCGACGACGAGATATTCGCCGCGCACGAAGGTGGCAAACTCGGTATTGGCGTGACCGCGCCGCTGGACAATGCGCGCGCACTGTCGATCGCCTACACCCCCGGTGTGGCCAGGGTCAGCCGCGCCATCGCCGAGGACGCCGGTCTCGCCGCGAAGTACACCTGGGCGCACCGCCTGGTCGCCGTCGTCAGCGACGGAACGGCCGTGCTGGGGCTCGGCGACATCGGCGCGAGCGCGTCGCTGCCGGTCATGGAGGGCAAGGCCGCGCTGTTCAAGACCTTCGGCGGGCTGGACTCCATCCCGCTGGTGCTCAACACCACCGACGTCGACGAGATCGTGGAGACGCTGGTGCGCCTCCGCCCGTCCTTCGGCGCGGTCAACCTGGAGGACGTCGCCGCCCCGCGCTGCTTCGAACTCGAGGCCCGCCTCATCGAGGCGCTGGACTGCCCGGTCATGCACGACGACCAGCACGGCACCGCCGTGGTGGTGCTCGCCGCGCTGCGCGGCGCGACGACCGTGCTGAACCGCAAGATCGCCGACCTGCGGGTGGTGATCTCCGGCGCGGGCGCCGCTGGCATCGCCTGCGCCAAGATCCTGCTCGCCGCGGGCGCTGGCGACGTGACGATCGTCGACTCGCGCGGCATCGTGCACGCCGGACGGGACGGCCTCAACCCGGTCAAGGCCGGCATGGCCGAGCTGACCAACTCCGCCGGCCTGCGCGGCGGAATCGCCGAGGCGCTGCGCGGCGCTGACGTCTTCGTCGGGGTGTCCTCCTCGAAGGTCCCCGAGGAGCTGATCGCCACCATGGCGCCGAACGCCATCGTGTTCGCGCTCTCGAACCCGGACCCTGAGGTGCACCCCGAGGTGGCCGCGCGGCACGCCGCGATCGTCGCCACCGGGCGCAGCGACTTCCCCAACCAGATCAACAACGTGCTCGCGTTTCCCGGCATCTTCCGTGGCGCGCTGGACGCGGGCGCGCGGCGGATCACCGAGGGCATGAAGCTCGCCGCGGCCGACGCCATCGCGGCGGTGGCGGGCGACGACCTCGCGGCCGACCGGATCGTGCCGAGCGCCCTCGACCCGAGGGTCGGGCCCGAGGTCGCGGCGGCGGTGGCCAAGGCAGCGCTGCGTGACGGAGTAGCCTGAACCCAACCGGGTTGGGGAGACCTTCGGCAGCGGTGGGTATCCGATGGTCCGCCTTGGGTAGTGATCGGATCCGGTCAGGAACCTGATCAGCATCTGCCCAGGGTCTGGGCTGACGCTGGCTTAAGCGCTACCGTCCTCTCCTCGGGTGTTGTTCTCCCCGGGGAGAGGACGCGTTTGCGCCGCCAATCCGGGTGCATCGTTGAGGCCGCCGCCGGTCCCCTGCGCCCAACCGGCGGTCGACGCGGGAAGGGTGGGACGGTGGCCGAGCGGGTTGGACGCGCTCCGGTTGTACTTGGCCCTACGCACCAGAAGGTCGGCCGCCCCAAGGACGGCGCCGTCACCCTGGACGGACTCACCATGCCGGAGTCCCCGACGCTGCTGTGCGATCCCAAGGGAATCGTCATGCAGGCCAACGCCGCGGCCGCCGCGCTGGCCGGCGCGGCGACCCAGGACGACCTGGTCGGCAGGCCGTTGCGGTCGCTGCTCGTCGGCGACGAGTCCGACCTGCGGCTGGACAGGAAGGACGACAGCGAGCTGCCGGTTCGCGTGGTGCGCTGGCCGGTGCCCGGCACCGGTCTCCAGGCCGTGCTGCTGGTCGATGTGTCCGATCTGGCCGCCTCGGCGACGGCCCTGCGCAACGAGCAGCGGACGCTGCGCGAGGTGCAGCGCGTCGCCGGCATCGGCTCCTGGGCCTACGACCCGGCGACCGGCGTGACCGAGTGGTCCGCGACCCACTACCAGCTGATGGGCATCGAACCCGGCACCGTGGTGCCCGGCGCCCAGGCGGTGCTGGACATCGTGCATCCGGACGATCGGGACCGGGTCGCCGCGTACTGGGAGAACCGGGAGGACTCGGGCGATCCGATCGACATCGAGTACCGGATCATCCTGCCGGACGGGGAGACCCGCCGGATTCGCGGTGTCGCGCGGGCGAAGCTCGGCGAGGACGGCAGGGCGGAGCGGTTCACCGGCTACATCAGGGACGTCACCGCCCAGTGGGAGACCGACGCGCAGCTCGCGCTTGAGCGGGCCAGGCTGCTTGAGGCACAGCGGATAGCCAGGATCGGCAGCTGGAGCTACGACGTCGCGACCGGAGCCATCCACCGCAGCGAGGTGCTGTTGGAGCTCTACGCGGAGATCGGCGTCCTGCCAGACGACAACATGCTCTGCGGGGTGCACCCCAAGGATCTCCCGCTGCTGGAGGAGATGCGCGACAAGCTGCTGCACGCCGAGCACGGCGACCCGATCGAGGCCGAGGTGCGCAGCGAGTTCGGCGAGCGGGTCTTCGTGTGCCGGGCGCGGGCGCAGCTGTCCGAGTCCGGCGACAGCAAGCGCCTGCACGGCACCATCCAGGACGTCACCGAGGCGCGGGCGTTGGAACGGCAGCTGCGGGACGACCGGCGACGGCTCGCCGACGCGCAGCGCGCGGCCAAGCTGGGCACCTGGGAGTGGGATCCGAACACGGGCGACACGGTCTGGTCGGACATGCTCTGCGAGCTGTTCGGCGTGCCGAGGGAGGAACGCACCAGCTACCAGACGTACCTGGACCTGGTGCACCCCGAGGACCGGGCCTGGGTCGACGACATCTGGCAGCAGCTGATCACCGACCGCAGGCCGGTCGAGTGCGAGCACCGCCTGGTGCGCAGGGACGGCTCGGTGCGGGTGTTCCGCTCGCACGGCGTCGCGGTGACCGGCGCGGACGGCCAGCTGCTCGCGGTCGGCACCGCGCAGGACATCACCGAGCAGCGCGGCGTCGAGACGAGAATGGAGCGCTCCAGCCAGCGGTTCACCGACCTCGTCGCGGTGACCCCGGTCGGCATCGGGCTGTTCGACGAGAGCGAGCGTCTCGTCGACGCCAACGACGCCCTGTGCGACCTGTTCGGGATGGAGCTGGACCAGCTGCGCGGCATGACCGCCGAGCAGCTCACCCACCCCGACGACAAGGCCGACCGGCTCAAGTCGGTGGCCAGGATGATCGGCCCGGACCGGACATTCAAGGTGCCGCAACGGATCCTGCTTCGCCCGGACGGCGAGGTGGTCTACTGCGAGCTGCACATCTCGATCTCCGTGCAGGACGACGGCCAGCGGTTCTGGCTGGTGGTGTTCCAGGACATCACCGAGCGCCGCCGCACCGCCGAGGCGCTGCGCCACCAGGCGACGCACGACGAGCTGACCGGGCTGCCCAACCGGGCCGCGGTCAAGGAACTGCTCAGCGGACTGCTGATCGCCGAGGGCGCGGACAAGGTCGCGGTCCTGTTCTGCGATATCGACAACTTCAAGCGGGTCAACGACTCCCTCGGCCACGACGCCGGCGACGAGCTGCTCGTCGCGTTGGCGCGCAGGCTGGAGGGCGGCCTGCCGGACGGCTGCACCGCGGCCAGGCTGTCCGGCGACGAGTACGTGATCATCTGCGAGGACATCGACACCGTCGGCGGCGTGGACGCGTTGGCCACCAAGGTCGCCGGCCTGCTGCGCACGGCGGTGCCGGTGCACGGCCAGCTCGTGCGGGTGTCCGCGTCGATCGGCGCTGCCGTGCCGAACGGCTCGCGGGCGACCGGGGCCGACCTGCTCCGGTTCGCCGACGCGGCGATGTTCGAGGCCAAGCGCGGCGGCGCTGGCCGGGTCTCGCTGGCCAGCGCGGCGCTGATCGCCTCGGCAGACCGCCAGGTGCACCTGGAAGGACAGCTGCGCGACGCGCTCGCCCACGACGGCCTGGTGCTGCACTACCAGCCGGTGGTCGGCGTGGACGGCTCGGTGCTGACCGCCGAGGCGCTGGTGCGCTGGCCGCACCCCGACCGCGGCCTGCTGCCGCCCGACGTGTTCCTGCCCGTCGCCGAGCAGGGCGACCTGCTGCGCGAGCTGGACCGCTGGGTGCTGCGCACCGCGCTGAAGGAGGCGGCCACCTGGCCGTCCCCGAACGGCAAGCCCGTCGCGGTCGCGGTGAACCTGTCCGGGCTGGTGCCTGGCGATCCCGACTTCGTCGACTCGGTCGCCAACGCGGTGGCCGAGGCCGGCATCGAGTGGGACCGCGTGGTGCTGGAGCTGGTGGAGACGGCCCTGGTGGATCTGCCGTCGCGGACCAGGCAGGCGATGGGTGTGCTGGTGGAGCGTGGGGTGCGGTTCGCCGTGGACGACTTCGGCACCGGCTACTCCTCGCTGGCCAGGCTCAAGGACCTGCCGGCGCAGATCATCAAGGTGGACCGGCGGTTCGTCTCCGGCGTCGGCAACGACTCCTCCGACTTCGCCGTCGCCAAGGCCGTGGTGGACATGGCTCGGGCGATGGGCCGCAGCTGTGTCGCCGAGGGCGTGGAGACCGCGACCCAGTTCCACGTCCTGCGCGGGGTCGGCGTCGACGCGTATCAGGGCTGGCTGTTCTCGCGTCCGGTGCCGCCGAGGGAGTTCCGCGCGGTGCTCGCACTCGGCCCGCTGCACGTGCCCCGCGCCGGCTGAGGCCCGGCCCTAGAGCTCCTAACACAATGACT
>NZ_VUOB01000033.1:104828-127863 GCF_008386585.1 Solihabitans fulvus
CATTGTGTTAGGAGCTCTTAGGAGTCTCCCTTAAGAGCGTCCGGGGCCACGGTGCTCGGCGTCGTCGACCGGGCCTCGGACCCGGCTGCCGACCCTGTCTGCCCGCCGCAGAACTCCAGCTTGATGAGCGTGTCAACGGCCTTCAGGTACGCCGCCGCCTGGGTCTGCGCGACGTCCTCGACGTAGGTCAGCGAGGCCTCCAGCGTCCTGCTGCCGTCGAGCGTGCTGTACATCAGCGTCGCGTAGCCCTGGACGTGGCCGTTGTGGGTGACGATGGTGCCGCCGCAGTTCGGGCCGACGTCCTGGAGGAACAGCCCGAGGCCGTAGCCGCTCTTCGGGTCGCTGGTTGGGTGCGCCTTGCGCATCTCGGCCAGCAGCGGGGCCGGGAGGAGCTTCCCGCCCAGCAGCGCGGAGACGAACGTGTCGAGGTCCTTGGTGGTCGAGATCATCTCGCCCGCGCTGGAGATCCAGGAGGGGTTCTGGCGGGTGATGTCGACCGTCTTCGGCTGCCTGCCGTCCTCGTACGTGTAGTAGGCGTGGGCGTGCGGCCCTTGGATCTCCGTCCGGGTGCCCGGCGCCGTGGTGCCCGACAGCCCGAGCGGCCGCGCGATCCGCCGCTGGATCTCGTCGGCGTAGGAGTGGCCGGTGACCCCCTCGATCAGCAGCCTGGCCAGCACGTAGTTGGTGTTGGAGTAGCTCCAGTCCGTCCCAGGTGCGAACCGCGGCGTCTTGGACAGCGCGAACCTGACCAGCTCGTCGGGCTGGTAGGTGTGGAACCGGTTGTCCACCCACTCCTTGCCCGCCGACGGGATCCCCGGCACGACCGTCCCGTCGGGGTAGTACTCGCCGGTGAAGTTGAACACCCCGCTGGTGTGCTGCAACAGCATCCGCACCGTGATCCGCCGGTCAAGGCCGAACTGGGGCAGGTAGTCGGCCGCCGGAGCGTCCAGCCCGACCCTGCTCTCGGCCACCAGTTGCAGCACCACGGTCGCGGTGAAGGTCTTGGTGACGCTGCCCACCCGGAACCGCCCGTCCGTCGGCGGCTTCGCGGTCTCGCCCAGCTTGCGCACCCCGGCGCTGCCGGCCCAGTCGCCCCGCTGATCGTGCACGCGCAGCTGCATCCCGGTGAAACCGGAGTCGACGATCGACTGGATCGCCTGCCGCAACTCCGGACGGTCCTGCCCGGCGGCGGCCTGCGGCGCGACCGTGCTGGCCGCGGCGGCAAACCCGGGTGCGGCGACCCCGGCCAGCAGCGTTACCGCCAGCGCCGTGCCGCCCACTCGCCGCAGGATCCGTGGCGTCCGGACCCCGTTGTCCTTGGTGCCCCTGGTGATTCGCGGACTCGCGGCTGCGATCGGTGAAATGGTCATGTCGGCAACGATCGCCGACCGCCCTGACACCGGACGGTCCCCGCCCTGACACCGCCCTGACCCGGTGCCAGGGCACGAAACCTGGTGGCACCGCACGGAAACCGGTGTCACCTCGGGGAAACGACGGCGGCCCTCGGCCGGGCCGGTCAGCCCGGTCAGGTCGTCGCGGAGTTCGCCATGGCGGCCAACAGGGTCGTGATGCGGTGCCTCGGCAGGTCGATCAGGCGCAGGTCCAGCTCGGCCGGATCAGGCGCGGCCGCCTCGACGCGCTGCGCCGCGGCCTTCTTGGTCAGCTCGCCGCGCGAGGCGTTGATCAGGGCCTCCCGCCACACGTTGCCGAGCTTGCCGTGCGCCCGCAGCAGCAGCTCCCGCAGCACGGTGGCGGCCGGGTCGGTCGCGGCGACCGGCGCGGCCTCGGCCAGCACGACGGCGTGCTTGTTGTCCGGCGTGCTGCGCAGGAACCGCAGCGTGAATCTCGGGCCGACCAGCTCGGCGAGCGCGCGCTGGCCGCGCTCGTTGCTGATGTCGGGGTGGTTGTTGCTCACCAGCGCGGCCATCCGGCCCGCGGCGCACGCCAGCAGGGTGCGCAGCAGCCACGGGCCGGGGTCGTCGGTCAGGTCGACGGCGAGCGCGGCGGCGCCCTTGCCGATCGGCTCGTCCCAGCCCGGCCCGCGCGGCTTGGGCGCGGGCGAGGAGCCCGGCCGCGCGGCCAACTCGCGCAGCGCGTCCAGGATCTCCTGGGACGGCCCGGTCGCCTCGATGGACTGCGGGCCGTGCGTGTAGATGCCGACCCTGCGCGCGGCCTGCGGCGTTGCGAGCTTCGCGGCGCGCGCGGTCGGCCGGCACACGTACAGGTCGCTGGCGCTGCCGACGGCCTGCGCGCCGTGGTAGCGGTGGAAGCCGGGCAGGATCGCCTCGAACACGATGCCAAGCCGCTGGATCTCCTGCTGCACCTTCAACCCGAGCGCGGGGTTCCGCTCGCTGTAGCCGTAGGCGACCAGCAGTCGCCCCTGCGCCGGGTCGCGCAGCGCGCGCACGCCAGCGGCGAGGAACAGCGCCATCCCCTCCGGGGTGTAGGGCGGGTCGGTGAACACCAGGTCCGCCCACTCCAGCGCGGCGGGCGGGAAGCCGAACCGCAGGTCGGCGTGCAGGCAGCGGATGTTCCAGCCGCGCTGCCGCGCCCGCGTGTCGATGAACTCCAGCAGCCGCTCGTCGACGTCGACCACCGTCACGGCGGTCTCCGGCGCGACCGCGCAGACCGCGAGCGAGGTCAGGTCGTGGTCGCCGAGGCACAGCAGCCGACCGCCGGCCAGCTCGTAGTTCTCCGCGAGCCACAGCGCCCGGCGCAGCGCCGTCTCGTCGGTCGCCTGCACGTGGTCGAGCGCGGCCAGCGGGGGCGGCACGGCCGCGATGTCCGCGCCGATCGCCGCGAGCAGCTCGGGGTGTTCCGCGACACTTCCGAGGTTCGCCCGGTCGAGCGCGAATCGGCGGCGGTACTCGGCGGCCAGTTCGGGCGCGATCCGCAGGTTCGCCCCGGCGCGCCGGAGGTCGTCGTCGGCCGCGGCGACCAGCTCCTGCACGGTCCTGCGCGGCAGGGCGGTGGCGCGCACGAGGTCGTCGAAGGCCTGCCAGCCCTGGCAGAGCAGGGCAAGCGCGTCGCGGAGGCGGCGGCCGTGCACGCCGTGCTCGGCGAGCAGCAGGGCGACCGAGGACAGCGCGGTCGCCGGACTGGGCGTGGATTGGGGCGAATCGCTGGTCACAACCGAGGCAGCCTACGGGTCGTCCGGGTGAAGGGAGTGAACCTGGTCGCCCGGATGCTGGAATGCCATGCCTGTGTCGGGGGTTCGGGTTAAGGTCGTTCGATTCCGCGGCGGCCGGCAAGAGGCCGTCACGACCGGAGGGACCTCGGGTGATCGAGTTCCGGGCCGTGACCAAGCGGTTCGATGACGGGACCGTCGCCGTCAACCACCTCGACCTGACTGTCGACGCTGGCACCATCACGGTGTTCGTCGGACCTTCCGGTTGCGGCAAGACGACGTCGCTGCGCATGGTGAACCGGATGATCGACGCCACGTCGGGCACGATCCTGGTTGACGGCAAGGATGTCCGCAGCGCCGACCCGCCGACCCTGCGCAGGGGCATCGGCTATGTCATCCAGCAGGCCGGGCTGTTCCCGCACCGGACCGTGCTCGACAACGTGGCCACCGTGCCGCTGCTGTTCGGCTGGACCCGGCGCAAGGCGCGCAGCCGCGCGGCCGAACTGCTCGAACTCGTCGGGCTGCCGGCCTCGCTCGGCAAGCGCTACCCGGTGCAGCTGTCCGGTGGCCAGCAGCAGCGCGTCGGCGTGGCGCGGGCCCTCGCTGCGGACCCGCCGGTGCTGCTGATGGACGAGCCGTTCAGCGCGGTCGACCCCGTGGTCCGCGAGGGACTCCAGGACGAGCTGCTGCGGCTCCAGGCGGAACTGGACAAGACGATCGTCTTCGTCACACACGACATCGACGAGGCGGTCCGCATCGGCGAGAAGGTCGCGGTGTTCCGGCAGGGCGGCGTGCTCGCCCAGTACGCGCCGCCCGCCGAGCTGCTCGCCAGGCCCGCCGACGACTTCGTCGCGCACTTCGTCGGCAAGGACCGAGGCTATCGCGCACTGTCCTTTGTGGACGCCAGTGGCGTGGAGATCCGCGAGGTGGCAACGGCGTCGATCGGGGACGCCGTGTCCCAGGCTTCGGACTGGCGGCTGGTGCTCGACGACGGGCGCCAGCCGCGCGGGTGGCTGCCGGCTGGGTCCACTGTGGACGGACAGGTGACCGAGGACGGCCTTGAGCCGGGCGGTTCCCTGTACACGCTGGGCACTCCCGTGCGCGGCGCGCTGGACGCCGCGCTGTCCTCGCCGTCCGGCCTCGGCGTCGTCGTCGATGAGGAGGGGCGGTACGCGGGCGTGCTGACCGCGCGCCAGGTGCTCGACCTCATCGAGGCGCAGCGGGGAAGTCGGCGCTGATGTTCAGCGATCTCGGGAAGTACCTGAGCGACGCGGGCACCCGCGCCGACATCGGCACCGACCTGGTCGACCACATCTACCTGTCGCTGCTGCCGTTGGTGTTCGGCGTCGTGGTCGCGGTGCCGCTCGGCTGGGTCGCCCACCGGTTCGGCCGGGCGCGCGGCGCGCTGCTCGGTGTGATGAACATCGTCTACACCGTGCCGTCGATCGCGCTGTTCGTCATCATCCCGGTGCTGATCGGCTCGCAGATCCTGTCGCCGGTCAACGTGATCGTCGCGCTGACCATCTACACCACCGCGCTGCTGGTCCGGCCGATCACCGACGCGCTGGACGCGGTGCCCGCCCACGTGATCGCGGCCGCGACGGCGATGGGCTTCCGGCAGTGGCGACGCTTCCTCGCCGTTGAGCTGCCGCTGTCGATCCCGGTGCTCGCCGCCGGCATGCGGGTCGGGTCGGTGAGCAACATCAGCCTGGTCAGCGTCGGCGCGCTGATCGGCACCGGCGGCCTCGGCGGCCTGTTCACCGACGGGTTCTCCCGCCGCTACCTGCCGCCGATCATCGTCGGGATCACGCTGACCCTGGTGCTCGCGCTGGTGGTCGACCTGCTGCTCGTCGCGCTGCGGCGGGCGCTCACGCCGTGGACCAGGGTGCAGGGGGTGGCCGTCCAGTGATCTTCGCCGACATGGTCACCTGGCTGACCGACCCGAGCCACTGGACCGGCCCCGGCGGCGTGCCGGCCAGGGTGGCCGAACACCTGCTCTACTGCGTGCTCGCGGTGCTCGCCGCCGGACTCGTCGGCGTGCCGCTCGGCATGTTCGTCGGGCACACCGGGCGCGGCAGCGTGCTGCTCGTCGGCGCCAGCAACGTGCTGCGCGCCCTGCCGACCCTCGGCCTGGTCAGCATCCTCTACCTGATCGCCGGCGGCGGGACCGTGCCGGTGCTGCTCGGCCTGGTGGTCCTCGCGATCCCGCCGATCCTGGCCGGCACCTACGCCGGGCTCCAGGACGTGGACCGCTCGGTGGTGGACGCCGCGAAGGGCATGGGCATGACCGGGCGGCAGCTGCTGTGGCGGGTCGAGCTGCCCAACTCGATGCCGCTGCTGATGGGCGGCGTGCGCAGCTCGATGCTCCAGGTCGTGGCGACGGCGGGTGTCGCGGCGTTCGTCGGGCTCGGCGGACTCGGTCGGCCGCTGCTGGATGGCCTGCGGGTGCTCGACTACGGTCAGGTCGTGTCCGGGGCCGTGCTGATCGCCCTGCTCGCGGTGCTGCTCGATCTCGTGCTCGCGGGGGCGCAGAAACTCGTCGTGCCGCGCGGCCTGAGGCTGATCGCGGGGACGGCGGGCAGGCGGAGAACCCAACGCCGGGTTGAGGAACCTGTGCAAGAGCTGGTCACTACTGGGGGCCAGCAGGAAACCGGAGGAACCAGAGCATGAAGCGCACGGTGGCCGCTCTCGCGGTAGGGACCGCGCTGTTGCTGTCCGCATGTGGCTCCAGCCAGAGCCTGTCGGGCAACAGCAGCGACCAGAGCGGTGGCGGCGGTGACGTGGTGGTCGGCTCGGCCGACTTTACCGAGAACAAGGTGCTCGCCGAGGTGTACGCGGGAGCGCTGCGCAACGCGGGATTCAAGGCGACGGTCAAGCCGGGCATCGGGGCGCGGGACATCGTCGTCAAGGCGTTGCAGGACAAGTCGCTCGGCGTTGTGCCCGAGTACAGCGGCAACCTGCTGAACTTCTTCGACAAGTCCAACACCACCAGCACCAGCGAGGACGTCTACGCGGCGCTGAAGACCAAGGTGCCCGCCGGCCTCGGCGTGTACGACAAGTCGGCTGCCGAGGACAAGGACGTCCTGGTCGTCACCAAGCAGACCGCGGACTCCGGCGTGAAGTCCATGGCCGACCTCGGCCCGAAGTGCGCCACCCTGGTGCTCGGCGCGGCCGGCGAGTGGCCGCAGCGCTGGAAGGACAAGATCAAGGAGCTGTACGGCTGCGAGTTCAAGGAGATCAAGGCCACCGACGCTGGCGGCCCGATCACCGTCGACAAGCTGAAGTCGGGTGAGACGCAGGTGGCGAACCTGTTCACCACCTCGTCGGACATCGCCGCGAACGGCTTTGTGCAGCTCGCCGACCCGAAGAACATGTACCCGGCGCAGAACATCGTGCCGCTGGTGCGCAACGACGCCCTCACCGACAAGGGCAAGACCGCGCTGAACAAGGTCTCCGCCGCCCTGACCACCGACAAGCTGGCCGCGCTGGTCAAGCGGGTCGACGTGGACAAGGAGACGGTGGCCAACGTGGCCGCCGACTTCGTCAAGCAGAACAACCTCTGACACCGGGACCCGTGCGGTTCCGGCGACGGGACCGCACGGGCGGTCCGCTGGGCATCCTGAATATGACGGTGCGTGCGGGATTACTCACGCGTCGTTAGTGCCCGATGCGAGTTGGCCGTTCGACGCTCTATAGCATCCGTGCTATGGATTGGGGTACTGTCGAGCTGGAACCGGAAGTCCGTGACTGGCTCAGGAGCCTTGGGTAAGACGCAGTGCACCACGTTGCGTTCTACCTCGACCTGCTGGCCGAGCGCGGGCCCCTGCTCAGCGAGCCACACACTCGACAGCTGGACGGAAAACTCCGCGAGCTGCGGTTTTGGCTGGACAGCTCGCCTACCAGGATCAGTTACTGGATCGCCCCTGGCCGGCGGATCGTCCTGCTCACCGTCTGGCACAAGACCAAGATGCGTGAGACCGCGCAGGTCGAACGGGCGCGCAGAGCGCTGCAACGGTGTCAGGACGAGCGGCACACCGTGGATGAGGAGGAGTCGTGACCGAGCGAACCACGTGGACAGAACTGCGCAAGGGCCTCGGTGTTGAGCGCGCTCACCCTGCCTACGAAGCAGCTCGCATCGCCTTCGAACTCGGTGCCGAGGTGCGTTCGCTGCGGGAGCAGCGCGGTTGGTCGCAGACTGAACTGGCTGAGCGCGCGGGGATGACGCAGTCGGCGATGGCACGGTTCGAGGCCGGCGGCACTGTGCCGACACTGCCGGTGCTTGAACGGGTCGCTGCGGCGCTGGACATGCGGTTGTCCGTCGAACTCACTCCTGCCTGAACACTGCCGTCCGCTTCGTTGCCTCAGGGTCCGGGAGCGGCGTGGCCGCCGATTCGGGTGGTCAGCTCGACGGCGGCGCGCCGCACCTCCTCGGCCAGCTCCGGCCACGTCTGACCGCACTCCTGGCCAGCACTGGTGCCACTGCCGTCGTCCGGCGCGCACAGATGCCGGAACGTCACGCTGATCGCCGCGATCGGCCGGCCGCCGTGATCGAACACGGGGGCCGCCACCGACGCGAAGCCGGCCGTCACGTGGCCGTCCTCCACCGCCCAGCCCCGCCTGCGCTCGGTCGAGAGCAGCCTGCGCAGCTCCGGCAGGTTGCCCGGTCCTCGCCCGGTCCGGTTGACGAAGCTGCCCGCCGTCGGCAGCAGCGCCCTGACCTGCGCCGCCGGCAGGTGCCCCAGCATCGCCCGCCCCGAGGCCGGCAGGTGCGCCGGTAGCCGCACGCCGACGTCGGTGACCAGCGTCTGCGGCTGCCTCGGCTGCTCCCGCAGCAGGTACAGCGCCTCCGCGCCGTGCAGCACGCCGAGATGCGCGGTCCGCTCCACCCGGTCCACCAGCCTGCGCAGCAGCGGCCGCGCCAAGCGCTCCAGCGGGTCGTGCCGCAGGTACGCCGAACCCAGCTCGAAGGACGCCACCCCGAGCCCGTAGCGCCGCTCCTCGGGCAGGTGCGTGGCGAAACCGGCCTCGGCCAGCTCGGACAGCAGGTGGTAGGTCGTCGACCTCGGCAGGTCCAGCTCGCGCGCCACCGCAGCCGCGGACATCGGGCCGGGCCGGCTGGCCAGCAACCGCAGCACGGCCAGGCCCCGGCGCAGCGCCGGCACATCGCTGCTCGTGCCCATGTCCCTCCCTCCGGTCGATCAGGTCGAGACTACGACTCAACAATTCCGGCGGTCGCGGCGTCACTAGGGGCGGCCCAGCCCCGACCAGCAGGAAGGACCCGCCTTGCCCGCCTCACCCACGAGTTTCGACGACTTCGTCGGTGTGGAACTGGCCGCGATGCTCCGCTACGCCACCGTGCTGTCCTGCGACCCGTATCTCGCGCAGGACATCGTGCAGGAGGTGCTGCTGCGCGCCCAGCAGCGGTGGCCCCGGATCTCCTCGGCCAACGTCCCCGCCGCCTACGTCCACCGCATGATCACCAACGAGTACCTGTCCTGGCGAAGACGCAGGGCGGTGCGCGAGGTCGCCCTGACCCATCAGGCTCTCGACGTCGTCACCGCGCCGTTCGCCGATCCCACCGCCGGCTACGACGAGCGCGACGCGATGCTTGCCGCGATCGCCCGCCTGCCGCGCAAGCAGCGCGCCGCCGTGGTGCTGCGCTACTACGAGGGCTACGACAACGCGGCCATCGCCGCCGCGTTCGGCTGCGGCGAGGGCACTGTGCGCAGCCACATCTCGCGGGCGCTGGCCACGCTGCGCGCCGCGAACATCCGCCAACCAACCGTCCGTTCCGGGGAGGGACTGTGACCATGCACGACGAAACCGAGACCCTGATCAGCGACACCCTGGTCCGCCAGGCCGACCGCGCGCCGCACCCGCAGACCGTGCTGAACCGGCTGTACGAGCCCACCGCGTCGGTCCCGAGGCAGCGCAGGATGCTGCTGGTGGCCGCCGCCGCCGTGGCGGCCGTCGCGGTCGGCGCGTCGACGATGCTGCTGCACGGGAGCGGGGGCGACAGCCGCGCCCCCGAGGTGGGGGTCGGCGCCGCGCCAAGCGCCTCGGCCGGCGCGCCCTCCAGCGCGGCGAAGCCGGCCGCTGCGGGGATCGCGCTCAAGTACAAGGCCGGCTGGCTGCCCGAGGGCTACGTCGAGAAGTACCGCGAGAGCTGGCTGGACAACTCGGACCAGAACCGAACCTGGGTGAAGGGCAAGGGCTTCGGTGGTAGCCGAGGGTCGCGCGATGACGATGCGGCGACACACATCAACATGGAGCTGATCACCGCCAAGAACGGTTCCGCCGCCTTCATCCAGTCCGAGTCCCAGTACCCGACCGTGGTGAAGACCACGGTCAAGGGGAAGCCGGCGTATTTCCAGCCGCTCGGTGACAACGCGATCCAGCTCACCTGGGCCGCCAGCGACTCCCAGGTGCTCCAGTTGACCCTGGCCGCCGTGCCGGACCTCCAGGCCACGGCGACGCGGATCGCCGAGTCGGTGGTGGCGGACGGGAGCGCCCAGATGCAGAACCCGTTCGTGCCCGGCACCGTGCCCGGTGGGATCAAGCCCATCGACGCGAGTGTCTATGGCGAGTCCGCGCAGACCTGGGGCGCGTTCATGAGCTTCGGGGACGGACACGACAAGAAGATCTTCGGGGCCGAGGTGCGGCACAGCGACCCCGGCGTGACCGGCGGCAGGGCCGTGACCGTGCGCGGCAAGCAGGGCAGCTTCACGACGGTGCCGTTGTCCAGCACCGGCGCCGGTCCGTGGGGGCGGACGTTCATGGCCTCCACCACGGTGCTCACGGTGCAGCTCGACGACGGCCTGTGGCTGGCGGTTTCCGCGTCGTCGGCCAACCAGCAGCAGCCGAACCCGTTCACCGAGCAGGACCTGGTGGCGTTCGCGAACGGGCTGACCATCCAGCCCGGCGACAACGCCTGGCTGGGCCACTGACCGAACGGGGTGCGGGGTGAGCCCCCGCACCCCGTTCTCGATCGGCTCATGCTGCATATGTCTGGGATGTCAGACACTCTCGGGTGACCTGGGGTCGTGCGAACGCCGGGCGCGGGTTGGGATGGGCACATGCCAGGACCCGACCGACCGGCCAACGTTCCGCTTGGCGCCAGGCCGTTGACCCGTGACGAGGTGTTGGCGGTCGCCCGCGCCGACGCGAGCGTCGAGCTCACCCAGGCCGCGCTGGACGCGGTCGGGTCAGCCAGGACGCACATCGAGAAGCTGGCCACCGCCGAGAAGCCGACCTACGGCGTGTCGACCGGCTTCGGCGCGCTCGCCGTCCGGCACATCCCGCCGGACCTGCGCGCCGCCCTCCAGCGTTCGCTGGTCCGCTCGCACGCAGCCGGCGCCGGCCCCGAGGTGGAGCGGGAGGTCGTCAGGGCGCTGGTCCTGCTGCGGCTCCAGACGCTGGCCACCGGGCACACCGGCGTCCGCCCGTCCACGGTGGACACCATGGCGCGGATGCTCAACGCCGGCATCGCGCCGGTGGTGCACGAGCACGGCTCGCTCGGCTGCTCCGGCGACCTCGCGCCGCTGTCCGCCGCCGCGCTGGCGCTGATCGGCGAGGGCGAGGTCCGCGACGCGACCGGCCGGCTGATGCCCGCCGCCGACGCGCTGCGCGAGGCCGGCATCGAGCCGGTGCAGCTCGCCGAGAAGGAGGGGCTGGCGCTGATCAACGGCACCGACGGCATGCTCGGCATGCTGGTGCTCGCCGCCGCCGACCTCCGCGCGCTGATGGACGTCGCCGACCTGACCGCCGCGATGAGCGTCGAGGCGCTGCTCGGCACCGACCGGGTCTTCGCCGCCGACCTCCAGGCCCTGCGCCCGCATCCCGGCCAGGCGGTGTCCGCCGCGCGGATGACCGCGCTGCTCGCCGACTCCGAGATCATGGCCAGCCACCGGGGACCGGACTGCACCCGCGTGCAGGACGCCTACTCGCTGCGCTGCTCGCCGCAGGTGCACGGCGCGGCGCGGGACACCATCACGCACGCCGAGACCGTGGCCGACCGCGAGCTCGCCTCGGCCGTGGACAACCCCGTCGTGCTCGCGGACGGCCGGGTGGAGTCCAACGGCAACTTCCACGGCGCGCCGCTGGCGTACGTGCTGGACTTCCTGGCCATCCCGGTCGCCGACGTGGCCAGCATGGCCGAGCGCCGCACCGACCGGATGCTGGACGTCGCCCGCTCGCACGGCCTGCCGCCGTTCCTGGCCGCCGACCCCGGCGTCGACTCCGGCCACATGATCGCGCACTACACGCAGGCCGCTGTGGTGTCCGAGCTGAAGCGGCTTGCCGTGCCGGCCTCGGTCGACTCGATTCCGACCAGCGCGATGCAGGAGGACCACGTCTCGATGGGCTGGGCCGCCGCCCGCAAGCTGCGTCGCGCCGTCGACGGCCTCGGCACGGTGCTGGCCGTGGAGTACCTGACCGCCGCGCGCGCCCTCGACCTGCGCGCCCCGCTCAAGCCCGCCCCGGCGACCGCCGCGGCCGTCGCCCTGCTCCGCGAGCGGGTCGAGGGCCCCGGCCCGGACCGGCATCTCGCGCCGGAGATCGCCGCAGCAGAAGACCTGATCCGTTCCGGCGCGCTGCTCGCCGCCACCAGGAGGTTCGCATGACCGGGCCGATCCGTGCCGCGCGCGGCACGACGCTCACCGCACGCAGCTGGTCCACCGAGGCCCCGCTGCGGATGCTGCACAACAACCTCGACCCCGAGGTCGCCGAGCGGCCGGAGGACCTGGTCGTCTACGGCGGCACCGGCAAGGCCGCGCGCGACTGGCCGAGCTTCCACGCGATCAGCCGAGAGCTGACCACGCTCGGCGAGGACGAGACGCTGCTGGTGCAGTCCGGCCGTCCCGTCGGCGTGCTGCGCACCCACGAGTGGGCGCCGCGCGTGCTCATCGCCAACTCGAACCTGGTGCCGGACTGGGCGAACTGGCCGGAGTTCCGCAGGCTGGAGGCCGCTGGCCTGACCATGTACGGGCAGATGACCGCGGGGTCGTGGATCTACATCGGCACCCAGGGCATCCTCCAGGGCACCTACGAGACGTTCGCGGCCGTCGCGGCCAAGCGGTTCGGCGGCACCCTCGCCGGCACGCTGACGGTCACCGCCGGCCTCGGCGGCATGGGTGGCGCGCAGCCGCTCGCGGTCACCATGAACGAGGGCGTCGCGCTGGTCATCGAGTGCGACCCGCAGCGCGCGCACCGCCGTGTCGAGCACCGCTACCTCGACGAGGTCGCCGACGACCTGGACGACGCGATCCGCCGGGTCGAGGCCGCGAAGAAGGAGCGCCGCGCGCTGTCGGTCGGCGTGGTCGGCAACGCGGCCGAGGTGCTGCCCGAGCTGCTGCGCCGGGGCGTCGAGGTGGACATCGTCACCGACCAGACCTCCGCGCACGACCCGCTGGCGTACCTGCCCAAGGGCATCGACCTGGCCGACTGGCACGACTACGCGGCGAAGAAGCCCGACGAGTTCACCGACCGCGCGCGGGACTCGATGGCCGACCACGTGGACGCCATGCTCGGCTTCATGGACGGCGGCGCCGAGGTGTTCGACTACGGCAACTCGCTGCGCGGCGAGGCGAAGCTCGGCGGCTGCGACCGGGCGTTCGACTTCCCCGGCTTCGTGCCGGCCTACATCCGGCCGCTGTTCTGCGAGGGCAGGGGCCCGTTCCGGTGGGCCGCGCTGTCCGGCGACCCCGAGGACATCGCCGCGACCGACCGCGCGATGCTGGAGCTGTTCCCGGACAACGAGCCGCTGGCCAGGTGGATCAGGATGGCCCGCGAACGCGTTGCGTTCCAAGGGCTTCCTGCCCGCATCTGCTGGCTCGGCTACGGCGAGCGGCACCTTGCTGGCCTGCGCTTCAACGAGATGGTGGCCAGCGGCGAGCTGTCCGCGCCCGTGGTGATCGGCCGCGACCACCTCGACTGCGGCTCGGTCGCCTCCCCGTACCGGGAGACCGAGGCGATGGCCGACGGCTCGGACGCCATCGCGGACTGGCCGCTGCTCAACGCCATGGTGAACACGGCGTCCGGGGCGACCTGGGTGTCCATCCACCACGGCGGCGGCGTCGGCATCGGCCGGTCCATCCACGCCGGCCAGGTCACCGTCGCGGACGGCACTGCCCTGTCGGCGCAGAAGATCGAGCGGGTGCTGACCAACGACCCCGGCATGGGCGTGCTGCGGCACGTCGACGCGGGCTACGAGCGGGCCGACGAGGTCGCGGCCGAGCGTGGCGTGCGGATTCCCATGGGGCACAACGCATGACACTGGCCACCGCCGACGTGTGTGGCGAAGCGGAGGCGGCATGAGCACCGCGTCGGGCCTGTTGGTCGACATCGCTGAGGTCGGCGTGGACCGGCAGCGCGGCGGCTACTCGCGGCACGGCTTCGACCGGGTCGAGCTGGAGCTGCGCGAGTGGTTCACGGCCGAGGCGGTCAAGCGCGGCCTCGACGTCCGCGTCGACGGCAACGGCAACCTGTGGGCCTGGTGGGGCGCGCCGGGGCCGAACGCCGTGGTGACGGGCAGCCATCTCGACTCGGTGCCCGGCGGCGGCGCGTTCGACGGGCCGCTCGGCGTGGTGTCCGCGCTCGCGGCGGTGGATGCGTTGCGGGCACGCGGTTTCGTGCCGCGCCGGCCGTTCGCGCTGCTGGTGTTCGCCGAGGAGGAGGGCGGCCGGTTCGGTGTGGCGTGCCTCGGTTCCCGGCTGCTCACCGGCCGCATCGACGCCGACGCGGCCAGGCGGCTGACGGATCCAGACGGCGTCACCCTGGCGGACGCGGTGCGCTCGGCCGGGCTCGACCCGGCCGGGCTCGGCCGGGACGCGAAGGCGTTGCGGGACATCGGTTGCTTCGTCGAGCTGCACGTCGAACAGGGCAGGGGCCTGGTGGACCTGGCCGCGCCGATCGGGATGGCCAGCTCGATCCTCGCGCACGGCCGCTGGCGGTTCAGCTTCTCCGGCGAGGGCAACCACGCCGGGGCGACGCCGATCGGCGACCGCAGGGACCCGATGCTGCCGGCGTCGAACGTGGTGCTGGCCGCCCGCCGCGCCGCGTCCACTGTGGACGGTGCGCGGGCGACGGTCGGCCGGATCCTGCCGACTCCCGGTGGCACCAACGTGATCGCGTCGAGCGTCGATCTGTGGCTGGACGCCAGGGCGGGCGACGACGCGACCACCAGGGCGGTGGTCGCGGAGATCACCGCAGCGGCCGAGGCGGCGGCGCAGGCCGAGGGCTGCCTGCTGCGCGTCACCGAGGAGTCCTACGGCGACACCGTGCACTTCGACGCGGGCCTGCGCGACGAGCTGGCCGCCGCGCTCGGCGGGGTGCCGGCGCTGCCGACAGGGGCCGGTCACGACGCCGGGATCCTGGCGGCGGACGTGCCGACCGCGATGGTGTTCGTGCGCAACCCGACCGGCGTCAGCCACGCGCCTGCCGAGTTCGCCGAGCCCGCCGACTGCGAGGCCGGGGTGGCCGCGCTGGTCACCGTGCTCGACCAGCTGAACAGGTGACACCGCACCAGGAAGGGGACCGCCCGTGAGCCCGACGACCTACTGGTGTGAGCGGGCGTGGCTGCCCGAGGGGGTGGCCGCCGACGTGCTGGTGCGGGTGGACGCGGCCGGCCGGATCACCGAGGTGTCCTCGGGCCAGTCGGCGCCGCTCGGCGCGCGGCGGCTGGCCGGCGTGGTGCTGCCCGGCTTCGCCAACGCGCACTCGCACGCGTTCCACCGCGCGCTGCGCGGCAGGACGCACGGCGACGGCGGCACGTTCTGGACCTGGCGCGAGGGCATGTACCGGCTGGCCGGGCGGCTCGACCCGGACAGCTACCTTCGGCTGGCCACCGCCGTCTACGCGGAGATGGCCGTCGCGGGAGTGTCCTGCGTCGGCGAGTTCCACTACCTGCACCACGCGCCGGACGGGCGTCCCTACGTCGACCCGAACGCGATGGGGGAGGCGCTGCGGGCCGCCGCGTGCGCGGCCGGCATCCGGCTGACCCTGCTGGACGCGTGCTACCTGACCGGCGGCATCGAGACGCCGCTTTCGACCGAGCAGCAACGGTTCTCCGACGGGTCGGCGGCGGCCTGGGCCGAGCGGGTCGGCGCGCTGCGCGGGGACGCGGGCACCAGGATCGGCGCGGCCATCCACTCGGTGCGCGCGGTGCCGCCGGACGCGATGGCCGAAGTGGCCGCCGCGTTCGCCGAGCGGCCGCTGCACGTGCACCTGTCCGAGCAGCCCGCCGAGAACGAGGCGTGCGTCGCCGCGTACGGCCGGACGCCGACGGAGCTGCTGCACGCGGCCGGGGCGCTGGCGCGGCGGACCACCGCCGTGCACGCCACCCACCTCACCGACCGCGATGTCGCGCTGCTCGGCTCGGCCGGGGCGACCGCGTGCTTCTGTTCGACGACCGAGGCCGACCTGGCCGACGGCATCGGGCCGGCGCGGGAGCTGCGCGACGCCGGCAGCCCGATCGCGCTCGGCAGCGACCAGCACGCCGTGGTCGACCCGCTGCTTGAGGCGCGGGCCCTCGAGCACGGCGAGCGGCTGCGCACCGGGCAGCGCGGCCGGTTCGCCCCGACCGAACTGCTCGCGGCGTCCACCTCGGACGGTCACGCGAGCCTCGGCTGGCCGGACGCTGGCCGCATCGAGGTTGGCGCGCCCGCCGACCTGGTCGCGGTGCAGTTGGACACGATCCGCACGGCGGGTTCCCTGCCGGAACAGGTCCTGCTGACCGCGACACAGTCCGATGTGGACATTGTGGTGGTCGGCGGCAGGGTGGTCGCGAGCGGCGGTCGGCACGAGACGCTTGGCGAGGTCGGTCGGTTGTTGGCCGACGCGATCGAAGGGCTGTGGACATGAGCGTGCTGATCACCGGTGTCGGTGAACTGACCACGAACGACGACGAGCTCGGCCAGCTGTCCGACGCCGCGCTGGTGCTGGACGGCGACCGCGTCGCGTGGGTCGGGCCCGCCGCGCAGGCACCGGACGCGGACGAGCGGGTGGACGTCGCCGGTCGCGCCGTGCTGCCCGGCTGGGTGGACAGCCACACGCACCTGGTGTTCGCCGGCGACCGCACCGAGGAGTTCGGCGCGCGGATGGCCGGCCAGCCCTATCAGGCTGGCGGCATCGCCGTCACGGTCAACGCGACCCGCGCAGCCACGGACGCGGAACTCGAGGACGTGCTGCGCCGGCACGTCGCCGAGGCCGTCGCGCAGGGCACCACCTATGTGGAGACCAAGACCGGCTACGGGCTCACCGTCGCCGACGAGCTGCGGTCCGCGCGGCTGGCCGCCAGGCACGCGGACGAGGTGACCTTCCTCGGCGCGCACCTGGTGCCGCAGGGCTGGGACGCCGACGACTACGTGGCGTTGGTGTGCGGCGAGATGCTGGACGCGGTCGCGCCGCACGTCGGCTGGGCGGACGTGTTCTGCGAGACCGGGGCGTTCGACGCGGACCAGTCGCGCGCGGTGCTCGTCGCGGCCAAGGAGCGCGGACTCGGCCTGCGCGTGCACGGCAACCAGCTCGGCGAGGGTCCCGGCGTGCGGCTGGCCGTCGAACTCGGCGCGGCGAGCGTGGACCACTGCACCTACCTGTCCGGCGCCGACGTCGAGGCGCTGGCCGGCTCCGACACGGTCGCGACGCTGCTGCCCGCCTGCGACCTGTCCACCCGCCAGTCGCTGCCGGACGCGCGGGCGCTGCTGGACGCCGGCGCGACGATCGCTCTTGCCTCCAACTGCAATCCGGGCTCGTCCTACACGTCCTCGATGGCGTTTTGCGTGGCCACCGCCGTGCTCCAGCTGCGGTTGAGCGTGGCCGAGGCGGTGCGCGCCGCGACCTGGGGCGGCGCGCGGGCGCTGCGCAGGGAGACCGGCGACGGCGCGGTCGGCGTGCTGCGGCCGGGCAGCCGCGCCGACGTGCACGTGCTGAACGCGCCGTCCGTCACGCATCTCGCCTACCGGCCGGGGGTGCCGCTGACGCACGCCGTGTGGCGCGCGGGCAGGCGGGTCGTGGGCGGCTGGCCAGCAGGAAGCTAGCCAGAAGGCGGCTAGGCAGCAGGCAGCTAGGCAGAAGGCGGATCGCGGGGCCACGACCGGCAGGGGTCGTGGCCCTGCTTTCGTTGCGCCCCTGGTCACAGGGGTTTGGTTCGGGCTTCGGTCACATTCCCTCGCCGGCAACCGTCATACCGGCGAGGGGCAAAGCCCAACCGATGCGGCCGAAATGCCTGCCGCCACAGGAAAAGGACCCGCCATGTCTGTCGTCAGGACGCACCACTACTCCGTCGACCCCGCCGACTTCGACGAGCTGCTCGTCCGGCGTGCCGCGCTGATCACCGCCATTCGCGCCGCGCACTCCGGCCTCGCCGAGGTCAGGCTGACCCGCCTCGAGGACGGCACCTACACCGACGCCTGGCGCTGGGACTCGGCGGAGCAGTTCGGCGCCGCGCTGGCCGCGCTGCCGGACTTCCCGCAGGCCCCGGCGGCGATGTCGCTGCTCACGGACGCGACCGCGGTCAACGGCGAGATCGTCGACCAGCGCTGACCTCGTTTCCGTCGAACAGAAGTGGAGGACGTGCCGCCATGACCACGCCGACCCGTTTCGTCACCCCGTCCCGCATCCGTTCCGTCGTCTACTGGTTCACGACGCTGATCCTGCTCGCCGAGTCCGCCGTCGGCGGCGCGTACTGGGATCTCTTCCGGATTCCCTACGTCAAGGACATGTTCAACCACCTGGGTTATCCGCTCTACTTCGCCACGCTGATGGGCCTCTGGAAGATCGCCGCGGTGTTGGCGATCATCGCCCCCGGCTTTCCCCGACTCAAGGAATGGGCCTACGCCGGGGTGTTCTTCGTCTACTCGGGCGCATCCTTCTCGCACCTGGCGGTCGGCGACTCGCTCGGCGACGCGGTGGGGCCGGGCGTCTTCGCCCTGTTCGCGCTCGCCTCGTGGGCACTGCGGCCGAAGGGTCGCCGCGATCCCGTGCCGAACGACAGCGCCTGGATCCTGGCCAGGCCGGCGCGCTGACGGCCGGCCGCGCTCAGCCCTCGCTCGACGGCTCCGGCTCGTCCTGGGGCAGCAGGGCCACCTGGACGAGGCGGTCGGGGTGGCGGCGGCTGACCAGCGCGCCCCGGCCCGGCGGCAGCGGCGTCGGCCTGACGTTGCCGAGCAACGGGCCCTCGTTCCGGTTGCCGCTCATGACCAGGCCGGGGCCGGCGAGCTCGACGAGCTTGCCGAGGATCTGGTCGAAGACGGCGCGCGCCGCGCCGCCGCTGCGGCGGGCCACGATCAGATGCAGGCCGATGTCCTTGGCCTGCGGGAGGAAGTCGGCCAGCGGCAGCAGCGGGTTGACCGACGACGTCACCACCAGGTCATAGTCGTCGACGACGATGAACAGCTCGGGGCCCTTCCACCAGGACCGGTTCCGCAGCTGCTCCTGCGTGACGTCCGGGCCGGGCAGCCGGTTGGCCATCGAGTCCCGGACGTCCTTGAGCATGTCGGCGAACTGGTTCGACGAGACCGCGTAGCCGATCTGATAGTCGCGGTCGACGAGCCCCAGCATGGTGCGCCGGTAGTCCACCAGCAGGATGGCCGCCTCGTTGGAGGTGTAGCGGTCCGTGATGCCGCGCACGATGGTGCGCAGCAGGTTCGTCTTGCCGTGCTCGGCGTCGGCGAAGGCGACGAAGTGCGGGTCCGCGGCGAAATCCAGGTACACCGTCTGGTGGTCCTCGTCGACGCCGATCGGCACGAGCCTGCCCTTGGCCGGCTGGTCGCCCTCGGCCAGCAGGTCCTGGTAGGACAGTTCGGTCGGCAGCACCGTGACGGGCGTGGCGGTCGGGCCGTGCCAGGACCGCGCGACGTACTCGACGGTGTCGGTGACGCCGTCGGCGAGCGTGCTGTCCGACCCGAGCACCGGCAGCGCGGCGAGGAAGTGCAGCCGTTCCCCGATCAGCCCGCGTCCCGGCCGGCCGGTCGGCACGGCGGCGGCGGCCCTGCGGTTGACCTCGGACTCGCTCGGGTCGCCGAGCCGCAGCTCGAACCGGGTGAGGATCAGGTCCTTGACGGCGGGCCGGATGTCCGCCCACCGGTTCGCGGTGAGCACGAGGTGCACGCCGTAGGACAGGCCCCGCGTGGCCAGCCCCACCACATCCGATTCCAGCTCCTCGAACTCCTGCCGGAAGGTCTGCCAGCCGTCGATGACCAGGAACACGTCACCGAACTCGTCGGACAGCGTCCCGCCATCCCCACGGCGGTCGCGGAACTCCGCGGGCGAATGGATGCCCAGCTCGCGGAACCGGGCCTCGCGCCGCCGCAGCAGGTCGGTCAGCCTGGTCACCGTCCTGCGCATCCGGTCGACGTCCAGCCTGCCGGCCACGTCGCCGACGTGCGGGAGCCCGCGCAGCGACTGGAGCGTGCCGCCGCCGAGGTCGAGGCAGTAGAACTGCACCTCCTCGGGCGTGTGCGTCAACGCCATCGAGGTGATCAGCGTTCGCAGCATCACCGACTTGCCCGACTGCGGACCACCGACGATCGCACCGTGCCCCGCCGCGCCGGAGAAGTCCGCCATCAGCAGGTCGTGCCGCTGCTCGAACGGCCGGTCCACCCGGCCGACCGGGGTCCGCAGCGCGCCGGTCATCGGCCCGGCCGGCCCGAACCCGCGCTGCTCGTCGACGATCAACGGCGGCAGCAGGTCGGTGAGGACGGGCGAGGCGTCCAGCGGCGGCAGCCAGATCGGGTGCGCGGGCGGCCCCTCCCCGGCCATCCGGTCGACCAGCAGGTCGAGCACGGCCGGGCCCACCGCGTCCTCCTCGCCGGAGAGATGCGGGGTGGACACGTAGGCGGACCGGAACCGGACCAGCGGCTCGCCCTGCACGGCCAGGTAGCCCGACCCAGGGGTCGCAGGTAGCTCGTAGGCGTCCGGCCGCCCGAGCACGGCGCGGGACTCGCCGGTTGTGAAGGTCCGCAGGGCGATCCGGTAGGACAGGTGGGTGTCCAGGCCGCGCAGCTTGCCTTCCTCAAGGCGTTGCGAGGCAAGCAACAGATGGATCCCGAGCGACCTGCCGATGCGGCCGATCTGCACGAACAGGTCGATGAACTCGGGTTTGGCGGTCAACAGTTCGGAGAACTCGTCGATGCAGACGAACAGCGCCGGCAACGGATCGAGGTCCGCGCCCTTTCGCCTGGCCCGCTCGTACTCGTCGACGTTCGCGTGGTCCTTGATGGACAGCAACTCCTGCCGCCGCGCGATCTCGCCCGCGATGGCGTCCCGCATCCGGTCCACCAGCGTCAGGTCGTCGGCCAGGTTGGTGATGGTCGCGGCGACGTGCGGCAGCCTGCCAAGACCCCGGAAGGTGGCCCCGCCCTTGAAGTCGACCAGGATCATGTTCAGCGTGGCCGAGGAGTGCGTCGCGGCGAGCCCGAGCACGAGCGTGCGCAGCAGCTCGGACTTGCCCGACCCGGTCGCCCCGATCAGCAGCCCGTGCGGGCCCATGCCGTGCTGCGCGGGCTCCTTGATGTCCAGCTCGACCTTGCTGCCGGACTCGTCGATGCCGAACGGCACCCGGTAGCGGTCGCGCCGCGTTCTCGGCCGCCACGCCTGCTGCACGTCGAAGGCGGCCGGATCGGGGCTCCAGTCGAACAGAGTCGTCCTCGGCGGGTCGTGGTCGAGCAGCGCGAGCAGCTGCGGGCTGCTGTCCAACGGGTCCACCGGGTCCGCCTGCGCCACCGGCGCGGCCGGCACGGCGCCCAGCACGGCGCCCGGGGGCGCGAGGACCAGCGCGTGCCACACCGAGGGGTCGACCACGGGCAGCTCGCCGTCCCACTGCGGCTCGATCTCCGCGGAACGGTCCAGCGCGGTCAGGAACGGCCGGCCCGCGTACAGGCCCCAGCCGGCGAGGTCCGGCAGCGTCGCGGCCAGTGCCGGGCTGAGCCTCGACTCGGCCGGATCGTCGAGGCCGAGCTCGATGCGGCCGCGCAGCAGCGTGTAGACATCCGCAGGCAGCTCGCTCCAGTGCCGCGCGGTGGCGACGACGTGCACGCCGTAGTCGAGGCCGGCGTCGGCGATGGTCCGCACGGCCGTGGCGAAGTCGGGCACCTCCCCGGCGAACCGCTGCCAGCCGTCGACGACCAGGAACACCTCGCCGTGCTCGCCAGGCGGCAGCTTGCCGCGCCTGCGCAGCTCGCGGTACTGGCTCGCGGAGATCTGCGCGGTGCTGAACAGCCTGGTCCTGGCGTCGATGACGGACCGGACGCGGCCGAGCAGCTGGATGGCTCGCGCCGACTCGGTCGGGCCGACCACGGACCGCACGTGCGGCAGCTCCCGCAGCGAGCTGAGCTGACCGCCCGCGTCGAGGCAGTAGAAGTGCACGTCGTCGGCCGACTGGTTGAACCGCAGCCCGGTGATCAGCGTCCGCAGCAGCGTGGACTTGCCGGAGCGGAACCGGCCGACGATCGCGACGTGCCCGTCCCGGCCGCCGAGGTCCAGCCGCAGCACGTCGTCGGCGTGCTCCCGGCTGGGCGGCGCCTGGCCGATCGGCACCACCAGCCTGCCGGGCGGCGCGTCGTCCGGCGTGGCCAGCAGGTCGGCCAGGGTCGGCGAGCTGGTGTGGTCGCCGACGACGATCGTTCGGGAGCGCGCCTTCGCCAGCACGAACGAGCCCTCGGCCTCGTTGCTGCGCCGGGGCAACTGGTTGCGGCCCTGCCGCTTGACCTCGTGGTAGACGAAATCGTAGAGATCGTCCGCGGTGATCACGTCCTGGCCTGGCCGCGCCGCGGCCCCGGTGCCGAGGCCCCTGATCACCTCCGAGGTGAACACCGAGACCGCCTGCGGCTGGTTGAGCACCTGCCGCTCTTCCTCGTAGGCGTACTCCAGCTCGCTCGACGCGGTGATCACGTAGCTGCCGCTGCCGAGCTGACTGCTCAGGTCGACCTCACCTGCCGACTTCCTGGTCCGCCGCCGGGTGAACATGCCGCTGTAGCAACAGTCCAGCAGCACCAGCTTCGACCTGGCCTGGCACTCGTCCAGCATGTGCTCGACCAGGACCGACGGGACCGCCGTGGAGTACGGCCGGTGTCCCTCGGTGTCGTAGGCGGCGAAGAACAGCTGGTCGTGGTCGTTCTTGATGCCGTGGCAGGACAGGTAGAGCAGCACGAGGTCGTCGACGTCCCTGCCGTGGAACAACTCCTCGACGCGCTTCTCCACCGCGCTCTTGGTGGCGTCCAGCAGCACCGGAGCCGAGTCGAACGCGCCGATCGACGGGTCGAGCAGCAGCTGCGCCAACTGCTGCGCCTCCTCGACGGGGGCCCGCAGCTGTTGGAGTTTCGGGTCGGCGTACCGGGAGGTCGCGATCAGCAGGGCGTGGCGCTGGCCCATCGGCTACCCGCCTTCGGGGTCCGACGCGCCGGCCAGCGCCTCGGCCAGGGCGGCCTGGTCCTGTTGGGAGATCCCGGTGAAGGTGACCTCGCGCCCGTCCTGGAGCCAGGTCACCGACCGGCTCTTGGTCCGGTCGAGGTAGGCGGTGATGACCTTGGCGATGGCGGTCACCGTGCCGGTGGACAGCACGCCGGTGATGATCAGCTCGGCGACGCCCTGGCCGGTGCCGGACCTGGCGCCCTGCGGCGCCTCCAGTTCCGGCCGCGCGATGTTGACCAGGTGCAGCGCCCGCAGGTCGTCGAACAGCGACCTGGTCAGCCGGTGCCGCCGGACGTCGTCGACGTCCCCGGCGTCCAACCGCAGCGTTGCCTGCCCCATGACCGCTCCCACCTCACCCTGTGTGCCCGGCCGATCTCACCAGGTATACCAGTCGGTCGAGCCACGTCAGGCCGTTTCGGCGGACCTCGTTCACCCATCAGGAGGCGGGAGTGTCATGAAGGGTCCCTTCAAGACACCCAGTGTCCTGAAGGGACCCTTCATGAC
>NZ_VUOB01000269.1 GCF_008386585.1 Solihabitans fulvus
AGCCCAGTGTGTCACCGGCGATAACACATCCCTTGTCAAACTTAACTCCGATGACAGTTGTGGTGGTCGTGATGGGGCTCGCTGAGTGAGCTGTAAAATCCTGTACACCGTGCCTGGATGGAGCAATTGTGGAAGCATTTCCAGGAAAATTATAAAATGCTCCAGGCGACGGTCCGTTTTGCCACAACGGCGTGGGGTTCATCGTGTCCCCCATAAAAGCCATTGTTATATTATTTTTAATACGAAGTTAAATATTGTTTCAGCTTATGAATTTATGTAGGTGTTTCAG
>NZ_VUOB01000270.1 GCF_008386585.1 Solihabitans fulvus
TTCCTTCGAAACACCTTTCGGTGAATGAAGTATCGCAGTTGTATGAAAAATTGTGCTGTTAACAGCTCTAGCTACTTCTTGCCCTTGGTGGCCTTTTCGGCAGCTTTAGTGACCTTGCCACCACCAGCCTCCTTGAAGTTGACAGCCTTGATGACTCCGACAGCAACTGTCTGCCTCATGTCACGGACAGCAAAACGACCGAGGGGTGGGAATTCCTGGAAGGACTCTACACATAGAGGCTTGGAAGGTACCAAGTTGACAATGGCTGCATCTCCAGACTTGATGGATTTTGGGTTGACTTCAGTAGAC
>NZ_VUOB01000271.1 GCF_008386585.1 Solihabitans fulvus
GTTTTTTTTTATTTATTGTTTACAACGTAGTGTTTACTTCTTAGCGGTAAGCGCGGCTTCGTCTTCTCTAGCGAAGGTCTGCAGCAGTTCCTCCTTCTTGGCGGCAATACGTTCCTCGCGGCGCTTGCGTGCCTCCTTCACTTTATTGCGGCGGGCCTCAGCCTGGTCGCTAAGCATCTTCGTCCTGGCCTTCTCAGCCTTCTTCCTGTGGATGTACTCCATGAGCACACGCTTGTTCTTGAACACATTACCCTTCGCCTTCATGTAGAGTGAGTGGTATAGATGCCTGTCAATCTTCTTGGCAGTTCTGTACTTCAGGAGCAATTTTCTTAGAACCCTTTGTCTTTGTACCCATAGTTCCTTCTGTGGCATACGCGCATTTGCAGTACCTCTTCTCTTACCAAAGCCACAGTGACGACCCTTTCTACGTGCCTCTGTGTTTTTGCGGACACGGGCACGGGAGTGGACTGCTACAGGTTTCTTGATGACGAGACCATCCTTGATCATCTTACGGATGTTCTGTCTGGAGTTGGTGTTTGCGATCTCATTGATTTCATTTGGATCCAACCACACCTTCTTTTTACCACATCGCATAACAGAGGCTGCAAGCC
>NZ_VUOB01000034.1 GCF_008386585.1 Solihabitans fulvus
TCGACACCGTTCTAGCAGGGACTCCGTTGCCGGTTTCAGCGGGCTTGACAGCGCCGCCCACCCGCACACTTCACGGCCTTGCGGCTAGCCCATCACCGAACGACTCGCCACCGAACGACTCGCCACCGAACGACTCGCCACCGAACGACTCGCCACCGAACGACTCGCCACCGAACAACTCGCCACTGGACAACCCCTCACCGCGCGCCTGTCGCCGCGCGCTGTCACCGGTCGCCCTGTCGCCGCGCGCCCTGTCGCCGGTCGGCTTGTCACCGGACGCCTGGTCGCCGCGCGCCCTGTCACCGGGCACCCTGTCGCAGCTCGCCCGGTCACCGGACGGCCCGGTACCGCGCCCTGTAACCGCGCGCCCCGTCATCGGACGGCCCGGTACCGGACGGCCCGTCACTGGGCGCCCTGTCCTCGTGGTACCCCGAGGACTGGACGTCCGGCAGTCAGGCCGAGTGCTGCCTTCGCCCCTGGCCTCGCACACCTGACCGTCAAACCCGACCGCTGCCGCGCTGTCGCTGCCGCGCTGTCGCCGCCGGACGGCCGCCGCCGCGCAGCCGCTACCGCGCAGCCGCTACCGCGCAGCCGCACCGTCCTCAGCCCGCGAACCCGTCGACACAGCTTCACCCGCCTTTCGCCCGCCTCCATCCACCTCCGTTCGCCGCCTTCACCTACCTCCGTTCGCCCGTCCTCCCATTGACCTCCTTTCGCGCAGAACCTCAACTCCCGATCTCGCACTAGCCGCGATGTCGTGAGCGAAAACCGGTGCCGCCGCACCTGTCTCGTTCACGACCGCACTCCGGTGGCCGCGTACTTGGCCGCGATACCGGCCAATAAACACCCGAGGCCGAGCTCGAACTGCTCCTCGCGCCCCGGTTCCTCGGCGTCCCGAACCCGTCTGCTGATCGCGGGGTAGTCGCCACTCTCGATGACCCGCTGGATGTACGGGCCGACGGCAGCCCGCCACTGTTCCTCCGTGAGGCCGGTCTGCCGGTGTGCCTCCCGCTCGGCCAACTCCGCCACCGTCGCGCCGAGCACGAAGTCCTGCACGGCGGTCAGCACCATCGCGACGATCGTGACGTCCCGGTGCACCGGGTTCGCCGCGGTGAGCGCAAACTCGGCGTGCCGCAACGCGTTGGGGCCGAGCGCGGGCCGGCTCGACGTGATCGAGGCAAGCCACGGGTGCTGCAACATCCGCGCTCTACCCTGCCTGGCCACCAGCGTGAGATCGGCCAGCCAGTCGCCGCTCGGCGCGTCCGGCGGGTCGAACTCGCCATAGATCTCGTCGACCATCAGGTCGAGCAGGTCGTCCTTGTTGCTGACATGCCGGTACAGGGACGTCGTGCCCGAACCCAGCTCGGCCGCGATCCTTCGCATGGACACGGCGTCGAGCCCTTCGGCGTCCGCCAACTCCACGCTGGCGGTGACGATCCGATCGATGCTCAGCACCGGCCGTTCGCGCCGCGGCTGCCTGGCCACCCGCGTCCACACCAGGTCGATGCGTGGCGGCTCGTCCTCGCTGGTCATGTCGATCATCTCTCTCAGTCGGTTGCGCACACTGTACATCATGAGTACGGTGTGCGCAGTGGGAACAGTGTTCCCGGATAGTTGAGCTGAATCGAGATGAGGAGTCAACGTGTTTCCCGAACGAGTTCCGGTTCTGGTCGTCGGCGGTGGCACCGTCGGTCTGTCGGCGGCGTTGTTCCTGGCCAGGCAGGGTGTGCAGCCGCTCGTGGTCGAGCGGCACGCCGGCGTGGCCACCCATCCCAGGGCCACCGGAGTTGGTCTGCGCACGGTTGAGTTCTTTCGACAACACGGCATCGAGGAGGCGTTCCTCGCCGCGGTCCCGCGCGCCTCGGGCACCGAAGGCAAGGTGGTCGCCAGGACGCTGGCGGAGGCCGATCTCGACGAAGTCGGGTGGACGGCGCCACCGCCCGACTACGGCGACACGCTGCGGGAGGACATCAGTCCCGCGCACAGCGATCGGCGCGGCAGCTGCCCGCAGGATCGGATCGATCAGGTGCTGCTCACCGCCGCCCGCCAGCACGGAGCCGACCTCCGCAACGGCGTGGAGTTGGTCGCGCTCGAGCAGGAGGCCGACGTCGTCGTCGCGACGCTGCGCGAACGCTCCAGCGGCGCGCAACACGTGGTGCGGGCCGACTACGTGATCGCCGCGGACGGATCGGGCAGTCCGGTGCGCAGGACGCTGGGCATCGGCACCACCGGCCCAGGCAGCATGGGCGTGCCGATGGTCAACATCTATTTCCAGGCCGACCTCACCCATCTGGTGAAGGAGCACGTGCCGATCGTCTGCGAGATCACCACGCCGGAGGCCCCCGGGAACCTGATGGCGATCAACTACACCAATCGGTGGGTCTTCCACACCAGTTACGACCCGGAGCGGGGCCAACGGGCCGAGGACTTCACCACCGAACGCTGTCTCGAACTAGTTCGGGCCGCGATCGGCGTGCCCGATCTACGGGTGGAGATCCTGAGCACCTTGCCCTGGCAGGTGGCCGGCCGGCTGGCCGACCGGTTCCGGGACGGCCGTGTCTTCCTGGTCGGCGACGCTGCCCATGTCGTGCCGCCTATCGGCGCGTTCGGCCTGAACACCGGCATTGCCGACGTCCACAACCTGGCCTGGAAGCTGGTCGCGGTGCTCGAGGGCTGGGCCGGCACCGAGCTGCTGGACAGCTACGAGGCCGAGCGACGGCCGGTGGCGCGCTTCGCGCTGGACCAGGCCCTGTTGCGGATGCGACGCCCCGATCTGCATTGGAACCCGGACGGCGCCGCCGAACGCGCGGTGCTCGGCATGGCCAGCGCGCTGGTGGTGCACCTCGGCTACCGCTACGACTCGACGGCGGTGGTCGGCGCCGACACGGAGTTGCCTTCGTTGGAAGACGTGCAGCGCGACCTGGACGGCTCGCCAGGCAGTCGTGTGCCGCATTCCTGGGTGTGGCGGAGTGGCCGGCGGGTGTCCACAATGGACCTCGTCGGGTCCGAGTTCACGGTGCTCGCCGGGGCGGATGGGCACAGTTGGTGCGCGGCGGCCGAGGCTCTCGGGCTGACCGCGTACCGCGTCGGTCAGGACGGTGTGGTGGTGGATCGCGCGGGCGGCTGGCAGGACAAGGCGGGTATCGGCGCGGACGGCGCCGTGCTGGTCCGGCCGGATGGTTTCGTCGCCTGGCGCGCGTCGGCGGCCTCGGACGAACCGGAGCGGGAGCTGGACGAAGCGCTGAGTCAAGTGCTCTCGCGGGTGTCGGTGGCGGTCTCATGAGCACTATCCGTCACCGGCCGCGGCGTCGCGGATGCGCATTTCCGCTGCATTTATACGGGCCGAAACTCAGCTGTAACACCTGAGGTCCGACAGTTCACATCGCGGAAACGTGCAGGGCGGCCAGGTGAAACAGCGTGTCTCGATCCTTCTGCGGCAACAGGGGTCACCGGGAGGACAATGTGAACGCAGGAGATACCGCCTGGGTGCTTGCCAGCGCAGCTCTGGTCATGCTGATGACACCGGGGCTCGCGTTCTTCTACGGCGGCATGGTGCGCTCGAAGAGCGTGCTGAACATGCTGATGTTGAACTTCATCGCGCTCGCCGTCGTGGGCGTGCTGTGGACGCTGTACGGATACAGCCTGGCATTCAGCAACGACGGCTTTGCCGGACTGATCGGCAACTTCGACTTCGTCGGGTTGAAGAGCGCGATCGGCCACCTTGTCGGGGCGGCGAGCTCCGACGGCAAGACACCGTGGCCGGGGCCGGACGCGATTCCCGCATTGTCGTTCGTGATGTTCCAGCTGATGTTCGCGATCATCACGCCTGCGCTGATCTCCGGGGCCATCGCGGACCGGGCGAAGTTCTGGGCGTGGACGCTGTTCGTCGCGGTGTGGGTCACCGTCGTGTACTTCCCGGTGGCGCACTGGGTGTTCTCCTTCAACGGGTTCACCGGGGCGAGCAACGTCGGCGGCTGGATCGCGAACAAGCTGGGCGCGCTGGACTTCGCGGGTGGCACCGCGGTGCACATCAACGCAGGCGCGGCGGGCCTTGCCCTGGCATTGGTGCTCGGCAAGCGTCGGGGTTGGCCCAAGGAGCCGATGCGGCCACACAACGTGCCATTCGTGCTGCTTGGGGCGAGCCTGCTGTGGTTCGGCTGGTACGGCTTCAACGCGGGATCGGCGCTGTCCGCGGGTGACCTCGCGTCGGTCGCGTTCACCAACACCACGGTGGCGACCGCGACGGCCGTGCTCGGATGGCTGATCGTGGAGCAGTTCCGCGACGGCAAGCCGACCACGCTCGGCGCGGCGTCCGGTGCGGTTGCCGGGCTCGTGGCGATCACCCCGGCCTGCGGCTTCGTGAACCCGCTTGGCGCGCTGGCCATCGGGCTGATCGCTGGGGCGCTCTGTGCCCTTGCCGTCGGTCTGAAGTACCGGCTGGGCTTCGACGACTCGCTCGACGTCGTCGGTGTCCACCTGGTCGGCGGTCTGGTCGGCACGCTGCTGATCGGATTCTTCGGCACGATCAGCGCGAACTCCGCCGGCAAGGACGGCCTGTTCTACGGCGGCGGGTTCAGCCTTCTAGGCAAGCAGGCGATCGCGGCGTTCTCGGTGATGCTCTACTCGTTCGTGCTCGCGTTCGTGATCGGTTGGATCATCAACAAGACCATCGGTTTCCGGGTCGACACGGAGGCCGAGGTCACCGGCATCGACGAGGCCGAGCACGCGGAGAGCGCGTACGAGTTCGGCAGCTTCAGCGGTGGTCAGGGTCCGGGCAAGGCCAGCACGGTCGGCGCTGGGGCGACGGCTCCCGCGCTTGAGGGGAGCAAGTGATGAAGCTCGTTACCGCGATCATCAAGCCGTTCACGCTCGATGACGTCAAGGCCGCGCTCGAACAGCTCGGTGTGCAGGGTCTGACCGTCAGCGAGGTCCAGGGCTACGGCCGGCAGAAGGGGCACACCGAGGTCTACCGGGGCGCCGAGTACTCGGTGGACTTCGTCCCGAAGCTTCGCGTCGAGGTGCTCATCGACGACAGCGCGGTGGAGAAGGTGGTCGAGGCCGTCGTGGAGGCCGCTCGCACGGGCAAGATCGGCGACGGCAAGGTCTGGGTTACCCCGGTGGACACAGTTGTCCGGGTGCGCACCGGGGAGCGCGGTAACGACGCCCTGTGATCATGAGCAACGGTGACAACGGCGGTGCCGGCGGCCCCTCCGTCGTCACGGCGGACGACCTGGTGCGGGCGCGCGAGCGGCTGCTCGCACCAGGTCGGCGTCGGCTGACCGCCGAGGAGCTTCGCGAGGCGCTGGTCGACCTGCACGAGTTCTGGCTGATCGCTCATGCCGGTGCCGCTGGCGTTGGCGGCGAGTCGGGCGGCGGGCTCGCGCTGGTCACGGTCGGCGGCCTCGGGCGGCGGGAGCTGGTGCCCTACTCCGACCTCGACCTCGTCCTGGTGCACAACGGCCACAAGGACGTCGACGCGGTGGTCGAGAAGCTGTGGTACCCGCTGTGGAACTCGGGTATCGGGCTGGATCACTCGGTTCGGACGGTGGGCGAGGCGCTGCGGGTGGCCGACAGCGACCTGCGCACCGCGCTCGGCCTGCTGGACGTCCGGCACCTGTCGGGCGACCAGGAGATCTCCCAGCGCCTGTCGGAGAGCGCCCGCCAGGCGTGGCGCTCCGGCGTGCGCAACAGGCTGGACGAGCTGGCCGAGTCGGCCGGCAAGCGGTGGGCCCGCAGCGGCGAGGTGGCCCACCGGGTCGAGCCGGATCTCAAGCACGGCAAGGGCGGCCTGCGTGACGTGGCGCTGCTGGATGCGTTGGCCGCGGGCCAGCTCATCGACCGGCCCGGCCCCGAGGTGAACGAGGCGCGTCGCCTGCTGCTGGACGTGCGCACCGAGCTGCGGCGCTCCAGCCGCAAGCCACGGGACGTGCTCCGCGCGCAGGATGGCGACGAGGTGGCGGCCGCGTTGGGCCTCGCCGACCGGTTCGCGCTGGCCAAGGCGCTGTCCTCGGCGGCGAGGACCGTGGTCTACGCCGTGGATGTGGCGATGCGCTCCGCGCGCGCGTCGGCGCCGAAGCGGAGCCTGCTGTCGCCGCTGCGCCGGACACCCTCGCGGCGGCCGCTGGACGACGGTGTGGTGCTGCACGGTGCCGAGGTGGCGCTCGCCAGGGACGCCGTGCCGAGCAAGGATCCGGCACTGCTGTTGCGGGTGGCCACGGCCGCGGCGCGCAGCAAGCACCCGATTGCGGCCGGCACGCTCGCGCGGCTGGCGGAGTCCGCTCCCGAGCTGCGCGGGCCCTGGCCGAGGGATGCCAGGGAGGAGCTGCTCGCCCTGCTCGGCGCAGGCCCCGGCATGGTCGACGTGGTGGAGGCGCTGGACCGCACCGGGCTGTGGGGCCGGCTGTTCCCGGAGTGGGGTGCGGTCCGCGACCTGCCGCCACGGGACGCCGCGCACACCTGGACGGTGGATCGGCACCTGGTGCAGACGACGGCGTACGCGGCGCGCCTGGTCACCAGGGTGTCCCGACCCGACCTGTTGCTGCTCGGCGCGCTCCTGCACGACATCGGCAAGGGGCGCGAGCTCGACCACTCCGAGGTCGGCGCAGCCCTGGCCGCGCAGGTCGGCGAGCGGCTCGGCCTGTGGCCGTCGGACGTGGAAACCCTGTCCGAGCTGGTCCGGCACCACCTGCTGCTGCCGCACACCGCGACCAGGCGGGACGTTGCGGACGAGGCCACCGTGCGGCGGGTGCTCGACACCCTTGACGGCGACCCGGTGTTGCTGGAGCTGCTGCACGCGCTCACCGAGGCCGATGCGATGGCCACCGGTCCCGGTGTGTGGACGGAGTGGAAGTCGTCGCTGATCAACGACCTGGTGCGGCGGTGTCGGGCGATGATGGCGGGGGATCCCCAGCCCCGGCCGGAGCCGTTGGACGAGGCGCAACGGGCGCTGGCCGAGGTCGCCGTCGCGGCGGGTCGGCCCAACATCGTGCTCGCCAAAGGGCCGCATTCCGCCGAGGTGACGGTCGTCGCGCCGGATCGGCGCGGGCTGCTGTCCAGGACGGCCGGGGTCCTCGCGCTGCACTCGCTCGAGGTGCACACCGCCACGGTGCGCAGTCACGCCGGGGCCGCCGTCGAGGTGTTCACGGTGTCGCCGAGGTTCGGTTCGCTGCCGGACGTCACGCTGCTGCGTGAGCAACTGACCAGAGCGCTGGAAGGTTCGCTGCCGCTCGCGGAGAAGTTGGTCGCGAAGGAGCAGGACTACGGTGGCCCGCCGATCGATCCGCCGCCGGTGAAGGTGCTGTGGTTCGACGACGAGGCGTCCGGTGCCGTCGTGCTCGAACTGCGTGCCGCCGACCGGATCGGGCTGCTGCATCGGGTCGCCGACGCGCTCGAACGATGCGGCATGGACGTGTTGTGGGCGCGGGTGGCGACCCTGGGCGGCACCGTGGTCGACTCGTTCAGCTTGGCCGTCGACGGCGGCGAGACGCTGGACTCGGCCACTCGGCGGGCGGTCGAGCGGGCCGTGTTGGACGCCGCCCGCTGATCACGCTACGAGTACGCAAACGCTCGCCAGATACGTCCAATTGGGTGGAAACAACCCCCTTCCGTGATGCGTAGCATTACGCACTGCACATAGCGGGTGCTCACGCTGCCTGCGGAGATGGGTCACCGGGCAGTCTCTTCCCTGTGACGCGGTGAGGGAACCGAGGCCAGGGGGCCGCCCAGTGACCGGGGGGTTGGGGCGGCGGGGGCCGAGGTAGGGGTGCCGAGTCGCATCGCGAGCTGTCCGAGGCGGCCTGATGAGGGGTCGGGCCGCCTCAGGGCAGCTCGACCCATCCTCGGGATGAGCCCCGCGTTGGTGACGATCGCCGCGTTGGTGACGATCGCTGCACCCGTATCCCCGATCCACCGGTCTGCGATGTCGTGCGGCCGCCGCCGGCTCGGCCCGCCGAAGACCAGCCGAAGACCATCTGACGCCGGCCCGGCGCCGGCCGGGCACCAGCCAGGGACGGCCCCCGCGCCCGCTTTGCCGCGCAGGTCGAGCCGGTTGTGCACGGTCGAGGGTGTCGAGCGGCTACCCTCGTTGTTACTTCGTCAGTGAAGTCGACGAAGTCTCCGACGATTTGCGAGGTCTGGCGGCACCGTGTTCGACACCCTCTCCGACCGGCTCACCTCGGTCCTGCAAAACCTGCGCGGCAAGGGTCGGCTCTCCGACGCCGACATCGACGCGACCTGCCGCGAGATCCGCATCGCGCTGCTCGAAGCGGACGTCGCGCTGCCCGTCGTGAAGTCGTTCATCGCGGGCATCAAGGAGCGGGCCAAGGGCTCCGAGGTGTCCCAGGCGCTCAACCCGGCCCAACAGGTCGTCAAGATCGTCAACGAGGAACTGGTCAACATCCTCGGCGGCGAGACCCGCAGGCTGAACCTCGCCAAGAACCCGCCGACGGTGATCATGCTCGCCGGCCTCCAGGGCGCCGGCAAGACGACGCTGGCCGGCAAGCTGGCCAAGTGGCTGCGCGGCCAGGGGCACGCGCCGCTGCTCGTCGCCTGCGACCTCCAGCGGCCCAACGCGGTGACCCAGCTCCAGGTGGTCGGCGAGCGCGCCGGCGTCACCGTGTTCGCGCCGGAGCCGGGCAACGGCGTCGGCGACCCGGTCGACGTGGCCCGCCGAGGCATCGAGGAGGCGCGCCGCGCCCAGCACGACGTCGTGGTCGTGGACACCGCCGGCCGGCTGGGTGTCGACGAGGAGATGATGCGTCAGGCTGCGGACATCCGCACCGCCGTCCAGCCGGACGAGGTGCTGTTCGTGGTCGACGCCATGATCGGCCAGGACGCGGTGACTACCGCCGAGGCGTTCCGCGACGGTGTCGGCTTCACCGGCGTGGTGCTCACCAAGCTCGACGGCGACGCCAGGGGTGGCGCCGCGCTGAGCGTCCGCGAGGTGACCGGCCAGCCGATCATGTTCGCCTCCAACGGGGAGAAGCTGGAGGACTTCGACGTCTTCCACCCCGATCGGATGGCCAGCCGCATCCTCGGCATGGGCGACATGCTCACCCTGATCGAGCAGGCCGAGCAGGCGTTCGACGCCGAGCAGGCCCAGGTCGCCGCGCAGAAGATCGGCACGGGGGAGCTGACGCTTGAGGACTTCCTCGAGCAGATGCTCGCCGTCCGCAAGATGGGGCCGCTGGCCAACCTGATCGGCATGCTGCCCGGCGCTGGCCAGATGAAGGACCAGCTGGCCCAGCTTGACGAGAAGCACCTCGACCGGGTGCAGGCGATCATCCGGGGCATGACCCCGGCCGAGCGGGCCGACCCGAAGATGATCAACGCCTCGCGGCGGCTCCGCATCGCCAACGGATCCGGCGTGAAGGTCAGCGACGTCAACGAGATCGTCAACCGGTTCTTCGACGCCAGGAAGATGATGGCGCAGATGGCCGGCCGGTTCGGTCTGCCCGGCGGCGGCAGCAAGAACCGCAAGGGCAAGAAGGGGAAGAAGGGGAAGGGACGCGGCCCGACTCCGCCGAAGTTCAAGGGCGGTCTGCCCGGCATGATGCCCGGCGGCTTCCCCGGCGGCATGCCGGGGATGGGCGCGGGTCCCGCCGAGCTGCCCCCCGGCCTCAACGGCGGCCTCGACCAGCTGCCCCCCGGTTTCGACCCGTCCAAGCTCAAGTTCGGCAAGAACTGACTCGATGAGCGGACTGCACCTGCGCGGCACCGTCCTGCCCGACGGCGAGGCACGCGACCTGTGGGTCGTCAACGGCCGCGTGCGCACCAAGCCGGTGCCCGGCGCGCGCACCGTGGTGGACGGCGGGTTCCTGCTGCCCGGCCTCGTCGACGCGCACTGCCACGTCGGCATCGGGCCGAAGGGCCCGGTCGAGCTGGCCGAGGCGGCCGAGCAGGCCGAGATCGACCGCGACACCGGGACCCTGCTGATCAGGGACTGCGGTTCGCCCATCGACACCCGGCCGTTGCAGGAGCGCCTCGACCTGCCGAGGATTGTGCGCGCTGGCCGGCACCTGGCCAGGCCGAAGCGGTACATCCCGTACCTGGGCGTCGAGCTGACCGACCAGGAGTTGCTGCCGGCCGCCGTGGCCGAGCAGGTCGCCTACGGGGACGGCTGGGTCAAGCTGGTCGGCGACTGGATTGACCGGCCGACCGGGGATCTCGCGCCGCTGTGGTCCGACGAGGTGCTGGCGCAGTCCATCAAGATCGCGCACGAGGGCGGTGCGCGGGTCACCGCGCACGTGTTCGGCGAGGACGCGATTCCCGGCCTGCTCGCCGCCGGTATCGACTGCATCGAGCACGGCACCGGCCTCACTGACGCGACCATCGCGGACATGGCCGAGGCCGGCACCGCGCTGGTGCCGACGTTGATCAACGTGGAGAACTTCCCGTCGATCGCGTCTGCGGCGACCAAGTACCCGGACTACGCGGCCCACATGACCGAGCTGTACCGGCGGGCGCCCGCCGCGATCAGCGCGGCCATCGAGGCGGGGGTCCGGGTGTTCGCGGGCACCGATGCGGGTGGCGGCATCGAGCACGGCAGGATCGTCGACGAGATCGTCGCGCTGCACCGAGCCGGAATGTCTGCGGAGCAGGCGATCGGCGCGGCCTCCTGGGCGGCCCGCGAATGGCTCGGCTACCCCGGTCTCGTCGAGGGCGCGCCTGCGGACATCGTGGTCTACCCGAGTGATCCGAGGGCCGATCTCGAGGTGCTGCGCTCGCCGAGCGCCATCATGTTGCGTGGTCGCCTGATCTAGGCGCCGAGCCACGGGCCGAGCCTGGGAGTGCGCGGTGGACGAGCAGGGACAGCCGGGCACGCCGCCGCTCGCCGAGCCGGCGCGGGCCGCCGCGCACTGGGGGTTCGCGGCCTTCTTCGCGGGCATCGGCGGCTACTACCTCGTCACGCTGGTCCTCACCGCGACGCTGCCGGGCCGGTTCACCCAGTTCGAGTCCGCGGGCCGGCCGGTGCTCGGCCCGTTGCTGCTGCTCGCCTTCCTGCCCAACCTGTTCCTCGGCCTCGGCCCGCTGGTGGCGTCCTGGTGGAAGGGCGCTGGGCCCGCCAGGGACTTCGGGCTGCTGCCGACCTGGCGCGACGTCCGCGTCGGCCTCGCCTGCGGCGGGTTCTCGCTGTTCGCCGGCTGGTCCATCGGGGTGCTGCTGTACCTGGTGCACGACGGGGCGGTCGGCGGCTCGCCGCTGGACGACCTCGGTGCGCTCGCCGGCGGCCGGTCGGTCTGGCTCGCGTTGGCCGCGCTGTTCCTGCTGCTCGGCGCCCCGCTGACCGAGGAGCTGCTGGTGCGCGGCGCGCTGTGGGGCGCGTTGGCGCACTACCGGGTGCCGCGTCTGGCGATACTCGCGCTGACCGCGTTGATCTTCGCGTTCCTGCACGAGGAGTCCTGGCGCACGCTGAGCCTGTTCGCCCAGGGCGTCGCCATCGGCTGGGCGAGGATGACGACGGGTCGGGTCGGGGCGAGCCTGGTGGCGCACGGGGCGAACAACCTGCTGCCAGCCGTGTACCTGTTCTTCTCCGTGAGCTGACCCTGTTCTGTTCATTGGGCCCGGCACCTGTGCCGGCCAACCGGACTACTCTCGGCTGACACGGCTCGCTGCTGGAGCGAAGGCAGCCTGGGACAGCGACCGGCTCGACGGAGGCGCATGTGCACTCAACAGACGCACCGGAGCCCTCGGGGGAATCCGCCGACACCCGCACCGGCCTGCTGGCCAGCGTGCGGGCGATCCAGCAGGAGCGCCCGAGGGAATGTCAGGGACAGCGATGGGGATTCGGCGCGTTCCTGCTGACCGAGGCCGTCTTCATCCTGTCCGCGGTGTTCATCGGCGCGATCGCGCGGCGGCTCATGCCCGATCCGGCGGACTCGGTGACGGTCATCCTCGTCGCGTCGATGGTGCCGACGGTGCTGGCGGCGGGGGTCGCCGTGCTGGCCACGGTGGTCCGAGGTAACGGTCCGCTGATCGACCTGCGGCTCCAGTGGCGGTGGAGCGACGTCAAGGTGGGTCTCAAGCTCGGCCTTGCCGGGCTCGCGCTCACCTATGTCGCGGCGGCCGTGTGGTCGAAGGTCGTCGGCCAGCAGAACGCGACGTCGGCGATCGGGTCGCTGGTGGACGGCAAGGCGATGCCGGTGTCGGCCGCCGTGGTGATGTTCCTGTACGTGTGTCTGCTCGCGCCGCTGTGCGAGGAGCTGATCTACCGGGGGCTGCTGTGGGGCGCGATCGAGCGGCTGCGCTGGAGCAGGTGGGCGGCGTTCGTGCTGAGCACGGCGATCTTCGCCGCGGGCCACCTCGAACCGCTGCGCACGTCGCTGCTGCTGGTCATCGCCCTGCCGATCGGGTTCGCCAGGTTGATCACCGGCAGGCTGACCGCGAGCGTGGTGGCGCACGTGATCAACAACTTCCTGCCCGGCCTGACGTTTCTGCTGATCTCGCTCGGCGTGATGCGGGCCTGACCCGTCGCCGCGTGCGATCGGTCACGTTCCGCCGCGCGAACCCCGCGTCGACGCCCTCGAACACCGAGGTTTCGCCAGTGAAACGGCACACCGATTCGTGTGGCGTGCTGGCCGTCTGGCAGAATGGCTGGTTGTCTGCCGTGGCCGGACCCTCTCACCGCGCCATGGTTGCCATGATCTCTGGGCGCTCGGACCCGTCCCCACTCGGGTGAAGAGTGCTCGCACCTGAGTAAACGAGAGCTTGAGGAGCACCCCAACCCGTGGCCGTCAAGATCAAGCTGCAGAGGCTTGGCAAGATCCGTCAGCCGTACTACCGGATCGTTGTCGCCGACGCCCGCACCCGTCGCAGTGGCAAGGCGATCGAGACGATCGGCAAGTACCACCCCAAGCAGGAGCCGAGCTTCATCGAGGTCGACTCCGAGCGGGCGCAGTACTGGCTGAGCGTCGGCGCGCAGCCCACCGACTCCGTCCAGAACCTGCTGAAGATCACCGGTGACTGGCAGAAGTTCAAGGGCCTGCCGGGCGCCGAGGGCACGCTGAAGCACCGCGAGCCCAAGCCGGACAAGGCCGTGCTGTTCGCCGCCGCGCTTGCCGCCGCTGGCGAGGAGCCGATGGCCGAGGCCACCACCCAGAAGAAGAAGGGTGGCGCCAAGTCCGAGAAGGCTGCGACCAAGGATGAGAGCGGCGAGCCCGCCGCTGAGAAGGCCGAGGGCGGCGAGGCGTGAGCTTGCTCGCGGACGCCCTTGAGCACCTCGTCCGCGGCATCGTCGACCACCCGGACGACGTGCGCGTCAACCTGGTCACCACGCGTCGAGGCCGCACCCTTGAGGTGCACGTCCACCCGGACGACCTCGGCAAGGTGATCGGGCGCGGCGGACGCACGGCGACCGCTCTGCGCACCGTGATGGCCGGCATCGGCGGTCGTGGTGTGCGGGTCGACGTGGTCGACACCGATCGCTGAACGGACGCACCCAACGCATGGACGTCGTTATTGGCCGGGTGGCCAAGGCGCATGGAATCACCGGCGAACTGTCCGTTGACCTGCGCACTGACTCACCCGAAGTCCGCTTTGCCATCGGCGCGGTCTTGGCCGCGCGTCTGCGTGACGGTGCGTCGCGGAGTCTCACCGTGGCAGCCGCCCGGCCTCACGCCGGGCGGCTGCTGGTGCGTTTCGAGGAGGTCCTGACCAGGGACGTCGCCGAGACCCTTCGCGGCACGCTGCTGCTCGCCGACACCGCCGACCTGCCACCGACCGGGGATCCGGACGAGTTCTACGACCACGAGCTCGAGGGCCTCGCTGCGGTGCTGCTGGACGGCACCCAGGTCGGCACCGTGCTCGAGATCGCGCACGGCGCGGGCGGCGAGCTGCTCGTGATCCGGCGCGAGGGCGGCGGCGAGCTGCTGGTGCCGTTCGTGCGGGAGATCGTGCCGCAGGTGGACGTGCGCGGCGGCCGCGTCGTGCTCGACCCGCCGGACGGCCTGCTGGACGAGGCCTGATCCGTGCGCATCGACGTTCTCACGATCTTTCCCGAGTACCTGGCCCCGATGCGGGCCGCGCTGCTCGGCAGGGCCATCGACCGGGGCCTGCTCAGCCTCGACGTGCACGACCTGCGGAACTGGACCCACGACGTGCACCGGGCGGTGGACGACAGCCCCTACGGCGGCGGCCCCGGCATGGTGATGAAGCCGGACGTGTGGGGTCCTGCCCTGGACGAGGTGTGCGCTGGCGACCCGACGCCGAGGCTGGTCGTGCCGACCCCGGCCGGCCGGCCGTTCACCCAGGAACTGGTCCACGAGTACGCCACCGAGCAGCGGCTGGTGTTCGCCTGCGGTCGCTACGAGGGCATCGACCAGCGGGTCGTCGACGACGCCGCGACCCGGATGCGGGTGGACGAGGTGTCGATCGGCGACTACGTGCTGGTCGGCGGCGAGGTCGCGGTGCTGGTGATGGTCGAGGCGGTGGCCAGGTTCCTGCCAGGCGTGCTCGGCAACCCCGCGTCGGCGGCGCAGGACTCGTTCTCTGACGGTCTGTTGGAGGGCCCCAGCTACACCCGGCCGGAAGTGTGGCGGGAGCGGCCGGTGCCCGACGTGCTCCGGTCCGGCAACCACGCCCTGATCGACCGCTGGCGGCGGGACCAGTCGCTGGAGCGGACGCTGCGCCGCCGCCCGGAACTGCTCGACGCGCTGCCGGACAGCTCGTTCGACAAACACGACCGTGCCCTGCTCAGCCGCCTGCGCGAGCAGGAGCAATAGGGTCGATTTCCGGTCTGCCTGCCCCATCTGGCACACTGGACAGGTTGCTGCTGCCGGACACGTGTTCGGCGCGCACCACAAGCCCACCCCAGGTTTGGTCGCGGCCAGGTCGCCTAGCGTAGATCGGTCGCGCCCGTGGGGAGTACGGAAGACACCCGAAGGACGAGGACGGACCACCGATGAACACCCTGGACGCTCTTGACGCCCAGTCGCTGCGTTCCGACATCCCGAGCTTCCGGCCGGGCGACACGCTGAAGGTTCACGTCCGCGTCATCGAGGGCTCCCGCGAGCGGGTCCAGGTGTTCCAGGGCGTCGTCATCCGTCGCTCGGGCGGCGGCGTGCGTGAGACCTTCACGGTTCGCAAGGTCTCGTTCGGCGTCGGCGTTGAGCGCACCTTCCCGGTGCACTCGCCCAACATCGCCCAGATCGAGGTCGCCACCCGTGGTGACGTGCGTCGCGCCAAGCTGTACTACCTGCGCGACCTCCGCGGCAAGGCCGCCAAGATCAAGGAGAAGCGCGACGCTCGGCCGGCCTCCTGACGGATGGCCCGCCGGCTGCCGTAGCCTGCCTACGTGGCAGACCCCGTGCGTTCCACCGCAGCTGAGGACGACCCTGATCGTCCAGACGGAGTAGCCGAGGACCCCGCCCCCGAGTCTGACTCGGGGCGGGGCCGGCACTCCGGCAAGGCCAAGAAGAAGACGCCGTTCTGGCGCGAAGTGTTGATCCTCTTCGTGACCGCGATCGTGCTGACCTTCCTCATCCAGACCTTCCTGGCCCGCGTGTACGTCATCCCGTCGCAGTCAATGGAGCAGACCCTTCACGGGTGCACCGGCTGCACGAACGACCGGGTGCTGGTGGACAAGGTCACCTACGACTTCTCCGACCCGTCGCCGGGCGACGTCGTCGTGTTCCGGGGGCCGGACTCCTGGCTACAGAACGAGTTCCGCTCGGACCGGTCGAGCAACTTCCTGGTCCGAGGGATCCAGCAGGTCGCGTCGCTGATCGGGCTGGCCCCGCCGGACGAGCGCGACTTCGTCAAGCGGGTCATCGCCACCGGCGGTCAGACCGTGCAGTGCTGCGACGCGCAGCATCGGGTCATCGTCGACGGCAAGGCGCTGGACGAGCCCTACATCTACTGGATGCCCGGCACCGGCCCGCAGGACATGCCGCCGTTCGAACCGGTGAAGGTCCCCCAGGGTGATCTCTGGGTGATGGGCGACAACCGGATGAACTCCTGCGACTCGCGCTGCCAGGGCGGCGGCGGCGAGCGCGGCGTCGTGCCAGTGTCCAACGTGATCGGCAAGGCCAGGTTCATCGTGTTGCCGCCGTCCCGGTGGCAGGGCATCGGCGATCACAACGCGCAGGCCGCCGCGATCGGCGCACCGGCGTGGCAGGTCGGCGTGCCGGCCGGTGTCGGCTTCGCCGCCGCGTGGCCGACGCTGTGGCTCGGCAGGCGGATCAGGACCAAGCTCGTGGCGGCGCGGACCACGACGTCGGGCTGAGCCCGGCTGGCCGGTTGCCGGTGGATCACGCTGGGTACGCTGGTGAATGTGTCAGACGTCGCGTCGGGGGGACCGACATTCGAGGACTCCGAGGACGCCGTGGTGGCGGGGGCGACCCACCCGCCACCACGCAAGTCCCGGCGTAAGCGTTCGTTCTGGCAGGAGCTGCCCATCCTGATCGGTGTCGCGCTCGTGCTGGTGTTCCTGATCCAGACCTTCGTCGGCAGGGTGTACCTGATCCCGTCGCAGTCGATGGAACAGACGCTGCACGGCTGCGCCGGTTGCGTCGGCGACCGCGTGCTCGTGGACAAGATGCTCTACGACTTCACCCATCCGGCGCCCGGTGAGGTGGTCGTCTTCAAGGGCCCCGACACCTGGGACCACTCGGAGGCCGCGCCGCGCTCGGACAACGTGCTGGTGCGCTGGCTCCAGCAGGCCGGCTCGATGGTTGGGCTCGCCGCGCCGGACGAGGAGGACTTCGTCAAGCGGGTCATCGCGGTCGGCGGGCAGACCGTGCGCTGTTGCGACTCGTCGAACCACGTGATCGTGGACGGCAAGGCGCTGGACGAGCCGTACGTGTACTGGGAGCCGGGCAGGAGCACCGTCCAGGACTCCTTCGCCGAGGTGAAGGTGCCGGACGGCTACCTGTTCGTGATGGGCGACAACCGCAACGACTCGCGGGACTCGCGGTACCAGGGCAACGGCGGGGTCGCCGGCCTGGTGCCGGTGGACAACGTCATCGGCAAGGCGCGGTTCGTCGTGCTGCCCCCCTCGCGCTGGCAGGGGGTCGGGGACCACAATCCGCAGGCGACCGTGCTGAGCGCGCCGGCATGGCAGCAGGCGGTGCCCGTCGGGGTCGCGTTCGCGGCGGCCTGGCCGGTGTTGCTGCTCGGGCGCGGCGCGCGGCGGCGGTTGCGGACGTGGCGGGAAGGGCGACGGTAGACGATGGCGGTCAGCTCGGACGTGTTGCGCCCGCCGAGGGCTGTGGTGCGGCGGACCTCGGGGAACTGGGCGCTCCAGGCGGCCCTTGACCGCCGGGGGCTCGGACCGGTTGCCGGGGTGGACGAGGCGGGGCGCGGAGCCTGCGCCGGTCCGCTGGTGATCGCCTCCTGTGTCCTCCGACCGGGTGATGCTGCCAAGTTCGACGGGCTCACCGACTCGAAGTTGCTCACCGCAGCGGCCCGGGATCGGATGTTCGACGTGGTCAGGGCCAGGGCGGTGGACTTCGCCGTTGTGGTGGTGCCGGCCAGCGAGATCGACCTGATCGGCGTGCACGTCGCCAACATCGAGGGGATGCGGCGGGCGGTGGCCAGACTGACGACGCATCCCGGATACGTGCTGGTGGACGGCTTCCGGGTGCCGGGGTTGACGGCGCCGAGCATGCCGGTGGTCAAGGGCGACCAGGCCGCCGCGTGCGTGGCGGCGGCATCGGTGTTGGCGAAGGTCACCAGGGACCGGATCATGTCCGGGCTGCACGAGGAACTCCCCGCATACGGGTTTCACGTGCACAAGGGGTACTCGACGGCCGAGCACAGCTCCGCGTTGCTCGAACACGGGCCGAGCGCGGAGCATCGGTGGTCGTATGCGAACGTGACATCAGCGGCGGTCGCGCACGGGCTTCGGCCGCCACGCCGGGTGGTGCGCAGCATGGCAGCGCTCGGCGTAGTCCAGAATGGGGAGCCCCCCGCGATCGGGGTGGCAAGCTCGCGACGAGGAGGGGCGCGGATCCGATGAGCGCGGAAGATCTCGAGAAGTACGAGACCGAGATGGAGCTGCAGCTCTACAAGGAGTACCGCGACATCGTCGGTCAGTTCTCCTTCGTGGTGGAGACCGAACGGCGGTTCTACCTGGCCAACGCGGTCGACGTGCAGGTGCGGAACGCCGACGGCGAGGTGTACTTCGAGGTGCGGATGTCCGACGCCTGGGTGTGGGACATGTACCGGCCGGCTCGGTTCGTGAAGAACGTCAGGGTGATCACCTTCAAGGACGTCAACGTGGAGGAGCTGGACAAGCCCGACCTGCGGCTGCCGGAAGACGGCCCGTTCAACGGCTGAAACCTTTCTGCTTACCACCTGACACCGACTCTCGGCCCCGGAGCACCGCTCCGGGGCCGAAGTTGTCCACAACCCATCCAGTCATCCACAGCTCGGCACCAGCCGATGGCACAGGATCCGCTTTCCCGGCACGGTCATGCCAGACGACCGACGGGGAGGTGAGGAACAGTGAGCGTGGTTGCGCAGTTGGTCCCGCAACGAGACTGGGACCAGTACGAGTTCGGCCGGCAGGGCGAGTCGCTGGCCTGTCAGTACCTGGAGAGCCAGGGGCTGGTGGTGCTGTCCAGGAACTGGCGGTGCCGGGGCGGGGAGCTGGACGTGGTCGCCACCGACGGCGTCCGCGCCGTGGTGTGCGAGGTGAAGACCCGCTCGGGCCTTGACCACGGCGTCCCGGCGGAGGCGGTGACGGCCGCCAAGCTGCGCAGGATCCGGCACCTCACCGGCCTGTGGCTGTCCGCTCATCGGGTCGGCTGGTGCGAGGTCCGGATCGACGTCATCTCGGTGCTCTGGCCGCCGCACGAGCCGGCCAGGCTGGAGCATCTGCGGGGTGTCGGGTGATGGCGCTGGTACGAGCGTGGTCGGTGGCGCTGTTCGGGGTGGACGGGCTCGCCGTGGAGGTGGAGGCCGACGTCGGGCGAGGCAAACCGGTCGTGCAGCTGCTCGGCCTGCCGGACGCGGCGCTGCACGAGTCCAAGGACCGGGTGCGGGCCGCCGTCCGCAACACCGGTGAGGACTGGCCAGCGCAGCGGATCACCCTCGGGCTGTCGCCGGCGACGCTGCCCAAGAACGGCTCCGGCTACGACCTCGCCCTGGCGTGCGCCGTGCTGGCCGGCGCGCAGACGGTGCCGGCCGGGCTGCTCGACGGCACCGTGCTGATCGGCGAGCTGGCCCTGGACGGCAGGCTGCGCCCGGTGCGCGGTGTGCTGCCGGGCCTGCTGACCGCGCGCAGGGCGGGGTTGCGCCGCGCGGTGGTGCCGGTGGACAACCTGGCGGAGGCCGCCCTGGTCGACGGGATCGAGGTGTTCGGCGCGGCGTGCCTCGCCGACGTCCTCGGCTGGCTGCGCGCGGAGCCCTCCCAGCTCGTGCAGCCGTCCGCGCCGGGGCGGCCGCCGCCGGTCGAGGCGCCGGACCTCGTCGACGTGGTCGGCCAGCCGGAGGCCAGGTGGGCGCTGGAGGTCGCCGCGGCAGGGGCTCATCACCTGCTGTTGACCGGTCCGCCGGGCACGGGGAAGACGATGCTGGCCCAGCGCCTGATCGGCCTGCTCCCCGACCTGTCCGCCGACGAGGCGCTCGAGGTGACCGCGATCCACTCGGTTGCCGGGCTGCTCTCCGCCGACCATCCGTTGGTCGTGGCGCCGCCGTTCGTCGCCCCGCACCACTCCACCTCGATGGCGGCGCTGGTCGGCGGGGGCGTCGGCCTGGCGAGACCGGGCGCGATCAGCAGGGCGCACCGCGGCGTTTTGCTCCTGGACGAGGCCTGTGAGCTCAGCGCGCCCCTGTTGGAGTCGCTGCGGACCTCGCTCGAGGAGGGCGAGGTCCGGCTGGCCAGGCGGGACGGCGTCATGACCTACCCCGCGAGGTTCCAGCTCGTCCTGGCGACCAACCCGTGTCCGTGCGCGCCGCCGAGGGAGATCGACTGCTGTTGCGCACCGAACGCGCGGCGGCGCTACTTCGCGCGGTTGTCCGGCGCGTTGCTCGACCGCGTCGACCTGCGGGTGCGCATGCGGCCGCTCACCGCCATGGCCAGGGCGGATGTCGGCCAGCCCGAACCGACGTCCGTCGTGCGCGCTCGGGTCGTGGCGGCCAGGGCGCGGGCGAACGCGCGTTGGGCGGCGCACGGCTGGCGCACCAACGCCGAGGCGCCAGGGCCGGTGCTGCGCCGGGAGTACGCGCTGCCCAGGCAGGCCACCGTTCTGCTGGACCGGGGGCTGGCGTGCGGGGCGATCACCGGCCGAGGCGCCGACCGGTGCCTTCGGGTGGCCTGGACGCTCGCCGACCTCGCGGGGGCGGACCGTCCGGACGTCGACCATGTCTCCGCCGCCCTGGAGTTCCGCGAACGGAGGTCGGCATGAGCGCGACGACGTGGTCGGACCGGGCGCGGTCCGGCGCGCCCGAGCGGATGCGCGTGGGGTGGCGTGGCGCGTTGGGGTTCCGCCGGCGGAGGTCGCCGTGAGCGCGGCGACGCCGGCCGACCCGGTGCGGCTGGCTCGGGCGTACCTGGTGCGGGTGGCCGAGCCGCCCGCGGCGGCGCTGGTCGCCCTGGTGGAGCAGGACGGGCCGGTGCGGGCCGCCGAGCTGGTGCGCAGTGGCGACGCGCCCGCCGCGGTGCTGCGGGAGACCTCGGCGAGGGCGCATCTCGAACTCGCCGAGACCGACCTGCGCAACGGCGCGACGATCGGCGCGCGGCTGGTCACCCCGGAGGACGAGGAGTGGCCGGGGTGGCCGCTCGCCGGGCTGTGCGCGGCTGGGCAGCGGGGCGTCCGGATCGGCGTGGAGCCGCTTGCGCTGTGGGTGCGCGGCGTCGGCAGGTTGGACGAGCTGACCGACCGGGCGGTCGCCGTGGTCGGCTCCCGCGCGGCCAGCGGGTACGGCGAGCACGTCGCGGCGGAGTTCGGCCACGGGCTGTCCGAGGCCGGCGTCACGGTCGTCTCGGGCGCCGCCCACGGCATCGACGGCGCGGCGCACCGGGGCGCGCTGATGGCGGCCGGCAGCACCATCGCGGTGCTGGCCTGTGGCGTGGACATCGCCTATCCGGCCGGGCACGATCGGCTGCTGAGCCTGGTCGCTGACCGGGGTGCCGTGCTCAGCGAGTACCCGCCAGGCACACCGCCGGCCAGGCATCGCTTCCTCGCCAGGAACCGGCTCATCGCGGCGCTGGCCGCCGGGACGGTCGTGGTGGAGGCGGGCAGGCGCAGCGGGGCGAAGAACACCGCCGCCACGACCTGCGCCATCGGTCGCGTGCTGATGGTGGTGCCTGGGCCGGTGACCTCGGCGAGCTCGCTCGGCTGCAACGAGCTGCTGCGCGGCGGCGAGGCGATCGCGGTGAGCACCGTGCACGACGTCATCGAGACCGCCGGGCGCATCGGCGTCGATCTGGCGCCGTCGGTCGGCGACGCGGACGAGCCGATCGCCCCGCCCGGCAGCGACACCATGCGCGTGCACGAGGCGCTGAGCCGGGGTGCCGGTCGCAGCGCCGAGCTGATCGCGGTGGAGTCGGGCGTGCCGCTGCCCCGGGTCCGCGCGCTGCTGCCCGAGCTGGAGTTCGCCGGCCTCGCCAGCCGGGGCGAGTCGGGTTGGCGGCGCGCGCGGAACGAGAGTGGGCGCGGCGATGCTTGACCGGACGCCGTCGAGGGCGCAGCGTTTGGGGCTATGTCCAGCCGCCGCGGTCGAGTGGATCTCGTGCGCCTTCGTTCGGAGCTGCCTGCCGGACTGGCCGCTGTGCTTGACCAGTACGAGCGCCATCTCGCGCTGGAGCGCGGGCATTCGCCGCACACGGTCCGGGCCTATGTCGGGGACGTGGTGGCGCTGCTCGGGCATCTCGCGGCCGACGGCCCGCCGGCGCGCGGCGACCACGCGCTCGGCGCGCTCGACCTGGCGGCGCTGCGCTCCTGGCTGGCCGACCAACACGCGGCGGGCGCCGGCCGGACCACGCTGGCCCGCCGGGCCGCCTCGGCCCGCACGTTCACCGCCTGGGCGGCCAGGGCGGGCCATCTCGCCGCCGACCCGGGGCCGCGCCTCGCCGCGCCGCGTCCGCATCGGAAGCTGCCCGCAGTGCTACACAGGGAGCAGGCGGATGCCGCGATGGAGGCTGCCCAGTCGGGTGCCGCTGAGGGTGATCCGGTTGCGCTGCGTGACCAGGCCGTGGTGGAGTTGCTGTACGCCACGGGTGTTCGGGTGTCCGAGCTGTGCGGCCTCGACATCGACGACGTCGACTACTCGCGGAGGTTGGTCCGAGTACTGGGCAAGGGCAGTCGCGAACGCGCTGTTCCGTTCGGCCAGCCGGCCGAACGAGCGGTGCGCCGATGGCTGAGCGAAGGACGTCCCGCGCTGGTCACGGCGGGTTCCTTGGCCGCGTTATTCCTCGGAGCGAGGGGCGGGAGGCTGGATCCAAGGATGGCTCGGCGCATCGTGCACGACACCGTTGGCGCGGTCCCTGACGCTGCGGACATGGGGCCGCACGGACTACGCCATTCGGCCGCCACGCACCTGCTTGAAGGGGGAGCTGACCTTCGAACCGTCCAAGAACTGCTCGGTCACGCTACGCTCGCAACCACTCAGCTCTACACACACGTCACTGTCGAACGGCTGAAGGCGATCCATGACCGAACCCACCCCCGTTCCTGACGACGTCGGGGGAGGTTCCCGCACCGCGACCGTGCGCTCCGCGAAGACACCCTCCCCACGCGATGGCAACGGGCACCACCTCGACGTCGGGCACCTCGCCGGGCATCGAGGCGATGTCGGCGGCGACGCGTCCGGCGACGGCGGCGGTCGCAACGGGACCGCTGTCCCGCCCGACTCGGGTCAGCCGGCGGGAACGCACTCCTCGGACTACCGCAGCGCGGACGACGTCGAGGCTGGGATCGTCGCGCTGTGGCGTAGCTACGGCGGGTCGAGGGCGATGCCGCTGCGGGATCGGCTGGTGCTGCACTACGCGCCCCTGGTCAAGTACGTCGCCGGGCGCGTCGGCACCGGGCTGCCCTCGCACGTGGACGTCGCCGACCTGGTGCAGTCGGGCATCTTCGGGCTGGTCGACGCGATCGAGAAGTTCGAGCCGGAGCGCGGGCTGAAGTTCGAGACCTACGCCATGCAGCGGATCCGCGGGGCGATCCTGGACGACCTGCGGTCCCAGGACTGGGTGCCGCGTTCGGTGCGCAGCAGGGCGCGGGACGTCGAACGGGCGCTGGAGCGGCTGGGTGGCCGGTTGCAGCGCACGCCGACCGACAGCGAGCTCGCCACCGAACTGAAGATCACCCTCGCCGAGCTGCGCGAGCTGTACGCGCAGCTTCAGCTGACCAGCGTGGTGGCGCTCGACGAGCTGATCGCGGCGAGCCGAGGCGGCGCCTCGCTGGCCGAGATGCTGCCGGACGACCACGCCGAGGATCCCGTCGCCGCGCTCGTGGACCGGGACAGCAGGCGGCAGCTGGCCGAGTCGATCGCGCAGCTCGCCGAGCGCGACCGCGTGGTGGTCACGCTCTACTACTTCGAGAACCTGACCCTGGCCGAGATCGGCAGGGTGCTCGGCGTGACCGAGTCGCGGGTCTGCCAGCTGCACACCAGGGCCGTGCTGCGGCTGCGGACCAAGCTCATCGAACAACAGTCGGAGAGCTGATCCGCCCCTCCACGGGCAGCAGGCGGACGTGCGGCGCGGCGACCAGCCGCAGCGGGTCGAGGTAGTCGCGGCCGCGGCGCGCGCCCCAGTGCAGGCACACCCCGGCCGCTGCGGGGCCGCCGGACAGGCGGACGTCCGGCCCCTCACCCCGGCCGGGCGCGGCGCCGCAACCCTGGTGGCCCGGCCGCAGGTGGCCGATGACCTCGCCCCGGTGCACGGGCTGACCCACGACGACCGTCGGTTCGATCGGCTCGTAGGTCGTCGACAGCCCGCCGCCGTGCGCGATGGAGACCAGCGGGCGGTCGACGAGCAGGCCGGCGAACAGCGCGATCCCGTCCCCGGCGGCCAGCACCTCCTGGTCGGCCGCGCCGCCGAGGTCGACACCGCGATGACCTGGGCCGAAGGGGGTGGCCGGCGCGATGAACGGCCGGAGGACCGGGTGCGGCGCGCGCAGCGGCCACCCGAACCTCGCTTCTCGATGGAGCGGCTCAGCCCGCACGGGTGGGTCGCTCGTGATCGCCGAGGCGTGCGTCGGCGGCGCGGCGGCACAGCACAGGGCCGCGCAGCACAGGGCGGTGAGCAGGGCGGCGAGTGCGGGGGCGGGAACCGTGCGAGTCATGCCGCCACGGTGGCCGGAGCTGGCCCTGGACGCGCCCTGACCTGGCCGGGTTGTGGACAACCGGGGGCGTTGTGGACAGGTGACCGACCTCCGAGCTGCCGGTTCGGAGTTGCCCGTGGTCAGGGCGTACACTGCTAGCGCGGCTCGTGTAATCACGGGGCGACTTCGCGTGCCAGTGCAGATCCCGCCTGTGCGGGAAGCGACGTCCGGCGGTCTCCGGGTGAGAGTTCTTCACCACGAGTCCGGACGCCGGCACGGCACCAGGGCGGTTGGCCACCCGGCCTTCCGCGTCAACCGAAAAGCGCGCCCGCGTGGGCGCGCACGACACCAAGAGGTGCAACCGGCCATGGCCGTCGTCACCATGAAGCAGCTGCTCGACAGCGGCGTGCACTTCGGACACCAGACCCGTCGCTGGAACCCGAAGATGAAGCGCTACATCCTCACCGAGCGCAACGGCATCTACATCATCGACCTCCAGCAGACGCTGACCTACATTGACCGGGCTTACGAGTTCGTCAGGGAAACGGTCGCGCACGGCGGGTCGATCCTGTTCGTCGGCACGAAGAAGCAGGCGCAGGAGGCCATCGCCAACGAGGCCCTCCGCGTCGGCATGCCCTACGTGAACCAGCGCTGGCTGGGCGGCATGCTCACCAACTTCACCACCGTGCACAAGCGCCTCCAGCGTCTCAAGGAGCTGGAGTCGATGGAGCAGACCGGCGGCTTCCAGGGTCTCACCAAGAAAGAGATCCTGATGCTGACCCGTGAGAAGGACAAGCTGGAGCGCACCCTCGGTGGTATCCGCGACATGCAGAAGGTGCCTAGCGCCGTCTGGATCGTGGACACCAAGAAGGAGCACATCGCCGTCGGCGAGGCGCGCAAGCTGAACATCCCGGTCGTGGCCATCCTGGACACCAACTGCGACCCGGACGAGGTCGACTTCCCGATCCCGGGCAACGACGACGCGATCCGCTCCGCGGCGCTGCTGACCAAGGTCGTGGCCGAGGCCGCCGCCGCCGGTCTGATGGCCCGCTCCGGTGCCCGCAACGCCCCCGAGGGCGAGGACAAGCCGGAGCCGGGTGTCTCCGACGAGCCGCTGACCGAGTGGGAGAAGGAGCTGCTGACCAGCTCCACCCCCGCGGAGGCCCCGGCCGCCGAGTCCGCCGAGCAGCCCGCTGCTGAGGTCCCGGCCGCCGAGCAGGCGACCGAGCAGCCCGTCTCGTCCTGACATCACGCGCGTCGCACCCGCCGCACCGGCGGGTGCGGCGCGCGTCGAGCACTACCCGCGCGTACACCGCAGAAGGAACGGAAAACGCACGATGGCGAACTACACCACGGCCGACGTCAAGCGGCTCCGTGAGCTGACCGGCGCCGGCATGATGGACTGCAAGAAGGCGCTGGACGAGACCGACGGCGACCTGGACAAGGCCGTCGAGGTTCTCCGCATCAAGGGTGCCAAGGACGTCGGCAAGCGGGCCGAGCGCACCACCGCCAACGGCCTCGTGGCCTCCGACGGCGGCGTGATGATCGAGCTGCGCTCCGAGACGGACTTCGTCGCCAAGAACGCCGACTTCCAGGACCTGGCCAAGCGGATCGTCGAGGTGGCCAAGGCCGTCAAGGCGACCGACGTCGAGGTCCTCAAGGCCGCCGAGCTCGACGGCAAGACCGTCGACTCCGTCGTCCAGGAGCTGTCCGCCAAGATCGGCGAGAAGCTGGAGCTGGCCAAGGTCGCCGTCTTCGACGGTGCCGTCAGCACCTACCTGCACCGCCGCGCCGCCGACCTGCCGCCGGCCGTCGGCGTGCTGGTCGAGTACTCCGGCGACGGTGCCGAGGTCGCCAAGGGCGTCGCGATGCAGATCGCCGCGATGCGGCCGCGCTACGTCACCCGCGACGAGGTGCCCGAGGACCTGGTCGCCAACGAGCGTCGCATCGCCGAGGAGACCGCTCGCGAGGAGGGCAAGCCGGAGCAGGCTCTGCCCAAGATCATCGAGGGTCGGGTCAACGGCTTCTTCAAGGACGTCGTGCTCCTGGAGCAGGCCTCGGTGACCGAGTCCAAGAAGACTGTGAAGGCGATTCTCGACGAGGCCGGCGTGACCGTGACCGGTTTCGCTCGCTTCGAGGTCGGCCAGGCCTGACTGGCGTGAGAGGCGGGGTCGTCGTGCGGACTTCGAGACGCATCGACGGCCCCGCCTTCGCACGTCCGGACAACGTTCGCGTTCCGTGCGCCGCCCAGCGCAGCAAGGAGGAAGTGTGACCGAGGACAGGTCCAGCAACGGTTACCGTCGAGTGCTTCTCAAGCTCGGTGGCGAGATGTTCGGCGGCGGTGGCGTCGGCGTGGACCCCAATGTCGTGCAGACAGTCGCCAGGCAGATCGCGGACGTCGTGCGCGGTGGCGCGCAGGTCGCGGTCGTGATCGGCGGCGGCAACTTCTTCCGTGGCGCGGAGTTGCAGCAGCGCGGCATGGACCGCTCCCGCGCCGACTACATGGGCATGCTCGGCACGGTGATGAACTGCCTGGCGCTCCAGGACTTCCTCGAACGCGAGCACGGCATCGACACCAGGGTGCAGACCGCCATCACGATGGGCCAGGTCGCCGAGCCCTACATCCCCCGCCGCGCGATGCGGCACCTGGAGAAGGGCCGCGTCGTGATCTTCGGCGGCGGCGCAGGGATGCCCTACTTCTCCACCGACACCACTGCCGCCCAGCGCGCCCTGGAGATCGCGTGTGAGGTCGTGCTGATGGCCAAGGCCGTCGACGGCGTCTACACCGCGGATCCCAAGATCGACCCAACCGCCGAGATGTTCGAGCAGATCAGCCACCGCGAGGTGCTCGAGCGCGGCCTCAAGGTCGCCGACGCGACCGCCTTCAGCCTGTGCATGGACAACAACATGCCGATCATGGTGTTCAACCTGCTGACCGAGGGGAACATCGCACGCGCGGTGCGTGGTGAGAAGATCGGCACGTTGGTGAGCACTCCCGGCGGCCGTCCCTCCTTCTAGACCTCCCGGGATCCGCACCAGCGACAGGAACCCCGGCCCGCAAACCAAGGAGAAACCGTGATCGACGAGACCCTCCTCGACGCCGAGGAGAAGATGGAAAAATCGGTGTCCGTGGCGAAGGACGACCTCGCGGCGGTTCGCACCGGCCGAGCGACACCGGCCATGTTCTCCCGCATCGTCGTCGACTACTACGGTGCCTACACCCCGCTCAACCAGCTCGCCAGCATCAACATCCCCGAGGCGAGGATGGCGGTCGTCAAGCCGTACGACGTCAGCCAGCTCAACGTCATCGAGAAGGCGATCCGTGAGTCCGATCTCGGCGTCAACCCGAGCAACGACGGCACGATCATCCGCATCGTGATCCCGCAGCTCTCCGAGGAGCGCCGCAGGGAGATGGTGAAGGTCGCCAAGACCAAGGGTGAGGACGCCAAGATCACCATCCGGAACATCAGGCGCAAGGCCAAGGAAGAGCTCGACCGCCTGGTCAAGGATGGTGAGGTGGGCGAGGACGACGGCGCCCGCGGTGAGAAGGAGCTGGAGCACGTGACGCACAAGTACGTCGCGCAGGTCGACGAGCTCATGAAGCACAAGGAAGCCGAGCTGCTCGAGGTCTGAGCGCCGCCTGGCGAACCGCCCACGATCGGTGGGCGGTTCGGACGGAAGGCAGCGCACAGCGAGCGCCGAAGATCTGCATGCGGGATCCAGTGTCAGCACAAGGAGCACAGGTGTCAGCCGGCGGTCAGGAAGACGCGCCCGGTCCGTCGGCTGACGGGACGGGCGCAAGTCCGTCACGGGCCGGACGCGACCTGCGTGCGGCGATCGGAGTTGGTGTCGGCCTCGGGGCGTTGGTGCTGGCCGCCCTGCTGGTCGTGCCGAAGGTGTTCGTCGGCGTCGTCGCCGTGGCCGTGGTGATCTCGACCATCGAGCTGGCCGGCGCGCTCAAGCGCGGGGCGGGCATCGAGATCGCGCTCCCACCGGTGCTGGTCGGCGGCCAGGCGATGGTGTGGCTGTCCTGGCCGTTCGAGCGGAGCGGCCTGCTGACCGGGTTCGTGCTGACCGTGCTCGCCTGCCTGGTCTGGCGGTTCCGCGGCGGCGTCGACGGCTACCTGCGCGATGTCACCGCGTCGGTGTTCACCGCGGCGTACGTGCCGATGTTCGCGGCGTTCGCGGTGCTGCTGGTCGACCCGCACGACGGCGCGTTCCGCGTGCTGTGCTTCCTGATCGGCGTGGTGTGCTCGGACACCGGCGGGTACATCGCGGGTGTGCTGTTCGGCAAGCATCCGATGGCGCCGGCGATCAGCCCGAAGAAGTCCTGGGAGGGCTTCGGCGGCTCGCTGGTCATGGGCATGGTCGGCGGCGCGCTGTCGGTGACGCTGCTGCTGCACGGTCAGTGGTGGCAGGGCGCGCTGTTCGGCGCGGCGCTGGTGCTCAGCTCGACGGCCGGCGACCTGGTCGAGTCGCTGATCAAGCGCGATCTGGGCATCAAGGACATGGGCACGCTGCTGCCTGGGCACGGCGGGCTGATGGACCGGATGGACTCGCTGCTGCCGTCCGCCGTGGTGGCGTGGCTGCTGTTGCACCTTTTCGTGCCCGTCTAGCCAGTCGAAATCCCCACCTATAGCGGAGCGCTCCGGCCTTAGGGTCTAGGTGTGAAGGGCTTTGTCCGGGCGGCGCTCGCCGCCGTGCGTCCTGCCGATGTCGTGCCCAGCCCGAACATCTGGCACTGGCCAGAGGTCTACGAGCTGGAGAACCGGGCCCAGGACACCGGCGGCGCGATCTGGCGCGCGGTGCGCGAGCAGGCCGACTGGGCCGGCAAGGACGTCGTGGACGTCGGCTGCGGGGACGGCTTCCATCTGCCGGTGTTCGCCGGCACCGCGCGCAGCGTGGTCGGCGTCGAGCCGCATCCGCCGCTGGTGCGCAGGGCCGAACAGCGGGTCGCCGGAGTCGAGAACGTGCGGGTGCTGGCCGGCCCGGCGCAGTGGCTGCCGCTGCCCGACGAGAGCGCCGACCTGGTGCACGCCAGGACCGCCTACTTCTTCGGGCCGGGCTGCGAGCCCGGGTTACGCGAGGCCGATCGGGTGCTGCGGCCGGGCGGGACGCTCGCCGTCATCGATCTCGACCTGACCCGGCCGCCGTACGGCCCGTGGCTACGGGCGGACATCCCCGACTACGAGCCCATCGAGGTCGAGCGGTTCTTCGAGGTCAAGGGCTTCGACCTGACGCGGGTGGACACGGTGTGGCGCTTCGACAGCCGCGCCGACCTGGAGGCCGTACTGCGGATCGAGTTCTCCGTCAGGGTGGCCGAGCGCGCCATCGCGGAGACGCCCGGCCTCACCATCCCCGTCGGTTATCGCCTGCACGTGCGGCGCAAGCCGGCCGGCCTCCTGGTGCCCTAACAGGCCCTGTGCCATGGCCGCCCGCCTTGTGCCGCAGACGGACCCGCCCCGCGTCGGCGAGGGCCGGGCGCGGGGCGGGACTGTGTCGCGGTCAGTCCTCGGTGTCGGAGTCGATATCGGTGTCGGTGTCCGCGTCGATCTCGCCGAGGATGTTGTAGATCTGCCGGCGGGCGCCGTTGAGCGCCTCGACCGCGCGGGCCTTCTGGTCGCTCGTGCCGGCGTGCGCCATCTGCTGCATCGCGGCGAACAGCTGGCCCATCGAGGTGCGCAGTTGCAGCTCGATCGGGTCGACGTCGTCGTTGACCTGCTCCCACGGCGTGCTGCCGCCGAGCTTGTCGAACTCGGCCCTGCCCTCGTCGGTGAGCGAGAACAGCCGCTTGCCGCCAGCCTCCTCGCTGGTGGTGACCATGCCCTCGTCAGCGAGCAGTTGCAGCGTCGGGTAGACCGAGCCGGGGCTCGGCCGCCAGACGCCGTTGGTGCGCTTGCTGATCTCCTGGATCATCTCGTAGCCGTGCATGGACCGCTCCGCGAGCAGGGCGAGCACGGCGGCCCGGACGTTGCCGCGCCGCTGCCGGCCGCCGCCGCGTCCGTGGCCGTGGCCTCGGCTGTGCTCGCGTCGCCCACGGGAACCGGGTGCGTCGGGCATGCCCGGCCATGGCGGGGGCGGGGGAGGCGGGCCGAAGTTCGGGCCGAACGGCCCCTGCGGCGGGAACGGCTGGCCGAAGCCCGCGCTGTGCGGCGCGAAGCCGTGACCGAAGCCGTGCGCGAAGTGGTGGCCGGCGTGGTCGCCGAAGACGTGGTCGCTGAAGGCGGGGCCGGCCCCGAACGGCACGTGCTGGTCGCCGTGGCCGTGGTGCCGGCGGCCGCGCTCCCGACCGTGCTGGTCGTGGCGCCGGTGGCCGCGCTCGCCGTCGTGGTGGTCGCGCGGGTCGAACCCTGGTGGGGTGATGGAACGCATCGTGTGCTCCCTCGGTGGTTGTCGGTTGGAACGAGTTAACGATATATCGCTGATGTATCGCGATGCAACGGCCAATTGGGTTGAGGCGTATCACAGGCGTCGAGACGGCGGCCCTCGCGACTCGTGGGACACTGGTAGGTGCTATGACCTCCCTCCCTCTCGTCTTCGACGCGCCCCGGCGTGGCCTGCCGCCGAAGCACCTCGCCGACCTGTCCGCCGAGCAGCGCCGCGACGCCGTCGAGTCGCTCGGCGAGAAGCCCTTCCGCGCGAAGCAGCTCTCGCACCACTACTTCGGCCGGCTGACCGCTGACCCGGCCGCGATGACCGACATTCCGGCGGAGACGCGGGAACGGCTGGTCAGCGAGCTGTTGCCGCCGCTGCTCACCAAGATTCGGCACGTCGAGTGCGACGACGGCACGACCCGCAAGACGCTGTGGAAGGCGCACGACGGCACGCTGCTGGAGAGCGTGCTCATGCGCTATCCCGACCGCGCGACCGTGTGCATCTCCAGCCAGGCCGGCTGCGGCATGGCCTGCCCGTTCTGCGCCACCGGCCAGGGCGGTCTCCAGCGCAACCTGTCCACGGCGGAGATCGTCGACCAGGTGCGCACCGCCGCCGCGGCCATGCGCGACGGCGAGCTGCCCGGCGGCCCCGGCCGGCTGTCCAACATCGTGTTCATGGGCATGGGTGAGCCGCTGGCGAACTACAAGCGCGTGATCGACGCCGTGCATCGGATCTGCGATCCGGCCCCGGATGGTCTTGGGATCTCGCAGCGGTCGGTGACGGTGTCGACGGTCGGGTTGGTGCCGGCGATCAGGAAGATGACCGAGGAGGGCTTGCACGTTCGGTTGGCGGTGTCGCTACACACCCCGGACGACGAGCTGCGGGACACGTTGGTGCCGGTGAACACGCGGTGGAAGGTCTCCGAGGTGTTGGAGGCGGCGCGTGGGTACGCGGACAAGACGGGTCGGCGGGTGTCGATCGAGTATGCGTTGATTCGCGACATCAACGACCAGCCGTGGCGGGCCGATTTGCTCGGCAAGCTGCTGCACCGGCACCTCGGTCCGTTGGTGCACGTGAACGTGATTCCGTTGAACCCGACGCCGGGTAGTAAGTGGGATGCGTCGCCGAAGCCGGTGGAGCGGGAGTTCGTGCGGCGGGTGAACGAGGCCGGTGTGCCGTGCACGGTGCGGGACACGCGTGGTCAGGAGATCGCTGCCGCCTGCGTGCAGTTCGTCGCTGAGGGATAGCCCGCTCCATTCCTGCTACTGGTGCCCTCGACGTACGACGTTGATCACGCCGTCCAGGTCGTCTCCTTCGTAGACAAGGCATCCGGCCATGAGCCCC
>NZ_VUOB01000272.1 GCF_008386585.1 Solihabitans fulvus
ATGATAATTTACCAGATATGGGCAATATTGGTTTTTAATTAAATTTTTCCCGTTATGCAGAGTTTCTTAATGTCCTGCGGACTTCGTACAATTCATATTAAATGACGTTACCACAGTTATAGGGTGACAAAAATTGAATTCAAGGAACAACAAATCTGTAAATTGAAAAGGGTAGAATTTAATTATTAAAAGTTTGTTACACACGATTGGCTAGATTTGTCATAATCTAGAATTTACTGTAAATTGGGGCAGTGCGGAGTTACTTTCTGGCGCCACTGCATATAAACTATTAAATAAATACTATGTTACATTAAACTATACCAACCTTTACATCAAAAACACTGTAAAAACAATTCATAAAAGGATGTAATTTTACCAGAACAAAAACTT
>NZ_VUOB01000273.1 GCF_008386585.1 Solihabitans fulvus
GTTGCTGTACGTCGCCATTGCCCAGGCAGGGTTGCCATTGTACAAAAACAAAAATAAAACTTGTAATGGACGACGCAAATAGATCTGACTTACATCAATATTAAAATACGGCGATACTAGCGAGATACATTTGCGAGTAACTGTTATAAAGTAGTGGTTCAAGCTGATTTCTCTTGCTCAATGACGTCCTTTGTGGGGAGCGGGTTCTTCTCGCACGTTTCCGTGTGCTTCAGCTTAGTGGGATCGAAGTTCTCGATGCCGTTCAGGAATTTGTTCTTTTCCTTCTCCGCTTCGATAGCATCTTTGTCCGGAAGCGGGTTCTTCTCCTGAGTCTCGGTGTGCTTCAGCTGGCTCGAATCAAAC
>NZ_VUOB01000274.1 GCF_008386585.1 Solihabitans fulvus
CGGTCTGTCAAATGGATATCCGAGAGGCATGGTGGAGATACATGAGCTCCAGCGACAAGCACAACGGTCCTTCATCATGGTCATGTCCAATGTGGGCAAGAGCATACCGGTGCGGACCGGCGACACGATGACGTACATCTGCATATCCAAACCTCCAATCGTACCGAGGGGCAGCATAAGTCTCTGAGGGAATCCGTTGCGAGACTTGCACCACCAGTCCTTGACCATTGTCTGGCCATCTCCGGAAGGCATCATTTCGCTTTCCATTACACGACGAGTCGAAAGGTACTCTGGGATAAATCCTTGCATATCCATGGAGCTACGGACGATGGTGTTCTTTCCGTTGACCAGTTTGTACATAAAGCTGTCCAGCTCGAACATGTCGAGGCGTTTGTCGTTGACGCTCATGAGCCTGCCCATGCAGTCGTACTTGGGACCCAGGAAGATGCGGACCACAGCATCGACAGTTTTGTCGGACATGACATCAATCG
>NZ_VUOB01000275.1 GCF_008386585.1 Solihabitans fulvus
GGCGGTAATGCTTGATGTTGACCAACACCCAGGCTGGGATGGCAGACCAGCCCACCACCATCCGGCCGGCGAGGAAGATCATCTCACCTCTGGAAACCTTGTTTCTTGGCGGAGTGCAGATAACGCTCATGTTCCTTTGTTGTGAGACATTCTTAAAGATTTGGTTGTTAGCGCGAAGTAAATTTCTAATTCCAAACATTTTGTTTTAGTATAATTATTCTTCGAA
>NZ_VUOB01000276.1 GCF_008386585.1 Solihabitans fulvus
ATCCAGAAGACAGGATCGCGGAGACAGGTAGTGTACATGTCCAAGGAAGTCGGCACGTAGGTGTACTTGTCCATGTTGTATTGGCCATAGCTCAGCATTTTCTTCATCAAGTTGGTCAAGTGGATAACTTTAGCATCGTCGCCAACAATTTCTAGGCCACCGAGGACCAGACGGGCGAGGTTTTCAATGTCCTCAGACTTCTTCAGGCTTATAACAGTGCCGTCACGACGCTCGATCTTTCCAGTAAGGATACCCTCTCGGATCATCATTTCAACATCATCCATCATCTGCTTCATCTTGAG
>NZ_VUOB01000035.1 GCF_008386585.1 Solihabitans fulvus
CAACGGCACCGACGACACCTCGTTGAGGTAGGCCAGGTCCTCGGTCTTCTTCCACCCGGTGAGCAGCGCCGAGGTGGCGTTGTAGGTGACCCGTTCCCGCCGCAGCGTCCACGCCTCGGTGCGGGCCTGCAACGCCAGGTTGTAAACCTTCCGCACACAGCCAAACGTGCGCGACAGCTCCACTGCCTGCGCATCGGTGGGATAGAAGCGGTACTTGAACGCCCGCCTCACCAGCCTGGCCACCATCCACAATGTACACAGCTCGGTTGTGAACCCTGCGGCGGGGTGGGTGGCGGACGACGAACCGCACGGCGGCGGTTCGACTTTCCCTGCCGTGCTCCGCGGGGGTGTCGTTTCCCCCCAAGGCTGGGCCGCACCATCCGGCCGAACCCGCGCGGCCGAACCTGCACGGAGCGGACGTCAGCGACGGGACCGCGCCAGCCGGCCCACGACGGCCGCGCCAGCCACCAGCGCCACGGTCAGCACACCGAGCGTCACGTGGAAACTCAACCGCACGAACACCAACTGCGCCAACGACGCGCCGAGGAACAGCACGAAGGTGTTGGCCGCGACCGCCGCACCCCTGGCCTCCGGGGCCAACTCGGCGAGCAGGCCGACCAGGCTGGGCACGATCAGGCTGATGCCTCCAACGAACACCACGCTGCCCGCGATCACCGCGGCCAGCACGCCGCTCTGCTCCACCAGCAGGCCGGTCGCGGCGGACAGGTAGCCCGCGACCGCGAGTCGGCGCAGCGAACCGTGGCCGACCAACCGGTTCACCACCGGCGACACCACCAGGCCCAGCCCGCCAAGGGCTTCCACCGCCAGCAGCCCACCGGTGTCGAACCCGTGATCGCTGCGCAGCCACGACTCCAGCACCAGGTACATCCCCACGAAACTGCCGAACACCGTGCTGGCGCTGAGGAACACCGCAGCGGTGGCGCGGCGACCAGCCAGCATCGCGATCGCCGCGTAGACCGCGCGCCACGGCGCCGAGGTCGCCGGCCGGCCGCGCGCCAATACCAGCCACAGCAACGGTGTCGCGGCCGCGTAGCAGATCGCGACCGGCCAGAACGCGGCCTGCCACGGCGTGTGTCCGGCCACGACCTGGCCGTAGAGCTGGCCGACGATGCCCGCGCCGAGCAGCCCGGTGGTCAGCAACGACAGCGCCACCGGGCGGCGCGGGGCCGGGGCCCGTTCGGCGACGTAGGCCAGCGCGGCTGGCGCGAAACTGGACGCCGCAAGCCCTTGCGCCGCACGCAGACCGATGAACCAGTCCATCGTCGGGCTCACCGCCACCAACGCCGTGGTGACGGCCGTCGCCGCCGTGCCGAGCACCAGAATAGGGCGGCGGCCCACCCGGTCCGACAGCGGTCCACACACGAGGAAACCGATCGCGTAGGCCAGCCCGAACGCGCTGCCCGTCCACGAGGCCGTGCCGGCGTCGGTCCGAAACGCGTCCTGGATGCGGCCCGCGATCGGGATGGCCAGGTACAGCGACGCCGGAACGGCGAACGCCAGCGCCACCAGCAGCGCCAGCTGCCAACGGAACCGAGGGACGACGGCCGTGGCGGCTCGGGTCGAGGCGGTCATGCGCACCGTCCTTGGTGGCCGCGCGACGGCGCCTGGAACGAACCCCAGCCGTTCCAGACGCCGCGCCCGGCACTCAGAGCTCTTAACCCGCCAGACTTTCCAGGACCTTCACGGCGACCTTCGCCGAGGACGCCGGGTTCTGGCCGGTGATCAGGCGGCCGTCGACCACGACCTGCTCGGCGAAGTTCGGGGCCGTCTCCACGGTGGCGCCACGCTCGATCAGCGCGCTCTCCAACAGGAACGGCACCACCTCGGTCAGGCCGACCGCGGCCTCCTCCTCGTCGGTGAACGACGCGACCCGCCGGCCGGCGACCAGGTAGCTGCCGTCGGACAAGGCCAGGTTGACCAACGCCGCCGGCCCGTGGCAGACCGCGGCCACGACGCCGCCCCGCTCGTAGATCGCGGCGGCGAGTCCGGTCAGGTCCTTGGCGTCGGGGAAGTCCCACATGGTGCCGTGGCCGCCCGCGAACAGGATCGCGTCGTAGTCCGCCGGGTCGAGGTCGGCCGCGGTCGGCGTGTTCGCCAGCTGCTGCGCGATCTCCGGGCGGGCAAGGAAAGCGCCGACGACGCGGTCGTCCGGCTTGATGCCCTCCTGCGGCGGCCGACCGCCCGCGACCGACACGAAGTCCACCTGGTGACCGGCCTCGACGAAGACCTTGTGCGGGTGGGCCGCCTCCGGGACGTAGAAACCGGTGGCGCGTCCGGTGGACCCCAGCACGCCGTGGCTGGACAGGGCGATGAGAATTCTTTTCTGCGCGGACATTAAGCCCCTCCAACGGGATTGAATGTTTCCGGGAGCCAACTCGGGAAGCCGACAACGAATACGTTAGCTCGAACGCGGCAAAACTGGCCAATACAGTGGACATGCACCGGCCATAACCAAATTTATGTGCCGGACGCGGCCATCCGCGATTGACCGAGGTTGCCGGAACAGAGGCGGACTACCGCCACACCTGCGCCTTCATCAGCAGATGGGAGCGCACCACGTCCAGATGCGGTGAGGCCAACGCCCCTGCCCTGGTCGCCAGGTACAACGTGTTGATGGGCGGCACTTCGGGCATGTGCAGCGGAACTATCTCGCCGCTCTCCAACGCGGCGCTGCACAGGTAGGTCGGCAACACCGAGATGCCCGCACCCGCGGCGACCGCGGACAACACCCCGCGCAGGTCGGGCACGACCACTGCCGCGCTGACCTCCGGCGGATGCTCGAACACCGTCAACCAGTAGTGCCGCAACACCGGCAGGCTCTCGGCGTAGGCGAGGAGGGGGAATCCCTCCAGCGCCGACGCGCCCTCCGCCGCGAGCCGTTCCGCCGACACCTGCTCGGCGATCTCCGGCGCCGCCACGAGCGCGAACTCCTCGTCCATCAACGGCGTCGCGACGATGCCACGGCGCCGTGGCCGCACGGTCGACACCACGAGGTCGAGCTTGCTGGTGGCCAGCCCGGACAACAGGTCGTCGGGCATGCCGAGGGTGATGCGCAGCCGCAACCCGTCGCGGATCAGGTCGGCGAGCGCGGGCAGCAGGCGCACCGTGACCAGCTCGGTTGGCCCGCCGACGTAGAGGGTGTGGCTGCCCAATGTCTGCGGTTCGATGCTGCGCTGCAACGCGATCTCCAGCGCGTCCACGTGCGTCTCGATCCTGCGGGCCAGTTCCTGGCCGACCGGCGTCGGGACCGCGCCCTGGGGAACCCGTTTGAACAGCGGCTTTCCCAGGGTCTTCTCCAGGCTGCGGATCTGCGCGGTGACCGCGGGCTGGGAGATGCCCAGCTGTCGCGCCGCCTTGGTGAAGGATCCGGCTCGATGCGCCGCGAGGAAGGTGCGCAACAGTTCCATCTGCATCGGATCCCCCTGCTGACGCGAATAACGTCACCGGCGGCACAGCGGAACGCACACACCGTGCTACGTCCTGACCGTACTCCGCAGCAACGGCCACTGCGGCGTTTCGGACAGATCGCACATCGTCGGTCAGCGCGGCGTCCCGCAGTCGATGAGCGAGGGCCGGTCGATGCCGACGACTCGCTCCCGCGCGGCGATCGCGACGTGCTCGGCGGTGTGATAGCCCCACAGGGCCCACCGGGTTCGCGCACCGGTTTCCCGCACCCGCAACACGTTGGCCAGGTTGTCGTCGACGAACACGGCCGCCGCGGGTTCGACCAGGAACTCGGCGCAGATCCGCGACACCGCCGCCGCCTTGTCCCCGCACTCGCCCTCGATGTGCGCGACGGCGTCCGCGAGTCCGTGGTGCGCCAGGATGTCGGCGACGGACCCGGCGTCCTTGGCGGTGACGATCGCGACCTTGCCCGCGTGCCGGCGCAGCAGCTCCGGCATGCCCGGGTAGAGGGTGTGCAGGCCCAACCAGAACTCCGGCTGCCGCGACCGCAGCGCCGACCGCACCGCGCCCGCCCCGGCGACGAACCGCGCCACCAGCTCGGGCGGCAACCGCGCGAACAGTTCGTCGAAGCGCGCCTGGTCGCCGATGGCGGCGGCCTCCGCCAGATGCGCCACGACGAAGCGGTCCAACGTTCTGGAGTAGTCGCGCACGGTGCGGAACGCGCGCACGAAGTCCTCGGGCAGCCGGGCGAGCGCCTCGACCGCCACCGACACGACGTCGAACTCCGGCACGACGTGCAGGCCGAACCAGGTGACCAGCGCGCACTCCAGGAGCGCGTCGCACACGACGCCGTCGAAATCGAGCAACAGCATGTTTTTCCGTCTCCCCCGCTCACGACTGCCGGTGGCGGCGCCCCACGCGCCGCCACCGGCAGCTGTCCCCCAGGTGTATGGCTCAGACGCCGGCCGGCGCGACGACCCTGGTCCGGTCCAGCTCCTCGACCGTGCTGAACACGGCACGCATGAACGCGCCGACATAGCCGTAGTAGGAGCAGGTGATGATGTGGCCGTCGACGATGACGTCGCTGTCCACGACGTTGGCCCCGGCGTTCACGACGTCGTCGCGCAGACCGATGTAGGCGCAGGCCGTGCGGCCGCGCAGCACGCCGGCACTGACCATGATCCAGGGCCCGTGGCACAGCCCGGCGACGACCTTGCCGGCCCGGTCCATGGCCCGCACGAACTCCAGCACCTGCGCGTCCTGCCGCACCCGGTCGGGTGCCTCGTGGCCGCCGGTCAGCACCACGGCGTCGTAGCGGTCGACGTCGAGCTGGTCGAAGCCGATCAGCGGGTTGGCGGTCTTGTCCATCGGCAGCGGCACACCGTACTTGCCGACCGCGCTCGCGGCGCCCTTCGTCGCGACGTCGACGACCCAGCCCTCCTCCAGCAGCCGGTAGTAGGTGTAGACGACGTCGTGGTCCTGGAAACCCGGACCGGTAATGATCACTGCGTGACGGGTCATCTCGGTCTCTCCAAGGTGAGTCTCGGCGAACACGATCTAGGCGGCAGCACTGATGCTCAGGTAGTACTGGTCGGTCGCCGGGCTGATCCGGTTGTCCAGCCCGGTGAGGATCTCCACTTCCCCGTGTGCCAACCCGACGAGACCGAGTGGAACGTGGAAGATGTCCTGCGGACGACGGCGGTAGAAGATGTCCATGCCGGTGCGCAACGCGAAACCGAATCTGCCGTCGGGCGACCGGTCCCGCATGGCGGCGTTGGGGAGATAGGGCACCGTCCGCATCGGGTGGCCGTCGGCGGGCTCCGAGTCCGTCTCGTAGGGCGTCCCGGCCCGCGCGTAGTCGTCGCGATAGCGAATCAGGTCGAACTTGTTGCGGGGTAACTCGACCTCGATCAGCGCCAGCGGCTCGGCGCCGATGTTGCGGGTCGCGTGGAACGTGCCCCCGGCGATACGGACCATCGTGCCGGCGCGGACCAGGATCTCCTGCGTGAGCCCGATTGTGACGCCCTGACCCGACATGCACAGCAGGTAGGTGAGCTTGCGCGGATGCACGTGCATCGACGTGCTCCGACCGGGTTCGATGTGCAGGTTCCAGAAGTCGAAGAAGTCGTCCGCGTACGCGCGGTACTCGTACCCCCACGGCTTGGGAATGACGTCGCTGAGGTGGGCGTCCCCGTCGAACTGCTCGTTGCCGGGGCGCGCGCCCTGCCGCACCAACTCGCTCAGCGCGACAACATCCTCTGTTCCCACGTTCATGCGGAGCGGTAACGTTGAATCAATGACCTCCACCACAGAATTTCTGTCGAAGCTCTCGACGGTGTCCATGAATCATGTCCCCCATAAAGAAGTCAGCACAGGTTCTTCCGGACCGGCCCACCGCTCAGTCACGCGGCAAGGTGCTCCCCCAGCAACTTCGGCCGTGTGCCCGAGTCTATCCGTGCCAACAGAATAGGCCAATAAAAACACTTCGCCGAGACCATAGGAAAAGTTATCCTGCAATCTGGCTACAGTTGTCCGCAGCGAGTTCGACCACAATCGTTCGATCAGAACAGCGCTGGCCACTCCTCGCCCCGATCGCACTCCCACCCGCCTCGGCGCGGTCATCGCCGCGTCGACGGCGGTGGCCGCGACTCCCAGGACTGCGGAGGATCCATGGAGCAACCGAGGGCACTCATCGCGCTCAGCAGCACACGCGAGCTTCCCGACGGCCGCAGGTGCGGGTACTGGCTTCCGGAGGCCGCCTATCCCTGGTGGGCCCTGACCAAGGCGGGCTGGCAGGTCGACTTCGTCAGCACCAAGGACGGGGAACCACCGGTCGACGGCGTCGACCACTCCGACCCTCGGCAGCACCGCTTCCTGCTCGACGGGCACGCGCGGCGCGCCCTCGCGGCGACCCGCCGTGCCCGGCACTACGACCCAGGCGACTATCGGATCATCACCTTCGCGGGCGGCCGAGGGGCCATGTGGGACCTGCCGCACGACCACGAGCTCGCCGAGCTGACCGCCGGGATCTACCGCGCGGGCGGCGTCGTCGGCGCGGTCTGCCACGGCACGGCGGGCCTGCTCAACGTGCGGGTCGACGGCGTCGCCCTGGTCAGCGGCCGCAACGTCACGGGCTTTTCCGAGGAGGAGGAACGCACCGTCGGTCTCGTCGCCGAGATCCCGTTCTTCCTCGGCGACGAGCTCGCCGCGCGCGGCGCGCACTACCTGTGCGGGCCGCCGCTGCGGGAGCACATCGTCACCGACGAACGCCTGGTGACCGGCCAGAACCCGGCCTCGGCGCCGAGGGCCGCCGACGAGTTGTTGGCGGCCGCCACCAAGACTGTGGGCGCCTCGTCCGTGCCGTGACCGCGTTGCCGGGCCGAACGCGCCGCCCGACACCGTGTTCGAGACCGTCGGCGAGTGTGGACGTTCCCGGCGGCGAGGTGTTGCGAGGATGTCGAGAACGGCGCGGCGGCTCCGTCCCAGGGGCGGACGCGGCGACCACGGCCGCACGACACCAGGGAGACCCAGCATGACGATCCAGCGGATGGACAACGTCCTCATCGTTGTCGAAGACCTCGACGCTGTTATCTCGTTCTTCGTGGAACTCGGCATGGAGCTGATGGGCAGGGGGCCGATCGAGGGACGTTGGGTGGAGCGGGTCATCGGGATCGACGATGTCCGGCAGGAGGTCGCCATGCTGCGGACCCCGGACGGTCACGGCCGAATCGAGCTGGCGATGTTCCACACGCCGAAGGCGGTCAGCGCCGAGCCGAAGGAGGCACCGGCGAACACGCTGGGCATTCGTCGCATCATGTTCGCCGTCGACGACATCGACGACGTCGTCGCCCGCCTCCGCGCCCTCGGCGCCGAACTCGTCGGCGAGGTGGCGCAGTACGAGGACAGCTACCGACTCTGCTACGTCCGCGGCCCCGAGGGCATCATCGTCGGCCTGGCCGAACAGCTGAGCTGACGGTGCGGACACCCGCCGCCCCTATCGAGTGCATGCGCAACGCCCTCGGCCCCGCCACCAGTGCGCGGTACCCGGTCACACTGGCGTGACCGGGCACCGGCCATTGGGGCGGTGCGGCTACCTTCTGGTCCAGGTCTGGTTGGGGCCGGCGCTGCACGTCCACAGCTGTAGCGGGCTGTTGTTTCCGGTGGCACCGTTGGCGACGTCAAGACAGAGCCCCGACTGGACGCCCCGGATGGTCCCGTCGGGGGCGAAGGTCCACTTCTGGTTCTGTCCGCCGGAGCAGTCGTAGATGATCACCTTGGTGTAGTTCGTGGTTCCGCCACCTGAGGCGTCCAGACACTTGCCCATGGTGGCCAGCGTCTGGTCGGCGGCGTAGGTCCATTTCTGGTTCTGCGCGCCGTTGCAGTCGTAGATGATGACCTGGGTGTCGTTCTGCGTGGACGCTCCTGGGTCATCGAGGCAGCGTCCGGATCCGACGCCGACCAGGGTGTGGGTGCCTGGCGGCACAGTGCCGCCGGGAATGCCGATGGTCGCGGGCCCGAGGGTCCTGGGGCCGGTGGCGGGCGTGCCGGTCACGGCGGCGACGGTCATCCCGGAGACTGGAGCGTCGACCGGCTCGACCAGGTACGAGGAGCCCTGCACGGCGGGGATCGAGAGCTGCGCGGCGGTCGTTCCTGCGACGACGACGGTCTTCTCGTCGGCGCCGTCGACAACCTCGACCCGCCTGCCGGGCCACGGACTGCGGACCGTGATGGTGCCGGTGGAGCCGGCGTTGATCCCCACCGTCCCGATCACCCCACCGTGGACCTGGACCGATGCCCTGCTGTTGCCGTGGATGAACACCGTGCCCTCGGCGTCCCATCCCTGGGGCAGTGCCGGGGCGATGCGCAGCACGCCGTCGTAGTCCTGCACGAGGGCCTCGTTGAGGGCTGCGGCGACGACGCCCTGCTGCTCGCCGTAGGGCTCGTCGCCGACGAAGGTGGCCAGGCCGGAGGGCAGCTTCTGGTACTGCTTGGTGAGGCCAACCAAGGTGCTGGCCAGGTTCGCGCCGTCGCCCAGTCGCGCCGCCTGCAACGGGTCATAGCTCCAGTCGTTGGCCAACGTGTTGGGACGGTTGGCGAAAGTCCGCTTTGCCAGCTCGGACAGGCCGCCCTGATCGCCGATCAGGCCGTAGGGCCACACCGGCTCCAGACCGATGTTCTCGCTGTTGTTCGACGAGGCGGTCACGTCGTAGGACGGGGCGATCATGTCGGCGCCGGCCGCGTCGTCGGAGGGCGACAGAAGCGTGCGCTGTGTCGCGATGTCGGTGCGGGGCAGCGGGCGCAGCTGTCGCTGGGCGGCGGTGAGCTGGCCGATCAGCGGGTCGTTGCCCTTGCCGAGCACGGAGGCGGCCTGGATCGTCGCCGGGAACAGGGCCTGCATCGCGGCGATGTCGGTCGTGGGGTCGTGCACGTCCCACTGCGTCTCGTGCGCGTTGGACGGGAAGGTGTGCCGGTAGCCGTCGGAGCCGACGGTGGAGTAGGCCAGCAGGAACCTGCTCGCCTCCGCCAACAGTGGGTAGTTGGTCGACAGGAAGCCGCGGTCGTTGGTGGTCAGGTACTGCTGCCACACCCACAGGCCCACCTCGGCCCCGGTGGTGATGGTGCGCGCGTTGTAGTACGGCCCGACCGAGGAGTCGCACAGCACCGGCGTGGAGGACAGCCACGTCTCGTACTCGTAACCCGCCCCGTTGAACCGCATCGTCTCCGGGACGCAGATCCCGGCCCTGTTGTTCAGGTGAGCCCGGGTCCACGCCTGGATGTTGGCCAGATTCTGTTGGTACAGCCGGAAGTACGGGGTGTTCAGGTCGAACGCGCCCGCGGAGATGTTGGCCTGGACCTGCATCCGCATGTTCCAGTGCCAATACGCGCCGGGACTCCACTTGTGTGCGTCCTGATAGGGGGAGAACAGATCCGCGACACCCGCCTGCGAACCCGGCACCGTGCCTCGACTCTGGGCCGCGGCGTCGTAGAGGTCCAGGGTGCGCAGGTTCTCCAGGTAGTCCGCCGAGCCGTCGGACGAGGAGAGCTTGACCAGCCCGACCCGCCCCCAGAATCCGTGCCACCAGGCCAGGTGCCCCGACCGGAGCGCGGCCGAGGACACCTCGGCATCCGTGCCGATCAGCGCGGACGCCGCGGCCTGCGCGTCGCCGCCGGACCATCGCGGCGCGGCGGCGATCACCCGGAACGAGCCGTCGGAGCGTGGCGTGACGCTGACCTGCACCGTCCGCGAGTCCACCGTGGAGGTCGAGACGCGGGAACCGCCGGCGGTCACCGCCGCCAGCGAACCGTAGGTGTTGCCGGTGTGTCCCGGTTCAGAGTCGTCCACCCACGTCTCGGCCAGCGTGGCGATCGAGGTTCCCGTCTCGGCCTGCGGCGAGCGGCCCGACCACAACGCCACCTCGGCCGTCTGCGTCGTGGCCGGGTCGGCGCCGGTGACGTCGACGACCAACTCGTCCTTGTCGGCACGCAGGTAGATCGTCGCGGTCATGCCGCCGCCGGACTCGTACAACACGCCGTCGTAGACATCCAGGTGGGCCGCGAAGTTCGGCGCACCGGTCAACGCGGCCAGCCCCGGGATCGTCAACCAGCCCGGCGACCTGCGGTCGGGCAGCGTGTCGACGCGGTTGAGCTGGGCGGTGAACCCGCCAGCCGCCCACACCGCCGCCCCGAAGCTCCCGTTGCCCAACGGCATCGCCTGCGCCTGGGTCGTGTTCGGGGCGGCCAGCACGACGTCCGACCGGCGCACCAGCCCGGCGTGGTCGACCGAGAACGCCCCCGACGACCAGGCCGTGGTGCCCGCCGCGGCGGGTGCCGCAGGGGCCGCGACGGCCACCGTGCTCATCGCCACGAGGATGGCGGTCGCGCCGCGCGCCGCGACGGACCGGACCGTGCTCAACCGTGTCATGCCAACTCCCTTGCAGGGTGGTGGTGTGTGCCGGCGGCTCTGCGTTGTGGCGATGCCGCCCCAGTCAGTTCGGCATGGTCCACTTCTGGTTGGTGCCGCCGATGCAGGCGTAGATGATCAGCTGTGTCCCGTTGACCGCGGTCCCGCTCGGGTCGTCGAGGCAGATTCCTGGCGAGGCCGCCGACTGCGCGCTCTTCAGCGTGCCGTCGGCCTGTGGCAGCCACTTCTGGTTCGCGCCGCCGTTGCACTCCCACACCTCGACCGGGGTGAGGTTGGCCGTGCCCTGACCGGTGACGTCCAGGCACAGGCCGTCGTGGGTGAGCGCGCCGTTGGCCGCCGCCCACACCTGCTCGGCGTGGCCGTCGCAGTCGTACAACTGGGCCGGATTGCCCTTGTCGGTCGCGTTGACCAGGCTGGTCGCGCCGACCTTGACGCACTTACCCGCCAGGCCGGAGGTGATCGGGCCGACGTGGGCGATCGGGTTCGTGCCCGGTGTGACGGCGAAGTTGTCGAACTGGTCGGTCCGGAAGTCGCCGACGCCCAACCCCGCCTGACCGTTGGGGTAGGAGGAATCCGTGGCGGTGCCGAGCCGCGTGCCGTCCACCGCGGCGGTGAGCACGGAGTCCTGCATGGTCAGCGCGATGGTGTGCCAAGTGTTGGTGCCCAACGGGTTGGTCGCCCCCGAGGCCAGCGTGGTGGTGGCCCAGCTTTGGTCGGTCTTCACGATCGACCACGCGCCGCCGTCGGTCACGCGCAGGTGGTAGGCGTCCAGACCGTTGTTGTTCTTGGCCTGTCGCATGACCCTGCCAAGGACTTCGACGGTGCCGGGCCGCTCCAGCATCGTGTCGACGCTGACCGTGTAGTTGCTCCACGCGAAGTCGCCCATGATGCTGTAGGGCCCGTAGTACTTCTCGTCGGTCCACCGGACCGGAAGGGCGGGAGCCATCTGACGCAGGCACCCTCCGGTGCGCCCGCCGCCGCAGGCCACCCGCTGGAACGCGCCCTCCATGTCGGAGAAGTACTTCGGCGACGTGCTGGCGGCCGGGGTGTCGAAGTTGTCCCGGTAGGGCAGGGAAAGCCGCGCGGTGGGCGGCGGGGTCGCGGTGCCCTTGGCTCTCGCCGGCAGCGTCGTGGTGGCGGTGTAGACGTACCCGGGTTGCAGGGTCACCGTGTAGTGGCCGCCGGACGGGGTGATGTCGGGCTGGCGGACGAACCAGTCGGCCGGGTTGGCGGACTTCACGTTCGTGGCCCACACGTGCACTCTGCCGGTGGACAGGCCGCCGGTGACCGCGACGTCGACGGTCTGGGCCGCGGTCGCGTCCATCGTCTCGAACACCGTGCTGTAGTCGGAGTTGTTGGTGGACTTCAGGGTGACGTGGCTGCCCTGGCCGCCAAGGTAGCCGCTGGCGGAGTCGATGTAGTGCCAGCCGGGCCGGGTGAACTGGGTGGTCTGCGCGGTGACCCACGTGGTCTTGCCGATGTCGTAGTGCCCCGACCACGGCTGGTTGGCCACCGACATGCCGTCGTCGGAGAAGAACAGGTTCGGGTACTCCGCACCGATGACCGGCCAGTTGAGGTAGGCGGTCATCCTGGCGTCGATGTAGTCCCGGTTGAGCGCCCGCGCGACCGACGTCGCGCCGATGTGATAGTCCAGCGAACCGTTCTCGCTGGCCCACAGCGGATTGCCGAGCGACTGGGCGGAGCCGATGCTGCCGCAGGAGGTGAAGGAGCCGCCGTAGCCGCACGGGTAGTGCACGCCGACGATGTCGACTGCAGCCTTGAAGGCCGGGTCGGCGCCCATGTCGTTGGCCACTGACCAGTCGTTGTCACCGCCGACGATCTTGGTCGAGGCGTAGCCGCCCTGCGCCAACGCGGGCTTGAGCTTCTCGTACCAGGCCTTGGCAGTGGCGTCGCCGCCGTAGTAGCGCTCGTTCCAGCCGCCGAGGTAGTCGATGGCCAGGTGATGCTGCTTGGCGCAGCCGAGCCACTGCACCAGGTAGGTGATCGCGTTGTCGGTGTAGAAGTAGTTCGCGGTGGGATTGACCCAGCTCGGCGCGCCCCAGGACAGGCCGTAGAGCTTGATGTCGGGGTTGCGGGCCTTGGCCTGTTCGGCCAGCCACCACTCGTAGCCCTGGTTGCAGTCCACGGTGTCGGCGGTGTGCATGTGGCTGGCCTCTGCACCGTCGGTGGAGTTGGTGTCGCCACCGATCTCGAGCTTGAGCAGCTGGAGCGAGGCCCCGTAGCCGGGCTTGAACAGGTAGTCGAGGAGCTGGCTGCGCTGCGGTTCCGGATAGTCGATCAGCAGTCGGGAGTTGCCGCCGCCGCCACTGATCGCCCCGACGCCGTCGAAGATCCGGCCCGGCTTGCCGCCGTCCACGGTGATCGAGGTCGAACTCGCCGCGTGCGCGGGCGCGGCGAGGACGAACAGGCCGCCAAGCAACGCCGCGAGGGCCGCGAGGACGGGGAAACGACGTTGTGCCAACGAAGTCATGGTGGCTCCTTCGCGTGCTGTCCATTCCGGAGTGACCCGAGGGTGCGGCTGGGGCGGCGGCTGGTTTCGCTCGACGGCAGGGAAAGCCGAGCGAAACCAGCCGCCGCCGGTCACCGGGCAGGGTCGGCGACCCGGGGCCCCTGATCCGGCCGCGCTGTGCCGGCGCGCGGCGTCGTGGGACTCAGCCGGCGTTGATCTGGGTGAGGCTGAGGGTCTGCTCGGCAGCGGACCGAGATCCGCCGACGGGGTTGCCGGTGGTGTCGGTCCAGGACCGGGCGGGAGTGGTCTCGACGAGCCGTTTGTTGTTCGCCGACATGGCCAACACCAGTCCGCTGTAGCGGTTGACCAGCCGGTAGGCCCCGTTTCTGCCGGGGATGAGGAACCACTGCTGTCCGACGCCGTAGCCGCCAGGCCCGGCCGCGTTGGTGACGGTGGGCTTGGCGCCCCAGGCGCGGTTGGCCGTCTTCCTGGAGTCGACGCCGAGGGCCTGCCGGGTGGCGACGTTGACGATGGCGCACACACGGTCGCTGGTGCAGTCGAAGCGCCACGCCGCCAGGTCCGAGCCCGCGCCCGCGCCAAGCGAGGTGGTGGCGGTGCTGCCGGAGACCTGGGCGAGCAGGCGCCCTGACCCGTTGCCGATCCGATAGGTCTTGGCCGGGTCGACCGGCAGGCCGACCCTCGGGGTGGCGTCGATGGTCACGCTCGCGTACTCGCCGTCGGAGTTCGCGCAGGCGATGGCGCAGTACGCCCGGAAGGTCCCGCCGACGACGGTGGAGTTCGTCCTGTTCTGGCCGTCGAGGAACCAGCGGTACCAGGAGTCGGACTTGTAGTCGCCGGAATCGCCGACATAGCGCCACCGCTGGGTGGCCAGGTCGTCGGTGACGTAGTACTTCTGCGACACCTTCGCCGACTGGTCCACCGCTTCGGGCGTGCCGACGTACAGGCCGAGGGCGGCGTCGTAGGCGATGTTCATGACGAACAGCTCCGACTTCGACGGCAGCGTGCCGGCCGCGATCTGCTGGTCCACGGTGCCCTTGTTGGCCGGGTTGTAGTCGTGGCCGATCGGCGTGTAGCCGGACGGGTTTGCCGCGGTCGCCGGCTCCATGTTGCTCTCCTTGCCGCCAACCCCCGGCTGCGACCAGGAGCCGTCGTACCACTTCTGCCAGGAGCCCGCGGCCATCTTCTGCGACATCGGCGCGCGGGCGACGTGCGCGAGGCCGTCAGTGCTGCCTGGTGTACCGACCTTGGGCACGACCCGGGAACCGTAGTACACGTAGAAGTAGCCTGAGGCGGGGTCGGCGAACAGGCGCGGGTCGCCGTCGCCGTAGTAGAAGGTCTCGTTCGGGAACGCCGCGGTGTCGCCGCGCTTGGTGCTGTAGGGGGAGGTGATGATGTGGCTCTTGATCGTCCACACCCTCCCCTGGTTGGTCGACACCGCAAGGTCGATGGAGTCGTAGTGCGAGAAGGACCTGGCCCCGAACGGCTCGGGGGTGAACTCGTTGTGCACCAGGCCGTACCAGGCGCCGGTGTCCGGGTCGACCCAGACCCCGACCAGGTCGCAGAAGTTCTTCTGGGAGTAGCCCGAGCCCGCAGGCGGGTCGGTGGCCTCCTTGCCGGTGGGGCTGTTGTTGCAGCGCCAGGTCGTGTCGTTGTTCCGGTCCTTGGGGTTGGCCGGGTTCACCGCGTCGCTGATCGGTGACTTCGTGGCGGCGTCGAAGTCCGTGCCGGTGTAGAAGTCCCATACCCGAGGGTCGTTCTTGCCGTACAGCGCGGCGGACTGCTGGAAGTAGAACCTGCCGTCCTTGTCCGTGAACGGGCTGGCTGGCGTGTCGGTCGGGTACTTGTACGGGCTGGTTGGCCCGACCGTGATGGTGTAGCTGGCGTCCGGCGGCGACGCCGACGCGGCCGGTGGCGCCAGCGCGCCGACCGTGGCCAGAGCCACGACAGCGGCGGCGACACTCGTCTTGAGGCGTAGCACTTGTGGTCCTTTCGTTGATCCGCGCGACAGCCGGATTCGGGCGCGCCGTGGCGTGCCGTTCTCGGAGAAGGCCTCGTGGACCGCCGGCGCTGGGCGATCCGTGGGGCGAGATGGGGCGATGACGGGCAGGGGACGCATCGCGCTCCTGACTGTGAGGCAGGACACAGAGTGGTCACGCTTGACGGAGATACTATGAGCCAAAGTGAGCATAAGTCAACAGTTTCGATCATCTTCAGACAGAAGCGTGCATCTTCACCGGTTCCGACGACGAGGCGACCCAAGAGCAAACCCGGTCAGACAAGGGATTCCCGCTCGAAGCCGCGCCAGGCCGGCCGTCGGCCGATTGTTCCCTGTTGTCCACAGATGGTCGACTCGTGCGCGCCAGTGCAAAGAAGTGCGCACCATTCGCCCAACAACACGCACTCCTCCCCCGCTGTCGCGTCGCTGGCCCGAACCCGACCCAGCAGATCGTCACCACCGCGTCGATCGCCCAGCGAACGCCGGATCCGGCGCGAGCCCCCTGGCGGGTCCAGGCGCGGTCCTCCCTGGCCGGCACGCGTGTCGGCCAGGTCCTTGCGCATCGGCCGGACCCCTGTCGAAACTGTGGCGAACAGACCCTGACGGGGTGCCAGGTACCGTGCCGACCGATCTGTTCCGGCGAGTGCGTGATGGTGGGGGTACGCGAATGGACCTGGAACTTCGCCACCTGCGGGTCCTGTGCGCGATCGCCGATGCCGGGAGCGTCGCGCGGGCCGCCGGCATCCTCGGCTACTCGCAACAGGCGCTCAGCGCCCAGCTGCGCCGCATCGAACGCCACTTCGGACAACCGCTGTTCGAGCGGAGCCCGGCTGGTGTGGAGCCGACCACGTGCGGCCTGGAGATCCTCGCCCAGTCGCGCGACGTCCTGGCCAGGGTCGGCAGGCTCGGCCGGACGACCGGGTCCACCGCTGATCGAATCCGGGCACTGCGGCTGGCCGCGACCAACTCACCGGTCCTGGCCGGGACGGCGGCCAGGGTCCGTAGCCACCTGCCGGACCTGGCGCTGACGGTCAGCAGCGTCTACGCGTCCTCGGACATCGTCGACCTGCTGGAGCGCGGCGAACTGGACGCCGCGATCGCCGTGGACTATCCGGGGCTGGAACTGCGGCACTCCGATGCCGTCGCGCATCGGGGCATCATCACCGAGCCCGCCTTCGTGGCGCTGCCGGCCCACCACACGCTGCGGCACAACCTCCAGATCGCGCTGACCGACCTGGCCGGCGAGGCCTGGTTCCTGACCCCGGATGACGGGGCGGGCTGGCCGGGGATCTTCTACGCGGCGTGCGCGACCGCCGGATTCGTGCCGGCGAGGGTGCACGAGTTCCTCGGCGACCACCTGCAACTACAGAACATGATCGCCGAGGGGCTAGGGGTCTCTCCGGTGCAGGCCACGACCCGGCCCATCCCCGGGGTGATCGTGAAGGCGTTGGTCGGCACACCGCTGTGGTGCCGCTACCTGCTGGCCTGGCGGCGGGACGGCGTGCCCGACTCGGTCGCCGAGGCACTGTTCGCCTCGGCCAGCGCGACCTACCGCGACCTCATCGCCCAGGCGCCGCACTTCCAGGCGTGGGCATCGCGCACGTACGCGGCGACCCGCTCGTAGGAGTCCACGCATCGGGCCGGCGCGACGCCCGTGCCCGATCGACGCACCGCTGACCCGGCGACGCCGGATGTTGTGGCCCAGCCACCGGTTGTGCTGTACCCCGACCCATTGTCGCCGGCGGAACTCAGTGCAATGTTACGTAGCACAGATTCGAGCCCTGCCCGCAACGCTGAGCCCGAGTCCACACCGGCACTGATCCGCCGATCTGAGAACGCGCCCGGCCGGCCACAAGTCGGTCGGGCCGCCGCCGAACCAACCTACCCCGAGGTGAGCCAGCTCCATGAATCCGCGCATGGCCGTGACCGACCACGTCTTCACCGTCCCGCTGGACCACGACGATCCCGACGGCGCCACCATCGAGGTGTTCGCCCGCGAGGTCGCCGACCCCGCCCGCAGCCCGGACAAGCTGCCGTGGCTGGTGTTCCTGCAAGGCGGACCAGGAGGGAAATCCCCTCGGCCGAACGGCGACTACCCCGGCTGGCTCGCCCGCGCGCTGCGGACCCACCGCGTGCTGCTGCTGGACCAGCGCGGCACCGGCCGCAGCACACCGGTGACGCCGACGTTCGCGGCAGGGTTCGCGGCGGGCAAGGATCTCGCCCGGTACCTGTCGCTGCACCGGGCCGACGCCATCGTGCGCGACGCCGAGCTGATCCGGCGGAAGCTGTGCGGCGACGAGCCGTGGGAGACCCTCGGCCAAAGCTACGGCGGGTTCATCACCCTGACCTACCTTTCCCTTGCCCCCGAGGGGCTGCGCGCCTGCCACGTCACCGGCGGCCTCTCCGGCCTGGACGCCCGCGCGGACGACGTCTACCGCCGCACCTATCCCAGGGTCGAGGCCAAGAACCGCGAGTACTACGCGCGCTATCCCGAGGACGTCGCGACGGTCCGCCGGGTCGCCGACCTCGCCGCCACCGGACGCGTCGTCCTGCCCGACGGCGACAAGCTCACACCGCAGCGGCTCCGCACCCTCGGCCTGGCCTTCGGCATGGGCGACGGCTACGAGCGCATCCACTGGATCTTCGACGAGGCCTTCGACGCGTCCGGTCAACTCACCGACACCTTCCTGCTCCAGGTCATGCAGCAGACCGGTTTCGTCGACAACCCGCTGTTCACGATCCTCCAGGAGCCCTGCTTCGCCCAGGACGGGATCCCGATCGACTGGGCGGCCCACCGCATCATGCGCGAACACCCGAACTTCGCCGCCGATGCGGACCCGCTGTTGTTCACCGGGGAGATGATCTATCCCTGGATGTTCGAGGAGATCAGGGCCCTGCGGCCGTTCGCCGAAGCCGCCGAACTGCTCGCGGCCTGGACCGAGTGGCCGCCGCTGTACGACGCGGACCGCCTCGCCGCGAACAAGGTGCCGCTCGCCGCGGCCGTCTACCACGACGACATGTACGTCGACGCCGAGCTGTCCCTCCGCACCCTGCGACACCTGGGTTCGGCGCGGGCGTGGGTGACCAACGAGTGGGAGCACGACGGCGTGAACGCGTCGGGAGACGTCGTGCTGTCGCGGCTGATGGACATGAACGCCGGACGGTGCTGACAACCGCCCCGAGAAGCCCTTCGTTCACCAAGGCCTGATGACGGGCCACGGCAACCGAGAGAAGTCACGCCATGAAACGGAAGTTGACGCTGCTGGCCGCGACAGCGGTGTTCGCGTCGCTGATCGGGCTGGTGCCGGCCGGTGCGGCGCCCCAGACACCCGAGCTCCAGGACACCGGCCAGGGCAGGCTTGACTGGACATCCTGCGGCGACACAACCACCCCGGCCCTGCAATGCGCGATGCTGGAGGTGCCCCTGGACTACACCCACCCGCACGGCCAGAAGATCAAGGTCAAGGTGGACCGACTTCCAGCCACCGCGCCGAAAAACCAGCAGCAGGGCCCGATCCTGCTGAACCCGGGTGGTCCCGGCGACAGCGGCCTGTGGATGCCCGCGTACATCGCCGGCCAGATCCCGGCGGACGTCGCCGCGCAGTACGACTGGATCGGGTTCGACCCGCGCGGCACCAACAACAGCGACCCGCACGTGGTTTGCGACGCGCACTACTTCGACGCCGAGCGGCCCGACTACCAGGTCGGCCACGGCACCGAGCAGGCGTGGCTGGAGAAGTCGGCGAAGTACACCGCCGACTGCGCGGCACGATGGAGCGGGATCCTGCCGCACATGACGACGGTCGACAGCGCTCGTGACCTCGACAGCATCCGCCGGTCGCTCGGCGTGTCCAAGATCAGTTTCTACGGCGGGTCGTGGGGCACGTCGCTCGGCTCCACCTACGGCCAACTGTTCCCCTCACATGTGCGCCGCATGGTGTTGGACAGCATCGTCGGACCGACGATCTCCTGGTACGACCACAACATCCTCCAGGACAAGGAGCACCAGCGCCGCTTCCAGGCGTTCGCCGAATGGACGGCGAAGGCCGACGGCACCTACCACCTCGGCACCGACGCCGACACCGTGATCAAAAACTACGGCAAGGTCGAGGACGCCCTGCGCGCCACCCCGGCGCCGGCCGCCCCAGCGCCTGGGGCGATCGGCCCCGCGGAGTTCGAGGACGTCTTCTACAGCGGCGGCTACAACTTCCTGCGCTGGCCGCGCATGGCGACCGTACTGTCGGCCTATCTCGTCAAGAACGACACCCGGCCGCTGACCATCGCCTACAACCGCTACGCCGCCCCTGGCGCGGACGACGCTGCCTTCCCGAACTACAACGCGGTGCAGTGTATGGAGAACCAGTGGCCGCGCGACTGGGAGTTCTGGAAGAAGGACCAGGCCGAGGTGAACGCGGTCGCGCCGTTCTACACCTACAACAACATGTGGTACAACGCGGCCTGCATGTTCTGGCCCCACCAGGGCGGCGCGGGACGCCTGCCGATCACCGGCAAGGGCCTGCCACCGGTCCTGCTGTTCAACGCCACCGAGGACGCCGCCACGCCGTATGAGGGCGCGGTCGCCATGCACAAGGCGCTGCCCGGTTCCAAGCTCGTCGTGCAGAACGGCGGCAGCTTCCACGAGATCCTCTTCCACGGAAACGCCTGCCTCGACGACACATTCGTCGCCTACCTCCGCGACGGCTCCCTGCCCTCGGGCAACGGCTTCATCTCGAAGACCTGCGCACCCGAGGCCGACCCGGCACCGGCCTACCTCGATCCCCCACCGGCAGCGAGCACGCCGAAGGCGACGAACTCCGGCACCGGCACCGCGGCCAACGACCCTGAGGCCGTCCACGGCCGCAGCTGACCCTGGCACCGCGGCGTGTTCCTCGAGCGCTGAGGAGCACGCCGCGCGCCCTTGGTGACGGCGTGATCTGCACCGGCAAGTTGGGTCTCGATGCCGCGGTCGAGGATCGTGCCGATGGCACTATGCGGCCCGCAGCAGTGTTGCGGTCAGTGGGTTGAGTTCGACTAGCTCGTCTTCGCCGACGAGAACCGTCCCGCCGTGGGCTGTCCGGATGCCGATGGTGCCGGGCCCGAGCTGAAGTGCATGTACGGCGCGAGGGTGCCGTGCCGGTACGCGGTGGCCGTGGCCGCGGCGACCACGTCGGCCTCGGAAACGCCCGGTGCGGCCGTGGCCACCATGGCCTCCGCCATCGCATCGCCGATGCGGGCCGCGTGACGCACCACGGCGATCTCCTCGTCGCTCAGCGGCATCATCAGGCGGGCGAACGCGTGCCCGACATTCCGGAAATCAGCGCCGGTCGGCTGTTTCACCACGGTGTCCCAGAACGGATACGGGATGCGCCCTTCGGGATGCGCGGGAAGGTACGGGTCAAGGCCCATGACCCCGATGGAACCTTTGCGCAGCCCCAGGTCCGTCAAGGCCTGGACGAGCTGATGGGACTGCCGGCCCAGTCGCAGGTCGTTCGCGGCGAGCCACAGTTCGTCGCCTCTGCGCACTGCTTCTCGATGGTCGAAGAGAAACGTCGGGATCGGCACGAGCGCGGTCGGGGCTTGGTCGCGGGGGAAGACGAGAAGGACGCCCGGCCGGTCATTGGTGAACCAGCTGAGGCGCTGAGAACCCAGCTGCACGCCTCCGGGTTGTTCACCGGTCTCGACGCGCAGGAACAGCACACCCTGCTCGCGCTGCTGACAAAAATGCAAAAACCGCTATGCCCGTAGCCAGTAAGGCTTGCTGCGTAACGGTTCGTCGCCACGTGTGATCATGTCGTGTGATGCATGCGGCTCGGTCGTCAGGTCCGGGTGGCGGCCCGTTTGACGGTCTTGATCACTGGTGCGGTCTCGACGTGTGTGACGCCGGGCAGCGCGGCCACCCGGGTGGTCAGGTAGCGGTACAGCTCCTGTTGGTTCGCGCACACCACGCTCGCGTACAGGTTCGTCGGCCCGGTCGTGGCGGCGGCGAACGCGATCTCCGGATGCCCGGCCAGCGCCGCGCCGGCCTGTTCCAGACAGGCGGGGACGACGGAGAGCCAGAGCAGCGTGCGGGGGCCGACACCGAACAGGCGCCCGTCGACGTCGATGTCCAGGTACAGCACCCCGCGTTCGCGAAGCTCGGTCATCCTGCGCCGGACCGTCGTCGGCGACCAACCGGTCACCGCGGCAAGCTGCTCGAACTCGGCCCGGCCGTCGGTGGCGAGCGCGGCGAGGAGCTTGCGGTCCCCGTCGTCGAGCCGCACCGGCCCCGGTCGGTGTGGCACCGGGGGCGGACGCAGCCGCTCGACCGCCTCGTCGTCCAGCGAGCCGAGCTTGGCGACCAGGCTGTCCGGGCCGCCGTAGTACGCGTGCAGCACGGAGTGCGCGGTCACTCCCTCCACGCGCGGGGTGCGCGGGAGTTTGGTCAGCAGCAGCGCCTCGCTGTCGGCTTCGCTCTCGGTGCGGACCGTGCAGGTGATCTCCGTGCCTCCGGAAGTGATGCTCACCCAGGACGTGTCGGAGCGGCGGGCCAACGCCTCGGCGACCGGGACCGACGCGGCGGGCGCGCAGCGCACCCGCAGGAACCACAGCACCGCGCCAAGCGCGGTCGGGTCGACCCCGCCGAGCACCCGCACCGCCCCCGCCGACCGTAGCCGGGCGTACCGGCGGGCGATGGTGCGATCCGACACGCCGAGAACCTCGGCGATCGTGCTGAACGGGGCCCTGCCGTTGATCTGCAAGGCGTGCACGAGCCGACGATCCAGTTCGTCGTAGTCGGATTCCACCGGCCCGATCGTAAACAGTGTCGGATACCGATGCAATCGAACTTGTTTCTGGCGCGACCGCGTCGGAAGGCGGAGCGTCGCTCTCGTCCTGATCGGCACAACCAGGGGAGAAATCGTGGACACCGATGTGCTCATCGTCGGCGCGGGCCCGACCGGCCTGACGCTGGCCAACGAACTGCGGCTGGCGGGGGTGCCTGCCGTGTTGGTCGACAAGCTGGCGCAGCGCAGCACGTTGTCAAAGGCGGGCGGCGTGCAGTCCCGCACGCAGGAGGCGTTCGACCAGCGCGGCTTGCTGGAACCGTTGCTGGCGACGGGAAACTACCCGATCGGCACCGCCCACTTCGCCGGTATCACGCTCCCGCTCACCCGGGACAGGCACCGGCATCCGTGGCGGTCCATCCCGCAGGTGGTGATCGAGGGATTCCTCGAACAACACCTTGCCGCACAAGACATCCACGTGCTGCGAGACCACGAACTGACCGGCATCGCCCAGGACGAGGACGGGGTCACCGCGACCTTCGCGAGGGGCGGTGTCGTCCGCTCCCGTTACCTGGTCGCCGCCGACGGCGGCCGCAGCACGGTGCGGTCGCTGCTGGGAGCGGAGTTCCCCGGCAGGCCGGGAACGATGACCACCGTCGCCGCCGACGTGCGATTGGGCGGCGACGACCAGGCGATGACGCACGCCAGGAGCGAGGACGGGCACTGGGTGTCGGTGTTCCCGCTCGGCACCGATCCGCAGGGCAGGCCGCTGCGCCGGCTCGCGCTGGGCGGGCCGGGCCGGTCACTGCCCCGCGAGGTCCCGGTCACCGAGGACGAGATCCGCGAGGGGCTGCGCGCCGTCTTCGGCTCCCGGGTGCGACTGCTCGAACTGCGCTACGCCCGCCGCATCACCAACGCGGCCCGCCAGGCCGCCCGATACCGGCACGGGCGTGTGTTCCTGGCGGGCGACGCCGCCCACGTCCATCTCCCGATCGGCGCGCAGGGCATGAACACTGGGATTCAGGACGCGCTGAACCTCGGGTGGAAACTCGGCGCCGCAGTGCACGGCTGGGCCCCCGAGCACCTGCTCGACACCTACCACACCGAACGCCATCCGGTCGCGGCCGCCGTGCTGCGCAACGTCCAGGCGCAGAGCCTGCTCATGGACCAGCAGGGCGCCCGCGACCCGGATCTGACGGCCACCAAGGAACTGTTCGCGGCCTTGACGGGACTGCGGGAGGTGCAGTACCACCTCGACGACATGTTGTCCGGGATGGGCATCCGCTACCCCATACCGGGCGCCGAGGAGCAGCCGCTCGTCGGTCTGCCCGCGCCGAGTCGCGATCTCGGCCCGGTCAGGTCGCACGAGCTGCTACGGCGCGGACGCGGCGTCCTGATCGACCCGGACGACAGGTTCGCCAAGGTCGCCGCCCGCTGGCAGGACCGCGTGGACCGCACGGGTCAGGGCGCTGACGCCGAACCGATGCTCATCCGGCCGGACGGCTACGTGTGCTGGGCCGGCAACCCGGATGACCTCGAACCGGCGCTCGGCCACTGGTTCGGCGAACCCCGCTGAAACCTCAGATGTCACGGAGCCGTCATTTTCGGGTGATTCGGTAGCGCTCGGTCAAGTAGCCGAGCAGGACCATCCCGAGGCTGGGCAGGGTGTACTTGAGCTGCGGCCAGCTGTCTTCGCGAGGCGGGTCGACGCTGGCGGTTCCCGGATAGAGTGCGGCGGAGAGTTGGGTGAGCCCGTACATGCTTGCGATGATTGCCGCACTGTCCAGCGACGCACGCGACTGGCCTCGCTTCCACACGTGATACAAGGTCGCCAGGGATAATGCGGTGCCCATGCTCATGGTCTGGGCGTTGTGAAACTTGGCGTGGGGCGGCCACGTCGGATTGTAAATATGCGTCTCGTTCCAGTCGGCGGCGTACGACCCGACCATTGTCCCCACCGCAGACAACGAGATGAGCACCTTGCCGAACGGGAACTTCTTGAGGCTGATATTTGCCATATTATTCTCCATCAGCTGAAGGAGGCGAATTCTCGGCAGCCAAACACAGCCGGGCTCACGACCTCGCTCGGTGGGCGGCCTCCGCTGGGTCCGGGGGCGTGGTCGGGTAGACATCGACATCGAAGAACCGGGCGAAAGGCAGGGTTGCCAGCGTCTCCGCGACTTGCTTCTCGTCGGCGGCGATGACCTCGAGGAACGTTGCTCGCCGGGCGGGGGAAACGTAGTGGGCGCCAATTCGCCCGTCCGAGCGCAGCACCTCCAGCTGCTTCTGCTCGTCGTCGCGCAGCGCGGCGAATTCCGTGAAGTCCGTGTCGTCGCGGAGGGTTGCGAACACCATGAACGTCGGCGCGGCGGCGGGATTCGGGGTCGGTGACATGGTTTGTCCTTTCGATAGCGGTTGTGGTGCCATTCACAAGGCCGGGCCTGTGAGCAGGACACGCCTCGCCAGGTCACACTTGTCGGGATTCCAACGACGTAATAGTCACTCGGTCGTGATGATGAGCTTGCCGCCCTTGGGCGTGCGGTTGCGTTCGAGCTCCGTGAGCGCCGCGATCGCCTCACCGAGCGGCACGGTGCGTGCGACCGGCAGCCGCAGCATCCCTTTCCCGGCAACCTGTGCGACCGCTTCGAGGTCGGTCGTGACGGCTTTCCCGATCATCACCTGATAGGGCCCAGGCAGGACGCTTCTCACGAACTTCGCCGGCGTGGGGACGATATCGATGATGCGGCCGCCAGGCTTCAGCAACGTCCGCGCGGCTTTGATCGGCAACGTGCCGGGGGTGTCGAACACGACGTCGAATCGCCCCGCGAGTGTCGTCGCGTCGAAGTCGAACTCGACGATCGGGGCGATGCCAAGGTCGTGCGCCTCGTGCATGGCGGTGTCGCGGCAGCTGCCGCCCACGGAGGCGCCGTGCGCCAAGGCGATCTGTGCGGCGGCTCGGCCGACACCGCCGAGGCAGCCGTGGATGAACACGGCTTGCCCGGCGTGCAGCTTGCTTGTGTTGACCATGGACTGAAAAGCGGTGACGCCGACCGTGGGGATCGCCGCTGCCTCCTCCCAGGAGAGATTCGCCGGCTTTGTCACGACCGCCTTCTCCTCGGCGACGACCATCTCGGCGAACGCTCCCGCAGCCTTCAGGCTTGCCCCGCCGAGCACGTCGTCGCCGACGCTGAGTCGAGTAACGCCGTCGCCGACCGCCGCCACGACGCCCGCGAAGTCGTGTCCCAGGCCGCGCGGAAACCTGCGGCCGGTCATGATCTTCATCTCGCCGCTACGGATCTTCCAGTCCATCGGGTTCGCGGCCGCTGCCTTCACCCGGACCAGAACCTCACCGGGGCCGGGCCGCGCCGGCTGGAAATCCTCGAGCCGCAGCACCTCGGGGCCGCCGTACTGGTGGTACTGGATGCGCTTCATCGTCGTCATGACGAACACCTCCACGCGTTGATGTCATCAGGTGACATCATCGTATCACGCCGATGTCACCTGATGACATCAACGCGAGACGGCACTAAACTCGCGGCATGGGACGTTGGGAGCCTGGAGCCGCTGGTCGACTGCGCGAGGCCGCGCTGGCCCTGTATCTCGAACGCGGCTTCGAACAGACCATGGTGGCCAACATCGCCGAACGGGCCGGCGTGACCGCCCGCACCTTCTTTCGCCACTTCGCCGACAAGCGCGAGGTCCTCTTCGACGCCTCGGCCGAGTTGGAGGAGAAGTCGCTGGCCGCGCTGGAGGCGGCGCCCGCTATGGCGTCGACGCTGGATCTCGTCGCGGCCGCGCTCGACGCCACGGTCGACATCCTCGGGGGCGACCGTGTGCTCGCCCGAAAGCGGCACACGGTGATCATGGCCAACCCCGATCTCCGCGAACGTGAACTGATCAAGATCGCACACATGTCGGCCGCCCTCGCCGACGGGCTTCGACGGCGGGGCATCGGCGACACCGAGGCCAGCCTGGCCGCCGAGGCCGGCACCGCGGTGTACCGGGTCGCCTACGAACAATGGGTCTACGCGGCCGACGACCTCGACCTACGCGACGCCATTCGCCGGTCGTTCGCCCAACTGCGAACCCTGACCGCCTGACGATTGCTGGTTCCGGCGATCGCGGACCGGATGGGATTCCAAACCGTGATCGAGCCGACAGAGGATGAGGCATGAACCATCTGGCGTGCCTGTCCATGAAGGTGGACAGCGGGCTTGTGAAGGCGAACGGTCCTTGTTGGTAGAGACACCCGAATGGGTTCAGTTCGCCGACACGCTCCCGCGTGGGTAGTACTGCTGATGTGCCGGGAGCCCGATGGCCTCGAGACTGATGGTCGTGACAGCACCGACGACCCGGCCTCGCGGACACCTCGTGTCTGCGGCCGTCATGCTGGGCATCAGCCCGCTGGCGGCGCTGTGGATGGGATTGGCCACGATGGCCGCCGGCAACTGCCCCAGCAACGCTCGACCGATCTGCACACCGGGTGGACAGTTCGTGGTGGTCGGGATGCCCGTGCTCGCCCTGGCGGCCGGCATCCTGATCGCCGTAGCCGGAGGGCACGTCGCGGTCCGCCGTGGCCACCGCCCCACACTGTGGATCGTGGTCTCCTGGAGCGTGCTGGTCGTGGCGTCGGTGGTCGCGGTGTCAGTCGGCAACGCCACGCGCTGACCATCGTCCGACCGCGCGTCCGGCGCGAGCCTGGCCGGTGACCCACGGCGGCGTGTCAGCCAGGACCGGAGGGCTGGCTGACCCAGGTCCGCGAGCCGGTGCCGTTGCAGTGCGCCACCTCCAAGCGGCACTGGGATCATGTCGCGGCGACTGTCTTCTGTGGCCGTCGAGTGATCATCTTGCGAGCCAGCCGCAGGCCCTGCCGTGTGTTGAGGTGCGGCAGGTAGGCGCGGCTCACCGCGTTCGCGATGCGAGGCAGCGCAGCCGAGTCCGGATAGGCCATGAACATCGGTCGGTACACGGGCTGGAACTTCGCCTTGAACGCGAACAACGACCTGAACCCGTACACGGGCTCAAGCACCTGACCGGTGACGTCGAGCAGGCGTTGCACGCCACGGGGTTGCTCGCCACGGTCGAGGCGGGCCAGCGGCGCGCCGGACAAGCTCAGGAACGCCGCGCCCTCCTCCTTCAGCGTCAGCGCAGCCGAGGCGATCAGGAACTCAGTCGTGCCACGGAAACCGGCCGAGCGGCGGCGCATGAAGTCCAGCGTCCAGCCCACGATCGCCCCATCCTGGTACACCGGAAGCCAGCTCGTCACGCCGTGCACGGTGCGGTCGGCGTCGACCGCGACCAGGCAGCGCACGCCGTCACCGGAGAGCTCCTCGATGCCGCCGAGGGTGAAGCCCATCTCCGGCAGTCCCTTGTCCGCCACCCATTCCGACGAGATCGACCGCACCTGGTCGGTGATCGCGAGCGGCGCCTCGGGGTAGCGGATCCACTCGGCGGCGATGCCCTCCTTCGCCGCCTTGTTCAGCGCGGTGCGGATGTCCTGCCACTTCTTACCGGTGAAGCTCAGCGTGTCCAGCGGTATCACGGTGTCTTCGGCGACCTGCACGGTGCTCCAGCCCTCGCCCGCGACGGCGTCGCGTAGTTCGGCGCTGATGCTGTAGAGGCACGGCGTCCAGCCGTTGTGCACGCAGAACTCGGAGAACCCGCGCACGGCCGCGTCACGGGCTGCGGGGGCGCCGATCGGGTCGCCGACGGTCAGCGCGATCGTGGCGACGACCCGATACGCGACGGCGGCCTCGCCGTCCTCGGTGAACCAGTAGTGGTTGCCGCGCCACGTGGTCATGTATGACAGCGACGAGCCGCCGTGGCGTTCCATCAGCACGCGGGCGCGCCGCGCCGCGCCCTCCGGCTGGCCTGGGTGTGCGCGCCACGACGCCATCAGCAGGCCACCGAGCACGATCACCCAGAAGACGACGCCGGTCCACTCGAACAGCAGCGTGGCGATGAACTCGTCCGGGGCGAACCGCACCGGCATCAGGTTGAGGTAGCCGGGCGGCAGGAACCGCGCGGGTAGGTCGGCCACCAGATCGGTGAACTCGGGCGAGGGGGTGAACTGCTCGCTCGCCAGGGAGCCGCCGACGATCCACAACGCCGACAGCGCGGCGAACGCGGCGCCAGTCCGGCGCCAGAAGCTGATCACGCTCGGCCGGGGCAGCACGAGCGGGAAGTGTCCGCGCGTCACCAGGAGCACGACCGCGATCGACAGTGGCACCAGTACCGGCACACCGTGGTCGACCATGTTCGCGATCGTGGTGTCGTCCGGGATCGACACCGCGCCGAGCAGCGCCATCAGTCCTGCGAGGGCAAGGTTGAGCGTGAGCGCCGACCACCAGGCGAACCGGCGGCCCCTGCGCAGTCCTTCGGCGAGCACCAGCAGCAGCAACGCGGGCAGAAAGGACATCACCAACGCGGGCACGCGACCATAGGAGGCCCGCACGGACAGCATGCGGCACGTCTCCTCCGCCGCCGGGTCGGCGCACGTGTCGGCGACCAGTTGCGGATCGGGACGCGAGGCCGTGAGCACGTCGACGAACCACGACAGCGGCCCGTTGGAATACGGCGCGATCAGCGCCACCATGGGGCCAAGCGCCGATGCCGCGAGCAGCAGCGCGACCAGCACACGTGCCTCCGCGTGTGAGGGCGGCGCGGGCCTGGCGTCGCGCGCCCGCCAGATCCAGCCGACCAGCAGGCCGATCGCGCCGCCGCCGACCCGCAGCACGTCCTGTAGGTATCCCGAGTACAGGGCCAGGACCAGCAGCGTGAACACGAACAGCAGCCGTACCCGGCGCCGCCACAGCGGGGGCAGCCGGTAGCTCAGCGCCAGCGCGAGCCCGACAAGGCCGACGGACGGGCCGACGGCGACCTCACCGTCGAGGTAGGTGAGCCACCGCCACTCGACCTTCATGCCGAGCCAGACGAGGCCGGCACCCAGGAACGAACCGATCGTGTGGCACACAAGGAAAACCGCCGCGGTCCGCACCGCGCCAAGTTCCCGTTCGGCCAGCACGCCGAACACGAGCAGCAGCACCGTGGTGCCCAGGTAGCCGATCAGGTCCATGGACCACAGCGCCGACGTGAGGACGGTCCACGGCGGGGAGGAGACACCGAAGCCGACGGTGTCGAGCAGCTCCCTGGACGGCCCCGTCCCGATGCTGCCGGTGACGATCCCGACGAGCCAGAACAGCGCGAGGAACGAGAAGGTCAGCGGGGCTCCAGCAACCCAGTGCGTTGCGCGAGCCAGGGCAGCGCCTCGTAAAGCCCGGGACGCCACGTGTTCCAATCGTGCCCCGACGGCATTTCCTTCCACTGCATCTCCATCCCGGCGCGCTGACACGCCTCGAAAACCTGGCGGTCCTCGCTTCGGTAGGTGCTGTCGTCGCGGCCGGCGACGACAACGCCTGCGGTGTCGGGAAACCGGGCCTTGGCCACGATCTCCCAGGGATTGACGCGACTGTAGGCGGCGTCGTCGCCGTCGAACGCGGCCTTCACCGACGCGGCCCTCGTGCCGAGCGTGGGTTCGCGTTGGCCGGTGAGGTCGATGAAGTTCGCGTAGACCGACGGCGCCCGAACGGCGAGCTGGAACGCGCACGTGCCGCCCTGCGAGAACCCGGCGATCGTCCACGCCTCACGTCGTTCGTCGACCTGGAGCCGCTGCTTGATCCACGCGGGCACGTCCCGCGCCAGATACGTTTCGGTCGTGCCCAGCTTCGAGTCCAGGCACATCGGGTTGGCCGTCAGCGAGCCGAGCTGGTCGGGCACGACGACGATCGGCGCGCGCCCGTTGTGCTGTTGGGCGAACGCGTCGAGGTTCTTGGCGAGCTGGCCGGCGTCGAACCAGTCACGCGGGCTGCCCGGCTGACCGGACAGCAGCACCAGCACGGGCAGCTTCGGGCGGGGCGCCACCGCGTAGGCGGGCGGCAGGTAGATCCAGGCCGGCCTGGGTGCGAACCCGCCGCTGGACGGGATGGGCGTCTCCGAGACCGCGCCGTGCTCCGGCAACTGTTGCTTGGTGGGTGTCGGCATCGCGACACTGTCCAGATCGGACGTGTCCTTCGAGAACACGCCCAACGCCGCGCGCGGGGTCGGGTACTGGCCGAAGAAGGTGTTCACGCCGACGAGCGCGCTCGTCAGCACCACGGCCGCCGCCGCGAGGCTCGCCGCTCGCCAGTACCACCGGGTCCCGCGCAGTCGCAGCACGGCGAGCGTCGAGGCCAACAGTGTCACGCCGAGCCATCCGACGACGACCATCGGTAGCGGCTCGGGCCACGGATGCCACACCTCATTCACGAGCAGCGCGACTGCCACCGTGACAGTCGCGCAGCTCAGGGCCGCGATCGGCAGAACGCGCGTCCACCAGGGCCGATCCCGGCGCACACCGAGGAACAGCAGAGCGACGGCTCCGGCAACAGTTGCAGCGGCAGGGATCGGCCCGTTGATCAGCGAGAGGTCTAACGGGCTGGTCATGTCAAGGATTCTTCAGGTAATCGTCAGGTTGAACCAACCTACGAAGGTTGTGACGCATGTCAACTTATGGGTTGACAACCCGGTGGCGGCTTCGTCCGTCCGATGAGGCCCTCCGACGTCCGGCCCAGCTTCGGCGTCTCACCTTGATCGACGCCGAAGCCACCGAAGGGTCAGCGGGTCGCGGCCATGCCGGGCGCCCGCTTGGGCAGCAGGAACGCCATGCCGAGGATGGAGACGATGGCGAGAATGGCCGCACCATCGACCCACTGGAGCGCGCTGACGTAGTCGCCGAACGCGGGGTGGGCACCGAGGGCCGCGAAGAAGACCGTGCCGAGGACGGTCACTCCGGCCGCGCCGCCGAACTGTTGTGCCGTGACCAGCATTCCGGCCGCGGTTCCCGCGTTCTTGCTCCTGATTCCGGCGAGCACGGAACCAACGAGCGAGGGCAGCACGAACCCGTTGCCGGTGCCGACCAACACGAGGGACGGGATGAGTTCGGCGGCGGTGATCTGAGTGCCTCGAGCAGCCAGCAGGATGCCGAGCAGCACCATGCCGGAGGTGCTGAAGCTGGCGCCGACAGCGATCACCCTGCTCCCGATCCGCTCGGTGACCCGCCTGGCCAGCATGGAGCTCGTGGCGAAGGCGATGCCGAGCGGCCCGAAGATCAGTCCGGCGTGCACGGGGGTCATGTGCAGGCCGCCTTGGAGGAACAGGGTCACGGCGAGCATGAAGCCGCCGAACATGGCGAGCATGAGCCCGCTGAGTCCGAGTCCGACGCTGAAGCTCCGTTCCCGGAAGAGCGCGAGGTCGACCATGGGCGACCCACCCCGCCGGGCCAGCCGGGCTTCCCAGCGCATCGCCAGCGCCATGGCGGGCACGGAGGCGATCAGGGAGATCCAGGTCCACAGCGGCCAGCCCTCGCCGCGTCCCAGGATCATGGGGACGAGTGCGAGCGCGATGCTCCCCGCGATGGCCAGCGCGCCGATCGGGTCGAAGCCGGGCCGCTGCCCACCGCGCGCGGCCGGCAGCCACCGGGCCGCGAGGATGACCGCGATCACGCCGATGGGGAGGTTGACCAGGAAGATCGGCCGCCAGCTGAGGCCGAACAGATCGGCCTGGAGGAGCGCGCCCCCGAAGACCTGCCCAGCCACCGAGCCGATGCCGATGGTCGCGCCGAACCAGGCCATGGCCCTGGCCCGCTCGCCCGCGGGGAACATGGCGTTGATCAGGGCCAGGATCTGCGGAACCATCGCCGCAGCCGTGGCGCCCTGGAACAGCCTCGCGATGATCAGGAAGGTCGAGTCGGTCGCGATACCGCAGGCCAGCGAGGCCACGGTGAAGGTCGCCATGCCGAGGATGAACATCCGCTTGTAGCCGATCAGGTCGCCGAGGCGCCCGCCGGTGACGAGCCCGGCGGCGTAGGCGAAGCCGTACCCGCCGACGACCAGTTCGATCCCGGCGTCGGTGGCGTGCAGGTCGTGCTGGAAGGACGGGGCGGCGACGTTGACGACGAAGTAGTCGAACATCGCCATGAACATGGCCGAGAGGATGACGGGCAGCGTGCGCCAGCGGCGCGGGTCCAGCGTCGGCGCGCCGAACGAGCTGTGGGCGGGAGCGGCGGCCGGGGATGCGGTCGAGGCCGTGGCACCCGCTGAGGATGTTGCCGTGGCGGTCACACGTACTCCAACGTGCTCGGAGGATCCAAGTTCGATGATCACCGAACAGTACGACGGATGTCGAACTCGCCGCAAGTGAGTACTACTCTGGGCGGCATGAGTTGGGACACAGGAACCGCCGGGGAGCCTCCCGTCCTCCACGACCCGGACCACCCCCCGGTCGAGGAGATCGAGCTGACGACCGTACTGGCCGCGCTCGCCGAGCCCGCGCGGCTCACGATCCTGCGGACGGTCGCCACGACCGGCGAGGCCAGCTGCTCCGACATCTGGGAGCGCACCGGCCTCGGCGGCACGAAGTCGACGATGTCGCACCACTACAAGGTGCTGCGGGAGGCAGGCGTCCTCCACATGCGCTACGTCGGCAGCCGCAAGTTCGCCACGATCCGCCGAGCCGATCTCGACACGCGATGGCCCGGACTGCTGGACGCCGTCCTGCGGGACTGACTCGGCCCCGCATCCTCGGTGTCCGGCGGATGACCCCGGTGGCCGTCCTCGTGATCACGACACGTCGAGCACGATCACCCTCCCCGACCGCCCTACTCGACTAGTAGTCGAGGTTGATCGCCGCTATGTACCTGTTGTCCTCAGGATCGTTGACGATCACGGCGCCCGCCCATCGGGAACCCGGCTGTGTCAAGGCCTCCCGGTGTCGGGGGCTCCAGAACCACGAGTCGACAAGGTCTTCGGGCTTGGGATGCCCGCCACCGCCGTACAGCACCTCATAGCCGCAGTGCTCGAAGGTGCCAGCGCGCAGGTTCCCCGCTGCGCAGTCATAGGCCTCCTTCACGTGGTCGGGGCTCTCCTTCACCTCGGCCAGTCCCAGTTCTCGACGCTTTTCGTTGAGCCGCGTGAGCATGCGGGAGGAGTTCGGGTCGAGCACGAACGACGAGGTGTCCGGAGACGACTTCGTTGGCGTGGCTGATGTCGGCGTGACCGTGGACGTCGGGGTCGGTTTACGGACCGAGGTCGGTGAGCGCGTCGGGGAAGGGGCGGTCGCCGACGGGACTGTCGACGAGCTGGGCGCGGCCTGTGTGCTCGTGATGGACGACGATGCGGGGCCAGAGGACGTCGCGCCGGCTGACGACGACGGTGGCGCGTTCCGCGTGGTGCCGAGCTCCACGGTGTTCTGGGAGTCCGGCCCCCGCGTCGCGAACGCGGTCACTCCGATACCGCACACCGCCACCATCGCCACGCTGGCAGCCGCGAGGACCGGCTTGGTCACCGCGACACCGGCGATGCGCGGGGGCCGCGCGGCCGGCATCGTGCGCGCGCCGGAGGCGTCGATTTTCGGCCGACTGACCTGCCGGGTCGCCGCCGTGTTCAGCACGCCCGGCAGCATCTTGTCCGCGTACCCCAGCGGAACCAGCAGCAGGGCCGAGGCCATCAGCAACCTTTGGACGGGCACCAGGTCGGCTCCTGCCTCACGGCAGGTCGGACATCCATCGACATGCCGCAGAAGCCGCTTGCGCCACAACGGATTTGGCTCCCCCGACCACTGGGCCGCGGCTTCGGTCAGCCCAGGACAGCGCGGGGTTGCGGACAGTGCGCGCGTCAACAGGCGCGCTGTATCCAACCGAGTGCGCAGCCTGCCCACCTTGACCGTCGCGTTGTGCACGCTGGTCCCCAGCGCGTGCGCGATCTCGGCCCGGGTGAGGTGGTCGCCGCATTCCAGTGTCCACAGGGAGAGCAGCTCGCGATCGGCGAGGTCCAGCCATCGCGTGGCGGGCTCGAGCTCCCGCCGCTGGCGGTTGAGGGTGACCCGGGTCAGCGCGCGGTCGACGAACTCGGCGTAGCGATCCGGCTGCTCGTCGTGCTCCGCCAACCGCAGCGGAGCGGCCTGCGATCGCGCACGGTGATCGCGGATCTGGTTGACCGTGATCGCCACCAGCCAGGATCGGAACCGCTCGGGCTCACGCAGACCGCCGATGCCTTTGACGAGCCGAACCATCGTCTCCTGGACGACGTCGTCCGCATCGGCCTCCACGGGCAGCGCACGGCGCGCGATGCTGTAGACCAAGGGAAGGTACTCCACCACGAGTTTTTCCAGCGTCGCACGGTCCCCCGCCCGGGCGGCGACCACCGCCGAGGTGTCCACCTGATCGATCACGCTCACAACCTCATCTCCACTGGGATCAGCCCTGACACTGAGGGGACCGCTCAGCACCCGACCAGGTCACACAAATCTCGGAAGTTCGCCATGAAAGATGCCTCAACCGCATCGAGGCGCCCCGAGAAGGGCTGCCCGTGTCACATTGCGTGGCGCCGCCGTCACAGAACCTGTGTCGTCTCACGGTTTCAGGACATCGCAGCCGCTCCGGGGATCGCGCAGGTCAGGCCGGCAGTGTCCATTTCTGGTTGGCCCCGCCGTTGCAGTCCCAGATCTGTAGGCGGGTCCCGTTGGCGGTGGCGAAGGCGGGATCGTCCAGGCACCTGCCGGACTGGGGGTTCACCAGCGTGCCGTTGGACTGGGGCCGCCAGGCTTGGGCGCCGGTTCCGTTGCAGTCGAAGAGCTGCACCGGGATGCCGTTGACGGTGCCGCCTCCGGCTACGTCCAGGCATTTGCCCTGGTTGCGGATGGTGCCGTCGGACTGGGCGGTCCAGCGCTGGGCAGCAGTCTGGTTGCAGTCGTAGAGCTGCACCGGGGTGCCGTTCGCGGTGCCCGCAGCTCGTACATCCACGCATTTCCCAACGTAGCCGGTGATGGCTCCGGCGGGCTGCTGGCTCGAAAGCCGCGAGTACAGGCCCAATTCGGCGATGGCGGGGGCGGCCCGAGAACCGGTCACGCGCAGCCGCACGCTGGTGGTGGTGACCGAGGAGGGCAGGCGGATCAGCTTCTTCTCGCCGATGGTGGTGTCGTTGGCGATCTGCGTCCACGCCCCGTTGCTCCAGGCGTCGACGGCGAAGGACTCGACGCGTTGGCCGACGCGCAGGTCCTCCTGGACGGAGATGGTGTCGAACGTGCGTACCGCGGGCAGGGCGAGCACCAGGCCGCCGGTAGTGGCGGCCGGCTGCCAGTAGGTGTCCAGGCTGCCGTCGCCCGCGCGGTCCGGCGTGTTGTCGGCGGTGTTGGTGGTGCCCTGATCGTTCGCGGCACGGGCACCGAGAGCCAGGTTCGCGCCGAACGTCGAGGACAGACTGGTGTGGAGGGCAACAAGACTGTCCACGGTGGACTGGTCGAACACGCCTTGCCGGTTCGGGGGGACGTCCAACAGCAGGTTGCAGTTGCGGCCAACCGAGCTGTAGTAGAGATTCTCCAGATCCGCCGTGCTGCGCCAGGCGTCGCCGGGTTGCCAGAACCAGTTGTGGTGGGCCGACAGCGTCGCGTCGCACTCGGCGGGGGCCCAGCGCAACAGGTTCCATGCGCTGGTCCCGTCCGGGGCGCGCCGGCCGAGCACGTCGTTGCCGCCGAGATCGGCGGCGCCGTTGCCGCCCGGCACGGACAGCACGGAGTCGGCGGCAGTGGCGGGGTCACCGGTGTAGGGCAGCACAGACCATTCGGACTGCCGGGCGGCGCTGTTCTCGTTGCCGACCCAGCGCACGTCCGGGCCGCCGTCGTTGAAGATGACGGCGTGCGGTTGCAGAGCGCGGACCATGGTGATCCAGTTCTGGAAGTCATATGGTTGGGAGCGACCGGTCGGGTTGGCGCCGTCCAACCAGATCTCGTCGATCTCGCCGTAGCGGGTCAGCAGCTCGTAGAGGGTGTTCTCGTAGTAGGCGTTGTAGTCGTCTGAGGTGAAGTCGAACGTGTGCCCGCCCGCGATTTCGGTCGGGTCGGCGGGAATGGTGACCGACTTCGGGGTACTCCCGTTGGCGTAGCGTCCGCCGGGCAGGGCCTCGTGCAGGTCGGCAGGCGAGAGGTAGATGCCAGTTCTCAGGCCCACCTTGTGCGCGGAGTCGGTGAAGCTGCGCACGACGTCGCCCCTGCCGCCCTCCCATGAGGACGCGGCGACTGACTGCTGGGAGTACGCGGACGGAAACAGCAGAAAGCCGTCGTGGTGTTTCGCGGTGAGAATCGCCTCTCTGAACCCGGCGTCTCGCAACGTGCCCGCCCACTGGTCGGTGTTCAGTCCGGTGGGTTGGAAGATGTTCGGATCCTCGCTGCCGGTGCCCCACTCTCGGCCGTCGTATGTGTTGACACCGAAGTGGATGAACGCGGTCTGCTCCTGGCGCTGCCAGGCCAGTTGCCGCGGCGACGGGACGACGTTGGCGGCTTTGGCGATGACTGCGGCCGCCGGGTCCGATGGCGATACCGCGATCACCTCAGCCGGGGTGTCGGCGCTGGCGACGCCCGCCGACGCGAACACGTCGGCGACGCTGACGACCAGCGCTGTCACGAACAGCTTGCGGGACAGGCGCATCATTCGCTCCTTCCAGCGTTGTTCACGATCAATCGCCGCCAAGCGCCGCCCCGTGACGGTGGGCCAGCGTGGTGCGGCAGCGTCGGGTCCAGGCGGACAGGCGGAGACCACTGCGGGAGAGACTCGCCGGCAAGGGTCGGATCAACTCGCGATGCCACTGCCGGCGAGCCGGATCTGCGTGGCGCCACCGGCCGAGTGCAGGATCACCATCAACATAAGGCCCACCGGCGCGCCACACAAGAGGACCGGCGCCGTAACATCGGATGATTTCCCGCTGTCAACACGAAGGCGCCTTACGCTCCGCCGACCGGTTTGACGACACTACGCGGTTCCTTGCTCGTAATCACAGGAAAAGATAGCTTCACCGCGGGAAGGCCAGCGAGGTAGGCAACTGCGATCTTCTTGCCATCTTCACATAGACATCGGATGTCTGACCTCGACGGCTGAGTGCTGAGCACGAACGACCCGTCGACTCCTCTGAGTTCCGGCTGGTCATGGGCGAGCCGAGCAACTCGCCCATGACCAGCCTCGACCTGGCGCCTCCTCCCAGTGCCGCCGGAATTCCGGAGCAAAGAGGGCTCAGTTGACGGTGCCGAAGCCGTCCAGCGTCGCGTAGTCCCCGGACAGTTTGGTGACCACGATGGTGTGGGCGCCGGAGGACAGTCCGGTGGCGGTGAACAGCGCCACGTTGGCGTGCCGCTGCCCGTCGGCGGGCACGGTGTCGATGGTCTGCTGCGGCCCGCCGTCGATGCTCACCCCGATGCTCCCCTGGTCGGTGAACTGCTCGCCGAACACCTGGACACCTGTGCCAGTAAAGCTGAGCGTCGCGGTCGATCCGTCGGCCGTGGCGTAGTGGATGTCATCGGCATAGTCGCCGTACCCGCGGTTCGCCAAGTAGGAGAACCCGCTGTAGGAGATCGACCCATCGGTGTCGTTGACGCGGGTCACGCCGGGTTGCGATCCACCAAGGCTGACATCGGATGCCTGGGCTCCGTCCGACAGCGGGACGATCAGGAAGCCGCCGGACAGGTAGGTCACGCCGCTGACCACGCTGCCCTTGACGTAGACGGGTGTGCCGTTGCTGAAGCCCTCGCCGGCCACCAGGGCCTGCGTCCCGGCACTGTTCTGCGCTCGGTAGTAGATCTGCGGGCTGCGGCCCGCGGCCGGCCAACTGCCCGCTGCGGTCGATCCTGCTGTGCTGAGCAGGTTGTTGGGCATGACGCCGGGCCCGGGGGCATCGGGGATGGCGGTGTTGCCGCTGGCGTTGGAGTCCGTGGCCGCCAATGTGCAGCCGCCGATGTAGCTCTCGACGCGGCCCGCGAGGTAGTTGCCGGTGATCCAGAAGTGGCCGGTCGGGTTGCATCCGCCTTGCGAGGCGACCCCGCCGGTGGCGAACGCGGCGTTGCCCTGCCAGTTGATCCATTCCGCGCCGGCGTCGTCGTAGAAGGTGGCGGCCCCGTGGGAGCTGTTGTAGGCGACGTTGCCGGTGGCTTGGTGCCGAGGGTTCCGTCGGGCTGCTCAACGAGCCAGTCCAGCAGGAACTGCGCGGCAGACGCCGTGACGGGCCAGACAATGTGGTGCGCGAACTCCTCGGGATCCGGTTGTGCTCGGGCGCCGAAGGCCAGGTGCTCCTGGAGATGCCGGACCAGCCAGGGGCCGGCGAAGGGCCAGAACGACCACTTCGGGTCGTGAGTACCGTTGCCGACCGGCTGGGTGTAGGCCCAGATGTCGGTGTTGTGGTGGGTCACCCAGCCGGATGCACCGTACAGACGGTCGGCGGTCTGCCTGCCGTTGCGGGACAGCGCCTCGATCATCTCGATCAGCGGGGGCATGGTCTCCGGGAGATTGGCGACCTCGGCGGGCCAGTAGTTCATTTGCAGGTTGATGTTGGTGGTGTAGCCCGAGCTCCACGGCGCCCGGATCGAGTCGTTCCAGATTCCCTGGAGGTTCGCAGGCGTTCCGCCGCGCCGGGAGGAGGAGATGAGCAGGTACCGGCCATAGTCGAACAGCAGCACCGCAAGATGCGGGTCGGCGTGCAGCGGTCCGCCGGTTTGTGTCGTGGCGGCGCGGAGGCGTTCGCTGGTTGACTCGTCGCGGCGCTCCTCGGCCGACAGATCCCACGACACACGGTCGAACAATTCCTGGTAGTCGGCGAGTTGCCTTTCCCGGACCGCCGGAATGCCGCGATTGAGCGCACTGTGCACCTGTACGGTCGCGCGTGCCAGTGCGGTGTACTCGTCGCCGCGGGAAGGCGACCCGATGCCGTCGAATGTCGTCGCCGTGGCGATGATCATGTCCGTTGCGGTGACACCTGTCAGCGTCACGCTTGTCGTGCCCTGGCCGGAGTTCGGGGCGGCACGGCCGTCGTGCCTGACGGCCAGGCAGGCGGCACCGCGTAGCGCGGCGCCCGGTGCGCCGTCCCAGCGGATCGGCTCGTCGGCGTCGTCGTGGGCGGGGACGACGTCGCTGGGCAGTTGCACCAGGAGCGCGATCACCGCCGTGTCGGCGTCGTCGGATTCGGCGAGCGTCGGCGTGCCCAGCACCCGCAACGGGGAGGAGATCGTGACCACCACGTCGACCGGGTTCGTCGTCCGCAGTTGATGCACCAGCACCCGGTCGGGATGGCTGGCGAACGAGGACTGTTCCACCTCGATCCCGTCACGGGACCACCGCGTCCGATGGGTCGCCGTGCCGAGATCAAGGACGCGCTCATAGGAGTCGGGCGCACCGCGCCAAGTGGCCGCGCCGGCAGGCAGGACCTGGAGCGATACCTCGACGAACGGCAGGAATGCCTGGCAGTGGCGGTGTTGCAGCTCCCGGACAGCCGCGTCTGCCGCCTGCGGGTCCCCGTCGCGCAGCGCGGTCCGTGCGGTGCGCACGGCCGCCTTGGCTTGGTCGGCGGTGACCGTCGGCGGCAGGCGCTCGCTGTGCACACTCCCCGACCAGGCGGTGCCTTCGTTGATGTGGAGCCGTTCGGTCTCGATGCCGCCGAACAGCATGGCCCCTTGGTATCCGTTGCCGATCGGCAGCGCCTCGGTCCACTCCCGAGCCGGACGGCGATACCGCAGAACACTCACCGTGTTGAGTCCTTCCATGACAGTCCTGGCCCGCGGCCGCGACCGCGGGCCAGGCACTGCTGGCTAGTTGTAGGTGGTGATGCCATCCAGCAGCAGGTACGCGCTGCTGCGGTTGGTCATGGTGATGGTGTGCGGGCCGGAAGCCAGTCCTCGGGCGGAATAGATGACCTGCTGAACCGCACGAGTGGCGGCATAACCACTGATCTGCTGCGCGGTTCCACCGTCGATCACGACCTCGGCGGCACCCTGGTCGGAGTTCTTCGCTGAGAGAACGTCGATTCCCGTGCCGTAGAAGGTGAACGACGCAGAGTCGCCGTTGGTCGCGGTGGCGTGGACATCACCGGACAGGTCGCCCAAGGCCCGGGTCGGGGAGTATCTCCAGCCGGATCCGTTGTAGACGATGCCGGAATAGCTGTCATTGACGGTCTTGACGGGCGGAATGGTGGTGTAGGTCTTGAACGCGTCGATCAACAGGTACGAGGCGCTCGTGTTCACGACCTTCACCGTGTGGGTGCCGAACGGCAGACCGGCCACGCTGTACACCGGGACCTGGGCCGATCGGCTGGCCGCGTTGTTGTTGATGCTCTGGACGAGTTGGCGGTCGAGGTAGATGTCGGCGGTGCCTTCGTCGCTGTTCTTCTCGGTGAGCAGGTCGATGCCGGTGCCGGTGAAGGTCACCGTCGCCGCGTCGCCGTTGGTCTGGGTGGCGTGGACGTCGTCGCCGACATCGCCAAGGCCCCGGTTGGGGTAGTGCTGCCATCCGGCGCCGGAGTATGTGACGGCAGCGGCGTTGTCGTTGATCGTGGTCGGGGCCTGCTGGTTGAGGTAGACCACGACCGGGACACCGGCCGGCACGGTGACGCTGATGGTGCCGGAGTCGACGGAGACGGGGATGTCGCCGCGATGATCGCCGTACAGCGCGGAAGCCCCAATCGCGGCGGGATTCACGCCGGACGGCAGCGGGTAGGTCAGTGTCTGTGCGGTGCGGGAGTAGAAGGCGATCCGGGTGCTGTCCATCGGCACGGTCACGCTGTAGTTGTTCATGATCTTGATGCCGTTGTAGACAGCGGAGAACGTGTTGCTCTGGTAGTTGATCGCGATCGACGCGGTGTTGCCGGAGCGGTCCGACAGCGTTTCGTTGACCGAGTTGCCGTCGGCGCCGCGGGTGAAGGTGTCGATGTCGAGTTTGGACAGCAGCATCCACGGCCGGTGATCCAGGTAGTAGGCGTCGGTGATGTCCTGGTCGGTGGTACCGGACGTGATCCAGCCTGCCGACCGGTTGCTGTTGAGCAGCATCACCTTCGGGTCGACGTCCAGAGCCATGCGCGGCATGGTGCCGTTGTACTTCCCGCCGTAGATCTGAGTGTGGCGCAGCACCGTGGCCATGAATGGCACCTCGGTAGCGAAGCCACCGACCCAGCCGCCGCCTTCCGGCCCGTCGACGTTCATCGCCATTTTGCCAAGGAACGGGTATCGCGCGAGCTCACCGTTGACGGCGATGCCGTGTTTGGCGTACTCATCGAGGATCTTGTACTTGCCGCCGATGAGATTGTCGACGGCGCTGGCGGGGTGGGCCGGATCCCAGTCGTTGCGCTGGGCCCACCAGGTCATGGCGTCAATGAGGGAGCCGTCGTGCAGGCCGAGGCTGGTGATGGTGCGGTCCGCGCGAGCCAGGGCACGGCCGCTGTCGACGTACTTCTTCATTCCGGAGATGTAGCTCGTATCGATTCCGTTCCAGGCGTTGAACGTCTGGAGGTTGTTGTTGATGTCGCGCGTGATGTCCGCGTCGTTTTCGCAGGCACTGGGAACTTGCGGGTTGCAGCTCCACTGGTCCTTGTACTGGTCGTCGTAGTTGTCGTCGGTGGTGAGGTTGGTGTTGTACAGGTTCGCGGCGTTGGCCTGCGCCGTCTTGAACCCGGACAGGCCGCCAAGGGCGCTGTTGATCTGGGTGTGATTGGGTTCGACGGTGTCGTGTCCGCCTTGGAAAATTCCGGCCATCTGCTGCACCTGGGGGTTGCCGTCGACCAGGTTCGAGATCCGGGCGGCCAGCCGCTGTGCTTGGTCGAACGTGTAGTTCACGGTCCCGTCGTGGCCATGCTGGCCTTCGATCATGTAGACGAATTTGTCGTCGTAGTAGTGCGATGGAATAGCCGGGGCCTGATCACGCATGGTCTTGGCCAGGTCCAGCCAGGTGACCGCGCCATCGCGGTCGTAGTCTCCGGCGAAGGTCAGCCGGGCGATCTGCGGCTGGTTGACCAGGATGTTCGGTGTGGTACTTCCACCGCGGACCCGGTACTGCGCGCCGACGCCCGCCGTGTAGTGCAGGTTCGGCGCGCTGCCGTACACCGAGGCGAACGTCTCGTCGAGGTAGCCCTGGAGTTCCAGTGAGCCTGCGGCCCCCGTGGTACCGACCGCGTCGACCGGGTAGAACGGCGAGTTGTAGGCGTTGGGGTCGGTGGAGTAGGTGGACTGAGGTTTGGTTCCACGGTTGGCGTTGGCCAGCGGACTGAGCCGGCCGCCGCCGTTGGCGTCCAGGATCCAGGGCGAGCCGCCGTCCTCCTGGCGCACCGACAGCAGGCTCGGCAGGTTCACCGCGATCAGCTGGTAGCCAGGAGTCTCGGTGACGTTCTGCATGGTGAGGGAGACGTTGGGTCCGGAGACGTCGTACTGGATCGCCAGCGATGCCGTCTTGGTGGTGCCATCACGCCAATACGTGTCGTAGAAAATCTTCACCTCGGTCGCCGACGGCGTCTCGATGTGGTTGAGCCGCAACGAGTTCGCGCCGGAGAACTCGTTGTTGGCGCCGTCGCGGGAGACCGCGCTGAGCTGGTAGGTGCTGCCGCCGGTCAGGTCACTTCCGCGCAGCCATCCGTTCGGCGCCATGGACAGGTTGTACTGGGCGGGGAGGCCGCTGGTGGTGTCGAACTGCACCTGGACCTGTGCCGAGCTGATCGAGGGACCAGCCGCCAAGGCCGGTGCCGCCGCAGCAAGCGTGCCTGCGATCAGTCCAGCGGCCACGGCCGACGGGACTATACGGGCGATGAAACGTCGTCGTCTCATGGCGCTTCCTCCTGGGACAGGGTGATCTTCTTGTGGGCGCCCAGACGGAAGTCATGGAAGCCCATGCACCGGACCCGTCGGCGAACCGGCCGGACTGGCGTCACATTGGGGGGGACTGCTCGACATTCAGTCTTTGATCGCTCCACTGGTGAGCCCGCTGGTGATGAAGCGCTGGCCGAAGACGACGAGCAGGACGGCGGGCAGCGCGAGGAGGACGAGGCTGGCGCTGTAGCGGGCGGAATCGACCGGGGAAGCCGACAGTGCATTGTGGAACGTCGCCACGGCCTGGGCGGCCGTGGTCATCTCGGGATGGGTGTTGAACACGGTCGGCCACAGGAAATCCTGAAGAGACCACATGAAACACATCACGAACAGGTTCACGATCGCGGGCCGGGCGATCGGGACGAAGATCCTGGTGAAGGTCTGAAGGTGCCCGGCGCCGTCGACAACCGCGGCCTCCAGCAGGGTGTCGGGCACGTTGTCGGCGTAGTTGCGCATCAGCAGGACCCCGAACGGCACGGTGAGCGCCGCCTCGGGCAGGCCGATCCCCAGGTGGGTGTTGAACAGGCCCAGCTCCTGCGTGACGTGATAGAGCGGCACCAGGATCGCGGTCCCCGGAATGGCCAGGAACAGGATGGTCGCGTAGAACAAGGTCTCCCGGCCCCGGAAGCGCAGCTTGCCGAAGGCATATCCCGCGGGCAGCGAGACACCCAAGACCACTGCGGTGTGCACGATCCCGTTGAGCACGCTGTTGAGGTACGTGCGCCAGATCGGGATGCCGCCCAGCGGATTGCTGAACAGCGACACGAAGTTCCCGAGGCCGTCGACCTTGAGCGCCTCGCGCAGCGCCGACCAGGCGGGGAACAGCCACAGCAGCGCGGTCGCCGCGAGCATCACCTGCGCGATGCGCCGGTCCCGGCGACGCCGGATCAGCAGGCCGAACCCACCGCGTGCGCTCATCGGGACGCTCCCCTCTTCGTCCTGGTGACCAGGACCTGAACCACCGACACGAGCATTGCCACGATGAGGACGAGCACGGAGGCAGCCGAGGCGTAACCGATCGTGGATCCGGCGGAGGTGACAAAGCGGTAGGTGTAGGTGCCGACGATCTCTGTGGTGTTGTCCGGGCCGCCGCCGGTGGACAGCAGCACCACCTCGAAAGCCCGGAACGAGCCGAGCAGGAGGGCCAACGTCACAGTGATGTGGGTGCTGCGCATCATGGGGTGGATGACGTTGCGCATGATGAGCAGCGGGCCTGCCCCGTCCAGCACGGCCGCCTCCAGCACATCGGTGCGTAGTGCGGCGAGGTCGGCCGTGTAGTACATGATCGGCAGCCCGATCAGGTACGCGAGCAGGCCGATGACCGCGAGGAACGCCCAGCCCGAATCGGTCAGCCAGTGCTCGGTCAGCCCATCCAGCCCGATGGCGCGCAGTCCTTGGTTGAGCGCGCCGTCCTGGTATTGCAGCATCCGGCTGAACACGGTCGCGACGAGTGCGATCGGCGTGAGCGCCGGGACCAGGAAGATCGCGTAGTACAGCCGCCTCCCGCCAATCCCGGACGCGAGCAGGACCGCGATGGCAAACGCCACGGTCAGCGAGACCGCGATGCTGGCTGCGGCGAACAGCAGGTTGTTGCGGATGGCGGTGAGGAAGGCCGGATCGGTCAGCAGCAACCGATAGTTCTTCCAGCCGACGGCGACGGCGTTGGAGAAACCGATCGACACCTTGGTGAAGCTGGTGCCGATCAGGAACCAGAAACTGTAGGCGAAGTACAGCGCGTAGACCAGGAAGAGCGGGGCGAGGAACAGGACGGCGGTCCGCCCCTCGCCCGGCAGCTTTCGTCGCATCGACTGCCTTTCGGTGGATCCCGGCCGGGCGCGCACGGCAGCGGACGCGCCCGGCCGGAGGTCTGGCCGGCCCTCAGTTGAACTTGCCGCTGTCCAGGTCGTCCTGCATCTCCTTGGCGGCAGTCGCGGGATCGGAGCCGCCGATCACCTTCAGCACCTTCTTGCCGACCTCGGCGGAGAACGCGCTCATGTTGTTGCGGTCGCTGTGCGGGCTGGTCAGCAGCGCCTGGATCGTCTTGGCCCCGGCCTCCTCGTCCGCGAAACTCGGGTCGCCCGTCCGCGCGGTCCAACCCTGGACAGCCGGGAACAGACCGAGGTTCTTCGACCACAGATCGGCGCCCGCACCGGTGGTGACGTAAGCGATGAAGTCGGCGGCCTCCTTGGAGTACTTGGCCGTCTTCGGGATACCCATGGTCACGTCCAGGAAGGACCGCAGCGAGCGGGCCGACGGGTCGGAGACCGCGGGAACCGGCATGGCGCCGACACTGGTCAGCGCGATCTTGTTGGCCTTGCGGAAATCCGGGGACAACAGCGTGGAGTCCCAGGTGCCGTTGAACAGGATCGCGGCCTTGCCGGTGGCGAACTTCTCCTCGGCCCCGGCGTAGTCGACATCGATGACGTTCTTGTCCAGCCCGCCGTCGGCATAGATCTTCCGCAGGCTGGTCAGCGCCTGCTCGTAGGCCGGGGTGTCCCATTTTCCGTTGTGGTAGCGGACGTTGTTGAAGAAGTCCTTGTCGTTCTGGCCGGCCAGGGTGAGCGCGAACTCGTCCTGGAACCAGGAGTCGGCGCCCGAGGGCATGACTGCCACCGCCACGCCCGGCTTCTTGTCCTTGAGGGTCTTGGCCAGGGCGGCCATGTCGGTGAAGGTCTGCGGGGGCTGCACGCCCAGCTCCTTGAGCAGCGCGGCGTTGTAGAAGCCGACCGCCGAGCCGCTCAGACCGAACGGGACCGAGTAGAGCTGGCCATCGCTGTAGAGCTTCTTGTTCTGCTCCAGCGCCAGCGGCTGGAACTTGTTCATGGTGCCGGAGGGCATGTCCTTCTCCCAGGCGCTCACCGGCAGCAGTTGGTCCTTGATCTGCTCGGCGAACAGGCTCGGCTGCACGGCCAGAACGTCGATCTGCTCGCCGCCCTTGAGCGCCAGGGGCACCTTGGCCTTGAAGTCGGCGGCCGCCACCTCGGTGTTGGTGATCGTGACGTTGGGGTGGTCCTTGGTGTAGGCGTCGATGGCGCGCTTCATGGCCTCGCCACCGGGCGCCCCGGTCCAGGTCCACAGCTTGAGCGTGATCGGGCCGGTCGTGGACGCATCGGTGCCCGAGCCGGAGTTGGAGCAGGCGGCGGCCAGGGACATGACGACGCCGGCCGCGAGTACGGCGAACGTCATCCGGGAGATGGTCATGGCGGGATCCTTGAGGTGGACGATCGAGGGGGATCATTCATCCGATGACTTGTGACGTGAGTCGCATTTCTACCGCCACGTGGCTCCCCTGTAAAGACTCGGAGACAAGATTGGCCCGATGACTTGACACTGTCCCGAGGTGACCGCGTCAGCCGAGCTGGGCAAACGCGAGGTCTGGACGAGATTGGTCCGATGACTTACTGTTCACGGAACCGTCACAGAGGAGAGATCCGATGACTGCCCCTGGACAACCGTCGCCGACCACCAGGCCCGCCGTCTCGTGGGCGTTGGAACAGCTGCTTGGCCTGCTGGCCAGGGGCTCCTACGCCCCCGGCCAGCAGCTTCCGGTCGAACGGGACCTGGCCCTCCAGCTCGGCGTCTCCCGAGGCTCGATCCGGGAGGCGATGAGCGCACTGGCCGCCCTCGGGCTCGTCGATCCCCGGCAAGGCGCCGGCGTGTTCGTCACCGCTGTGGAGCCCGTGCAGTTGCTGTCGGGACTACGACTCGTGCTGCCCATCGCCGACGAAACCTGGCGGGCCGAGCTGCTCGACGTGCATGCCGTGCTGGAGGCGGCGGCCGCGGCCCGCTCGGCCGCGACCTCCGGGCCGGCGGAGGTCGCCCGGCTGACCAAACTCGCAGGCGAGGTAGCCGCCGCCGACACCCATGCCGATGCCGCCGAGGCCGATCGGGAGTTCCACCGAGAACTGACCCGGCACAGCGGCAACGCCATGCTCGCCGCACTGGCCGACGCCCTGTTCAGCGCATCGGCGCGGGCGGATCTCTGGCGGGCGGCCTGGGAGAAGGGGCGTGAGCATCTGCTGCTCGACCACGACATGATGGTGTCGGCGGTCGAACGCCAGGATGCCGACGGTGCTCGCGCGTGGTCGCTCGCGCATGCCGCCAGGGCCACCGCCGAGCGGCGCTCGCTCCAGCCCGTGCTCACGGCCCGCAAACAGCCACAGCGCGTCGGCGTCGAGCCCGAACCGGAGGCCCGCGAGACGCCGGCCTGGTTCCGCGATGCCAAGCTGGGCGTGATCGTCCACTGGGGACTGTATTCCGTCCCCGGCTGGGCGCCGCTGGACGAGTCGCTGGTCGACCTGCTCGTCGACGACGAGAGCGTGCCGCGCAGTCGCGACGAACTCGACCCGCTGGTCACCCATTCCTTCTCCGAGTGGTACGAGAACGGAATCTCCATCGAGGACAGTCCCACCTGGCACTACCACCGCGCCACCTACGGCGGCATGGCCTACCAGAACTTCCGCGGCCCCTTCGCGTCCGCGCTCGAAGACTGGGATCCGGCGGAATGGGCCGACCTGTTCGCCGCGGCAGGCGCCCGGTACGCCGTGCCGGTGGCCAAACACCACGACGGCTACCGCCTCTGGCCTTCCCAGGTGCCGCACCCGCACGAGTGGAACGCACCCCGGGATGTCATCGGCGAACTCGCCGACGCCGTCCGCCAACGGTCGATGCGCCTTGGCCTGTACTACTCATCGGGCATGGACTGGTCCTTCGCCAACCTCCCGGTCCGCCGGATGGCCGACACGCGCACAAGTTGCCCGCCCGGCCCCGCCTACGCCGCGTACGTCGACGCCCACTGGCGCGAGCTGATCGAGAACTACCGCCCCGATTTCCTTTGGAACGACATGGGATATCCCGGCGATCCCAGCCAGCTCGTGCAGGACTACTACGCGGCCGTGCCCGAGGGGATCATCAACGACCGGTTCTGGTCGGGTCCCTACGACGTAGCCACCCCCAACTTCGCCCGCCGCCACGAAGTCGATGCCAGGGCCTGGGAGGTCGCCCGCCCGATCGGCCTCTCCTTCGGCTGGAACCGCCAGGAAGGTCCCGAACACGCCCTGTCCGGCACCGAACTCGTCCACCTCCTCCTCGATGTCGTCAGCAAGAACGGCAACCTCCTGCTCGGCGTCTCCCCAGACGACCGAGGCCGCATCCCGAAACTCCAGCAGCGGGCGCTTCTCGAACTCGGCCGCTGGCTGGAGGTCCACGGACAGGCGGTCTACGGCACCCGTCCCTGGACCACCCCGGAATCCGCCACCCAGGACGGACTTCCAGTTCGCTTCACGACCACCACAGACGCCCTCTACGCCCATTTCCTTGGTGCGGCCGCCGGAGAAACTGTGATCACCGGCCTCCACCTTCCCGACGGCACACGGGTCACCGACCTCGCCTCCGGGGCACCCATTCGCAGCGCGCCCGGGCGGAGGGGAACCGTGCTCACCCTCCCCGCGACCGCCGACCCGGTTGCTCGGGTCGTGCGGATCAGCCCAATCCCGAGTCATTCGATGCATCAGGAATGACGATCGTGACAGAGGAATTCCCATGCGCAGCAAGAACATCGTGGCGCTGGCCAGCGCGATCGTGGCGTCCTCCCTCGCCCTGGCGGCCTGTTCCGGCTCTACCGGCGACAATGCCGGCGGCGGCCCGGTCACACTCAAAGTGATCGGTTGGAAGGGCAGCCCGGCCGAATCGGCTTACCTGAAGGACATCAACGCGGCGTTCGAAAAGTCCCACCCGAACGTCAAGATCGACTACACGTACGCGCAGGGCAACAGCTACGGCCAGAAACTCAACGCGGAGCTCCTCGGCGGGAACGCCGAGGACGTCTTCATGGCTCAGCCCTCCGATCTGCCGCGCTGGGCGAAGGCTGGATATCTGCTCAACCTGTCTGATCAGTCCTGGGCGACCGACCTGGCGGCCCCGGTCAAGTCGCTGGTGAGCGCCGGCAAGAAGGTGGTCGCCTCGCCGAGCGAGCTGGCGGGCATCGGCTTGTACAGCAACATGAAGCTGCTGAAGGCCGCGGGAATCGACAAGGCGCCCACCACCTGGTCGGAGTTCGTGGCCGACCAGCAGGCGCTGAAGAAGGCCGGGCAACCAGGGCTCGCGCTCCCGGACAAGAGCGGCTGGACCATCTACCAGGCGATCAATGCCTCCGCCGCATCCCGTGTCTTCGCGGGCAAACCGAACTGGAACGACGACCAGGCCGCCGGCAAGGCCACCTTTGTCAGCGAGGACGGCTGGAAGAAGGCCATGCAGCAGTTCGTCGACCTCGGCGACAAGGGCTTCGTCGACTACAAGGCACAGCTGGGCATCGACGAATGGTCCCAGGGCACCCAGGACTTCGCGGCCGGCAAGAGCGCGTTCCTGCTGCAAGGCTCCTGGGCCATGAGCGACCTGGCCAAGAACGGAAACCAGGTTCAGTTCACGCCATGGCCGGGTGGCGACGACGGCGGACAGCAGGCGGCCCTCACTGCGGTCGGGACCACCTGGACGATCAACGCCAAGACCAGCCACAAGGCGGAAGCCCAGGAGTACCTGAAGTTCTGGTCGAGCGCCGACGCGCTGACCCCCTACCTGACCGCCGAATCCTCGCTCTCGCCCTTCACATCGGTCCCCACGCCGAAGATCTCGGGCACGGAGACCTTCAACTCCACGGTCACGGCCGGCCGGTTCTGGGTCCTGCCGGCGGGTGGCTGGGCCAACGAAAAGGGACAGACCGCGATGGGACAAGCCGTGCAGGGGCTGTTGCTCGGGCAGTCCTCGATCGACAAAACCCTTGAGGCCTACGACACCGCGGCCAAGAGTTGACCGCCGCCGGACCGTGGCCCCGGATTACCTGGTAGCCGCGCCCCGACCGTCCCCGACGGCTACCAGGAAGGAGTCTCCGTGACCGCACCGCGAACACAAACCCGTTCCCGGACCCTGCTGCCGTTCACCCTGCCCGCGGTTGGCCTGTACGCGCTCCTGATGGTGTACCCGCTGATCAAGACCATTCCGCTCAGCCTGACCGATTCCGAGGGCGGACCGACCGCCGAGAACGTCGGACTGGCGAACTACCGCGCGATGTTGGATGACGCGACGCTGCTGTCGGCTCTGGGGAACACGCTGGTGTTCACCGTCGTCGTCGTGCTGGCACAGAGCGCGATCGGCCTCGCGCTCGCCGCGATGCTGCGTCGGTGGGGCGGCTACGGCAAGGCACTGGCCGTGGTCCTGCTTACCCCGGCCCTGCTGTCCAGCTTGATGGCCTCCTACATCTGGTCGTCGCTGTACCAGCAGGATGGCGCGATCAATTCGGTGCTGAACGCCATCGGACTCGGCAGCCTGCGTCAGGTGTGGCTCGCCGAACCCTCGACGGCGTTGTACGCGATCGCCGTGGTCCATGTCTGGATGTCCGCCGGACTCGCCGCGTCGATCTTCGCCGCCGGGTTCCGGACCATTCCCGAGGACATGCTTGAGGCCGCCAGGCTGGACGGAGCCAATCGGTGGCAGGTGTTCTGGAAGGTGGAGTGGCCGATGCTCGCCCCTTCACTGACGGTTGCCATCACCCTCAGCCTGCTCGGCTGTCTGCGCGTCCTGGAACTGCCGCTGGTCATGGCCAAGGGTGGTCCCGCGAACGCCACCAACACACTGGGATTGCAGATCTACCGGACAGTCTTCGCCAACGGCGAGGTCGGATACGGCACGGCGCTCTCGGTCCTCCTGCTGGCCGTCGTGACAATCCTGGTCACCGCGGCCAATGCCCTGCTGCGCCGCCGCGAAGGACGTCTGCTGTGACCACCATCAGCAAGATCCCCGTTGGCGCGAGCGGCCGGACCGCGTCGCGCACCGCCCGGGGTGGCTCGGCCCGGCCGAGCCGCGGCACCGGGGGCCCGCTGGCCCGGCTCGCCGGCACCGTCCTCGTCATCGGATTCGTCGTACCGTTCCTGTTCGCCTTGAGCACGTCACTGCGTAGCCCCGAGGACGTGGCCGAGCATCCACTGGCCCTACCGTTCCATCCGACCCTGTCGAACTTCTCCCGCGCCATCTCCGCCATGCAGTACCCGCGCAGCGTGCTGAACACAGTCGTCGTCACCGGCGGCAGCTGTGTCCTGGTCGTGGTGCTCGGCGCCATGGCCGGATACGCGCTCGGCCTGACGACGCTCGGCTGGTCGCGATGGGCCTACCGGGGCTTCATGCTCGGCATGGGCGTGCCGCTGTTCGTCTTCGTCGCTCCCCTGTACCTGTTGATGCGCGACCTGCACCTACTCGGCACCACCATCGGTGTCATCCTGATCTACGCCGCGATGAACCTGCCCGTCGCGGTGTTCTTCTACACCAGCTTCGTCCGCACCATTCCCGGCGAACTCGGGGAAGCCGCACAACTCGACGGAGCGGGGCGACTACGCACGTTCTTCGCCATCTACCTTCCGCTGCTCGGCCCGGTCACCGCCACGCTGCTGGTGTTCGTCACCCTCATGGTGTGGAACGACCTGATGATCCCGCTGATCTTCTTGCAGGATCCGGATCAGCGCACCCTGATGGTCAACGCCTACTCGCTGCTGGACGAACGGATCGTCCGTCCGACCGATCTCTTCCCGGCCGCGCTGCTTGGCATGGCGCCGCTGTTCGTGCTGTTCGTGTTGTTCCAGCGCCGCATGGTCGAGGGCATGAGCGGCGGAGGGGTCAAGGGATGACCCTCTGTCGTTGTCACCGACGACGATCTACCCTTCGCGGCGCGGCGAGCAGCTGAGTCGGCGAACTCATCATCGCGTGGCGCCGCGTAGTGCCCGGGGCGAAGCCCCGAAAGTCTTCCGGCACGCCTTGTTGAACGCCTGCAAATCCGGGATCCCCACCGCAGCCGCGATCGCCGCCGCCGTCAACGTCGATGCTCGCAGCAAATGCAGCGCCCGTGCCATCCGCCGCGCCGCGATGTGTCCGACCACCGTGTCCCCCACCTGCTCGCGAAACAACCGGGTCAGATGGTTGTGCGAGACCCCCGCCTTACGCGCCAACTCCGCCACCACCAGCGGCTCGGCCAGATGCTCCTCGATATGGCGCACGACAACCTCCACCGCAGGATGGCGCCACACCGCCGAAGATTCGGCCAGGTCCGACACCCGCCACAACGCGGCCCACACCAGCGCCGCCGACCGCGTCGGTGACTGCGGAAGCGACGCCACCGCATCCCGCATCAGCTCGCGCAGCACCGGTAGCGCGTCGCCGGCGTCTCGCACCAGAGGATCCCGCCGACCCGGCATCCGGAAATGCATGAACAGATGCTCCGATCGCCCCCGATAGCGGTACTCCACCGTCGTAGCGGGCGGCACCAGGCTCACCGTGCCTGGCCGGATCTGGTAGTCCACACCGTCCACCGCATATCCGGCGTGGTAGCCGTACAGATGTAGCTGCCACAGATCCGGCAGCAGGAACACCTCCCGCGCCGTGTTGATCCCATGCACGCCGACACCGGCGTGCACGACTAGCGGCGGAGCCTCCATGGTGAAAACATACCAGTATTGGTGATCCAAGCCGATCCGATATAAGGACTTACGCATCTAGCATCGTGAACCATGACCACACAGGCCTGGTTCGCCGACGCCAAGCTCGGCATCTTCGTCCATTGGGGGATTTACGCCGTGGACGGCGTAACGGAATCCTGGTCCTTCTTCAACGGCGAGGTCTCGTATGCGGACTACCTGAAGCAGCTCGACGGCTTCACTGCGGCGAAGTACGACGCCGAGGAGTGGGCCGTCCTGTTCCGGAAGGCGGGTGCGCGCTATGCCGTCCTCACCGCAAAGCACCACGACGGCGTCGCGCTCTGGGACACCGCGCTCAACGATCTGAGTGTCGTCAGGCGCACCCCTGCGGGCCGTGACCTGATCGAGCCCTACGTCGAGGCGCTGCGCCGACACGATCTCAAGGTGGGCCTGTACTTCTCTCATCTGGACTGGTCGCATCCGGACTATCCATACCGGACGCTCCAGCAGCTCAACGCCGAGCCGATCATCGAAGAGCCCGAACACTGGGAACGGTTCCTGCGCTTCCACCGAGGCCAGCTCCGCGAACTCGTCACCGGCTACTCCCCCGATCTGCTGTGGTTCGACGGCGAGTGGGAGCTCCCGCAGCCGTGGTGGCGCATGGACGAGATCCACGCCGATCTGGTGGCCATGAAGCCCGGCATGGTCTTCAACGGCAGGCTCCTCGGCCACGGTGACTACGCCACCCCCGAGCAGGGCGCGCCGACTACGCCCCCTGAGGGCCCGTGGGAATTGTGTTACACCATCAACAACTCGTGGGGATTCCAAGGACAGGACCAGGACTACAAACCACTCGCCTTCCTCGTTCAGCTGTTCGTGGAGACCATCGGTGGCGGCGGCAACCTGCTGCTGGATGTCGGCCCGCGTGAGGACGGCACGATCCCGTCCGAACAGGCCGCGCGGCTGGAGGGCCTGGGAGACTGGATCCGCCGCAACGACAACGCGGTCTACGGCACCGAACGCGGCATCCCCGCCGGCCACTTCCACGGCCCCACCACGGTATCCAGGGACCGCAGGACCCTGTACGTGTTCTGCTTCGACCCGCCCCGCGACCACATCACCATCCGCGGCCTGAAGACCCCAGTCAAGCGGATCACCGTACTGGGAACCGGGGAGACACTGGCCCACCGGCGCGTCGGCGGTTTCTCCCCGGTTCCCGGCATGCTGCTGATCGACGCCCCGGCGGCCTGCGACCGCTATGTCACCACACTCGCGGTCGAACTGGACGGCGAACTGGAGCTCTACCGCGGCCATGGCCGGGACTGAGCAGGAGATTCAGGTCCCGACGGAAACCACTTTCTTGATGCGCTGCGGTGGAATGCCAGTGCGCACGGCGAAGCCGTCGACGATCATGTACTGGCCGGTCTTCATGACGCCCTTGAGGGTGTGCACGCCCGGGGCCAGGCCGTCCTTGCTGTACACGGTCTGCTGGTAGGCGCGCGTGGCGCTGGTGGCGTCGACGGTGGTCTGTAGGACGCCGTCGACGTAGATGTCGATCTCTCCCTCGTCGCTGTACTTCTCGGTGATCAGGTCGATGCCGGTGCCGTTGAAGCGGAACGAGAACGAGTCGCCGATGGTGGTGGTCGCGTCGATGTCGTCCATGAACGAGCCTCCGCCCCCGGTGTCCTTGCCGCGCCAGCCCCAGCCTGCACCGGTGTAGGCAACGCCGGCAGTGTTGTTGTACTGCTGGGGATCGGCGGGTTTGGTGAACGTCACGGTGGTGAGTGCCTGGCTGCGCCACACGCCGGCGGTGACGGTGCTGCCCGGCGCCAGCGCCTGGTACACCGTCCAGAAGCTGTCCCGGTCGGTGACGGTGCTGTCGTTGACCGACCGGATCACGTCCAGCGTGCGCAGTCCCTGCCCATAGGCATAGGACGTGGTGGGCACGTTCTCCAAGTACAGGCCGTTGAAGTCCCCGAGGCCGACGGCGGACTGGACCGCGTTGTCGTAGACCTGCTTGACGGTCGCGCCCATCAGCGGCTCGGCCTGCGACGCGCGCGTGGGCACGACCGGCGTGTCCGGCCAGGTGACCGCCGGAGGTGCGGGTTCGCCGGGGTTTCCGGTGCCGAACCGGTCCATCGGGAAGTTCACGAATCCGAGCGTGAGCGCCGGCGAGGTGCCGGCGACCGTGTAGTCCTTCATGGCCGGTGTGCCCCACGGCGAGCCGTTGGTGAACTGCGGGCTGGCGGTGACCGAGTGAGTGTCCAGCCCGTTGGCCGCCCAGGCACCGTCCAGGCCGGTGACCGTCCCGTCGTTGTTCCAGAACACGTTGTTGTCGGCGGTGTACTTGGCGGTGGCCGGGTCGCTGACGGTGAGCTGGTAGGGCTGGCCGGTCAGGACGATGTTGCGGTTGATCGCGTCCTCGACGTCGCGGTGGGTGATCTGCTCGTAGATGCTGCCGTTGACCACGATGTTGTTGGTGACGGTCCGGTAGAAGCCGTCTCGCAGCTTGATGCCGGCGTTGAGCAACAGGTTGTTGGTCAGGACGTAGTTGCTGGAGCCGTCGTCCAGGTCGATGGCCCACTCGCTGTTGTGCCAGACCCGATTGTTGCTGATGGTGTTGGGCGAGACGACATCCAGGCGTGCATAGCTTTTCTGCTGCGCGTCGGACTGGGCGCTGGGGTTGATGTTGGGGCCGGCGATGGGCCAGAAGCGGTCCCGGCCCCACGCGTTGATCGGGCCGTGGTCGGAGGTCTCCTTCACGCAGTCGAAGATGTCGTTGGAGTCGACGAGGTTGCCGCCCCAGGTTCCGTCGTTGATGTTGACGCAGGAGCGCGGGCTGCCGTGGATGGTGTTGTGGGACACGGTGACCTGTCTGCTCATGGAGATGTTCACGCCGGCGCTCTGCTTCTCGAAGCGGCCCATGTCGGCCATGCTGTTGTCGCTGACCGTGATGTCGCGGGGGTAGTCCTCGGTCTTGGGGCCCGGGGTGAGGTCTGTGGGCGGGTTGACCATGGCGTTCCAGGTGGAACGGTCGCGGACGGCGGCGGGCGAGCCGACAACCTGGACGTCGCTGGCCCCGGAGGAAGTGAACCTGTTGCGGGTGACCACGTCGTCCTTGTTGTAGCCGTCGATGAACACGCCGTTGCCGCCGACGTTGTCGAACACCGAACCGGACACCGTGATGCGCTTGGTGTTCTTGGCGTGGATCGCGCCGGCCCGCGCGATGGCCCAGTCGCCCAGTTGCAGGCCCTCGTAGGGCGTGTCGAACAGGGTGCGGTGGGTCTGGGTGAAGGTGAACCCGTTGAAGGTCAGGTCGTGCACCGGTTGGGTGGGCGAGTGGCCTTCGACGCGGATCAGCTCGTCCAGCTCGGCGGTCTCCACCATCGCGGTGGAGAGATCGGTGCCGGCTGGCGGCTGGAGGTACAGCTTGCCGGCGGTCTTGTCGTAGAACCATTCGCCGGGGGCGTCGAGTTCCTCGAAGATGTTCTCGGCGACGACGGTGTTCGGGTCCATGCCGCTGCCCCGGTTGTTGTCGCCCACCCACTGCGTCTGCAACTGGCCGGAGCTGAAGCCGGTGATCGTGTAGTCGTTGCCGCCCCAGTGACCGTAGTGCAGGGCGCGGATGTAGCCGGTCGTAGGGTTGTTCCAGGTCTTAGCCCTGGCGTCGAGCGTGGCCATGCTCGTGGTTCCGTTAAGGACCGTCGCGGCGGGGTCGGCGTTGGGGTAGCGAGCAAGGGTCTGCTTGGTGCCATTGAGGAACAGCCCGTCGATGCTCAGGTTCTTCCCGACGTCAGCCACCTGGATGGCTCCGGAGTAGGCAGTCCACGCCGCGGTCACCTGACGTCCACCGCCGATAACGACCTTCTCCCCCGGGTAGGCCGAGTAGGTGACCGGGGCGGACGGCGTTCCGGAGTCCGCCGCGGTGAAGCGCAGCGTGGCCGCCAGGTGGTAACTGCCACCGCGAACCCACACGTGGACGGCCTTCCCCGACCTCGACGCGGCCCGAGCCGCGGCCTGCGCGCGCGCCAGTGTCAGCACCGGGCGCGCCTCCGACGATCCGCCGTTGGCATCGTTGCCGGTGGGTGCGACGTAGACATTGACCACGCGGGAGTGCACGGGCGCGCCCATAGACTCCGGCGCGGTCAATGCCAGAAGGGTGATCGACAACGCCGCCGTGAGGGGTACGGCTCCCCGGCGTCGCGCCGTGCTCAGGTTCCATCCGTGCCTCATCGGCTGCTCCCGCCGTGACACAACATCGCGATACATCCGATGTCTTAACGAGTTGGATACGCGAGCGCCATACTGCACTCTCCACAATCGCCGCGTCAACGCCAACTTTGACCGGTTTGGCGCCTCTAGGTCAGACCCACCGTCCTTCAAACATCGGAGTGCTCGCTCCGATGAGGGAGAGACCCTCGCCCGCTACGCGGGCTCCCCGCGGCCAGTTCCAAGGATCGCCGCCCCGTCCGCCAGATCGGCCACGTCCAGTGCCCACGGCCGGTGTTCTCCGGCGGCACGCGGGTCACCGGGCGGAAGTCCTACGACAGCGCCAAAAACATCTACCCGGTTACCGCGATCATCCCCAGCGGCACCGGGTCCGCCTTCTACCTTGACACCGACACGGCGGCATGGTCATGCGCAACGTCGGCGCGCTGCCTAGTACAGGCTCGCGTACCCAAGCAGACGGCGCCCGTCGCGGAGCGCAGACCTACGTATCGCTGCCGAGTAGGTCGGGTTGGGTCGCTCGGGGTGGCCGAATGGCGGGGTTTCGAGCGGCGGCGTGCCATCGCCCGGCGGTTGGGGACTGGCTGCTCAGGCGAGTGCCGCGCGGGCCAGGGCACACAGCTCAGCCCGGTCGTCGATCGCGTCCGGTGGGACGCTGCAGTAGGCGTGCACGACCACCTCGCGGCCCGCGGCGTTGTAGGTGAACGGTGTGGACCCGGCCTCCTCATAGGAGGAGCGGGCCGCGTCGTCGACGCGGAGGTAGAGGGTGTCCATCACCATCGCGAACTGGATGCCGTGGCTGCGCAGTGCCCAGCCGCCGAAGTAGCGGTGGACGGTGACCTCGCCGAGCGACGCCAGCTGATCGGCGACATGCTCGGCGAGGCTGCGGGATCCGCTCACGCGGGGAGGAAGAACCCGGTGATGTCGGCGAGTCGGCCGTCGCGGTGCAGCGCGGTGCTCACGCCCGCCATGGCGGGCTCGCCCTGCTCGCCCAGCTGGGTCCACCGTGCGAGCGACCGGTCGTGGTGCTCGAGTACTTCGTCGATGCGGAACCGGTGACCGGGGAAGGCGCCGGCGAATCCGGCCATGTAGGCGGCCAGCTCGGTTAGCCCGCCCACCTCCGTGCCCGGGTCCCGATAGGCGACGTCGTCGACCGCGACCGTGCCGAGGGCGGCGAGCCGCTCGCCGCGGTCGGCCGACCAGCACGCGGCATAGTCCGTCCAGAGCTGCTGTGAGTCGCTCATCGCTGTCCCTCTTTCTCGGAGCCGATCGACGCCATCGCGCCATCGGTGATGGTGTGCAGTTTCGTGAGGGGGGTGCCGGCCCTGACCAGCACCAGCAGGCCTTGATAGAGCGCCAGCAGGCGGGCTGCCGACTCCTCGACGTCCAGATCCGCGGACAGCAGGCCCAGGGCACGGGCGCGCGTCAGCGCGTCGGCGAAGCCGGACTCGATCGCCTCCAGCCCTCGGCGCACTCCCGCGGCGGCCTGCGGAACGGTGAAGGACTCCACGGCGGTGTTGGTGAGCAGACAGCCCGGATCGGGATCGAGGCCGGTCTCGAACGCCGAGGTGAAGAACGACCGGATGCCCGCCACAGGATCCGCCGGCTCCAGGAGATGAACCCGGACCCGGCCCCGCACCACCTGGTCGTTGTAGGCGTCCAGTGCCGCGCGGAACAGGCCGTCCTTGCTTTCGAAGACCCGGTACAGGCTGCCCGGGTGCAGCCCGGTCGCCTCCTCGATGTCCCGCAGAGAGGCCCCGAGGTAGCCGCGGCGACGGAACAGCCGCATGGCGGAGGCCAGCACCTCCGCCTGATCCCAGAGCTGCTTGCGCCCCATCGACACCTCCTTAGTTGAACGATCGCTCACAAAAATAACACACGTGCACTGCCGACCGCCCCCTCCCTCCACCCGAGCCCGTCCCGCCGGTGCGATCCTTCCGCACATCGGCGACCTGATCGGTGCGTCGCGACCAGCTCGAAACGCTGCCACATAAGGAAAACCGAGAGGATCTCCACTCGGCCGCGACCTGACCCAGCAAGATCAACATGCCGGCGCAACAGGTTCGTCCGCTATGAAGCGACCGCGCTGGTCGCTGTCCTTCGGTGAGGGGCTGAGACCAGCACGGTCCCCAACGGGCGGGATTGCTCAGCCGTCTTCCAGCACCGTCCGGATCACGTGACGAGCGTTGTCTGCCATCGCCGGATTTGTCCTCCGGTAGTACGGCAGCGCGATCAGCGCCTGCGAAAGCGTCCGCCCCCGGCCGCGGATCCACATCCCGTCATCCACGCCCAGAGCCTCGCGGAAGGCTTCCCTCCCATCGGCCGGCAGCAGATTCCACGCCGGGAACAGATCGCAGGCCGGATCGCCCACGCCCATACAGCCGAAATCGATCACTGCGGACAGGCGGTCACCGTCCACCAACAGATTGCCCGGCATCAAATCGGCATGCAGCCACACTGATGGAGCGTCCTGGCCTTGGGCCCGCAACGCGTTCTCCCACATGGCGGCCACGGCATCGCAGTCGACGTCCTCCTCCGGGATCCCGCGCAGCTGCGCGATCGCCGCCCGGGTCGGTGAGTCGAGCAAGGCGAGCTGCCCGCCGCGGTGGGCCCTCGGCGCCCCCGGCAAGTCGATGCTCCGCATCGCCGCCACGAACTCGGCCAGATCCTTGGCCAGAAGCAAGGGCTCACTGAGCGCCCCCACTTCGGGATTCTTCCCCTCCAGCCATCGATACACCGACCACGGCCACGGATAGCCATCGGCAGGCGTCCCGGCCCCGAGCACCTCTGGGATGGTTACGGGCAGCCGGGACCCGAGGCGGGGCAGCCAACGCTGTTCCATCGCCACGTCTGTGGCCCCGCCCGCCACCAACGGCAGCCTGACGACCAGGTCGTCGCCAAGCCGGTACATGGCATTGACCGTGCCGCTGGATGGCCACCTCTCCACCGCCAGCTCCGACCACTGAGGGAATTGCGCCGCGATCAGACTCCGAACGAGGTCGTCGTCGATCGGGAGCATGTCTGGATGCATCTGCCCTGCGCTCACAACACATCATCCGACCGCCAGACACCACCAGCCGTCAAACGTTTTCCCGCCAGCACACCCGCAACATGCTTCAGCCCCACAGCGCTCAATCCAACGTCGTGAATGTCGTTGTTGTGGCTGCCGGGCAGGATCCGACCGACCACCATGACCAGGTGGGTGTCCAGGGCACCTCACGGGCTCCATGAAGCCGGTATCACGAAGAAGCGTTGAGTGAGGCGAGCAGGGCCAGAGCATCGGCCGATCGGGTGCCGGGCTCGGCGTGCAGGAGCATCATCTCCAGTCCGCTGGCACCGACCACCTGGAACTTCTCGACCAGCAGCTCCACAGCACCGACCTGCGGATGCTGGATCCGGAACGCGACCTCGGCCGCGGAGCGCACATCGTGGCGGGCCCACAGCTGGCGGAACCGGTCGCTCTTGAGGGACATCTCCCCGATCAGGGCCTGTAGGCGTTCGTCGTCGGTCTCCGTGCCGACCGTGGCGCGCAGGTGGGCCACGGCGATGTCCGTGTAGTACTCCCAGTCGGCGTGGTATTCCTGAACCGCCTCGTCGGTGAAAAGCGCGCGCAGCCGGTTCGTCCCCGGCGTCAGCTCTGGGGACAGCGCCCGCGCCAGCCGGTTGGCGGCCAGGACATCGCTGTACCGATTGAAGACGAATGCGGGCACGTTGAGGATTTGGAGCAGCGTTTCGAGTCCCGAGGGGAGACGTTCGTCGGGCCAATCGGATTCGCGGCGCGGTTTCGGGCGGCGAGAGACAGCAGGTATGCAGTGCCTTCCTGGTCCAGCTGGAGTACCTGGGCGAGCGCCTCGAGTACCTGCGCCGAGGGGTTGCGGTCGCGGCCCTGTTCGAGGCGCAGGTAGTACTCGGCGCTGATGCCGGCCAGCATGGCGACCTCCTCGCGGCGCAGCCCGGTCACCCGGCGCAGCCCGTGCCCGGGCGGCAGGCCCGCATCGGCGGGGGTGACCCGTTCGCGTCGTGCACGCAGGAAGTCTCCCAGGGCATTGTTCATGAATGTCAGGCTATGTGGTCGCAAATCGATTCTGGGTGTCCCTGTCACTACCAGGAGCAAGAAGGACCTGGCAGGGCCGATTCGCGCCTGTGAACGTTGCTTGTATGACGATGCAGACGTGGTTCATCACTGGTGTCAACAGCGGGTTCGGGCGTGAGCTGGCGGAGCAGCTCCTGTCCCGCGGCGACCGGGTCGCCGGGACGGTCCGGCGGAAGGGCTCGGTCGACGATCTGCAGGCCGAGTATGGCGACCGTTTCTGGGTCGGCCACCTCGACGTCACCGACCTGCCGCGGATACGTGAGGTCATGGATGCCGCCTTCAGTGACCTCGGCCGTATCGACGTGGTCGTGATCAACGCGGGTTACGGCCTGTTCGGTGCTGCCGAAGAGTTCACCGACGAGCAGGTCGTCCACCAGATCACCACCAACCTGATCGGCTCGATCCAGACGGCGCGGGCCGCGCTGCCGCGCCTGCGCGCCCAGGGCGGCGGCCGGGTGATCCAGATTTCCTCGGTCGCCGGGCTCGCCGCACACGCCGGAGCCTCGCTTTACCACGCGAGCAAGTGGGGCGTAGAGGGCTGCATGGAAGCACTCGCCCAGGAGGTCGCCCCGTTCGGCATCGAGGTGACGCTGGTCGAGCCCGGTGGCGCCCGCACCTCCTTCAGCAGCAGCAGCCTCCAGCTCGGTGAACCGTTGGCCGCATACGACGGGACGCCGGCCGCGATGGTGCGCGTGTTCGGGCACACCCGGGTTCCGGTCCCCGGCGACCCGGTGAAAGTCGCAGCGAAGGTCATCGACAGCGCCGCGCAAAAGCCGGCCCCGATGAGGCTCGTGCTGGGCAGCGACTCCTACCAGGGAGTCACCGTCGCGCTGCGCGGCCGGCTCGCCCAGGTCGAGCCCCAGCAGGCGAGCGCGGCCGAGACCGACGCCGGCACCTGAGCACAACGGCGGCACAGCCGCCCACCATCCGCACCTGTCGACGCACCGCCGCACAACGGTGAGGCACCCCCTACCGAGTGGAGCTGAACAGCATGAACACGATCGACGCCGAGACGACATCTGGGACGGTCAGAGGAGAACTGCGTGGCGGGATCGCCGCGTTCAAGGGCATCCCCTATGCGGAACCACCCTTCGGCGCCAACGAGTTCAAGCCGCCCGTGCCGCGCGCCCCCTGGGAAGGCGTATGCGAGTGCACCGCCTACGGGCCGGGCGGGCCCCAGCCGTCCTCGCCCATCTTCGGCGGCCTGAGCACAAGCGACGACTTCCTGTCGGTCAACGTGTGGGCGCCGGAGGGCGCAGCCGGCCTGCCGGTGATGTTCTGGATCCACGGCGGCGGCTTCCTCATGGGCTCGAACGCCGACTCCGGCTCGGACGGGAACACTTTCGCCCGCGACGGAGTGGTGCTCGTCAGCTGCAACTACCGGCTCGGCGCATTCGGGTTCCTCCACGCCGGGCACCTGGACGACGCCTACGCCACCGCGTCGGGGGCCTACGGAGTGGCCGACCAGATCGCCGCCCTGCACTGGACCCGCGAAAACATCGTGGGCCTTCGCCCGGATCAGCGGACTGATCACCAGGACCGAGCCGCCGAAGCTGTTCCTGACCATGAGCCGCCAGCGCACACTCTTCCAGGGCTGGCTGCGTTTCGCCGGCC
>NZ_VUOB01000277.1 GCF_008386585.1 Solihabitans fulvus
CTGGCTGTTTAGATTTTGTTAAATGCAGCAATGTCAACAGATTGTACAAAATCTTCAAATTCTTGAATTTTTTCTGTCAGCAAATCAACAGAAACTTTGTCGTCCTCGATGACACACATAATTTGCAGTTTATTTATGCCATACCCAACAGGCACAAGTTTGGAGGCTCCCCAGAGAAGGCCTTCCATTTCAATAGTGCGTACTTGGTTTTCCATTTCCTTCATATCGGTTTCATCATCCCATGGCTTGACATCAAGGAGAATAGAGGACTTGGCAATGAGG
>NZ_VUOB01000278.1 GCF_008386585.1 Solihabitans fulvus
CCGTCCTGGTCGACAAATCCTCGGACCCGGTAAACTTTTCTCGACGATTCCAAGTCCGGATCGACGATTCCTCGGAACCGATTTTTTTCCCTCGACGATTTCAAGTCCTGGTGGAGGAATCCTGGACGATTACTTGCTAGTTCTTAGCTTTTACAACTTTCTTAGCTTGAGAACTATCTCACACTTCTATCTCCCCAAGCATTCTCTTTCGTTTCTTTTTGAACAAGTCTGTCTCTTGACTTACTCTTCTCACTATGCACCTTCGTGAGTGTAACCCCAAACATTCTCTCCTGTTTCATTTCGAACATGTCTGT
>NZ_VUOB01000279.1 GCF_008386585.1 Solihabitans fulvus
CCCAGTTTTCCTTTTAACATTTTTTACTAATAAGCTTAATTCAATATCCTCTTTACTCCTTTTAGTATCTACTTCGGAAGAAGCAGTATCGGCCGGCCTTCTTTTTAATTTTTCTTGAATTAGTTTCTCCATGTTTTTGGTCTTCTTGAAGTTAGGATCGCTGGGGTCGATATTAAAATGATGTGAATTGTAAATTGCAGAGAAACGTTGGTCGTCCAGGTTTATTTCGAAGTCTGGTAAGGAC
>NZ_VUOB01000280.1 GCF_008386585.1 Solihabitans fulvus
GCCGGCCGCTCCGCCTGGCCTGGCGCCCTAGGTTTTGCAGGGACCGCCGCGCCCTCCTACTCATCGAGGCCTGGCTCTTGCCCCGACGGCCGGGTATAGGTCGCGCGCTTAAGCGCCATCCATTTTCGGGGCTAGTTGATTCGGCAGGTGAGTTGTTACACACTCCTTAGCGGATTTCGACTTCCATGACCACCGTCCTGCTGTCTTAATCGACCAACACCCTTTGTGGGTTCTAGGTTAGCGCGCAGTTGGGCACCGTAACCCGGCTTCCCGTTCATCCCGCATCGCCTGTTCTGCTTACCAAAAATGGCCCACTTGGAGCTCTCGATTCCGTGTGACGGCTCAACAAAGCAGCCGACACGTCCTACCTATTTAAAGTTTGAGAATAGGTCGAGGGCGTTGCGCCCCCAATGCCTCTAATCATTGGCTTTACCCGATAGAACTCGCGTCCGAGCTCCAGCTATCCTGAGGGAAACTTCGGAGGGAACCAGCTACTAGATGGTTCGATTAGTCTTTCGCCCCTATACCCA
>NZ_VUOB01000281.1 GCF_008386585.1 Solihabitans fulvus
CGCTGCCCTTGCAGCGGCCGCAGGCGGTGTAGGGCCAGATCCGACTGGCCATCAGGTACAGGCCGATGGCGGCGAGGGCGACCAGGGCGGCGGTCACGGCTGAGGGCTCCTGTCTGTGGGCTGGTAGCGGGTGGCTCGCCGCTGCACGCGGTCGGCGAACTCGGTGAGTTCGTGGATCGCCAGCGCCGCGCGGCCTTCGCAGGCCGCCAACAGCACGCCGGCGCGGTCGCGGGCGGCG
>NZ_VUOB01000282.1 GCF_008386585.1 Solihabitans fulvus
AAATATTCACAAGTCCAGCTGTGTTGTGTGCGTGACCTAACCAGTAGCACCGTGCCTTGCCTTGCCTTGCCTGCCACTTCACCATCAGTGAACAAGTTCATAGTCTCGAGCCTCACTCTCGAAATATTTACAAGTCCATCTGTGTTGTGTGCGTGACCCAACCAGCAGCACCGTGCCTTGCCTTGCCTTGCCTTCCATTGCCTGTCACTTCAACAGAGAGTGAACAAGTTCCGAGCCTCACTCTCGAAATATT
>NZ_VUOB01000283.1 GCF_008386585.1 Solihabitans fulvus
TCCTGGTCGGCCGCGCCGACCTCGTGGGTGCCGAGGCGGTCTGCGCGGCCGTGGGATTCCTGCGCCGCCGCACCCCGATCCGCCCGGTGGTCGTGCTGTCGGCCACCACCCCGACCTCGCGGCGCCACCGGCACGCGGCCCACACCCTGGTGGCTACCACCGGCGTCGCGCACATCGTGCACCTGCCCCATGACCCGCGACTGGCCGCAGGCCCGCCGCTGCGCCTGCACCAAGTCCGCGCCGCCACCGCGCGCGCGTGCCTGCAGGTGCTCACCGCGATCCGTACCACCCAGGAGGTGCTGGGCTATGTGGGTTGACCTCGCGCACACCGCCACGGCGCTGCTCGCAGCGCCGCCGCCCACCGGCGGCGGCGGCCCGGGCTTCTCCCACATCCGCCCCCGCAGCAGCGGCGGCCCC
>NZ_VUOB01000036.1:0-47457 GCF_008386585.1 Solihabitans fulvus
CAACGGCACCGACGACACCTCGGTGAGGTAGGCCAGGTCCTCGGTCTTCTTCCACCCGGTGAGCAGCGCCGAGGTGGCGTTGTAGGTGACCCGTTCCCGCCGCAGCGTCCACGCCTCGGTGCGGGCCTGCAACGCCAGGTTGTAAACCTTCCGCACGCACCCGAACGTGCGCGACAGCTCGACCGCCTGCGCGTCGGTGGGATAGGAGCGGTACTTGAACGCCCGCTTCACCTGGCTGGCCACCATCCACAATGTACAGAGCCTGGTGGTGGACCCCGCGGTCGGGTGGGTGGCGGAGCTACACCACCGGGGATCGAGCTCAGCACCCGCGTGCCCGAGTGGTACGGGTGGTCGTCGAGCAACCTGCCGGTCCTGGTGCCGGCGGCGCTGACCGGGCTGCCGGTGCTGCTCGCCGCGCGCCGTCCGCTGGTGGCCTGGCGGCTGTCCCTGCTGTTGATCCTGGTCACGCCGACGCTGAACGCGTTCTTCGCCAGGCAGCGGATCGTCGAGGCCCGGCTGATGGAGATGCCGTGGACCTGGACGCTGACGGCCGTGACCGCCTTGGTCCTCTATCGGGTCAGCGAGCGCTACGAGCCGCCCGTGACGACTGCCGTCTGGCTGCTGACCACCGTGGCCTGCTGGCTGTACCCGCACCACCAACCCGAAAGCGTGTTGGTCGCGATCGGGAGCGGCGGGATCGTCCTGCTCGGCAACGCCGTGCGGCTGCGCAGGCTGGCCGAGAGCGGCCAACGCGAGCAGGAGAACCGAACGGCCGAGGAGCAGTCCAAGTCGGCGGTGTTGGAGGAGCGCGCCAGGATCGCGCGCGAGCTGCACGACGTGGTGGCGCACCACATGTCCGTGCTGGCGGTGCGCGCCGACTCCGCGCCCTATCGGCTGTCGGCGATGCCGGCGGACGTGCGGGAGGAGTTCGTCGACCTGCACCGCACCGCGCACGAGGGGCTCACCGAGATGCGTCGGCTGCTCGGCGTGCTGCGCACCGAGCGGGACGGCTCCGACACCGCGCCGCAACCCACGCTGGCACAGATCGACGACCTGGTCACCCAGTACCGCAAGGCCGGCACGTCGATCACCATGGCCACCACGCTCGGCCCGGAGCCGCTGTCGGCCGGCGTCGCGCTGTCGGCCTACCGCATCGTGCAGGAGGCGCTGAGCAACGCGGCCCGGCACGCGCCGGGCGCGACCGTGCGGGTCGAGTTGGAGCGCGAACCGGACCTGGTGCGGATCCAGGTTCGCAACACCGCCGCGACGGCGACGGCGACCGAGCCGGCCGAGGGTCGGCCGCGACACGGCCTGGTCGGCATGCGGGAGCGGGTCAGCATGCTCGGTGGCACGCTGGCCACCGGCCCGACCGAGCACGGTGGATTCGTTGTCACGGCGCTGTTTCCCCTGGCCGGCACCCCATGAGCACGACGGTGGTGATCGCCGACGACCAGCGGATGGTGCGGGAGTGCTTCCGCGCGGTGCTCGACGCGCAACCCGACCTCGAGGTCGTCGGCGTGGCGGCCGACGGCGCCGAGGCGGTGACCGCCGCCGACGAGCTGCGCCCTGACGTGGTGCTGATGGACATCCGGATGCCCGTGCTGGACGGTCTCGCCGCCACCGAGCGGATCGCGCTCGACGGGAGCGGGGACGGGCCACGGGTGCTCGTGCTGACCACCTTCGACCTGGACGACTACGTCTACCGCGCGCTGCGGGCCGGGGCGAGCGGCTTCCTGCTCAAGGACTCCCCGCTGGCCGACCTGGTCAACGCCGTGCGCGTGGTGGCGGCGGGCAACGCACTGTTCGCCCCGTCGGTCACCCGCAGGCTGATCGCCGACTTCGCCGCGCGGCGGCCACGGCCCCAGGACACGTCGGGCCTCGCCCAGCTCACGGCGCGCGAACTCGAGGTGCTTCGGCTGATCGCGCGGGGACTGTCCAATGTGGAGATTGCCGTCGCCCTGGTCATCGTCGAGCAGACCGCCAAGTCGCACGTGAGTCGGGTGCTCACCAAGCTGGGGCTGCGGGACCGCGCGCAGGCGGTCGTGCTCGCCTACGAGGCCGGGCTGGTCGTGGCCGGCGAGTAGTACCGGGGTAGCACGAGCCTCGGCCCCGCTACCCGGGGAGGACGGGAAGACGCCTCCCCGGCGCGATGCGTTCGCCTGCCTCGATTTCTAGCGTCGGTGTCGATCAGCCGGGAGTGTCCCGGCGTCGACCGAAGGACGCGCCGTTGTCGCTCACCGTTTCCCGGCCACTGCTCCGGCCCGCCCGCCGCCTGCCGACCGCGTCGGTGGTGCTGGCCGGCGTGTTCGCCGGTGTTGCGGTGCTGTGCTGGCTGGCCGGCTGGCAGCCCGGCGTGGACACCTCGGTCTACCGGTCGGCGGCGCTGGCGCTGTGGCACGGGCAGCCGCTCTACGACCTGCTCGCGGCGCCACCGATGATCCCGGAGCTGCGGTTCACCTACCCGCCCATCGCCGCACCGCTGTTCCTGCCGCTCGCCGCGCTGCCCAACCAGCTCGCCTGGGGCGTGCTGGCGATGGCGTCCTCGGTGTCGCTGGGAGTGGTGGCGCGGCTGACCCTGGTGCGATGTCCGTGGATCGCGGTGGTCGGCGTGCTCGCGGTGGAACCGGTGTGGCGGTCGCTCGGCCTCGGCCAGGTGAACCTGGTGCTGCTCGCGCTGGTCATGCTGGATGTGTTGGCGCTGCGTGGTTCCCGCTTCGCCGGGGTGCTCGTCGGGCTGGCAGCGGCGATCAAGCTCACCCCGTTGATCTTCGTCGCGCACCTGGCGATCACGGGGCGTTGGCGGGACGCGGCTCGCGCGCTCGGCACGTTCGCGGCGCTGCACGCGGTCGGCGCGGTGTTGTTGCCGGCCGACTCCGCGCGGTTCTGGACCGAGGCGATGCTCGGCGGCAACCAGGCCACCAGGAACTCGTGGTGGGGCAACCAGTCACTCAACGGCCTGATCCAACGGCTGTCCGGCGAGGCGTCCTGGGCTTTCGCCGCCGCAGCGATGGCGGCGTTGGTGTGTCTTGCCGGGTGCGCGGTGCTGGTGCGCGCGCTGCACCTGCGGGCCGAGCCGGTGGCCGCGGTGCTGGTGACGGGCTTCTGCGGGGTCCTGGTCAGCCCGGTCTCGTGGAGCCACCACTGGGTGTGGGCGGTGCCGCTGGTGCTGTTGTTGGCGCGCCGCGGCCGTTGGCTCGCTGCGGCGCTGACCGCGGCGGTGTTCACGGGTGGGAGCTTCGCGTTGGTGCCGCAGGACAACGGCGTGGAGTTGTGGTGGACACCGTTGCAGGCGTTGCTTGGCAACGCCTACGTGCTCGCCGCGCTGGCGGGTCTGCTGCTGTTGGCGGTCCGGCTCGCGCTCACGCGGACCGGGACGACGGGGAGCGGCCAGGCCGACCGGTCAGGACGGCCACGACGGTGAGCACCAGAGTGACGGCCGCGAGCGTGGCGAAGCCGTAGCGGGTGTCGGTGCGGTCGGTGACGGTCGAGACGACGAGCATCACCACGATGGTCGAGGCGAGCCCGATTCCGTTGGCCAGCCCGAAAACGCGGCCTACCCGGTCGGGCGGCGCGGTGACGAGCAGCAGCGCGCGGCTCGCGATGCGCGCCTGCCCGTACGTCGCCGCGCAGCAAAACACGGTCGCGATGAGGCCCGCGGTGCCGAACTGTGGTTGCAGCACCAGGAACAGGACGGTGGCCAGGTAGCCGACCAGCGCGATGCGCAGGTCGGTGAACCGGCTGCCGACCGCCCGGTACGCGGCCGCGGCGAGCAGGAACCCGGTGCCGCCGACCGCGTCCACGATCCCGACCAACCCCGTCCCGGCCCGCATCTCCGTCAGCACCAGGATGGGCATCAGGGCGTTGAAGACGGTCACCACGATGTTTCCCTGCGCGTACAACATGATCAGCCGCCACGTCGACAGCGGCGCGGACGCGGTGACCGACTCAACGACCGGTGTGGCCGAGACCGGCAGCCCGGTCGGCCGACGGCCGACGGCGAACACGCAAAGGGCCGAGGCGGCGAAGGTGGCCGCGTTGAACACGAACAGCGGGGTGGTGCCGAACCGCTGCAACGCGAAGCCGCCGATCGACGCGGACAGCAGCATCCCGGCCTGGAGCGCGATCTCGTAGCCCGCGTTGAAGCGACGCAGGTCGGCGGGCGGGACGCGTTCCTTGATCAGCGCCGCGCTGGCCGGCAGGAACAACGCGCTGACTACCGCGAGCGCGAAGTTGCTTGCGTAGACGACCGTGTCGCCCGAGCCGCCTGCCGCCAGCCCGAGCGGCAACGCCAGCGCGGCGACGACACTGGTGAGATCGCAGGCCAGCCACAGCCTGCGACGGTCGAACCGGTCGGCCAGCCGGCCGAACCAGGGGGACAACACCGCCTGCGGCAGCGCGACGGCGATGAACAGCCAACCGACCGCGAGCATCGTCGAGTTGGATCTGACCAGTAGCAGCGCCGAGGCGATCAGCTGAATGTTGTTGCCCAGCGCGGTGATGAACGTCGCGGGGAGCAGCAGCCGCGTTGCCGCCGCACCCGGACGCAGGGTGGTCATGTCGTTGTCCCCCAGTGGTTCGCCGTCCACTGCCGACACGGATCAGTGTGCCTGGCAGGGCACGGGCAGGGTACCGGGGTGCTCGGCGAGCAGTTCCCTGGCCATGCTCCTGACGATCTCCGCCAACAGGGTCGGCAGCGACTACTCGAACCGAGCCCGGTGCGCGACGGCCCAGTCCTCGAAGCCGCGCGCGGGCCGGCCGGTGATCTCCTGCACGGTAGACAGGACCGAGGAGTCGTCGAACTCGCCGTCGACGAAGAACCGGAAGAACGCGTCGACGTACTTCGCCGGGATGGTGCGACTCATCTCCGCCCTGGCCTCGTCGTCGGGCTGGGCCCGCAGCGACACCGGCCGGCCGAGCACCCGGCCGAGGATCTCGGCGCGGTCGGCCGGGAGCAGCGCGGCCGGACCGGTCATGGCGTGGCTGCGGCCGTGGTGCTCCCGACGGGTCAGCACGGCCGCGGCGACGGCGGCGATGTCGCGCGGGTCGATGGCGGCGATCGGCACGCCGGCGAACGGCGCGGTGACGACGTCGCCCTCGCGCAGCTGCGGCACCCACTCGAAGGTGTTGGACATGAAACCGCTCGGCCGCAACAGGGTCCAGCCGATGCCGGACTCGCGGACGGCGGCCTCTGAGGCCAGGTGCATCCCTGCGACGGCGTTGTCGGGGTTGCCGCCGACCACCGACCGGGACGACAGCAGCACGACGTGGCCGACCCCGGCGGCGCGCGCCCTGGCCAGCACCCCTGACATGTCCGCGAACCCGCCGAGCAGGAACACCCCGTCGACGCCTGCGAGGGCGTCCGCCAGGCTCTCCGGGTCGTTCAGGTCGCCGCCGGCGGTCTGAACACCGTGCGGCGCCTCGAAACTGGCCGGGTCGCGGACCAGCGCGCGCACCGGCCGGCCCTGGTCGGCCAGTGCCGCGACCAGCTCGCCCCCGACGTGGCCCGACGCACCTGTCACCAAGATCATTTAACTGGTTCCCTTCGACTGTTGCGGATTCAGGGCCCGGTAGCGGGCGTCCTGGTAACGACAGAACACCGTCATGCAGAGCACGGCGACGAGCAGCCCGCACGGTGCGAGCAACGCGAGGTGGCCGCTGCCGACGAGCAGCACGCCGACGAGGACCGCACCGGCGCCAGCCACGATGCTGTTGATGGCCGCGACCATGCTCGCCGCCGTGAACAGGCCGGTCAGGAAGCTCGGCTTGGTCGCGAGCGACGCGAGCGCCTCGGCGGTCTCGCCGCCGGCGCCCCACGGCGTGAAGTACCGCGCCGCGCGGGGGTCCAGCTCCCGGTAGTACTCGCGGATGCGGGCGATGCCGGCCAGGTAGCGCACGTTCTGCACGCCGGTGTCGACCAGCCGGACGGTGGTGAAGATCCCCAGCAGCAACAGGGCCGGCAGCACCGTCGACGCGAACGGCACCACCATGCTGGGCGACTGCGCGGCGAAACCGAGCGCCACCAGCGCACTGGACAGCACCGACAGGTACAGCGACGCGCGTCCGGTGGCCTCGCTGACCGTGGTCGACGCCGCCGACTGGAGCACGAAGTGCTCGGTCACCAGGGCGGACATCAGGTCAGGGTGCCTTGGCCCCGCCTGGGGCGTTCCCTCCGGCCTGTGCCCGTTCGGGGCGGGCGGGGCCGCGTCGCCCTCGACCGTCCCGCTCGTCCTGTCACTCATCGGACCGCCTCCCCCGCTTTCCTGTGTGCTGACACTCGACGAGCGATGTTAGGGATCGTTCCCTAACATCGCGGTAGACTAGGCACGCCATAGCCGATCGGACAAGGGGGGTCCCATGCGCCGCAGTTCCGCCGAGACCCGCGCGCACGTCCTCGAGGTGGCGCACGAGCTGTTCTACTGGCAGGGCATCCGGGCCGTCGGCGTCGACCGGGTCGCGGCCGAGGCCGGGGTCGCGCCGACCACCCTCTACCGGTTGTTCGCCTCCAAGGACGACCTCGTCGCCGCCTACGTGCAGCGCGCGGACGGGCTCTACCGCGAGTGGTTCGACGAGGTCACCTCGGACGACGGCCGCGCCCCGCTCGACCGGCTGCGCGCCCTGTTCGACGCACAGTTCGAGCAGGTGCAGCCGGAGCAGTGCCGGGGCTGCCCGTACCTGATGGCCCTCGCCGAGCTGCCCGACCCCGACCACCCCGCGCACCAACACGCCGTCGGCACCAAGACCTGGGTCCGGATGCGCCTCGGCGAGCTGACCGCCGCCATGGGCGTCGCCGATCCCGTCGAGCTCGCCGACCGACTCACCCTCGTCATGGAGGGCGTGTACGCCTCGGTGCAGGCCCTCGGCGTGCGAGGCCCGGCCAGCAGGGCGCGGGACCTGGCCGACCTGCTGCTCACCACCGCCGAGCCCGCGACTTAAGCACTCCGGGCCACCACGTCGAGCACGGCCTTGCCGCGCAGCACGCGGGAGGACAACGCCGTCACGGCCTCGTCGATCCCCTCCCACGGCCCGCGCCAGCCGACCTGCGCCCTGAGCCGGCCCGAGGCGAGCAGGTCGAGCAGCACTTGGAGCTGCCGACGCCGGTCGGTCAGGCCGGCGCCGTTGTAGACCGAGGTGATCGACGTCGGGTTCGGCCGGCCGAGCGTCGCGCCCGGCGGGAACGCGGCGGCCTCGCCCGACGCCCAACCGACGCTCTGCACGCTGCCGCCGGAAGAAAGCAGGCCGTACGCCGCGACCAGCTGCGGGCCGCCGACCAGGTCGATCACCACGTCGACCGGCTCGTGCATCCCGGCCAGCCCGATGACCACCTCGGCCGCGCCGAGCTCGGTCAGCCCGCCGCCGCTCGCGGCGGACCCGACCGACGCGATCACGTGCGCACCGCCAATGGCCGCGAGTTGCACGGCGAACGAGCCGACCCCGCCGGACGCGCCGGTCACCAGCACGCGCCGCCCGGTGATCGGCCCGGCCTGCTCCAACGCCCGCAGCGCGGTGCCGGCCGCGACCGGCAGCGTCGCCGCCACACCGAGGTCGACCAAGTCCGGCACGACCGCCACGTCGATCGCGTCCACCGCGCGGCGCTCCGCCCAGCCGCCGCCGTCCGCGAACGACACCACCCTGCTGCCGACCGAGGGGCCGCCGCCGTCCGCCGCCGAGGCCAGCACGATCCCCGACGCGTCGAACCCGAGCACGGTGCCCGGTTCCGACCGTTCGGCAAAGAACAGCTCGGCCGAGTTGAGCGAGGAGTGCCGGACCTCGATGAGCACCTGCCCTGGTCCCGGCACGGGGTCGGGCGCCTCGCCGAGACGAAGCCTCGACGGCGCGGTCGGATCGACAACGAGGGCACGCATGGAAGTTCCGTTCGTCGTGGTGGCGGGAACCCGCAAGCGGGTCAGAACATCGCGCCGTTGGCGCGCACGGTCTGGCCGGACACCCAGCCGGCGTCGGAGCTGATCAACCAGCCTACGACCGGGGCGATGTCGTCGGGGTAGCCGAGGCGATTACGCGGGCTGTGGTGCGTCGCGGCCTCGATCGACGCCGGCGTCTCGGCCTCCCGGTAGAAGGAGTCGTCGATGGGGCCGGGCGCGACCGCGTTCACGGTGACCCCGCGGGCGCCGAGTTCCTTGGCCGCCGCCAACACCATCCGTTCGACGGCCGCCTTGGATCCGGAGTAGAGGCCGTACGCGCCGGTCATGATCGACGTGAGGGTGGTGGACAGCACCACGTAGCGGCCCTGGTCGTTGATGTGCCGAATGGTGGCGCGCAACGTGTTGAAGGCGCTGCGGGTGTTCAGGTTGACCAGGTTGTCGAAGTCCTCGTCGGTGCAGTCGCCGAGCGGCTTCTTCAGCACCGCGCCCGGGGTGTGCACGACGATGTCCAGCCTGCCGTGCCTGGCCACCACGCCCTCGAACAGCGCGTCGACGTCGGCAGAGGAGCTGGCCTCGGAGCGGATCGCCTCGGCCGTCACCCCGTGCTCCTCCAACACCGACAGGGTCTGCTTGGCGGCGCGCTCGTTGTTCGCGTAGGTGATCACCGTGGTCGCCCCGCGCGCGGCGATGTGCTCGGCGAACGCCGCGCCCTGGTTGCGCGAGCCGCCGACCACGATCGCGACCTTCCCCTCGAGATCGCGGACCAGTGTTGATGGCATGGAGTAGTTCCTTTCGTTACAGCGCAACAAGATTCCAGTCGTCCTCGCGCGCGGCGGCGAGGGCGGACTCCAGCACGGCGGCCGTCGAGGGGCAGAGGCCGTCGGACCGCCACACGATGTCCAGGTCCACCTGCGGCAGGTCGCCGAGCAGCGGCAGCGCGACCAGCCCGGCCGGCAGGTGCGGCCCGACCGACCTTGGCACGACGGTGAAGCCGTCCTCGCCGCGCAGCGGGGTCTGCCGCAGGCCGGGCTGCGGGTGCTCCCAGACGGCGAACCGCTCCCCCGCGCCGGCCAGCGCGCGCATGACCACGTCGTGGTAGCGGGGCGCCAACTGCCTGCCGAAGAAGCAGAACGTCTCGCCGCGCAGGTCGCGCAGCGACACCTCGGGGTGGTCCGCGAGCCGGTGTCCCGCCGCGACGACCGCGACCAGCGGCTCGCTGCGCAGCAGTGCCCTGGACAGCCCGGCCGCGCCCGTCATGCTGTGCGACACTGCGAGGTCCAGGCGGCGGTCCCGCAGCGCCAGCTCCAGATCCGGCGTCCACGCCTCCCGCACGTCCACGCGGACGTCCCTGTGCCGCTCGCCGACGGCGGCCAGCAGCCGGGGCACCGTCTCGTAGGCGGCGCTGGCGACGTAGCCGAGCCGGACGGGCTTGGACCCGGCCGCGACGCGCGTGCGCAGCACCAGGTCGTCGGCCTCGGCCAGCAGCCGCCGCGCCGACTCGACGAACACCTCGCCCGGCGCGGTCAGCCGTGTCGGCCTCCGCTCGAACAGCTGGACGCCGACGCCGCGTTCCAGATCGCGGATCTGCCGGCTCAGCGACGGCTGCGCCAGGTGCAGGCGCGCCGCCGCGCGGCGGAACCCGCCCTCGTCCGCGACCGCGACCACGTACCGGAGAACACGTAGCTCCAACTGCGCTCCTCTATGCCTCCCCGGACGGCGCCGGGAACGATCAGGACGCAGTGTCGCCGCCCGCGCGGGCAGTCTCCTGGCAACGGCTGCCAGCGACGGGTCAGCCGGCGCGGAGCAGGCGGATCAGATCGTCACCGGTCCCGGCCGCACGGTCCGGCCGGTCGACACCATGGTCAGTCCGCGCCACGCCGCGCACCTGCACCGGGCCGGGGTCGCCGTGACCGTCACCGTCGTGCGCGACCGCGCACGCCTCCATGATCGCCGCCGCCCTGACGGGATCACCCGAAACCAACGCAGCCAACGCGAAACCGACACCCAACACCACCACCAGCGGCAGGTCAGCCGGCACGAAGCAAACGGATCAGATCGTCGCCGGTCCCGGCCGCACGATCGGACCGGTCCACGCCATGGTCGCTCCTGACCGCGCCGCGCACCCGCACCGGGCCGGGATCGCCGCGACCGTCGCCCTCGTGCGCGACCGCACACGCCTCCATGATCACCGCCGCCCTGACGGGATCACCCGAAACCAACGCAGCCAACGCGAAACCGACACCCAACACCACCACCAGCGGCAGGTCAGCCGGCACGAAGCAAACGGATCAGATCGTCGCCGGTCCCGGCCGCACGATCGGACCGGTCGACACCATGGTCGCTCCTGACCGCGCCACGCACCCGCACCGGATCGGGATCGCCGCGACCGTCGCCCCCGTGCGCGACCGCACACGCCTCCATGATCACCGCCGCCCTGGCGGCGTCGCCCGAGGCCAACGCAGCCACCGCGAAACCGACACACAACACCACCACCACCACCAGCGACGGGTCAGCCGGCACGAAGCAGGCGGATCAAGTCGTCGCTGGTCCCGGCCGCGCGATCGGGCCGGTCCACGCCATGGTCAGTCCTGGCCGCGCCACGCACCCGCACCGGATCGGGATCGCCGAGACCGTCGTCCTCGTGCGCGACCGCGCACGCCTCCATGATCGCCGCAGCCCTCACGGGATCACCCGAAGCCAACGCGGCCACCGCGAAACCGACGCCCAACGCCACCAGCAGCGGCAGGTTCCGGACCGGGCGCATCAGGTCGAGCGCTTCCCGCAGCTTGGCCTCGGCCTCGCCGGGGTCGCCGGTGTCGGCGAGCGCGATGCCGTGGGAGATGCGGGCCCAGATCTCCCCGACCGGCGCCGCGCGGTCGGCCTGCGCCAGTCCGCTGCGCGCCTCCTGGTGCCTCGGGATCGCAACCACCAGGTCGCCCGCTCGGCTGGCCAGGTCGGCCTCGATCAGCCGGAGCCGCACCAGCGTGTCGACCGGAACGCCCGAGGTCCCCGTCCTCCTGGCTGCGGCGATCGCGGCGGCGGCGCCGGCCAGGTCGCCGTCCCAGCTGCGCAGCTGCGCCAACCAGATCAGCGTGACCAGCGCCTCGTCGGCGCACACCCACGGGGTGATCAGTTCGGCCGCCTCGGTCATCAGCTCGGCTGCGGCCGCCACCCCGTCGGTCCTGGCGCGCAGGGTGGCCAGCGCCAGCAGGGCGCGGCTCAACCCGCGCCGCTCCCCCACCCGCCGGAAGCCGAGGACCGCGGCCTCGAGGTCGGCGGCGGGCCCGTCGCCGCCCTGGTTCAGCCGAACCGTGCCGCGCAGCAGCAGCGCGGTGCTCGCCAGCCACTGGTCGGGCGAGCGCACGCACTCCTGGAACGCGGACGGGTCGCCGGCCTCGTTGGCCCACACCGCCGTCAGGGCGGTGAAGACGGGGTTCGGCGGCCGGTCCTCCGCGCGGGCCCGGTGGTGCAGCCGGCCGAACGCCACCGCCGAACCGCCGAGCCTGCGGGCCGGTGACCAGCCCGTGTACTCGGGGAGGCAGCAGGCGTAAGAGCAGGCCAGGTAGGCGGCGGTCAGGCCGGCGGGCGGCCCGCCGCCCGCCAGGTCGAGCACCCGCCGCCGCCACAGCTCGGCCTCGGTGCGGAACCCGCGCGGCAGCCAGTACCAGACCAGCGCGCCGCACAGCCGGAGGGCGAGCGCGGTGTCGCGGTCGCGCACCGCCCATCCCAGCGCCGCAACGCAGTTGTCGTGCTCGGCGGCCAGCCGCGCGAACCAGTCGTCCTGGTTCGCGGTGCGCAGCGCGGGTTCGGCCAGCTCGGCGAGGTCGCGGAAGTACGCGGCGTGCGCCTTGGCCAGCGCCGCGGCGTCGTCCCGCGCGGCCAGCTCCTCGGCCGCGTACGCGCGGATCGTCTCCAACATCCGGTAGCGGTCGCCGTCCAGCTCCACCAGGGACTTGTCGACCAGCGAGGGCAGCGCGTCGAGCACGTCGCCGCCGCAGACCCGCTCCGCGCCCTCCAGCGTGGCTCCCCCGACGAACACCGACAGCCTGCGGGCCAGGATCTGTTCCGGCTCGGTCAGCAGGTCCCAGCTCCACGCGACGACCGCGCGCAGCGTCTGGTGCCGGGGCAGGGCCGTCCTGGCTCCCGAGGTCAGCAGCCGGAACCGGTCGTCGAGGCGGTCGGCGATCTGGCCGGGACTCATCGCGCGCAGCCGGGCGGCGGCCAGCTCGATCGCCAGCGGCATCCCGTCGAGCCTGTGGCAGATCGCGCACACGGCCGCGCAGTTGTCCTCGTCGAGGACGAAGCCGGGCCGCGCGGCCGAGGCCCGGTCGACGAACAGGCGCACGGCGGCGAACCGCGCGGCCTCCTGCGCGGTGGCACCGTCGGGAGCCACCTCGAGGGGCGGCACCGGGCACAGCACCTCGCCGTCGACGCCGAGCGGCTCCCGGCTGGTGGCCAACACGGTCAGGCCGGGGCAGCGCGCGAGGAGCTCCTCGACCAGCGCCGCCGCGCCCGCCACCACGTGCTCGCAGTTGTCGACGACGAGCAGCAGCCGCTTGCCGGCGAGCACGGCGGCGAGCTGTTCGACGGGGTTGGGGTTCGGGGTCTCGGTGTGCTCGCCGAAGCCGATGGCGGCGGAGACAGCGTTGACGACCGAGGCCGAATCCGCCACGGCGGCCAGTTCTACCAGCCAGCAGCCGTCCGGCCAGCGCTCCGTGAGCCGCGCCGCCACCTCGCCTGCGAGCCGCGTCTTGCCGGCCCCGCCGGGGCCGACGAGCGTGAGAAGTCGTGACGTGCCAAGCAGTCCGCCGATCCGGTCGACCTCGGCCGCCCTGCCGACGAAGCTGGTCAGCCTGCCCCGCAGGTTCGTCGTCGGCCGCTCCCGTGCGGGGCAGGGGCGGTCCCTGAGCGCGGCGAGGTAGGCGTCGGTCAGCGCCGGGGACGGGTCGACACCAAGCTCCTCGCACAGCGTGCCCTTGGTGCGTAGGAACACTTCCAGCGCCTCGGGTCGCCGCCCCGCGGCGGCCAGCGCGGTGATCAGCCTGGCGGCGACGGTCTCCCTGAGCGGGTGCGCGGCGGCCTCGGCGGACAGCTCCCGGACGACCTCGGCGGCCCGGCCGAGCGCGAGGTAGGCGTCGGCCCGCGCCTCGACGGCGCCGAGTCGCTGCTCGTCCAGCAGCGTCGCGCCGGCGATCAGCTGCGGGAAGTCCGCGAGGTCGGCGACGGCCTGCCCGCGCCACAGCGCGAGCGCCGCGTCCAGCGCGATCGCGGCCCGGTCGGCCGCGCCGTCCGCGAGCAGGCGGGCGCCCTCCGCGAGGAGGCGGGCGAACCGGTGCGCGTCGACATCGTCCGGGTCGACCGCCAGCGCGTAGCCGGGGGCCCGAGCCTCCACGACGCGCGCTGGCGCGAGCGCGGCCCGCAGGCGTTTCACCAGTGTCTGCAACGCGTTGGCGGCGTTCGCCGGTGGCGCGCCTGCCCAGATCGCGTCGATGAGCCGTTCGGCGGACACCGCCTTGCCCGGCTCCAGCGCGAGCAGTGCCAGCAGCGCCCGCACCCGTGGGCCGCCGACCCGCAGCGGCGCGCCGTCCGCCCCGAAGGCGGTCACCGGGCCCAGCATGGCAACGCGCATGGCAGTGTTCCTTCTCGACACGAGCTGGCTGGCCGGCCGACGCCGGCTGGTTCTGATGGCGCAGGCGACTCCGCTGTCGGCCGTTACCCAAGTCCACCATACGTATTCTTTGCGAGACGGTGCATAGGCTTCAATCTGATTTCTTTGTCCGATCGTCTCCGCCGGGCCGAGCTACGCTCATATTGTGGACATCCTGAGCGACACGCTCTCGGCGTTGCGCACCGGCCGACCCGCGTCGGTCCGCACCGACGCCCGCGCGCCGTGGGGGCTGCGGTTTCCCCCGGTGGCCGGGGCCGGATTCCACGTGGTGCTCCAGGGCAGCTGCCTGCTCGTGCCGCCCGACGGGCCGCCGGTCCCGCTCGGTCCCGGCGACGTCATCTTCCTGCGCTCGGGCTGCCAGCACCTGCTGTGCGACGACCCGGCGAGCCCGGTCCGGGACTTCACGCCGGATCCGGACGACGCCGGCTCCCCCGTCGGCCGGATCACCGTCGGGGGCGCGGGCGCCCGCGCGGTCGTGCTGTGCGGGGCCTACCACCTCGACGTGGCGCGGCACCATCCGCTGCTCGGCGACCTGCCCGAGGTGCTGCACCTGCCGGCCCGCGTCGGCTGGCACCAGGTGCTGCGCTCGGCCATCGACCAGCTCAGCACCGAACTGGTCCGGCCGACGCCGGGGTCGGACGCCGTCGTCGTCTCGCTGATCGACCTGTTGCTGGTCCTCATCCTGCGGGCCTGGTACGACGAGCAGTCGCCGGACCGCGTCGAGGGCTGGGCCGCCGCCCTGACCGATCCGGTGATCGCGCCCGCGCTGCACGCCATGCACGACGAACCGGGCCGTCCGTGGACGGTCGAGTCGCTCGGCGACCGCGCGGGCCTGTCCAGGGCGGCCTTCGCGCGCCGGTTCAGCGCGGTGCTCGGCGAGCCGCCGCTGAGCTACCTCACCACATGGCGGATGACCACTGCGGCCCGCCTGCTCCGCGACACCGACACGACGCTGCACGGCATCGCGGAGAGCGCCGGCTACACCTCGGAGTTCGCCTTCGCCAAGGCGTTCAAGCGCCGCTACGACGTGCCGCCGGGCACATATCGGCGGCAGCACCGCGCCTCCTGACCGAATCTCGTTGCGCGGCAAGGGGAACGGTCAGTAGTAACGGCGCAGCCCCGGCCACAACCTCGACCACGGCTCCGCGGGCCGGGAGCACAGCGTGACGGGCGTGCCCTGTTCGTCGTTGGCCACGCCGACGCCGTTGTCATTGCGCGCCACCTCGTGGCAGTCCGCGAACCGCACCCGCAGCGTGTCGTCCGGAAAGCGGCCGACGAGCAGCACCGGCCCGGTCATCGTGTCCGGCGGCGGTCCCCAGTCCGCGTAGGACATGTGGCCGGAATACGGCGTCGGCAACCCGCGCTCGGGGCCGTAGCGCTGGATCGCGCCCGCCTGCCCGTAGTTCCGCGTGAGGATCACGGCCGTGCCGCGCTGCTCCGGCGGGATCCGTTGCCAGGCCGCCGCGACGGTGTCCACGAAGCGCGGCCAGCCGACCTGTTCGCCGGACTCCTTGTTGACCGCCAGCACCGGGCCAAGCGCGCGCTCGGGCAGCACCGGCAGCCCGATCAGCACCGACACCACGATCCCGACGGCGGCCGCGACCGAGGCCCAGCGCCACGCGCGGCGGCGAGCGAGCCAGTCGAGCACCGGTTCGGCGCCGGCCGCGACGAACAGCAGCAGCATCGGCAGCGCGTAGTAGGGCTTGCCGCCGAGCAGCAGGATCTCCAGGCACAGCACCGGATACGCCAGCGCGACCGCGCGCGCCCAGCGCAGCCGGGGGTCGCGCCACGGCCGCAGCAGCCCGGCCAGCCACACCGGCACCAGCACGGGCGACAGGTAGATCAGCTGGTCCGGTACGAACATCACGCGGTTCTTGAGTCCGTCCGACGCGCTGATCCCGGCGGCCACGGTCAGCTGCGGCCAGCCGTGCGTCGCCTGCCACAGCACGATCGGCGCGGCCACGAGCAGCGCGATGGCCGCCCCCGCGACCAGCCAGCCGCTGCGCAACACCCGCCGAGGCCCGACGGCCAGCAGCGAGACGCCGAGCGCGGCGATCAGCAGCAGCACCAACCACTTGTTCGTCAGACCGACGCCGACCGCCGCGCCGACCGCGAGCCACCAGCGGCCGTCGCCGGTGCGCAGCACCCGCACCACCAGCACGCCGACGGCCAGCCACACCACCAGGTCCGGGGTGATGGTCGACACCAGGTGCGTGACGCCGAGGATGAACCCGGACAGCGCGGTGCTCAGCGCGGTCGCCACCTGCGGCCCGCGCCCGCCGCCGAACTCCCGCGCGGCCGCCGCCGCCAGCAGCACGGTCGCCGCGCCAAGCAGCGTCGCGACCACCCGCAGCCCGACCGGGGTGTCGCCGAACACCGTCGTCGACAGGCGCGCCAGCAGCGGGGTCAGCGGCGGCTGGTCGACATAGCCCCACGCCGGATGGTTGCCCGCCGCGAGGAAGTACAGCTCGTCGCGGTGGAAGCCGTACCGGCCGGACAGCGCCGTGAGCACCGCGGCCTGCGCCACCATGACCGCGCCGACCGCGCGCCAGGCGAACCGGGGCAGGGCGACGGTCGCGGCGACACGCGGGTGAACCCCAGTTGTCACGGCGACAGTCTGCGCCCCGACTGGTCCGGTTGGCATGGAAACGGCGCACTTGCCGGGTGAAGTCCCGACGCGGTCGAGGCGGCAGCGCCTATGCCGCGTCGCCTATGCCGCGTCGGTGTCGGCGGTCGGGTCGCCCTCGGCGCCGATGTCCCGCTCGGTCAGCGCGTACTGCGAACCGATGGTGCCCCGGGCGATCGGTTCGTCGAACTCCAGCAGCGTCACCTCGGCGCCGTACGCGCCCTCGGCCGGCCCGATCGCATAGGCCAGGCGCAGCAGGGTCTCGTCGGTCTCCCGCTCGGCCACCTCGTAGGCGACCGCCGGCCCGTCGATCCGCCAGCTCCCGGACAGGCGCAGCTGCGTGCGGATTTCCAGCCGGCCGACATCCGTTGTGCGCCAACGAAATCGGGTGACGAGGAACGGGCCGCCCAGGCGGCTCCACTCGGTCCAGCCGGTCCCGTCGGCGCGGAAGGCAATGTCGTCGGTCTCCATGCTGCCGCCGCCGTCGAGGGGAAGGCTCGACCAGTACCCGAGCAGGTTCGAGTCGACCATGCTCAGACGGCCGAGGGCCGGTCCTCATACGGCGTGGACAGCACGACCGTGGTGCGGGTGGACACGTTGGCCACCTCGCGGATCTGCCGCAGCAGGTCCTCCAGCGCCAGCGGGCTGGCCACCCGGACGCGCAGGATGTAGGACTCCTCCCCCGCGACGGAGTAGCACGCCTCGATCTGCGGCAGGTGCTCGATCCGCTTCGGGTAGTCGTCGGGGGCGGCCGGGTCGATCGGGGTCAGCGAGATGAACGCGGTGAGCGGCAGGCCGATCTGGTCGCCGTCCAGCCTGGCCGCGTAGCCGCGCAGGACTCCCCGCTGCTCCAGCCGCCGCACCCGCTGGTGCACCGCCGACACGCTCAGCCCGACCCGCTCGGCCAGGTCGGTGAAGCTGCACCTGCCGTCGACGGCCAGCTCGCGCAGGATCGCGCGGTCCGTCGGCTCCAGACTCGTGTTCGTCACGCCCTCTCCTCACTGACGCTCGTCGAGCGCGGGAGAGGGCCGAACGGTTCACTCGCGAGCTCGTTCACGCGGGCAGCACCACCAGGTCGTGCGGCTGGTTGTTCAGCGACTCGACGCCGTCCTCCGTGGCCACCACGATGTCCTCGATCCGCGCGCCCCACCGGCCGGGCAGGTAGATGCCGGGCTCGATGCTGAACGCCATGCCCGCCTCCAGCGTCAGGTCGTTGCCGCTGACGATGTAGGGATCCTCGTGCACGTCGAGTCCGATGCCGTGTCCGGTGCGGTGCACGAAGAACTCGCCGAAGCCGGCGTCGGCGATGACCTCGCGGGCGGCCTGGTCGACGGCCTCGGCGGTCACGCCGGGGCGGACCGCGTCGACGGCGGCCTGCTGCGCGGCCTTGAGCACCGCGTAGGTCGACAGCACGTCCTCGTGCCTCGGCTCGCCGACCGAGTACACCCTGGTGCTGTCGGAGTTGTAGCCCTCCGCGATCGGGCCACCGATGTCGACAACCACCACGTCGCCCGCCTCGATGACGCGGTCGGACAGCTCGTGGTGCGGGCTGGCGCCGTTGGGCCCCGACCCGACGATCACGAACGCGGCCCTGGTGTGCCCTTCGGCGACGATCGCGGCGGCGATGTCGGCGCCGACCTCGGCCTCGGTCCGGCCGGCCCGCAGCCATTCGCCGACCCGCGCATGCACCCGGTCGATCGCCGCGCCCGCCCTGCGCAGGGCCGCGATCTCCGTGCTGTCCTTGCGCATCCGCAGTTCGCGCAGCACCGGCCCGGCGAGCACCTGGTCGGCGTCGCCGAGCGCGCCGCGCAGCTGGACCGCGTGCAGCGCCGGCATCATGTCGGCGACGGCGACCCGGCCGGGTGTGTCGCCCGACCGCCGCAGCAGGTCGGTGACCAGCTTGTAGGGGTCCTCGCCGTCCACCCAGGTGGCGACCTCGATGCCCAGCTCGGCGGTCGGCACGCCCGAGTATCCCGGCTGCTCCAGCTTGGGCACCACGAGCACCGGGACGCCGCCGAACTCGGCCGAGGGCAGCACGAGGCAGGTCAGCCGCTCGAACGACTCGCCGCCGATGCCGATCAGGTACTGGAGGTCCGACCCCGGCGAGACCAGCAGCGCGTCGACACCGGCTGTCGCGGCGGCGGTTCCGGTGCGGTCGAGGCGGGCGCGCAGGGCCTCGGTTTCGGTGCTGGGGGTCGTCGACATGGCGGAAAGCCTAGTCGTCCGCGGCGTCGGGCGCTGTACCCGGTTTGACCTTCGTCGCCGGGTTCCCGGGCAGGATTCGCCGCCCAGCGCATCCACCCACAGAGGTGTATCGCCGCACGACTTCCGGCGGATGTGGCGCCGGTCCCGTTCTGGCATGGTCCGGTTCGACCCGCGAAAGGGGGATCTTTCATGCGGCACAGTCTCAAACTGTTGGTGGCCACCATAGGCGTGGCCGCCGTGGTTCCGTTGACGGGCGCGCCGGCCGAGGCAGCGCAGGCGAACCCGACCGGCAGTACGGCGCCGGCGAGCACCGTCGACTGGAAACCCTGTCCCGACGCGCCTGGCGTGGACTGCGGAACGGTGACGGTTCCGATCGACTGGTCCAAGCCCGGTGGCGACACCATCCAGATCTCGTTGGCGCGCCGCAAGGCCACCGACCCGGCCGCGCGCATCGGCTCCGTGCTGATGGACCCCGGCGGTCCCGGCGGCCCCGGCGCGATCTCCGTCAAGCAGGGGTGGACGCTGTCGCCGGCGATCACCCGGCAGTTCGACACCGTCGGGTTCGACCCGCGCGGTGTCGGTGACAGCCACCCCGTGCTGTGCGGCCTGGCCGAGGAGACCGCGCCCTTCCCCGTCGTCCCGCACAGCCCCGAGGAGTTCCAGCAGCTCCTCGACCACAACAAGGCGCTCGGCGAGAGCTGCCGCGCGCACACCGGCCCCCTGTTCGAGCATGTCGACACCGTCAGCGTCGTGCACGACATGGACGCGATCCGGGCCGCGCTTGGCGAGCAGAAGCTGACCTACTACGGCGTCTCCTACGGCACGCTGATGGGCCAGCAGTACGCGGAGACGTTCCCGACGCACGTCCGCGCCCTGGTGCTGGACAGCAACATGGACCATAGCCAGTCCACCACCTGGGGCTTCCTGCGGTCGGAGAGCACCTCGGCGCAGGAGAACTTCGACCAGTTCGTCGCCTGGTGCGACCGCACCGAGGGCTGCGCGCTGCACGGCCAGGACGTTCGGGCGATCTTCGCCGACCTCTACGACAGGGCGAGCAAGGGCACGCTGACCGACCCGGCCAGCGGCACCAAGATCGCGCCGATGGACCTGCTCGGCGCCGCCACCAGCGCCTTCTACGGGCCGAGCTGGGCGCGGTTGGCCAGTGAGCTGGCCGCACTGCGGGCTGGCGCCCCGACGGCGACGCCGCTGCGCGCGGCCGCGCCGACCGCCGACGCCGTCCCCGACGCGTTCCAGTCCGTGTTCTGCCAGGACTGGCGGCTGCCGGTGCACAACTACTGGGAGCTCAACGCCTACCGGATCGGGCTGGAACTGGCCGTGGCTCCGGACATGAAGCGCTCGCCGCTGGGTTGGTCCGCGGCCACCAGCTGCCTCGGCTGGCCGGCCAAGGTGAACAACCCGCAGCACCGCCTTTCGGTGCACGGCGCGCCGCCGTTGCTGATGCTCAACAGCCGGTACGACCCGGCCACGCCGTACGAGTGGGGCCAGGCCGCGTCGCAGCAGAGCGGCGCCGCACTGCTCACCTACGACGGCTGGGGCCACGGCTCCTACTTCAAGCACAGCCAGTGCGTCGTCGACGCGACCGACAACTACCTGATCACCGGGAAGACACCGGCACGCGGCACGCACTGCGCCGCGGTCGAGCCGCCCGCCAACCAGGCGCGGACGGCCGTCCCGCAGGTGCCCGGCCTGCCGGAGTCCGCGACCCCACGCTGGGGTTCCTGACCCGAACACCAAGGGGCCGGTCGGGTGCGCGCCCGGCCGGCCTCTTGTCGTTTCCCCACAGGAGCTCGACGGCCTCGATTCGTAGTCAGTCCTTTTCAGACTGTCCACTTAGGACGATCGCACGCAGACCTGATTCGAAGTCACGGCAGGTGTGCGAGGAGCAGGTCGGTGAGCCGCTCCGGGCCGCGCAGCGGCAGGTAGTGGTCGGCATCGGGCACCACCTCGCCGCGCGCGCCGGGAATGCCGGCAACGAGCCGGGCGGCGATCGCGGCGATCTCCGGGTGGTCCTGGTCCCCATGCACGACCAGCGTCGGCGCGGTGACCTGGCCGAGCAGGGTCACCGCGTCCTGGTCGGGGTGGACGGCGCCGTGTTCACCGGCGACCCGGCGCCGCGCGTTGTCCGCGATCATGGTCGCGATCAGCTCGCCGCCGGTCGCGGCGACGCCCATGGGCGCCCAGATCGACAGTTCCAGCTCCGCGAGGCGCCCGGCGTCCCGTTCGCGGTTGGCCGCCCCGTAGGCGACCAGGTCCGGTGCCTCGGGCCAGGTGTGGCCGCTGACCGAGCTGCCGACCAGGGCCAGCGCGGCGACCCGGTCGGGGTGCGCGACGGTGAAGTCCAGCGCCGTCTCGCCGCCGAGGCTCATGCCGACCAGCGCGGCGCGGTCGAGGCCGAAGTGGTCGAGCACGGCGCGCAGGTCGGCCACGTCCCGGAACGGCTCGGTGGGCGGCGTCGAGCGGCCAAGGCCGCAGGCGTCGTAGCGGACGACGGTGTGCCGGCCGGCGAGCGCGGGAAACACCATGTCCCACAACCGACTGTCCATGCCGGCGCCGTGCAGCAGCACGACGGGCGTGCCCTCGCCGGCGCGCTCGGCCCAGAGGCTGCCCCCGCCCGACACCGGGACGCGGGTCTGCTGTGTCCGCACGGCGTTCCTCCCGTCTCGACGTGGCCGGGACCCATTGTGGATCACTGCGGACGAACGTGGTTCGGGCCGGCGAACTCGGCACGCACCGCGAGGACCGCGGCCTCCACGTCCGCGCCGAGCGCCCGCGCGGTGGTCGCGTAGTTGGCTGCGGCCTGCCGCAGTTCCGCAGCGCGCCGGTCGGGCGGCCCGGCCTGCCCCGGTGGCGGCTCGGCGACGACCGTGCCGAGCCGACGCGCGGTGCGGATCACCCCGACGCTCTCCAGTTCCCGGTAGGCGCGGGCCACGGTGCCGGCGGCGAGGCCGAGGTCGCGGGCGAGTTGGCGGATGGGCGGCAGCCGCGCGCCGACGGGCAACGCGCCGCCACCGGCCAGCGCGGCGATCTGGTCGCGCACCTGCCGCCACGGCGCGACGCCGCTCTCGGTGTCGACGACGATGCGCGGCGCGGTCATCCCGCCGCCCGCACTGCTCGCAGCGCGCGAGGCCGCATCGGTATCGCGATCACCACCCAGCACATCGTCCCGACCAACAACACCCACATGAGGTCCGACCAGGTGACCGAGCTGAGCCAGGCAAGCCAGGACGGCAGCGTCGACACCCTCACGATCGGATCCGCCAGGCCCGTCGCGCGATGCAGCGCGGTGACCAGCAACTGCGCTGCGGCCATCACGCCGATGCCGACCATCACCCTGGCGCTGCGGACCCGAAGCGCCGCGTCGGCCTGCGGGTCGCCGACGACCGGGCGCACCACGGCGAGCCAGACCAGGCCGTAGACGGCGATCACGGTCAGCAGCACCCCGGCGATCACCAGCCAGGGCAGCGACTGGTCCAGGAGGTCCGGCCGGGGATCGTTGAACCGCACCGGGTGCCCGTTGGTGTCCACCGTCCCACGACCGCTGGCGTAGTCGATCCAGTCGTACGCCGCGGCCACCCGCATCGCCGCCGGATGCGAGACCAGGACGAACACCGCGAAGCTCAGTGCCAGCACCGCGAACAGGGCATGCGTCACGACCGCCCAGACGGGCACGAGGTCACGCCAGGTGCGCGGGACGAGGGTCGCCACCCTGGTGCCGCCGCGCACCGGACGCAGGGTGGCGGTCAGCTCGCCGAGCAGCAGCGCGGCCAACAGCGCGTACGCCGCCCACTGGTACTGGTCGAGTCTCGGCAGCAGGCGCGCGACGAGCGGGCCGATCACGAAGAGGAACAGCACGTAGAGCGCGCGGCGAACGGCGAGGTACCGAAGCGCCGAATGCGCCTGCTCGTCGGTCGGGTCGACGACGCCCCAGGCGCGCAGCACCCGTCGGCTTCTCCGGCGCGTCGGCCACAGCACCACGGCCAGCACGGCGATGAGAACGGGCATCGGCAACAGTGCTCCCAGTCCGGCCATCGGCAACTCCCGTTTGTAACAAGCTCTCGATACAATCCTGACACGGCCGTCAAGCCAAGATCGCCGGGGTAACCTGCGGCGGTGAACCGTCCCGCGTATCTGAGCCCGTTCGTCCTCCCGGTGACCCCAGCAGCACGCGAGCGGCACGAGCGCGTCGACGTGTACCCGCCCGGCGTGACGGGGCAGCTGCCCGCCGTCGTCTTCGTGCACGGCGGCCCCATCCCGGCGAACCTGGAGCCGACGCCCCGCGACTGGCCCGTGTACCTGGGCTACGCGGCCGCCGCGGTCGCCCGCAGGGCCGTCGCGGTCACCGTCGACCACCGGCTGCACACCTCGGCCGACTACCCGCAGGCGGCGCGCGACGTGGCGGACGCGGTGGAGACGGCCAGGCAGGACTCCAGGGTGGATCCCGACCGTGTGGCGATCTGGTTCTTCTCCGGCGGCGGCCTGCTGATGTCGGACTGGCTGCGCGAGCCGCCGTCGTGGCTGCGCTGCGTCGCGGCGACCTACCCGGTGCTCGACGAGCTGCCCGACCGCACGGTGGACCCCAGGTTCCGGCCGACAGAGGCGGTCGCCGGGGCGGGCTCGCTGCCGATCGTGCTGACCACCGTCGGACTCGAGCGCGCGGACATCGCGGCCACCATCGGCCCGTTCGTCGACGCGGCCAGGGCGCACGATGCGAACCTCGAGGTGATCGACGTGCCCAACGGGCAGCACGGCTTCGACCACCTCGACCACACCGACGAGTCCCGCAAGGCGGTCGAACGGGCCCTGGACCGGGTCTTCGCCGAGCTGTTCTGAGGCCGCGGCCAACTGGTGCGGCGACCATCCAACGCCTCAAATCGGTGACTTTGGGTAGCCAGTTGACCCCGCAGCGTTTCCAATCCGCTTAGACTGTGCCGGCAGAGCTCCTCCCCGGCGCGCGGGCCGGAGTATCCGCCGATTGGACAACCGATGACAGAGCCGTCGACCGGTGGCGACCCCATCGCCGACTACATCGCCGCTGGAACCTGGCAGGTGGCCAGCCAGCTCAACGGGGACCCGCGGCCGGCTGCGCCCGGGGTGCCGCTGGTCGAGCTGGTCGCGGCCCGCGCCCGCTCGCTCGCGCACGGCGCGGTCGGCGCCTGTTCCACCCGCGACGTGGCCACCGCGATCACCATCGCCCAGCGCATCCTGCGGTCCGAGGCGGACGCCCTGATCGCGGTGGACGTGCTGGTCGGCATCATCCTGGAGGGCCTGCCGCGCGGCGCGCTGCCGCCCGGCGTCGTCATCGAGCCGCCCGTGGCCAGGCCGACCGGGACGGACCAGGACGCGGCGGACTGGCGCCTGGCCATCGACCTGACCACGACGCTGCTGACCGGCTTCGCCACTGACGACCCCCAGCTCGTCACCGAGGGCCTCGCGGCGCTGCGCGGCGACGCGGCGCTCGACGTGCTGATCGTGCTGGTCAAGGCGGCGTCGGCCCGCATCGAGTCGTTCGTGGCGCTCAACGGCGACGTGATCGACGCCTACGACACGTTCCAGCGGCAGCACCTCGACCAGGGTTGAGCCCGCCGCTCACTTCCACCTGAAGTGCACGAAGACCCGGCCGAAGTTCTTGGAGTCCTTCTCCACCCGGTGGTACAGCTGCTTGATCTCGCGCTGGTCCAGGAACCGCAGCACGCGTTTCTTGAGTTGGCCGGAACCCTTGCCGGGGATGATCTCGACGAGGGTGGCCTTCGTGCGCACCGCTTCGTCAATGATCCCTTTCAGTGCCCTGTCGATATCCTGACCCCGGTTGTAGATGTCGTGCAGATCGAGCTTCAGCTTCATGCGATGCGGCAAACCTCCCGGAAATGGTCGTTACCGACAGGTGTCGGTCTGCGTCGAGTCCGCGTTACCACGCCGCGAACGCGTAAAACACCTCAGTGTTGACATTCGGTGATCGTGGCTGGTCACCGTCCGTGCCACGAGCGCGGTTCGGCGCGCGGAACGCGGCCCGCGATGTTTCCATAAACAGCGATCGAACGAGTCGAAGTTAAAAAATCGTGGTGCCGTGAAGGGATGGAGGCGGTCTAGCCTGTCGATCACCTGCCGGCAGAGCTGTCGGCTGTGGCTAAAGGGGACAAGCCGTGCGAAGAATGCCAACAGTCTTTCTGGCGCTAGCGGTGGTGGGAGGTATGGCCGGGGCGTTGCCGTCCTCGGCCGCAGCCTCCGACCGCGCCTCGATCCCGGACTCCAAGCCGTCGTGGGCCACCCCGCAGGCCAAGGTCGCGGACGCGGCCCCGGCCAGCAAGCTCACCTTCCGGGTCTACCTGAAGCTGCGTGACCAGGCCGGCGCCGAGGCGGCCGCGCGGGCCGTGTCCGACCCGAGCAGCTCCGCCTTCCGCCACTACCTCACCACCGACCAGGTCAGGGCCGCCTACGCGCCCGAGCGCCGCACGGTGGACGCGGTGCGCGGCTGGCTCGGCTCCGCCGGCATCACCGTCGGCTCGGTGCCGGCGAACAACCAGTACGTCGAGGCCACCGGCACGGTGGACCAGGTGCAGCACGTGTTCGGCGTCAACCTGGCCAAGTACGACGTGAAGGGCGCGAAGCTGCGCGCGGCCGACCGCAACCTGTCGGTGCCGGCCACGCTCGCGCCGCAGGTGCTCGGCGTCGTGGGCGTCGACCAGGCGCTGAACCTGCTCAAGCCGTCGCACGTAACCAGCAACGACACCACCACCAAGGCCAACGAGGGCAAGGCGACCACGAAGCCGACCATCGCGCCTCCGCCGGACGGCCTCCGCAACTCCACGCAGTGCTCGTCCTACTGGGGCGAGAAGGTCGACACGACCGACCCGACCTATGGCGGCGGCTTCCCCTCGCCGCTGAACTACTCGCCGTGCGGCTACCAGCCCGCCCAGATTCGCTCGGTCTACGGCCTCGACCAGGCCGTGAACTGGGGCTTCGACGGCAGGGGCACGACCGTCGCGATCATCGACGCGTTCGCCTCGCCGACGATCTACGAGGACGCCAGCCAGTACGCCGCAAGGCACGACGCGGCGCACCCGCTGCGCAAGGAGCAGTTCAACCAACTCGTCTTCCCGGAAACCGACCCGACGCAGGAGGACGCCTGCGGCGCCTCCGGCTGGTACGGCGAGGAGACCCTGGACGTGGAGGCCGTGCACGCCACCGCGCCCGGCGCGAACATCCTCTACGTTGGCGGCTCGGACTGCCAGGACCTGTCGCTGGACAAGGCGCTGAACGAGGTCGTCTCCAAAAACCTCGCGCAGATCGTCTCGAACTCCTACGGCAACCAGGGCGAGGACGTCCCCGCCGACGAGGTCAACGCGTTCTCCAGCATCGCGCAGCAGGCCGCCCTCGAGGGCATCGGCGTGTACTTCTCCTCCGGCGACAACGGCGACGAGGTCTCCACCATCGGCACCGCCTCGCCCGACTTCTCCGCGTCGAGCCCGTGGGTGACCGCCGTCGGCGGCACGAGCCTCGGCATCGGCAAGGACGGCAAGCGCGTGTTCGAGACCGGTTGGGAGACCGGCAGGAGCGTGCTGTCCGGCGGCGTCTACACCCCGTCGGCCCCCGGCGCCTACCAGTACGGTTCCGGCGGTGGCACCAGCCGGCTGTTCCCGGAGCCCTTCTACCAGAAGGGTGTCGTGCCCGACGCGCTCGCCGCGAAGAACCAGACCGGCACCAACCGCGGCCGCGTGGTCCCCGACATCTCGATGCTCGGCGACCCCAACACCGGGTTCCTCGTCGGTGAGACGCAGACGTTCCCCGCCCCGGAGGGCGTGCACTACGACGAGTACCGGATCGGCGGCACCAGCCTGTCCTCGCCGCTGTTCGCCGGCATGATGGCGGTGTCCGACCAGTTCACGCACTTCCGGCACGGCTTCATCAACCCGTGGCTGTACAAGGTCACCTCGCACACCCCGGCCATCACCGACGTCCAGCACGTCAGCCAGGCCGACGTGCGGGTCGACTTCGTCAACGGGCTGGACGCGACCGGCGGCCTCCGGACCACGGTGCGGTCGTTCGACTACCCCGGCCTGGCCATCTCGACCGCGCGCGGCTACGACGACGTGACCGGCCTCGGCACGCCGAACGGCTTCTGGTTCCTCGCGCTGTCCTGATGTCCAGCTGATCTCCGCACGGCCGACGGCGGCGGCCGGCTCCTCGCGAGCCGGCCGCCGCCGTTGTCTCAGAGCTCTCAGTCCAGGAAGGACTCCACCGCGTCGGCCGCGCGGTCGACGCCGCCGGTCGCCCGCACCGCCGCGCGGATCTCGGCCAGCCGCGCGGCGACGTCTCGCGACGCGGCCACATCGTCCACAAAGGACCGCAGGGTCGCCGGAGTGACCTCGGCGGCCGGCAGGTGCCGGCCGACGCCGAGCTGGTCGAGCAGCGCGGCGTTGCCGAACTGGTCCACCGCCTGGGGAATCGCCACGGTGGGCACGCCGAACCACAGCGCCTCGGCGCAGCCGCCCATCCCGGCGTGCGTGACGAACGCCGACGCCGAGGCGAGCACCGCGAGCTGCGGCACCGTGCGGTGCACTTCGAAGCCGACCGGGACCTGACCGAGGTCGACCGGGTCGACGTGCTGGCCGACCGCGAGCACGACGTGCCAGTCCGAGTCCGCGAACGCCGTCAGGCACGCGCGGTAGACGTCGAGCTGGTCGTTGTAGGCGGTGCCGAACGACACCAGCAGCACGCGGCTGCCGTCGGTCGGCGGTGCCCAACTCCGGTCGGCCAGCCGCGCGGGATCCAGGCACGGCCCGACGAACCGCACGCCGGCCGGCACGCGATCCGCGTTGGGCTGCATGGCTTTCGGGATCAGCGAGAGGACGTCGTCGGGACGCGCGAGCCAGTCCCAGGCCTCCCGTTCGATGCCGTTGTCCCGCAGCCAGGCCGTGCACGTCGCGTGGTAGTCGCGCCCGGACTCCGATGTCCTGATGGCGTCGAGGATTTCGGCCATGTCCTGCTCGTAGCCGTCCCACGCGACCAGCGTCGGCGACAGCTGCACCGGGCGGACGCCGTACCGCGCGCCGAGCACGGGCGCGGCCAGGCCGCCGATGTCGTGCAGCAGCAGGTCGGGCCGGTCGTCGTCGAAGCGGTCGGTCAGCAGCGGCAGCGCCGCGATCTGGTCGTCGAGGAAGATCCGCATGGCGGTGCCGGGGTCGTCCGGCCAGCCGGCGTCCCCGGTCGGCAGCAGCGATGGATGCGCGATGACCTCGGCGCCGGTGGGCCGGACCAGGTCGGCCAGGGTCTCACCGACCGCGTAACTGACGCGGTGACCCCTGGCGACCAGTTCGCCGATGAGGCCGAGCGAGGGGTAGACGTGGCTCGGCGCGGTGCAGCCGATCATGGCGATGTGCTTGGAGGTACGCATGGTGTCCTGTCGGATGCTCGAAAAGACGTGTCCGACGGCGCGCAGGAGTTGACTCCCGGAAAGGGGAATGGCTCGGTGGGGCCGCCCGGTGGCGGGCCGGCCCTGCGGTCGCGCCGGGTCAGGCGAGACGGGTGCGCGTGAACGCGAATGCAACAAAGATCATGAATCCGACCCTAGCTCACCGAGACTGCCGGCGGCCAATCCCTTTCCGCCGCGCCGGTCGCGCGTCGCCGGCCGTGGCGACCCCCGCCGCACGTCGCAGGGCCGACATCGCCGAAAGCTGAAATCCTGATCGGGCATCCCCTGCGGTTCGCCTCCGCCCGCCCGGCCGCAGGCCGCGACAACCCGAGGGAGACGCTATGACCTCATTCGACTCGATGTACCGGGACGCCACGCCGCCGTGGGACATCGGCCGCCCGCAGGGCGCGTTCGTGCCGCTCGCCGAGGCTGGCGCGCTGCGCGGCAGCGTGCTCGACGTCGGCTGCGGCACCGGCGAGCACGCGCTGCTGGCGGCCGGTCTCGGCCTGTCTGCCACCGGGGTCGACTCCGCGCCGACCGCGATCGCGCGGGCCGAGGACAAAGCGCGGGCGCGCGGGCTGGACGCGCGCTTCGTGGTCGGCGACGCACTCACCCTCGACGGGGTCGGCGGACCGTTCGACACCGTGCTGGACTGCGGGCTGTTCCACGTGTTCGACGACGCGGAGCGGACCCGGTTCGCGGCCGCCCTGCACGCGGTGACGGCCGTCGGCGGCCGGTACTTCCTGCTCTGTTTCAGCGACCGGCAGCCCGGCGACTGGGGCCCGCGCAGGGTCACCCAGGGCGAGATCAGGGCGTGCTTCGCGGACGGTTGGCGGGTGGACGAGATCGTGCCTGCCGTGATCGAGGTGCTCCCGTTCAACGACCACGGGGAGGAGTGGGCGGTGGAGTCCTGGCTCGCGACGATCACCCGGCGGTGACGGGGGCCGCTTGACACCCGACCGAGATGATCTACTCTACGACGTGTCGATACTGAACGCCGTGTAGTTGCCATGCGGCGTGTAGAGAGGTTCGGTCCGTCATGTCGTTCCACGTCGTCCTCGGCTCCGGCGCCACCGGCGCCGCCACCGCCCGCCTGCTCGCGGACTCCGGCGAGCAAGTCCGCCTCATCACCCGCCGGGGCACCGGCCCAGAGCACGCCCTGATCGAGCTGGTCGCCGCCGACGCCACGGACGCGGACCGGCTCACCGAGCTGGTCGAAGGGGCCGACACCATGACCAACTGCGCCGCACCGCCCTACCACCGTTGGCCTGCGGAGTTCCCGTCGCTGGCCGCCGCGCTGCTCACCGCGGCGGAGCGAACCGGCGTCGGCTACGTGATGTTGGGCAACACCTACGGGTACGGACCGGTGGCCGGACCGAGCACCGAGGACCTGCCGATGGCGCCCAACAGCGCCAAGGGCCGGGTCAGGGCGGCGATGTGGCGCGACGCGCTCGCCGCACACGAGGCCGGCCGCGCGCGCGTCACCGAGGTCCGCGCCGACACGTTCCTCGGCGTCGGCGCGCTCTCGAACTTCAACCTGATGATCGCGCCGCATGTGCTCGCCGGCGAGCCCGCCTGGTTCCCGGCCGACCCCGACGCGCCCCGCACGTGGACCTGCGTCGACGACGTGGCCCGCGCGCTGGTCACCATCGGCGCGGACGAGCGGGCGTGGGGCCGCGCGTGGCACGTGCCCTCCCTGCACCTCTCGGCGCGCCACCTGGCCGACCGCCTCGCCGAGCTGGCCGGCTCCCCCGCCGCGACCCTGCACCGGATGACCGACCAGGAGCTGGACGCCATGTTCTCGACGAACGAGATCATGGCGGAGCTGCGGGAGATGCAGTACCTGCTCGCCGACCCGTCCATGCTGGACTCGACGGTGACCGAGCGGACCTTCGGCCTCCGCGCGACACAGCTGGACGACGTGCTCAAGCCGTATCTCGCTTGAGACCACACGGGATCTCGCCTGAGAGCACGCGGGTCGACTGGAGAGTGTCGTGGCCGCCTGGCAGGCTCTGCGTCGTGAACGCACCCCTGGTCCTGTTGGACTCGGCCAGCCTCTGGTTCCGGTCCTTCTACGCCCTGCCCGAGTCGATGGTCTCGCCGGACGGCCTGCCGGTCAACGCGGTGCGCGGGTTCACCGACACGGTCACCAGGGTGATCACCGAACGCGGGGCAGGTCGCCTGGTGGCGTGCCTCGACGCGGACTGGCGGCCGGAGTTCCGGGTCAGCGCGCTGCCCTCCTACAAGGCGCACCGGGTCGCCGAGGCAGGCGACGGCAGCGAGGAGGAGGTGCCCGACACGCTGACGCCGCAGGTGCCGATCATCCTCGACCTGCTCGACGCCGCCGGGCTCGCCACCGCCGAGGCGGCGGGCTACGAGGCCGACGACGTGATCGGCGCGCTGGCGGCCAGGGAGAGCGTCGACCCGGTCGAGGTGGTGACCGGCGACCGCGACCTGTTCCAGGTCGTTCGGGACGAGCCGACGCCGGCGCGGGTGGTCTACGTCGGGCGGGGCTGGGCCAAGGCCGAGGTGCTCGGCCCGGTCGAGCTGGCCGCCCGCTACGCGCTGCCGGAGAGCAACGCCGGCCCGGCCTACGCGGACATGGCGGCGCTGCGCGGCGATCCCTCCGACGGGCTGCCCGGAGTGGCCGGCGTCGGCGAGAAGACCGCGGCCAAGCTGATCACGCAGTTCGGCTCGCTCGACGCGCTGCTCGCGGCCGTCTACGACCCGCGCGACCGGGTGCTGACCACCAAGGTGCGCAACAACCTCATCGCCGCCAAGGACTACCTCGCGGTCGCGCCGACCGTGGTGCGGGTGGCCGTGGACGCGCCGGTCACCGTCGACCGCTCCGACGTCGTGCCGAGCCGACCCGCCGACCCGGACCGGTTGACGGAGCTGGGCAGGCGGTGGGGTCTTGGCAGCTCGGTCGGCAGGCTCGTGTCCGCGCTGGAACGCTCGGCGAGGTAGGCGGCGAACTGGTCGTGCGGGAAACCTGAGACAGTGCTGGAGACCTGAGACAGGACGACAGTCGCTCAGGCGAACCGGTCGGTGGCCTCGATCATCGCCTTGGCCACGGCCGGCTCCTCGGCGCTGTGCCCGGCGTCCTCGACCATCGTGAACTCGGCGCGCGGCCACACAAGGTGCAGTTCCCACGCGGTGAGCGGCGGCGTCTGGAAGTCCCAGCGTCCCTGCACGATCGCGCCGGGCACCTCGGCGAGCGCGTCAGCCTGCCGCAGCAATGCACCCTCCGGGAGCCAGGCGGCGTTGCGGAAGTAGTGCGTGACGAGCCTGGCGAAGCCGAACGCGAACTCCGGGTCGGTGAGCTCCTCGAGGAGCCCGTCGCGCGGGCGCAGCGACACCGTCGCCGCCTCCCACTCGCACCACGCCACGGCGGCCCGCTCGCGCACCTGCGGATCGGGGTCGGACAGCAGCCGGTGGTAGGCCTCGATGAGGTCCCCGTCCGCCGTCCCCGGCGGCGCCCCGTCGCGGAACCGTTGCCACGCCTGGGGAAACAGGAACGCCGAGCCGCCGCCGTAGGACCAGTGCAGCTCGCTGGCGCGCGCCGTGAACACGCCGGCCACGATCAGCGCGCTGATCCGGTCGATGTGCGCCTGGGCGTAGGCCAGCGCCAGGGTGCTGCCCCACGACCCGCCGCACACCACCCAGCGGTCGATGCCGAGGTGTGCGCGCAGGAGTTCGATGTCGGCGAGCAGGTGTTCGGTGGTGTTGGCGGTCAGGTCGGTCTCCGGCAGCGCGGCGTCGGGTGTGCTGCGGCCGCAGCCGCGCTGGTCGAACAGCACCAGCCGGTAGCGGTCGGGGTCGAACATCCTGCGGTGGCGCGGAGAACAGCCGCCGCCGGGGCCGCCGTGCAGGAACACCGCTGGCGTGCCGGCGGGGTTGCCGCAGGTCTCCCAGTAGACCTGGTTGCCGTCGCCGACCTCCAGCATGCCGTGGTCGTAGGGCTCGATCTCGGGATACAGCTCGTCCATGCCGCCGCCTTTCCGCCGTCGCGCCGCCGGTCCGAAACGCCTCCGGTTCAGAACTCGGTGACCGGCGTCGGGTCGTAGCCGCGCCAGCCGCCGGAACCCTTGGTGCGCAGGAAGTATCCGCACAGGAACGTCAGCACCGCCGAGGTCATCGTGCGCCCGGTGAGCGCGGCGACATCGCTGACCGGGTCGTGCTCGACGAAGTCGATGCCGGCGACCTTGGGGTGCTGTCCCAACAGGTACAGGGCCTCGTACAGGTCCATCGGGTGGATGCCCTCGGCCGTGGCGGCCCCGGTGCCCGGCGCGTACGCCGACTCCAGCACGTCGACGTCGACGGTGACGTAGGTGGCGTCCACGCCGTCGCAGGCCCGTTCCAGGGCCTCGGCGAGCACGTCCTCGATGCTGCGCCTGCGCACCTCGCGGCCGGTGAAGATGGTGCCGCCCCTGCCCTGCACCCATCGCTTGTAGTAGCTGGCGTTCATGAAGCCGTGGATGCCGATCTGCACCAGGTTCGCGCCGTCGAAGCCGAGTCCCGACTCCAGCAGCTGACGGATCGGGGTGCCGTTGGTCGGCCCGTGGTCCATGACCCGCACGTCGTTGTGCGCGTCGAAGTGGATCAGGCCGAACCGCTCGCCGGGATGCGCGCGGGCGAACGCCTTCGCGGCCGGCGCGGTCACCGAGTGGTCGCCGCCGATCATCATCAGGAAGAAGTTCTCCGGCTGGCAGCGCAGCACTCCGGTCGTCTCGTCGATGCGCCGCAACCCCTCCAGCGGGTCCAGCGTCGGCGTCGCGATGTCGCCGAGGTCGCGGACGACGAGCTCGGCGAGGTCGACGTCGAAATCGGGACTGTAGGTGGAGAATCCGGCCAGCGAGGAGCGGAAGGCGTCCGGCGCGCCGTACGCGCCGTTCGGCGTCAGGGAGGTGCCCGGCAGGCCGGCGCCGACGATGCCGACGTCCAGCGGCGAGTCGAAGTCCCACGGCAGCAGCCAGTCCGCGGCCTCGGTCTCGTACCGGTCCTCGAAGCCGGAGCGGACGACCAGGCCCGGCGGCCGCAGGTGGGTGAGCCCCCGGTCGGCCCGACGATCCCCGGTCATGCGCGCTCCCTCGTCGATCCGACAACCCTGCCGAAATGTTGCAGTTTCGTCCGGACTCTTGCAAGGATGCTGCGGAAGCCCCACCAAATGGCGCTTGTGTCGCAGTTTCTGCGAGATGGAGACATGAAATGGCCGACGGATCGTGGATTCCACAGCAGGCCGCGCTGTCCGAGCAGGAGGTGCGGATCCTGCGGGCGCTGGCCGACGACGCCAGGACGACCAACGCGGCCCTCGCCGAGTCGGTGGGCATCCCCGCGTCCACCTGCCTGATGCGCGTGCAGGGCCTGCGCGAGCGCGACGTGGTGCGGGGTTTCCACGCGGACGTGGACCGGCGCGCGCTCGGGCTTGGCCTGGAGGTGTTGGTCGCGGTGGAACTGGCCGAGCAGTCGAGCGCGGCCACCGGCCGGTTCCTCGCGGCGTGCCGCACGCTGGACCGCGTGATGGCCGCGATGCAGGTCAGCGGCGATCACCACTACCTGCTCCAGGTCTATGCCGCCTCGACCGACGAGCTGCTCGCGACGGTGATCGCCCCGCTTGAGGCGCTGCCGGAGGTCCGCCGCACCAACACGACGATCGTGTTCGAGCACTGGCGCCGGCAGAGCGTGCTCGGCGGCATGGCGGCCACCTGAGTTTCCCGCCGGCACAACAGTTTCCCACCGGCACAACGCGAAGGCGCGCACAGCAAGGGCGGCCACCCGGGCAGGACATGCCCCGGGTGACCGCCGCTGGCTGGCTCAGGTCAGCTCAGCAGGCCCCTTCGTCCTGCCACACCGCCCACGAGCCGGGCGCGCCGGGCTCGGCGCCGGTGGAGTACCAGGTCGACTTGAACTTGTGTCCGTTGTGGGACACCTCGTCGCCGGGCACGTAGGACTGGGCCGAACTCCAGGCGGGCACGGTGCCGCAACCGCCGGGTCCGCCGCCGGTCACGGTCAGCGCGAACGTCACCGCGTGCACGACACCGGCCCCGGTGCCCGTGACGCTGATGTTGTAGGTGCCGGCCGCGATGCTGGCGGTCGTGGCGATCGTCAGCGTCGAGGAACTGCCGGAGGTGACGGACGACGGGTTGAAGGTCGCCGTCGCGCCGGTCGGCAGGCCGGTGGCGTTGAGCTTCACGGTCTGGGCGTTGCCGGTGGTCGTGCTGGTGCCGACCGTCGACGTCACCGAGCCGCCCGCCGCGGTGCTACCGCTGGCGGGGTTCAGCGTGACCGAGAAGTCGTCCGTCGGCGGTTGACCGCCGACGGTCAGGTTGTAGGTCGCCGTGTGGCTCACGGTGCCCGCGCCCTGCACGGTGATCGTGTAGGTGCCGGCCGCGACGCTCGCGTTGGTCGCGACCGTCATGGTCGAGGTCCCACCCGAGGTCACCGACGACGGGTCGAAGGAGACGGTCACGCCCCTCGGCTGGCCGGACGCGGTGAGCGCGACGGTCTGCGCGCTACCGGACGTGGTGGTCGTCGACACCTGGGAGGTGGCCGACGAGCCCGCCTGCACCGAACCCGCGCTGGGGTTGAGCGCGAGGCTGAAGTCGTTGCCCGGGGTGCCGGTGCAGGTCGGGTCGCCCGACTGCGCCGGCACGCTGACCGCGTTCCACGCGGCCTTCACCGCGTTGAACTGCGCGCAGGTCGGGTCGAGGTTCTTGGCCGCCTTCAGGGTGGCGGTGCGGTACCTGAAGTAGGTCATGCCCGAGGTCTTGAGGAGCATGGCGTTGTAGAAGACCTGGCCGGCCGCCTTGATGCCGATGCCGGTCTCGGTGGAGTTGTTGCAGGTCGGGCTGGCCGCGGAACCCTCGGCCAGCAGGTAGAACCAGTGGTTGAGCGGGCCGGCCGCCGCGTGCACCTCGGTGCCGGGGATCGCGCTCGAGTAGCAGTTGGGGTCGTTGTTGATCCGCGACGGGTTGGCCATGTCGCGGATCGGGCCGTTGCCGGTCAGGTTGACGCTCTCGCCGACGGTGTAGTCGGGCGTGTCGAACGGCGCTGGCTCGTTGGTGTAGGCCTCGGTCAGCGCGCCGAAGATGTCGCCGGTGCCCTCGCCGAGCCCGGCTTCGGAGCCGGCGCCGCCGGGGGTGTACTGGTCGATGGCGTGGCCGTGCTCGTGGCCGACGACGTCCATCGCGCCGATCCACTGGCCGGCCTGGTTGTGGCCGATCTCGATGTGGTCGCCGGTCCAGAAGGCGTTGACCTGGTCGAGGCCGACCATCACGGTGAAGCCGTTGCCGTTGCCGTCGATTCCGGTGCGGCCCAACCAGTTCTTCAGCATGTCCCACTCGTGCTGCGTGGACCACAGCACGTCGGCGCAGCCGGTCTCCCGGTTGGAGGCGTTGCCGTCGCCGAAGGAGTTGCTGCTCTCGGTGAAGGGCTGGCTGGTCGAGAGGTCCACGCACTGGAGGCCGGGGCGGGTCGAGTCGACCGTGCTGTTGTTGCTGGTGTCGAGGTGCAGCGGGTTCGGGCCGTTCCACTGGCTCGTGCCGCTGCCGGCCGCCGAGTCGTCCCGGCTGCCCTCGACCTTGCCGGTGTTGGCGTTGACGTAGACGTGCAGTCGGCTGGGCACGCCGTTGCGGTACCCAGAGACGACGGTCTCGTAGACCAGGGTGCCGCTGCCGCCGGCCAGCACGGACAGGGTGTTGCTGACCACCTTGGTCACCTGGGACAGCTGGGCCTTGGCGATGTCCGCCGCCCGCTGGTCGGTGACGGTGGCCGCGGTGTTCACGGCGATGTCGCCCTTGTCCGCCGCGACGGTGTCCAGGGTGTTGCCGGCCGCGTCGGTGGCGACCACGGCGTCGCCGCCGATGACGGGCAGGCCGCGGTAGGTCCGGTCGTAGGACACGTAGTAGAGGTCCCGGTGACCGGGGATGCCGCCCTTGTAGACGGCCCGGCGGTTGAACTGCTCGTCGGGGCCCTTGCGCAGGGCGTCGAGGCCGGACGCCGCGGCGTGGTCCGCCGCGGCGACGGCCAGTGCGGTCGGGTTGGTCGATGGGCTTGATGGCTGACCGCTTGGCGCAGCCTGCGCAGTGCCGATCACGGCCTGGACGGACAGCGCTGTCAGGAATGCGGCCAGGGTAAGGCCGATTGTGCGTTTCACGCCTGCTCCTCGGGCATGCAGGGGATACCGAGAACTCGGACGGTCAACATTATTAACAGCAGACGAACTGTATCGACACACATCACCGGAAGTATTCGGCTTCACATATGCCGCCAAAAGCTGGCCATAAACCCAGTTAATGACTTTTCTATATCACTTTTCCCGGCGCGCTTCTTGACATCTTCTTGACTTGCTGCTCTCGCGTGACCTGCACAGTTGGGCCAGTCGGGCGACGCGGTGCGGCCCGGAAACCGGAACGAAAACCGATATCAAACCGGCCAGCTGCCTGTCTGGATGGCCGGGCCGACTGCAATGTTACCGACGTGTCAGGAAATCGAACGTGAAACCGCGTGACCGGCCGCAAATATTGCACTCCCGAGTGGTGGCGGAATTCTTTGTGAGCGGCGCAGGGTGGCTCACGCGTCCGCGCGGCGCGTCGTGCTGGTCCGGCGCAGGACGCGCAGCAGGTACTCGTCGCGGTCGAGCGGGTCGTGGTCGGACCTCGGTCGGGTCGGGATCGCGCCGCGCACCGGCCGGTAGCGGTCGAAGGCGCAGTCCAGCACGCCCTCGCCCCGGGTGAGCGCGGGCAGCTGTCGCTGTAGCCCGTGCACGGCGGCCGCGGGCAGGTCGCCGTCCAGCACGCAGGACGCGCCGCGCGGCACCGGTGTCCCAGGGACGGCACCGAGCCGCGCCAGCACCGGCGACACGTGGCCGAGCGTGTCGGCGGGGAGCTCAAGGCGGAACCGGTGGATCGGCTCGAACACGGTGCTGCCGGCCCGTTTCAGCGCGCTCAGCAGGACCAGCGGCGTCAGGTTGCGGAAGTCCCCCGCCGTGCTCGACATGCTCTTGTCGAAGACGCCGTGCGAATGGCTCTGCCGGGCCGCGTAGCCCGCGTGCGTCATCGTCACCACGCAGTCGAGCACCTGCCAGCCGTGGATCCCTTGGCGCAGTGTCTCTTTCACCGTGTCCTCGACGGCCTTGAAGAACGCGGCCGGCATCGACCCGAGCTCCACGGCGAGCCGGAACCGCGCGCCCGAGTCGGTCGGCGCAGGCTCGACGCGCAGGCCGACGGTGGCCAGGAACGGGTTGGCGTCCCGGTGCATCGTCTCGACGGCGGCCCCGGTGCCGGCCGGCCGTTCGACGCAGATCGTGGTCGACTCGCGGAAGGTGACGTCGATGCCGAAGTCGTCCGCCAGCGTCGCCTGGATGACCTCCTTCTGCACCTCTCCGTACAGCGACACGGAGAGCTCCCGCCTGCTGTCGTCCTGCCGCAGGTTGATCAGTGGGTCCTGCTCGGCGAGCTGCGCGAGCGCGAGGTGCAGCGCTCCTCTGTCCCCGCCTCCGCCCGGCACCACGACCGTTTCCAGCGTCGGCGGGGCGAACTGGTGACGCGTCGGCGTCGTGCGCGGCGTGCCGACCGCGTCGCCAATCCGCGCGTCGTCCAGCCCCCACAGCAGGCCGATCCGCCCGGCGGCCACGGACGGACCGCGCACGGTCGAGCCCCGCTCGAACACGCGGATCGCGGTGACCTTGCCCTCCCGGCCGTGGTCGGCGGCGGCGCGGTCGTCACGGTCGGCGCCGTCGTCACGGCGAAACCGCAGCCGGTCGCGCGTGCGGAGGGTCCCCGAGAACATCCGCACGTAGGCGATCTTCTCCCCCGCCGCTCCGCGTTCGACCTTGAAGATCGTGCCGGACACCGGGCCGTCGGCGGCTCCGTCGGACGTCGACAGGAACTCGGTGACACCGGCGATCAGCGACGCCACACCGGCTCCGGTGCTGGCCGAACCGAAGTACACCGGGTGCACCAGCGCCCGTCCGGTCTGCGCCGCCAGCTCGGCGCGCAGTCGGCGGAACGGCACGGGCGGCCCGTTGTCCAGGTATGCGGCCAGCATCGCGTCGTCGTGCTCGGCGAGCGCCTCGGTCAGCCGCGCGGTGAAGGCCGTGTCGGCCGGGCCGAAGGTCGGGCAGGCGGCGTGGCGCGTGCCGAGGTCGCGCCGGGTGGCCGGGCGTGTCGATCAGGTTGACGGCGACGCCGTCGACGACGAACGAGACGACGGCGGACCTGATCGTGATGCCCCGCTGCCGTTCCAGCGCGAGGGAGTCGGTCTGCGTGCTGCCGTCGTCGACGCTGCCGATCTCGTCGATGACGCCGACGGTGTGCAGCAGCCGCTCGGTCAGGCTCGTCTTACCGGCGTCGACATGCGCCAGAATGCCCAAGTTCAGTGTGCTCACGAACGTTCATGTCTCCCGGGTGGATGGCGATTCCCTGACGGACGGGCATGAACGCTGTGCGCATCGTCGGCTCCCTTTCTCGCTTCGCTGTCGCCGCAACGACAACAGAGCGGTCGCCGCGCGGGCAACCGAATTACGGCCGGCGCGGCGGGTTTCCCGGCTACTGATCTGGACGCGCGGCCACTTTCCGCTCATTGGCCGTTGAGCCCGCTCGAGGCGCGCTGCCATGGTCGGGGGAACCGACGATCAAGGAGCCCCAGTGCCGACCGAGCGCCCCCTGCCCGACGACAGTGACGCGGTGCTCGACCTGGCCGCGCTGCGCGCCCGCGAGTACGTCGCCGCCCTCGACACCGACCGGGTCCGGCCGGCCGGTGTCGGCAACGGCGCGACCAGCCTCGGCGGGCCGCTGCCCGAGGTCGGCGAGGGCGCGGTCAAGGCCGTGGCGCGGCTCGCGGAGACGGCGACAGCGGCGGCCGTCCGCGCGTCGGGACCTCGGTTCTTCCACTTCGTCACCGGCGGCACCACCCCGGCCGCGCTCGGCGCGGACTGGCTGGCCAGCGCGCTGGACCAGAACGCGGCGGCGTGGGCGGGCTCGCCGCTTGGCACCGAACTGGAGACCGTCGCCGTGTCCTGGCTGGCCGATCTGTTCGGGTTGACCGACCAGTGGGACGGCCTGCTGACCACGGGCGCAACCTCGGCGAACCTCACCGCGCTCGCGGCGGCCCGGCGCTGGTGGGGCCAGCAGCACGGCGTGGACGTCGACCTGGACGGGCTGACCGGGCTGTCGCAGGTCCCCGTGTTCGCCAGCGGGCATGTGCACTCCAGCGCGGTGAAGGCGCTCGGCGTGCTCGGCATCGGCCGCTCGACCGTGCGGCGGCTGGGCGAGGACGATTCCGGCGGGCTCGACCTGGCCGAGCTGCGCGACAGGCTGGCGGCGCTCGACGGCGCGCCCGCGATCGTGCTGGCCACCGCCGGCGAGGTGAACACCGGCGCGTTCGATCCCGTCGCTCGGATGGCGGACCTGACCGAGCGGCACAACGCCTGGCTGCACGTGGACGGCGCGTTCGGCCTGTTCGCCGCCGTGTCCCCACGCACCGCGCACCTGGTGGACGGCGTCGACCGCGCCGACTCGGTGATCTCGGACGGACACAAGTGGCTGAACGTGCCCTACGACTGCGGGTTCGCCTTCGTCCGGCACCCCGGCCTGCTCGGGTCCGTGTTCACCAACACCGGCCCCTACCTGCCCGGCGCGGCGGACCCGCACCCGAACTTCGGCAACCTCGGCCCGGAGAACTCGCGGCGGTCGCGCGCCTTCGCGGTGTGGGCGACGCTCGCGGCCTACGGGCGCGCCGGCTACCGGGAGCTGGTCGAGCACCACGTCGGCCTGGCCGCGCGGTTCGCGCGCCGCGTCGAGCGCGAGCCGGACCTCGAACTGCTGGCCGAGGCGCCGCTGAACATCGTCTGCTTCCGCCACCGGCGGCCCGGCCGCACCGAGCGGCAGCTGGACGAGCTGAACACGCGCCTCGGCGAGGCCGTGCTCGCCGACGGTCGGGTGTACTTCGGCACGACGGTGCACCGGGGCCGGGTGGCGTTCCGGCCCGCCATCGTCAACTGGCGCACCACCGAGGCCGACGTCGACCTGATCGCCGACGTCCTGCTGGAGATCGCCGACCGGATCGAGTGACCGCGCGCACCGTCAGCGCAGGCGCTGGAGATACCCGTTGTTCAGCAGCCACAACACGTTGAGCGTCGCCGGCGCACCGGGCAGCAGTGCCCCGTCGAGCTGGTACTGGAGGCCGCCGCCGGGCTGCGCGAACCAGGCCGCGATCGGCCCGGCGTGCACCTCGAACGACCGCAGCACGCGGTAGACGTGGTAGTTGCAGCCCTCCGGAGGCGTGCTGTCCAGGCTCTGCGGCGGAATGGACCTCGTCGCGTAGGGCAGCCACTCGGGGGCCAGGAACGAGCCGTACTCGCTGCCGTAGCGGTCGATGTTCTGGCCGGGGAACAACGCCAGCTGAGTCTCCACCGGCCGGCCGTCGGGGGTGAGCACGTAGCCGTTGGCCGGCGGGTAGCGCCACCCGCCGGTGCCACCGTTGCCCGCCGGGTCGTAGTAGGTGTCCAGGAACTGTTGCGGGGTAAGTCCCCCGGTGCGCCGGTAGCCCACCAGCTCCGCGCCGACCTGGCCCGAGGTCGGCAGCTGTTCGGGGCCGAGCCGCCGGTCGCCGTCGAAGAAGGTGGCCGAGCACTCCGAGGCAGCGGTCTCCGCGGTGCCCGCCGACGGAGCGGCGTCAGCCGCCGGGGCCAACGGGACGAAGACGAGTGCCACCCCGGCCAACGCGACCAGTGACCGGCTCAACCAACCCACGGCAGACCTCCCATGAAGACGCGGCTGCCTCGAGCACACCAGCGCGACACACACGCTGTCGAGTACCCGTTCGACTGACGCCACGAGGAGGGCGACCGCCCTCGCGTCCGGTCATCGCCCACCACCCGCCCGACCGGGTCGAGTGATCGTGTTCACAGCCCGTCACCAGAGACGCTGCCGATGGGGTGCGATCCTCTGCCAGGTCATATCGTTTGGACCATGAGCACACACTTCGACGTCGTGGTCCTGGGTGCGGGCCCCGGCGGATACGTCGCGGCGATCCGCGCCGCCCAGCTCGGGCTGAAGACGGCCGTCATCGAGGAGAAGTACTGGGGCGGCGTCTGCCTGAACGTGGGGTGCATCCCGTCGAAGGCGCTGCTGCGCAACGCGGAACTGGCGCACATCTTCACGCAGGAGGCCAAGACCTACGGCATCCGCGTGGACGGCACGGTGAGCTTCGACTACACCGAGGCGTTCAAGCGCAGCCGCAAGGTCGCGGACGGGCGCGTCAAGGGCGTCCACTTCCTGATGAAGAAGAACGGCATCACCGAGTTCAACGGCCGCGGCACGTTCACCGACGCCAACACCATCCAGGTGGCCACCGCCGACGGCGGCACCGAGACGGTGACCTTCGGCAACTGCATCATCGCGGCGGGCGCGACCACGCGGCTGCTGCCCGGCACGGCCGTCAGCGACCGCGTCGTGACCTACGAGGAGCAGATCCTCAGCGACGACTTGCCCGAGAGCATCATCATCGCCGGCGCGGGCGCGATCGGCGTCGAGTTCGCCTACGTGCTGCACAACTACGGCGTCAAGGTCACCATCGTGGAGTTCCTCGACCGGATGGTGCCGCTGGAGGACGCGGAGGTGTCCGCCGAGCTGGCCAAGCGCTACCGCAAGCTCGGCGTCGACGTGCTGACCTCCACCAGGGTGGAGTCCATCGACGAGTCCGGCCCGAAGGTGCGGGTCACCGTGTCCAAGGACGGGCAGCAGCAGGTCCTCGAGGCCGACAAGGTGCTCCAGGCGATCGGCTTCCAGCCGCGCGTCGAGGGCTACGGCCTTGACCGGACCGGCGTCGCGCTGACCGACCGGGGCGCGATCGCCATCGACGGCCGTGGCCGCACGAACGTGCCGCACATCTTCGCGATCGGCGACGTGACCGCGAAGCTGATGCTGGCGCACGCCGCCGAGTCGATGGGCATCATCGCGGCGGAGACCATCGCCGGGGCCGAGACGATGGAACTCGACTACGTGATGATCCCGAGGGCGACCTACTGCCAGCCGCAGATCGCCAGCTTCGGCTGGACCGAGGCGCAGGCCCGCGAGCGCGGCTTCGACGTCAAGGTGGCGAAGTTCCCGTTCACCGCCAACGGAAAGGCGCACGGGCTCGGCGACTCCGGTGGCTTCGTGAAGATCATCAGTGACGGCACGCACGGCGAGCTGCTCGGCGCGCACCTGATCGGCCCCGAGGCGACCGAGCTGCTGCCCGAGCTGACCCTGGCCCAGCAGTGGGACCTCACGGTGCACGAGGTGGCGCGCAACGTGCACGCGCACCCGACGCTCGGCGAGGCCGTCAAGGAGGCCGTGCACGGCCTGGCCGGTCACATGATCAACTTCTGAGCGCACCCACCGGCGTCGCACGCGCCGACGAGGGGCCCCTCCGCGCAGTCAACGCGAGGAAGGGCCCCTCGTCGCGTCAGCTCAGTCCCGAGCGGCCAGGTGAAGCGAGGGCCAACTTATTCCACTGGATGGAATGTCGCGCTTCGTCGGCACACCATCGCACCGCATGCTGTGGCTTATGTGGAGGCAGCGGGGCCACAGGCATGAACCTCGCGGTCGCAGGCCTGGCAGAGCGCTCCTTCGCGCTCCCGTGCCAAGGAACTCGGGAGGTCTCATGTCCGGACGCTGGGTGCGCTCGCTCGCGTGGGCTGCGGTGCTGCTGGACGGCTTCGATCTGGTCGTGCTCGGCACGGTCCTCCCAGTTTTGTTGCGGGACAAGGAATGGGGCCTCACGCCAGCCAGCGCGTCCGTGGTCTCCACGGTGGGTCTGATCGGCATGACGGTGGGCGCGCTGGTGATCGGCACGGTCACCGACGTGGTCGGCCGGCGCAAGGCGCTGACTCTCGCGGTGGCGAGCTTCTCGGCGTTCACGCTGCTGTGCGCGTTCGCCTCGTCGGCGACAGCCTTCGGCGCCCTGCGGTTCCTCGCGGGTCTCGGCCTCGGCGGCTGCCTGCCTACGGCGATCACCCTCGTCGGCGAGTCCTCCGAGCCCGCGAGGCGGGGCCGCGCCACGACCTGGCTCATGACCGGCTACCACGTGGGCGCGGTGGTCACTGCCCTGCTCGGCATCGTGGTCGTCCCAGCGCTCGGTTGGCGTGCCCTGTTCGTGATCGGCTCGGTCCCCGCACTGGTCCTTGTTCCCCTGATGCTGCGTCACCTCCCGGAATCCCGGGCCTTCACTGCGCCGAAGCCGGTCCGCGTGGTCGTCACCTCCCTGTTTCGGCCGGGATGGGCGCGCGCGACCCTGGCCTTCTGGGTGACCTCGTTCATGGGCCTGCTTCTGGTGTACGGCCTGAACACCTGGCTGCCGCAGATCATGCGCGCGGCGGGTTACCCGTTGGGCACCGCGCTGGGCCTGCTCCTCACGCTCAACGTTGGCGCGATTGTCGGGTTGGTGGCGGCGGGAGCCGTGGCCGACCGCGTCGGCGTGCGCCCGGCCGCCATCGCCTGGTTCGCGCTGTCGACGGTGTTCCTGGCGCTGCTGAGCCTGCGACTGCCCGGACCTGGCATCTACGCGGCCGTCTTCCTCGCCGGCTGTTTTGTGTTCAGCGCGCAGGTCCTGGTCTACGCGTACGTGGCCCGCACCTACGGCGACGCGAACCGCGCCACGGGCCTGGGTTGGGCCGCCGGCATCGGCCGGATCGGTGCGATCTGCGGCCCGTTGCTTGGCGGCGTGCTGCTGACGGCGGGCCTGGCCAACCCGTGGGGTTTCTTCGCCTTCGCCGCGGTCGCCGCCCTTGGCGCGACGGCCGTCGCGCTCGTCCGCGCAAGGTCCGATCTCGGAACTTCCGCTCAGTTGCGGCCTGTCCGACCAGGGCACCTCGATTAGATTGCCTTCATGCACCGCGCTTTCCCCCGGTCGCCCAAGGTTCTCGGCGCGATACTCACCGCAGGCGTGCTGGCCCTGAGCGCGCCCGTCGCGGCGGCCAAGGCCGCGCCCGAGCCGGCGTGCGCGAACCGCGACGCACCGCCTCCGCCCGTTGACACGTCGGAGAACCCCGCGCCGGGGCAGGCCGCGCCGACTCCGTTGTCGGTGCCCGCAGTCCCGGTCGGCGGGCACCGAATGGCGGAATGCGGTCTCGTCACGCCACGGGGTGCACCGAATCCTCCTGCGGGAATCACGGCCGCTTCGTGGGTGCTACAGGATCTCGACACCGGCGCCGTGCTGGCCGCGCAGGCCCCACACTCCCGGCAGCGCCCGGCGTCGCTGATCAAGACACTGCTCGCGCTCGTCGTGACGACCACACTCCCGCCCGACCAGGTGATCACCGCGACGACCGAGGACGCCGAGCAGGAGTGCACCTGCGTCGGCCTGGTCGCCGGCGGCCGGTACACGGTCGACCAGCTGCTGCACGGCTTGCTCATGAGGTCGGGCAATGACGTCGCGCACGCGTTCGCCACCGCGCTCGGCGGGGTCGGTCCGGCCCTCGAGCAGATGAACGCGACGGCCGCGCGGATCGGCGCGACCGACACGCGTGCCGCGACGCCGTCCGGACTGGACGGCCCCGGGATGTCGACCTCGGCCTACGACCTGAGCCTGATCTTCCACCACGCGATGAAACAGCCGGCGTTCGCGGCGGCCGTCGCCACGAAGAACTTCGAGATTCCCGCGACCGACGGCACGCCGGCCATCCCGATCGTCAACGACAACAGGCTGCTCGGCGTCTACACCGGTTTCCTCGGCGGCAAGACCGGCTTCACCGACGACGCCCGACACACCTACGTCGGCGCCGCCGAACAGAAGGGCAAGCGCGTCGCGATTGTGCTGGTGCGTGGCGAACAACAGCCGACCCTGCTCGTCGACCAAGCCGCGAAGCTGCTCGACTACGGCTTCGCGCTCGAGGCCAACCGCAGCGAGGCGGTCGGTCGGATCGCCTACCCGTCACCGGTCACCCCGACCACAACCAGCGAGTACGCCCTCCCCAGCGTCAGCAACTCCCCCAGTCCCGGCTCCCCGCAAGCGGCGGAACAGGGCGACTCGTTCGGCACCGTTGGCTGGATCACCGCGCTGGCGGTCCTGCTGTCGATCGTCGGCGGGTTCGTCCTGGGCCGCCAACGCACGAAAGCGGGCGGCGGTGGTCACTGACCTCGGAGTTGGGGGCACGGTAGCGTCTGGCTACGCGATCTCCACCTCAGTCAAGACCGCCCAGCCAGGTGAACAACGCCGGAAACACCTGCCGCGCACCGGCATCGGTCTGGACGCCGTGTCCCTCTCCGTCCGCGACAATGACCTCTGATCCATCGCCGAGCTCGTCCGCGTGCGAGGTCATCGCCGCGACCGGGATCCGACGATCGGCACTGCCGTGGGCGATGAAATGGGGAACTGGAGCCGGGCGGCGATCGGCAACGAAGCGGCCACCCGCCGATCGCAGAAACGCCAGCACGCTCGCATGCTCGGAGTCGGCGAGATCCGCAGCGGCCAGAAAGCCGCCCAGCAGGAACACACCCCGCGCCTGCGGACAGACGTGTGCGGCTCGGGCCGCCAGATAGCCTCCGTAGCTGTGCCCGCCCAGTACGATCGGCCCAACACCGAGGTGTCGGATGACGGACACAACGTCGTCGACGTCATCGTGCCCGTAACGGTCCGGCTTTGGCGGACGCAGGGCAGGGTCCAGCAGGCCACTCCCCCTCAGGTTGGGCAGCACCACACGCCAGCCATCCAGAGCCAAGGAATCCGCGAACGGCGACCAGGTGCCGAGATGAGCCCCGTTCGGTCCGCCGTGCAACAGCACCACTGTGCCCCTCGGTTCCGAGGCAGGCGCATAGATCAGGCAAGGCAGTGTGCAACTCACACCCTCGACCAGCGCCACCCGCGCGGCCGGAGGCACCGGTCCGGACGGGACGTCCGGCCGCAGCCTCACGGGTCCGGCAAGCAGTTCGGTCCGCTCGACCAGCTCGATACGTCTTGGCTGTCTGACTGAACTCCAGGACAGACCGATCACGTCGTCACACCGTTGCACGTCGGCCACGACGGCCGCACTCGCCGCCAACAGCGGACGAAGCCCGCCACCGTCGACGTTCCAGCGATAGGGCAGCCTGTTCGGCCATTCCTCTCTGATGACGACCACCTCGTCGCGGCCGAGCCACGGGCCGAGTTCGACGACCGAGTCCACATGCGACACATGGTTGCCGCCGACGCAGACCGCCCGCCGGGCTGTACCACGCCGCAACAGGACGGCGACCCGCAGTCCCGCATGAGGACTGACCGACATCGCCTCCACCGTGGCGCCCTCGGGCAGGGGAATATCACCGAGCCGTGGGTGGAACAGCGTCTGTCCATCCACAGTGGACCGCACTGTGCAGTCGGCCGGCGTGTGGCCGCTCGTCGCGGAACCGACTCCCAGCGGCATTCGTTGGGTGCGTCCAGCCTCACTGGCCGGATCGGCGAACACCTGCCAGGTGAGCTCGGTGCCGGTCCACACGGGGGCGCGGTGGCATGAGTCGCCCTCGGTCATTGGCGTCCAGCGCCCTGCGGACAGCGCGGCGAGCTGTCGTCCTGACCACGCGGTCGCCGATATTCAGGTGCACCTCGTCCCCAGGAACCCGGGCGTCGACCCACTCGTCGAAGTCGTGCATGCTGTCGAACACGAACTGGGCCGAGCAGTTCGAGGTGGTGCTCCCAACTGTGCGCCCAGCCGTCGTACTCGAACGGTCCGACGCCGTCCTCGGGAAAGCCGTCGTGTTGCAGGGTCAGCCTGGTCCGGTTCGCCTCGAGTTCGGCTAGCTCGATCGTGACCGTGCTCTCCACCAGGCAGGTGGGCAGCTGTAGCAGCAGCACGAGCCGGTGTGGCCGGTCAAGGGTCAGCACCCGGCCGACGTGCGCGGTGGGCAGCCGCGAGCCCGCATCGTAGAACCAGCAGAAGGCGGCCCCGTCGCGTTCCGGCATGAGACTGGCCGCGACCCCGAGCCAGCCCGTTGCCGCGTCCGGGTCGAACAGCTTCTCCCATACCGCCGTCGCCGGGTGGGGTAGGACTGCGACGTGGTGAACCGTGTACGTCATGGCACCGTTCCTCAACTGTGTGTGGTCGTGTCGGCCGCGATGGCGGCGATCCGGGCGCGGGTGATGGTGCAGGTGGCAAAGATGGCCAGGGCGCCGAAGATCGCGCTGGCCAGGACCATGGCCGCGCGCAGGCCACCTGCCGAGGCGACCGCGCCACCCAGCATCGCCCCCAACGGAATCGCACCGTAGGTGACCAGTCGGTGTGCCCCGCTGACTCGACCGAGCAACTCGTCAGGAGTTCCCGATTGACGCAGCGACACCTGGATGACGTTGCGGATCATGACGGCGCAGTCGATCAGGACCACGATCGCGTAGGCCATCCACGCGGTGGAGGTGACGGCCAGCAGCGCGCTGCCCAGACAGTTCCCCAGCAGAGTGAGCCGGATGGTCAGCGCGCTGCGCGCGACACTGCTGCGGCACCCCTGGCTGGCGGGTGAACTGACGGGAAGGCCCGCCCTCGGCCCCAACTCGTTGCGGCGGTCCGAGTCCGCGCTGCGGGCCGCCGTCGCGCTCACGCCCGACATCACCCTGGCCTCGCAGGCGCTCGGCGCCGTGCACGCGTACGTGCTGGGTTCGGTCGCCGCCCAGCAGGCCCTTCGACGCGCGGAGCAGCGCA
>NZ_VUOB01000036.1:47476-48124 GCF_008386585.1 Solihabitans fulvus
GCCGCGTCCTCGAAGCCGAGGAACTCGACCCCGACGTCGAGTTCGCGTTCGGCCTGGACTGCGTGCTCGACGGACTCACCGCCCGACTGGGTCGCTGAGCAGTCAGCACACGTAACGGTTCACAGTTCACGGTTTCCGGGTGGAGGACCAGGCGGACCTGGTCCTCGGCCAGGATTCCGGCCAGGTCGACGGCGCGGGTCGGGTCGTCGAGGCTCCAGCGGGAAAGATCGAGATATCAGGCTTCCACCATGCACCCCTCCCTACGCGTGATCCTCGGCGCGCTCAGCGGTATCGCGCAGCACCTGGGCCGCGATGGCGGGCGGCATCCCCAGGACCAGGTTGCGGATGGCGGCGAGCAAGGTGCCAAACAGGGTGGTCCCAGACTTGGCCAGTTGGTTCATCCTGATCCCCGCCTATGCCCTGCGTCGTATGAAACTGAGGAGATGTCGTCGCCTGGTGACCATGGGGGCTGACGGTGCTCGCCTGAGTGCGGTGCGCGGGGCGGCGGCCTGGCAGGCTAGTTTTGCCTGGTGAGTCTCCTCGAGGATGTGGCTGAGCGCGACGGCGGGCGGTGCTGGGTGTGCGACGAACCGGTCGACCCCACCATGTCGGTGAACGACCCGAGGGGGCCCAGCGTCGACAGCCGGA
>NZ_VUOB01000284.1 GCF_008386585.1 Solihabitans fulvus
CCAGGTACAGCTTCTTGGAGAGCTTCGTGGTGCATCTCTACAGACTTGACTTCAGTAGTGATGTTGGCAGGGGCAAAGACAACAATGGTACCTGGTTTCAACACACCAGTTTCAACTCTGCCGACGGGCACGGTACCAATACCACCGATTTTGTATACGTCTTGCAGGGGAAGACGCAGGGGCTTGTCAGTGGGGCGGGCAGGTGGCAGGATGGCATCGAGAGCTTCAATGAGGCATTTTCCGTCAGCTTTGCCTTCCTTACGCTCCACCTGCCATCCCTTGAACCAAGGCATTTTGGTTGAAGGCTCCAACATGTTGTCTCCGTGCCATCCAGAAATGGGCACGAAAGCGACAGCAGCTGGGTTGTAGCCAATCTTCTTGATGTATGAGGATACTTCCTTCTTGATTTCCTCAAATCTGG
>NZ_VUOB01000285.1 GCF_008386585.1 Solihabitans fulvus
CCAGACACTGCTCAGGTCGTTGAAGAAACCCCTGAGAAAGTACACATTACACAAGTCAAAACCGAAACCGGCGATGTTCAAACCGTTAAAACCACTAAGCGCGTTATCAAAAAGAAAAAGGGACCGAAAGAGGAAGTCACCGAAATCACTACAGTCCAAAAAGACGACGAGGCCCCTGTGACAAGTGTTACTGTAGTAGAAGAAACTACCCCCGAAGAGAGCAAGCCAGAAGAAGTTGTTGAGTTGCCTGAAGAGGTGACTGTAGAGGAAACTGAGACACATGAAGGTAAGCCAAAACAAAAGAAAATCACAAAGCGTATTATTAAAAAGCGGGTAGGGCCTAAAATCGAAACTACACAAATCACTACTGAGCAAGAAGACGACAAACAACCAGTCGTTTCAATTCAAACCACAGAGGAACTCATAGATGACACGACTACACCGCTCTCAG
>NZ_VUOB01000286.1 GCF_008386585.1 Solihabitans fulvus
GAACGGCCCACGATACCGACATTACCCGGCATATAGATGTGGCCCGGCATAATGCCCAGCATGGATTTACCCGGACTGATAGTACCCGCACAATTCGGGCCGGTCAGCACCATGCGCTGTTCTTTGGGGAAACGGCTCAGGTAGATTTTGACTTTCATCATGTCCTGGGTCGGAATACCGTCAGTAATACAAACACAGTATTTGATACCGGCTTCGGCGGCTTCCATGATGGAATCAGCGGTTA
>NZ_VUOB01000287.1 GCF_008386585.1 Solihabitans fulvus
CCTCCCTTAAATTCAAGATCAGCTGAGCCTGGACCAACATCAGCCTTTTTATCATGAGGTGCAACACCAGGGGCAGCAGGAGTACGTCTGTATGCAGATCTGTCCTCAGCAGAGCGGGCTGGGGCATCAGGACGACCAACAGGGCCACGGCGTACTGTCTCTGTACGTACTGAGCGCTTAAGTGTTGCAGGCACAATTTCAGGAGGAAGGTGCAAGAATATTCTCAAGTATTCAATACCCTCATTGGTTAGGTACCAGTAAAAGTGCCTCCAGGCAAACTGTTCTTTGACATAACCTCTGGACTTGAGTGATTGCATAGCTTTGATAACTTGGAGGTTAGGAATCTTCTCTAGTTCAGTATGCTTCGGTGCATGATAGTCTTTTTTGGCCACCATGACTCCCTCTTTAAAGAGGTACTC
>NZ_VUOB01000288.1 GCF_008386585.1 Solihabitans fulvus
CGTGTATATAATAAAAATAAAAAAGAAATTAAATTTATATAAAATTTTACAATAAATTACATTAGAATAGATGGCGTTAGATTAGATGTTCAGTTCTCAGGTATCACTAGGTACAACGTACTGACGGTTGCGTTCAGAACTCGGACGAGCACAACACCACACAGCACCGGGGTCACGCGGCCGCGCTGCTTAGAAGCACTTGCGGTGGACGATGCCGGGGCCGGACTCGTCGTATTCCTCCTTCGAGATCCACATCTGCTGGAAGGTGGACAGGGAAGCCAGGATGGATCCACCGATCCATACGGAGTACTTCCTCTCGGGGGGAGCGATGATCTTGATCTTGATGGTCGAGGGCGCGAGGGCGGTGATCTCCTTCTGCATCCTGTCGGCGATACCGGGGTACATGGTGGTACCACCGGACATGACGGTGTTGGCGTACAGGTCCTTACGGATGTCGACGTCGCACTTCATGATGGAGTTGTACACGGTCTCGTGGATGCCGCACGATTCCATACCCAGGAAGGAAGGCTGGAAGAGAGCCTCGGGACAACGGAACCTCTCGTTACCGATGGTGATCACCTGACCGTCAGGAAGTTCGTAGGACTTCTCGAGGGAGGTGGAGGCGGCAGCGGTGGCCATCTCCTGCTCGAAGTCGAGGGCGACATAGCAGAGCTTCTCCTTGATGTCACGAACGATTTCCCTCTCAGCGGTGGTGGTGAACGAGTAACCCCTCTCGGTG
>NZ_VUOB01000289.1 GCF_008386585.1 Solihabitans fulvus
GCTATTTATTTAACTTAATACAACTAAAATTCTCGTAATACAACTGATCAATATTAGAAAAACAGTTTAGTATTTGGGGGCAGGAGATTCCTCCTTAGAGTAGTCTCTGATGGGAGAATAGAACTTGTACTGCTTGTTCCTGTAAGCCTCCCATGGTTCAGGGTTGGTCTTCTTGTTCCAAGATACATCAGGATTACGCAAAGCCAGACGCAGAGTATAGAACACAGCTCCACCACATCCTATCCCCACACATACATACAGAGGGATCAAAGCCTTATGCTTCTTCAAACTTGAGAGGCTCAGTCCTTGCATTTTGAATTACTTAATTGCGTTGTAAATTAGAAAAAACTGTCCACAAACTGAATATTGCTGTCGATATCG
>NZ_VUOB01000037.1 GCF_008386585.1 Solihabitans fulvus
CGCACACCCCGCACCGTCACGAAGTGAAAAAGCTCCCGCCTGACGGGCTTTGGTCAGCGGGTGGTGCGTGGACGGTCAGCGGGCTGGCCGACTCTGAGCACTGCCCGACACGCTCGAAGCCCTCAAGCGAGAGAAGAGAATCCCATGAGCCAGACGACCCAACACTCGGTGAGCGGCCCGCGCACGGTGACCTCGGCGGACGGCACGCCGATCAGCTACCACACGGTGGGGACAGGCCCCGGCATCATCCTGATCGGCGGGGGCTTCCGCCACGCGCAGGACTACCTGCCGCTGGCCCACGCGATGGCCCCCTCCTGCACGGTGCACGTCATCGACCGCCGGGGACGCGGCGCCAGTGGCCCGCAGGGCCCCGACTACAGCTTCCGCACGGAGGTGGAGGATCTGCTCGCCGTCCAAGCGGACACCGGGGCGCGCTGGGCGTTCGGCCACAGCTACGGCGGGCGCGTGGCCCTGGAGGCCGCCAGGGTGTCGACCGTGTTCGAGCGGATCGCCCTGTACGAGCCCGCCCTGTCCACCACCCCCGCCCCCACTGGCTGGATCTCCGCCTACCGCGAGAGGCTGGCCGCCGACGACGCCTACGGCGCGTTCGCGTGCTTCATCAAGGGCGCGGGCGTCGCGCCCCGCGCGATCACCGCGATGCCACGCTGGTACCTGCGGCTGGTGCTGCGTTTGGCCTTCCCGTCGCCGAGCAGGAAGTACGCCAAGCAGCTCATCGCGGCACACCTGGCCGAGGCTATGCAACTCGCCGCCGACCCTGGGCGCCCCGCCGAGTTCGCCGGGGTCACCGTCCCCACCCTCCTGCTGTGCGGCGGCCGCAGCGCGCCGGGGACCACCGAGCCGACCGCGGCCCTGCGCGACGCCCTGCGGGACGCCACCCTCGAAACCCTGGACGGACTCCAGCATTTCGGTCCCGAGGGCAAGACAGCACCCGTCGTCGCCCAGCGCGTGCTGGCCTTCCTGCTCGATGACCGGAACGGCCGGCGCGGCCGGTGAGATTTGGTCAGGCGCTGCGCATCCGCCGCATCGCGTGTCGCCGGGAGCACCAGCGGCGGTTGCCGGCCGGGGAGTCGTCCACGAACCGGATGTCGCAGTCCTCGGCTGCGCACACCTGCACCCTCGGCCGGTCCGGCTCGGCGAGCAGGGCGACGGCGTCCGCCGCGACCGCGCCGAGCGCCGCGGCGACCGGGTCGCCGACGGCCGCGCGATGGGCCCGCAGCACGCCGTCGGCGTCCATCCGCAGCTGTGGCGGCGGCTGGCGGTGCGCCCACGCGTGCCGGTTGATGACGCGCAGGTCGGCGCGGTCGACGGGCCGACCTGCGGCCAGCGCGAGGCTGGTCCGGTCGACGGCCTCGCGTAACTCGCGCGCCGAGGCCAGGTGGTCGGCGGTGACCCTGGCGGGCTCGGCCAGCAACCCGGCCAGCTCGAACCACTCCGCCAGGTCGGCCGGTTCCAGCAGCAGGTCGCGCCGCCGCCTCGACCGGTCCCGCAGGGTGTTCACCAGACTGACGCTCGGCTGCCCGCCGTCCCAGACCCAGTCCTGGCGCATGGCGTCACTCTGTCACCCGAAGTGGTCGCCTAGCTACGGTCACAAGGTCGCAAACTGCTATCGACCGTCGACGATCTTGGTGCCCTGCCACGACAAGCGTGTGGCAGTACCGCAGGCCTTCAGCGCTATCGGCCGGCCATGATCTTCTGGAGCGCGTCTAGGGCGCGGCTCGCGGTCGACTTCACGGTGCCCTTGGAGATGCCGGTCGCCTCGGCGATCTCGGCCTCGGACAGGTCGCCGTAGTAGCGCAGCACCAACACCTCGCGCTGCCTCGGCGGCAGCTGGCCGAGCGCCGCGACGACGGCCTGGTGTTCGGCGGTCAGCATCGCCAGGCTCTCGGCCGAGCGCGCGTTCACCGCGTGCGGCGGCGTGTAGTCCCGCGCCGTCTTGCGGCGGCGCAGCACGCTGCGCGACCCGTTCACCACGGCGGTGCGCAGGTAGCCGAGCGCGGCCTGGGCGTCGCGCAGCCCGCCCCAGTTGCGGTGCAGCCCGGTGAACGCCTCCTGCACCACGTCCTCGGCGGTCGCGGGCTCGTCGACGAGCAGCAGCGCCAACCGGACCAGCCGCATCCGGTGTTGCCGGTACAGGTCTTCCAGGGTCAACGGCGTGGTCGCCGGCGCGGGTGTGCCGTCGAGCACTCGCAAGTGGCTCAGCGTGTTCTCCACGCTGTACTGCGCGCCTCCGCCGGATTGTTCCTGGGGTCCCACCACGGGGATGACGTTACCCAACGAACCGCTCCCCGCGCGCCACGACCGGGTACCTGGGTGGCGCGGGTGTCGGGTCGTGTCCCGCCGACAGGTAGCGTGCCGATGGTCCGATTGGTCCGCACAGGGAGCTGACATGGCGAAGTTCGTGGTGGAGCTGGTGTTCGGCGACAACCGCGAGGAGCGCCTCGCAGTGCGGCCAAGGCACCGCGAGTACCTGCGCGAGCTGGCCGACCGCGATGTGTTGCTTCTCGCGGGCCCGTGGGCCGACGACGCCGGCGCGATGCTCGTCTACGAGGTGGCCGACGAGGCCGAGCTGCGCGAGATCCTGGCCGCCGACCCGTACACGCCCGCGGCCGTCGTCGCCGAGACCCGCGTCCGCGAGTGGCAGGCCCTCACCGGCCGCCTGCTCGCCTGACGCAGGCCAGTACACCTAGCTCCCGCCGACCGCCGCCGCGCCGCCGGGGCCGACGGGCCGGGACGCCGCCTCGGCGCCGCGTTCCTCGATGTCGCGCACGGCGGCCTTGTCCGCGGCCGGCACGAACTTCGCCGCCTGCCGGTCGACCACGCCGGGCGCGAGCGCGCGGAACAGCTTGAGCGCGCCGATCCAGCCCGGCACGTACACCGACTTCGATCGCCGCGCGATCCCGCCGACGACCGCCTTGCCGACGGCGGAGACCGGGTAGGTCCTGCTGGCCAGGCCGGGCATGCCGGTGCGGATTGGCCCGAACACGGGGTGCTGGTCGGCGCTGTTGACCATGTCCGTGGAGATCCACGAGAAGTAGGCGACGCCGACGTCGACGCCGAGGTGCCGCACCTCGGCGCGCAGGCTGTTGGCGAACGCCTCGCAGCCCGCCTTGGCCGCCGAGTACGCGGCGTTGCCCGGCACGTGCACGATCGAGGCGAGCGAGGACACCACCAGGCAGTAGCCGCGCCGCTCGATCAGCTGCGGCAGGCAGGCCCGCACGGTCCGCCAGACGCCGAGCAGGTTCACCTCGATGACGCGGTCGAACGCGGCGGGGTCGATCGAGCGGACGAACCCGGTCGCGGCGATGCCGGCGTTGGCGACCACCACGTCGATGCCGCCGAAGCGCTCGACCACCCCGGCGACGGCGTGCTCCAGCGCGGCCGGGTCGGTGACGTCGGCCTCCCACGCGGCCGCGTCGCCGCCGCACTGCGCGGCCACCTCGCGGAGCTGCTCGCCCTCGAGGCCGACCAGGGCGAGCCTGGCACCCTGCCTGGCCAGCCTGCGGGCCACCTCGGCGCCGATGCCTCGCGCGGCGCCGGTGATCAGCACCACCTTGCCGGTCACGTCAGCCCTACCGCGTGCGCGCACAGCGACCTCCTCGGAATCCCGGTGCGAAAACCTCGTCCGAGTAGGCACGCTAGCCCAACCTACTGCCAGTAAGCTACTGGTGAGTCGGTAGAGATCCCGGCGGGCCGGGACTGGCTCCCGGCCCGCTGAGCCACGCCCGAAACAGGTCGGCGGCGCGGCGGGAACGCCTCAGCTGCTGGCCGCGTCCAGCCGGCCGAGCTCAGCTCCCGTGAGGGTTAGCGAGGCCACCGGCAGCAGCTCGGCGAGCTGCTCGGGGGTCCGCGCGCTGGCGATCGGGGCGGCGACCGTCGGCTGCGCCGCCAGCCACGCCAGCGACACGGCGGCGACCGTCGTGTCGTGCGCCGCTGCGATCTCGTCCAGCGCGGCCAGCACCCGCCCGCCGCGCTCGTCGAGATAGGCGCCTGCGCCGCGGGCGCGCGGGCTGTCCACCTCGACACCGGGCCGGTACTTGCCGGTCAGGAAGCCCTTGGCCAGCGAGAAGTACGGCACCGCCGACAGCTTCGCGTCGGCGACCACAGTGGCCAGCTCCTGCTCGTAGCCCGCCCGCTCGACCAGGTTGTAGTGCGGTTGCAGGGCGACATAGGACGCGAGGCCCTCGCGGGCGGACACCGCGAGCGACTCCGACAGCCGCGCCGGCGTGAAGTTGGACGCGGCGATGTGCCGCACCTTGCCGTCGCGGACCAGCGCGTCGAACGCGCTCAGCGTCTCCTCAAGTGGGGTGCCCGCGTCGTCCTGGTGCGCGTAGTAGAGGTCGATGTGGTCGACGCCAAGCCGCCGTAGCGAGTTCTCCGCCGCGGTGCGGATGTTCGCCGAGGACAGGGTGGTGAGCCCGTCGAGCATGCCGACCTTCGTGGCCACCACGACGTCGTCGCGGTTGCCGCGCGCGGCCAGCCACTCGCCGATGATCGTCTCGGACTCGCCGCCGGAGTTGCCAGGCGCCCAGGCCGAGTAGACGTCGGCGGTGTCGACGAAGTTGCCGCCAGTGGCCGCGTACGCGTCGAGCACGGCGAAGGACTGCTCCCGGTCGGCCGTCCAGCCGAACACGTTGCCGCCGAGGCAGAGCGGGAAGACGTCGAGGTCCGATGTTCCAAGCTTCGTCATGACAAGGACGATATGTCCCGGCTCAACGGGTGGGACAGGTCGTCGAGCCGGGACCGGTGGTCACCTGGATCACACCGTCACGCGGTGATCTCCACGCCGTTCCAGAACGCCACGTAGTCCTTGATCTGCGCGGCCTCCGGCTTCGGCTCCGGGTAGAACCAGGCCGCGTCGATGTTCTCCTTGCCGTCGACGTGCAGCGTGTAGTAACTGGCGGTGCCCTTCCACGGGCAGACCGTCGTGGTGTCCGACGGCCGCAGGTACTGCACGTGCACCGAGTCGAGTGGGAAGTAGTGGTTCCCCTCGACCATTTCCGTCTGGTCGCTCTCCGCGATGACCGCGCCGTTCCAGCGTGCTGTAGCCATGCCTCCAGTCTGCTCCTCGGCGCGCCGTCGCGCCCACGTCGCTGCGCCGGCCGGCGGCATCGGCTGCGCCCGCGAACGCGGCGAGGTTACGAAGAGTTGCCGCCGTGTGATCGGTGTGACCCGGGGCCTCGTAGGATGCAGCGGAACACGGCGCCCCGGGCACCCTGAGGAGGACTTCCGATGCCCATCGCAACCCCCGAGGTCTACGCCGAGATGCTTGACCGCGCCAAGGCGAACGAGTTCGCCTACCCCGCGATCAACGTGACCTCGTCGGAGACGCTCAACGCGGCGCTCCGTGGTTTTGCCGAGGCCGAGAGCGACGGAATCATCCAGGTCTCGACCGGTGGTGCGGAGTTCCTCTCCGGCACCAAGGTCAAGGACATGGTGACCGGCGCTGTCTCCCTTGCGGAGTTCGCCCACGTCGTTGCCGAGAAGTACCCGGTCAACGTGGCGCTGCACACCGACCACTGCCCCAAGGACAAGCTGGACGGTTTCGTCCGCCCGCTCGTGGCGATCAGCCAGGAGCGCGTGGCCGCCGGCAGGAACCCGCTGTTCCAGTCCCACATGTGGGACGGCTCCGCCGTGCCCATCGAGGAAAACCTCCAGATCGCCGCCGAGCTGCTCGCGCAGACCTCGAAGGCGAACATCGTGCTCGAGGTCGAGATCGGCGTCGTCGGCGGCGAGGAGGACGGCGTCGCCAACGAGATCAACGACAAGCTCTACACCACCGCCGAGGACTACCTGCGGACGCTGGACGCGCTCGGCAGCGGCGAGAAGGGCCGCTACCTGCTCGCCGCGACCTTCGGCAACGTGCACGGCGTGTACAAGCCGGGCAACGTGAAGCTGCGCCCCGAGGTGCTCAAGCAGGGCCAGGACGTGGTGTCCGAGAAGCTGGGCCTGCCGGCCGGCTCCAAGCCCTTCGACCTCGTCTTCCACGGCGGCTCCGGCTCGCTGCTCGAGGAGATCCACGAGGCGCTGACCTACGGCGTGGTGAAGATGAACATCGACACGGACACGCAGTACGCGTTCACCCGGCCGATCGTCGACCACATGTTCCGCAACTACGAGGGCGTGCTGAAGATCGACGGCGAGGTCGGCAACAAGAAGCTCTACGACCCGCGCAGCTACCTCAAGGCCGCCGAGCAGGGCATGGCCGCCCGCATCGCCCAGGCGTGCGAGCACCTCAAGTCCGCTGGCCGCATGATCGCCGGCTGACCTTCCCCGCGCCGTGCCACGAAGGGCGCCATCAGGACCTCGAACGGTCCCGATGGCGCCCTTCGTCATGTCCGGACGGCGTTCACGCGCGGACGGCCATCACACGCGGGCGGCCTTCGCCCAGCGCGTCGAGAGCCTGTCGACGCCGAACCACAGCGCCACCAACAGCACCAGCGTCACCGGAATCGTGCGGTAGTCCAGCGGCGGGGCGACGATCACCCGCGACTGCGCCCACAGCGCGCCGTAGCCGAGAGCCGTGAGCAGCGCGCCGCCGAGGCACGCGACGGCCGCCGCGCCGAGCCGCAGCCGGTAGGCGAGGTCAACGGCGAGGCCGAGGAAGATCGCGAAGAACGGCACCGCGGACGGCGGGAAGCTCGTGCCGACCAGGATCGGCCAGATCAGGCAGCGGTAGGCCACGTACGCGGCGGCCACGATCGTCGCGGACCACGCGCCGTTCATCAGGCCCCGCGCCACCACGAGCACCAGCGAGCAGAACGCCAGCGACCACACGGGATACACGTACGACGGAATCGGCAGTGCGAAGTGCAGCAACGAATCCCGGTTCACCGGGTGGCCGAGTTGGTTGGCGGCGAAGGTCAACAGGCTCGGCTCCGCGTACGGCGCGCCCCGGTCCCAGGAGGCGATCTCCAGCACGCCGTACTCCTGCTGCCCGTTGGGGAACCACACGTTCTCGAAGTAGAAGAAGAACAGCGTGCCGAGGCCGACCGCGTAGGCGCGCTTGGCCAGGAAACCGACCCATTTCCAGTCGACCAGCGGGACCAGTGGCCTACGCGGGAAGAACCGCAGCCAGCCGAGCACGACACCGGCCTGCATGATCGCGGTGCCCAGGTAGAGCATCGCGTGCGACGGGCTCCACGACGTCAGGTCGAGGCCGCTGACCCGGTGTTTGATCACGTCGAGCGGGGCGGCGATGATGAAAACGCCCATGCCCCACTGCATCAGCCGCAGGGTCGTCTTGTCGGCGCCGTAGCCGGTGAAGGTGTGGAAGACGACCAGCAGGATCGCCAGGCCGGTGCCGGCGGTGTTGAGCAGGTGCGGCGGCGCGAGGTCGTCGCGTAGCCACTTGAAGTGCCAGGACACGTCCCAGGACGAGCCGAGCAGCTTGCCGAGGAAGGCGAGCAGCCAGGCCAGGTAGAGCGTGACCACCAGCGGCGCCGGAGTCTCCCTGCCGGCCTCGCCGCGCGTCCAGTACAGCCGCGCCTGTTCCTTGAGTAATGCCACGAGGCCGCGCTTCGGCTCGACCTGCTGCCCTGCTGTCACGCGAACATCATCCCCGCACGCTCACCGGCCGAACAGGGCACCCTGCCCTGAAATTCCCCCAAGGATGCCCCCTAGGGGTGTCGCCGACCTGCGGAATTCCAAAATCACCCGCACGAGTGGGTGGTGTTCGTTGCCACGGTGGGCCCCGCTGGAGCAGGGTGCGCCGGATCGAACGGCCGGATGGAGGACTCCTGGTGATGAGCAAGCGCGTGATCGCCGCGGTGCTGGTGTCGGCGATGGTGCTGACGCTGGCCGGAGTGGTCGGGGTGATGGCCACGCTGCTCATCCGCTGAGCCCCGCCCCCGCAGCCTCGCCCCCGCAGCCTCGCCTCGGAAGCCTCGCCCCCTGAGCCGACGGCCGCCGGGGCGCGGTACGGCACGATGGGGCCATGACCTTGCACCAGGACCTGCTCGGCCCGGAGCCGACCCGGCTGCCCGAGCGCCCCGAGCCCCAGGCCGCCATCGACGGCGGCACCGACCCGGCGCAGGTGGCGCGCACCTGGCCGGACTTCAGCGAGGCGTGGGGCAGGCTGGCCGAGGCGGCGCTGACGGCGGGCGACCCGGTCGCGGCCTACGCGTACGCCCGCACCGGCTACCACCGCGGCCTCGACCAGCTGCGCCGGTCCGGCTGGAAGGGGCACGGCCCGGTGCCGTGGAGCCACCGCCCGAACCAGGGCTTCCTGCGCGCACTCGCCGCCCTGGCCCGCGCCGCGGGCGAGATCGGCGACACCGAGGAGTACGACCGCTGCCGGACGTTCCTCGCCGACAGCGACCCCGAGGCCCCCGCCGCACTCGGCCTGGCCTGACCCGCACCCTCGCGCGTCATGAAGGACGCCTTCGCGACACCCCGAAGGCGCCCTTCATGACACAAGCGCGGCCCTCGACCCACGGCGCGACGCTCCGGGCGCTTCCCGGCCTGACCGGGTCCGGCCACCGGTCGCCGGCCGGGTGAGAATGACCGCCGTGAAGAGCGTGCGCACGGAACTGGTCCGGCGGTTGCGGCGGTGGCAGCGGACCGCGCTGCCGATCGGGCAGGCCGCGCTCGCCGCAGGCCTCGCGTGGCTGGTTGCCAACAACCTGATCGGCCACCCGCGCCCGTTCTTCGCGCCCATCGCCGCGGTGGTCTGCCTCGGGGTGTCGCTGGGCCAGCGGCTGCGGCGTGTGGTCGAACTCGTCGTCGGCGTCTCGGTCGGCATCGGCGTTGGCGATGTCCTGATCTCCGCGATCGGCTCGGGACCGTGGCAGATCGCGCTGGTCGTGGCGCTGGCCATGTCCGCGGCCGTGCTGCTCGACGGCGGGGCCGTGATCGCCCTCCAGTCGGCGTCCTCGGCGGTGCTGGTGGCCACGCTGCTGCCGCCGAGCTCCACCGGCGGCCTGAACCGCATGGTGGACGCGCTGATCGGTGGCCTGGTCGGCCTCGCCGTCGCCGCCCTGCTGCCGGCCAACCCGATCACCGTGGCGCACCGCCAGGGCAAGGTCGTGCTTGGCGAGCTGGCCGCCGCGCTGCGCGGCCTCGCGGACGCCGTCGCCGAGCGCGACGGCGTGCAGGCTGCGGCCGTGCTGACGCGGCTGCGCACCAGCCAGGCCGGCATCGAGGACTTCCGTTCCGCGCTCCAGACCGGCAGCGAGATCGCCGCCATCGCGCCCATCCGCTGGAAGCGCCGCGACGAGCTTGGTCGCTACCAGGCCGCGCTGGTGCCGGTCGACTACGCGCTGCGCAACACCCGCGTGCTGGCCCGCAGGGCGCTGGCAGCGCTGCGGGACGGCGAGGAGGTGCCCGAGGCCCTGCCGGATGTTCTGCGGTGCTACGCCGACGCCGTGGACCAGCTGCGCACAGAGCTGGCCGAGGGCGCCGAGCCCACGAAGGCCAGAGCGGCGGTCCGAGACGCCGCGCGCGCCACCACGGCGGCCACCCTCGGCGGCGGAGGCTTCTCCATGCGCGTGGTGCTCGCCCAGATCCGGTCCGTGGCCGTGGACCTCTTGCAGGCCACCGGCCTGAGCCGCAGCGAGGCGACGGCGGCCCTTCCGCCGCTCACTCGTGAGGTGCCGCCGGCCTGAGCCGGCCCCCTCGCGAGTTATCCACAACCGCCCCGGTTGCCCACAGCCGGGGATAGGGGATAGAACGTGATCACATCGGAAATACGCCAGCAACGCATGTCGGATGAGATGCGCGCCAGCGAATATCTGATCTGGATCATCGAGATCAAGATGTGACTTTCGAGGTACCCGCGCCCTTGGCTATATTGTGGTGAAACTTAACCTGACTATACCTGGGGGCGGCTGTGGGCATGCTCGAACGGCGCACGATTGAGGTGGTGACACCATTCCTTGAGGTCGATGAGAATATTGAGATCACCACCTTGGCGATGGTGGGCATCATCCCGGTGAAGCAGAATCTTGCCAGCGCCGCAGCCGCAGCCGCGGTCGGCGTAGCGTTCGGCAGTGCTGTCATGGTGCTCACCTCGCCGAAGAAGTTCTACATTGCGCTGACTGACCGTCGATTGCTCTTTTTCGAAGAGCACAAACTCAGCGGACGGCCCATCAAGAAGGTCGCGTGGAGCCTGCCACGCCAGTTGCTGCACACCAACGAGCCGGCGAACCTATTGATCGTCGCACGGCTACTGCTGACGATTGATGGCCAGGCCAACGCTGTGAAGCTCACCTTTCCCCTGCCGGCCAAGCGTGGTGCCGCGCAACTTGCCGCCGCGCTCAACGGGAGTACCTCGGCAACGACTCAAGAATCAGGTGCCTGAGCCCCCGTTATCCACAACCGCCCCCGCTATCCACAGCCGACCACAAATCGCCACCCCCGACCATGGACCGCGAATAGACTGGCCAAGGGCAGTGCCCCCTTGAGTTCTAGCGGTCATCGCAACACCCGACTTTTGGGGATGCGATGGCCTTCGAGATACGCAAGATCCGCACGCCACAGGGACGCAAGAAGCTGGTCCGGGAGCGGGAGGAATACTTCCGGCTTGTGGATCAAGGTGTGAGCAGCCGGGAAGCCTGCCGGATCGTCGGCATCAACCGCCGGACCGGCAAGCGCTGGCGCAACGGCACCAACCCCACGAAGAACGGCACCAACCCCACGAAGAGACGACCCGCCCAGACAGCACACACAGCGCTGGCTGAGCGGGTCATTTCTGCCTCTCGGCACCTGACGGCGAACGAACGCCTCTACATCGCCGACCACTGGCGGGCCGGAGCCGGCGTCCGAACGATCGCCGTCCAGCTCAACCGTCATCCCTCCACGATCAGCAGGGAACTCAAGCGCAACGCGCATCCGACCAGCGGGGACTACCGCCCCCACGCCGCCCAGGCACGCGCCGAGTCCCGCCGACCGCGTCCCAAGCCCGCGAAGCTTGCCCAGAACCCGGAGCTGCGACAGTACGTGCAGGAGCGTCTGAACAAGCGCTGGAGCCCGGAACAGATCGTCCAGCACCTGCACAGGGACTTCCCCGACCGGCCGGAGATGCACGTGGTCCACGAGACGATCTACCAAGCCATCTACGTCCAAGGCCGGGGCGAACTGCGCCGGGAACTCGCCAAGGCCCTGCGCACCGGCCGAGCCCGCCGCAAGCCCCGACGCCTGGCCCAGCAGCGTCAGCCCCGCTACAGCCACCCCATGGTGATGATCAGCGAACGACCCGCCGAGGTCGATGACCGCGCCGTCCCCGGGCATTGGGAAGGCGATCTCATCATCGGCAAGGACAACGGGTCCGCCATCGGCACCCTGGTCGAACGCTCCACCCGGTACGTGATGCTGCTGCACCTGTCCAACGGCCGTACCACCGAGTTGGTCCGCGACGCGCTGGTCGAGGCCATGAAGACACTGCCGTCCCACCTCACCCGGTCCCTGACCTGGGACCAGGGCAGCGAGATGGGACGCCATCACGAGTTCACCCTCGCCACGGACATCCCGGTCTACTTCTGCGACCCGGCCAGCCCCTGGCAACGCGGCTCGAACGAGAACACGAACGGGCTGCTCCGGCAGTACTTTCCCAAGGGCACCGATCTCTCCGTCCACGGCCGCGAAGACCTCGACGCCGTCGCCGCCGAACTCAACGGACGCCCACGCAAGACGCTCGGCTGGGAAACCCCAGCCGAGCGTCTGCATACACTCCTTGCAGCCGCCTAACACCGACCACGTGTTGCGACGACCACTGGAATTCACCCCCCGTGGTGGGTGGGGGTGTCTTTCGGGGTGGGGGTGTCCCTGTAGGGAGAGCGTTTTCGCAGGTAGGTGGCCCTGACAGGCCAAGCCGCCCCTGTCAGGCCAGGCCGCGCACGAGTCGCAGGTCCTCGGTGTGTCGGTACCAGGTCCACTTGTTCATGGGCCGCGGATGCCGCACCCCGTCGGACGTCACGGTCGTCGGCAGGCACCCGACCTGAAACGCCCGACCCTGCGTGGTCGTCGTCCGCCGCCCGATCAGGCCCCGCCGCGTCACGTGCACGACCAGCCCGAGCTTGCGGTCCGGGTCCGCGGTGACCTCCACCCGCGCGGCCTGTCCGCGCAGCACCTGGTTGTCGTCGCAGTAGCCGACCCCGCGCACCGGCGCGATCACGCCCAGCCCGAGCAGCACCCCGCCGACGTCGTCACGGACCAGCGGCACCGGGTCGGGTTCGCCGCCAAGCGCCACGTCCAGCGCGCGCCCTGGGTCCGTCGACAGGCCCCACAGCTTGGCCACCTCGGAGTCGTGGTCGGCCGGCAGGTAGCCGATCGGGATTTCGCCGAGCCGCTCGGTGCGCAGCAGCCGCAGCACCACGGCGGCCAGGTCGGCGTCGGTGCCGGCCACGACGAGACGGAGGTCACCAAGCTCGCTCAGGACCGGGTCGAGGTCAGCCTTTCCCGGCGTGACGGGCACCCGTTGGAGGCGCAGATCGTCACGTTCGGTGAACGATGGCAACTCGGTGTGGCCGCCCGCATTTCCGCAGGCCAGCACGATTCCACGCACGATCAGCTCCTGGTCTACCCTTGGTCACCGGCATTTGCCCGAACTTCTTCGACCGCCTTGGAGTTTCACATGCCGGCCATCGTGCTGATCGGCGCCCAGTGGGGCGACGAGGGCAAGGGCAAGGCCACTGACCTGCTCGGTGAGAGCGTTCAGTGGGTCGTCCGCTACCAGGGCGGCAACAACGCCGGCCACACCGTGGTGCTGCCGGACGGCAACAACTTCGCCCTGCACCTCATCCCTTCCGGCATCCTCACGCCTGGGGTGACCAACGTCATCGGCAACGGCGTCGTCGTCGATCCCGGCGTGCTGCTCGACGAGCTGGCCGGCCTTGAGGCCAGGGACGTCGACACCAGCCGCCTGCTGATCTCGGCCGACGCGCACCTGATCATGCCCTACCACGTGGCGATCGATAAGGTCACCGAGCGCTACCTCGGCAAGGCCAAGATCGGCACCACCGGGCGCGGCATCGGCCCGTGCTACCAGGACAAGATCGCCCGCGTCGGCGTCCGTGCCCAGGACCTGCTCGACGAGAAGATCCTGCGGCAGAAGGTCGAGGCCGCCCTGGACTTCAAGAACCAGGTGCTGGTCAAGGTCTACAACCGCAAGGCGCTCGACGCGAACCAGGTGGTGGACGGCGCGCTGGAGCACGGCGCGAAGTTCGCCGACCGCATCGCAGACACCCGCCTGCTGCTCAACCAGGCGCTTGAGCGCGGCGAGACGGTGCTGCTGGAGGGCTCGCAGGGCACCCTGCTCGACGTCGACCACGGCACCTACCCGTTCGTCACCTCGTCGAACCCGACCTCGGGCGGCGCGTCCGCCGGTTCCGGCATCGGGCCGACGAGGATCACGACGGTGATCGGCATCCTCAAGGCGTACACGACCCGCGTCGGCTCCGGTCCGTTCCCGACGGAGCTGAACGACGAGATGGGCGAGACGCTGCGCAAGACCGGCGGCGAGTTCGGCGTCACCACCGGCCGGTCCCGCCGCACTGGCTGGTTCGACGCGGTGATCGCCCGCTACGCGGCCAGGGTCAACGGCATCACCGACTACTTCCTCACGAAGCTGGACGTGTTGTCGGGCCACGAGAAGGTCCCGGTCTGCGTCGCCTACGAGGTGGACGGCCGCAGGGTCGACGACATGCCGATGACGCAGACCGACGTGCACCACGCCGTCCCGGTCTACGAGGAGCTGCCGGGCTGGTGGGAGGACATCAGCAAGTGCCGCACCTTCGACGAGTTGCCCGCCAACGCGCGGGCCTACGTCGAGCGGCTCGAGGAGCTGTCCGGCGCGCGCATCTCGGCGATCGGCGTCGGCCCCGGCCGCGAGCAGACCATCGTCCGGCACAGCATGACGGGCTGACCTCGTCAGCCCGCGTGGACAGTGCCGCTCCGGCGGCACTGTCCACATCGGACTAGAGCCGGGACCGCCACGAGCTGGTCAGGGCGGCCTCCTCAAGGTCTAGTTCGCGCAGCACCCGCCGCATCACCTCGTCGTCGAGCCTGCCGGCGTCCCGCTCGGCCACCAGCGCCTCCCGTTGGGTGCTGAGCAGCTCGCGCCGCAGCCGGGTGAACGCGCCAGCCCGACCGTCGGCGTCCTCGTCGTCGGTCTGCTCGAGGCGCCGCGCCGCGACCTTGGCCCGCATCCGTTCCATCGCGCGCAGCCGTTCGCTGAGCTTCGCGGCGACCTCGGGCGGCAGTTGCACGGCGGCGGGCGCGACGAGCTCGTCGAAGCGCGCCATGGCCGCCGCGGTGGCCGCCTCCCTGGCGTTCGCCTCCGCCTCGGCGTCCCGTCCCCGCTCGCCGGGGTCGCGCACGTCCAGCCTGCGGATCAGCCACGGCAGGGTCAGGCCCTGCACGAGCAGCGTGCCGACGGTGACCACGAACGCGACCAGCGCGATGGTCTCCCTGCCGGGGAACGGCGCGCCAGAGTCGGTGGTCAGCGGGATGGCCGCGGCGGCGGCCAGCGTCACCACGCCCCGCATCCCGGTCCAGGAGATCACCAGCAGCGCCCGCCACGACGGCCGGTCGCGCCGCTGCGGGATCAGCGGGACGCGCGGCAGCATGCCGAGCACGAACACCGCGACGACCCTGATCACGATCACCGCGAGCAGCACCAGCAGCGCCTTGCCGACGACCGTGTTCAGGGCGACGCCGGACGCGTTCAGGCCGTCCAGCACGGTGCGCAGCTGCAACCCGATCAGCGCGAAGACCACCGTCTCCAGCAGCAGGTTCACGGTGTTCCACACGGTCTGCGCCTGCAACCTGGTGGCGAAGCTCGCGCGCGGCGACAAGTGCCCGAGCACGAGCCCGGCGGCCACCACCGCGAGCACGCCGGAGCCGTGCAGCTCCTCGGCGATCAGGTAGGCCGCGAACGGCACGGTCAGCCCGAACACCGACTCAAGCGAGGTGTCCCCGAGCCGCATCCGCACGGCGTGTGCGGCCCAGCCGAGCACGAGGCCGAGCGCGATGCCGACCACCGTGGCGAGCCCGAACACCCCGACACCGCGCGCGAACGAGCCGCCAGCGCCGACGACGGCCGCGACGGCGACCTTGTAGACCGTCAGCGCGGCGGCGTCGTTGACCAGGCTCTCGCCGCTGAGCACCGTCATCAGCCCGCGCGGCAGCCCGAGCTGGCGGCCGATGGCCGCCGCGGTCACCGCGTCGGGCGGTGCGACGACCGCGCCGAGCGCGAGTGCCGCCGCGAACGGCAGGCCGGGCATCAGCAGGTGCACGACGTAGCCGACGGCGAAGGCCGTCACCACCACCAGCACAACGCCGAGGCCGACGATCGGCCGGACGGCGGCCTTGAGGCTCAGGTAGGAGCTGTCCAGCGCGGCCGAGTACAGCAGCGGCGGCAGCACGACCGTGAGCACCAGTTCGGGGTGCAGTTCGAACGGCGGCACGCCGGGCAGGAACGACACCACCATCCCGACGGCCACGAGCAGCAGCGGGGCCGACCAGTTGAGCCTGCGCGCCAACGCGGTGACGGCGAGCGCGGCGATCAGCAACCCGAGCAGGTGGGCGTTGTGCACGGCGGAACCTCCGGGTGCTCTGGTCGTCAGGGCGTTTCCAGGATTCGGGACGGGGACGTCGTCCGTTGACTTCCTCCTGACGTGGCGAGAAAACTCACCCGGGTGAGTGAGCGCAGATGAGCCTGACGCTGCACTGGTTCCTCCCGACCTCTGGGGACGGCAGGAACGTGATCGAACGCTTCCACGCCAACAAATCCCTCGGCGGGGCCGCGCAGCGCGGTCCCGACATCGACTACCTGGCCCAGGTCGCGGTCGCCGCGGAACACCTCGGCTTCACCGGGGTGCTGACGCCGGCCGGCACGTGGTGCGAGGACGCCTGGCTGACCACCGCCGCGCTGATCGCCAGCACCACGCGGCTGAAGTTCCTGGTCGCGTTCCGGCCAGGTCTCATCTCCCCGACGCTGGCCGCGCAGATGGCCGCGACCTACCAGCGGATCTCCCGGGGTCGGTTGCTGCTCAACGTGGTGACCGGCGGCGACGAGCTGGAGCAGCGCCGGTTCGGCGACTGGCTCGACCACGACCAGCGCTACGCCCGCACCGACGAGTTCCTGACGATCGTCCGATCGATCTGGTCCGGCTCGCCGGTCGACTTCACCGGCGCGCACTACCGGATCGCCGGCGCGACCCTGCTGGCGCCGCCGGATCCGGTGCCAGCCGTGTACTTCGGCGGTTCCTCGGCCGCCGCGCTCCCGGTCGCGGCCCGCCGCGCCGACGTCTACCTGACCTGGGGCGAGCCCCCGGCGCAGGTGGCCGAGAAGATCGGCAAGGTCCGTGCCCTCGCTGAGGAACAGGGCCGCAGGCTCCGTTTCGGCGTGCGGCTGCACACGATCAGCCGCGACACCTCGGCTGAGGCGTGGGCCGAGGCGAAGCGCCTGCTCGACGCCCTGGATCCGGGACAGGTGGCGCGGGCGCAGGAACAGTTGCGCGCCAGCCAGTCCGTCGGTCAACAGCGGATGGTCGCGCTGCACGGCGGCGGCCTGGACAAGGGCGTGCGCGGTCTGGAGATCCACCCGAACCTGTGGGCCGGCGTCGGCCTGGTGCGCGGCGGGGCCGGCACCGCGCTGGTGGGCAGCCACGAGGAGGTCGCCGACCTCATCGAGGAGTACCACGCGGTCGGCGTCGACGAGTTCGTGCTGTCGGGCTACCCGCACCTTGAGGAGGCGTACTGGTTCGGCGAGGGCGTGCGCCCGGTGCTCGCGCGGCGCGGACTGCTCGGCACGGCAACGGATTCGACGCTCGTGTCGGCGTAGTCGCCGTGGCAGGCTGGTCCGCATGGGGGATCACGACAGGGTCCGGTTGAGCTACGACACCGTGGCCGAGGAGTACGCCACCAGGCTGTGTGACGAGCTGTCGGGCAAACCGCTGGACCGCGCCCTGCTGGCCAGCCTCCTTGAGCAGGCGGAACCGGACGCCCCGATCGCCGACCTCGGCTGCGGCCCCGGCCACGTCGCGGCCTGGCTGGCCGAACGCGGCGCGCGCACGGTCGGCGTCGACCTGTCGGCCGGCATGGTCGAGGTGGGCCGACACCGTTACCCGGCGGTGGAGTTCCGACAGGGCGACCTGCTGTCGCTGCCGGCCGGGGACGGCGAGTTCGGCGCGGCTGTCGCCCTCTACACGATCATTCACCTTGCGCCCCAGGAACTTCGTCGCGCCTTCGAGGAGCTGGGGCGGGTGCTGCGCCCCGCCGGTCTCCTGCTGCTCTCCTTCCACGTTGGCGAGGAGGTCCGGCACCTGGACGAGTGGTGGGGCCACGACGTGGACGTCGACTTCCGCTTCCTCGACCCCACCCGCATCGCGGACCTGTTGGCGGACACCGGTTTCACGGTCGAGATGCGGATGGAACGCGTCAACTACCCGCACGAGGCCGCGACGCGCAGGGCCTACCTGTTGGCCCGCCGAACCTGACCCGGCGAACCCGGACCTAGAACCCGACCACTGGCGACTGTGACGAACACATTCGCCACGAACATGCACGTAACGAACATGTTCGTTAGACTGCGAGCATGACACCACGACCCAGGACCCCGCTCAGCCGGCGGGAGCGACCAGCGAAACCGGCCCTGACCAGGGCAGGGATTGTCGCCACCGCAGTCGCCGTGCTGCGCGCCGAGGGCCTGGAGAAGGTGACCATGCGGCGCCTCGCGCAGGAGCTGGACACCGGCCCCGCCTCGCTCTACGTGTACGTGGCGAACACCGCCGAGCTGCACGCCGCCGTGCTGGACGAGCTGCTCGGCGAGGTCGACCTGAACCAGGCCGAGAGCGTCGGCGACTGGCGCGAGCGCCTCGCAGGAGTCCTCACCTCCTACACAAGGATGCTGTTCCAGCACCCCGCGCTGGCCCGCTCGGCCCTGACCGCGCGCCCCACCGGCGAGCACTCCCTGCGCCTGCTGGAGCGCCTGCTGGCCCTGCTGGCCGAGGGAGACGTCCCGCCGGCGCAGGCCGCCTTCGGGGTGGACGTGTTGCTCCAGTTCGCCACCGCCACCGCGGCCGAGCACGCCACCCGCGCGCAGTTCGCCGACGCCGCAGCTGACTGGGACGCCCTGACCAACGCCCTGCACGAGGTCTCCGAGCGAACCCACCCGCACGTGCACGCCCTGGCCGCCAGCCTGCTGGCCGGCTCGCCGGAAGAGCGCATGTCCTGGTCCCTGCGAATGCTGATCAACGGCATCGCCACCACCCCGGTGCCGGACACCACCACTGACTCGCCACACCCATAAGGACCCCACCATGACCAGCACTCCCCACCACCCGATCGCGATCATCGGCAGCGGCCTCGGCGGCCTCACCCTGGCCCGCGTCCTGCACGTCAACGGCATCGCCTCGGCCGTCTTCGACCTGGAGGCGTCGCCCGAGGCGCGCACCCAGGGCGGCATGCTCGACATCCACGACGACTCCGGCCAGGTGGCGCTGCACGCCGCCGGCCTGCACGACCGGTTCCGCACCCTTATCCACGCCGGCGGCGAGGCCATGCGCATCGTGGGCCCGGACGGCACGGTCCGCCTGGCCGAGGAGGACGACGGCACCGGCAGCCGCCCCGAGATCGACCGAGGCGACCTGCGTGACCTGCTGCTGAACTCGCTGCCGCCCGACACCGTCCGCTGGGGCCGCAGGGCCGCCGGCGCGCGCCCGCTCGGCGACGGCCGGCACGAGGTGACCTTCGCCGACGGCACCACCGTCACCACCGACCTGCTCGTCGGCGCCGACGGAGCCTGGTCCAGGGTGCGGCCCCTGCTCTCCGCCGCGACCCCCGCCTACACCGGCATCTCCTTCGTGGAGACCGACCTGCTCGACGTCGACACGCGCCACCCGGCCAGCGCGGCCCTGGTCGGCAACGGCTTCTTCATCTCGCTCGGCGAGCACCGGGGAATCCTGGCGCACCGCGAGAGCGACGACAGCCTGCACGTCTACACGGCACTCAAGGTCGGCGAGGACTGGCTGGACACCCTCGACGCCACCGACCCCGAGACCACCAGGAAGGCCGTCCTCGGGCACCTCGACGGCTGGCACGACAGCCTGCGGGCGCTGGTCGCCGACGCCGACGGCGCACCCGTCCTGCGCCGCGTCAACGCCCTGCCCGTCGGCCACCGGTGGGACCGCAGCCCTGGGGTGACCCTCCTCGGCGACGCCGCGCACCTGATGTCCCCCTTCGCCGGGGAGGGTGCCAACCTCGCCATGCTCGACGGCGCCGAGCTCGGCCGCGCGCTCGCCGCCAACCCCGGCGACACCGAAGCCGCCCTGGTCGCCTACGAGCGGGACCTGTTCCCCCGCAGCGAGACTTCCGCCGCCGAGTCCGCAGCCAACCTGGAGCTGATGTTCGGCGACAACGCCCTCCAACGCCTGCTCGACCAGTTCGCCGACCGCGACCAGGCGGTCACCTGATCCGATCCGCCAACCTGGCGTGCCCGTCCGACCAGTGACGACACCGCACCCCATCTGACAGGGTGGGGCATGACCACCTCGTCCTCCGCGCACGATCTGCTCTGGCCGCACTACGCGGGGCCGGAGGACCTGGCCGCGATCGAGGCAGTGCCGCTGGAGCGACGCGGCCTGCCCGACAGCACCTACGACCTGGTCACCGGCGCCGCGCGGCAGTGGCCCGACCGCATCGCCCTCTCCCTCCTGCCGAGCGCGGCGCGCTGGGACGAACCGGTCGTCTGGACCTTCACCGACCTCGCCGACCGCGTGCACCGCATCGCCAACGTCCTGACGTCACTGGGCATCGGCCGCCGCGACGCCGTGGGGTTGTTGTCCCCCAACGTGGGCACGCTGTTCGCGGCGACCCTCGCCGCCGAGGCCGTCGGGATCGCCGCGCCCGTCAACCCCGCGCTCGCCGCCGAACAGGTCGCCGAGCTCCTCACGCTGTCCGGCGCGAAGCTACTGGTCGCCGCAGGCCCTGAACTGGCCCCCGCCGCCTGGGACAGGGCCGTCGAGGTCGCCAAGCTGGCCGGCATCGAGACCGTCCTGGCGCTGCGCCCCGACGGCGCGACCGACGACCCGCCGCCCCTGTCCACCGGCGCGTACCTCGACGACCTGGCCGCCGAGCAGCCCGGCGACCGGCTGCTCGCCGCCGACCGCCCGACGGCGACGGACCTCGCCAGCTACTTCCACACCGGCGGCACCACCGGCACCCCGAAGCTGGCCGCGCACACGCACGGCAACGAGGTCGCCATGTCGTGGACGCTGGCTGCGGAGAAGTCCCTCGGCGACGGCGCGGTGTACCTCGGCGGCCTGCCGCTGTTCCACGTGAACGCCGTGCTGGTCACCGGCCTCGGGCCGTTGATGGCCGGCCAGCAGGTGGTCTGGGCCGGGCCGACCGGCTACCGGGATCCCGCGCTGTACCAACACTTCTGGAAGATCGTCGAGCGCTACCGCGTCACCACGTTCTCGGCCGTGCCGACCGTGTACGCGGTGCTCGGGCAGGTCCCGGTCGACGCGGACCTCAGCAGCCTCCAGTTCGGCGTGGTCGGGGCCGCGCCGCTGCCGCCCGCCGTCGCGGACCGGTTCACCCAGCACACGGGTGTGCCGCTGGTGCAGGGTTACGGGCTCACCGAGGCGACCTGCGCCACCGCGCGCAACTACGCGGGACACCAGCGCGAGGGCTCGGTCGGCCAACGCCTGCCGTACCAACAGATCAAGGCCGTGCGCGTGGACGAGGAGACCGGCGCGTTCACCGATCTCCCGCCGGGCGAGACCGGCACCCTGGTGATCTCCGGCCCGACCGTGTTCCCCGGCTATCTCCGGCAGGGTCCGGACGGCCCGGTGCCCGAGGCGACCGGCAAGGTCGTCGACGGCTGGCTCGACACCGGCGACCTCGGCCGCGTCGACGAGGACGGTTACGTGTACCTGTCCGGCCGCCGCAAGGATCTGATCATCCGGGGCGGCCACAACATCGACCCGGCCGTCATCGAGGACGCGCTGCTCGCGCACCCCGCCGTCACCGGGGCCGCCGCCGTCGGACGTCCCGACGCGCACTCCGGCGAGGTGCCCGTCGCCTACGTGACCCTGCAACCGGACGCGACCGTCACCGTCGACGAACTCCTTGCCTGGGCGGCGGAACACGTTCCAGAGCCGGCCGCCGCGCCCAAGCTCGTCACCGTGCTGGCCGAACTGCCCCTCACGGCCGTCGGCAAGCCCTTCAAACCCGCGCTGCGCAAGGACGCGCTGCGCACGGTCGTGTCCGAGGAACTGGCCGCGCTTGGCTTGTCTCATCTCACCGTCGACGTCGTCCTGGACGGCAGCGACCCGGTGGCCGTCATCGGCGGACCCGCCGAGGAGGCCGAGGTCGAGGCGATCCGCCAGGCACTCGGCCGCTACACCTGCACCTGGCGGCTCAGCGGCTGACCAGTCATCGTGGGCACAGCTCGGCCGGGTCGACGGCCACCGGTACCGGGGCAGCCGTGATGGTGGTCGTGCGGCCTGGCCTTGCGACGGTGTCCTCGACATAACGGCCACGTTCGAGCCGGTAGGCGGTCACCGAAGCGGTTCCGATCCGGTCCTGGTCGACAGCCCAGAAGAAGGGCACACCGGCGGTCGCGTAGGCGGCCACCTTGGTCTCGCGTTCGCTCCTGGTGTTGCCCGGAGACCAGATCTCCGCCGCCAGCACGACATTCCTGGCGTGGAAGCTCACGCCGACCGGCTTGGTGTCGAGCACGACCACATCAGGAATCAGCGCTGTCCGCATGGCGGAGCTGATCTCGACTCCGACGGCCGGAACCACGTGAAGATCCGTCCTCTTCGCGTCCCGTACGGCGTCAAAGATGAGGCGTGCCAAGGCGAAACCGGCGTGTTGGTGCTGACCGGATGGTGCTGGACTCACGTGGAAGTAACCCCAGATCAGTTCGAGGCGCGAGCCATCCGATGGGTGCTCCGCCGTCAGCCAGTCCTCGACCGTGTTCGGACCGATAGGGTGTTGCAGCGCGGCGCTCACTGACCCGCCTCCCTGGTTAGGGTTCGCCCCTAGTGTTGCACATTGCCGCTGGTCAGGGCGATCGAGCGGCCAGGCGGCCCGTTGCGGCTCAGGCGAGGTTGGGGCGACCGCAACACTTCTTGTACTTGACGCGCGATCCACACCAGCACGGCTCATTGCGCCCAGGGGGCCAGGCGATCACACCGCCCTCGGCGATGATCTCGTCCATGCAGTCGCGTCGCGTGTCCTCGTCCTCGGGGTCACCGCCGGTGTTGGCGGCGAACTCGATCAGCCTGGCCACGGTCAACGGAACCATGACGATCTGGGCGACGCCGGCCTCGGACAACTCGCGGTTGGCGATCTCGCGATCGATGGTGACACTGTCCGCCTCACCGTGCTCCACCAGTACCGGCCACCGTTGGTGGGCGAGCGGCACCTCGTCGCGTGGCCAGAACAGCACCCGCACCTGGCGGGGCGGGCGAGCGCCATCGGCAAGGCGCTCGGCGAGGTCCTCGCCGTCGAACGCGCCAGCGTCGGGCACGGGCGCCGACTCGTCCAACTCGTCCGGTGGCAGACCAAGAGCCTCGCGGACACGCCGCCGGCCCTGGACGATGCCAGCGACATGGCTCAGGAACCCCAGCTCCGACCGGAGTTCGGCCAACTCCTCGTCGCTGACGCGGGAGACGGCCATGTTGAACCAGGTCAACGCCTCCTGGTACGCCTCACGTTCCTCCATAAGCTCCCCGGCCATGTGGTAGGGAGCTGGCGAAGCGGGCCGCTCGGTCCGCAGCGCCACCAGTTGCGCCTCGGCCTCGTCCGCGCGGTCGAGTTCGTACAGCACGTCGGCCAGCTGCACCCTGGCGTAGCCGCCGTCCTCGCCGCCCAGCGCGGTCGCCTCGGTCAGCAGCTCGATCGCGCGACCGTGCTCACCGGCCGAGTACCAGGCGTGGGCGGCCTCACTCAGGATCTCGGCGCGTTCCTCGGGATAGTCGTCGAGCTTGCTTCCAACTCCCGAGCTTGTTCCGCGTGCTGGTTCGATCCCGTCGCCATGCCGGCGAAGGTACGCGGTCCCGCCGGTTCGGTCGCGCGGTGGTCAGCCGGTGAGGCGATCCGCCTTGGCTGCGCCGAGGAACGCGGCGAGTTCCGCCCTGGTGAAGGTCAGGACGGCCCCGTCCGGGTTCTTGGAGTCCCGGAAGCCGACGTGCGTCGGCGCGTGCCCGACCTCGACGCAGTTCTCCTGAGCGTCGCTGTGGCTGCTCTTGCGCCAGGACATCTCGACGCAGTTCTCCTGGCCACTGCTGTAGCTGCTCTTCCGCCAGACGGTCATTGCCGCGCTCCTTCGTCGCCACGTGACAGCCCGGCGGCGATGTCCCGGAGCAGTTCCACCGAGCGCCTGGCATCGAGTGCCGCCGCCAAGATGCCCTTGAAGGCCAGCCTATAGGCGTTCAGGTGTGCCGTTTCCTCCAGATAGAGGCTGGCGACCTTGTTCTCCAACAACACCAGGCTGGGCAGCACCGCGAAGTGCAGCACCGCGAAAGGCGTATCCAATCCAGGGTGCGCGCCGGCATCCAGCCGCACCACTCGGATGGTCACAGACGGGCGCTCGGCGGCCTCCACCAAGTGCTCGAGTTGCCCGCGCATGATGTCCGGGCCGCCAACGTTCTGGCGCAGCGCGGCCTCATTGAGCACAACGGTGAGCGCAGGTGCATCGGGTAGGCGAAGTAGCGTCTGGCGTGCGATCCGGGCGTTCACCCGGCTCTCGATCTCCTCGTCGCTCAGCGGAACGCCGTAGCCTGCGATCACCGCACGGGCATAGCCAAACGTCTGTACCAGTCCAGGCACCAGCAGCGGTTCGTAGTTCCAGATCTCGCTGGCGTCCTCCTCGAAGCCGAACCACGTCCGGAACGTGTCCGGCAGGGTGAGGTCGGCCATGTCCAACAAACCCGGCTCGTCCGCGCTGCCGTGCAGCTTCAACAACGCGTCCCGCAGCCGCCTCGGCGCGTGATAGACGGCCAACAGGGCGCTCAGGTCATCCCGTTTGAGTCCCCGCTGTCCGCTCTCCCACCGGGAGATCGTGCTCTCCGAGGCGTCCAACTTTCGCGCCACCTCGCTACACGTCAGCCGCGCTTCCTTCCGCAGTCGGTGAAGTTCCATCCGCACCCGCCGCATCCGGATGCTGTGCTGTCGTCTCCGCTGAGCCGCCATGCCCGGAACCCTCCGGCAGGCAAGGCCGGCCGCGCCATTACCCGATCTGGGCCTTGCCTGACCGGGTGGCAAGCCCATTCACCAGTAGCCATGGGCACTTGTCGACAAACCGGCATGTCGTGCCATCGACCTTTGACCCGATCGGGGGCGCGATTCGCTCCTACGCCGGGTTTGCGGGCTTGTCCGGCACGACGACGAGGCTGACGATGCGACGGGTGCGGCCGCCCTCCGGGGCGTTGGGGATGCGCGAGACGACCGCGTTCTCGATCTCGTCGACCATCACGGCGAACTCGTCGTCGGTCAGCGACACCGCCGCCTGCCGGTAGACCACGCCGTCCGCGACGGGATCGGCGTCCGCGCCCTTGAGGTACCGGTCGAAGTCCGAAAGCAGGGACGCCGCGAACGTGGTGAACGCCCGTTGGTGGTCCTCCGGCGTCATCGCCGCCCGCGCCGCGGGGTCGACCACCGCCATCTCGGGCCGCACCCGGTAGCTGCGCTCCACCGTGCCGCGCACCCGCCGCTCGGCCACGACCTCCAGCACGCCAGCGTCGACCAACACGGCGATCTGCCGGTACATCGTCGCCGGGGCGACGTCGGGGATGCGGTCCCGCAGTTGCGCGGTGGTCATCGGGTCCGCGTCGAACAGCGTTTGCAGGATGCGCATCCGCACGGGATGCAGGAGCAGGTCTGCGGTCGCCATGGACCAATGTTCTCACATGCGATATCGTTCTCACTGTTGATAACATTCGCACTGTCGAGAGTGATGGAGAAAAGGCGTGACCACCTCAGCCCCTGCCCGTCAGCGAAGCGGCCTTGCTCTCTACTTCGCTGTCACATTCGCGACGACCTGGGCTCTCTGGCTTGTCGCGATCGTGCTCGGCGCACCGGGAGGACCGAGTTCCCCGATCGTCGTGCTCGGCGCCTTCGGCCCGGCGATCGGCGCGATCGTGGTCCGAATCCGCCGCGCCGTCCGCCGTCAACCGGCCCCCGCCCGCACGGTGCCGCTCCGGCTGTGGCCCCGGCTGTTACTGGTGCTGCCGATGCTGGTGCTGACCTCGGCGACCGTGCTGGGCGGCGCGCTGCTCGCGTCCCTGCTCGGCGGTCCCGCAGTGAGCCTGACGGGTGGGCAGACGCTGATCACGACCGTCGGCGGGCCCGTCCCGTTCGTCATCAGCATGCTGATCGCCGGTCCATTGGCCGAGGAGCCCGGCTGGCGCGGCACGGCCTATCCGCGCATGCGCGCGTCGATGGGCCGCATTCCCGCCGCCCTGCTGCTCGGTGTCGTCTGGGCGGTCTGGCACGTGCCGCTGTTCTTCATCCCCGGCACCGTTCAGGCCACTCTCGGTCTGTTCAGCTGGAGCGGCCTGGCGTTCATGGTCAGCGTCATCCCGATGGCCCTCCTGACCGGTTACGCCTACGAGCGCGCCGGGGTCGCGGCGTCGATCGCGGTCCACTTCGCCGGTAACGTGACACTCGCGCTGCTGTCCGTCAGTTCGCCCGTCACGCAGGCGTTCATCGTGGCGGTGCAGGTCATCGTCGCGATCCCGCTGCTGGCCCTGCACCCCGACCGCCAGGCGGACCCGGCAACCGGTGCGTCCAATCAGGAACACGCCTCGCTGCCGCGCTGACTCCTGCTCCTGTGCTCACTCCCGCGACAGCGCCGCCTCCTCCAGATCCAACTCCCGCAACACCCGCCCGAGCACCTCATCATCGATCTCGCCCGCGTTGCGCGCCGCCACGAACACGTCCCGCTCCGCGGCCAGCATCGTTCGCCGCAGCCGCCGGAACGCGGCCGCCGGGCTCTCCTGTTCCTGCCGCCCCAACCGTTCCCACGCCGCGTTGCCCCGATGCTCCGCGATGGTCCGCAACCGGTTCACCACATGCTCCGGTGCGGTCCCCTCCGCGACCTCCTGGTCCAGCCGCGCCACCGCGGCCAGCGCCGCGTTGTGCTGCGCCTGCGCCTCGGCCAGCGCGTCCGAGCGCCCCTCGTCCCCCCGTAGGCACACCCACCGGATCAACAGCGGCAACGTCGTGCCCTGAACCAACAACGTGCCCACCGTGATCACGAAAGTGAACAGCACCACCACATCACGGCCGGGCATGTCCGCCGGAATCGCCGAGGCGGCCGCGAGCGACACCACACCCCGCATGCCGGCCCAGGCGATCACCGACACCTGCCGCCAGCCCGGCGCGCTCTCGCGCCTGCGGATGTGCCTGAACAACACCCTCGGGAGGTAGGCCGCGGGGAACATCCAGACGATCCGCACCAGCATCGTCGCCAACAACACCACCACGGCCGCGCCGAGCAGCCCCCACGTCACGTGCCCCGCGCCAAGCACCGACCGCAGCTGCAACCCGATCAGGGCGAACACGAACGACTCCAGCAGCACGTCAACCGACTTCCACACGGCGGCGTCCTGGAGGCGCGTCGAGTACTCCACCTTCGGCGCGTTGTGCCCGACGAACAGCCCGGCGACGACCACCGCCAGCACGCCCGACGCGTGCACCTCCTCCGCGAGCAGATAGGCGCCGAACGGCACCAACAGCCCGAGCGCGCTCTCCAGCACGCCGTCCCGCAGCTTGACCCGCACCGCCTGCACGGCCATCCCGACCAGCAGCCCGACCACGATCCCGCCGCCGGCCGCGACCAGGAACACCAACAACCCCGAGCCCCACGACATCGACGCCCCGGCGGCGGCCGCGACCGCGACCTTGTAGGCCGTCAGCGCCGTCGCGTCGTTGGCCAGGCTCTCGCCGGCCAGCAGCGTCATCGTGCGACGCGGCAGCCCGAGCCTGCGGCCGATCGTGACCGCCGCGACCGCGTCCGGCGGGGCCACCACCGCGCCGAGCACCAGCGCGGCCGTCAGCGGCAGGCTCGGCACGACCAGGTGCGCGACCACGCCGACCACCAGCGTGGTGGCCAGCACCAGCCCGACCGCGAGCAGCCCGATCGGCCGCAGGTTCGCCCGGATGTTCAGGTATGAGCTGTCCACCGACGCCGAATACAGCAGCGGGGGGATGATCAGGATCAGGATCAGGTCCGGTTCGAGCCGAAACTCGGGCAGACCAGGCAGATAGGACACGACCAGACCGACGCCGACCAGCAGGAGCGGCGCCGACCAGTTGAGCCGCCGCGCCACGGCGGTCACGATCAGTGACCCGAAGAACAACAGCAGCAGCTCGTACCCGTGCATCGACCCTCCTCGCGATGGTGCCGGGTAAGGATGACTGCTGAGACCGAAGAAAGCATGAGAGGACCGTCATGAGCTGCCAGCACGTGGACACCCTGCCCGTCGAGGTCACCGCGGACTCCAAGGAAGGCTGCCCCGAGTGCCTGGCGCTCGGCGAGCACGGCTGGGTGCACCTGCGGATGTGCCTGTCCTGCGGGCACGTGGCGTGCTGCGACTCCAGCCCGCACCGCCACGCCACCGCGCACCACCAGAGCACCGGCCACCCCGTCATGCGCTCCTGCGAGCCCGGCGAGAACTGGCGCTGGTGCTACGTCGACGACCGCATCGTGTGACCCGTCACGCCCCTCTTCGCCATCCACTGGGCTGAACGGAGCACGTGGTTCACGGTGCCGAGAAGCGGCCATCTACGCTCATGCCTCGTGCGCGTCCTGGTAATCGGGTCAGGTGCTCGTGAGCACGCCCTACTCCTCGCCCTGTCGCGGGATCCTCAGGTGACCGCGTTGGCCTGCGCGCCAGGCAACGCCGGTACGGCCGCCCTGGCCGAGACCTACGGGGTCGACGTGGCCGACGGCGCGTCCGTGGCCGCCCTGGCCACCAGGTGGGACGCCGACCTCGTCGTGGTCGGCCCGGAACAGCCCCTGGTCGCGGGTGCTGCCGACGCCGTCCGCGCCGCCGGCATCCCGTGCTTCGGCCCGTCGAAGGCGGCGGCCAGGATCGAGGGCTCCAAGGCGTTCGCCAAGGACGTCATGCACGCGGCCGGGGTGCCGACCGCGCACAGCGAGGTCGTGGACAACCCGGCCAAGCTGGACGCCGCGCTGAACCGCTTTGGCCCCACCTACGTCGTCAAGGACGACGGTTTGGCGGCCGGCAAGGGCGTCGTCGTCACCACCGACTTCGACCTGGCGCGGGCGCACGCCATGACCCTGCTCGACGGCGGTCACCCCGTCCTCCTCGAGACGTTCCTGGACGGCCCGGAGGTGTCCCTGTTCTGCCTGGTCGACGGCGGGCACGTGGTGCCCCTCGTGCCGGCGCAGGACTTCAAGCGCGTTGGCGACGGCGACGCCGGCCCCAACACGGGCGGCATGGGTGCGTACGCCCCGCCGTCCTGGGCTCCAGACGGCCTGGTCGACGACGTGGTCGAGCGAATCGTCCAGCCCGTCGTCGACGAACTCGCCAAGCGCGGCACCCCGTTCGCCGGCCTGCTCTACGCGGGCCTGGTCCTGACCGCCGACGGTCCCGAGGTCATCGAGTTCAACTGCCGGTTCGGCGACCCGGAGACCCAGGTCGTCCTGGCGCTGCTCCGCACTCCGCTGGCCGGCCTCTTCCTGGCCGCGGCCGAAGGTCGCCTCGCGTCCGAGCCGCCTCTCGACTGGGAGCCCGGTTACGCCGTCACCGTCGTGATCGCCGCCGAGGGCTACCCCGGCAGGCCGAGGACCGGCGACGTGATCGCCGGCGGCGACGCCGAAGGCGTGCTGCATGCCGGCACCCGCCGCCGCGAGGACGGCGCCGTGGTCTCCGCGGGAGGCCGCGTCCTGTCCGTGGTCGGCACCGGTGTCGACCTGGCCGCCGCCCGCCGCACCGCCTACGACCGCGTCGAGGGCGTGCACCTCACCGGCTCACACCACCGCTCCGACATCGCGCTCCGCGCCGTCAACGGCGAGATCGGCGTGCCGACAAACCACTGAAGTTTCGACGGAACCGACCGACCGCGTTCTTCGTCCAATCTCAGGCTCGGCTCACGTGGCCGTTGGTAGCCTGCGAAGCGAGACCGGTCCGTTACCGTACGTTCGGGGGTAGACGTCGTGGCACAGGAGAGCTGGTTCGACCGGGTGACCGACAACGTCCTCGGCGGAGTCGGAGCCTTCGCTGAGTTGACCAAGACACCAGCCGGACCCGCGCAGAGCTTCACCGTCAACCACGACAACGTCCTCCAGGCCGCGAAAGTTATTCAGGACCAGGCCGACCAGTTGCAGGATCTGTACCGGAACTCGGTGGATGTCCTCGGCGTGAATCTTCCCGCAAGCGCTGACCTGGTGAACAAAGACATTGCTGACGCGTGGAACGATCGTCTGCTGCTGGCGGATGACTCCTATGGCGCTCGGGTGGGGCAGTACATCACTAGCCTCAACAAGCTGACCGGTCAGCTGCGTGATGCTGCCAAGCAGTACGGCTTCACCGAGGACGAGGTCACGAGCGCGTTGGGTGACAAGCGTGCCTGACCGCAAGCTGATCGGCCTCGTCGGTGCGGTGGCGGCCGTCCTCGTGTTGTCGGCATGTTCGAACACCGAGCCCGGCAAGTCGAGTGCGGCCTCGTCCGCCCCGGGAACCTCCTCCTCGACTGGCAGTACGGCTTCGTCGCTCCCGCCAAGGCCCAAGGACTTGAAGGTGGACAAGGTGACCGACCCTTGTTCACTGCTTACCGATGCGCAACGGGCGGAACTGTCGATTACGCGGGCCCGCAAGGGCACTGCTGATCCGGTGCACACCGGACCCGTTGCCGCCTGCATGTTGAATCCGAGCGGCCCTTCCGCCACTTACCGAGTGGTTGCTGTTCCGAACACGGGCGTTGGCTACTGGTTCGATGTCGTCAATATGAGCACGCAGGTCATCGACGTATCAGGTTTTCCTGCGGTTCGCGCCACGTTCAGCGGGTCGGCCGGAGTCGCCGCGTGCAGCATCGCGGTGAGCGTTGCTGACAACCAACAGCTGTTGGTGGATTTCACGCCGGACGATCGCCAGTTCAGCCAAGAACAGATGTGCCAGAACGCGCAGAAGGCAGCCGGCCTCGCGCTGGCGACCCTTCAGACGATCAAGTGAGGGGGCACGACCATGGGCCACAAGCAGTTGAGCGGACACCGTTTCCAGGGGTATGACAACAACGGCCTCGCGGGAATCGTCCAGGCGTTCCACACGAGCAACGCGTCGCACAAGTTCGCCGAGGCGGCGTTCGCCCTCAAGCAGCTTGCGATGGGTCTCGCCGAAACGGACCAGGTGCTTCGCCAGCAGCTCAAGCAGCTGGGCATCGACTGGCAGGGCGCGTCGGGTGATGCCGCCGCCACGACGGTGAAAGCCTCCTCCGACTACGGCGACCAGGCGCACGAGCACGGCACCAACACGTCTACCACGGTGATGGACCAGAGCTCCAACTACGGCCACACCAGCAACACGCTGCCGAGCGCCTCGACGCTCCAGGGACCGACGTCGGAGAACCTCGGCGACAAGGTGATGGGCTTCTTCGGGCACACCACCGACCACGCCAAGGAAGTCCAGCAGACCAACGTGGCTCGGCAGCAGACGATCGACTCGCTGACCAACTACACCGACCAGAGCCAGCAGTCGCTGAACAGCTACCAGCCGATGCCGCAGCCGCCGGGGTTCGACCTGCATACCTCGACCTCCAGCACGAGTTCGGGCATCACCGCACCCTCCAGCTTCGACTCCTCCGGCGTCGGGACGCAGCCGGGCACGGGGACGAACAGCCCCAGCTTCGGCGTGTCCGGCAACCAGGGCGCCAACGGGCTGGTCGGCACGCCCGCCCCCATCGGCACCGGCGGCGTCCCCGGCGTCCCGGGAAGTCCCGGCACACCAGGTGCCCGGCTGCCCGGCGGCGGTAACTCCACGGGTGTCATGCCAGTCGGCGAAGGCCAGCTGCCGCAGGGCACCTTCACCGGCGGCACGCCTCGGCCGACGCCGAGCAACTTCGGGCTCGGGGTCGGGCTCGGCACGATGGGCGGGCTCGGGCTCGGGGCGATGGCCGCGGGCGCGAAGGGCGGTCAGGTCGTGCGGGGCGGTCCCGGCGGCGCGGCGGGCGGCAGCAGCAAGGGCGGCCTGTTCGAGGAGGAGGCCGCCTCGGCGAAGAAGGGTTCGGCAAGCTCCGGCATTATCGGCGAGGAGGAGCGGCTCGCGGGCCGGGCGGGCGGCAAGGCGGGCGTGGCCGGCAAGGGCGGGTCCTCGATGATGCAGCCTGCCGCCGCTGGCAAGGGCAAGAAGGACGAGGACGCCGAGCACGTGCGCAAGTACGGCGTGGACGACTCGGACGTCTTCGACGACGAACGCCTTGTGGTGCAGTCGGTCCTTGGCGACGACAAGAAGGACCAGTAGTCGCGGTGACATCCTCCGGCAGCGTTGTGCTGTCCACTGTGGAGTTCGACGTGGTGTGGGAAGCCGAGCGCTTCCCACACCGGCACGTCGCGTTGGACGTCCCGAGTCCCGGCGTCACGCACACGGAACGGGCCGAGATCGTCTCCGGCGTCTGGGATTCGCTCGAACAGCGCGGGCTGGCGGAGCGGGGACGGGTCGTTCCCGAGCTCGCGGACAGCCTCGCGCTGCTGGCCAATCCCCAACAGTCCGTCGACATCTGGGTCTGGACGGACCGCAACATCAGGGGCTTCGCCTCCGCCGCGGGCGAGGCCGCCCTGCTCGCGGTCGTCGACGGCGGCGAGGTCTGGCTGATCGGGGCGCACGGCACCTCGCTGGCCGAGTCGGCGGTGTCCGTCGCCGGTGACATGCCGGCCGGCTTCGGCCGTTCGGTGAGCCTGCCCAACGAGTTCCTGCACGGTGCCGCCGCCGAGGCGGGTGACGACGCCGAGCGGCTGATCACGGCCCTTGAGCGGCGTGGTGTCGGCCTCGGCGACGCGCAGGAGCTCGCCGCGATGGTCAACGGCATCAGCATCCGCGGGCAGTTCGGGGCGGAGCGCGCCGGGCGCGGCGGTTCGGCCTCCCGCGCCGACCGGGTGGTCGCCTTCCACGACACCCCGTCCGGCCGCTACCTGCACCTGGTGCGGCCGAGCACGGACGGCAGGCTGTGGAGCACGATCGCCCCTGCGGACAACGCTCGGCTGGCCGGCTGCGTGTGGGAGCTGCTCGACGAGGCCTGATTCGGCAGGTCGGACGGGCTGGCGGACGAGGCGCGGACGGGTCGAGTACGGCCCAGGACGGCCCGGGTTGGATGACTCCGTGAACCAGGTCGGATGACGCTGTGCGATACGTCCTTACCGAGCGCTCAACTCGCTCTAAGGTTGGGGAACCGGCTCGGTCGGCGTCGCGTCAGACCGGGTGCAAGGCGGGCGTGCCGAAGGGGGTTGGCCTAGGTGTCAGTCGCGAAGTTCAACACCGATGCCCTTGAGCAGTGCCGCACGATGGCGAGCGGGCAGGCCAGCCAGTTCGGCGGCCTCGGCGACGGTTTCGCCCAGCACCACGGCAATCCCGCGATCTTCGGCAAGCTGACCAGCTCGGCGGGCATCTCGGCTGCGGTCGACTCGTTGTGCGCGGCGGTGCGCACGGAGTTCGCCGCGGCGGAGTCCGTGCTCGGCAAGGTCGAGCGCGCCGTCGACGCCATCACGCAGAGCACCGCCGACGTGGAGCAGGCCAACGCGGGTTCGTTCAAGTCGGTCTGACAGGTCACGGTCCGACAGGTCGCAGCGGGGAGAGCGCAGAGCGATGAGTGCCAAGGACGAAGTGGCGGGACTCCCGGGGGGAGCGGCGCTCGCCGCGCTCGCCGACAAGGTGGACAGCGCGCAGCCGGACAGCGTGCGCGAGATCGCCAACCAGCTGACGACCGCCGCAGGCAAGTGCGACGAGTCCGACACGGCCGTCGGCAAGTCCGTCGCCCAGCTCGACGGGGCCTGGGAGGGCAAGTCCGCGCAGGGCTTCACCACCTACATGGCTGACTTCACCAAGGCGGGCGGTTCCGTGAAGGACGCGCTCACCAACGGCGCGACCGCCCTCAACACCGCCGCTGGCGCGTTGCAGACCGCCAAGGACTCGATCAACCGCATCTGCGAGGATCTGCTGACCCGCGTCCGCGCGCTGCGTTCGGCGGAGAAGGACGACGCGGACAAGTCCCAGCACGACGCGGCCATCAGCCGCATGTGCGCCGAGGCGGTCAGCGACGCCCAGCCCAAGATCACCGAGGTGGAGCAGGCGCTCGGCACGGCGCTTGGCACTATCAACGGCCTGCCCGGCGCGATCGCGCCCAAGTTCTCCACCATGGCCGACCCGAACACGCAGGCGTTCACCCCGGCGCCCGGCAAGAAGGTCGAGTGGACGGCGAAGCCTGCGCCCACCACGGGGACCTCCGGCGCCGACGGCAGCGCCCCCATCACGCCGCCGCAGGACCACGGGAACGGCTCCGGGTCTGGCTCCGGGTCCGGCGGGGACTCCGGCGGCTCAGGCAGCGGTAACAGCGGCAGCGGTCACGGTGGCGGTGGCCACGGCGGTGGCGGTGGTGGCGGCGGCACGGACGGTGGCGGTGGCGGCGGTCTCGGGCCCAGTGGTGGCCCGCCGGCCAGCGGCCCGCCGCCCGGCAACGTGCAGGACTGGATCAAGCAGGCCATCGAGATCCTGCGGGCCAACGGCGTGAACGTCAGCGACGCCGACATCAACACCATCTGGTCGATCATCCAGCACGAGTCGGGCGGCGACCCGCACGCGATCAACAACTGGGACTCCAACGCGGCGGCGGGACACCCGTCCAAGGGCCTGATGCAGTGCATCGACTCGACGTTCCAGGCGCACAAGCTGGCCGGCCACGACGACATCTGGAACCCGGTGGACAACATCATCGCCGGCGTGAAGTACTCGGTGGACCGCTACGGCGGCCTTGGCAACGTGCCCGGCGTGAAGGCCCTGCACGGCGGCGGCAGCTACGTGGGCTACTGAGTTGCCGCGTCCGGAGCAAGGCGGCGTGGGACGGATGGGCTAGCGCGCGTAGCCTGTCGCCATGTTGGCCCAGGACAGCCTGTTGACCGTCGCGGCACGGGCGGACGTGCCGCCGTTCCACGTCATGGACGTGGTGTCGGCGGCGGCCCGACGCGCCAGGACACACGGCGACGTGATCTCGTTGTGCGTCGGCCAACCCGCGAGCGCCGCGCCAGCACCGGTCCGTGCGGCGGCCGTCGAGGCGTTGTCCGCCAACACTCTCGGCTACACCGAGCAGCTCGGCATCCCCGAGCTGCGCGCGGCCATCGCCGGGCACTACGACCGGCAGTACGGCCTCGCGGTCGACCCCGATGACGTGGTGGTCACCACGGGGTCCTCCGGTGCGTTCCTGCTGTCCTTCCTCGCCGCCTTCGACGCGGGCGACCGGGTGGCGCTGGCCAGCCCGGGCTATCCCGCCTATCGCAACATCCTGCGCGCCCTCGGCTGCGAGGTCGTCGAGCTGCCCTGCGGGCCGGACACCAGGTTCCAGCCGACCGTCGACCTGCTCGCCGGGATCGGCCCGATCAAGGGGCTCATCGTGGCGAGCCCGGCGAACCCGACCGGCACGGTGCTCGACCCGGCCGAACTCGGCGCGCTCGCGGCCTGGTGCGCCGAGCACGGCGTGCAGCTGATCAGCGACGAGATCTACCACGGCATCAGCTACGGCCGGCCGCTCGGCTGCGCGTGGCAGGACTCCCGCGAGGCCGTCGTGGTGAACTCGTTCTCGAAGTACTGGGCCATGACGGGCTGGCGGCTCGGCTGGATGCTGCTGCCCCGACGGTTGCGCCGCGCGGTCGACCGGCTGACCGGGAACTTCACGCTGTGCCCTCCCGCGTTGGCCCAGCACGCCGCGGTCGCCGCGTTCACCCCCGAGTCCTACGCGGAGGTCACCGGGCACGTGGCGCGGTACCGGGCGAACCGGGACGCGCTGGTGGCCGGGCTGACCGCGCTCGGCATCGACCGGCTTGCCCCGGTCGATGGCGCCTTCTACGCCTACGCGGACGTGTCGCACCTGACGGATGACTCGATGGCGTTCTGCCGCAGGCTGCTCGACGACACCGGGGTGGCGATCGCGCCGGGGGTGGACTTCGACCCGGCGCGCGGCGACCGCTTCGTCCGGCTGTCCTTCGCGGGGTCCGCGCACGACATCGAGGAGGCCCTGCGGCGGCTCGCCGGGTGGCTGCCGGGAACTCCACTGCGCGGCCGACCGTTCACACGCTGAGAGTCTTTCGGGGGGACGAAGGGAAAGCCGCCATGTGGGCCATCATCGGGATTCTGCTCGTCGCCTGGCTGGCACTGGGCATCGTCGGGGCGGTGGTGCACGCGCTGTTCTGGGTCGGCATCGTCGTCGTCGCGATCGCCGTTGGCGCGAAGGGCTACAAGGCGATCAAGGGCAAGTCCTCGACGTGACCGCCGCCGTGCCCCGCCGGCCTGGCGGGGCACAGCGGCCTGGCGGGGCACCGCCGCGGCCGGCTCAGCGGTGGCGGTAGACCGGGCAGGCTCGGCTCAGGACAGGAAGCTGAGCTGGGTGAGTCGCGTCCTGGCGTCGGCGGCGTCGGCCCACAGCCAGCCGCCGAGGCCGGCGGCCAGCGCGCCGTCGATGTTCTCCTGACGGTCGTCGAGGAACACGCAGTCGGCCGGCCGCGCGCCGAGCCGCTCGACCAGGGTCGCCCAGATCTCCGCGTCCGGCTTGGCCACGCCGAGGTCGCCGGAGAAGACCAGGTGCCGGAAGTGCTTGGTCCACGGCTGCCGCTCCGCGACCCGCCCGAACGAGACCGGCGCGTTGGACAGCAGCGCGAGCGGCACCCCGGCCTCGTCCAGGTCGGCGAGCAGCTCCAGCGTCGCGGGCTCCGGGTACAGCCAGCCTGCGACGTCGAGGTCGGTCAGCTCGCTCGACGTGCCCTCGTCGACGGTCACGCCGAACGGCGCGGCGACGGCCCGCCAGTAGTCCAGGTCGGCCTGGCCCCGGTCGTAGGGGTTGCGGGCCGCCCAGTAGGACGCGTCGAACGCCTCGGCATCCACGCCGAGGCGGGCGGCCAGCGCCGGCACCGCCTCGGTCCGCCGGCTGATCACCTCGCCGTAGTCGAACACCAACCAGCGCACGCGGGTCCCCTCTCGTTGGGCTGCAACAACTTTCTCCGGCCGAGACGACGTCTCAGGCGGCCGAGGCGATGCGCCGAAGGGCCTCGGCGATGTCCTGCGCCGAGACGTCCCGGTGCGTGATGAACCGGACCTTGCCGGACATCGGCCCGGCCAGCACGCCGAGCCCAGTCAGGTGCGCGAGCGTGCCTGGCAGGTCCGGCACGGCCGCCAGCACGATGTTGGTCTCCGGCGGCGGGACGTCCCAGCCGAGTTCGGCCAGGCCCGTGGCCAGCGCCGTCGCGTTCGAGTGGTCCTGCGCCAGGTCGTCGAGCCGGTCCAGCCCGACGAGCCCGGCCGCCGCGAGCACCCCGCCCTGCCGCACCCCGCCGCCGAGCATCTTGCGGACCCGCCGCGCCTCCGCGACGAACTCGGCCGTGCCGGCGACGACGGATCCGACCGGCGCGCCGAGCCCCTTGCTCAGGCAGACCTGCACGGTGTCGACGTCGCCGACGAGCTCGGCAGGGGCGACCCCGAGCGCCACTGCCGCGTTCCACAGCCGCGCGCCGTCCAGGTGCACGCGCAGGCCCGCCGCCCTGGCCGCGGCGACCACCTGCCGGAAGTCCTCCGGCGCGGTCACGGTGCCGCCCGCCGCGTTGTGGGTGTTCTCCAGGCACAGCAGGGTGGTGCGCAGGGCGTAGTACGGGCAGCTGCCGCCCTCGGCCGCCGCGCGGACCGCCGAGGGCGAGATCCGGCCGGGTCCGGCGTCCCAGTCCAGCGCCTCCGGCATCCCGCCGGCCAGCCAGGCCGGGGTGCCGAGCTCGTTGCCCAGCACGTGCGCCGCGCGCGGCGCGAGGAAGCGGTCGCCCCTGGTCAGGTGCGTCATGAGGGCGATCAGGTTGCCCATCGAACCGCTCGGCACCCACAGCGCGGCCTCGACGCCAAGCAGCCCGGCGACCCGCTCCTCCAGCGCGCGCATCGTGGGGTCGTGGCCGAGCACGTCGTCGCCGACCTCGGCCCGGCTCATCGCCAGCCGCATCCGCTCGTCGGGCTGCGTGACAGTGTCGGAACGGAGGTCGATGGGAGCCAGTAGCGTCACGAACCGATCACATCACAGCCCGCCCTTTCCGACCAGGCTGCGTAGAAGTCGACCTCCTGACGGGTTCTCGCCCCTTCCTCGGCCTGTTTGGTTCGGTGGCGGTATCAGGGTGACGTAGATCTCGGCGTAAGTTCGTGCAACCGTTGTGGGTGCCAGCCCCGTCCGGACAGTGCAAGCACGAGGAGCGGAGAGCAGTCCGCGTGGATCAGCGCGAGGAGCAGGAGTTCGCGGAGTACTTCGTGGCTCGGCGGGAAGCCGTGCGCCGAACGGCGTACCTGCTCTGCGGCGACTGGCACCGGGCGGACGACTTCGCGCAGACCGCGTTCGTCGCACTGCATCGGAGGTGGCGCAAGGTGCGGGACAAGGGAGCCCTCGACGCCTACGTCCGCCGCAGCCTGGTGCGCGCGGTCATCGACGAGTCGCGGCGGCCGTGGCGGCGCGAGCGGTTCGTCGACGAGCTGCCGGAACGGCCGAACGGCGACGGCGAGGTCGGCGACGCGGTGGCCACCAGGGCCGCGCTGCTCGACGGCCTCAAGCTGGTGCCGCCGAGGCAGCGGGCCGTGCTGGTGCTGAGGTTCCTTGAGGGACTGGACGTCGCGGGCACCGCCGAGGCGCTGAAGTGCTCGGAGGGGACCGTGAAGAGCCAGACGTCGCGCGGGCTTGCCGCGTTGCGGGAGGCGCTGGGCAGCGCGCTGGACGACCTGCGGCCGGCATCGTGAGCAGACTGGAGCAGGCGGGCGACGACGTGTCGAGGAGGTGGGCGTAGATGGACGAGCGCAGGCTCGCGGAGCTGTTCCGGGACGCGGTGCGGGACGTGCCGCCGCCCTCCTTCGACGAGGGCGACGTGCGCGCCGAGTCGCGGCGGGCTGCGGCGCGGCAACGCAAGTCGCTCGGCGTGGCTTCCGCGGCTGCCGTTGCCCTTGTCCTCGGCGGTACGGTGCTCGCAGTCGGACTTCAACACGGCAACACCATGAGCGCCGACAGTGTGCGGGCCGCCGCCCCCGCGCCGGTCAGCGGTAGTGGCAGTGGTCCGACCAACTCGCGCATGGCCCCGCTCAACAAGCAGGACACCAACGACAACTCCGCCCATTCGACCACCCCGTATCGCGGCGGACCGCCGCCCAACAGCATCCCGGAGGGCACGCCTACGCAGGGGGGCGCGTCGTCCGGGAGTGCCAGCCCTTCGGCTGGCGGCACCCCTGGTGGGTGCGGACCGGTGGACCGGGAGCTCGCTGTCGCCCTCGCCAACGAGCTCCCGGCCGCCGCCGGCCTCACCCCGGTGCCGGTCGACGGCAACTGCCCGGACGGCACCAGGTCGGCGGGGTTCCTGGTCAAGGACGGCGCCGTGACCGGCCTGTTCTCGGTCGTGTTGGTGCCGACCGAGGGCGCGGCGCCGGACTTCTCGCCGCTCTCCGGCGTGCAGCAGGACACGCAGGCGACGCCGCACGGCGGCAGGCTGACCGTGGTCAGCAGGCCGCAGCCGGGTGCGACGACCGCGCCGTTCGCGGACCGGGTCGCGGACGTGGCCAAGCGGATCGCCCCCAAGTACTGAACGCCTCCAAGTACTGATCGCTCCGAGTACCGACCGCGCCGAAAATCGCCTCGATTGCGCGGATCCTTCGGCGGCGTCATCGGCCTGAACCCGGCCGGTGGCGGCCACTGACCGGGCGGCCTGGGAGAATCGCAGGTCATGACCGCAGCGAGCACGCCGAAGGGCGAACGCCGTCGCCAGGCGCTCGTCGAAGCCGCAGCCGACCTCCTCGTCGGCGGCGGCTTCGAGGCGGTCCGCCACCGGGCCGTCGCCGAGCGCGCCGGCCTGCCGCTCGCGTCGACCACGTACTACTTCACCAGCCTCGACGAGCTCGTCGAGGCCGCCGTGGAACACCACGGCCGTGTCGAGCTCGCGAACGGCAAGGATCGGCTGGCCGGGTTGGCCGCCGAGCGGTGCGACACGGACCGGCTCGTCGAGCTCGTGCTCGACCTGCTGCTCGGCCCGCAGCGCGAGGGCGAGGCCGACGCCGAGGCGGTGCTGCTGCGCTACGAGCGCCTCGTCGCCACCGGCCGCCGCCCCTACCTGCGTCCGCTGATGCGCAGGCTCAGCCGCGAGCTGCACGAGCTGCTGCTGGAGATCTTCGACCGCTCCGGCCACGCGGTGGACTCCGCCAGGGTCGAGGAACTGATCGCGCTCGTCGACGGCACCGTGGTGAACGCGCTGCTGGAGATCCACCCCGATCCGCGCGGCGCGGCCCGCCGGATGCTGCGCACGCATCTCTGACGGGAACCGCCCGCGCCGCCGGCCCTGCCGGGGCCACGTAGGCTGAGCAGCCGTGACGAAGCCCCGCATCGCCAACGTGCTGGCCAGCCGCTACGCCTCGACCGACCTCGTGACGCTCTGGTCGGCCGAGCACAAGATCACGCTGGAACGGGAGCTGTGGCTCGCGGTGCTGCGGGCGCAGGCCGAGCTCGGCATCGAGGTGCCGGCCGGGGCGGTCGCCGACTACGAGCGGGTGCTCGACCAGGTCGACCTCGCGTCGATCGCCGAGCGCGAGCGGGTCACCAGGCACGACGTGAAGGCGCGCATCGAGGAGTTCAACGCGCTGGCGGGGCACGAGCACGTGCACAAGGGCATGACCTCGCGGGATCTCACCGAGAACGTCGAGCAGTTGCAGATCCTGCGTTCGCTCGAGCACGTCCGGGGCAGGGTCGCGGCCGTCCTCGCGCGACTCGCGCGGCTGGCCGCCGAGCACAGCGACCTGGTGATCGCCGGCCGGTCGCACAACGTCGCCGCGCAGGCCACGACGCTCGGCAAGCGGTTCGCCACCTCGGCCGACGAGCTGCTGGTCGCGTTCGGGCGGCTGGAGGAGCTGGTCGCGCGCTACCCGCTGCGCGGCGTGAAGGGGCCGGTCGGCACCGCGCAGGACATGCTCGACCTGCTCGGCGGGGACCGCGAGAAGCTGGCCACGCTGGAGCGTCGCGTCGCCGAGCACCTCGGCTTCGAGCGGGTGCTGACCAGCGTCGGGCAGGTCTACCCGCGCTCGCTGGACTTCGACGTGCTGTCCGCGCTGGTCCAGCTCGCCGCGGCGCCGTCAAGCCTGGCCAAGACCGTTCGGCTGATGGCGGGCCACGAGCTGGTCACCGAGGGCTTCAAGGCAGGCCAGGTCGGGTCGAGCGCCATGCCGCACAAGATGAACACCCGGTCCTGCGAGCGGGTCAACGGGCTCGCCGTGGTGCTGCGCGGCTACCTGTCGATGGTCGGCGAGCTGGCCGGCGACCAGTGGAACGAGGGCGACGTGTCCTGTTCGGTGGTGCGCAGGGTCGCGCTGCCGGACGCGTTCTTCGCGCTGGACGGCCTGATCGAGACGTTCCTGACGGTGCTGGACGAGTTCGGCGCCTACCCGGCCGTGATCGCCCGCGAGCTGGACCGCTACCTGCCGTTCCTGGCCACCACGAAGGTGCTGATGGCGGCCGTGCGGGCCGGTGTCGGCAGGGAGACCGCGCACGAGGCGATCAAGGAGAACGCCGTGGCCGTCGCGCTGGCCATGCGCGAGCAGGGCGCCGCGGAGAACGACCTGCTCGACCGGCTGGCCGCCGACGACCGGCTGCCGCTGGACCGGGCCACACTCGACGCGCTGCTCGCCGACCGGCTGTCGTTCACCGGGGTGGCCGCCGAGCAGGTCGACGCCGTGGTGAAGCAGGTCGACGCGGTGCTGGCGAAGCACCCAGACGCGCTCGCCTACGCCCCGGCGCCCATCCTCTGACCTGGGCGAAGCAGCCTCAGTTCTCGCGCGGCTGCTCGAAGCAGCGCGGCGTGCCGTGCTGGCCGCGGTGCGCCGCGTCATCGTCGAGCACGAACTCGGGACGCAGCGGCTCGGTGTCGTAGTACCGGTGGAACACCGGGGTCAGCGCGCCCGAGATCGGCGGCACGATCCAGGACCAGTCGGCCGGGCAGGACCTGCCGGCCTTCTCCTCCCTGGCCACGTGCGTGAGGAACCGCTCCGACTCGGTGTGGTGGTCGGCGATGCTGACCCCGGCCTCGGTGAACGAGTGCAGCACCGCGCGGTTGATCTCGATCACCGCGCGGTCCCGCCACAGCGTCTGCTCGCTGGAGCGGTCCAGGCCCATCCGCTCGCCGACCAGCTCGGAGAGGTCGTAGCGGTCGCGGTCGACCAGGTTGCGCGCGCCGATCTCGGTGCCCAGGTACCAGCCGTTGAACGGCGCGGCCGGGTAGGACACCCCGCCGATCACCAGCCGCATGTTGCTGATCGCAGGCACCGCGTGCCAGCGAAGGCCGAGCGAGCCGAACCAGTCCAGCTCGGGATGGCTCAGCGGCACCTCGAAGACGTCCTCCCGCCACAGCGGGTGCAGCGTCGGCCCCTCCTGCTCGGTCTCCACGATCAGCGGCAGCGCGTCGAACATGCCGGGCTGCTCCGGCGGCTGCCAGCCGAGGTCGAGCGCGGTCCTGGTGAAGCCGAGGTACCTGCGGTCGCCGAGGACGCCGCCGTCCCGCTCGTAGCCCGCGTACCGGATGAGCTGGTCGTTCCAGATCCTCGGCGCTGGCCTGCCCGGCTCGTCCGGGGCGAACACGCTCATCACCGGCCGGATCCGGCCGCCGTTGGCGGCCAGCCGCAGGTGCCGGCGGCAGTGCGCGGCGACCCGGTCCGCGTCCCGCACCGCGCGCAGGTCGCGGACGCGGAGGCTGCGCCAGTACAGGCGGCCGATGCACCGCGCGCTGTTGCGCCACGCCACCTGCGCCCCGAAGGTCAGCTCGGCGGTCGTGTGCCGGTAGGAGCCGGTCGCCTGGATCTCGGCGCGCACCCAGCGCAGCCGGGGTAACACCGGGCCGGCCTCGGGATTCTCGGCGTGGAAGAGCCGGATGAACTCCTCGGCCAGCTCGAAGTCCACCTCGTCCGTGCTGCTCAGGACGCTGTCCGACGCGGGTGGGGCGGGGTGCTGGGCCACCGGGCACTGGGCGGACGAACGCACCGGCGCGGCGGGCGAGATTGTCACGGTGTCATAACGTAGCCGCTCACCCTTGGTGAGCGACAGCCCTCCTGCTGCGACGGTCGCACTCGTCCGGTTCGGCCGAGTGGAGCAGGCCGTAAGCTCCAGGACCGTGCCAACGCTCGCTGATTACCCCAAGGTCGCGGTAGGCAAGGTCCGGGAGCTGTACGAGGTCGACGACGAACACCTGCTGTTCGTCGCCTCCGACCGCCTGTCGGCCTTCGACTACGTGCTCGACACGGAGATCCCCGACAAGGGGCGCGTGTTGACCGCGATGAGCGTGTTCTGGTTCGAGCTGCTGGCCGACGTGGTGCCCAACCACGTGGTCGCCTGGGACGACCCGCGCATCCCGGCCGAGGTGCGCGGCAGAGCGCTGCTCGTGCGCAAGTTGGAGATCCTGCCGGTGGAGTGCGTCGTGCGCGGCTACCTGACCGGCTCCGGCCTCGACACCTACCGGCGGACCGGCTCGGTGTGCGGGGTCGAGCTGCCGGCCGGCCTCGTCGAGTCCGACGAGCTGGCCGAGCCGATCTTCACGCCGACCACCAAGGCCCCGATCGGCGAGCATGACGAGAACATCACCTTCGACGAGGTGTCCGGGCAGCTTGGCGCGCACCTCGCCGAGCGGCTGCGCGACACGGCCCTGCTGGTCTACGGCCGGGCCCGCGAGTTCGCCAGGACGCGCGGGGTGCTCCTGGCCGACACGAAGTTCGAGTTCGGCCTCGCCCCCGGCGGCACCCTGGTGCTGGCCGACGAGGTGCTGACGCCGGACTCCTCGCGCTACTGGCCGGCAGACGGCTACCAGCCCGGCCGGGTGCAGCCCTCGTTCGACAAGCAGTACGTCCGGGACTGGCTGACCTCGCCGGCGTCCGGCTGGGACCGCTCGTCGAACACCCCGCCGCCCGCGCTGCCGGACGAGGTCGTCGCGGCCACCCGCGCGCGCTATGTCGAGGCGTACGAGCGGATCTCGGGACGCAGCTTCGCCGACTGGCCCGCCTAGATCCCCTGACCGACCGACCGTCGGTCGGCGCCACTTTCGGGTGATGGAGCCTGGCGAGTCGACCGGGGAAATCCCGATGTGGCGCAAGGATTGTCCCTTGTGCGGCCAGTGCGACAGGGAGTTCGCCGGATCGGCGTCGGCAGGTCATCTCGGGGTCAGGCCGACGTCACCCCGAGGCGTCTTCCTTGTACCGTGCGTCCACGACTGGTCGTCTCGCTGTCCGGCATCGGCACCAGCACGCTGCACCGGTGCGTAGCCCTCGCCGCCGAGTTGGACCGCAGGCAGGTCCCGCTCTCGCTGCTGCTCGCGCCGCGCCCGACCTCGGCGCGCGGTGCGGCCGCCGAGCGCGGGCTCGCGCCGGCCATCGACTGGATCCGTGCCCGCACCGCCGAGGGCGACGCGGTGGTGCTGCACGGCTTCGACCACAACACCCACCCGTGCCACCGGCCGGTCAGCATCCGGCGCAGGGCCGAGTTCGCCGCGCTGCCCGCGCACGAGGCCGGGCTGCGGCTGCTCGCCGCCCGCGCCGTCGTCGACCGGCTCGGTCTGGCCACCGACTGCTTCGCCCCGCCGCGCTGGCTCGCCTCGCCCGGCACGCTGACCGCGCTGCGGCGGCACCAGTTCGCGATCTGCGCGGACGCCGCGACCGTCCGCGACCTGCGCACGGGCGCGGTGCACGTCGGCCGCGTGCACGGGCTCGGCCGGACCGCGGGACTCGGCGGCCGGACCGAACCGTGGTGGTGTCTCGCGCTGGTGCTCGGCGCGGCCCGTTCCGCGCGGCGCGGCGGCCTGGTCCGGATCACCGTCGACGCGGCCGAACTGGACCGACCCGGCCCGAGGCAGGCCCTGCTCGACGCCGTGGACATCGCGCTGCACCACGGCGCCGAGCCGACCACCTACCTCGGGCTGGCCTCGACGGGCTCCTCGCTCGGCAGCGCCAGCACCTCGGTGCCGGCCGGCCTGAGCCGCTCGAACCTCGCGTAGGAGACCTCGACGAGGGCCGCCGGCCAACCCTGGTCGAGTGGTCGGCGTGCTGATTGGTCACCAAGATGCCGCCCAGCCCGATTTCGGGGCCGCGCTACTCCATATCGAGCCGCAAACGCGACCATCGGCCTGATGACGTGGTCGGCGTTTGCCGGCATCATCGTGCGCAGCACCACCCGACTAGCCACGAGGTGATCCAGTGCGGAAGACACGCAGGACTCTGTTGGTCATCGCGGCGGCGGCCTTCTCGTTGCAGATCATGCCGGGCCTGATGGTGCTCGACCCGGCCACCGTTCCCGGCGGCAAGCCGTACGAAGCGACCCTCGCGTCCGCCGGCCAGGACACGCAGCCGGGTGCGGCGCCGTACAGCAGCACCGACACCGCCCCCGACACCGTCCCCGGCGGCCAGCCCTACTGAGCCGCGAGGAGCTTGGCCTCCTCTTCAAGGGTGAGCCCGGCGCGACGCTCGCGGTCCAGGCCGAGTTCGCGTTCGTACGCCAGGCTGTCGCGGGCCGTCTCGGCCAGCGGCCGCACGGTCAGGCCGGCGGCCAGTGAGGGGCCGGCGTCGCGGTCCATCATCGCCTCGTAGCCCTCGATGCTCATCACCCACACGGGCAGCGAGCGCGGGCCGACCCAGCCCTGCACCTCCGCCTCGACCAGCTCCTCCTTCGTCATCGGCACCAGCTCGGTGCCCTCTGGCGCGACCGCCTCGGCGATCTCGGCGAGGAACTCGCCGAGCGGGCGGGCGGGCGACGAGCCGTCGAAGGTGCCGGTCACGCCCCGCTCGGCCGCGGTGAGGATCCAGGCGGCCAGGTCGCGGGCGTCGATGATCTGCGTCGGCTGGTCTGCGGTGTCCGGCACCAGGACCCGGCCGCCCTGCGAGATCCTGGCCGGCCAGTAGCCGAACCGGTCGCTGAGGTCGCCGGGACCGCAGATCAGGCCGGCGCGCACGATGAACGCCTTGTCGCCGAGCGCGTCGCGGACGGCGCGCTCGCTGGAGACCTTGATACCGCCGTACTTCGCGCCGCGCTCCTCGATCTCGGTGTCGTCCTCCAGCGGCGGCAGCAGCGGCGAGTCGACGGTCTGCCCCGGGGTGCCCTGGTCGGCGTACACCGAGCAGGTCGACACGAACGTCCAGTGGCCCGCGTTGTCGCCGAGCTCCCGCAGCGCCTCGCGCACCCAGTTCACCGACATGGTGGCCACGTCGACGACGGCGTCGAACCGTTCGCCGCGCAGCGGCGCCAGCCCGTCGGGGGCGTCGCGGTCGATCGCGACGAGCGTGGCTCCTTCCGGGACCGTGCCCGAGGTGCCGCGCGCCGCGCACACCACCTCGTGGCCGCGCCGCACGGCCTCCGCCGCGACGGCCTTGCCGAGGAAAACCGTTCCACCGAGTACGAGAACACGCATGAGCACACTTTCAGGGCACAAGCCCCGATCCGCCACCGTTCTCGCGGAGAGCGAAAGCCGCAGGTGATCGACAGCGTGATCGCCGACCGGATAACCGAGGGCTAGCGGCGACGCGGTCCAGGTCACACCGAGCAGGAAGGTAGGCTCCGCCGGTACCGCCGACCGTACCAAGGCTGCGGTCGGGGTCGGCAAGGACACAGTTTTCGCTGTCTTGTTCAGCACAGAACCGGGAGCATCCTGTCGTGGCCCGAGTCGTCGTCGACGTCATGCCCAAGCCCGAGATCCTCGACCCCCAGGGCCAGGCGGTGGCCAATGCGCTGCCCCGCCTCGGTTTCGAGGGGATCACGAGCGTCCGCCAGGGCAAGCACTTCGAGCTGGAGGTCGCCGACGACGTCGACGACGCCACGCTCGCCAAGATCGCGGAGACCTTCCTCGCCAACCCGGTCATCGAGGACTGGGTGGTTCGGCGGGTGGACGCGTGAAGATCGGCGTCATCACCTTCCCAGGCACCCTGGACGACACCGACGCGCAGCGCGCGGCCCGCTACGTCGACGCCGAAGCGGTGGCGCTCTGGCACGCGGACGCCGACCTGCACGGTGTCGACGCGGTGATCGTGCCTGGCGGCTTCTCCTACGGGGACTACCTGCGGGCCGGCGCGATCGCGCGGTTCGCCCCGGTGATGCGGTCCGTGGTCGAGGCGGCCGGCAAGGGCATGCCCGTGCTGGGCATCTGCAACGGCTTCCAGATCCTGTGCGAGGCGGGCCTGCTGCCCGGCGCGATGCTGCGCAACGCCGGCCTGCACTTCGTCTGCCGCGACCAGTGGCTGCGGGTGGAGAACAACACCACCGCGTGGTCGAGCCGCTACGAGCAGGGCGCCGAGATCATCGTGCCGGTGAAGAACATGGACGGCCGCTACACCGCCAGCCAGGCCACCCTGGACGAGCTGGAGGGCGAGGGCCGCGTGGTGTTCCGGTACGTCGGCGTGAACCCCAACGGGTCGTGCAACGACATCGCCGGCATCACCAGCGCGAACGGCCGGATCGTCGGCCTGATGCCGCACCCCGAGCACGCCATCGACGCGCTCACCGGGCCGTCCGACGACGGCCTCGGCATGTTCTACTCGGCTCTCGACGCGGTGGTGACGGCATGACCTCCACGCAGGTGCACATCGACACCGTGGCACGCGCCGAGGCGAGCCCGGACCAGCCGCAGCCCTACCGCGAGCTGGGCCTCAAGGACGACGAGTACCAGAAGATCCGCGAGATCCTCGGCCGTCGGCCGACCGAGGCCGAGCTGGCCATGTACTCGGTGATGTGGAGCGAGCACTGCTCCTACAAGTCCTCGAAGGTGCACTTCCGGCACTTCAAGGAGAACACCACCGAGGAGATGCGCTCGAAGATGCTCGCCGGCATCGGCGAGAACGCTGGTGTGGTGGACATCGGCGACGGCTGGGCGGTCACCTTCAAGGTGGAGTCGCACAACCATCCGTCCTATGTGGAGCCCTATCAGGGCGCGGCGACCGGCGTCGGCGGCATCGTCCGCGACATCATGGCGATGGGCGCCCGTCCGCTGGCCGTGCTCGACCCGCTGCGGTTCGGCCCGGCCGACGCCCCGGACACCCGCAGGGTGCTGCCGGGCATCGTCGCCGGGGTCGGCGGCTACGGCAACTGCCTCGGCCTGCCCAACATCGGCGGCGAGGTCGTCTTCGACGAGTCCTACGCGGGCAACCCGCTGGTCAACGCGGCGTGCGTCGGCGCGATGCGGGTCGAGGACCTGCACCTGGCGCACGCGTCGGGCACCGGCAACAAGGTCATCCTGTTCGGCGCGCGGACCGGCCTCGACGGCATCGGCGGCGTGTCCGTCCTCGCCTCGGAGACGTTCTCCGGCGAGGAGGGCGGGACCGGGCGGAAGAAGCTGCCGGCCGTCCAGGTCGGCGACCCGTTCACCGAGAAGGTGCTGATCGAGTGCTGCCTCGAGCTGTTCGGGGAGCGGATCGTCGTCGGCATCCAGGACCTCGGCGGCGCCGGCCTGTCCTGCGCGACCAGCGAGCTGGCCAGCGCGGGTGACGGCGGCATGCGGGTCTGGCTGGAGCGGGTGCCGCTGCGCGCCGAGGGCATGACCCCGGCGGAGGTGCTCTCCAGCGAGTCGCAGGAGCGCATGTGCGCCGTGGTGCGGCCGGAGGACGTGCCGGCGTTCATGCGGGTGTGCCAGAAGTGGGACGTCATCGCCACCGAGATCGGCGAGGTGACCGACGGCGACCACCTGGTGATCACCTGGCACGACGAGGTCGTCGTGGACGTGCCGCCGAGGACCGTCGCGCACGAGGGCCCCGAGTACCACCGGCCGATCGCGCGCCCGGCCGACCAGGACGCGTTGCAGGCCGACGTGCCCGACTCGCTGCCGCGTCCGTCCACACCGGACGAGCTGCGCGAGACGATCCTGCGGATGATCGCGTCGCCGAACCTGGCCTCGCGCAAGTGGGTCACCGACCAGTACGACCGCTACGTGCGTGGCGGCACGGTGCTGGCCCAGCCGTCCGACTCGGGCATGATCCGGATCGACGAGGAGACCGGGCGCGGGGTCGCGCTGGCCACCGACTGCAACGGCCGGTTCTGCAAGCTCGACCCGTACACGGGCGCGCAGCTGGCGCTGGCCGAGGCGTACCGCAACGTGGCGGTCAGCGGGGCGACCCCGCTGGCCGTGTCGGACTGCCTGAACTTCGGCTCGCCGGAGGACCCCGCGGTCATGTGGCAGTTCGAGCAGGCGATCAGGGGCATCGCGGAGGGCTGCCGCGAGCTGGGCATCCCGGTGACCGGCGGCAACGTCAGCTTCTACAACCAGACCGGCACGACGGCGATCCTGCCGACCCCGGTGATCGCGGTGCTGGGCGTCATCGACGACGTGCGGCGGCGCATCCCGACCGGCATCGGCGCCGAGGCTGGCGAGACCCTGCTGCTGTTGGGTGAGACGCGCGACGAGTTCGGCGGCTCGGAGTGGGCGAACGTCGTGCACGGGCACCTCGGCGGCCTGCCGCCGAAGGTCGACCTGGCGCGGGAGAAGCTGCTGGCCGACGTGCTGCTGGCCGGCTCGCGGGACGGCATGGTGTCGGCCGCGCACGACCTGTCCGACGGCGGCCTCGCCCAGGCGCTGGTCGAGGCGTGCCTGCTCGGCGAGACGGGCGCCAGGGTGTTCGTGGACGGCGACCCGTTCGTGCAGCTGTTCAGCGAGTCCGCCGGCCGGGTGCTGGTGGCCGTGCCGCGCACCGAGGAGCTGCGGTTCACCGACATGTGCACCGCGCGCGGACTGCCGTGGAGCAAGGTCGGTGTGGTCGACCCCGAGTCCGAGTCGCTGGAGATCCAGGACGTCGCGACGATCGGCCTCGCCGAGCTGCGCACCGCCTGGGAGGGCACGCTGCCCGCCCTGTTCGACTGACGGTTCGACACGGAGGAGCGCGGCACCCGTCGTGGGTGCCGCGCTTCCCGCGTGGTGTTTCGCGATGGCGACCGGGGTCAGCCGTTGGCCAGCGCCACCAGGCGGTCGGCCGCGCCGTTGAAGACGTCCTGGTCACCGGGGAAGGTGCCGTGGTCGTTGAACTGCCAGAAGGTGTAGAAGCCCCAGCCCGCGGGCAGGGTGCCGGCGCTGGACGAGTAGCGGGCGATGAACAGCGGGTTGGTCGAGCCGAGCGCGGTCCAGTTGCCGACGCACTGGTTCCACCAGTTGGTCGAGGTGTAGACGGTCGGGTACCGGCCGGTGCGGGAGTGCACGGTGTTGCTGAAGTCCAGGATCCACGAGCGCATGGCGCCCTGGCTGATGCCGTAGCAGGTGGAGCCGCTGGGGTTGTACTCGATGTCCAGCATGGGCGGCAGCGTCTTGCCGTCCCTTGACCAGCCGCCGCCGTGCGAGACGAAGTAGTTGGCCTGGGTCGCGCCGCTGGAGCTGTTGGGGTGCGCGAAGTGGTACGCGCCCCTGATCAGCCCGACGTTGTAGGAGCCGTTGTACTGCTGGGCGAAGTACGCGTTGGTGTAGCCGGTGCCCTCGGTGGCCTTGACGTAGGCGAACCTGGCGCCGTTGGCCCTGACCGACGACCAGTTGACGTTGCCCTGGTAGCCGCTGACGTCGAGGCCGGGGGTCTGGGTCACCATCGGGATGAGCGTGCGGTCCGCTAAACCCTGGTGACCCTCGTGCTTGGCGATCTCTGAACCTGCGTAGTGGTCGAACGATCCGCTGTCCACAGCGGCGAGGTCGCTGGCCGGAGCCGCGTCCGCCGGGCTGACCGAGCCCAGCACGAGCGCGGTCGCGGCGATGCCGACCGCCGCGGCCAGCAGACCTCGCCGCGTGTTCGTGATCCTGATCTTCATCCTCGACCCTTCTGGTGCCGTCGTCCCCAGCGGTGAAGTGTCGTGGATGACCTAACAGGTTGACTAGAGTCTTCGTTAATTGATCACGAATGTTCGATTGACGTGAAATTAGCAGCCGGGGTTTCGGTCCGTTCAGCCGTTGGCGAGTGCCTGCAACCGGTCCATCGCGCCGTTGAAGACGTTCTGGTCACCGGGGAACGCGCCGGAGTCGGCGTACTGCCAGAAGGTGTAGACGCCCCACGCGTAGGGCAGCGTGCCGGGACCGGACGAGTAGCTGGCCACCCACAACGGGTTGGTGCTGCTGAAGTCGCCGGAGTTGCCGGTGCACTGGCTCCACCAGTTGTTCGCGGTGTAGATCGTCGGCCACCGGCCGGTGCGGGCCTGCACCTCGTCGCTGAAGTCCTTGATCCACTGCACCATGGACCACTGGCTCAGCCCGTAGCAGGTCGCGCCGTACGGGTTGTACTCGATGTCCAGCGCGGGCGGCAGGGTCTGCCCGTCGCCGGACCAGCCGCCGCCGTTGTCCACGAAGTAGTCGGCCTGGGTGGCTCCGCCGGTCTGGTCGGGCAGCGCGAAGTGGTACGCGCCCCTGATCATGCCGACGTCGTAGGCGCCGTTGTACTGCTGGGCGAAGTACGGGTTGGTGTAGCCGGTGCCCTCGGTCGCCTTGGTGTAGGCGAACCTGGCCCCGTTGTTCCAGGCGGTCTGCCAGTCGACGTTGCCCTGCCAGCCGCTGACGTCCATGCCGTAGGTCGCGGTCGAGGCGACGTGCGGGCGCACGGTGCCGGCCGGCGGGCGGCCCTCGTGCTTGGCGATCTGCGAGCCGGCCGGATGGTCGAGGCGGTGGATCATCGCGGCGAGCCTCGGGTTGTCGGCCGGGTTGTTCGGCAGGGCTTGGCCGACAGCGGCGGTGGCGGGGCTGATCGCGCCGAGTAACAGGCCGCCGGTGCACAGTCCGACGGCGACGGCCATTCGGGCGCGAGCCCACGAGCGAAAGGTCGTAGTCATGGCTGACCCTCTCCAACGAGCGCAGGGGACGATGATCACTCAAGGTGACCATCTAGCTCGAAAGTGTGAGGGTCCAGTAACGAAATTGCCAGTCGTGTGGTGAATTAGTCACGTAGAAGGACTAAGATCGTCAGCTGCCGGACGGTCGCGCGTCGTCACCCGGTCGCGAACGCCCGCAGTTGGTCGTAGCTGCCGTTGAAGGCGTTCTGATCACCGGGGAACATGCCGGAGTTGGCGTACTGCCAGATCGAGTAGCCACCCCAGCTGGCCGGCAGGTCGCCGACGCTGTCGGCGTACCTGGCCACCCACAGGGGGTTCGCGCCGAAGCCCGGGTTGTTGTTCGTGCAGCGGGCCCACCAGTTCAGGCTGGTGTAGATCACCGGATAGCGGCCGATGCGGGCCCTGATCTGCTCGCTGAACGCGCTGAGCCAGTTCGCCATCTGGAACCGGTCCATGCCGTAACACGTGTCGCCGTAGGGGTTGTACTCGATGTCCATCGCCGGCGGCAGCGTCCTGCCGTCCGGCGACCAGCCGCCGCCGTGGTCGACGAAGAAGTTGGCCTGGTCGACGCCGTTGGACACGTCCGGCAGCGCGAAGTGGTAGGCCCCGTGGAACATGCCGACGTTGTAGGCGCCGTTGTACTGCTGGCCGAAGTTCGGGTTGGTGTAGGTGACGCCCTCGGTCGCCTTGACGTAGGCGAACCTCGCGCCGTTGTTCGCGGCGGCCTGCCAGTCGATGTCGCCCTGGTGGCTGCTGACGTCCATGCCGGCCACGCCGCCGTCGCGCAGGTGCGTAGGCGCGCTCCGCGCGACGCCCTCGTGTTTGGCGATCTCCGAGCCCGCGTAGTGGTCCTCCGGCGAGGAACCCGGCGGGGCGGCCGCGGCGACCGGCAGGCCGCCGATGATCACGGCGCTCGCCACGAGCGTCGCGGTGCCGAGTCGGGTGCTCCAGGGGCGCGGGCGGTTGCGGTGGGCCACGGATGTCCCCCATCCGGTTGGGCGGAGGCCGCCATGCTGGTGTTCGGTCAGCGAGGTGACCTCGGTGTGGTGGCGCGCTTCGACTGTTCGGGTTAGATCGTGCAGCCTTTCGCGGCAATCCGCATCCGGTGATCCCCTCGGGTCCTACATTCGGTGACATGCCGCGCGCACACGAACCACTCGAGGAAGACAACGGCAGGGCGGAGGTCTCGGTGAACCCGGTGTTCACCAGGGAACCCGTGCGGGTGCCCCGCAACGAGCTGCCGCCACGGGGCGTCGACCCGGACATCGCCTACCAGGTCGTGCACGACGAGCTGATGCTCGACGGCAACGCGCGGCTCAATCTCGCCACCTTCGTGACGACCTGGATGGAGCCCCAGGCGAAGGTGCTGATGGCCGAGTGCTTCGACAAGAACATGATCGACAAGGACGAGTACCCCAGGACCGCGGATCTGGAGATGCGCTGCGTCCGGATGCTCGCCGACCTCTGGCACGCCCCGGACGCCTCGCTCGCGCCGGGCTGCTCGACCACCGGATCGAGCGAGGCGTGCATGCTCGCCGGCCTCGCGCTCAAGCGGCGCTGGCAGCACGCGCGCCGCGCCGCCGGCAAACCGACCGACCGGCCCAACATCGTGATGGGCGTCAACGTCCAGATCTGCTGGGAGAAGTTCGCCAACTTCTGGGACGTCGAGGCGCGCCTGGTGCCCATGTCCGGCGATCGGTTCCACCTGTCGGCGGCGGAGGCGGCCGCGCACTGCGACGAGAACACCATCGGCGTGGTGGCGATCATGGGCTCGACCTTCGACGGCAGCTACGAGCCGGTGGCCGAGATCTGCGCCGCGCTCGACGAGCTGGCCGAGCGCACCGGCGTGGACGTCCCGGTGCACGTGGACGGCGCGTCCGGCGCGATGATCGCGCCGTTCTGCGATCCGGGGCTGGAGTGGGACTTCCGGCTGCCCAGGGTCGCCTCGATCAACACCTCGGGGCACAAGTACGGGCACGTCTACCCCGGGGTCGGCTGGATCGTCTGGCGGGAGGTCGCCGCGCTGCCGGAGGACCTGGTGTTCCGGGTGAACTACCTCGGCGGGAACATGCCGACCTTCGCGCTGAACTTCTCCAGGCCCGGCGCGCAGGTGGTCGCCCAGTACTACAACTTCCTGCGGCTGGGCTTCGACGGCTACCGGCGGGTGCAGGAGTCCTGCCGCGAGGTGGCCACCTCGCTGTCGGCGCGGATCGCGGCGCTTGGCCCGTTCCGGCTGCTCACCGACGGCAGCGAGCTGCCGGTGTTCGCCTTCACCCTGGCCGAGGGCGTCACCAGCTTCTCGGTGTTCGACGTGTCGGCGGCGCTGCGGGAGAACGGCTGGCTGGTGCCGGCGTACACGTTCCCGGCGGACCGGACGGACCTCGCCGCGCTGCGGATCGTGGCGCGCCTCGGGTTCTCGCACGACCTGGCCGACCTGCTGGTCGAGGACCTGACCAGGGCGCTGCCGAGGCTGCTCGCGCAGAGCGGGCCGATCAGGGGTCCCGAGGGGGCCAGCTTCGCGCACGGCGCCTGACCCGGATCGCCCAGCGATCGGCACAGCTCTACAGCAGCACGACCTCGCGGACGGTGCGGTCGGTGCGCACCAGCACCTCGGCGTGCTCCTCCCGGATGGCGCGGTAGACCAGCTCGCCGTAGGCGACGAGCCGGCGCAGCGCCTCGCTGAGGCCGACGTGCTCGCGCTCGATCACGAGCTGGAGCGCGAGCACGGTCTCCGGGGCGACGGCCGCGTCGATCCGGCTGACGCGGTGCGCGGCGCCGTGACGGGTTGGCTCAGTGGCATGGTCCATGACGCCGCCCTCCGTTGGTCGCCCCTCTGTTCGTCGAGTATCGCATCATCACCACGTTGCCGCAACATATCTGCCACACATTCTGTGGTAGATCGTCACTGGCTATGATCTGATCCGGGGGTCACGGAGAGGGATCGCGCGATGACCGAGTCGAAGCCCGAGGCCGACCAGGTGGAGACGTGGACGGACGAGGACAGTGGTCCGCTGTTCCTCGGTCCCGTCGTCGACGCCCGCGAGCAGCGCCGGCACGTGGCCGGCATGCAGTCCCGCGTGCTGCTCGGCATCGGCGCGATCTTCCTGGTGACGCTGCTGGTCATCGTGCTCGGCCCGAGGTACTTCCAAATGCAGCAGGACGTCGTGCACCAGCTCATCCAGACCGTGCTGCCCTCGGTGCTGGCGGCGGGCGCGACGATTGTCGGCACGCTGTTCGGCGCGGCCGCGAACCGGCGCGAGGATCGCTGAGCTGCCATCCTCACTCGAATGCGCACCCGGTAGGGGTCCGGAAAGTGGCCCAGAAGCGGGCCGGGGTGGGTCAGAATGTGGCCGGTGATTATGTGGATTCGATAACTGTGTACACGGGTGTGTCCACGTGGGTGTACACATATTGATATGGGTGACGTGGTGGGGGGCCCAGTCGCGTTGTCGGTTCGCGAGGCGCGCGCTCAACTGTGCCAGATCCTGCGGGACTACCGAGATCGTCCCGACGAGGCCGAACCGGTCTACATCGGCACGCACCGGCATCACGAGGCGGTGCTGATCAGTGCCGAGCTGTTTCACGAACTCGCGAAATGGGCCGCGCGCGGCAGGTCGATGGCCTGGTACTTCGAAGAGCATCAAGAAGCCGGGTTCGGCCTTCGCGAACGCTGAAGAAGCCGAGAGCGACGCGCTCCCGGCTTCCCGAGTCTTCCTGTGCCATTGCCGATATCTGCAACATTGCCGATATCGTTAGAGCAGGACGACTTCCTTGGTCGAGTCGTCCGTTTTCACCAGCAGGTCGGCGCCGTCCTCCCGGACGGCCCGATAGACGAACTCCCCGTAACCGATGAGCCGCCGAACCGCCTCCGTGAGACTCACGCCCTCACGGTCCATCACCAGCTCGAGCGCGCGCACGGTGTCCGGCGTGACCGCGACATTGATCCGTTTCGGATCAGGCCGCCGCTCCTTGCCCTGTTTCCCGGCATCCTGGGACGACCGGGTGCCCGCTGACTGGGGGCGACTGGCTGCGCTCATGTCCGTCTCCTCCGACGTGGGTTCAGCGAGGCTCCGGCACCCACAGTACGCCAACCAGCCACGTAAGTGAAGTCGAAAACGTGGTGAATCTGTGTCAGATCTGACAGAAGCCTACCAGGGCGAGCGGGTACGCTTGGTTGTCGTTCCCCAACCGACCGTGATCGGGAGATCCAACGATGACGAACGGAGCCGCCGGCGACGACGAGGTGCTGGCGGACGGCACCTGGACGGACGACGTCGACCGCGGCGACATCCCCACGACCAGGGTCATCGGCACCATCGACCGCCCCGACCTGGTGATCACCTCGACCAGGACGATGCCGATGACCCCGGCCCGGGCGCTCGAGGTCGTCAGGGACCTCCGCCCGGCCAAGCGCCGGTAGACAGTGCCGGTAGGCAGCGCCCGTAGACGACAGGCGGCGCGGGGCGGCCGCGCCCGCTCACGCCTCGCCCCCTTACGCCTGGCTTAGCCTGGCGACCTCCTCCTCGGACAGCGTCAGGTCCGCCGAGGCGGCCGAGTCGCGCACGCTCTGCGGCCGCGACGCGCCGGGAATCGGCACCACCACCGGCGACAGGGCCAGCATCCAGGCCAGGCAGACCTGCTGCGGGCTGACCCCGTGCCGCTGTGCGACCTCGGCGAACGCGCCGAACCGGTCGCCGAGCACGCCGGCGTTGGCGATGCCGCCGAGCGGGCTCCACGGCAGGAAGGCGACGCCGAGCGAGTCGCACAGCGCCAGCTCCGGCTCGCTCGACCGGAACGACGGCGAGAACTGGTTCTGCACCGAGGCGAGCCGGCCGTCGAGGACCTTGTTCGCCTCGGCGATCTGCTCAGGGTCGAAGTTGGACACGCCGGCCAGCCGGATCTTGCCGGCGTCGAGCAGGTCGGCCAGCGCCCCGACCGAGTCCGCGATCGGCACGCCATTGTCCGGCCGGTGGAACTGGTACAGCCCGATCGCCTCGACGCCGAGCCGCCGCAGCGACGCGTCGCAGGCGGCCTTCAAGTACTCGGGGCGGCCGTCGAGCCCCCATCCGCCGCCGGGGGTGCGGGTGTGCCCGCCCTTCGTGGCCACCAGGACGTCCGTGCGCCCGAACCCGCGCAGCGCCTCGGCGATCAGGTCCTCGTTGTGGCCGAAGTCGGTCTCGTCCATCGAGTAGGCGTCGGCCGTGTCGATCAGCGTCACGCCGGCGTCCAGCGCGGCCCGGATCGTCGCGACCGACCGTTCCCGGTCCGGCCGGCCCTGGATCGACATCGGCATGCCACCGAGCCCGATCGCGCTGACCTCGCTGTCGCCGATCCGCCGAAACTTCATGTCGCTCCCTTCACCACGTCTTGGCTGTGTCTTCGAGTTGACCAGAACCCGCCGGGTCCCGCACTCGGGCGGCCGTGAGCAGCGCCACCGATCGGTGATCACACATGCCGCCAAGCGGGCGGTGCGCGCCGTTGCCGAGTTGGCCATGATGGACCAGCCATGTCCGCCGAGCGGGGGCTGTGTCACTGTGACCGTGTCAGCACCGATCCCTGAACGACGGAGGTGACGAGCGTGGAACGACCCAACTGGGCTCCAGGAGACATCGATGTGGAGCGCGCCAGCGTCGCTCGCGTCTACGACTACTGGCTGGGCGGTGCGCACAACTTCGCAGCGGACCGGGCCGCGGCCCGGCAGGCGCTCGAGGCGATGCCCGAGCTCAAGAGCGTCATCCTCACCAACCGGGCGTTCCTGCGCAGAGCGGTGCGGTACCTGGCCTCCGTCGGCATCCGCCAGTTCCTCGACCTCGGGTCCGGCATTCCCACCGTCGGCAACGTGCACGAGGTGGCTGGGCAGGTCGACCCCACCACGCGGGTCGTCTACGTGGACATCGACCCGGTCGCCGTCGCGCACGGCAGGGCGATCCTCGCCGAGGACCCGAACGTCACCATGGTGCGGGCCGACGTCAGGGACACCGCGTCCGTGCTGGAGTCCGCCGAGATCAGGAAGCTGTTCGACCCGACGGAGCCGGTGGCCGTGCTGATGATCGCGCTGCTGCACTTCATGCCGGACGAGACCGACCCGTACGGCATGGTCGCCACCTACCGGGACAGCATGCCGTCGGGCAGCTACCTGGCCGTCTCGCACGCTGGCTTCGAGTCGGGCGAGGAACCGTTCGGCTGGCGGCGCGCGCGGGACCTCTACGAACGGCAGGTCACGCCGATGACGAACCGGACCGGCGCCGAGTTCGCCCGCTTCTTCGAGGGCTTCGACCTGGTCGAGCCCGGCCAGGTGCGGATCCCGCTGTGGCGCCCGGACTCGCCGGACGACGTCGAGGAGACGGCGGCCAGGTATCCCGGGTTCGGGGCGGTCGGCCGGAAGCCGTGATGTTCGACGTCGCCCATGCGCCGGTCGTATGCTCCGCAGTGTCCGGCCAGGGTCCCGGGGTTCCCACGGCCGGTACCGTGCACGGGGTCGCGACGCAGAGTCCCCACCACCGTCCTTGCCGACCCCCTGGCAGGCGAACATGACCGACCGGACGTTCCACAGCGTGTCGCCAAGCGCAACCGGGCTCGATCCCGCGGTGCTGGCCGGCGCGGAGTCGTTCGCGCGCAGCTGGGCCACGGCCGTCATCGGCAGCAGCTACGTGCCGATGACCAGGGCCGAGGTCGCCGATCACCTGCGGGCGCTGACCGAGCTGCTCGTCGGCGCGCTGTACACGAACCCGTTCCGCACCGCGCCCGGCTACGACATCGGCACCAGGCTGGTCGAGGCGCACTTCACCAGCACCGACACGCTCGGCCGCACCGTCCAGCTGCTCGGCGACGATTTACTCACCGCACTCGGCCTGGCGGGCGACGAGCGGATGCGGTCGCGGCTGGCCGCGCTCCAGGGCGCCCTGGCCGCCGGCTACTCCCGCGCGCTGCGCGAGCGGACCCTCGCCGAGCAGGAGGCGATCCGCGCCGCCGTGCTCGACGCGCGGGACCAGGCGGAGACCGCCCTGCGGGCCAGTGAGGCGCGGTTTCGGGCCATGTTCACCGAGGCCGCGATCGGCATCGGCATCGCCGCGATCGACGGCACCATCCTGGACGTCAACCAGTCGCTCCAGGACATGCTCGGCTACACCGTCGAGGAGATGCGCGCCCGCAACGTCCGCGACCTCATGCACCCCGAGGACGCGGCGAGCGTCTGGCGGCTCTACGACCAGCTGATCAGGGGCGAGTGCGACCACTACCGCGCGGAGAAGCGGTTCAACCGCGCGGACGGCGAGCAGGTGTGGACGCACCTGACGCTGTCGCTGGTCCGCGACGACCACGGCGAGCCGCAGTACCAGGTGGCGATGATCGAGGACGTCACCGACCGGCACCTGTTGCAGAACCGGCTGCGTTTCCAGGCCCTGCACGACCCGCTGACCGGGCTGCCCAACCGGGCGCTGTTCCTCGAGCGGCTCGGCAAGGCGTTCAACGTGCGCAGCCCGCGCGCCAGGGTCGGCCTGTGCTACCTCGACCTCGACGGCTTCAAGGTGATCAACGACAGCCTCGGGCACGACATCGGCGACCAGCTGCTGATCGAGGTCGGGCGGCGGCTGGACAGCTCGGTGGCCGGCGAGGGCAGGCTGGTGGCCAGGATGGGTGGCGACGAGTTCGTCATCCTGGTGGAGGGCTCGGCCGGCACGCAGGACATCGTCGAGGTGGCGGACCGCGTGCTGCGCACGCTGGAGGGCCCGGTGCGGATCGGCGGCCACGAGCTGTCGATCTCCGCGAGCATCGGCATCGTGGAGCGGGCTGTCGCCGGCACCACGGCCGCCGAGCAGATGCGCGACGCGGACATCACGCTGTACTGGGCGAAGGCGGACGGCAAGAGCCGCTGGGCGCTGTACGACCCGGAGCGCAACGCCCGCGAGGTCGCCAGGTTCACGCTGTCCGCGACGATGCCGGCCGCGTTGGAGCGGGACGAGTTCTACGTCGACTACCAGCCGTTGGTGCGGCTGGAGGACAGCACGGTGGTCGGCGTCGAGGCGCTGGTCCGCTGGCAGCACCCGGAGTTCGGGCGGCTCGCGCCGGACCGGTTCATCGAGCTGGCCGAGGAGACCGGGCTGATCGTGCCGCTGGGCAGGTGGGTGCTGCGCAAGGCGTGCGAGCAGGCCCGCCGCTGGTTGGTCGAGTTCGGCGACAGCGCGCCGTTCGTGAGCGTCAACCTCGCGGTGCGGCAGTCCCGCGACCCCGAGCTGGTGCGGGACGTGCGGCGGATCCTCGACGAGTGCGAGCTGCCGCCGACGCATCTCCAGCTGGAGCTCACCGAGAGCGCGATCATGGGCACTGCGGACGAGCCGCTGGAGGCGCTGCGCAGCCTGTCGGACATGGGCGTGCGGATCGCCATCGACGACTTCGGCACCGGCTACTCGAACCTGGCCTACCTGCGGCACCTGCCGGTGCACGAGCTGAAGGTGGCGGGCTCGTTCATGGAGGGCCTGCGCGCGGCGGACGGCGCGGACCCGGTGGACGCCCAGATCGTGGCGACCCTGGTGCAGCTGGCGCACGCGCTCGACCTGACCGTCACCGCGGAGGGTGTCGAGACGCCCGCGCAGGCCGAGCGGCTGCGCCGGATCGGCTGCGACGCGGGCCAGGGCTGGTTCTTCGCCAGGCCGGGACCGCCGGAGGACATCGACCGCCTGCTGCACGGCGACTAGGGCGGTGTCCGGTGGATCCCGCCCAATAATCGCTCGACCGCCCCACCGACTTGCGTGAAACTCCCGACGATGACGCAACGAACCGACACGCCTCCCACCTGGGACGAGCGCACGCAGCTGAGCACCTTCCTGGACTACGCCCGTGACACGGCGCGAGCCAAGTGCGAGGGCGTGTCCGAGGAAGACGCCAGCAGAGCCCCGCTTCCGAACTCGCCGCTGATGACCCTGTGCGGGCTGATCAGCCATCTGCGGTGGGTCGAGTACCACTGGGTCCAAGTGATGTTCCTCGGGGAGGAACCCTCGGGTCCGCTCACGCAGGCGAGCGACGAGGACCCCGACCCCGAGATGCGGACAGCGGTCGACATTCCGTTGCCCCGGCTGCTCGCCGAATACGAGGAGCAGAGCGACCGCTACCGTCGCCTGCTGGCCGACCACGACCTGAACTCACGGGCCAAGCGCTCCATCAGCGACGGCCGCCACGTGGACCTCCGCTGGGTGATCCTCCACCTCATCGAAGAGATCTCCCGACACAACGGGCATCTCGACATCGTGCGGGAGCTCGTCGACGGACGGACCGGCGTCTAGGTGTACTGACCTGTGCGGTGGATCTTGCGGGTGAGGCCGCCCCGGGAGCGTCCGGGTCAGGAGTCGCCGTTGCGGCGGTCGCGCTCGTGCCGGCTGTGCCCGTCGCCGTAGAGCACCGCGGCGCTGTTCACCAGCGCGAGATGGCTGAACGCCTGCGGGAAGTTGCCGGTGAACCGGCCCCGCTCGGCGTCGTACTCCTCGGCGAGCAGGCCGACGTCGTTGGCAAGGCCGAGCAGCCTGCCGAACATCGCCTCGGCCTCCGACCGCCGGCCGGCCAGCGCGAGCGCGTCGACGAACCAGAACGAGCACGCCAGGAACGAGCCCTCCGTGCCGACCAGGCCGTCCACCGTCGACTCGCCAGGCACGGTCGTGTACCGGTCGACCAGGTCGCCGTGCCTGAGCTGCGCGCTGACCGCCTCGATGGTGGCCAGCACCCGCTCGTCGCGGCCTGGCAGGAAACCGACGGCCGGGATGAGCAGGGTCGCCGCGTCCAGGTCGGTGCCGCCGTAGTACTGGGTGAACGCGCCGACCTCGTCGTTCCACCCCTTGGCCAGCACCTCGGCGTGCACCTCGTCGCGCAGCTCCCGCCACCGGTCGACCGGCCCAGGCAGCCCGTCCTCCTCGACGGCCCGGACCGCCCGGTCGAACGCCACCCACACCATCACCCTGGAGTGGGTGAAGTACCGGTCGGGGCCGCGCACCTCCCACAGGCCCTTGTCCGGCTGCTGCCAGATCTCCTCGAGGTGCCGCAGCAGCCCGCGCTGCATCGCCCACGAGTCGGCGGTCTCGCCGAGCCCCCGCTCCCGCGCGAGGTGCAGCGCGTCCATCACCTCGCCGTAGACGTCGAGCTGGAGCTGCCGGTAGGCGGCGTTGCCGATCCGCACCGGCTTCGCGCCCTGGTAGCCGGGCAGCCAGTCCACCTCCCACTCCACGAGGTGCCGCTCGCCGGACAGCCCGTACATGATCTGCACGTCGCCGGGGTCGCCGGCGACCGCGCGGCGCAGCCACTTCCGCCACGACTCGGCCTCGCTCGAGCAGCCGAAGTTGTCGAACGCCAACAGCGTCAGCGTGGCGTCGCGCAGCCAGCAGTACCGGTAGTCCCAGTTGCGTTCCCCGCCGAGCTGCTCGGGCAGCGACGTGGTCGGCGCGGCGACGATGCCGCCGGTCGGCGCGTAGGTCAGGCCCTTGAGCGTGGCCAGGGACCGGTGCACCTGCTCAGCGTGCGGTCCGTCGTAGGTGATCCGCCCCGACCAGTCGCGCCAGAAGCGCTCGCTGCGGCGGACCTCGCTCTCGGCGTCCAGCGGGGGCGGCGGCTCGTCCGGGACGGCCAGGAACTCCATCGTCCAGGCGAGGCGCTGGCCAGCCGCGACGGTGAACACCGCCTCGTGCGCCCGCTCGTGGTGCACCCGGTAGGGCAGCCGGTCGCCGTACAGGGCGACGGCGGACGGCCCGGCCACCGCGACGATGCACTCCTGCTCGTGCAGGTGGTGCCGGCGCACCCACGGCACCGAGTCGGCGTAGGCGAACCGCACCACCCAGCGCAGCGACACCTCGACCTCGCCGGACACGCCCTCGATCACCCGCACCAGCCGGGTGTTCGCGTCGGCGTCGTGTTCCTGCGGCGGCATGGTGTCGATCAGCCGCACCACCCCGTCGTCGGTGCGGAACTCCGTCTCCAGCACCAGGGTGTTGTCGCGGTAGCGCCTGGAGACCTCCAGCACCTCGCCCGTCGGCCCGATCCGCCAGTGGCCGCTCTGCTCGTCGCCGAGCAGCCTGGCGAAGCAGGACGGCGAGTCGAATCGCGGCATGCACAGCCAGTCGATCGAGCCGTCGAGCCCGACCAGCGCGGCGGTGCGCAGGTCGGACAGCAGTGCGTAGTCCTCGATTCGGCCTGGGCCGCTGTGTGACGCCACGACGCGAGGTTAGTTCCTCGATCCCCGTCGCGCGCCCCTCCCGGCCGCACGGGCGGCGGGTTCGACCGGGGTTCGACCGGGTCCGCTGCCGGACCCGGTCGAACCGTCGCCGTGGTCAGTGCGTGTTCATTCCGGAGACCTGCACGGTCGGGGTTGCGCCGCCGAGGTCGGCCTGCCGGTACTGCGCGTGCACCGTCACGGACTCGCCCGGCCAGATCGTCACGTAGTCGTCGGACCACGTCACCGGCGTCACCTCCGCGCCGCCGACGCCCCTGCGGATCGACGCGCGCAGGAAGAACGCGACGCTCGACCCCTTGTTGGACAGCGTCACCGCGGTGTCCATCCGGTCGCCGGTCGGCGTGCTGGTCGAGCTGACGTCCACGGTGGCCTGCTTGAGCCGCTGGAGCCCGGTCAGGTCCGCGTAGCCGCTCTGCGGGGTGTCGTACCAGGTCGACTTCGCCCAGTCGAGCTGATCGTCCTTTGTGGACAGCCAGTACACGTTCCTGTCGAGCACCTGGCCGCCGGCGTCGCGCACCAGCAGCCGCACGAAGTACGTCGTGGACAGCCCGGCGGGCTTCGGCATGGTGTCGACCGACACCGAGCCGTTTCCCTTGGCGGTGACCGACTTCCTGGTGCTGTCGGACCGCACCGTGCCGTCCAGGTCGAACACGGTGGTCTGCACGGACAGGCCGGCCCGGTCGGCGAGGCCGGTGTTCACCAGCGCGATGGAGCGGTCGTCGTAGGAGTACTGGGCGTGCAGCGGCCGCAGCGCGGACTTGGCCCCGAAGTAGGAGCCGGACGGCGCGAGCGAGTTGTCGAACAGGTGCCAGTAGATCGTCGGCCACGGGTTGTTGAGCATCCAGTAGATGACGCCGGTCGCCGGGTTCCGCGCGTCGGACTGGTCCCGCCCGTACGCCTCGAACTGCGCGCGGTTCACCTCGTAGTTGGTCAGCTGCGCCTTGCGGGTGAAGTCCTCGAGGCTGGTCGGCGCGCCGTAGCGGGCGGCGAGCGCGGTGTGGAACGAGCCGAGCTTGCTGAACACCCCGCTCGGCGACAGGTGGTACTGCGCCTTGGTCGGGTTCTTCCACAGGTCGGTCAGCTCGGTGGGGGACAGGTACTTCCTGAGCGCGTCCAGGTCAGAGATGGTCGGACCAGGCCCCACCTCCGAGGCGAACCCTGCCGCGCCAGCGCCACCGAACTTGGTGGCGTACCAGTAGTTCGGCGGCACCCACCAGTACGGACCCGCCATCTTGTTGCCGGAGTCGCCGAGCTGCGCGTTGGTGCGCTTGGCCGCGGACGGGATGATCGGCACCTGCCAGTCGGCCGCGTTCAGGCCGTCCACGTAGTCCTTGGTGGTGCGCGCCGACGGGGTCTCGTCGCTGCCGACGTAGAAGCCGACCACGCTGGGGTGGTTGCGCAGCCGCGCGCCCTCGGTCACCGCGGACGCCTTGGCCGTCGCGTGGTCCAGCTCGCTCCACTTGCCGTCGGACTGCCACCACGAGCAGCACTCCCAGCCGGGCAGCAGCATGATGCCGAGCTGGTCGGCCAGCTGGTACAGCTCGTCGTTCTCCTCCTTGCCCTCAAGGCGAACCGTGTTCAGCCCGAGGTCGCGGACGTAGGAGAGCTGGTCGGTCATGCGCTGCCTGTCGTAGCGCAGGAACAGGTCTGAGGACCAGCCGCCGCCGCGGATCAACATGTCCTTGCCGTTGACCGTCAGCCGCATCGAGCCCGCGTCGGTGAGCGTGGACTTCACGTCGCGGATGCCGAAGTCGGTGTCGGCCGAGTCGGACGGCTGGCCGTTGACGGTCGCGGCGAGCGAGAGGTGGTAGAGCGGCTGGTCGCCGTACTGGTAGGGCCACCAGACTTTCGGGTTCGCCACGCGCAGGCTTGGGTAGCCGTCCGGTGCGAAGGACACCGTGCGGGTCTCGTTTGGCTTGAGGGTGATCTGCTGGCTGAAGGCGATTGCGTTGATGGTGCCGGACACCTGGGTGTTGACGGACTGGTTGGTGTTGTTGCGGACCTCGGCGCGGACGGTCAGGTCGGCGCTGGCCAGGCCGGGCAGCGCGAGCGCGGTGACCACCCGCGCGTTGCGCACGGACACCGCGCCGGACTGGGCGAACTGCACGTCCCGCCACACGCCCATGTCGTTGTCCGGGGCGGGCGGGGACCAGTCCACGAAGCTGATCGCCAGGTCCTTCTTCGGATCGGCCGGGAACGCCTTGATGGCCAGGGCGTTGGCGCCGCCGGTGAGCAGGCTGGTGACGTCGAACTCGTGCGCCGGGTAGGCGCCGGCGACCTGGTCGGGGCCCGCGACCCTGGTGCCGTTGAGCCAGACCTCGGCGCGCGGGATCACGCCGCCCGTGAGCCGCAGGAAGGTGTGGCCGCCGGGCTGCGCGGTCCGTGAGGGCGCGGTCTGTGGGGTCTGTGGGGGCGCGGTCTGTGGGGGCGCGGTGAACGAGCGCCGGTACCACCAGGCGACCGCGAAGTCGGCCTTGTTGACCTTGTCCCTGAGGTTGGTCGAGTAGTTGACGTCCCCGTATTTGTTGTTGGCGAGCAGGCCGCCGAACACGGTCGACCTGGCCGGCACGGTGAGCCAGCCCCTGTCGTCGTAGGCGGGCCGGGAGATGGCGTCGCCGCCCTGGGTCGCGGTCGCGCTGGACTGGAGGCGCCAGTCCGGCACCGTGCTGACCTGCCCGGGTTGCGTCGGCGCGGCGAACCCCGGGCTCGGCCCTGGGCTTGGCCCCGCGCCGGCCGGGGCGTCCGGCACGAGCAGGGTCAGCCCCAGCAGGGTCGCCAGCAACCAGGGGACCTGACGTTTGCGCAGCATGCTGCTCCTCGGCGCGTCAGGGCGGCGGCGCATCGTTTCGTAAGGAGGCTTTCTTTTTGGGCCCGGTGCGGCAATGCCCCGTTCGAGTGCAATGTGCGGACTGTGCGTGTTCGTCTGGAAGGTCTGCGCGTGGTGCGAGTCACGCCGGCGTCATCCGTTGCGTGTTGTCCCCGGTTCGCTGCTCACCGTGTGCGGGTGTTCGGTAGGTTTGGCCCCATGCGGAGTACCTGGCAGCGCCTCGCGCTCGCGCTGGCCGTCGTGACCGTGCCCGTCCTCGCGATCACCGGCTGCTCGGACAAGACCGGTGGTACCGCGTCTGGAACCGGGAGCGTTGGCGCCTCGACCGCGCCGTCGACCGCAGGTTCGGGTTCGGCGTCGACCTCGGCCAGCTCGGCCGCGACGCCTGTGACCAGGCCTCGGCAGGTTGATCTCAAGAAGATCACCGACCCGTGCGCCCTCTACACGCCGCAGCTCAAGCAGGCGTTCGGCCTGGACCGCCCTCCGCTGGCCGGCGCAGCCTCGGCCATGTTCGGCAAGGGGCCCGCCTGTGATGACTTCAACAGCTCCGGCACCGGGGCGAAGGACATCGGGCTGAGTTTCGCGCCGGTCGCCAACCAGGGCATTGCCGACTGGTTGAAGGTGAACACTCCCAAGGACAAGACCAGCGTGCAGGCCGCCGGTTTCCCGGCGATCAGGTACACCACCGGCCAGGCGTGTTTCGTCCAGGTGGACGTCGCCGACGGCCAGTACCTCGTCGTCCAGTTCACCGACGTCTCGCTCAAGCCGGACCGGGCGACCACGCCCGAGGAGCGCTGTCAGGGCGCCGCCAAGGCAGCTGAGCTGGTCGTCGCGTCGCTGTAGCACGAATTTGGTGGGAACCACCCCGTTACGTCATGCATCAGAGTTAGAGTCGTCCCAAATGCACACTGGGGCAGGTACAGATTCACAGTCACAGGGAGGCGTGTCGTGTTCATCGCCGACGGTGGGGGCTCGTCGTCGAGCCCGTTGCCTGACTACGTTGGGAAGCAGCAGAAGCTGAGCATCGACCCCTCTGCGATTCCGGCGGCGCGGGCCAGCTTCGAGACTGCGCTCGACAAGGTCAAGCTGCAGATTCGGACCATTCAGGACCTGGACGTCTCGCCATGGGCGGGCGACCCGGTGAGCACCGAGACCGCCGACCACTTCAACAACCGCGCCCGCAGCGACGCGAACTCCGCGCTGGACGTCCTCAAGGGCTACCAGCAGCAGTTGCAGGGCACGGTCGACGCGCTCAAGGCGACCGAGGCGAGCTACCGACAGGTCGAGGGCGACAACGCGGCTCTCTGGGGCAAGCACAGCCGCGCCTGACCTTCCCGTCGAGTAGCAGCACCACCCACCAGACCTCACCGAACCGGCAGGACACGCACCCGAGGGGACGAAGCGGATGGCTGACCACCGCTGGCAAGGCCACGAGCACCAGCAGCTCTACGACTGGATCCACGCCGGTCCGGGACCGCAGGCGTCGACGACCTCCGAAGACGCCTGGGGTGGGCTCACCACCGCGCTCCAGGACATCAACAAGGAGCTCGACGACTCGCTGAAGAAGATCAACGTCGCCTGGGAGGGCGACGCCGGCGCCTCGGCGGTGCAGGGCCTGACTCCGCTCGGCCAGTGGGCGCAGGACGCGCAGACCGGTTCGACCACGATGAAGTCCTCCGCGACGCTCCAGGGCGAGTACGTCTCGACCGCGCGCAAGGAGATGCCGGAGCCGGTCAAGATCACCACCGAGAAGCCCGGCGCTGGCGCGTACGTCGCTGGCTTCTTCACCGGTGACCTCGGGCACGTGATCCAGCAGGCGAAGGACCACGAGACGCAGGAGAGCGCGCAGGACGGCGCGCAGCAGAAGGCCGTCGAGGTGATGAACAACTACCAGTCGAGCAGCGAGTGGAACCGCAACACGCTCGGCACGTTCGTCGCCCCGCCCGCTGTCGTCGTCGACACTCCGCAGCCGTCGAACAGCGACTTCAACTACAGCGTGCAGCCGGGTAGCTACACCCACAACACGCCCGGCCTCCCCTCGCACAGCGGGACCACCTCGCCGAGCTTCGCCGGTGGCGGTAGCGGTGGCGGCGGTGGTGGCGGCTGGACTCCGCCGCAGCAGGTCACGACGCCTAGCTACTCCCCGCCCCCGCCCCCCACGTTCCACCCCGGTGGCGGTGGCGGTCCCATCACGGCGCCGAGCCACTACATGCCGCCGCCGGCCCCGCCGCAGCAGACCCAGCCGCCGGGTGGCGGCTGGAACCGTCCGCCTGTCGGTGGCGGTACCGGCCAGCAGCCTCCGTTCGGCTGGGGCGGCATGCCCGGCCCCGGCGGCGAAGGCCCAGGCGGCCCCGGCTCGGGTCGCGGTCCCGGCGGCTTCCGCGGCGGTCCGGGCAGTGGCCCCGGTGGCGGCGGCTCCGGTCCCGGTGGTGGTCGCATGTCGCCTGAGGAAGCGGCTCGTCGCTTCGGCTCCGGCGGCTCCGGCGGTGCCGGTGGCGCTGGTGGCGCGGGCGGTTCGTCCAACGCGGCCGGCAAGGGCTCGTCCTCCGGTCTCGGCGCGTTCGGCGAGGAGTCGCAGCTCGGTCGCGGTGGCGCGGCCGGCGCGGGCGCGGCAGGTCGCGGCGGCCAGGGCGGCGCCCCGATGGGCGGCCAGGGTCATGGCGCGAACGGCGAGGAGGACACCGAGCACCAGACGGCCGACTACCTGGTCGAGACCGACGACGTGTTCGGTGACGACCGCAAGGTCGCCCCGTCGGTGATCGGCGAGACCCCGCGACAGTGACGTACTTCGGCGGGCCGGCGGAGCGCACGGCGATCAGTCTGTCGGCCCTGGAGTTCGACGTGCTGTGGGAGCACTTGGACCTCGGGCCGATGCCCCTGGTCGTCAAGGTGCCCTCACCGGGCAAGACGTACGCCGAGCGGCATGAGCTTGAGCGGCAGGCGTGGCACGGGATGGAGAGCAAGGGGCTTGGTCGAGCAGTCGACCTCGACCCCGAGCTCGACCATCTCGTGCGCATGCTGGCCAGGCCGCAGCGTGAGGTGGACGGCCGCATCTGGATCGGACACAGCGTCCGGGTGCTGGCCGTCGCCAACGGCGACTACGGTGCCGTCGCCACGCTCAGCCAGGGGCAGCTCACGCTGCGCAGGGCCGGTGGCTCCGGGCTGCCGTCCGCCGTGGTCGGCGAGCTGCCGGCGCACCCGGCCGGCACGGGTCATTCGGTGACGCTGCGCAGCGTTGACCTGGACGACGCGGTCAAGCAGGCCGACGGCACCCCCAAGGGACTGGAGAACGCCCTGCGTGGACGCGGCGTCCGAGAAGGCGACGCGGAGACCCTGGTGAAGATGTTCACCGGGCTCACCCACACCGGGAACTTCGGCGCCGCGGCACGGGACAAGTGGGGCAAGCGGCACCGCGCCGAGCGCGTGGTCGCCTTTTTCGACACCGAGAACGGGCGCTACCTACAGCAGCGCCGCTCGTCCAACGGCAGCGAACCGTGGAGCACCTTCTCCCCGGTGGACACCAGGCGACTGTCGCACCAGGTGGACGAACTCCTCACCGAGGCCGTCCGCAACGCCATGGGTTGATCTTTTGCGGTATCCACCGACCCCGACGCATTTGGCGTCGGGGTCGGTGGTGTTCTGTGGGTGTGGGCCGTATGGCAGGTGAGGGCGCTCTGGCCGTTTGAGAGGTGAGGACGCCCCGGCCGGCGACTCGCTTCGCTCGCTGCCCGGTTTCTTGGCTACCTGTGTTTTTTGGGCCTCGCGCGCCCCGCACCGTCACGAAGTGGAAAAGCGGAGCGCTGGGCGCTGGGCGTGGGCCCGCGCCGTCACGAAGTGAAAAACGGGCGGGGCGTGTGGGGTCGCGCCGTAGCCTTTGGGTGTGTCTCCTCGTCAGGCCGTTGATGCGCATGAGCTTCGGGCGGCTGTGGCCGTCGTTCTTCCTTGGTTGTCCGGCGGGGCGGACCAGCCGGAGCGATCTGTGCTGGCGGCTGCTGTTCGGCTTAGTCTTCGGACGCTTGAGCAGATTGCGCCAGGGCACAGTGTTGAGGTTCGGGTGCCGCCGTTTGCTGCTGTGCAGTGCGTTGCTGGGCCTCGGCACACCCGGGGGACGCCGCCGAACGTGGTCGAGACCGATCCCCGGACTTGGCTGGAACTGGCCACCGATCGACTGCGCTGGGCCGACGCGGTGCGCGACGGGCGGGTCAACGCGTCCGGTAGCCGGGCGGACATCTCGGCGTTGCTGCCGATCCTCCGGATGGACTGACCCCGGAACGGGTGGTTTCGCCAACCTGTCCCACTCGCCTCCGTGACCGCATGAACACCGCGAACAGTGCGTTTGCTCACGTCCGGGGGGTACTGACTAGCGTGAACAGCCCCTGTTGCCACTTACACTGAGGTGCAGTCCGACTCCGTCCTCCAGGGAGCACTCGGTGGTCACCGACCAGTCAGAAGCCGGACCCGGACAACCCAACCCCGAATTGACCGCGCATGAACAACCCGAGCGCGAGCCGCGCGAGGAGTGCGGCGTCTTCGGTGTGTGGGCGCCCGGCGAAGAGGTCGCAAAACTCACCTACTACGGGCTGTACGCGCTTCAGCACAGAGGGCAGGAAGCGGCGGGCATCTCCGTCGCCGACGGCCGCCAGATCGTCGTGTTCAAGGACCTCGGGCTGGTCAGCCAGGTCTTCGACGAGCAGGTGCTGTCCTCGCTGCGCGGCCACGTCGCCGTCGGCCACTGCCGCTACTCCACGACCGGGTCGACGACCTGGGAGAACGCGCAGCCGACGTTCCGCAACACCGCGGCCGGCAGCGGCATCTCGCTCGGCCACAACGGCAACCTGGTGAACACCGCCGAGTTGCAGGCGAAGGTCCGCGAGGCCGGGGTGGACACCCGCAACGGCGCGACGACCGACTCCGACCTCGTCTGCGGGCTGCTCGCGGCGGCCGCCGCGGACGTGGGCGTCGAGCAGGCCGCGCTGGACCTGCTGCCGACCCTGCGCGGCGCGTTCTGCCTGGTCTTCGCCGACGAGTCGACGCTGTACGCGGCGCGCGACCCGCACGGCGTGCATCCGCTGGTGCTCGGCAGGCTCGAACGCGGCTGGGTGGTGGCCAGCGAGACGGCCGCCCTCGACATCGTCGGCGCGTCCTTCGTCCGCGAGGTCGAGCCGGGCGAGCTGCTGACCATCGACGAGAACGGCCTGCGCAGCAGCCGATTCGGCAACCCGGAGCCCAAGGGCTGCGTCTTCGAGTACGTCTACCTGGCCCGCCCGGACACCGCGATCGCGGGCCGTTCGGTGCACGCCACGCGGGTGGAGATCGGCCGCAGGCTGGCCGAGGAGGCCCCTGTCGAGGCCGACCTCGTCATCCCGGTGCCCGAGTCGGGCACCCCTGCGGCGATCGGCTACGCGCAGGCGTCGGGCATCCCCTACGGCTCCGGCCTGGTGAAGAACGCCTACGTCGGCAGGACGTTCATCCAGCCGTCGCAGACGATCCGCCAGCTCGGCATCCGGCTCAAGCTCAACCCGCTGCGCGAGGTGATCCGGGGCAAGCGGCTGGTCGTCGTCGACGACTCGATCGTGCGCGGCAACACCCAGCGCGCGCTGGTGCGGATGCTGCGCGAGGCCGGCGCCCTCGAGGTGCACGTCCGGATCGCGTCGCCGCCGGTGCGCTGGCCCTGCTTCTACGGCATCGACTTCGCCTCCCGCGCCGAGCTGGTGGCCAACGGCCTCGACATGGACGGCATCCGCCGCTCGATCGGCTCCGACTCGCTCGCCTACGTCTCGCTGGAAAGCCTGATCGCGGCGACCGAGCAGCCGAAGTCCCGGCTGTGCCGGGCCTGTTTCGACGGCGTGTACCCGATCCCGCTGCCCGAGGACGCGTTGATCGGCAAGCACCTGCTCGAAGGCATCGGCACCGGCCTGGAGAAGGGCACCTCGGGCTCGGCCACCCCCGTGTTGCCGAGCGGGTACGGTGCCGAGGACGCCCTGCGCCGACCGTGAATCCAGCCATGACCCCGACGATGGAGATTCCGCAGTGACCAGCCAGACCGACCGGGACCTCGACGAGCAGAGCCCGAAGGCCACCTACGCAGCCGCCGGGGTCAGCATCGCGGCGGGTGACGAGGCGGTCGAGAAGCTCAAGCCGTGGGCGGACAAGGCCCAGCGGCCCGAGGTGCTCGGCGGCATCGGCGGGTTCGCCGGCCTCTTCCAGCTCAAGCTGGACCGGTGGAAGGAGCCGGTGCTCGCGGCCTCCACGGACGGCGTCGGCACGAAGATCGCGATCGCGCAGGCCCTCGACGTGCACGACACGGTCGGCATCGACCTGGTCGCGATGGTCGTGGACGACCTCGTGGTCTGCGGCGCGGAACCGCTGTTCCTCCAGGACTACATCGCGGTCGGCCGGGTCATCCCGGACAAGATCGCGGCACTGGTGAAGGGCATCTCCGAGGGCTGCGTGCAGGCGGGTTGCGCGCTGCTTGGCGGCGAGACCGCCGAGCACCCCGGCCTGATGGGCGACGGCGACTACGACCTGTCCGCCACGGGTGTCGGCGTGGTCGAGGCCAACGCGGTGCTCGGTCGGGACCGGGTCAAGCCGGGCGACGTGATCATCGGCATGGGCTCGTCCGGCCTGCACTCCAACGGTTTCTCGCTGGCCAGGCACGTGCTGCTGGAGATCGCCAGGATGCCGTTGACCGGGCACGTCGAGGAGTTCGGCAGGACGCTCGGCGAGGAGATGCTGGAGCCGACCAGGATCTACGCCAAGGACTGCCTCGCGCTGGTCGCCGAGGCCGAGGTGCGCACGTTCGCGCACATCACCGGCGGCGGCCTGGCCGCGAACCTCGCCAGGGTGCTGCCGAGGGGCCTGCGCGCCGACCTCGACCGGGGCACCTGGACGCCGGCCCCGGTGTTCGCCCTGATCGCCCAGCGCGGCAGGGTCGAGCGCGAGGAGATGGAGAAGACGTTCAACATGGGCGTCGGCATGGTCGCGGTGGTGGCGCCCGAGGACGTGGACCGCGCGCTGGCCGTGCTCACCGCCCGCCACGTGCCCGGCTGGGTGCTCGGCGAGGTCAGCAGGGCCGAGGACGCCGACGCGCCGCGCGCCGTGCTTGCCGGGGATCACCCCAGGTTCTGATTCCGGCTCCTGGGCCACGACGTGACGCCCGTTCGGCGTTGTGGCAGGTCGTGTCCCGTGGGTCTTTTCCGTCGCGAGCGGGGATCCAGGTGTCGTCTCGCAAGGCGCGCACGCGTCCCCATCCCGGTGTTGGATGGGGGCGTGGGCGCAACGCGGCGAGGCGGCGGCTGGGCCCCGCGCAGCAGGAAAGAGATCCGCGGGACACGACCTAGGACACCGGCAACCCCAGGGCGGCGTGCCTCGTAGTACGCGGTGACATCTGGGGAGGCTTCGTGCAGGACCGCGACGCTGAGTTCGTGGAGTACGTGGACGCGCGCGCGTTGGTCATGCGCCGGACCGCGTACCTGTTGTGCGGAGACTGGCACCGCGCGGAGGACCTCGTCCAGACCGCGCTGACCAAGATCTACGTCGCGTGGCCGAGGCTGCGCAAGGACGGCAGCGTGGACGCCTACTCCCGCAAGGTGTTGGTGCGCACCGCCATCGACGAGTCCCGGCGCGCCTTCCGGCGGAGGGAAACGGTGGTGGACACGCTGCCGGAGGTACCGGCCGCACCCGGCAACGTGGACGACACCGTGGACGTCCGCCGCGCCCTCGTCCAGCTGCCGGCGGGCCAGCGCGCCACCGTCGTGCTGCGCTACTGGGAGGACCTGACGGTCGCCGAGACCGCGCGCCTGCTGGGCTGCACGGAGGGCACCGTGAAAAGCCAGGCGTCCAAGGGGCTCGCCACGCTCCGCCGCCTGCTCGCCGCCGGTCGACCCGTTCTCGAGGAGCAGCGATGACCTCCAACGAACCCGACCTGAAGGCGCTGTTCCGCAACGCGCTGGACGCCGAGCCACCCCTGCGGATCGACACGGCCGGCCTGGTCAGGGCGGGCCGCCGCAGGGCGCGGGTCCGCCGCATGGCGATGATGGGCGGGGTGGTCGGCGCCGTCGTCGCGGTGGTGGTGGGCACCGCCACGATCGCCTCGTTCGGCCAGGCCGCCAGGCAGGTCACCCCGGCGTCCCCGTCGAGCACCAGCCGGACCACGAGCGCCCCGCCCTCCTCAAGCCAGCAGTCGTCGCCGACCCCCAGCTACGCCAACGTGCCGTCGAACGACGCGCATGCCCGCGAGCTGTCGGTGGTGCTCGGCCAGGGCATGCCGGCGCCCGCCGGGATGCAGGCGCTGCCGAGCCCGGGGTTCAACAGCGCCTTCGACTTCGTCAACAAGCCCGGCAGGTACACCGCCGTCGGTGAGCTCAAGGACGTGCAGGGCACCGGCAAGCTCTCCGTCGAGGTCGCCTACGGCAAGCCGGGCAGTCCCAACTTGACCTGCTTGGACGTCTCGCAGTCCAGCGGCCCCTGGGACAACTGCAACGCGGCGTCGATGGACGGCATGCCGGTCGTGATGACGGCCAGGACACGCGGTTCGGCCATCGTCTGGCAGCTCGCCACGCGGCGGTCAGACGGCAGCAGGGTCACCGCGGTCAGCGAGAACACCTCGGACAACCCCTCGTCGCCCGGGCCCGTCCAGCGGCCGTTCCCGCCGATGGACTTCGGCGCCCTCAACCGGATCGTCAACCTGCCCGGCCTCACCTACTGAGTCCTCACCTACTGAGTCGGCCGCAGGCCGCATCGAGCGAACGGAGAAGACGGAGGTGTGACCGTGCCGGGGAACGGAGCTGAGCAGGCCAGGGCGTTGCTCGCCAGGGCGCTTGACGAGGAACCGGCGATGCGGCGCACCCCGGCCGAGCTGACGCGGCGGGCGAGGCGGTGCGCGCGTCGGCAGGCGATCGCGGTGGTCTGGACGGTCGTCGCGGTGAGCCTGTGCGCGACTGTGCCGATGCTGGGCGCTGGGCTGTTCGCGTCGACACCGGCCGGTCCGGTTGGTCCGTCCGGGCAGGTCGTGCCGTCGACGGACCCGAGCCTTGGCCGGCTGCGGGCCGCCGAGCTGACCAAGACCGTGGCCGCCGCCGACGTGCTGCCCGCCGGGGTCGCCGCGCGTGACTCGCAGGTCAGCGGCGCGGCGCGGGCGCTGGAGTTCGTCCCGCAGGGCGACGGCTACCGGGCGACCGCGGACTTGGTGGATGCCGAGGGGTCCGCGTACCTGACGATCACGATCGGGTCGCAGCCCGCGTCGGCGAAGCCGTACCGGTGCAAGTTCGGCGACAGCGGGGACGGCCCGGTGTTGGGCGAGCCGACCGACCAATGCCTGCCGGTGCGCGGCCCCGGCGGCGCGTTCGGGGCGATGCTGATCGGCCAGCCCGCGACGGACCGGGCCGTCATCCGGGTGCTGCGGATCCTGCGGCCGGGTGGCGTCGACGTCGAGGTGCTGTGTTCGGTCGTCGACAGCAGGGCGCGGTCGGCGCTGCGGTCCGACACGGCTGGGCAGACCAGCAAGCGCTGCCCGCTCGGCGATGATCGGATACTTGCCATCGCTTTGCTGCCAGGTCTGCGGCCCTAGCCGTCGACGTATTGGAGTAGGTGCTGGTGGCCGCAGTGCTGGATGCTGGGCGGGTGGCTGATGATGTGGTGGTGACTCCCGCGCTGGTGATACCGGCGTCCGAGCTGAGCGAGCGGTTCTCTCGCTCGTCCGGGCCCGGCGGGCAGGGCGTGAACACCGCGGACAGCCGCGTCGAACTGTCCTTCGACCTCGGGGCGTCGCCGTCGGTGCCGGAGTCGCTGCGGCCGAGGCTGCTCGCCAGGCTGGCGTCCCGGCTGGTCGACGGGGTGATCACGGTGGTGGCCAGCGAGCACCGGTCCCAGCTACAGAACCGGCAGGCCGCCAGGACGCGGCTGGCCGAGCTGCTGCGCGCCGCCGCGCAGCCACCGCCGCCGACCCGCAGGCCGACCAGGCCGAGCAGGCGGGCCAAGGAGCGGCGGGTCACGGAGAAGAAGCGGCGCGGCGAGACCAAACGCGGGCGCCGAGCCTCTTCCGACGACTGACTTTTCGTCCTGGGCTTGCCGTCGCCGTTGGTCAGCTCTCTTTTTCCGCGGTGGGGAACAGGATCGTGCCGAGGAGATGGGGCGCGCGGCCCGGCGCGGGCCGGTTGGCCTGGCGGGAGAGTAGGACCTGGCGCATCTCGTTGATCATGTCGGCCAGCTCATCATGACTCAGCCACAGGGTGGCCTGCCGGTAGGACACCAGATCGGCGACCGGAGCGGCCTGGTCGCGGTCTAGGTAGGCGTCGAACTCGGCGAGCAGCACCGCCATGGCCGCGGCGAACCCTCGTCGGTGGTCGTCCCGCGACATCGCTTCGGCCGCCTCGACGCCGATTCTCGGGCGCGTCCCGCTCAGCTGGTACTGGCGCTCCACCGCGCCGTGCACCCGCTCCTCCTTGACCACCTCGAGCACGCCGGCGTCGGCCAGCACGCCGACATGCCGGTAGATGGTGGCCCTCGAAACGTCGGGCAGCCGGGCGCACAACTCCGCTGTGGTGTGCGCACGCCCGTCGGCCATGGCGTGCACGACGCGGAGCCGCACGGGGTGCAGCAGCAGGTCAACCGTGTCCATGGACAGAGGATCTCATGGCTGATACCGTTCTCAAAGATGAGATTGCGAGATGGGGAGACCATGAACAGTCACGAGGGGGAGACGATGATCAGTCAGTCGATGGGGCGTCAGTACGAGGTCAACGGCGATCAGTTGGTGCTCCGCCAGTCGGGCGTGGGCCGCCCGACCGTGGTGTTCCTGCCAGGGGCGGGACTGGTCGGCCTTGACTACCTCAACGTCCACAACGCGGCCGCCGAGCTGACCACCAGCGTGCTCTACGACCGCGGCGGCACCGGCTGGAGCGACCCGAAGGGCCTGCCCCGCACCGCCAGTGACGCCGTCGACGAGCTGCACGCCCTGCTGCGGGTCGCCGAGGTGCCCGGCCCCTACCTGCTGGTCGGCCACTCGCTCGGCGCGGTCTACGCCCGCCGCTACGCCCAGCGCTTTCCCGACGCGGTGGCCGGCATGCTCCTGCTGGACCCCTACCACGAGGACACCCCGGCCAGGATGCCCGAGGAGGTGGCGCAGCTGAGCGAGCAGATGCGGGACCAGCCCCTGCCCGAGCCCACCCAGGAGATCATCGAGTTCTTTGGCGGCCTGTTCGCCGGGAAGCTGGCGCAGTGGCCGGCCGAGGTCCGCCAGCCGCTCATGGAGTACCACCGCGACGCGTGGCGGACCGGGGCGGCGGAGGCGGCGAACGTCCACGAGGTCGGCGAGGAGGTCCGCGCCGGCGGGGCCGAGCCCGACGTGCCGGTGATCGTGCTGTCGGCCATGGGCGACGACCCGTTCCGGCTCGCGCAACTGCCCGAGCGGCTCGAACGCGGGTTCAGCGACGTCAGGTGCGCGCTGCACGGGGAACTGGCGGCGTCCTTCCCGCGCGGCGAACACCGGGTGCTCGACGACGCCGGGCACAACTTCATGCACGTCGACCGGCAGGACGCCGTGCTTCAGGCGATCAGGGATTTGCTCGTTCGGCAGGCCGCCCCGGCCGGGTCGGGCGGCGCATGACCCGGGCGGGGCTTCTGGAGCTGTTTCCTAGCCGTCAGGGGTTCTTCTTGATCGTCAGGGGTTAGGGGCCCCCTTTTGAGGGGCGTTTAACCGTGCGTAGGGAAGCCCAGGTCGATGCCGGACTGGCGGGGCCAGCGCGCGGTGACCGCCTTGGCCCTGGTGTAGAAGCGGACGCCCTCGGCGCCGTGTACGTGCGTGTCGCCGAACAGCGAGTCCTTCCAGCCGCCGAAGGAGTAGTAGGCCATCGGCACCGGGATCGGCACGTTGATGCCGACCATGCCGACCGTGACCCGGCGCTGGTACTCGCGAGCCGCCAGGCCGTCGCCGGTGTACACGGCGGTGCCGTTGCCGTACGGGTTCGCGTTGACCAGCTCGATCGCCGCCTCGAAGGTCGGCACGCGCACCACGCACAGCACCGGGCCGAAGATCTCGTCACGGTAGATCGACATCTCGGGGGTCACGTCGTCGAACAGCGTTGGCGCCAGCCAGAAACCGGCCTCGTGGCCGATCGGCGCGAAGCCCCTGCCGTCTACCGCGAGCGTGGCGCCTGCTTCGACTCCGGCGTCCACATAGGACAGTACGCGGTCTCGGTGCGCGCCGGTGACCAGCGGGCCCATCTGCGCGGTCGGATCGGTGCCCGGCGCGGTGACCAGGCCCGTGGTGCGCTCCGCGATGGCCGACACCAGCCGGTCCGCGACGTCGCCGACGGCGACGACCACCGAGATGGCCATGCAGCGTTCCCCCGCACTGCCGTACCCGGCGGACACGGCGGCGTCGGCGGCGACGTCGATGTCGGCGTCGGGCAGCACCACCATGTGGTTCTTGGCCCCGCCGAGCGCCTGCACCCGCTTGCCGGCCGCGGTGGCTCTCGCGTAGACGTGCCTGGCGATCGGTGTCGAGCCGACGAAGGAGGCTGCCGAGACGTCGGGGTGGTCCAGGAGTGCGTTGACGGCCGTGGCGTCGCCCTGGAGGACGGTGAACACGCCGTCGGGCAGGCCGGCCTCGGTGAACAGCTCGGCGAGGCGGACGGCGGCGGACGGGTCGCGCTCGGACGGCTTGAGGATGAAGGCGTTCCCGGTGGCGATCGCCACCGGGAACATCCACATCGGCACCATGACAGGGAAGTTGAAGGGGGTGATACCGGCGACCACGCCGACGGGCTGGCGGATCGAGTACGCGTCGACGCCCGTGGAGACCTGCTCGGAGTGCTCGCCCTTGAGGAGTTGCGGGATGCCGCACGCGAACTCGACGACCTCGAGGCCGCGCTGGACCTCGCCTGCGGCGTCGGAGAGGACCTTGCCGTGTTCGGCCGTGATGATGGCGGCCAGCTCGTCGCGGTGCTCGTGGATCAGGTGGCGGTAGGCGAACAGGATCCGCGACCTGGTGGACAGGGAGGACTCGGCCCAGGACTCGGCGGCCTTCGTCGCGGACGCTACCGCTCGGTCCACGTCGGCGTGATCGGCGAGGACGACCTGCCTGGCGACGGCACCAGTGGCCGGCTGGAACACGTCTGCGGTCCTCGTGGAGGTACCGGTGGTGCGGGTGCCGTCGATCCAGTGTGGGACTAGGTCTGTCACGGTTGTGCTCCTGTGTTTGGCCGTTTCTTGGGTGGGACGCTCTGGCCTTTTTGGGTGGAGCGCCTGGCGCTTTGGCCGTTTGATAGGTGAGGACGACGCTCTGGCCGTCTGCCAGCTACGACGCTCTGGCCGGCGACTCGCTTCGCTCGCTGCCCGGTTTCTGGACTACCTGTGTTTATTGGGCCTCGCTTCGCTCGGCCGGCGAGTTCGCCTCAAGTCGGCCCCTTCGGCTTCTCGGGCGACTCCGCTTCGCTCCGTCGCCCTCCTGCGCCTCCAGGGACCGACGGCGAACTCGCACGCCCCGCGCCGCCACGAAGTGAAAAAGCGGAGCGGGGCGCGCGCCGTTGCTAAGTGAAGACGCTGGCGCGGGGTGGGGCGTCGGCTCGTGGGTTAGTTGGGGGGTGGTGGGGGTTTGGCTGTTGTGGAGCGGATTACTAGGGAGGGGTTTAGTAGGTGGCGTTTGGGTTCTGCGCGTTGGGCTCGGACTCGTTGTAGTAGCGCTTCGGCGGCTAGGCGGCCGATCTCGTTGCGGGGCTGGTCGATGGTTGTTAGGGAGACGTGGCGGAGGGCGGCCAGGGAGGTGTTGTCGTAGCCGACCACCGAGACGTCGGCTGGTACGCGGAGTCCTGCTTCTTCCAGTGCGGAGATCGCGCCTACCGCGTTGAAGTCGTTGGCGGTGACCAGGGCGGTCGGGAGTTCGCCGCCACGGTCGATCAGGTGGCGGACGGCCTTCGCGCCTGCGGTGTCGGTGTATTCGCTGCGCACGACGTCGGCTGGCAGGCCGTGTCGCTGCATCGCCAGTAGGTAGCCCTTGCGTCGGGGTGCCGACTGGGAGCCCTCGCCGCCGTCGAAGTGCGTGATTCTCTTGTGGCCCAGGGAGATTAGGTGGTCCACGGCCAGGCCGGAGCCCATCTCACCGTCGTCGTTTACAGTGTCTACTGTGGACAGTCTGGACGAGCGGGCGACCAGGACTACCGGCGCCTGGTTGGCGGCTCCGGCTATCGCGGCGGAGGGGACCACCGGGCCCAGGAGGGCGAGGCCTGCGGGCCGGAAGGACAGCAGGCTGTCCAGGGCCCTGCGTTCCCGCGCCGCGCTTCGGCCGCCGGTGTTGATGATCAGCTCGAAGCCCTCGGCGCGGGCCACCGCGTCGAGGCCGTCGACGATCTCCGCGAAGAACGCGTTGTGCAGGTCGGAGACCATCACGCCGAGCACCGTCGAGGTGCGGCTGGCCAGCGAGCGGGCCATTGCGTGCGGGGAGTAGCCGAGGTCCTCGGCCGCGCGCAGCACCGCCGCCCTGCGCTGCTCGCTTACCTTCGGCGAGCCGCGCATGACGAGCGAGACGAGCGCCCTGGATACCCCTGCCCGGCGGGCGACGTCCTCCATGGTCGGCCGGGTCACGGCCACCTCCTCGTTACGAGCCGGAAACACACCCTTGACACCCGTGTGACGGAGGCTACACGATTAGAGCGCTCCAACAAATAGAGCGCTCTAACGCGATTCACCATCAGGACGGAGACCCTGCGGATGCGGATCGGAGTTGCCGGTGTCGGACGCATCGGCACGATGCACGCCACCAACCTCGCCGCGCTGGACCAGGTGGACGAGGTGCTGCTGTTCGACCCGGTCGCCGGGCGGGCCGCGCAGGCCGCCGACCAGCTCGGCGCCGGCACGGTCGCGGTGGACGACCTCGCAGGCCTGCTCGCGGCGAGCGACGGCGTGCTGCTCGCGACCCCGACGAACACGCACCCGGAGATGCTGCGCGCCGCGCTCGCGGCCGGTGTGCCGACGCTCTGCGAGAAGCCGATCGCCAGCGACCTCGCCGGCATGACCTCGCTGGTCGCCGACATCGAGGCGTCCGGGGTCGACGTGCTGGTCGGCTTCCAGCGCAGGTTCGACCCCGCCGTCGTCGAGCTGCACCGCAGGATCCGCGCGGGCGAGGTCGGCGACATCTACCTGGTGCGGTCCGTCGGCAACGACGCGCAGCCGCCGGACTTCGGCTACCTGCCCGCCTCCGGCGGCATCTACCGCGACCTGCTGATCCACGACCTCGACGCCGTGCCGTGGCTGGTCGGCGAGCCCGTCGTCGAGGTCTACGCCTCGGGTTCCGTCCTGGTGCACCAGGCGTTCGCGGACGCCGACGACGTCGACAACACCGTGGTCATGCTGCGGTTCGCCGGCGGCGCGCACGCCACGCTGGCCGGCGGCCGGCACGACCCGCTCGGCTACGACCACCGCATCGAGGTGTTCGGCAGCAAGGACTCCCTCGCCGTCGGCCTCGACCCGAGGACCCCGCTGACCTCGCTCGAACCGGACGGCCCGAAGGTCGCTGCGGACGTCTATCCCGGCTTCCCCGAGCGGTTCCGCCGCGCCTACCTCAACGAGATGGCCGTGTTCGTCGATGTGGTCGCCGGGCGCGCGGAGAACCCCTCGCCTGCCAGGGAGAGTCTGGTCAGCCTGCGGCTGGCCGAGGCGTGCGAGGCCTCGCGGCGCGGCGGCGTCCCGGTCCGGACGGAGGGTGCGGCATGACGGCTCCGCGAATCGCCGGGGCGCCCATCTCCTGGGGCGTCTGCGAGGTGCCCGGCTGGGGCAGGGTGCTCGACGCGAACACCGTGCTCGGCGAGATGCGCGAGCTGGGCCTCCGCGCGACGGAACTCGGCCCGCCGGACTACCTGCCGGCCGAACCGTCGGCGTTGCGGGAGTTGTTGGACGGGTATGGGCTCGGCCTGGTCGGTGGCTTTCTTGCGGTTGTCCTGCACGACACCGATGTCGTTGCGGCCACTGTGGATGAGGCCGATCGCGTTGCTGGGCTGCTTGCCTCGGCCGGGGCTGAGGTGCTGGTGCTTGCGGCGGCGACCGGCCTGGACGGCTACGACGAGCGTCCCGAGCTGACCGACGCGCAGTGGCGGACGCTGATCGACACCTCGGCGCGGATCAGGGACCTCGCGGCGGGGCACGGCCTGCGCACCGTGCTGCACCCGCACGTCGGCACGCACGTCGAACGCACCGCCGAGGTCGAGCGGTTCCTCGCCGACTCGGATCTGGCGCTCTGCCTGGACACCGGGCACCTGCTGATCGGCGGCACCGACCCGGTCGACCTGGCCCGCCGGTACCCGCACCGGATCGGCCACGTGCACCTCAAGGACGTCCGGGGCGACATCGCGGACCAGGTGCGCGCCGGCCAGCTCGGCTACGCCGACGCCGTCGGCAAGGGCATGTACGTGCCGCTCGGCGACGGTGACGTCGACATCGCAGCACTGGTCCGGCTCGTGCACGACGCGGGCTACCCGGGCTGGTTCGTCCTCGAACAGGACACCGCTCTCGCCACGGACGCCCCGACCCAGGGCCCCAAACAGGACACCGCGCGCAGCCTCGACCATCTCGACAAGATCGTCGGCAGCCTGTCCGATGCTAGTTAGGGTGAGAAACCTTTTTGTGCTCTGACGAGGAGAGACGATGACGTCTGATCGCTCGGTCCGACCCGGTTCCTCGCGCCGTAGGCGCGTGCTGATCGGCCTGGTCGCGACAACAGGTGCCCTGGTGCTCGCCGCGTGCAGCGGCCCGTCGTCGGGAAACCAGAACACCTCAGCCAACACGGCTAGCGGGTCGGCGCCGAGCAGCGGCGGACCGCTGCACGTCTCCGTCATCTCCCACGGCACCTCCGGTGACGCGTTCTGGAACGTGGTGAAGAACGGCGCGACCGACGCGGGCAAGCAGCTCGGCGTCACCGTCGACTACCAGTCCGACGGCGACCCGGGCGCGCAGTCCAAGCTGATCGACAACGCGGTGGCGCAGAAGGTCGGCGGGCTCGTCGTCTCGATGGCCAACCCCGACGCGCTGAAGAACTCCATCGACAACGCGGTGAAGGCGGGCATCCCGGTCATCACCATCAACTCCGGCGGGGACAAGAGCGCGGCCTTCGGGGCGCTCGCGCACGTCGGCCAGGACGAGGGCATCGCGGGCCAGGAGGCCGGCAAGCGGTTCAAGGACGCCGGCAAGTCCAAGCTGCTCTGCGTGATCCACGAGGCCGGCAACGTCGGGCTCAACCAGCGCTGCGACGGCGCGAAGCAGGGCTTCGGCGGCACCGTGACGAACCTCCAGGTGGACATCAACAACCCCACCGACGTGGAGTCCCGCATCAAGGGCGCGCTCCAGGCCGACCCAGCCATCGACGCGGTGCTCGCGCTCAACCCGCAGGTCGCGGTGAACGCGGTGAGCGCGGCCAAGGGCGCCAACGCGAAGGCGCAGATCGCCACGTTCGACCTGAACGCGGACGTGGTCAGCGCGATCAAGGCGGGCGACGTGCAGTTCGCGGTCGACCAGCAGCAGTACGAGCAGGGCTACCTGCCGGTGGTCATGCTCAAGCTGTACCACGACAACGCCAACACCGTCGGCGGTGGCCGTCCGGTGCTGACCGGGCCCGGCTTCGTCGACAAGTCGAACGTGGACAAGGTCGCGCAGTACGCCACGCGCGGCACCCGGTAAGCGATCGAGGCTGTGGAGGGAAAGAGGATGACTGCGTCGACCCAGCCAGCGGTGGCTGTCGATGAACGCCTGGTGAGACCGAGGTTCGTCGACCGGCTGATCGTCCGACCGGAGCTCGGTGCGCTGCTCGGCGCGGTGCTGGTCTTCGGGTTCTTCTCGGTGGTGACCGGGCAGTTCTTCAGCGCGCTCGGCGCGGCCACCTGGCTGGACGACTCGGCGACGCTCGGCATCGTCGCGGTCGCGGTGGCGCTGCTGATGATCGGCGGCGAGTTCGACCTGTCGGCCGGCGTGATGACCGCGTCCACCTCGCTGGTGACCGCGATCCTCTCGGTGCGGCTTGGGTGGAACGTCTGGCTGGCGCTGCTGGTCTCGCTGGCCTTCGCCCTCGGGGTCGGCGCGTTGAACGGCTGGCTGGTGCTGCGCACCGGGCTGCCGAGCTTCATCGTCACGCTGGGCACCTTCCTCGCCCTCCAGGGCCTCAATCTCGGCGTCACCAGGCTGGTCACCGGCACCGTGCAGGTGTCCGGCATGCGGGCAGCCGACGGCTACTCATCGGCCGGCTACCTGTTCGCCTCGACGGTGGAGATCGGGGGCACCTCGTTCCAGATCTCCATCGTCTGGTGGATCCTGGTGGCGCTGCTGGCTTCCTGGGTGCTGCTGCGCACCCGCTTCGGCAACTGGATCTTCGCCGTCGGCGGGTCGGCGGCCAGCTCGCGCGCGGTCGGCGTGCCGGTGCTGCGCACGAAGGTGTCGCTGTTCATGACGACGGCGTTCGCCGCGTGGCTGGTCGGCTCGATCAACATCCTGCGGTTCACCACCGTGCAGGCCAACCAGGGCATCGGCCTGGAGTTCCAGTACATCATCGCGGCGGTGATCGGCGGCTGCCTGCTCACCGGCGGCTTCGGCTCCGCGATCGGCGCGGCCGTCGGCGCGTTGATCTTCGGCATGGCCAGGCAGGGCATCGTGTTCGCGCAGTGGAACAGCGACTGGTTCCAGCTGTTCCTCGGCATCATGCTGCTGGCCGCTGTGCTGGTGAACAACACGTTCCGGCGGCGCGCGGAAAGGGTCCGGCGATGAGTGAGCGTAGCGAGCGAGTCATCGAGCACAGTGCGCTTCGTGCCTCGTCGGCGCCCGGACCGAAGGGAGGACGTCGATGAGTGCTCCTCTGATTGAGGTCACGGAGATCGGCAAGACCTACGGCAGTGTGCTGGCGCTGCGCGATGTCTCCACCATCGTGCGGGCCGGCGAGGTCACCTGCGTGCTGGGCGACAACGGCGCCGGAAAGTCGACGCTGATCAAGATCCTGGCCGGGGTGCACCAGCACGACACCGGCGAGTTCCTGGTCGAGGGCGCGCCGGTGCGGTTCGGCTCGCCGCGCGAGGCGCTGGACCGCGGCATCGCCACGGTCTACCAGGACCTCGCCGTCGTGCCGCTGATGAGCGTGTGGCGGAACTTCTTCCTCGGCTCGGAACCCACCACGGGGTGGGGGCCGTTCCGGATGCTGGACCGCCGAAGGGGCAGGGAGACCACCCGCAGCGCGTTGGCCGAGATGGGCATCGACCTGCGCGACGTGGAGCAGCCGGTCGGCACGCTGTCCGGCGGCGAACGGCAGTGCGTGGCGATCGCACGGGCCGTGCACTTCGGCGCGAAGGTGCTGATCCTGGACGAGCCGACCGCCGCGCTCGGCGTGAAGCAGGCCGGGGTGGTGCTGCGCTATGTCGCCCAGGCACGGGATCGTGGCCTGGGCGTCGTGCTGATCACGCACAACCCGCACCACGCCTACCCGGTCGGGGACCGGTTCCTGCTGCTCAAGCGGGGCCGCAGCCTCGGCTGCTTCGACAAGGCCGACATCAGCATCGAGGAGCTGACCAGGCAGATGGCCGGCGGGGCCGAGCTGGCGGCGCTGGAACACGAGCTGCGAGCGGCGGCCGGGGACGGTGCCGCGTAATGGTTCTCGAGGTGTTGACGGTCGGCAGGGTCGGCGTCGACCTGTACCCCGAGCAGTCGGGTGTGCCGCTGTCGAAGGTCAGCACGTTCGCCAAGTCGCTCGGCGGCACCGCGACCAACGTCGCGGTCGCCGCCGCGCGGCTGGGCAGGCGGACCGGGGTGCTCACCAAGGTCGGCCCGGACGGCTTCGGCGACTACGTGCGCGACGCGCTGCGCGGGTTCGGCGTCAGCGCCGACCACGTCGGCACCGCGCCGGACCTGTTGACCCCGGTGGTGTTCTGCGCGCTCGACCCGCCTGCCGACCCGCCGCTGCTGTTCTACCGGCTGCCGACCGCGCCGGACCTGACGCTGACCGACGACGACGTGCCGTGGGATCTCGTCACGGACGTGCCGCTGCTGTGGGTCACCGGAACCGGCGTGTCCGCCGAACCGGCCCGCAGCACCCAGCGGCGAATGCTGGAACACCGGGACCGGCGCGGACATACCGTGCTGGACCTGGACTTCCGCCCGATGTTCTGGTCCGATGTGGACAGTGCTCGCCGCGAGATCGGTTGGCTGCTCGACAAGGTCACCGTGGCCGTCGGCAACCGCGCCGAGGTCGAGGTGGCCGTGGGCACCGCCGATCCAGAGGAGGCCGCGCGCAGGCTGCTGGACCGGGGCGTGCGGCTCGCGATGGTGAAGAAGGGCGCCGAGGGTGTCCTGGTCGCCACCGAGGAGGGCAGCACGACGGTGCCGCCGCAGGCGGTCGAGGTGGTCTGCGGGCTCGGTGCCGGCGACGCGTTCGGTGGCGCGCTCGCGCACGGACTGCTCGCCGGCTGGGATCCGGTGCGCATCGCCAGGTACGCCAACGCGGCGGGCGCGATCGTCGCCGGCCGGCTGGCCTGCGCGGACGCCATGCCGACGTTGGACGAGATCGAGGAGCTTGTCGCACGTGATCACTGACGCGCAGTGGGCGGGACTACTGCACACCAGGGCGACCGATCCGGACGCGGTCCGGCGGGCCTACCGTGCCAGGCGGCGCAGGCCGAGCCTGCTGTCCGACCGAGGCACCCTGTTCCTGGTCGCCGCCGACCACCCAGCCCGGGGGGCGTTGGGTGTCGGCGGCGACCCGCTCGCCATGGCCGACCGGCGGTCGCTGCTGGACCGCCTGCTCACCGCGCTGCGCAACCCGGCGGTCGACGGCCTGCTGGCCACGCCGGACGTGGTCGAAGAGCTGTTGCTGCTGGATGGGTTGCATGACAAGGTCGTCATCGGCTCGATGAACCGGGGCGGCCTGGCCGGCGCGGACTGGGAGATCGACGACCGGTTCACCGCCTACGACGCCAAGTCTATTGTGGACAGTAAGCTGGACGGCGGCAAGATGCTGCTGCGGCTGGTCGACTCGGACCCCGGCACCATCCCGACCCTGGAGGGCTGCGCGCAGGCCGTGTCCGGCCTCGCCGAGCGCGGCCTGGTCGCGATGGTCGAACCGTTGCCCTACCAGCGCAACGGCGACGGCACGCTGGTGCTGCAACAGGACGCCGCCGCGCTGGCCAGGGCCGTGAGCGTGGCGTCGGGACTTGGCGCGACCTCCGCGTACACGTGGCTCAAGCTGCCGGCCGTCGCCGAGCCGGAGGCCGTGCTGGACACCACCACGCTGCCGGTCGTCGTGCTCGGCGGCGTGCCGTCCGCGCGGCCGGAGGACGACCTGGCCTCGTGGGGCCGGTCGCTGCGGCACGCCACGGTCCGCGGCCTGGTGGTGGGCCGCGCCCTGCTCTACCCACCGCACGGTGACGTGGCCGCGGCTGTCGAGGCAGCGGCCGAAGTGCTCCGCCAGGGAGTCCACGCATGACGCTGCACCGCCCGCTCGGCACGCTCGCCGATCACGAGGACCCCGTCCTGCTCACCCCGGCGGCGGCCGGCTGGTCCTACACGGGACTGCGGGTGCTGCTGATCCACCCCGGCGCGCCACGGCAGGTGGACACCGGCGAGTTCGAGGCGTTCGTGCTGCCGCTGTCGGGGGGCTGCGTCGTCGAGGTCGACGGCGAGCGGTTCGAGCTGGCCGGCCGCGACTCCGTGTTCACCAGAGTGACCGACTTCGCCTATGTGCCAAGGGATGCGACGGTGACGCTGTCCTCGGAGCACGGCGCCGAGGTGGCGCTGCCGATGGCCAGGTGCGAACGCAGGCTGACGCCGAGGTACGGGCCGGCCGAGAACGTGCCCGTCGAGGTGCGCGGCGCGGGCAACGCGAGCCGGCAGGTCACCAACTTCGGCGTGCCCGGCGTGTGGGAGCACGCGGACCGGCTCAACGCCTGCGAGCTGATCACCCCGGACGGCAACTGGTCCTCCTACCCGCCGCACAAGCACGACGAGACCGAGCCGTGCGAGGTGGTGAACGAGGAGGTCTACTACTTCCGGATCGCCGGCCGGGACGGCGTCACCCCGTCCCGTGAGGGCTTCGGCCTGCACCGCACCTACACCGAGGACGGCGAGCTGGACGAGGACGTCGTGGTGCGCGACGGGGACGTGTTCCTCATCCCGCGCGGCTACCACGGGCCGTGCGTCGCCGCCCCCGGCTATCCCATGTACTACCTCAACGTCCTTGCCGGGCCCGGAGAAGCGCGGTCCATGGCGTTCTGCGACGACCCGGCGCACGGCTGGGTCCGGGACACCTGGGCGCACCAGCGGCTCGACCCGAGATGCCCGGTCACCACGGCCGAAGGCCGCAGGGAGAGCCAATGACTACCCCCAAACTGACCACCGTCCGACTGACCACGGCTCAGGCGCTCGTGCGCTGGCTGATCGCGCAGCGCGCCGAGCTGCTCGACGGCACCAAGGTTCCGCTGTTCCCCGGCGTGTTCGCGATCTTCGGGCACGGCAACGTGCTCGGCCTCGGCACCGCCCTTGAGGAGCGCCGCGCGGAACTGCCGGTCTGGCGCGGCCACAACGAGCAGGGCATGGCGCTCGCCGCCGTCGGCTACGCCAAGGCAACACACCGCAGGCAGGTCGGGGTAGCAACCTCCTCGGTCGGCCCCGGCGCGCTGAACATGGTGACGGCGGCCGGTGTCGCGCACGCGAACCGGCTGCCGGTGCTGCTGCTGCCCGGCGACACCTTCGCCGGCCGCGCGCCCGACCCCGTGCTCCAGCAGGTCGAGCACTTCGGCGACCCGACCGCGACGGTGAACGACGCGTTCCGGGCCGTCAGCAGGTACTTCGACCGGATCACCAGGCCGGAACAGCTGATCGGGACGCTGCCGCAGGTGGCGAGGGTGCTCACCGACCCGGCCGACTGCGGTCCGGTGACGCTCGCGCTGCCGCAGGACGCGCAGGCCGAGGCGTACGACTTCCCCGAGGCGCTGTTCGAGCCGACGCTGCACCGCGTGCCGAGGCCGCGCCCCGATCTGCGCGCGCTGGCCGACGCCGCGCAGGTACTGCGTTCGGCGCGCCGGCCGCTGCTGGTGCTCGGCGGCGGCGTGCGCTACTCCGGCGCGGCGTCGCTCGCCCTGGACTTCGCGCGGCGGCACGGCATTCCGGTCACCGAGACCACCGCGGGCCGCACCCTGGTGCCGCACAACGACCCGCTGCACGCCGGCCCGCTCGGCGTCACCGGCTCGTCCTCGGCCAACCGGCTGGCCGCCGAGGCCGACGTCGTGCTCGCCGTGGGAACCCGCCTACAGGACTTCACCACCGCGTCCTGGACGGTGTTCGCGCCGGACGTGCGGCTGGTCGCGCTGAACGCGGCCAGGTTCGACGCCGTCAAGCACGGCGCGGTCGCCGTCGTGGCCGACGCCGCAGAGGGCCTGCGCGAACTCGGCGACGCGCTCGCGGACTGGCGCGCGGCCGAGGACTGGACCTCGCGCGCCGCCACCGAGCGGGCCCGCTGGGACGCGCACATCGACGGCCTCCGCGCCCCGACCGACGGCGCGGCGACCTACGCCCAGGTCGTCGGGATCGTCAACGAGGCCAGCGGGCCGGACGACTACGTGCTCACCGCGTCCGGCGGCCTGCCCGGCGAGCTGATCGGCGGCTGGCGGGCGCGTGGAGAGTCCACAATGGACGTCGAATACGGCTTCTCCTGCATGGGCTACGAGCTGGCCGGCGCGTGGGGCGCGGCGATGGCACGCGCCGCGACGCACCCCGACGGCACCGTGACCACGCTGCTCGGCGACGGCTCGTACCTGATGCTCAACTCCGAGCTGTTTTCCGCGGCGTTCGCCGGGCACGGGTTCGTCGCGGTGGTCTGCGACAACGACGGCTACGCGGTGATCGACCGGTTGCAGCGCAACCAGGGCGGCGCCGGCTTCAACAACATGTACGCCGACTGCCGCAGCACGCACGAACAGCGCCCCCGCACCGACTTCGTCGGCCACGCCGCCGCGCTGGGCTGCGCGGTCTTCGCCGTCGACTCCCCGACGGAGCTGGCGGAGGCCTACCGGAGGGCCCGCGAGGTGGCCCGCGCGGAACGGCGGCCCGCCGTCGTCGTGATCAGCACCGATCCGGCCAGCTGGACCGAGGCCGGCGCGTGGTGGGAGGTCGGCGTGCCCGAGGTGTCGCACCGCGCCGAGGTCGCGCAGGCCCGCCGCGAACTGGACGAGACCAAGGCGACGCAGCTGCGGTATCTCTCCAGCTAGAGCCACACGAGCCGGAGCGGTTCCGCGCAGCCCCGGCTGAAGAACCGCCTGGCACGTTCGGCGGTGGAGAAGACGCCGTCCTCGTGGCGGTGGGTCTCGGGATCGCGGAAGTAGACGAACGCGTGATCGGCGAACAGCAGGCCCCAGAGCACCGCGTCGTAGGGGTTGAACGGCGCACCGGGACCGTCGTCCGGATCGAGCGGTCCGGCCACCGCGAACAGGCGCGGCACAACGGGTTCGTGGCAGGCAGGCCCGTCGTCGTGGGCTGCGTGCTGATCCATGGACTCATCCATCGGAGCGGTTCTCCTCGGCGTCGTCGGCCGAGGCGGGCATCGGCCGCGTTGGGTGCGGTGGGCGTTGAGTGCAGCGGGTATTGGGCTCGGCGGGCATTGGGCACAGCGGGTACTGGGCGCGGTGGGCGTTGAGTGCAGCGGGCATCGGGCGCGGCGGCCGTTGGCCGCGGCGAGCTTTGGGTGCGGCGGGCGTTGGGTGCGGCGGGCATCGGGCCCGGTGGGTATTGAGCGCGGTGGGTATTGAGCGCGGCGGGTGTTGGCCGCGGTGGGCGTTGGGCACAGCGGGTATTGGGCTCGGCGGGCGTTGGGTGCGGCGGGCGTTGGGCGCGGCGGGCGTTGGGCACAGTGGGCGATGGGCGCCAATTCCCCACCTGCCCCGGCCGCTCCCCACCCACCCCGTCCGCTTCACATTCACGGGTTCCGCCCCACCCTGACAGATGCCCCACACACATGTGCACCACATATGTGTGGACCACACGAATGTGTGACACAGCTTGGCGCAGCACCCATATGTGTAAAAGGATTGGGCGCATGACCGACAAGCCCGGCCCCACCCTGCGCGCGCAATGGCTCGGACAGCAGCTCCATGAACTTCGCGCCGCGACCGGCCTGAAGCTGAAGGACGTCGGCGAAGTCCTGCAACGGGACGGCACGACCATCGGCAGGTTCGAGTCGGGCGAGTACCCGATTCGCCAGTCGGACCTGGTGGCACTGCTGGATTTCTACGGCGTGTCCACCAAACGGAAGCGGGACGCGCTCCTGCGCCTGCACGACGACGCCTGGCGGACCGACTGGTGGGACGACCAGTTCGACGACGCCGTCTTCGATCCCAGGTTCGTCGACTACGTCTGGCTGGAGCAGCGGTCCACGAACATCTTCGCCTTCGACACCACGGCCGTGACCGGGCTGGTCCAGACCGAACGGTATGCCCGCGCCGTCATCGACGCCGCCGAGCCGACCGCCTCCGCCGACCAGATCGAGCGCTGGGTGCAGCTCCGCATGGCCAGGCAGGAAATCCTCTCGCGGTCGGAGCCGCCCCGCCTCCATCTCGTTCTGGACGAGGCTATTCTGCGCAGGGAGGTCGGCGACGAACAGGTGCTCGGCGAACAACTCGTGCACCTGCGCCGCCTGGCCGCGCGGCCGAACGTCGAGTTGCGTGTGCTGCCGTTCAGAGTCGGCGCGCACATCTGCCCGTACGGCCCGTTCAGGATCTTCCAGATGGCCGATCCATATCCGGAAGTCGGTTACGTCGAGACGTTGGCCGGCTCGCTTTACGTCGAACCGCCCAAGACCGCGAAGTTCGTCGCGGCCTACGATGGTCTGCGGAAGGCTGCGCTGACTCAGCAGCGGTCGATCGAGCTGATCACGGCGATTGTCCAGAACTTGGAGTGATTCTCATGGCGACGCGCCAGGAGTTAGGCCCCGACGAGCTGTCCGGCATCGCCTGGCACGTCAGCACCTTCAGCGACAACGGCGGGGGCAACTGCGTCGAGGCAGGTCCGCTCGATGACGGCTCCGGCCGCGTTGCCCTGCGCCACAGCCATTTCCCGGACGGCTCGGTGATCGTCTACACCCGCGAGGAATGGACCGCGTTCCTCGCCGGCGCCCGAGACGGCGAGTTCGACTTCTCCTAGCCGGCCGCTCCGCCGAGAGCGGCCAGACAGCGGCGGACCTCGGCGGTGGAGTGCTGGTCGCCGCACTCCACAAAGGCCGTGGCCGCCTGCTCCCAGCAGGCGCGGGCTCGCCCGACCTGGCCGACGCGCTCGTGCAGGATGCCGAGGTTGTACAGGGCCTTGGCCTCGCCGTGTCGATCGCCGAACTGGCGATAGCCGACCAGCGCCCGCTGGCCGTAGCGGAACGACTCCGCGAACTCGCCGGTCAACCGTGCCAGGTTGCCGAGGTTGCTCAGCACATGCGCGACGACGCGGTCGGTGGCGACCTCCCGATAGATGGCCGCCGCCTCAAGGTAGCGCCGCCGCGCGAGCGGAAAGTCGTGCTGCCACAACGCCAGCGCGCCGAGCCGGTTCTGCACCCCAGCCTGCCAGTAGCGGTTGCCGATCTCCTCGAAGATGGCCAGCGCGTCGAGGCAGTGGCGTTCGGCTTCGTCGAAGTCGTGCTGGTCCAGCGCGAGATCGGCGAAGTTGGTCAGCGCGGCGGCCTGCCCCTGGCGGTCACCGAGTTCCAGGCCCAGCTCATGGGCGCGACGCGTGTACCCCCCTGCGCGGTCGTACTCGCGCGTCTCCAGCATCAGCATGCCCAGCCGGTTCAGCAGTACCGTCTCCTCCATGCGCCGCCCGGTCCGGACGGCGACGTCCAGTGCGGCCAGGTGCGTGCTGGCCCAGTCCGCCCAGTGCGCCCGAACGGCGAGGAAGTCCGACAGGGCAAGGGCAAGTTCGATCGTGTGGTCGTCCCGGCCGAGGCTGATCGCGCTGACCACGTTCTCCCGCTCGACCTCCAGCCAGGCCAGCGCCTCCTTCAGCGCGGCGAAGAACGAGCTGACCGAATGCCGCAGTGCCTTGGACTTCAGGTGCACATCGGCGTTCCGGACGGCGGTCACATAGTGGTCGAGCAGCCGGGCGAGCGCGGCCTCCCGGTCCGCCGCCGACTCCTCCTCCGCCGCGCGGTGCTCGGCGTAGAGGCGCAGCAGGTCGTGGAACAGGTACCAGCCGCGCGGCTTGCCTGGCAGGAGCAGATGCGCGCGGCGCAGCGCGAGCAGCAGCCTTCGCGCCTCCGGCACCGCGAGCCCGGCGAGTGCGGCGGCGGCCTCGACGCTGACCTGCGGGCCGGGATTGCCTGCGAGCAGCCGGAACAACCGCCGCTCCGGCTCGCTGAGCCGCGCGTAGGACAGGTCGAACGCGGCCCGCACCGACAGGTCCGTGCCGTAGGCGAACTCGCCGAGCCGGTCGACCGCGTTGCGCAGTTGGCCGACGAGTTCGCTGACCGGCTGGCCGGGGTCGTCGGCCGGCGTCGCGCTCAGCACGCTCAGCGCGAGAGGCAGGCAACCGCACAGCCGGCACAGCTCTCGGACGGCGGCGGGCTCGGCCGAGGCGCGCTCGTCGCCAGCGCGCCGCGTCCGTAGGGCCGTGCCGACCAGGTCGACCGCGTCCCGCTCGTCGAGCGCCGCCACCTCGACCTGCCTGGCCCCGGAGAGGTCGGCGAGGGTGTGCCGGCTGGTGACCAGGACCCGGTGCGCCGACCGGTTCGGCAGCAGGGGACGCACCTGCGTGGCGGCCGACGCGTTGTCGAGCACGATCAGCACGGGCTCACGCTCGGCGAGCCGCGAGCGGTACAGCGCCTCGCGGGCGGGCAGCTCGGGCGGGATGTGCTCGCCGGACACGCCGAGCGCCCGTAGGAAGGTGGACAGCGCCGCGTCGGGTTCGACCGGGTGTTCCGAGTACCCAGCCAGGTTGGCGAACAGCACGCCGCCGGGGAACCAGCCCGCCTCGACGGCGTCGTGGGCGGCCCGCACCGCGAGCGCGGTCTTGCCGACACCGGGCGAGCCGGCCAGCGCCGTCACGACCACCGACGGCCCCGAGCCGTCGGGGCGCAGCGCCGCCGCCAGGTCGGCCAGCGCGGTTCGCCTGCCGGTGAACTCGACATCGGCCGGCGGCAGGCCCGCCAGCGCGAGCTGGTCGGGCGGTCCGAACACGACCCGGTCGATGCGATGAGCCTGCACGACCGGGCCGCCGACCTGTCCGCTGACGTCGTTGCGGGTGTCGGCGTTGCGGGTGTCGGCCACGCCACTGTTTGTACTCCTGGTCGAGCCGGAGGTGGCTCACGACGCGTGCCGGGAACAACACGGGGAGCAACACGCTTGCACTAGTTCGTATAGCTACGAACTTCTGTGGAGGTTCCATGACGATGCTGTTCAGTCCCCTGACGCTGCGCTCCGTGACGCTGCCCAACCGCATCGTGGTCAGCCCGATGTGTCAGTACTCCGCAGTCGACGGCCTGCCGGACGAGTGGCACCTGGTGCATCTCGGCTCGCGGGCCGTCGGCGGGGCCGGCCTGGTGTTCACCGAGGCGACGGCTGTCGAACCGCGCGGCCGGATCAGCCCGCAGGACACGGGGCTCTGGTCCGACGCGCACGTGGAAGCGTGGCGCCCCATCGCCGAGTTCGTCCGGTCCCAGGGGGCCGTGCCCGGCATCCAACTCGGCCACGCCGGCTTCAAGGGGTCCACGCACCGGCCGTTCGACGAGCGTCGGGGCGGGGTGCCCGACGAGGCGGGCGGCTGGACGCCGGTCGGCGCGGGTGCGGAGCCGTTCGCGCCCGACTACCGCACGCCGGAACCGCTGGACGAGGCCGGCATCCGGCGGATCGTCGAGGACTTCGCCTCGGCGGCCGCCCGCGCCGTCGACGCGGGCTTCCAGGTCGTTGAGGTGCACGCCGGGCACGGCTACCTGCTGCACCAGTTCTACTCGCCGCTGGTCAACCACCGCACCGACCGCTACGGCGGCGACCTGGCCAACCGCATCAGGCTCGCCGTCGAGGTCACCGGGGCGGTGCGCGCGGCCGTCGGCGAGCAGGTGCCGGTGTTCGTCCGCATCTCGGCGACCGACTGGATGGACGGCGGCTGGACGGTCGAGGACAGCGCGGTGCTCGCGCGCGGGCTCGCCGCGGCGGGCGCCGACCTGATCGACGTGTCCTCCGGCGGCGTCGTGCCCTCGGCGACCATCCCGGTCGGCCCCGGCTACCAGCTGCCGCTGGCCGGGACCGTTCGCAGGAAGGCCGATGTGCCCACCGGGGCGGTCGGTTTGATCACCGACGCCCGGCAGGCTGAACAGGCCCTGACCGACGGCTCCGCCGACCTGGTGTTGCTCGGCAGAGAACTGCTCCGCGACCCGTACTGGCCGCTGCACGCGGCAGCCCAGCTTGGTGAGGCGGTCAGGCCACCGGCCCAGTACGCCAGGGCGTTCTGACACAAGTGTTGGGCTGCCGGATGACCCGGCAGCCCAACACTTGTGTCGTGTGGCGTTTAACGGCGGTAGACGTCGTACCCGTCATCTGGCGGGTCGTCGTGCCGGTCATCGCTCCCGTGGGCTTCACCATTGGACTCGCTGCTCGACAGCTCACGCTGTAGAGCATCGAAGTCCGTGTGGTGAGAGCTGTACTTGAGCTCCCGGGCCACCTTCGTTTGCTTGGCCTTCGCACGGCCGCGCCCCATGGCTCGACCCCCTCGCACAGGGACGGGGGCGGCCGGGGGAACGGCGGCCCCACTCGTCTCGACAACTAATTCCTGCTAACTACCGTACCGTGTCGATGGGGTTCCTCGCGACGCGGCTCCATGTGGGGGAGGCGACCCCCACCGAGGATTGGGACGGACGGGTGGGCATGCGACGATGACCAGCGTGCCTCGACCGTTCGTCGCCTACCTCAGGGTGTACGAACCGTTGTCGGTCCTCGACGCACCGTTGGCAAAACGCGTGCGTGCGGCCATCGAGGGCGGCGGAATCAGTCGTTCTGCTGTGGGCGAACGCGAGCGGGAACTGTGGCTACGGTCACAGTTGTCCACGCCGCCGAGATTGCTGCCGGGCGAGTCGGCCAACGGCACTGCCGCAGCGGACGCCCCCTTCGACGTCCTGACGATCAGCCCCGCTGAGGTACCGACCAGCGAGGCGGCTTCCGTGGGCCCAGGACCGCTGGTCTGCCCCATCGACCTTCGGCCCCGAGCCGCGGCCGCCCTCGTCGGCTTCCTGGCCACCGCGCCGGCCCCGCTGCGCGACGCCGCGCTGGCCATCAGCCCCGACGCCGTGCGCGCGAGGGCCTCGGCGGTCATGGAGGAACTGTCCGGCGGCGCGGTGCATGTGATCTCCACTACCTGGACCGTGCCGCTGCCCTGGTTCTGCATGGTCGACCCGGACGCGCGGCGCGTCGTGCTCGCCCCCAAGGACGATCCGGAACGGCAGCTGTCCTGGCGGGTCGCGATGGCCGACGCGCGCCGCAGGGTGGCCAGGGCGCTGGCGGTGGTGAAGAACTCCATCGGCGACAACGGCCCGGCCAAGGTCCTGCACGACACCGGCCGCTGGCTCGAACACTTCCACCCGCACTCCGCCGTCGAGCTGGACTACGGCGGCCTAGTGCAGCTCCTCGACGACGAGGAACTGCTGGAGGACAGCTCGGCCCAGGACGTGCACGCCATCATCGACGCGTTGGAGGCCGGGGAGGCCGAGGACGTCGCTGGCCTGTACCAGCAGCTGCGCGAGTTCTGGGGCGGCCTGGCGATCCGCGAGCGGCACAACTAGCACCCGCCCGACCCGCTCACCGTCGGTGGGTGACCGGACGGACGGTCGACGTCTCCTGCGGTGCCGGGACGGCGCCGAACAGGTGAATAATCCCCGGAATGCGGTTCGGAATCCTCGGCGAGACCCGGGCGTGGCGCGCGGACGGGGCCGAGGTTCCGCTCGGCGGCCCCGCCCGTCGCGCGCTGCTGACCCTGTTGCTGGTCAGCCCCGGCGAGGTCAGCTCGATCGACCGGTTGGCCGAGGAGCTCGATCCGGCGGGGACGACGTCGGCGCACGCGCTCCAGTCCCAGGTGTCCAGGCTGCGCGCGTCGCTTGGCACGGAGGTCGCGATCGAGCGGGCCGGGACGGGCTACCGGATCGTGCTGCCGGCCGAGGACGTGGACTCGTGCCGGTTCGAGCGGCTCGCCGACGAGGGCGGGCGCGCGCTGCGCGAGGACGACGCGGTTCGGGCGGTCGCGCTGCTGCGCGAAGCCCTCGGGCTGTGGCGGGGACAGGCGTTCGCCGACCTCGCCGAGAGCGAGACGGCGCGGGCCGCCGCCGTGCGGCTGGAGGAGCGGCGGCTCGGGGCGCTCGAGGACCGCGTCGAGGCGGAGCTGCGCCTCGGCGAGCACCGCGCCGCCGTGCCGGAGCTGCGCGAACTGGTCGGCCGCCACCCGCTGAGGGAACGGCTGGCCGGCCTGCTCATGCGGGCGCTGTTCGCCGAGGGCGGGCAGGCCGAGGCGCTGGTCGTGTTCGAGGAGACCAGGCGGCGCCTGGCCGACGAGCTCGGCGCCGACCCCTCGACCGAGCTGACCGCCCTGCACCGGGAGCTGCTGCGCGGCGACCAGCCGAGGGCGCAGGCCGCGCCGCCCGCCCAGCTGACCAGCTTCGTCGGCCGCGCCGACGAGGTGGCCGCCGTCGCCGACCTGTTGCGCGTGGCCCGGCTGGTCACGCTCGTCGGACCCGGCGGCGTCGGCAAGACGCGGTTGTCCGTCGAGGTCTCGGCCGTCGCGGGCGACGAGGTGTGCTTCGTCGAGCTGGCCGCGCTGCGCGACGGGGCCGGACTGCCGAGGGCGCTGCTCGGCGCGCTCGGCCTGCGCGAGACCGGGCTGCACCTGGCCGGCAGTGGGCAGTCGCCCGCCGACCGGCTGATCACGGCGCTGTCGGACCGGGTGCTGCTGCTCGTCCTGGACAACTGCGAGCACGTCGTCGAGGAGGCCGCCGCGCTGGCGGCACGGCTGCTGGCGACCTGCCCGAGGCTGCGCGTCCTGGCCACCAGCCGCGAGCCGCTCGGCGTCACCGGAGAACACCTGTGGCCGGTGCGGCCGCTCGCCGAGGACGCGGCCGTCGCGCTGTTCACCGACCGGGCGGCCGCGGTGCGGCCCGGATTCGCCGCCGACCCCGAGGCGGTGCGGCGGATCTGCACGGCCCTCGACGACCTGCCGCTGGCCATCGAGCTGGCGGCGGCGCGGCTGCGCACCCTGGACGTCGACGACCTCGCCGGGCGGCTGGACGACCGGCTCGGCCTGGCCGCCAGGGGCAGCCGCACGGCTGACCTGCGGCACCGCACGCTGCGCTCGGTGGTCGAGTGGAGCTGGGATCTGCTCACCGAGCCGGAGCAGCTGGCGGCGAGCCGGTTCACAGTCTTCGCGGGCGGCGCGACGGCCGAGGCCGCGCGGCGGGTGTGCGGCGCGGACGGCGAGACGCTCGAATCGCTGGTCGACAAGTCGCTGCTGGAGGTCGCGGGCGGCCGCTACCGGATGCTGGAGACGATCCGCGCCTACGGGGCCGAACGGCTCGACGCGGCAGGCGACCGCGAGGCCGTGCGGCGCGCGCACACCGGGTACTTCCTGGAGCTGGCGCGGTCCGCCGACCCGCAGCTGCGGCGGGCCGACCAGCTGCACTGGCTGCCGGCGTGCACGGCGGAACACGACAACCTGCTCGCGGCTCTGCGCTGGGCCGTCGGGGCGAACGAGCAGGCCACGGCCCTGCCGCTGCTCGCGTCGGCCGCGCACTACCTGTGGATCCGCGGCCTGTCCGCCTCGGTCGCGCCGGAGGCGATCGCGCTGCTCGACGTGCTGGACGGACCGCCGACCGGGCTCGGCGAGGAGTACGCGGCCTGCGTGCTGCTCGCGGCGTCCGCCCCGGCCGGGCAGCCGGCGTGGCGGCGGCACCGCGCGTCGGCCCAGTCGGCGCTGGCGCTGGCGTGGCCGGGCGACCGGCCGGGCCGGTACCCGGCCGTCCCGTTCCTGTGGATGATGCGCAACGCGGCCGAGCCCGACCCGCAGGACGCGTTCGCGCTGCTCACCGCCCAACTGTCCGTCCCGGACCTGGACCCGTGGGTGCGGGCTGCCGCCCAGTACATCGCGGGCTTCGGCGCGCTCGGCGGCGGCGACACCGAAGGGGTCGCGCACGCCATCGGCGACGCCGTCGAGGGGTTCCGCTCGCTCGGCGACCGGTGGGGCACCGCGCTGGCCCTCGACGCGCTCGCCGGCCTGGCCACCGCGGCGGGGGACCGCGCGAAGGCGCTCGCCCTGACCAACGAGGCGCTCGCCCTGACCGAGCAGGTCGGCGCGCTGGAGGACAGCGCGGACCTGCTGGTCAACCGGGGCGACCACGTCGTCGGCGAGGACGCCGAGGCGGCCCGCGCCGACTACGAACGCGCCGCCGGTCTCGCGCGCCGCGCCGGCAGTTCCACCTACCTGGCGGCGGCACTGCGCGGGCTCGGCGACCTCGCCGTCCTGGACGGCGACCTGGCCGGGGCGGCGCGGCTCTACGAGGAGGCCCTTGAGCGGATCGACCCGCACGGGGTCAGGAGCCTCGGCAACAGGGTGCGCACGCTCGTCGGGCTCGGCCGGATCGCCGAGCGGCACGGCGACGGCCCCGGCGCCCGCGCGCGCTACCGCGAGGCCGTCGAGTCGGCGGCCGCGATGGGCGCACCGGCCGCCGACGTGCTCCGCATGGCCGGCCTGCCGGAGAGCGTCATCGAGGCGGTGAGCGCGCGGTGAACCGCCGGTGAGCCCCCCGCCGCAGGCTCTGCCACATGACGAACACCACCGTGCTGATCTCCGGTTCCTCCATCGCGGGCCCCGCGCTCGCCTACTGGCTGCACCGCCACGGCTTCGAGCCGACGATCGTGGAGCGCACCCCCGCCCTCCGCGACGGCGGGTACGCGGTCGACTTCCGGGGCGAGGCGCACCTGTCGGTGCTGCGCGACATGGGCATCCTTGCCGACATCGAGCGCGCCAGGACCGGCGTCGGCTCCATGTCGTACGTGAACAGCGCTGGCAAGCCGCAGGCCAAGCTGCCGGCGGACATGTTCGCCGGCGACGTCGAGATCCTGCGGGGCGACCTGGCCCGCATCCTCTACGACGCGACCAGGGAGCACACCGAGTACGTCTTCGGCGACTCGATCACCTCGCTCACCGAGGACGCCGACGGCGTCACCGTCGCCTTCGAGCGCGGCGCGCCGCGCAGGTTCGACCTGGTGATCGGCGCGGACGGGCTGCGTTCCACCACGCGGCGGCTGGCCTTCGGGCCCGATGAGCAGTTCGTGAAGCACCTCGGCGTCTACTGCGCCATCTTCACCACGGCCAACCACCTGGACCTCGACCACACCGGGCACGCCTACCGCACCGCCAACCGGCTCGTCGCGATGTACAGCGCAAGGCACAACGCCGAGGCCAAGGCCATGTTCTACTTCGGCTCGCCCGCGCTGGACCTGGACCGCCGCGACGTCGCGCGGCAGCAGGCCGTGCTGGCCGAGCAGTTCGCCGGCAACGGCTGGCAGACCGACCGGCTGCTCGAGGAGATGCGGTACGCGCCCGACTTCTACTTCGACTCGGTCGGCCAGGTGCACCTGGACAAGTGGTCGCGCGGCAGGGTGGCTCTGGTCGGCGACGCCGCCTACAGCCCGTCCTCGCTGTCGGGCATGGGCTCGGGGCTGGCGCTGGTCGGCGCGTACGTCCTCGCAGGCGAGCTGGCGGCCGCGCGGGGCGACCACCGCGTCGCCTTCCGGCGCTACGAGGAGGAGATGCGGGCGTACGCGACGGGCTGCCAGAAGATGGGCGACGGCGTCGCCAAGCTGATGGTCCCCAGCAGCCACTTCCTCGCCTCGCTGCTCAACCGCTACTACAAGATCATGCCCTACCTGCCGGGGAAGAACATGGCCGCCAAGATCGCCCGCAAGGCCGCGGAGAACATCACGCTGCGCGACTACAGCGCACTGGCCAGGCGCTGATGCGGCGTCCAGCGCGCGCCGGGCGAGGCCGGCTCAGCCGGCCGCGCCGGCAGGCCCGCCGTCCTCGCCGTGGCCCCGCTCGGCCGCGAGCAGCTCGTCCACGGAGGCACTGCCGCGCTGGTAGCGGCCGGCGATCTCGGCGTTGAGCTGGTCCATCACGACCTGCACCTCGCGCCGCCGCTGGGAGACCGAGGCCTCCTCCCCGATGAACGCCCGCAGCGCCGACCCGAGCTTGTCGTCGGACAGCGACGTGACGTCGGAGAGGTCCACGTCGGACACCAGCGCCTCGACGTGCCGCCGGTGCGCCTCGGCGCGGGAGGGCTCCATCGTCTGATAGCGGCCGGAGCCGGTCGCCGGGCCGACCGCGTTGGCGGACAGGATCGCCGCCAGCTGCTCGACCACGGGCGCGGAGCCGCCCTCGGTGCGCCGCTTCTGCTCGGCCCGGACGATGTCGATCCTGGCGTGCAGCAACCGGCGCAGGTAGGAGAGGTCGGTCTCCTCCTGGGCCGCCTCGTCGCGCAGTCCGCGCACGTCGGCCAACGACCGCTGCTCGATGCCGTCGGTGTAACCCGGGGCGAGCACGCGGTCGATCCGACGGCGCCCACCGGGACGCACCTCGATCACGTGACCATCCTGGGGGACATCGTGGTCAGCCGCCAACACTTACCCGCCTCCATCTTGTCCAGTTCTAACCGATCCGGCCGACGCCGAGCAGCTCGCGGACCTCGCCGACGGGCAGTGGCGGCCGTTGGGCGATCTTGGCCAGCCCGGCCGCCCTGGCCACGAGCTGGGCATTGTCCCGCACTCGTTCGCCCCTGGCGTAGCTGACGGTGTCCTCCATGCCGACCCGAAGGTGCCCGCCGGTGGACAGCGCCGCCAGCAGCACCGGCAGCGAGGCCCGCCCGACGCCGGTGGCGGAGAACGAGGCCCCGTCCGGCAGCAGCCGCAGCGCGGCGACCAGGGTCTCCGCGTCGCCGGGCATCCCGCCTGGCACGCCGGTCACCAGGTCGACGTGCACGCGCCCGCCTGCCGGCGGCCCGTACTGGTCCAGCAGGCGGTGCAGCGTGGCCAGCTGGCCGAGGTCGAAGATCTCGTACTCCGGCACGATGCCGCGTTCCTGCATGCCCTTGTGCAGCTCGACGATGAACTCCCAGCGGTTCATGAACACGTCGTCACCGAAGTTGACCGTGCCCATGGTGCAGGAGGCCGAGTCCGGCATGGCGTCGAGGACCCGCAGCCGATCGGCCTCCGGGTCGGTGACCGCGCCGCCGGTGGACAGCTGCACGATCAGGCCGGTCTCCGCCCGCAGCGCCTGCACGGTGTCCTTGAGCCGACCGAGGTCCAGCGTCGGCTTGGTGTCCTCGCCCCGGATGTGCACGTGGATCATGGCCGCGCCGACCCGCTCGCAGTCCCTCGCGGTGGCCACCAGCTCGTCCAGGGTCACCGGGAGGTTGGGCACGTCCGACTTGGCGTGTTCCGCCCCGGTGGGGGCGACCGTGATGAGCGTGCCGTGGGAGCCGGGGCGGGGCGTCGACGCTGACATGGCGCGATCCTGACACATGCGGGGGGCCGGCAGGCAGCCCAAGTTCGGGCAATCTCCGGCGATCCACTGGGATAACCCCCTTTGCGCAGGGGCCACGGGAACGCACGTCCCTGGCGCTGCCGGTCGGCGCCATTTCCCGACGCCGACGCCGACGCGACCGGGGCGCGACCGGGCCGCCGCTAGCGGCCGAGATTGCGCGCGGCCGCGCGGCCAAGCGCCGGGGTGTCCGGGGGCACGGAGTCGGGGTCGACGGCGGCCTGCACCGCGCGGTCCTCCGCGCCGGCGATCAGCTCGGTGTCCACCGGCACGGACCGCTTGACCAGCGCCAGGGCGATCGGCCCCAGCTCGTGGTGCCTGGCCACGGATCCGACCCGGCCGACCACCCGCTCGCCGGCCAGCACCGGGTCGCCGGTCTCCGGCTGGATCTCCCGCGAGCCGTCCAGGTGCAGCAGCAGCATCCGGCGCGGCGGCCTGCCCACGTTGTGCACCTTCGACACCGTCTCCTGGCCCCGGTAGCAGCCCTTGTCCAGGTGCACCGCCCAGCCGATCCAGTTCGCCTCGTGCGGGATCGTGCGGTCGTCGGTGTCCACGCCGAGCCTCGGCCGCAGCGACTCGACCCGCAGCGCCTCGAACGCCCAGCTCCCCGCGGGCCGCGCGCCCGCGTCGGTGAGCCGCTGCCACCAGTCGACCAGCGCCTCGCGCGGCACCAGCAGGTCGACGGCGTCGTGGCCCGGCCACGGCATGCGCCGCGCCAGGCCGCCGTCGGCCAGTTCGACGACCCCGTTCGGCTTCGCCGGCACCGGGAGACCCAGCTTGGCCAGCAGCGCCTCGGCCTCCGGCCCGACGACGCTGAGCAGCGCGAACTCGCCGCTCGCGTCCCTCGGCTCAACCTTCGACCAGAACACCATGGCCGTCAGGTACTTCAGCAGCGGCGGCACCGCGCCCGGCTCGGTGTCCAGCCACACCGTGCCGCCCACGTTCGCGACCACCGCGTGGTGCTCCACCCGCCCGTGCACGTCGAGGATCAGCGCCTCGCTGCCGACACCCTCGGCGAGCCCGGTGAAGTCCTGGCTGGTCAAGGAGTGCAACCAGGTCAGCCGGTCCTCGCCGGGCACCGCGAGCACGCCCCGGTTCGACCGGTCGAACACCGCGACCCCCCGCGCCGCCGAGCGCTGCTCCGCGAACGGGTCACCGAAGTGCCACGGCACCCCGGTGTCCGGCGAGCCGTCCGGCGCGGCGACGGCGCCAGGCTGGCTCAGCACGGGCGAGACCTGCTCGGTTGGGCGAACCGCGGGATCAGAGGTCACGTGGTGTTCTCCTGGGTCAGGCAGTCCCGGCAGGTGCCGGACAACGCGAGGTGGCTGGCATCCAGTTGGAACCCGAACTCCGCGCGCAGTGTTCCGCCGAGGTCGCCGAGCACCTCACACGGCACCTCGTCGATCCGGCCGCAGCGGTGGCAGGCCAGGTGCACGTGCTCGTGATCGGAGACCGAGTACGTCGGGGCGCCGTGCCCGAGGTGGGTATGCCGAACCAGGCTGAGGCGTTCCAGCAGGTCGAGGGTGCGGTAGATGGTGGTGATGTTCACGGTGGGCGCGGTCTGCTGCACCCGCTGACAGATCTGCTCAGGGGTCGAGTGTTCCAGCTCACGCACGGCGTCCAGCACGAGCTGGCGCTGCGGAGTCATCCGCATGCCGCGTTCGTGCAGTGTCGTGCGCAGCGCCGCCTGCCCGGTCCGGCCTGCCTGGCCGCTCGCGGTCTCCACGTCTTGATGGTAGGCGCGTTCGCGCTGGGTAGTCTCGACGCATGCGCGTGCTTGCTCTGTTGGACGGAACTCTGGCTGACCCGGAGAGTCCAGTCGTCCGCGTCGACGATCTTGGGCTGCTGCGCGGCGACGGCGTCTTCGAGACGGTTCTGGTCGTCGACGGCCGGCCCCGCGAGCTCGCCGCGCACCTGGACCGGCTCGTCGCCTCGGCCGCCATGCTCGAGCTGCCGGCGCCCGACCGCGCCGCGTTCGACCGCGCCGTCGGGGCGGTCCTCGACGCCTGGGCGGGCGGCCGCGAACTGGTCATGCGGCTCGTGCACACCAGGGGCGTCGAGGGCGGCGACGGCACGCCGACCGGGTTCGTGCTCGGCTCCGAGATCAACCCGGCGACGCTGCGGCACCGGGCCGACGGCATCGCCGCGGTCACCCTGGAGCGCGGCTTCGACGAGGGCCTGGCCAGGCGCGCACCCTGGCTGCTGCTCGGGGCGAAGTCGTTGTCCTACGCGGTGAACATGGCCGCGCTGCGGGAGGCGGAGCGCAGGGGCGCGGCCGACGTCCTGTTCACCACCTCCGACGGCCTCGTGCTCGAGGGGCCGACGTCCACCGTGATCGCGGCGAGCGACGGCATCCTCCGCACCACCCCCACCGCGCTCGGCATCCTGCCTGGCACCACCCAGGCCGCGCTGTTCCGCGCCGCGGAGCGGGCAGGCTGGGTCACCAAGGTGGAGTCGCTGCGGGTGGCGGACCTGCGCGCGGCCGACGGCGTGTTCCTGGCCTCCAGCATCCGCAGGATCACCAGGGTGCACACGCTCGACGGCGAACCCCTGACGGACTCCGCCGCCCTGCACGCCGAACTGACCGCGCTCTACGAGTCCGAATACTGAGTCCAGGCCCCGAACGAGACGCCCCGCGCGACCACCCGGGCCGCGCGGGACGCTCCACGACGTAAGCCAGGTCAGCTACTTGAGCCAGCTCTGACCCAGCTACTTGAGGCCGCCGTCCACTGCGGACATCAAGGTGCCAGTGTCGCCGGACATCTCCCAGATCATCGCGCCGAGCAGCCCCTTGCTCCTGAGCCACGCGGTCTTCTTGCCGATCGACCAGGTGTCGTCGAAGGTCCACCACTGGCCGCCGTCGCCGGTGAAGCCGTAGGTCGCGACGGACACGTCGTCGTGGTAGATCGTCAGGTTCGGCACGCTGGCGATCAGGTTGGCGTAGCCCCTGGTGCCGGCCTCCTCCTGGAACTGGCCGGGCGCCGCGCCGTTCGCGGACTGCCACACGCCGTGCTTGCCGCCGTCCGCGACGCCCTGCCAGCCGCGTCCGTAGAAGGCGAAGCCGATCGTCAGCTTGCGCGGGCTCACCCCGCCGTCGAGGTACTTCTGCACGGTGCCCGCGACGTTGAAGTGGAACGAGTACGGGTCGTTCGGGTCCGGATACAGGTTGCCCTGGTGCCCGGTGCGGTTCGGCTCCCACGAGTTGTCGCTGCCCGAGCCGTGGAAGTCGTAGCCCTGCACGTTGAACACGTCCAGCGACCGCGCGGTGCTGGTCAGGTCCCAGCCGAGGTCGACCTTGTTCGGGTCGGCCGGGGTGAACGCGCTCAGCTGGTAATGCTTGCCCTGGCTGGCGCCGAGCGCGTCGAGCTGGCTGCGGAACTCGGTGAGCAGCGCGGCCAGGTTCGCCTTGTCCGAGGCGTTGTAGTGGTTGCCGGGGTGGCCGTCGGGGCTGCCCGGCCACTCCCAGTCGATGTCGATGCCGTCGAACAGCCCGGCCGCGACCCCCGTGCCGCCAGCCCCGCTGTAGACGGGCAGGTTGCCCTTGATCCACGTGTCGACGCAGGAGCTGACGAACTTCTTGCGGGAGGCGTCGGTCGCGGCGACGTCGGAGAAGTACTTCGAGTACGTCCAGCCGCCGATGGACACCAGCGTCTTCAGGTTGGGGTAGCGCGCCTTCAACTTCTTGAGCTGGTTGAAGTTGCCGCGCAGGGTCGCCCAGCCGTCGTCGGCGACCCCGTCGACGGACTGTGCCGCGCTCATCGGCCGCGCGTAGTCCGCGTCGGCGTCGCCTGCCCCGTCGCCCTGGCTGGGATCCTCGGGATTGGCGGAGGTGCCCTTGGTGACGCCCGCGAGGCAGGTGCCGTTGGCCGCGTCGATGTTTTCGAAGGCGTACAACAGATGCGTGAGCTTGCCGGCCGCGCCGGTGTCCACCAGGTTCTTCACGAAGTACTGGCGGCCGTAGATGCCCCACTGCACGAAGTAGCCGACCTTGGCGTAGCCGGAGACGATGTCGCCGGTGCTCGCGGTCAGCGGTGTGCTGGCGGGCGAGACGTTGTCGTAGAGGTCGCGCGCCCGCACGGTGAACGTGTACTTCGTCGACGGCGAAAGGCCGGTGACGGTCGCGGTGGTTCCTGGCACCGACAGCGCCAGCGCCGAGCCGTTGTAGACGTCGTAGCCCGCGACCCCGGTGTTGTCGGTGGAGGCGTCCCACGCCAGCGAGACACTGGTGGCGTCGTTGCCGGTGGCGCGCGGGTTGCCCGGCACGCTCGGGGGTGTGGTGTCGTCGCTGGGGTTCCTGGTCGACGCGCGCACGGCGGCACTGGCCGGGGACGTGTTTCCCTTGCGGTCCTTGGCTTTCACCGTGAACGTGTAGGCGGTGTTGGGGGTCAGCCCGGCGAGCGTCGCGGTGGTGCCGGTGACCGAGGCGGCCACGGTGGTGCCGTTGTAGACGTCGTAGCCCGAGACGGCCAGGTCGCCCGGTGTGGCGGCGTCCCAGGCGAGCGTGATGGTCCTGGTTGTGGTGATGGTCGCGCGCGCGTTCACCGGCGCGGCTGGCGGCGCGTCCGCACTGCCGTCGCACTTGATGTCGTTGAGGCGACAGGAGGTCGGCACGGCGGGGGCGCTGAGGGCGAAGGCCGGGCTGTAGGGCTCGGTCGAGCTGTGCGCCTTCACCGTCGCGTTGTAGTAGGCGGGACTCAGCGTGACGTGCGTGCCGCTCTGGCTGAGCGCGCCGTTCTGGGCGTTGCTCGCGGTGACCCCGGTGGGCAGGTCGAAGGTGATGGTCCAGTTGGCGAGCGCGGCGTCGCCGTTGTTGGTCACCACGTACTGCCCCTGCGTGCCGGCGCCGGTGTAGTCGGCGGTGACCGGGGCCTGCGGGGTCTCCCCGCTGCCGTCGCAGTTCGCGTTGTTGAGCCGGCAGCCGGTCGGCGTCGCGGCCGCGCTGAGCGCGAAGGTGGGGCTGTAGGGGTCGGTGGAGCCGTGCGCGGCGACGGTGTTGACGTAGTACGCCGGCTTGAGCGTCACGTGCGTGCCGCTCTGGGCTGTGGTGGAGTTCTGCGCGCCGCTGACGGTGACGCCGGCCGGCAGGTCGAACTGGATGCTCCAGCCGGTCACCGCCGTGGCGCCGGCGTTGCTGACCACGAATGTGCCCTGGGTGCCGGACAGGGTGAACGCGGCGGTGAGGCCGGGGGTCGCCTGGGCGGGCAGGGCGAGTCCGATCATGGCGACGACGGTGGTGACCGCCGCCGCGAGCGCGATGAGCAGTCGGTACCGGTGTCGGGCTGTCCTCGTGTACATGATTCTCCTTGGCGGACGAATCACGGCGGCTGGCCCGAACGTAAGTGGCCTGGACCACACCCGTCAATGGGTCTAGACCAATCAGCGCAAGGTGCCCAAGAAGGCCCTCTTGCCGGCCACACGGCAGGCATCAGCTCGACGGGGCAAGGCAGCTCACCTCGCCCCATTCGGGGGCAGCGAGCAGCGCCGCACCAAGACCGGACGGCGAGTGGCTAGCCGACCACGCGCTTGAGGTGCGCGGACACGTGCGGCTGGAGGGGCTGGCCGGCCATGGCGCGCTCCTCGACGTAGGCGAGGTCGCCGTTGTTGACGATGCCGTACAGCCGCGTCGCCGCGTTGACCTCCTTGGCCGTCGCGGTGCGCATCACGATGTCGGTGCCGATCTCCCAGGACGTCTGGTTGAGCGGCTTGCCGTAGTAGATCTCCACGATCCCGGTGGCGTGCGTGAGCAGCACCTCGATCGTGTCGTCGGTCTGCGGCCGCCACCAGCCGACCTCGCGGGTCGCCGGGCGGATCACCTTGCCGTCCGCGTCGAGCAGCCAGGAGCGCGCCTCGTAATACAGGAACGGCCGGCCGTCGTGCGCGAAGGTGACCTGCTGACCGAAGCGGTAGGGCCCCTCGATGGTGGGGTAGACGACCTCGCCCTCGCCGCGCCAGACACCGACCAGCGGCAGCAGCGCCAGGCACCGGTCGTGCAGGTCGGCGCCCATCCGCAGGTTCGCCGTGTCCACCTCGATGGGCAGATCCGCGAACTGCGGCAGGTTCTTCTCGCGGGTGCTCTCCGCGCGCTCGGCGGCGGCGCGCACAGCGGCGTCGCCGCTGCCCTGCTGCGGCTCGTCCTTGGCGGGGTCGGTCGAGGTCATCGCTCAGGCGCGCCGGTCGTTGAACAGGCGGTAGACGACGTAGCCGGCGAACCAGACCACGGCGATCGTCACCAGGACGAGCAGTGCAGTGAAGAAGGCTTCCACACGCAGAGGATATCCGCTGGCCCCCGACCGAGCCGTGTCAGCTCCGCCTAACGCGCCACAAGCCCCCACCCCAACAGGTAAACCCCCACCCACCCTGGGGGAACGGCCCTCGGCCAGCGTATCGCCGACCATCGGCGGGAGCAGCGAAATCCACCTGCCTGTGGATAGCTGCACGTGTTGTGGATAACTGGGCTTGGCGGATGGCCGGGTGCGACGGCTGGCTAGGTGCGGTGGCGGGTGGTCCGGGCGACCTGGCAGGCGGCGGGGAACCCGAGATCGGCCGGGGCGGGCAACACGTGCACGACACGGTGTTCGGTGCGGCCGTGCCTTGTGTCGGTGCTGGTGTGACGGGGGTTGTCGGGCCAGGGCAGGTAGTTCAGGTGGGCGACCAGGCGGTGCTGGTTGGCCTTGACGGTGAGCGCGTGGTGCGCGCTCTGGGCCGGTGAGGTGGTGGGCGTGGTCGCGGGTGGTGTGCAGGGTGTCGGCGGTGATCGCGGTGTTGGCCAGGGGCAGTGGGTCTGGCAGGGCGGGCGGCCAGGCGATCTCGCTGGTGCCGATGGGCACGGGGTATTGGGCCACCACGATTGCGGTGTGGTGGGTGAGGGCGGCCAGCTGGTGAACGCCTGCGTCGCCGGTGCGGGGCGCGGTGCCGTGCGGTGTCTTGCCGTCCACTGCGATCCGGGTCGGTTCCTGAGGCGCTGGCTGGGCAGGGTCAGGGCCGACAGAGTCCGGGTTGGCGGGGTGATCGCGGCCAGCGACCGGCCCCGGCCGCTGGCCGCTGCGGCGGCCAGCGCGAAATCCACCCGCCTGCGGACAGCTGCACGTGTTGTGGATATCCGGGCTTGGCGGATGGCCGGGTGCGGCGACGCGGTCAGGTGTGCGGCCGGTACGCGGAAGGCCGTCCTGCCGGTGTCGAGCGCCACTGGCAGGACGGCCTTCTGTCGCAGCCCTCAGCGGGCGCGGCGGGTTCAGCGTGTTCAGCAGGTCAGCGGATCGCCGGGCCTGGCGGCCCGGCGGGCTCAGCCGACAGCGAGTTCGACCGGGTGCAGGCCGGGGCCCGTCGCGGACACGGTGGTCTCGCCGTTGCCGGCGCGGTGGAGCGCGCGGATGGTCCAGTCGCCGGGTGCGGCGAAGAACCGGAAGTCACCCTCCGGGGAGGCGACCACCTCGGCGGTGAACTCGCCACTCGAGTCGAGCAGCCGGACGAACGCGCCGGCGGCCGGTGCGCCCGAGGCGTACACCTTGCCGATCAGCACGGTCTCCTTGCCTGGGTCGATGTTCGCCGGCAGCGTCGCGGTCTGCACGGGGGCTCCGCATCCATCGGACATGGTCAGCTCTCCTTTCCACTGCCGAGCTCGA
>NZ_VUOB01000290.1 GCF_008386585.1 Solihabitans fulvus
ATGCTCGACGAAAGACCCTCACCCCCCCTGCTCTCGTTCTGCCTTGGTGGGGCGGGGGCGCGTTCAGACCCCAAGGATACCTCCCACACCTTGAATTGCTAAACGACAATTAAACACCTTTATCCTTGGGTATTTCAATGCCCATGGTACCCCATGGCTCTCGTCCTAACAAACAGATACCCGGGGCTAGGCGCTATCCCAACAACTCTTCTCACACG
>NZ_VUOB01000292.1 GCF_008386585.1 Solihabitans fulvus
GTGGCCGGGCGTGATGACTGCGGCTGGCGTCTTAGACCTTATAGTAGAGATGGAATCATTACGCGGCTTCACCGCCTTCCTCCTCCTCAGCGCTGGCGGTCAGCATGGCGATCAGCTTGGTGGTGTCGATGTAACCCTTGTCGTCAATGTCCATCTGGTCGTAAGCCTCGTCGACTTCGTCGGCGGAGAACTTGTCGCCCCAGGTCATGAGGGCGTGCCTGAGCCTTTCAGAATCGATCTTTCCCTCTTCATCGAAGGTCTTGAAGGCGTTGATAACGACGTCATCTTCGTCAGAGCCGCCGGACATGCGGTTGGCGAACAGAGTCAAGAGCTGAGTGAAGTTGATGGGGCCAGAAGCCTCACCGACCATCTCATCGAGCTCCTTCTCGGACGCGAGCCTGCCCAGGGAGTCGAAGGTGGCGCGCAAGTCGTTCTTGCCGATGATGCCATCCTTG
>NZ_VUOB01000293.1 GCF_008386585.1 Solihabitans fulvus
ATAATAGCTTGACTAATTTTTTTATTGTTAAATATGTTGCGACTTTTCCTTTTAAGCTGAAACTTTTCTGGATGAAGTGTTTACGTATGGCAACACTGCCACCGGCTCTTTATTTGAATCTTTTCACTATTTCATGCGTTATTGCATTTAAGGTGTTTATTGGGTGTCTCACGCTATTAGCTTTTGTGCACAAAATTCACAATGGGACGTGCTAGAGGCCTTACTGATGCGGAAAAGGCCAAAATAGTGAAATATATGGCTAAAGGAACGCCTATTAAAGATATTGCTGCTTCAATAGGCCGCCATGTTGACACGGTAAAGCGCTATCTTGCGGACCCGTCGCCAAGGAAAAAACGCTCGGACTCTGGCGTTCTGAAGACAGCTAGCACTCGGGATCTTCGTAATGTGAAGAGAATAATGTCAAAGAAGCCAGGACTGACCTCTAAAGAGATTTTCAACCAAGCAAGTCTTCCTGAAGTTTCGAAAACAACAAGATGTCGGTTGCTGAGAGTCATGGGGAAGAGTGTTGCAGCTGAAAAACGACCTCCTCTGTCGGCCAGGCACAAGGATTCACGGTTGAAATGGGCTCGAGAGCATATGAAGACCAACATGCAGATGGTACCGGTCACCGATGAATCCAGAGCGACTCTGGATGGGCCGGACGGTTGGGGAAAAGGTTGGGTTGC
>NZ_VUOB01000294.1 GCF_008386585.1 Solihabitans fulvus
TTGGTCTTGAATAATACAATGTATATTCAAATTAAATTTTAATTATTATACGATCTCTCAAAATACTGTTAACAAACTAAATTGATTTTTATAGCGTATTATACAAAAACATTGCTCTAGTGGTGTCCTCAATAGGGATGTAACGATGCATAATGACCGTGATTTCCAGCCCCAAGATATCCACCGCCAAGATGTCCACCACCAAGATGTCCGCCAACAAGATGTCCGCTACCAAGATAGCCGCCACCAAGATGTCCGCCACCAAGATGCCCGCCGCCAAGATGTCCAGCTCCAAAATATCCACCGCCAAGATATCCACCACCAAGGCTTCCAACACCAAGATGTCCAGCGCCTAGGAGTACGGGACTGGCGACGAAAGACTTGC
>NZ_VUOB01000295.1 GCF_008386585.1 Solihabitans fulvus
CTTGTCATCGTCCACACAAGCGAGCATTGAGATAGATTCTCTCTTTGAGGGTATTGACTTCTACACGTCAATTACTCGTGCTCGCTTCGAGGAGCTGAACGCCGATCTGTTCAGGTCTACCATGGAGCCAGTGGAGAAGTCTCTCCGTGATGCCAAGATGGATAAGGCTCAAATCCACGATATTGTACTGGTGGGTGGCTCCACTCGTATCCCCAAGGTGCAGAAGCTCCTGCAAGATTTCTTTAATGGAAAGGAGCTCAACAAATCTATTAACCCTGACGAGGCCGTAGCTTATGGTGCAGCTGTCCAGGCTGCTATCTTGCACGGTGACAAGTCTGAGGAGGTGCAGGATCTGCTGTTGCTTGATGTAACACCCCTTTCCCTCGGTATTGAGACTGCTGGAGGTGTCATGACCACACTCATCAAGCGTAACACTACCATCCCCACTAAACAGACTCAGACATTCACCACCTACTCTGATAACCAACCCGGAGTACTCATCCAAGTATTTGAGGGTGAGCGTGCTATGCCCAAAGATAACAACTTGCTCGGTAAATTCGAGCTGACCGGGATCCCACCGGCGCCGCGTGGCGTGCCTCAAATTGAGGTCACCTTCGACATCGATGCCAACGGTATCCTCAACGTTTCCGCTATCGAGAAGTCCACCAACAAGGAGAACAAGATCACCATTACCAACGACAAAGGTCGTCTCTCCAAGGAAGAGATCGAGCGTATGGTTAATGAGGCAGAGAAGTACAGAAACGAGGATGACAAGCAAAAGGTTCCTACATCATCCTCT
>NZ_VUOB01000038.1 GCF_008386585.1 Solihabitans fulvus
TAGTACGGCAACCGCACTGTGTGATCTTGAGCGGCGTGTCGTGATCACGGGTCCGGACTGGACGTGATCAACTTCGGGGTGTGGTGAGTCCGGAAGAAGCCGTAGCGCCCCCGCCGGCGGCGTTCGATGACCGCCTGGAGCGGTGGCAGGCCGGGTTCAACGATGCGTTCGCGCTGGTAGCGGGCCGGTTTGCGCAAGCGGACTCGCGTCGCCGTGCCCGGATGTACCTGCTGGGACTGCTCTCGGGAGCGGAGCGGAAGAACTCGTGGACACTGGCCGAGCAGGCCGGTGACCTGACCCCGGATGGCATGCAACGGCTGCTGAACTTCTATCGCTGGGACGCTGACGCCGTCCGTGACGACCTGCGCGCCTACGTGCTGGAACACCTCGGCGACCCGAGCGGGGTCGCGGTGGCCGACGAGACCGGTTTCCTCAAGAAGGGCACCAAATCAGCCGGGGTCCAACGCCAGTACTCCGGCACCGCCGGGCGGATCGAGAACTGCCAGCTCGGCGTGTTCTTGACCTACACCTCGACCAAGGGCCGGGCGTTGATCGACCGCGAGCTCTACCTGCCGGCGTCGTGGACCGACGACCGAGAACGCTGTCAGGAAGCCGGAATCGACGACAAGGTCGAGTTCGCGACCAAACCCATGCTGGCCCAGAACATGCTCAAACGCCTGCTCGACTCCGACGTCGAGGTGGGCTGGTTCACCGCGGACGAGGCCTACGGCGACAACCCCGGCCTGCGGGCATGGCTGGAACAGGTCAACCTCAACTACGTCATGGCCGTCTCCTGCGACCAACGCTTCACTACCCCGACAGGCCCGGTGCGGGCCGACGAATTGGCCCGCAGTGCGCCCCGCAAGGGCTGGCAACGCCTCTCGGCCGGGCGGGGCAGCAAGGGACACCGCTTGTATGACTGGCTGCTGCTGGATCCCGGCGCCGACGAGCACCTGCTGCTGGTGCGCCGTTCGATCAGCAAGCCCACCGAGTTGGCTTACTACATCTGTCACACCAGCCGCCCGGTGCCGCTGGCTGAACTCGTCCGTGTTGCTGGATCTCGGTGGGGTGTCGAGGAAACCTTCCAGTTCGCGAAGAACGAGACCGGCCTGGACCACTACCAGGTTCGCCGCTACGACGCCTGGTATCGGCACATCACCCTGTCCATGCTCGCGGCCGCGTTCCTGGCCGTCACGGCCCGCGCTGAACGGGTCCGCGACGAAAAAGGGGCGCTAGAACCGACGTCGAGTACCTGATTCCGCTGTCCTGCAACGAAATCAGGCGTCTGTGGGCCATGCTGACCCACTCGGCGCGCTCGCGGGCGCACGTCGATCACTGGTCAGACTGGCGACGACGGCGCCAAACCCAAGCCCGCCACAGCCACTACCAGCGACAACGCATCAAATATCCCAGACTGCGGTTGCCGTATTAGGAGGTTTGATGGTTTCGCTGCCCACCGTGCGCCGCCGCTGGCTGGCGATCGGCGCCCTGGTCGCCGTCGGGGCGTTGGTCGTGCCCGTGGCCCTCGCCCAAGCTGACGACCAGCAGGACCGATCCGTCCGGCATTCCTCCGGCGACCGGACGTCCGACGTGCGCAACGCGATCAAGGGCGGCAAGGCCCGCAACGTGATCCTGTTCCTCGGTGACGGCATGGGCGACTCGGAAATCACCATCGCCCGCAACTACGCCAAGGGCGCAGCCGGCCGTCTCGCCATGGACGAACTTCCGTTGACCGGCGAGTACACCACCTACTCCGTCCAGAAGGGCGACCCGTCGAAGCCCGACTACGTCACCGACTCGGCGGCGTCCGGTAGCGGCTGGGCTACCGGCAGCAAGACCTACAACGGCGCCATCTCGGTCGACGCGTACGGCAACCCGCTGCCCACCATCCTCGAACTGGCCAAGCGCAACGGCTACCGCACCGGCGACGTCACCACCGCCGAGGTACAGGACGCCACCCCCGCCGTGCTCGGCGCTCACGTCGTCGACCGCAAGTGCTACGGCCCGGACACGATGGCCAAGTGCCCGAAGAACGCCAAGGAGAACGGCGGCGCCGGCTCCATCTCCGAACAGCTCGTGCAGACGCGGCCGGACGTGCTGCTCGGTGGCGGTAAGGCGTCCTTCGGGCAGAAGGTGCGCGCGGGTGAGTTCGCTGGCAAGACCGTGCTGGACCAGGCCACCGCGTCGGGTTACCAGGTGGTGACCGACGCGTCGGGGCTCGCCTCGGCCGGGAAGGACAAGCCCCTGCTCGGCCTGTTCGCCGACGGCAACATGGCCGTGCAGTGGGCCGGCCCCGGCGCGAAGGTGGGCGGCACGACACCGACCACCTGCACTCCGAACCCCGACCTGCCCGCCGCCGCGCCCAAGCTCGCCGACATGACCCGCAAGGCCATCGAGGTGCTCGACCGGAAGGGGCACGACCGTAAGAACGGCAAGGGCTTCTTCCTCCAGGTTGAAGGCGCCAGCATCGACAAGCAGGACCACGCCGCCAATCCGTGTGGGCAGATCGGCGAGACGGTCGCATTCGACGAAGCAATCGCCGCAGGCCTCGCCTACGCACGCAGCAACCCGGACACGCTCGTCGTGGTCACGGCCGACCACGGCCACACGAGCCAGATCATCCCCAACGACGCCAAGAGTCCCGGTGAGACCGCCACCCTCATCACGAAGGACGGCGTGCCGATGACGGTCAACTACGCCACCAACACTCCCGGAGAGTCCCAGGAGCACACCGGCACCGAGGTGCGGATCGCCGGTTACGGTCCGCAGGCCGCCAACGTCGTTGGCGTCACCGACCAGACCGACCTCTTCCGGACCTTCAGTAGGGCGCTGGACCTGCGCTGACCGTTGGTCGTGACCGCTGGCCCTGACCGCTGGCCCTGACCGGGAGCCTCCGCGCCGCCGCGCGGGGGCTCCCGTTTCAGTGGTGGCGAATTGAGAACATGATTGATTTCCTCCCATTCAATTAATGTCGAGAACCGGTATGGGTAATGTGGGGCACATCTGACCGGCTGTTGGTGGCGTCAACCGCCGGATTCGATAAGCCCGAACGGGGTAACACCGGAAGGCTGGGTGTCGCCGGTGCTACAGAGTCCTTGGCGGGTCCGAGTCCAGATCGCTAGGGTTGCCTCGACAGTGCGATCCGCTCCTACTGTCGCTGGGGACGGCTCGTGGCGGTGGATAGTTTGATCACTGCCCTCCTGGGGTTGACGTTGCTGGTTCGGGCCCCGCTCTGTTGACCAGGGCGGATGTCTGTGTCCAGTGCGTCGCGGGTGCGCTCTGGGGCCGCCTGTCGGGTGTAGGGCGTGGCTGATGGGGGATTGAGATGGCCTGGTACGAAGTCGACCGTGAACCCCGCGTCAATGTCGCGCTGGCTCTCCGCAACGAACTACAGCAGTACGGCGTGGAACGCATGCTCCAGTCGTTGAGCATCGTCGGTGATATTCGCGTTGAGCACACTCCCGAGAGTGCGGTCAAGGCGGTGATCGGTGACGATTACGCCATCGTCGTCGTCGCGCTCCGCGAGATCGACGAATCTGCGGCTGCCTGTTTGGACGCGGCGGCAGGTCGTGGGATGAAAACCTTGTTGCTAGTCGATGAAGCAGACCTGTCCGAACCGCGCAGGCTGGCGGGCATCCGCAGCGGCGGCTTCGTTGTCATCAATGAACTGAGTGCCTCCAAACTGGACGATACGTTGCGGCGTATGCGAGACGGCGAGGTGCCGATCCCGTCTCGCCTGGTCAAGAGCCTCCTCGAGTTGGCTCACGAGGGCGCCGAGCCGGTCAGAACCCGACTCGAGGTGCGGATCACTCCGCGGGAGCGCGAGGTGATCCTGTTGTTGGTGGACGGCCTGAGCAACAAGCAGATCGCACGCCGTCTTGGCATCTCAGGCCACGGTGCCAAGCGGCTCGTCGCGAACATTCTGGCCAAGCTGGACTGCTCCAACCGAACGCTCGCAGTCGCCAGGGTGCTGCGCGAGGGCCTCTACGAGGAGTACCTACAGCAGGTGTGACCTGTCATGGCGGCCGGCCGCCATGATCATGTGTCAGTGCGGACACCTCTCACCCGTCGGCACCCTGTCGTTGGGTCTCGTCGCAGCGTCCCGATCATCGCCTGGCGCGCGGCGGCGGCCACGCGCTGACGTTGCTCGGGAACTGCGCACGGGCAACAGCTCAGGTCGCGTCGTGGAAGATCACCCCAAGCGTGTGCCGATGCCCGGTCCGGATCACGCTGACGCCGTGCCGCACGGTGATCCGGTAGAAGCCGCGGCTGCCAACACCCGGCCGAAATCGAGTCGGCCAGATCACCGCCTGTCCCTGGCCTACAGAGACTGCGGTGCCACGAGACTGTGCCCGAGGCAGGTTCTCCACCAGAAGGAACTCGCCACCGGTGTAGTCCTCGCCCGGCCGGGATAACGCGACCATCACCTGTAAGGGAAACGCGTGTTCGCCGTAGATGTCCTGGTGCAGGCAGTTGTAGCCACCTGCCTGGTACTGAAGTAACAGTGGCGTCGGGCGCACCTGCCCAGCTGCGTGGCAACGGTCCAGGAAGTCGTCGAGTTCGTCAGGGAACCGGTCCGGGAACCGAAGCTGTTCGTTCCAGGTGTTGGCGAGCGGCGCGAGCCGCGGGTAGAAGGCGGTGCGCAGGTCCGCCACCGTCTCTGGCAGGGGGTTCGCGAAGTACTTGTACTCGCCGGAGCCGAAGCGGTGTCGGGCCATGTCGACGCGCGAACGCCAGTGCTCCGGCTCGTCGTAGAGCCCGACGAGGTCCTCGCACTGTTTCGCCGACAGCACCTCAGGGGTGACCGCGTAGCCGTGTTCGACCAGCGACGAACGCAACTCCTGCCAGTCCCACTGGCTCAGCAGTGTGTCCACCGAGGTGGCCAGGTCCGTCATCAGAACGTCTCCTCCCTTGAGGGTCCGCTTCGACTGGTGCCGAGCGGATGGATGGGCATATTCCTTGAACACCGACGGGGGCGATCGGGTTGCACCACGGGTCCGATTCACTCGACAGATACCTGGTGCGCCGCCTGGTACACAGGACACAGTGGACTCCGGCCGAGCCGCATCCGCTCGGCGCCGCCGCCCCGACCACGGCCGAGGGAACTGAGCGGAAGACGAGTGCAACCGAATCCGCCGACTGGTGTTCTTAGTGGTGTGACCGACATGTGCGACGACGAGAAGTCCGGGGCGACCGACGCTCTGCTCGCGCGCCTGGTCGACGATCTCGATGCTGGATTCGTCGACCTGGTGCGTGGCTATGAGCAGGTCGTGTACTCGGTCGCGCTTCGGGTCAGCGGGCAACCATCCGATGCGGACGACCTCGCAGCCGAAGCGTTCCTGCGAGCATATCGCGCCCTGCGCGGCTACGACGCGGCGCGGATTCGCGCGTTGCAGCCTCGCTCCTGGCTATTGACGATTGTGCTGAACATCTGGCGCAACTTGATGCGCGAGTCCAGCAGGCGGCCGAGACAGGTGCCGCTTGCCGACCTCGTCGACCCTCCGGCCAGCGGACCGGGTGTCGAGGAGTTGGCCGTGCAGAGCGAAGGCATGCGCGAGCTGACTCGGACGATCTCGACGTTGCCAACAGTCCAGCGGGCCGCAGTGGTTCTGCGGCATGTCATCGGTCTGCCGATTCCTGACGTCGCAGAGATTCTCGGTTGCCCCGAGGGCACGGCGAAGTCGCACATATCTCGAGGTCTCAAGAAGCTTCGCGCCCTGTACCTGGCGCGAGATCGCCGCGCGACGATGTCGCCGCCGACGATCGTCTCGAACCACCGCGCCGACGGCCTGCGGATCGCCGCAGCCACACCGGCGCTTGCGGGAAGGAGGGATCAGTGATGACGAAAAGCGCAGAGGACGCACTGGTCGAACAGCTCAGCCAGCTCGGCGCCCTGCCTCCGAACGACCTGCTCGGTCGTGTCGCGGTCGACTGGGTCAGCCTGCCGGCGACGGTAGGGCGGGTCTACGTGGCTTTCAGCGGACACGGGATCAGCTATCTGCGAACGGCGGATTCCGTGCACGGTGAGGAGACGGAGTTCCTCGAGTCCTATCGACGCCGGTTCGGCCGCCCGCTGCGTCCGGCTTCGCGTCCGCCAGCCGGGTTGGCGCCCGCACTGCGTACGGGTCGGGCGAAGGCGCTGACCTACGACCTGCGTGAGCTCAGTTCGTTCGAGCGGGCTGTTCTCACGGCGATTCAGGAGATTCCGCACGGTCAGACCAGGCCATACTCCTGGGTGGCGCGGGAGGTCGGTCACCCCGGTGCGGCGCGGGCCGTGGGGTCGGCGTTGGGGAGGAATCCTGTTCCGGTGCTGATTCCCTGCCATCGGGTGACGCGTGCTGACGGTCAGCCGGGCGACTACGTGTTCGGTCAGGAGGCGAAGGAATCGCTGCTGCGTGCCGAAGACGTCGACCTCGACGAGGTGCGGGAGTTGGCGGCGGAGCAGGTCTTCTATCTCGGCAGCGACACCACCAACATCGTGTGCTTCCCGACCTGTCACAACGCGCGAAGGATCAGTGCTGCACATCGGCGAGGCTTCCGCGACGTGGTCGAGGCCGAGGAGGCCGGCTATCGCCCCTGCCAGCACTGCCGGCCGGAGAGCATGGCGACGGCATGATGACCAGGAAGCAGTTCGTCAGGTCAGAGTCGGTGGAAGTGATGGCGGTCGTGGAGCTTGTTCGCCAGCAGCGTGCCGTGCTGGTCAACGTGGGCCACGGTCGCGATCCGGACTCGGTGTCCAACGCGAGTGCGTTCGTCGAGACGTGGCAGTCGATGGGCGGGGAGGTCGGCGCGGTGGTGTCCTGGCCTGCTGTCGCGGCATCGTGGCTCCGTCCGGCCTGCCGGTTCGCGGCCGGTGCACCGGACGCCTGGGTGGTTGCTGATGAGGTCGCGGGTTGGACGGGATTCGCACCGAGATTGGTCGCCACTGGGCTCTGGCGATCGGCGCGCACGGTGGCGTTCGGTTCGTTGGCTGATCCTGGCTTACCCGAGTTGGTCGGGTTCGAGGCCACGGACGGGCTGCGCGGTGCGCGGCCGGATGGTTCCGCGTGGACTTTCCGGGACGGCGTCTTGATCTCCGACCGTGCTGGCGGCCGCTGATGGCAGCCCTCATCGCGCGGCCTCGTCGGGAGATCGCACCCGGTGCGGTCCATGTCCCGGACTGGCTGGACGTGGACGAGCAGCGGCGGATTGTCGACGCGTGACGGGAATGGGCACTGCCGCCGGCTGGACTGCACGCGACCCGACTACCCAGTGGCGGGGTGATGTCGGTTCGAACCGTGTGCCTGGGATGGCACTGGATTCCGTACCAATACTCGCGTACCGCTCCGGACGGTTCGCCGGTGAAACCCTTTCCCGAGTGGCTGGCCGAGTTGGGACGCAGAGCAGTGCGTGAAGCAGGCAGGGAGGTGGGAGGCGGCACTGAGTACCAGCCCGATATCGCGCTGGTCAACTACTACGACAGAGAGGCGAAAATGAGTATGCACCAAGACAAGGACGAGCGCAGTGCGTCGCCGGTCGTCTCGCTGAGCTTAGGGAACACCTGTGTCTTCCGGTTCGGCAACACGGAGAACCGCAATCGGCCGTGGACGGATGTCGAACTGGAGTCCGGTGACCTGTTCGTGTTCGGCGGCGCTTCCAGGTTCGCGTTTCACGGCGTTCCGAAGACGTTACCCGACAGTGGGAATCCGGAGATCGGCCTGCGTGGAGGCCGGCTCAACATCACGCTGCGGGAGTCCGGATTGGACAGCGTCGGCACTCCCTGACGTGTCAGAGGTCCGCGGTCGTGCGTGGGCTTCGCTGGCGGCTGGTGTGGGACGGCCGCCGGCCGCGCGGTCATGGGGTGAGGTGCCCGTTCGCCCAGGCCCAGGCTGCGATTCCGACCCGGTTGCGTGCGGCGATCTTGCCTTGGATGTTGCTGATGTGGGTCTTGACCGTGCCGGGGGAGATGAACAGGTCGGCGGCGATCTCGGCGTTGGTCTTGCCCTCGGCGACACCTCGGGCGATGTCGAGTTCGCGGCGGGTCAGCGTTGTGGCGCCGTTCGCGCTGCCGGGCTGGTCTGCTCCGTCGGTCCGCGCGGCCACCGGGGTGGCAGCCACCGGGCTGGCGGGCACTGTGATGGCGGGCAACGTGGTGGTGGGCACTGTGGTGGTCGGCGCGGTCAGGTTCCGTAGCAGCCGGACGGTGACCTGCGGGCTGATCAGGGTGTCGCCGGCCATGGCGGCGCGCACGGCCTCGATGAGCAGGGTGGGGCCGGATCGCTTCAGCAGGAAGCCGCAGGCCCCGTTACGCAGGGCGGTCGTCACGTAGTCGTCGAGGTCAAAGGTGGTGACCACGATGACACGGGTGGGGTCCATGACGTCGGGTCCGGCGAGCTGCCTGGTGAGTTCCAGGCCGTCCAGGCGGGGCATGCGGATGTCCGCAAGCACGATGTCGGGCTTGAGGCGGCGGGCCAGTTCGAGCGCGGTCGTCCCGTCGGCAGCCGCACCGACCACGGTCATGTCGGGCTGGGCATTCAGAATCAGCGTGAATCCGATTCGGACGTCCTCCTGGTCGTCGGCGATCAGGATGCGTGTGGTCACGTCGGCCATGGTGTCATCCGGCGTGGATCTGTGGCGGCACTGGCAGGGCGGCCACGACGCGCCAGCCAGTCGGTTCGGGGCCTGAGGTGAGCGTGCCGCCGAGGGCGTCGACCCGGGCGGCCAGGCTTGCCAGGCCTGAGCCGCCTCGGCGTTCGGTGCGTGGTGCCGGCGGCGTCGGGGTGGCTGCTGCGTTGTCGCTGATGGTCACCGTCAGCGTCGGGCCGGTTGCGCCGACGGTGACCTGGACGACGGTTGCGGACGGCGCGTGCCGACGGACGTTCGTCAGCGCCTCCACGACGATCCGGTACACCGTCGTGCCGGTCTCGCGGGGCGCGTTGATCCCGGCCTGCCGGTCGAGGTGGACGTACGCCGCGCCGGCCGTGGTGAACCGCTCGGCCAGTTCGGGTAGGTCCGCGAGTCCTGGCAACGGGGTTCGGTCGGCGTCGCCGGCTCCGGTGCGGTCGTCGTGGAGCATCTGCACGGTTCGATCCATTGAGGCCAGCGCACGCAGGCCGGACACCTCGATGCGTTTCAGCGCGTCGAGTGCCTGGCCTGGGTTGGTGGCTGCGACGAACTGGCCGGCCTGGGCCTGCACGATCATGCCGCTGATGTCGTGTGCGACGAAGTCGTGCAGGTCTCGGGCGAGTTCCAGGCGTTGGTCGCGCCGCGCCGAGGCCACTGACTGGCGGCGTCGGCGTTCGGCGAGGCGCGGGTATCCGCCGATGACGGCGGCGCCGAGCGGCGCGATGGACCAGAGTGCGGCGGCTCCGACGACGGTGAGCGGCGTTGGGTCTGGCAGGAATCGCAGTATCCAGACTGCCACCGCGCTGGCGGCAAGCAGTCCGGCGGTGACCGCCTCGCGGCGGGGTGACCATCGCACGATCACTGCGGTCACCAGGAGCAGCGCGGCGGATTCGACGAGCCCCAGAGTGCCTCCGGCGGACCCCTCCGCCGGTTGCCCGACGAACGAGATGGAGGTTGCACCCAACGAGACAACAGCGGCCGCAGCGGTGGGCCATGCCGCGCGGCGGCGGGTGGTCGGCCAGCCGACGGCAAGCCACACGACGACCGCGACGGCCGCCGCCGTCGGAATCGTGGCGAGCCTCGGCGTGGTCACCACACCCGCGAGCACTACCACACCGCCGCTGGCCACCGCTGCTCTGTCGCGTACTCGCATGCTGCAAAGCCTAGGTAGCCCGCGGCGGCGCGCGCCTCTCCCGAACGGCAGAGATTGCGTCCGTGCGGTCTCCGGCAGAGCGTGGGAACCGTTGGTGGCTCGGCGAGGTCAGTTGGTGAGCGCTCGCACTCGGCGAAGCACCTCGTCGGTGCCCAGCGTGTTCGCGACCGTGTACAGGTCCGGGCTGCGGGTCGAGCCCGTCAGGGCCACCCGGATCAGCTGGGACGCCTCTCGGATCGAGCCGGGGTAGGCGTCCGGGTTCTTCTTGTACTCCTTGGGGTTGGGCGCGAACCCGTGCTTGGTGGCCAGCTCCCGGATCTGGTTGAACCACTCCTGCGGGTCGTCCAACGCCTGGTAGCCGTCGGCGAAGTCGGCGGCGAAGGTGCGCACCAGTTCCGGTGCCATTCCGCCAAGACGTTCGTCCGTCGCGGCGACCGGCTCGAACAGCGCTGGGAAGAAGAACGCGTAGGCGGACCGGAAGTCCGACCACTTGCGGAGGTCCTTGCGCGGGTTCTCCACGCCGTCGCGCTCGACCGCGAGCGCCGCCAGCGCGAGCTCGCGTTCGCCCTCGAGCACCGGCACGAGGTCGGCGTCGAACTGCCGCGCCCACTCGCTGACGGCCTCGAGGATCTGCTCGCCGGAGAGCGTGGCGATGTGGTCGGCGCTGATGTCCTCCAGCTTGACCAGGTCCACCAACGGTCCAGCGACCCCGCACTCGTCGAGATTGATCGGCGAGTCCAGCGCCTCGTCGAGCGGCAGCTCGGCCAGGCGGCCGTTGGCCAGCCCGCGCAGGTAGTACAGCACCGCCTTGGCCGGGTAGCCGGCCTCGATGTAGAAGTCGAGCCCGGCTTCCGGGTCCTTGCGCTTGGACAGCTTCCGCTTGCCGCCGGGGATCTGCTTCATCAGCGGCGCGATGTGCGCGTAGGTGACGTGCTCGAAACCGAGCGCGTCGAACAACTGGAGGTGCAGTGGCACCGAGGAGATCCACTCGTCGCCACGGATCACCAGGTTCACCCGCATCAGGTGGTCGTCGACGGCGTGCGCGAAGTGATAGGTCGGCAGCCGCAGCGCCTGGTCGGACGACTTGAGGATCACCACGTCGTTGCGGTTGGCCTCGTGCTCCAGCTCGCCACGGATCGCATCGGTGAAGCTGGCCCGCGCGCCGGGCTCACCGGGGGAACGGAACCGCACGACGTAGGGCACACCGGCGTCGAGCTTGGCCTGCACCGCCTCGGGCTCGGCATCCCGCCAGATCGCCCACGTGCCGTAGTACCCGGTCGGGAGCTTCGCGCCTTCCTGACGCCGGGTGATGTCGGCGAGCTCGTCCTTGGTGGCGAAGCAGAGGTACGCCTTGTCCTGCCGCAGCAGGTGCCGGACGTAGCTGAGGTAGATCGACTCCCTGGCGGACTGGTGGTAGGGCCCGTAGTCGCCGGTGTCGTCCTGCTCGTCGGCGACGAGGCTCACGTAGTCGAACGCCCTGGCGAACTGCTCGAGCGCGCCGGCCACCTCACGCGACTGGTCGGTGTCCTCGACACGCACGAGGTAGCGCCCACCGGTTCGACTGGCGACGTCCCGGTCGATCATGCCGACGTACAGCGAGCCGATGTGGATGAAGCCGGTCGGCGACGGGCCCAGCCGGGTGACCTTGGCCCCGTCCGGGAGCTGCCGCTGCGGGTAGCGCTGCTCCCAGTGCTCCGGCTCGGGCAGGTCGGCGGGGAACAGAGCGTCGATGACGGCACGGTCCAGCATCGGGTCAGGGTCTCCAACACAGCGAAGAGGAAGGGGCCCCAGGGTATCAACCGGCAGGCTCGCCGGCTGCCCCGACGAACGATCCGCCGCGTGGGTGGGTTTGACCTGGTGCGCACTCCAGGTCGTACGGTTCGTTCTACCGCTGGCAGGGCTTCTAGCTGCGGAAACATCGAAGAGAAGGTAGTGCGACGATGAACGAGAGCGGCCGGTACGAGCGTGGGATGGCGATGCTGCGGCAGATCGACGGCGAGGGTGGCCAGCGTGTCGTCGACTCCCTGGTCGACGTCTCGCCCGAGCTCGGCAACCAGATCGTCTCGTGGGCGTTCGGCGAGATCTACGCGCGTCCCGGCCTGGCGCCGCGCGACCGTCAGCTGGTGACGCTCGGCATGCTCACCGCGCTCGGCGGGTGCGAGCCGCAGCTCGACGTGCACATCAACGCCGCGCTGAACGTGGGCCTCACCCCGGATGAGATCGTCGAGGCTCTGCTGCACTCCGCTGTCTATTGCGGCATTCCCAAGGCACTCAACGCGACCTTCGTGGCCAAGAAGGTCTTCGCCGAGCGTGGCCTGTCGCCGGTCGGCGGCGCCGCCTCCGCAGGCGACGCGTCCCGGGCCGACGCGTAACGGCGGACGGGGTAGCAGGTCGATTCGTCGCAGGTCGGCGTCTCCTGGGTTAGCGCCTGGCTGACCCGAGACGCCGATCGCGCCGCCGACCGCACCCGGACCCCGCGCGGTCCAGTCGGGGCGGTGATGCCGGTGCCCGGTGCGCGAGGTCGTTGATCGGGCCACTCACTGGACTGCCTCCGTCGAGTTCGAGGCAGCTGTGTTGTCCCGCTGGGCTGTCGGCGCGGCGGGGCGTTTGAGCGCGAGCACGAGCAGCGCGCCGAGGAGTGTGGCCGCACCGGCAGTCCAGAGGGCCGCGTGCAGTCCATTGACGACGGTCGAGGGAGCGGGCGTCGGCTCGGGTCCGACGCCGAGGCCGGCGTTGGCGATCGCGACGAGGGCGGCGAGTCCGACGGCTCCACCGATCTGCTGGGCCGTGGTGGCCAGCGCGGACGCCGTGCCCTGTTCGCCTCCGTCCACTCCGGACGCGGCGGCCGCGAACATGGCGGGGAAGGTGATGCCGCCGCCGACGCCCCACACGACGAGGCCGGGCAGCACGGTCCAGAAGGATCCGTCGGTGGGCATGCCGATGGCGAGCACGATCATGCCGATCCCGTTGACCAGCAAGCCGATGAACAGCGTCGCCCGGATTCCCCACCTGCCGATCAGCGGCGCGGTGAGCCGGAACGACGACGTCGCCGATATGACGGTCAGCGGCAGGAACGCCAGTCCGGCCGCCAGCGCGCTGTAGTGCAGGACGTCCTGGACGTAGGTGGTGAACAGGTAGTACGCGCCGCCGAGCGAGCTCTGGAACAACAGGATCACCAGCATTGCCGTTGCCAGGCTGCGGTTGCGCCACAGCCTTGGCGGCACGAGCGGGTCGGCGGTGCGCCGCTCGACGAGCAGGAATGTCCCGAGCAGCAGGACGCCGAGCAGCAGCGCGCCCACGACCCTCGGCGAGGCCCAGCCGGCGTCTGGACCACTGACCAGTCCGAAGACCACCAGCGACGACCCGGCGGTGGCGATGACCGCGCCAAGCACGTCGAAGCCGCCCCGGCCGGCGCGGCCGCGCGCGTCCGTCGGCAACGCCGATGGCGCGGCGATGGCGAGTCCCAGCGAGATCGGGACCATGACGAACAGCACCCACTGCCAGCCCCAGGCATTGGTGAGCAGGCCGCCGAGCACCGCGCCCGCGGCGAGGCCGCCGCTGCCCGAGCCGCCCCAGACGGCCAGCGCCCGGTTGCGTTCGGCGCCCTCCGCGAAGCCGGTGTTGATCAGGGACAGCGACGCCGGGGTGAGCAGCGCGGCTCCGATGCCCTGTGCGGCGCGCGCGGCGATCAGCGTGCCCTGGCCGGTGGCGAAGCCGCCGACCAGCGACGAGACGCCGAAGATCACCAGGCCGAGGATCAGCAGGCGGCGGGCGCCGAGCCGGTCGGCCGCCCTGCCGCCGAACAGCAGGAAGCCGCCGAAGCCGACGGCGTAGGCGGTGACGACCCATTGCAGCGACTGGGCGTTGAAGCCGAGCGCGCGGCCGAGATCGGGCAGGGCGACGTAAACGATGTTGTAGTCGAGCGCGACGAGGAACTGGCAGAGCGCCAGCAGCGCGAGCCGGAGCCCGGCGCGTCGCCCGGAAGAGGTTGAGGAGTTAGCCACGAACTCGACTCTTTTCTGAGGCAGCACGATCTTGTCGGTGTCCACGAGATACACGGTGTAGATCTACTACACGGCGTATAGTTGCGACACAGCAGATGGTAGCCCAACGCTGTAGAGTGTCAAGAGTGGGAGACGGGACGCAGAGCCGGCGCGAACGACTGAGGGCGGAGACGTCCCAGGAGATCAAGACCATCGCCCTGAAGCTCATGGCCGAGGGCGGGCCGGGCGCCATTTCGCTGCGTGCCATCGCCCGCGAGATGGGCATGACGGCCGGAGCCATCTACGGCTACTACGCCACCAGGGACGACCTGGTCAGTACCCTGATCGCGGACGTCTACACCTCGCTCGTGGACGCCCTCGAGGCCGCGCGCGACGCGGTGCCGGCCGATGATCCGGCCGGCAGAGTGCTGGCGTGGGCCACCATGCACCGGTCCTGGGCGATCGCCAACCCGGAGGGATTCCGGCTCATCTACGGCGATCCGGTGCCCGGCTACCAGCCCCCTGCGGGCGGTCCGGCCGCCGAAGCCGAACATCGAGCCTGCGCCGGGCTGACCGGCCTGGTCTCCGACGCGTGGCGGGCCGTCGGCCCGCACCTGGCGGACGGTGGCTACCAGTGGTCGGACTTCGACCCTCACCTCGCAGGCCTGGTTCGCGAGGAGTTCCCCGAGCTGCCGCCCGAGGCCGTCGCCGTGTCGCTGCGCATGTGGGGCCGCATGCACGGGCTTGTCTCCCTTGAGGTGTACGGCCACCTGCGCGCCCAGGCGCAGGACCCGGCGAGGCTCTACCTCAACGAGATGCTCGACCTGATCAGGTCGCTCGGCCTGACGCCGCTGGACCTGTCCGCGTCCTGACCGCCCGCCGCGCCGCATACCGCCGCCCGCTCGACCTTCGGGTTAATTGGTTCGACTGCGTTCCCCGCTCATCCGATGATGCTGGTGGAATCAGACAGGTCGGGCGATCGTGCGCCGGCCGGGGAACACCGGAGACGGGATTGCTGATCGACATGAGCGACTATGTGGAGATCAACAAGGCCAACTGGAACGAGCGTGCCGGAGTGCACGCGGCGTCCTCGGGCTACGCCTTCGACCGCTTTCTCAGCGACCCGGGGCACCTCAGCAGCGTCGTCCGGTTCGACCGGGAACGCCTCGGCGACCTGACCGGCCTGCGCGGTGTCCATCTCCAGTGCCACATCGGCACCGACACGCTGTCGCTCGCGCGGCTAGGCGCCAGGATGAGCGGTCTCGACTTCTCGTCGGCCGCGTTGGCCGAGGCCCGCCGTCTCGCGACGGGCGCCGATGCGGAGATCGACTATCGCGAGTCCGAGGTCTACGACGCCGTCGACGTGTTCGGCGCAGGGACGTTCGATCTGGTCTACACGGGAATCGGCGCGCTGTGCTGGCTCCCGAGGGTGGACCGGTGGGCCAGGGTCGTCGCGGACCTGCTTCGACCGGGTGGTCGCCTGTTCATCCGCGAGGGGCACCCCATGCTGTGGGCGTTCGATGAGGAGGCCGAGGCGCTCACGGTCAGGTACCCGTACTTCGAGCACGCGGAGCCGCTGGTGTTCGACGAGCCGGAGACCTACATCGAAACCGACGCGAAAATCACCAACAGCATCACCCATTCCTGGAACCACAGCCTCGGTGAGATCGTGACCGCGTTGCTCGACGCCGGACTGCGGCTCACCCACTTCGTCGAGCACGACAGCGTGCCGTGGCAGGCACTGCCGGGGCATATGACCGTCGACGACGAGGGCGAGTGGCGGCTCAGTGTCGCGCCGGAGCGCCTCGCGGCGACCTACACGATCCAGGCCGTGAAGGCGTAGCGGCCGGCGCCGGGCCGGGTCTCATTCGGTGGTGCGCCAGGAGATCGGCGGCACGTTGTACTTGGCTGCGAGCCTGGCCACGACGGCGTCGGAGTTCTGGATACCGGCTTCGACGAGGGCCCGAACGATCTCCTGCATGGGCACCTGCCCGTGCAGATCGAGCCCCGCCTGGATAGCCGTGATCTGGAGTCGGTTGGCCGAGTCGATGGGCATGACCTTGCTGCCGTCGACGATTGCCTGAACGGGATCCTCTGACATGGCAACGAGATTAGGCGCAGAACGAGGTGCAACTGGTGTCACTAGAGAGTGAGAATTGAGCGCTGGCAAGGGAATAACGTTTGAGCGAGCGAATATTGACGGTCGAGCGCGAGTTCGTCGGTCCTCGTCGGTCGAGGATGCGGCCGGACCTCGGCTCGGTGCCAGGAACACCGAGCCGAGTGGCGACATCGCCCGCGTCGCTTTCGGGCGGGCGGTATCCCCCGTCCGGCCATGATCGGCTGTGGTGGTTGTCCTCAAGGTGCTATCCGGTTCACGTGATCCATCGGCAGCCAGACGATCGGCCCATGGGGTTCGAAGCGAATGCCCACCGTGTCGTCGTAGACCCGGTGGACCGTGCCGCCGCCGCCAATGAAGTCGCCGTCGATCACGTGCACCTCGTCGCCGATGACGATCGGCCTGTCCTCTCGATCCTTGGTCATGCCACCGAAGGTAGAACCGTTGTGGCTCAAGCAAACCGTTCTTCACCCCATCCGGTCATGCAGGTCGGCGGATTCTCACCTTCCGCGGTCGTCGCAGGGCATTGCGTCTTGGACGCTGTGGCTGCCCCTGTCGGAGTGTCATATCCCAGGCGGCCGGCGGAGCGGGGTCACGACCCCACTCGTTTCAGGTCGACCGCCGGGAGCCACACGACTGGTCCGCCAGGGTCGAAGCGGACGCCAATGGTCCTGCCGGCGAGCCGGTGGACTTTGGCGCGGTTGCCCGCGAAGTCGCCGTCGATCACGTCCACCAGTTCGCCGACCTCGAGCGGACTCTCTTCTTGATCCTTGGTCACGGGCCGACCGTAGAACCGTTGTGGCTCAACCGAACTGTTGTTCACCCCATCCGGTCACGACAGTCTGCTGGATTCGCACCGGCCGCGGATTCCGTTGGTATGGAGGCGCGATCCGGTGCCTCGGGAAAGATCTGCCTGTCGAAACGTCGTGTGCATCGGCAAGTGGGCCACGTGGGTCACTTGCAGATGCTCACGGAAGGTCTGGGCTGACGAAGGAAACGAAGTAACGAAGGAATCAGGCCGCTCGTGCCAGAGTGATCACGGCGCCAGTGCCTCGAGGGTTGTGTTGCCGCGTCGGCCGCCTCGAACGACGTGTCCGCCCGCTGAGACGATTTTCTGGGGACTGATCGGGAACCGGCCGAACCGCCGCGACATCAGATCGGGCGACCACCAGCGTGGACTGCCCCGGAGCCGTGATGAGACGCACCCTCGCAACACTGATCGCCCTGTCCGCGCTGCTGGTCGCCGGGTGCTCCGGCTCAACCACGCCCGGCCACGTCCTCCCCGCCGCGCAGGCAACTCCCCTGCGGGCCGCCCTGGCGCGGATCGCGGCCACCGACGACACCAGGACCTCGGTGGCCTACGACCACACCTCGACGCTGGTGCGGCTCGCCGGCAAGGACTGGTCGATCGGCGCCGGCGGGTTCGCCTCGCTACGTGGCGCGGGCGCCGGCGCGATCGCCCAGTACGGGTCGATCCTGCAGGACAAGGCGAACATCCGGCTGTTCGACGCGGACTTCGCGATCTCGGCTGGCAAGCCGCCCAAGCAGCTTGTGCTGGTGGCCGGCGGACAGAACGACCAGGCCAGGCAGGGCCTCAGCCAGTTGGGCTGGCAGGAGGACAACGGTGTGCTGCGAGCTCCCGGTCTGGACAAACTGAGCGAGGACCTCGGCGCACTGGAGTTCTCCCTGGCGCAGGCCAGGGTGAGCGGCTCCGACCTCGTGTACGGAGGGATGGGCAGCAAGCTGGACGACGCCTCGCCGTCCGGGCCGACCCTTGCCGACGATCCCACGATCGGCGGGCTCGCCGACTGCCTCGGCGATGTGGTGGCCGCAGCCATCGATACCCCGGTGTTGCACGGCAAGCTGCACCCCACCGCGATCGCGGTCGGCGTGCGCGCCCCGGGGAACAACAGCGACACCCCGCACATCCTGCTCTGCGCGTCCTGGCCGGACGCCGACGCGGCCAACCAGTACACGACCCTGCTGCGGAAGGCCCTGGACAGCGCGAGTTCGGCGGTCACCAACCAGCCGTGGCGGGACCGGCTGTCCGGCGTGACCGTGCACGACCCGACCGGCGACCGCCACATCGTGGGCTGGGATGCCGATACCCCGAACGGCCGGGCGACCACCGTGCTACAGATGATGATGAACCTGGACCTGCCTGCGTTTCCGTGCGAGGGCAAGGCGATGCCACCGGCGGTGCGCGCCAAGCTCTCGGACTACTGCTGACAGCCTTGGCGCGTTGCCATGAGGTGAGACACCAGCCGCCCAGCGGTTCGTGACCGAGGGGCCGTCTGCGCGAGCGTCACTCGATTGACCGAAGCAAAGCGTCGTAGGCGGTGCGGGAGAAGGACAACATCGGGCCGTCGACATTCTTCGAGCGATCGGTCGATGGACCAGTCACGCTCGGACGGAATCCTTCGCCGCGTTGACCTTCCGACCGCCGTCGTGCGAGCCTGGGGCGGACAACATCAAACAAGGTCGTCAGCGCCAGGTTGGTCGGTGGAGCGCGCTGACGTACTGGCATGTCTCGAAAGGAACCTGATGACCACCGACCCCTACGGCCTCGCCGAGGGCGAGTACGTTCCCGATCCCGACCGCGACACCGCCGCGATCGTCGACGGCTTCTTCGAACACATCGCCGGCACACTGCGCGAACACGCGCTGCCGAACCACCTCGTCGCCGAGATGCGCGCACGGCTCGCGAACCTGGAAGCCGCAAACGCGCACCTGATCGTCGACGAGCCCGCGCACCACAACCTCCGGATGACCCTCGCGCTGGTCGCCGCCTACGAGTTGTTGCTGCCGCACCTCGACCGCGCGGCGGTCCTCGACGCGGTGCGCAGCGGTTTCGTGGAGTCGCTCGGCGACACCGTGTACGAGGCCACCCGGCTGATGCTGGACTCCGCCCCGGACCCGTTCGCGGCCATGGTGGCGATCTCGAAGTCCCGCGAGGAGCACGCGTTCGGCGCGGGTTTCACCTTCCATCGTCCGGTCGACGACGATCGACGTTACGACGTGGACGTGCATCGCTGCTTCTACCACGACGTGCTCGTGGCGAACTCCGCCGCCGAGTTGACGCCGGCGATGTGCGCCTTTGACGGCAACTGGATCGAGGCGATCGACCCGGACCGGCACGGGTTCCGGTTCGACCGCGTCACCACGATCGGACTGGGCGGCACGCACTGCCCGTTCCACTTCCGCCGCACCGGGAACTAGCCACGTGATCGACTGCTGAGTCGTGCTGGCGGCGGCGTCGGGGCGGCTCCGCTCCGACGCCGCGTCGCACGGTGCCTGCTGGCGCGGGAACGCCTTGCCACCGCAGGCAAATCCGATCCGGCTAGGCGCGGGGCAGCCGCTGGAGGGCGATCTTCGCCAGCGACTCCGCGGCCGGGCACACGTCAGCCGGCCGGCCCTTGATCTTCAGGCTCAGCACGAGAATCGGATCGTCGGGCTTCGAGCTGTCGCCGTTCTCGCTGATGGGCTTGCGGATGGCGACTCTAAGCATGCACAGCCCTTCCACAGAGTGGCGCAGTGCCGAGTGGCCATCGACCATCCCCCGTTCGGTCCCCGACCACGCGACGGTGTTCTCAACGGACGCGAGCAGCAGGCTGTCCGGCGTGCCCTCCGCGTCGACACCAGGTCCGATACTCCAGCCGCACTTCCCTTCCTTTCCGGGGACGCTGGTGGCCGGCCCGGCGTCGGCGGCCTTGGCGACCTCCTCTGGCGTGAGGAGCCCGCACAGATCGCCGGGGGCGGCACGCCTCGGCGTCGCCGCGACGACGTCGCTCGGCAGGGCGAACGCCGTCATGGAGACCCACGTCGACGACGGCGAGGCCGACGTGCCGGCCTGGGGAGTTGAACTCGAACAACCGGCAAGGATCGACAGGGCCGTCACGACGATGGTCAGCGGCGCGAGCAGGCTACGGCAGCGGGTCACAGGACCGGACGTTAGCGACGAGTCGATCACTCGACGACACGAACGGGCGGAGATCGTGCGTTCGCCGGATCCGCATTCCGACAGTCAGCCCAGCAGCCCCTGCGGGCACTCGATTGCGGATGTCAGGTGGGGCCGGCGACGAGGGTGCGGGCGAGGAGGTCGTGCCGCCGCTTGGATGCGGGGTCGATGCCGGCGTACACGCGGACTCGGAGCGCCCCGCTGGGCAGCTCGTCGATTGTTCCGCGCTCTCGCGTGAGCTTGCCTGGAGATCTGGCCGTCGACCAAAAAATAAAGGGCCTTGCGTCACGACTGGTGTCATGAAACAAGGCCCTTGCAGAGGAGAAGCCTCTGATTTGTGTGCCCCCGGCAGGATTCGAACCTGCGCTCCCGCCTCCGGAGGGCGGTGCTCTATCCCCTGAGCTACGGGGGCCCATCGCTTGCGCGACGGATGAAGCTTAGCGCATTCCCAGGAGTGCTCCGCACCGCCTACCGTCATGGGGCATGAAACCGGCACGAACGAGTTCCGTTGAGTCTGGTGGTGTGCGGCTCGCGGTGTACGAGGAGGGGGACTCCTCGGCGCCTACTGTGCTGCTCGTCCACGGGTACCCCGACAACTCCTCGGTCTGGCGCGACGTGGCCGCCGAGCTGCGAAATCGCTTCCATGTGGTGCGCTACGACGTGCGCGGCACCGGGGAGTCCGGGCAGCCCGACGGGCGGGAGGGGTACCGGCTCGACCAGCTTGCCGCCGACCTTGCCGCGGTGGCCAGGGCGGTCTCGCCGGACGCTCCGGTCCACCTGGTCGGGCACGACTGGGGCTCGGTGCAGACCTGGCACGCTGTGACGGATCCCACATACGCCTCGCTGTTCGCGTCGTTCACCTCGATCTCCGGGTCCTGTCTCGACCACGTGGGCTCCTGGATGCGGGGACGGCGGCTCCGACCACAGGTGCTGCGGCAGCTCGCGCACTCCTGGTACATCGGGGCCTTTCACCTGCCGGTGCTGCCCGAGCTGGTCTGGCGCGCGCGGCCGTTGCTGGCCCGGTTTCACGCCAACTACCGCGACGCCCGCAACGGGCTCGAGCTCTATCGCGCGAACATGCTGACCGCGACCGGACACCCGGGGGAGCGGCGGGCATCCCTGCCGGTGCAGCAGCTCGCGCTCACCGGGGATCCGTTCGTCACCGGCACGCACCTGACGATGGCCGACCGGTGGTGCGACCGGCTCTGGCGGCGTGAGCTGCACACCGGGCACTGGGCGCCGCGCAGCCATCCCGGGGCGGTGGCCCGGCTGGTGACCGAGTTCGTGGACCATCTCGCCGGTGCACCCGCCTCGCGCGGGCTGGCCAGGGCGCGGGTCGGTGCGCCGCAACACCCGTTCGAGCGGCAGCTCGTGCTGGTCACCGGCGCCGCCAGCGGCATCGGGCGCGCTACGGCGCTGGCCTTCGCATCCGAGGGGGCGGACGTGCTCGCGGTCGACCTGGATCTGGCCGGGGCCCGGCGCACGGCCGAGGAGGCCGCCAGCAGGGGCGGCACGGCGGCGGCCTACGCGCTCGACGTCGCCGACGGCCCGGCGACCGAGGAGCTGGCGGCCAGGGTCCTCGTCGAGCACGGGACCCCCGACATCGTGATGGCCAACGCCGGGATCGCGGTGACCGGGCCGTTCCTGGCCACCTCGGAGGAGGACTGGCGGCGCGTGGTCGACGTGAACCTGTGGGGCGTGGTGCACACGCTGCGCGCGTTCGCGCCGCACCTGGTCGATCGCGCGGAGGGCGGTCACCTTGTCGTCACCGCCTCGATGGCCGGGTACTTCCCGATGCCGTCGCTGCCCGCCTACGCCACCACCAAGGCCGCGGTGCTGATGCTCGCGCAGTGCCTTTCGGCGGAGTTGGCCGGCGCCGGTGTCGGGGTGAGCGCGATCTGTCCCGGCGTGGTGCACACCAACATCACGCGGACGGCTCGGTTCGCCGGCTCGACGCCGGAACAGGAGCGGGCGGGGCGGGAGGCGACCACGACGCTGTACCGGCGGCGCGGCTACGGGCCGGAGCGGGTGGCCAGGGCCGTGCTGCGAGCGGTCGCGGACAAGCGGTTGGTCGTGCCGGTCACCCCGGAGTCCCGACTCGCCTCGATCGGCAACCGCGTCTCGCCTCGGCTGGTTCGGCTCGCGGCGCGGGCGGCGGGGCGCTGGTGAGACGGCCGCGGGCCGCACCCCGGATGGGATGCGGCCCGCGGCTGTGCTGGGTCAGTGCGTCAGAGTCCTTGGCACTGGCCCGTTGCCGGGCCCCGCACGGTGTTCGGCAGGCCGTTGTTCACCGGCTGCTGCGCGTTGCCCGTGCAGGCGAGCGGACCGTCGATGGCGCTGGCGGCCACGATGCTCGCGGCGGGCACGGCGTTGTTCACCAGGCTCACCGGCCCGCTGATCCGCGCGTTCTCGATGCTCACCTCGCCGGTCGCCCCGGTGACGGTCACCGGGCCGTCTACCTTGGTGCCGAGCAGCACCACCGTGCCGGCCCCGGTGGCCGACACCGGACCGTGCACGGACCCGCCGACGGCGTAGAGCGACGCGCCGGCGTCGACCACGATCGGCCCGTTGACGGTCGCGTTGTCCAGGCACACCACGCCGCTGGACACGCGCAGCGGACCGTTGTGCTGGCCCGTGATCGTGCTGGTGCAGCTTGGGTTGGGTTTGGCTAGCAGCTCCAGTTCGGCGAGGGACGTCGTTGCCTCACCGGTGTTCGCGGTGACCTCGAGGCGGTAGTAGGCGTACCGGCCCGGCTTGTCGACCTTGAACGCCCTGGTCTGCTGCCGTGACGCGAACACCTCGCCCGACCGCTGGTCGATCACCGACCAGGTCTTGCCGTCGTAGGAACCCTTGAGCGCCCAGGACTTCGGGTCGCCTGCGCCCTTGCCCGAGGTCAGCGTGTAGAAGCCGACCTTCTCCTTGGCGCCACTCGGCTGGTACTGCACCCACGGCGTCGCGCCGGCGAAGTCGACCTGCGTCTGCGAGCTGTTGTCGAACAGCGCGGTCACGTCGGTCGGACCGGTCGCGGTGCCCTTGCCGGCCCCGGTGATGTCCCGCTGCGGCTGCGCGATCCCGGTGCCCTGGGTGATCGACGGCGGCGCGTCGTCCGCCGCGGTGCCCCACCTCGACGGGTTGGGGCCCATGTCGAAGTCCAGCACGCCGCCCTTGGCCAGCACGTCGTGCGGCAGGTAGGTCTTGTCGTAGGTCTGCCCGTTGACCTTCAGCCCCTGCACATACACGTTGCGCTGGTTGTTCTTCGGGGCATTGATCACCAGGTCCTTGCCGTTCTCCAGGTGCACGGTGGCCTTGGTGAACAGCGGCGAGCCGACGGCGTAGTTCCCGCTACCCATCTGCAACGGGTAGAAGCCGAGCGAGCTGAAGATCTGCCACGCGGACATCTCGCCGTTGTCCTCGTCGCCCGGGTAGCCCTGGCCGATCTCGCTGCCGAGGTAGAGGCGGGATAGGGCCTCGCGGACCTTCTCCTGCGTCTTCCACGGCTGGCCCGCGTAGTCGTACATGTACGCGATGTGGTGCGAGGGCTGGTTGCTGTGCCCGTACTGGCCCATCCGGACGTCGCGGGCCTCGATCATCTCGTGGATCGTGGTGCCGTAGGAGCCCGGGTACAGCGCGGTTTCCTGGGTACCGAAGAACTCGTCGAGCTTCTTGCCGAGCTTGTCCTTGCCGCCGTAGAGGTTCGCCAGCCCCTGGCCGTCCTGGGGCACGGAGAACGCCATGTTCCACGCGTCGGTCTCGGTGTAGTCGTTGCCCCACACCCTCGGGTCGAACTGCTGCGGGCTCTGTCGCCACGCGCCGTCGGGTGTCCTGCCCTGGAAGAAGCCCACGTTCTTGTCGAACATGTTTACGTAGTTCTGCGCCCGGTTGAGGAAGTACTCGGCGTTGTCCTGATACTCCTTGCGGCGCGGGTCGCCCGGCTTGCTCCGCTCGTACAACGCCTTCGCCAGGTTCGCGATGCCGAAGTCGTTGACGTAGCCCTCCATCGCCCACGACATGCCCTCGCCGGTCGCGGTCGAGGTGTAGCCGAGGAACAGTGAGGTGTCCAGGCCCTTGCGGCCCACGCTCTGGTTCGGCGGGGTGACCGTGGCGTTCTTGATGGCCGCGTCGTAGGCGGCCTGCACGTCGAAGTTGCCGACGCCCTTGACGTAGGCGTCCGCGAAGGCGACGTCCGAGCTGGTGCCGGTCATCAGGTTCGCGTAGCCGGGCGAGGACCAGCGCGACACCCAGCCGCCGTCCTTGTACTGCTGCACGAACCCGTCGATCATCTCGCCGGCCTTGCTCGGGGTGAGCAGCGAGTAGGCCGGCCAGGTGGTGCGGTAGGTGTCCCAGAAACCGTTGTTGACGTACACCTTTCCGTCGACGATCTTCGCGCCGGTCTGCGTCGGGGTGTTCGCCCCGGTCGGCGCGGACACCGGGCTGGCGTAGCGGTAGGTCGGAGCGGCGGCGGTGCCGGTGTTCTCGAAGCCCGAGTTGGGGTACAGGAACAGCCGGTAGAGGTTGGAGTACAGGGTGACCAGCTGGTCCTCGCTGGCGCCCTGCACCTCGATCACCCGCAGGGCCGCGTCCCAGGCCTGCTGGGCGCGGGCGCGGACCGAGTCGAACGTGTCGGTCGGCGCGATCTCCTGCGCCAGGTTCTTCTTCGCCTGCTCGACGCCGATCAGCGAGGTGGCGATCCGCATCGTGACGACCTTGTTGGCCGAGGTGTCGAACTGGAAGTACCCGGTGACGTTGTCGCGGCCTCCGCCGGTCAGCGTGCCGGCCGCCTTGACCGGGCTGTCGACGGTGGCGTAGACGAACAGCCTGGTTGAGCCGTTGACCGGCTGGCCCTTGTCGAGCGTATCGAAGTAGCCGGTGGCGACGCCGGTGGCCGGGTCGAGGGTGAGCCCGCCGTTGTTGTTGACGTTGTCGAACACGAGGCTCGAGCTGTCGCCGGTGAAGGTGAACCGGAACACCGCCGCGTGGTCGGTCGGGGTGATCTCGGTGCGCATGCCGTTCTCGAACCGCACGCCGTAGTAGTCGGGTTGCGCGGTCTCGTTGTCGTGCCGGAACGGCAGCGCCCGCGCGCCCCGGTCGGTGGTGGGCGTGCCGCCGGTCGGCATCACCTGGAAGGTCTGCCTGTCGTTCATCCACGGGCTGGGTTCGTGGCTGGCGGTGAACGACTGGAGCGTCGGCAGGTTGTCCGCGTTGTTGGCCTTGGCGTACTCGTACAGCCAGCTGTTGGAGGACGCGTTGGTCATCGGCGACCAGAAGTTGAAGCCGTGCGGCAGCGCGGTGGCCGGGAAGTTGTTGCCGCGCGAGAAGCTGCTGCTGGAGTTGGTGCCCCTGGTGGTGGACACGTACTCGGTCAGGTGCTGGCGGTTCGCCGCGGCAGGGGTTCCGGTCACCTTGATGTCGTCCACCCAGCCGCCGAAGGTGGCCGGGCCGTTGGGGTTGTCGTAGGCGAGCAGGATCCGCTTGATCGTCTTGCCGGCGGCGACCGCGCCGATGGTGGCGGTGAGGTGGTTCCACTGGTTGGTGTACAACGACTTCGACGCGCCCTGGCCCTGCGGCGACAGCTCGAACCCGTGCTGGTCGCGCGCGCCGAGCTGGCTGAGGTAGGTGCCGTCGTCGAAGGCGAGGTCCACCGCCGCGTAGGTGCTGGGGTAGCTCAGGTCACCCTGCACGAACTCGGGGAAGATCAGGTAGGACAGCTGGGTGTCCTTGGTGACGGCGAGGTTGACGTCGAAGACCTTGTTGTAGGAGTAGCCGTGTCCCTTGGCGTAGTGCGTGCCGAGGTAGCGGAACGCCCGCACGCCGGTGAAGCCGACGTTGGACTTGGTGTTGTAGCCGCCGGTCGGGCCCTTGTCCGTGAACGTCCGCATGTTCGGGGCGGGCGGGATGACCGCGTTGGTGATCAGGTGCACGTCGGCCAGTTGCAGGATGGGGCCGCCGTTGTTGAGCGTGATGTCCAGCCGGTAGTACAGGTACGCCGTGGTGTTGGGCACCTCGTACTTCTTGGTCTGCTGCCGGCTGTCGAAGGTCTGGCCGGTCTGGGTGTCCAGCGTCGTCCAGTTCTGGCCGTCCGCCGAACCCTTGATGGTCCAGTTCTTCGGGTCGCGCTCGGGGGCGTCGTTGGCGGAGGACAGCGCGTAGCGCGCGATCGCGACCGGCTCGGACAGCTTGAACTGCGCCCAGCCGGTGTTCGCGAACACCAGCCACTTCGTGTTGACGTTGCCGTCGACGAGGTTCTCCTTGACCTCGCCGCCGGGGGTGTTCTCGGCGCTGGCCGTCACCTGGACAACCTTGTCGGTGACGTCGCCGGGGATGCTCACGGCGTCGTTGCCGTTGACCCCGGACGCCTTTGGCTGCCCGCTCGGGTCGGTCTCCACGGTGTCGGTCCAGGTCGGCGCGGGGTCGCCGGCCTCGAAGGAGGAGGAGAAGTCCGTGGCCGCGCCTCCCTGCTGTCCCGGTGCTGCCAGTGCGTTCGAGTAGCCGCCGAGGCTCAGCGCCGCGACGACCGCGCCGACAAGCATGGTCCGTGTTGTTCTGGCCCGCATCCGCCCCATCGCGTCGCGCCCTTTCGTTCGGTGTCCGCAGTGACCCGCGCGACAGCGAAACCGGGCGGTGACATCGTTGTCAAGATTCGTGATCGGTCTTGTCCTGCGACGTGTCCGGTAATTGCGGCGAACAGGGCCGTGGACCCTCCGCCGCGCGCGGAGGGTCCACGGGGTCGGGGCAGGGTCAGGCCGCGGTCGCGGTGAGGTACTGCTCCCTGATCTCCTTGGGGCCGAACGGCCAGGTCCGCTCGACCTTCGCCCAGACCAGGTAGGCGGCGATGCCGACGACCATCCAGGCCAACGACAGCAGCACCGGTTTGAGGCCCGCCGAGTAGTAGATGAACAGCCAGCCGGCGAGCGCCACGATGGCGGGCACCGGGTAGAGCCACATCCGGTACGGCCGGTTCAGCCCGGGTTGCCTGCGCCGCAACACGATCAGCGCGAACACCTGGGCCACCGACTGCACGATGACGAACACCGCGGTGAGCATGTTGATCACGTCGCTGAGGGTGAACAGCGAGCCGATCGCGGTGATCACGCCCATCACGATCAGCCCGACGTGCGGGAAGTGCAGCCGTGGGTGGAGCTTGCCGAACCACGGCAGGAACAGCTTGTCCCGCGCGGCCTCGAAGGGCACTCGCGAGCCGCCGAGCAGCCCGGCGAACACCGAGCCGAACGCGGTCACGATGACCAGCACGGTGATGATCTTGGCGGCCACCACGCCCCAGCTGCGCTCCAGTACCAGCGAGGCGATCGACGTCGACTTGGTGACCTCCTCCCAAGGCACCGCGCCGAGCACGCCGACCTGGAGCAGGAAGTACAGCGCCATGATGCCGACGATCGAGTAGACGATCGACCTCGGCAGCACCCTGCCGGGGTCGCGGATCTCCGCGCCGAGGTAGGCGGTGGTGTTGTAGCCGAGGTAGTCGTAGATGGCGATGACCAGGCCGGCGCCGAGCCCGGCCCAGAACGCCCCGCCGAAGGGGTGGAACGCGCCGGGGGTGAAGGCGAAGGCCAGGCTCGGGTGGAAGTGCGTGTAGGCGGCGATGATCACCGCGATCACCGAGCAGAGCATGACCCCGAACAGCACCGAGGTCAGCTTGCTGATCTGGCCGATCTTGCGGTAGAGCAGCACGACGGTCAGGGCGACGACGGCGATGCCGATCACGTGGCCGATCAGCGTGGTGTTGCCATTGGCGTCCACGACCCCTGGCACCAGGTAGCCGAGGTAGGTGACGAGCCCGATCACACCGGTGGACATGATCAGCGGGATGAACAGCAGGGCCGTCCAGGCGAACAGGAACGGCATCAGGCGTCCGGTGCGGTACTGGAACGCCTCGCGCAGGTAGACGTAGGTGCCGCCGGCGCCCGGCATCGCCGCGCCGAGCTCGGCCCAGACCAGCCCGTCGGCCAGCGCGATGATCGCGCCGATCAGCCAGCCGAACATCGCCTGCGGGCCGCCCATGGTGGCGACCATCGTCGGGATGGTGACGAACGGGCCGATGCCACACATCTGGGTCATGTTGATGGCGGTCGCGGACTTGGGGCCGACGCTGCGCTCGAAGCCGCTACTTGGCGGGGATCCGGTGTGGGCCTGGGACGCGGGATTCGTGTTGGGGGTCACGGCCGTACCTCCTGGGTCAATTAGGAAAGTTTCCTAACATAAGTGGGGCGGCAGCAGAAGGTCTGAGACGTAAACTTGCGTCGACTCGTGACGGAGGCAAGCGGTGGCGGTGCGGAAAACCCCGCAGGTGGGGACCCCGGCGGGGATGCGCGAGCTGAATCAGCGTGCGGTGTTGGACCTGCTCAGGCGGGTCGGCATGGCCACACGCCCCCAGGTCGCCAAGGACACCGGCCTGTCCAAGCCGACGGTCGGGCAGGCGCTGCTCGACCTGGAGCAGCACGGACTGGTCCGTCCGGTCGGTCGGACCACGACCGGGCCGGGCCGCTCGGCGGTGGTCTACGAGGCGAACCCCTCGGCGGGGCACGTGCTCGGCGTGGACATCGGCCGGGAGCGGATCAGGGTCGCGGTCGCCGACCTGGCCGGCGCGGTGGTGGCCAGGGTGGACGAGCGCAACCGGTGCCGGTCGGCCAGCTCGCTGGTGCGGACCGTGCGCGACCTCGCGGAGCTGACCGTGCGCGACGCCGGGCTCGAACTGTCCGACGTGGTGAGCAAGGTCGTCGGCAGCCCCGGCGTGCCGGACCCGCGCAGCCGGGGCCTGCACCACGCGCCGAACCTGCCTGGCTGGGGCCGGGCGGGGCTGCTCGACGAGCTGGAGGCCGTGCTGGGGCCGGGCCTGGTGGTGGAGAACGACGCGAACCTCGCGGCGGTCGGCGAGCACACCTACGGCGTCGCGCGCGGGGCCGACGTGTTCGTCTGCGTCACCGTCGGCACGGGCATCGGCATGGGCATCGTCGTGGACGGCCAGCTGTTCCGCGGCGCGCACGGCGCGGCGGGCGAGATCGGCTACCTGCCCTACGGCGAGCCGGGCGCCGAGCAGGCGCCGCCGTCGCGCGGGCTGCTGGAGACGGCGGCCGCGGCGAACTCGGTGGTCGAGATGGCCGCCGCGCGCGGCCTGCACCAGGTCCGGTCGGCCAGGGAGGTGTTCGGGCTGGCCAGGGAGGGCGACGAGCGGGCGCTGGCCGCCGTCGCCGAGGAGGCCACCAGGCTGGCCTTCGTGGTCGCCTCCGTCGCCGCGGTGATCGACCCGTCGATGGTGGTGCTCGGCGGCGGTGTCGGCAGCAACACCGACCTGCTGCACGAGCCGCTGGAGCTGGCGCTGCGCCGCACGACGCCGCTGGTGCCCTCGGTGGTGGCCGGGGAGCTCGGCGACGGCGCGGTGCTCAGCGGGGCCATCGCGATCGGCCTGCGGTCAGCGCACGAACTGGTGTTCAGCCAGCGTGGCAACGCTCACGAGTCGATTACTCTCTGAGAGTGATGTGCGGCCATTCGCCAACGAACTCACTCGTTTGGCCTAGATACGAATGCTGTTTCGTGGCTTAGCGTTACTTCTGCCTCCCCCTGGAGGCTGTTGTGTCCTTCCGTTACCGGGAAGCTGGAGAGGGTCGGGGATGGTGCCCGTCCTCTCGGCAGCACGGGACAGGTAACCGCGCCCGCACCACACCTGTCCCGTGCACCGGGTGACGGTCGGCAGTGACGGTGAGTCAGTCGGCCAGTCACCCGGCGGTGACGGTCGGCGGTGCCAGCCAGCAGTGTCAGTCGGCAGTGACGGCCGGCCAGTCAGCCGGCGGTGTCAGCCAGCAGGGTCAGCCGGTCGGCTCCTGCGCTCGGACGGCCGAGGCCAGTACGGCGTGACTCGGGCCGGACCCGGGAACCCGCCTGCCGTAGCGCTCGGACAGCCCGACCGTGTCGTGCGCGACACCGTGCCAGCCGTGCCGGGCCAGCCACCCCACCGGCTCCTCGGTCAGCGTCGACCGCCACACGCCCCTGGTGTTGCGCAGGCTGTGCGCCAGCGCCAGCCGGCTGCCCATCGGCGAGACGCCCCGCAGCGCGCCGATCAGCCGCTCCACCTCGTCGCCGGTCAGGTACACCAGGATGCCCTCGGCCAGCCACGCGATCGGCTCGTCGACGCGCAGCCCGGCCGCGACCAGCGCGGCCGGCCAGTCCTCCCGCAGGTCGGCGACCACGGTCCGCCGGTCACACCTCGGCGGACGCCCGGCCAGCACCCGCTCCTTGAAGGCCAGCACGTCGGGCAGATCCAGCTCGAACACCGTCGTGCCGTCCGGCCAGGCCAGCCGCAGCGCCCGCGTGTCGAGGCCGGCCGCGAGCAGCACGACCTGCCGGCAGCCGGCCTCGGCCGCCTCGAGCAGCTGGTCGTCGAAGAACCTGGTGCGGATCGACACGTGATGGGCCAGCCCGACCCATTTCGGTTCGAGCGCCACCGTGCCACCGATGGCCGCGACGAAGTCGGCGGCGAAGGGATCCTCGAACAGCCGGTCGGCGCGCTCGCTCTCCAGCGCCCGGAACCCGGCGACGGCCAGCGCGGTCGCGCCGACCCCGGTTGGTGCGTCTGCCGTCACGGTGCGCAGTCTGGCAGGCGCGATCCGTTCCGCTCCACGGGTTTTCGCGGCGGCGCGGAGCGTCAGGCAGGCGGCGGCAGCGGCTGCGCGCCGCGCTCGACGAGCATGTTCGTCATCGTCAGGATCTCGCTGCTCTGCGACTTGAGCATGTTCTCCGCCAGAGTCCGCACCACGGACACGCCCGCGTGCTCGGCCGCGTACCTGGCCATCGGGCCGCCGCCCTCGTGGTGCCGGATCATCAGCTGGAGGAAGTAGACGTCGAAGTCCTTGCCGGACAACGACCGCAGCTTCGCCAGCTCGTCCTGGCTGGCGATGCCCGGCATGGTGGTCACGCCCGTCGACCCGGTCGACGCGCCGCCGTGCGCGTGCCCTGCGGCGCCGGCCATCCACGCCATGTGGGTGGTGCCCGGCGACTGCTCGGGCTGGCTCCACAGGCTCAGCCAGCCCTTCATCCTGCCGACCTGCTCCAGCTGCGAGCTCTCCACGTCGAACGCGATCTGCCGCAGCGCGGGGTCGGTGCTCTTCTGTAGCGCGATGTTGGACATCTCGACGGCCTGCCGGTGGTGGGTGGCCATGTCCTGGCAGAAGCCGACGTCGACCGAGTCGGCCGAGGGGGACGCGGTGTCGCCGGAACCGGGCAGCTGGATCAGCAGGCCAACGGCCGCGCCGAGCAGGAGGATCGCGAGCACTGCGGCGGACGCGACCAGCGCCTTCGCCCACGGGGCAGGCCGCCCGCCGGTCGAACCGGCGGACGGCTGCTCCTCGTCGACGTCGATCTCGGGCACGTCAGCCGCTCGGGGTGCCCGACGCGGGAGCGGACGGCTGGCCGGTGGGCGCCTGCTGCTGGGGCGCCGCGCCGGGCTGTTCGCTGGTGGCCGCCGTGCCGCCGTCCATCGGGACCGCGTCCGCGCCGGGCTTGTCGGCCACGAACGGCGGCGGGTTGTCCTGGTCGAACTGGCCGGGGCCGCCCGCGTCGCAGGACGCGCCGATCTCCGGGTAGGTGTACTGGTTCTGCCGCAGCGACTTCACGAACTCGTCGATCCGCTCGTCAGTCGCGCTGTCCAGCTTGAGCTGGTGGCCCCACGACTGGAGCGAGACGGCCTTGTCCAGGCCGGGGTACGGCGACATCATCATGTACGGCTGGCCGCTGACCTTCTTCGACAGCGAGTCCAGGTCGGCGCCCTTGACCTTGTCCGGGTTGTAGGCGACCCAGACCGCGCCGTGCTCCAGCCCGTGCACCATGTTCTCGGTGCGCACGGCCTTGGGGTAGACCACGCCGTTGCAGCCGGGCCAGAAGCCGTCGTGCGGGCCGCCGAAGGGCGGGCTCTGGTCATAGGCCACCCGCTGGGTCGGCTGCACGTGCTTGCCGGCCGGGTAGTCCTTCTTGACGACCCCGCTGATCTGGCTGGACGGGTCCTTGTTGGAGTCCGAGGGCACCCACTTCGCCAGCGCGGCCTCGCGCGCGTTCTTCGCCGAGATCTGCGAGTAGGCGTAGCCGAACACGCCTCCTGCCAGCGCGAGCACGGCGATCACCGCGACGATCGTGCCCCACGGCTTCGGCTTGTTCGCCACCACCGATGAGCGCGCCGCCGCGACGCTGCTGCGCGTGGCCTTTGTCTTCTTGCCGCTGGTCATGTCCGCCTCAGACCTCGTCTTCGTCACCCATGCCGGACGACTGCCGTCGGCTAGTGTAGGGACTGGGTGTCTGGTGCATGTCAACTCGTTCGTGTCTCACCCACCGGGACCGGCCAACCCGGTCGGGAGCTGCGCATACGCTTGCCTAGACTTCTCCGGGTGACTCCCGCCGCGCTCGCTGACCTGGTTCGTGCCACGGCCCTGGACGTGCTGTCCAGCCGTGGGCTGGACACCTCCGTCCTGCCCGAGACAGTGACCATCGAGCGTCCGCGCAACCCCGAACACGGCGACTACGCCACCAACCTCGCCCTCCAGCTCGGCAAGAAGCTGGCCGTGTCACCCCGCGACCTGGCCGGCTGGCTGGCCGAGGCGCTGACCGGCCAGGACGCGCTGACCTCCGTCGACGTGGCCGGCCCCGGCTTCCTCAACCTGCGGCTGGCCGCCGACGCCCAGGGCGCGATCGTGCGCGAGGTGCTGGCCGGCGGCGCCGACTACGGCACCGGCGACCTGCTCGCCGGCCGGCGGATCAACCTGGAGTTCGTCTCGGCGAACCCGACCGGCCCCATCCACCTCGGCGGCACCAGGTGGGCGGCCGTCGGCGACGCGCTCGGCCGGATCCTGACCGCGGAAGGGGCCAGCGTCACCCGCGAGTACTACTTCAACGACGCCGGCGCGCAGATCGACCGGTTCGTGCGGTCCATGATCGCCGCGGCCAAGGGCGAGCCAGCCCCCGAGGACGGCTACGCGGGCGCCTACATCAACGACATCGCCGACGCGGTGCTCGCCAGCGAGCCCGGTGCGCTCGGGCTGCCCGACGCGGAGCGGGCCGAGGTCTTCAGGACGATCGGCGTCGGGCTGATGTTCGAGGAGATCAAGAAGAGCCTGCACGAGTTCGGCACCGACTTCGACGTCTACTTCCACGAGAACTCGCTGCACGAGTCCGGCGCGGTCACCAAGGCCGTCGAGGCGCTCAAGGAGTCCGGGAACCTGTACCTGGAGGACGGCGCCTGGTGGCTGCGGTCCACCGAGTACGGCGACGACAAGGACCGGGTGGTCATCAAGACCGACGGCAACCCCGCCTACATCGCCGGTGACATCGCCTACTTCCAGGACAAGCGGTCGCGCGGGTTCGACCTGTGCATCTACATGCTCGGCGCGGACCACCACGGCTACATCGGCAGGCTCAAGGCCGCCGCGGCCGCGTTCGGCGACGACCCGGACACCGTCGAGGTGCTGATCGGCCAGATGGTGAACCTGGTCGCCGACGGCAAGCCGGTGAAGATGAGCAAGCGCGCCGGCACGGTGATCACGCTGGAGGACCTGGTCGAGGCCGTCGGCGTCGACGCGGCAAGGTACTCGCTGATCCGGTCCTCGGTCGACTCCTCCCTGGACATCGACCTCGACCTGCTTCGCAAGCACAGCAACGACAATCCCGTGTTCTACGTGCAGTACGCGCACGCCAGGGTGTCCAGCGTGCTGCGCAACGCCGCCGACCTGGGCATCGAGCTCGGCGAGCTGGCCGACTTCGACGCGACGCTGCTCACGCTGCCCAAGGAGGGCGACGTGATCCGCACCCTCGGCGAGTTCGCGCGGGTGGTGGCCTCGGCCGCCGAGCTGCGCGAGCCGCACCGGGTGGCCCGCTACCTCGAGGAGCTGGCCGGCGCGGTCCACAGGTACTACGACGAGAAGGGGGCCAAGGTGCTGCCCAAGGGCGACGAGGAGACATCGCCGCTGGCGGTACCGAGGCTCCGGCTCTACCAGGCCATGAAGCAGACGCTGGTCAACGGCCTTCGGCTGCTCGGCGTGAGCGCCCCGGAGCAGATGTGATGCGCGCGCACCCGGCAGGACCACGGCACGCCGACGTCATCGTTGCAGGCAACACAGCGGGATCGCGTCCGTCCACCACGGACCAGCTCGACGCGCTGCACCCGGATGTGTGGCCGCGCAACGCATCCCGGGGCGACGACGGTGTGGTGCGGCTCGCCGGGGTGGACGTGCGCGAGCTGGCCGAGCGGTACGGCACGCCCCTGTTCGTCATGGACGAGGCGGACTTCCGCGCGCGCTGCGCCGAGCACGCCAGGGCGTTCGGCGACCCGACGCTGGTGCACTACGCGTCCAAGGCGTTCCTCAGCGTCGAGGTCGCGCGCTGGGTCGCGCAGGAGGGGCTGAGCCTGGACGTGTGCAGCGGCGGCGAACTCGCCGTTGCGCTGCGCGCGGACTTCCCGCCGGAGCGGATCGCCCTGCACGGCAACAACAAGTCCGTCGCCGAGCTGGCCGCCGCCGTCGAGGCCGGTGTCGGCGCCGTGGTGGTCGACTCGTACTTCGAGATCGCCAGGCTGGACCAGATCGCCAGGGACCGCGGCGTGGTGCAGCCGGTGATGATCCGCGTGACGGTCGGCGTCGAGGCGCACACCCACGAGTTCATCGCGACCGCGCACGAGGACCAGAAGTTCGGCTTCTCGCTGTCCTCGGGGGACGCCGCGGAGGCCGCCGGCCGCGTCATCAAGGCCGAGGGGCTGAGCCTGGTCGGGCTGCACAGCCACATCGGCTCGCAGATCTTCGACGCCAACGGTTTCGAGGTGGCCGCCCGCAGGGTGATCGAGCTTGTCGCGCAGCTGCGCGACAAGCACGGCCCCGAGCTGCTGGACACACTGTCCACTGTGGACCTCGGCGGCGGACTCGGCATCGCCTACACGCCGGACGACGACCCGCCGCCGCCCGCGTTCCTCGCCGAGCAGCTGCGCACCATCGTGTCCAAGGAGTGCGAGCACAACGACCTGCCCATGCCGAAGATCGCGGTCGAGCCCGGCCGCGCCATCGTCGGGCCGGGCACCGTCACGCTCTACGAGGTCGGCACCATCAAGGACGTCGAGCTGGACGCCGGCCTGAGCCGCCGCTACGTCAGCGTCGACGGCGGGATGAGCGACAACATCCGCACCGCGCTGTACGACGCCGTCTACGACTGCCGCCTGGTGTCCCGCGCCGCCGAGCACGACTCGGCCGCCGTGCTGTGCCGCGTGGTCGGCAAGCACTGCGAGGCGGGCGACGTCGTGGTCAGGGACTGCTGGCTGCCGGCGGACCTGGCGCCGGGCGACCTGATCGCGGTCGCCGCCACCGGCGCGTACTGCTACGTCATGGCCAGCGGCTACAACCGGCTGCCGCGACCCGCCGTCGTGGCGGTCACCGACGGAACGTCCCGGCCGCTGCTGCGCCGGGAGACCGAGGACGACCTGTTGCGCCTGGAGGTTTCCTGAGCATGGCGGACAAACCCATCCGAGTCGCGCTGCTTGGCTGCGGCACCGTCGGCACCGAGGTGACCAGGCTCCTGCGCGACCAGGCCGCCGACCTGACCGCGCGGATCGGCGCGCCGATGGAGATCACCGGCATCGCCGTGCGCCGCCCCAACAAGCACCGGGACGTGCCGGCCGAGCTGCTGACCACCGACGCGGCCGCGCTGGTCGCCTCCGACGACGTCGACGTCGTCGTCGAGGTGATCGGCGGCATCGAGCCAGCCCGCACCCTGCTGCTCGACGCGCTGCGCGCCGGCAAGTCCGTGGTGACCGCGAACAAGGCGCTGCTCGCGGAGAGCGCGGGCGAGCTGTTCGCCGCCGCCGACGCTTCCGGGGCGGACCTGTACTTCGAGGCCGCGGTGGCAGGCGCGATCCCGCTGCTGCGGCCGCTGCGCGAGTCGCTTGCCGGCGACCGGATCACCCGCGTGATGGGGATCGTCAACGGCACCACCAACTACATCCTCTCCGCGATGGACAACACCGGGTCGGGCTACGGCGAGACGCTGGAGGAGGCGAGCAGGCTCGGGTACGCCGAGGCCGACCCGACCGCCGACGTCGACGGGTTCGACGCGGCGTCGAAGGCGGCGATCCTCGCGTCGCTCGCCTTCCACACCAGGGTCACCGCCGCCGACGTGCACCGCGAGGGCATCGCCTCGGTCGCCTCCGCCGACATCGCGGCGGCGCGGGCGCTCGGCCGCACCGTGAAGCTGCTGGCCATCTGCGAGCGCGTCACCGACACCGACGAGTCCGGCGAGACCACCGAGTCCGTCGCCGTGCGGGTGCATCCCGCGATGATCCCGCGCAGCCACCCGCTCGCCGGGGTCGGCGGCGCGTACAACGCGGTGTTCGTCGAGGCCGACGCGGCCGGCAGCCTGATGTTCTACGGCCAGGGGGCCGGGGGAGCGCCGACCGCGAGCGCGGTGCTCGGCGACCTCGTCGCGGTGGGCAGGAACATGGTGCAGGGCGGCAGGGGGCCGCGCGAGTCGGCCTACGCCGCGCTGCCGGTCCGCCCGATGGGCCAGACGCCGACCAGGTACCACATCAGCCTCGACGTCGCCGACCGCGCGGGCGTGTTGTCGCAGGTCGCGGCCGTGTTCGCGGAGCACGACGTGAGCATCGCCGTGGTCCGCCAGGAGGGCAGGACCGACGACGCCAGCCTGGTGATCGTCACGCACGCCGCGTCCGAGGCCGCGCTACGGTCCACAGTGGACATGGTCGCCGGCCTGCCGGTCGTGCGCGAGGTCGTCAGCGTGATGCGGGTGGAGGGCACGGAGTGAACGAGATTGTGACCGACTCGACCCTGCGGCCGGGCTGGCCGGGCATCCTGCACGCCTACGGCGACCGAATCCCGGTGCCCGACGGCGCGACCGTGGTCACCCTGCACGAGGGCGGCACCCCGCTGGTCGAGTCGGCGCACCTGTCCGAGCTGACCGGCTGCCGGGTGCTGCTCAAGGTCGAGGGCGCGAACCCCACCGGCTCGTTCAAGGACAGGGGCATGACCGTCGCGATGACGTACGCCCTGGCCAGCGGCGTGCGCGCGGTGATCTGCGCCTCGACCGGCAACACCTCGGCCTCGGCGGCCGCCTACGCCGCCCGCGCCGGCCTGACCTCGGCCGTGCTGGTGCCCAGCGGCAAGATCGCGCTCGGCAAGCTCGCCCAGGCCGTCGCGCACGGCGCGCGGATCCTCCAGATCGACGGCAACTTCGACGACTGCCTCGAACTGGCCCGCAAGACCTCGGCCGAGTACCCGGTGACGCTGGTGAACTCGGTCAACCCGGTGCGGCTGCTCGGCCAGAAGACCGCCGCGTGGGAGATCTGCGACGTGCTCGGCCGCGCGCCCGACATCCACTGCCTGCCGGTCGGCAACGCCGGCAACATCACCGCGTACTGGCAGGGCTACTCCGACTACGCCGCCGACGGCGTGGTCGAGGGCACGCCGAGGATGTTCGGCTTCCAGGCGGCCGGGGCAGCGCCGCTGGTCACCGGCGAGCCGGTGAGTCACCCCGAGACGATCGCCACCGCGATCAGGGTCGGCAGCCCGGCGTCCTGGACCGGCGCGGTCACCGCGCGGGACGAGTCGGGCGGCCTGTTCGAGGCCGTCACGGACGAGCAGATCCTCGACGCCTACCGGTTGCTTGCTCGCCGGGAGGGCATCTTCGTAGAGCCAGCCTCGGCGACCAGCGTCGCGGGCCTGCTGGCGACCTCGGAGGACGGCCGACTGCCAAGGGGTTCCGTGGTGGTCTGCACGGTCACCGGCCACGGCCTGAAGGATCCGGACACCGCGCTGATCGGCATGTCCGAGGTCGAGCCGCTGCCGGTGAGCCCCGGCGCGGTGGCGCACGCGCTGGAACTCACATGAGTGGTGTTCGGGTCACGGTTCCGGCGTCCTCGGCGAACCTCGGCTCTGGGTTCGACGCGCTCGGTGTCGCCCTCGGCCTGCACGATGTCGTTGAGGTGTTCGTCACACCCGGTGGGCTGACCGTCGAGGTGACCGGCGAGGGCGCGGGCCAGGTGCCGACCGACGAGAGCCATCTGGTGGTACGGGCGTTGCGCGCCGCCTGCGCGGCGACCGGGACGCGGCCGCCCGGCCTGCTGCTGCGCTGCCACAACGTGATCCCGCACTCGCGGGGCCTCGGCTCGTCCGCGGCCGCCGTGGTGGCCGGCGTGGCGGCCGGGTTTGCGCTGGCGGGACAGGAGTTGGACGAGCGGGCGCTGCGGTTGGCTGCCGGGTTCGAGGGGCACGCGGACAACGCGGCGGCGAGCCTGTTCGGCGGGGTCGTGGTGGCGTGGTCCGAGGACGACGGGTTCCGGGCCGTGCGGCTCGACCCGCATCCCGGGATCTGGCCGGTCGCGCTCGTGCCGGCGCAGGAGTCGGCGACCAGCACGACGCGCGGGCTGCTGCCTGCGACCGTGCCGCACGCCGACGCCGCCTTCGCGGCAGGCCGCTCCGCGCTGGCCGTGCACGCCTTCACCACTCGCCCTGACCTGCTGTTGGCCGCCACGGACGACCGGCTGCACCAGTCCTACCGGGAACCCGCCTGGCCCGCGACCATCCGGGTGATTCGCGAGCTGCGGGCGGCCGGGGTGCCGGCGGCGGTGTCCGGGGCCGGCCCGACCGTGCTCGCCCTGCCGGCCGACGGGACGCTGCCGGACGGCGTCGACCTGACCGGTTTCGCGGTGCGGCCGCTGCCGGTGGACCTGGTCGGCGTCCGGACAGAGCCGATCGGCTGAGCGGCGACTGCCCTGTTCGCCGGACCTGCCCTGTCCGGAGCGTCCTCGCATGTCCGCCAGCTGGAACAAAGTCGAGGTCGCCGCTGTTGAATTGAGACACGACGCGCCACCCCGGTTGTTGCACCCGGCCTGGCGTGCGTCTACCCTCGGGGGCGATCAGTCACCGCGCGCACGGGCGCCGGTGCCGTTCCCGGACATTCGTTCCGGGTCGCATCTCCTGCTGCGAAGCGACTCTGTGCCGTATGGGCGGGGTCGACGCTGACAGGTACCCGATCGCCGTGATGACCGAGAAGTCCCGTGTCGGCGTTCCCCGTCGTTCGTGTGCACAACGCCCTCGTCGAGGTCCGCTCTCACCGGGCGAACGTGCCGTTCCGCGTTCCGTCGGACGGCAGGTCCGCTGGGCCGCGTAGGAGGCGCGGTTCGGTCAGGAAGGACATGTGTGAGCACCACAGATTTGTTGAGCAGCGAGGCCGTTTCCGCTGCCACCAGCGTTGGCCAGGCAAAAGCGGCCAAGATCGCAACCGATTCCAAGGAGAGCACGCTGACCACCCCATCCAACGGCAGCTCGCCGCGCCGTCGTGCCGGCCTGTCGGGCATGGTGCTCGCTGAGCTCCGGGAACTCGCCGGCACGCTCGGGATTACCGGCACCACGGGCATGCGTAAGGGCGATCTGATCGCCGCGATCAAGGAGCGGCAGGGCGGCACCTCCAGTCGGGGCAGTGCCGCGACGACGCCGTCCGCTCCGGTCGCCGAGGCGGCCCCCGCGCCGGCGAAGGCTGAGCGGTCCTCGGCCAAGTCCGCCGCGAAGGCCCCCCAGCAGCAGCTTTCGGTGCTCGACGCGCCGGCCGAGCGGGCCGCAGAGCCCGCCGCGCCCGCCGCCGACCGGCCGGCCGAGGCCGCAGCACCCGCTGTCGAGCGCGCTGGCGGCTCCGACGAGGACGGCAGCCGCCGCAACAACCGTCGGCGTCGTTCCTCCGGCCGCGCGGCCGGCAGCCCGGACGCGGCCGAGGCCGCGGCACCGCGCCAGGGCGGCGCCCCGGCCGCCGAGCAGCGCCCGGCCGCCGACACCGCCGTGAAGCAGGACGAGCGGCAGCCGGAGCGCCAGGAGCGCACCGACCGTCAGCAGGGCGAGCGGCAGCAGGGCGACCGTCAGCAGGGCGAGCGCCAGGAGCGGTCCAACGACCGCCAGGGCCGCCAGCAGGGCAACCGCCAGGAGCGCAACGACCGCGGCGACCGCAACGAGCGCCAGGACCGGCAGGAGCGCAACGAGCGCAACGCCGACCGCGCCAACGAGCGCCCGAACGGTCCGGACGACGACGACGAGGACGGCGGACGTCGGCGCGGCCGGCGCTTCCGGGACCGTCGTCGTCGCGGCGGCCGTGAGGACGTCAACGAGCGCGGCGGCCGGGGCGTTGGCGGCGGCGGTGGCGACACCGAGGTCCGCGACGACGACGTGCTGCTGCCCGTCGCCGGCATCCTGGACGTGCTGGAGAACTACGCCTTCGTGCGCACCTCCGGCTACCTCGCTGGCCCGAACGACGTCTACGTGTCGCTGTCGCTGGTCCGCAAGTACGGCCTGCGCCGGGGCGACGCCATCACGGGCGCGGTGCGTCAGCCGCGCGACGGCGAGCAGCAGCGGCAGAAGTTCAACCCGCTGGTGCGCGTCGACAAGATCAACGGGATCGACCCGGACGAGGCTCGGAACCGGCCGGAGTTCACCAAGCTGACTCCGCTGTACCCGAACGAGCGGCTGCGTCTCGAGACCGAGCCGCACATCCTCACCACCCGCGTCATCGACCTGGTGATGCCGGTCGGCAAGGGGCAGCGCGCGCTGATCGTGTCGCCGCCCAAGGCCGGCAAGACCTCGGTGTTGCAGTCCATCGCCAACGCGATCGCGACGAACAACCCCGAGTGCCACCTGATGGTCGTGCTCGTCGACGAGCGGCCTGAAGAGGTCACCGACATGCAGCGGTCGGTGAAGGGCGAGGTCATCGCCTCCACCTTCGACCGCCCGCCGTCAGACCACACCTCGGTCGCCGAGCTGTCCATCGAGCGGGCCAAGCGCCTGGTCGAGATGGGCTTCGACGTGGTCGTGCTGCTCGACTCGATCACCCGGCTTGGTCGTGCCTACAACCTGGCGGCGCCGGCGTCCGGCCGAATCCTGTCCGGTGGTGTCGACTCGACCGCGCTGTTCCCGCCGAAGCGTTTCCTCGGCGCGGCGCGCAACATCGAGAACGGCGGCTCGCTGACCGTGTTCGCCACCGCGCTGGTGGAGACCGGCTCCGCGGGTGACACGGTGATCTTCGAGGAGTTCAAGGGCACCGGCAACGCCGAGCTCAAGCTCGACAGGAAGATCGCGGACAAGCGGACCTTCCCCGCGGTGGACGTGGACCAGTCCAGCACCCGTAAGGAGGAACTGCTGCTCTCTCCGGACGAGCTGGCGGTCAACCACAAGCTGCGCAGGGTGCTGCACGCCCTGGACAGCCAGCAGGCGATCGAGCTGCTGCTCGACCGGCTGCGCAAGAGCCGCACCAACATCGAGTTCCTGATGCAGGTCGCGAAGACCACGCCGGGTGCCGGCGAGGACTGAGCACACTGACATATGTGGGCCCCTGACGCTCGGCGTCAGGGGCCCACATGCGTTTCGAGGGCTGTGCCGGTGAGGGCGGTGTGTTGGGCGCTGTGCGACGGAGCCGGGACGGGGCGCGTCCCGACGCCGAGGTGAGAGGCAGTGTCCTCAGCGTCGAAATCTAGGGGCGGGGGCGGGCGGGCGGGGTCCAGCCCCGGTAGTTGGAGAAGTAGCTGTAGCCGCCCTGCGACCTGGTCACGTGGCCGATGGCCCCGTTGACGCTGGTGGCGTAGAAGCCGCCGTTGCCGTCGGAGATGCCGACGTGGCCCCACGCGCTGATGTTCCAGTACACGAACGCGCCGGCCGGCGGGTTGCGGTCGCCGGGGTGCTTGGGGCTGGCGCCGTTCCAGTGCGCGTTGGCCGAGGCCCAGACGCCGGAGGTGCCGTAGGAGACCTCGGCGGCCTTCTCGCAGTAGTGCTGGTAGGCGGTGCTGCCGAGGTGGTTCTGATACCACTGGACGGCGCCGGACGGGGTGCCGTCGCCGGCCGCGTGCGGTGCGACGACGGCGGCCGAGGTGTCGGTCAGCGGGGCCGCGTTGCCGGTCAGGGGGCTGGCGAGCAGGGCGGCTGCGGCGATCGCGGCGATCGCGGTCGCCGAGCCGAGTCGATGCAGAGAGAGTTTCACTAACTTCCTCCGGATATGGTTGGCAGGTAACCATTCGGTCAAGAAGCTAGTGATTGCCGGGTCCGGTGTCACTCGACCGGTTGGCCCAAGTCGCGTGGCATGGACCGGCGCCAGGTCAGGCGCCGCAGCCCGTGGTGAGCCTGCCGTCCTCGCCCTCGGCGACCCTGCGCCGGCTTCGCACCGACTCCACCACCAGCAGCACCGTCGCCGGCATGCCAATGGCCAGCGCGAGCGGCGTCGGCAGCCGCACGCCGTCGAGCGCGACCCCGGCCGCGAGCACCACGGCCAGGTACGGCCAGCGCAGCCAGCGGCGCTGCCAGGCTGCCGCCCAGCTGACGTTGTCGCTGACTGCGGCGGTCACCGCGGTCGCCGCCCCGAACACGGCGACCGACAGCGAGACGTGCCAGCCGAGGCCGCCGAGCGCCGCGCCGGCCAGCGCGGTGAGCGTCAGCACGGAGGCGGCGAACAGCAGCGGCACCGCCAGCCACATGGACACGGCGAGTGGGCGTCGAGTCGCGCACAGCACGCGGACAGTGTGGGGGCACTCGGGTGGGATTCGCTGCCTTCGTCCCGGCGAACGGCTTTCTCCTGCGGCAAACGGCCTACCAGGAGCGCCAAACGGTCACGAACGGGTGACGTGCGCCACTACCCGTAGAGCCGAGTCCAGGTGGGAACAACCGGGGCCGAGGGCGTGTTTTCATCCCTGTCGGGCCATCTGGCAGACTAGTAGGTCGAGTCCGGCTCCGGTTCACCCCCACGACCGAAGGGGGATCCGGCGGCCGCTGAGAAAGGGACGAGACATTGAAGACTGGCATCCACCCCGAGTACAAGGACACCCAGGTGACCTGTGGCTGCGGGAACTCCTTCACCACGCACAGCACCAAGGCGAACGGGACCATCCACGTCGAGGTCTGCTCGAACTGCCACCCGTTCTACACCGGCAAGCAGAAGATTCTGGACACCGGTGGCCGGGTCGCGCGCTTCGAGGCTCGCTACGGCAAGCGCAACAAGTGAAGTTGAGCTAGCGACGTTCACGGCGCCCGCCCGAGCACACCGTGCCGGGCGGGCGCCGTCGTCGTTTCTCGACCAGGTGCGACCCATGCAGGAGACGGAGCATTCGTGACCCGACCGGTGTCTGACGCGCTCGACTCGATGCTCGCCGAGCACGCCGAGCTCGAGCGGCAGCTGGCCGACCCCTCCGTGCACGCCGACCAGGCGAACGCGCGGAAGCTGGGGCGCCGCTACGCCCAACTGACCCCGATCGCCCGCACCGTGCGCGAGCTGGAGCAGGTGCACAACGACCTCACCGCGGCACGGGAACTCGCCGCCGAGGACGAGAGCTTCGCCGCCGAGGCCGAGGAGCTGGCCCAGCGCGTGCCCGTGCTGGAGAGCCGGCTCACCGAGCTGCTGCTGCCGCGCGACCCGCACGACGGCTCCGACGTGGTCATGGAGATCAAGTCCGGCGAGGGCGGCGAGGAGTCCGCGCTGTTCGCCGGCGACCTGCTGCGGATGTACCTGCGCTACGCGGAACGGCACGGCTGGAAGGCCGAGGTGCTCGACGGCACCGAGTCCGAGCTCGGCGGCTACAAGGACGTCACGGTCGCCATCAAGGGCAAGGCCGACGACACCGACGGCGTCTGGGCGCGGCTCAAGTTCGAGGGCGGCGTGCACCGCGTGCAGCGCGTCCCGGTGACCGAGTCGCAGGGCCGCATCCACACCTCCGCGGCAGGCGTGCTGGTGTTCCCCGAGGCCGAGGACGTCGAGGTGGACATCGACGAACGGGACCTGCGGGTGGACGTGTTCCGCTCCTCCGGCAAGGGCGGCCAGGGCGTCAACACGACCGACTCGGCGGTGCGCCTCACCCACCTGCCGACCGGGATCGTGGTGTCCTGCCAGAACGAGCGCAGCCAGCTCCAGAACAAGGCCCGCGCCATGGTGGTGCTCAAGGCCAGGCTGGTCGCGCTGGCCGAGGAGAAGGCCCAGCAGGAGGCCTCCGCCGCGCGGCGCGGCCAGATCCGCACCGTCGACCGGTCCGAGCGGGTGCGCACCTACAACTTCCCGGAGAGCCGCATCTCCGACCACCGGGTCGGCTACAAGGCGCACAACCTCGACCAGGTGCTCGACGGCGACCTCGACAACGTGCTGGACGCCCTCGCCGAGGCCGACCGCGCGGAGCGACTCGCCGCGAGCACCGGAGCATGACGCGGGCCTCGTTCGGGAGAGGCGACTCGCCGCTAGCACCGGGGCATGATCGAAGGGTTGGCGTGACAGGGTGAGCACCGTGACCCGACAGCCGCTTCGCCTCGCCGTCATGGAGGCCGAGCGCATCCTGACCAAGGCCGGTGTGGACAGTCCGCGCGTGGACGCCGAGCTGCTCGCCGCGCACGTGCTCGGCGTCGAGCGGACCCGCCTGCCGCTGGTGCCGCTCGTTGACCAGTCGACCGTGGAGACGCTGCGCCAGCTGGTGTTGGAGCGCGCCAAACGGGTGCCGTTGCAGCACATCACCGGGTGGGCGCCGATGGGCGCGATCACCGTGGACGTCGGCCCCGGCGTGTTCGTGCCGAGGCCGGAGACCGAGCTGCTGCTCGAGTGGGCGCTGACCGCGCTGCGCGGCGTGGCCAACCCCGTCGTCGTCGACCTGTGCACCGGCTCCGGCGTGCTGGCGCTCGCGCTGGCCAACGCGCGGCCGGACGCGGTGGTGCACGCCGTCGAGCGCGACACCAACGCGCTGGCCTGGGCGCGGCGCAACGCCGACGCGCGCGCGGCGGACGGCGACACCCCGATCCGGCTGCACTCCGGCGACATCGCCGACCCCGGCCTGCTGATCGACCTGGACTCCTCGGTTGACGCGGTGCTGTGCAACCCGCCGTACGTGCCCGCCGGCACCCCGGTGCAGCCGGAGGTCGGCGAGCACGACCCCGAGGCCGCGGTGTTCTCCGGGGCGGACGGCCTCGACGCGATCCGGCACGTGGTCACCTGCGCGGCGCGGCTGCTGCGGCGCGGCGGCGTGGTCGCTATCGAGCACGACGACAGCCACGGCGAGACGGCTCCCGCGCTGCTCATCGGCCGGCGCGTGCTCACCGACGTCGTCGACCACCTCGACCTGGCCGGCCGGCCCCGCTTCGTCACCGCCCGCCGCGCCTGAGGGCGCCGAGCACCGGGCAATCAGGTCATAGCGGTCGTTGCCGGGCGCTACTTCCGGCGGGTGCGTCGTCGGGGCGCAGCGCCGCGTGCCAGGATCACTGCCGTGAGTACGGTCTATGACTCCAGCCGGCCGGACAGTCGCGCGGCGGGGCTCGCCGCGGCAGCAGGCGCGGTGCGCTCGGGACGCCTCGTCGTGCTGCCGACCGACACCGTCTACGGGATCGGCTGCGACGCCTTCGACGCGTCGGCGGTCCGTTCCCTGTTGGAAGCCAAGGGGCGGGGCCCGGACATGCCGGTCCCGGTGCTGGTCGGCTCCTGGAGCACCATCGACGGCCTGGTGCTGACCGTGCCGAGGCAGGCCCGCCAGCTGATCGAGGCGTTCTGGCCGGGTGGCCTGTCCATCGTGCTGCCGCACGCGCCCTCGCTGGCCTGGGACCTCGGCCAGACCAGGGGCACCGTGATGCTGCGGATGCCGCTGCACCCCGTCGCGATCGAGCTGCTGCGCGAGATCGGCCCGATGGCGGTCTCCAGCGCCAACCGCACCGGGCAGGCGCCGCCCGCCACGGTCGAGGACGCCCGCGCACAGCTCGGCGACTCCGTGCCGGTGTACCTGGACGGCGGTCCGTCCGGCGAGAACATCGCCTCGACGATCGTCGACCTGACCGGCGACGAGCCCGTGGTGCTGCGGGCGGGCGTGGTGTCGGTGGCCGAGGTGTCCGAGGTGCTCGGCGTCGAGGTTCAGGTCGCCGGCTAGGTCTTGTTCCGTGCGTCGCGCCGAACCGAGTTCGGCCGAGGCAACCGTGTCCGAACTCGTCGCCGCTCACCCGGCCTACCCGAGGGGTTAACCTCAGATCGTGGGCCCGTTGCCTGCATCATCGTCAGCCGGCCTGCCAGTCCGGGAGTACGTCCTCGTCGCCCTCACGGCGGCCGTGGTCACCTTCCTGCTCACAGGTCTGGTCAGGCTGCTCGCCTTCCGCGTCGGCGCGGTGGCCTATCCCCGCTCGCGCGACGTGCACGTCAAGCCGATGCCACGGATGGGCGGCGTCGCGATGTACGGCGGCGTGCTGATCGGCATGCTGCTCGCGCAACACCTCCCGGTGCTGCGCCGCGCGTTCGACTTCTCCAACGACCCGACGGGCGTGATCATCGCCGGCGGCGTGATCGTGCTGGTCGGCGCGCTGGACGACCGGTTCGAACTCGACTCGCTGACCAAGCTGGCCGGGCAGATCACCTCGGCCGGCATCCTGGTGCTGTTCGGCGTGCAGTGGGTGATCTCCTGGGTGCCGTGGGGCGGCGACAACGGCGGGTCGCTGCTGGTGCTCGACCAGAACCAGGGCGCGCTGCTGACCGTGCTGCTGACCGTCACGATGGTCAACGCGATGAACTTCGTGGACGGGCTGGACGGGCTCGCCGCCGGCATCGGGCTGATCGCGGCGACGGCGACCCTCGTGTTCTCCCTCGGCCTGCTCGACAAGTCCGGCGGCGAGGTCACCTCCTACCCGCCCGCGCTGATCGCGGCGACGCTCGCCGGCGCGTGCCTCGGCTTCCTGCCGCACAACTTCCAGCCCGCGCGGATCTTCATGGGCGACTCCGGCTCGATGCTGATCGGGCTGATGCTCGCCGCGTCGACGACCTCAGCCTCGGGCAAGCTGAACATCAACTACGGCGGCAAGGACGCGCTCGCGCTGCTCTCCCCGTTGATCGTGGTCGCCGCCGTGCTGTTCGTGCCGCTGCTCGACCTGCTGATGGCGGTCGTGCGCAGGACGCGTCGCGGCGAGAGCCCGTTCGCGGCGGACAAGATGCACCTGCACCACCGGTTGTTGGAGATCGGCCACTCGCAGCGCAGGGCCGCGCTGCTGATCTACCTGTGGGCCGCGATCCTCGCGTTCGGCGCGGTCGCCGTCACGCTGGTGGACGTGCAGGTGGTCGCCTGGGTGATGGGCATCGGCCTGCTGGTGGCCGTGATCGTCTCGGTCGTGCCGAGGATCCGCGAGTCCAGAAGGTCCTGACCTCGGCGTTTGTCGAGCTCGTCGGGCACACAGAGGTGCTGACACGATGACTGTCCGACGGAGTGACGCCCAGCCGGCGCCTCGCCGCGTTGTCGTCGCCCCACATGGCTCCGCCATGAGGGGCTCCTCCGCCTTGCGACGCACTCGCCTGGACGTCACTCCCAGTCGAACGCCATCGTGTCAGCACCTCTTACACTTGGTGGACCAATACCTCTGGAAGGGCGTCATGACCAAGAACGAGCCCGGCGGGGCCGCAGCGATTCCGACGACCCACGCCGGAGCCGTGCTGACCTACGCCGACGCGATGCTGCGCGCCGCGTTGTGGCCGGGTCTCGCGGTCGCCGTGGTCGGGATCGTCGTGTCCACTGTGGTCACTGGAGTGCCCGGTCTGGTCGGCGGCGCCATCGGCGCGGGTTTGGCTCTTGGTGGCTCGCTGTTCACCTTGTACATGATGCGGCGCAGCGCGGAACTCCAGCCGATGATGCTCATGGGCGTCGCGCTGGGCAGCTTCTTTGCCAAGCTGATCGCGCTGTTCATCATCGCGACGCTGCTCAAGGGCGTGTCCTGGTTGAACGCGCGTTCCCTTGCGTTCACCATGTTGGCGACGTTCGCGGTGTGGACCTACTTCGAGGTGCGCGGGTTCCGCAGCGCTAAGGTGCCGACGCTGATCATGCCGCCGAGCGACGCGGACCCCGACGCCTAACCAGTACGGCCGTACGCCGTTCCGGTTCGGGCTGCTATTCTGCGCCCAACGGTTCGAGTGCTGGAGCGACTCGGCGGTACCCCCTGCGGAGGCTGGGGAGACCGAGGCGCCCAGACCCTGCTCGGTCCGTACTCACTTACCGATGGTGGGCGGCGCGCATGCGTGCTGCTCAGCTCCCTGGTAGGTGGAGGTCGCCTCCAAGTGTCCGAACCACGTCAGGTACGTTACGTCCTGATCGTGACGATTCCCCCGGCGGTGTGAACGCCGGCCGGGAGAACCGGAAGGAGCCCAGAGTTGGGCAGGCTGTTGCTGGCCGAGAGTGACTCCTACGTCGCGCCCGGCCCACAGAGCTTCGACTACCCGGCGATCTTCGGCGGCGTCACCAAGCCGATGGTCCAGATCGCGCTCTCCGTGATCATCGTCGCCGTCTTCTACCTGACCGCGTCCAGCCGGCTCAAGCTGGTGCCGGGCAAGTTCCAGTTCCTTGCCGAGTCGGCGTACAGCACGGTGCGCAACTCCATCGGCGGGGAGAACATCGCCCGCAAGGACCTGCGGCCCTACATCCCGCTGCTGCTGACGCTGTTCAGCTTCATCCTGGTGAACAACCTCTTCGGGTTCATCCCCTTCTTCCAGCTCCCCACCATGGGGCACATCGCCTTCCCGATGGGCCTGGCGGTGTTCGTCTGGCTGCTGTTCATCTTCGTCGGCATCAGGCGCCACGGGTTCGGGCACTACTTCGCCAAGACGCTGGTTCCCGAGGGCGTGCCGAAGCCGGTGCTGATCCTCTACATCCCGATCGAGTTCTTCTCGACCTTCATCATGCGGCCGGTCACGCTCACGGCCCGACTCTTCGCCACGATGTTCGCGGGCCACATCATGCTGCTGGTGTTCGTCACCGGCGGTGAGTACATCCTGCTGCACGCCTCTGCCGGGGTGAAGGTCGCCGCGCCCATCGCGTTCCTGATGGCCATCGGGCTGAGCTTTGTCGAGCTGCTGATCCAGGTCCTTCAGGCCTACGTCTTCACGTTGCTGACCGCCAACTACATCGGCGGCGCACTGGCCGAAGGCCACTAGCGCCCGAAGGCCGCCAGATACCCCCCGATCCGCAGGACTTGCGGACCGAGTTGGAAAGGGAACACCCATGAGCTCCACGATCGAGATCACCAGCAAGGGCCTCGCCGCCATCGGTTACGGCCTCGCCGCGATCGGCCCCGGCATCGGTGTCGGTCTGATCTTCGCCGCCGTCATCAACGGCACCGCGCGCCAGCCCGAGGCCCAGGGCAAGCTGATGGGCATCGCGTGGCAGACCTTCGTCCTCGTCGAGGCGCTGGCCCTGCTCGGCTTCGTGCTCTACTTCCTCGCGGGCTGACCAGAGAAATCTCGGGTAGGGAGACGCCGTGCTGCACACCCAGCTCATTCTTGCTGCCGAGACGCAGCCGAACCCGGTCCTGCCGAACCCGGCAGAGATCATCATCGGGCTGATCGCCTTCTTCATCCTGCTGTACATCATCACGAAGAAGGTCGTTCCTCGTTTCGAGGCGCTCTATGCCGAGCGCAGCGCGAAGATCGAGGGCGGGATCGAGAAGGCCGAGCAGGCGCAGGCTGAGGCGCAGCGCGCGCTTGAGCAGTACCGGGCGCAGCTCGCCGAGGCCCGTGCCGAGGCCGCCCGCATCCGCGACGACGCCCGCCTGGAAGGCGTGCAGATCGTGGACGAGATGCGGGCGCAGGCACAGGCCGAGTCCGAGCGCATCGTGGCCCAGGGCCAGGCCCAGCTCGACGCCCAGCGTGCCCAGATCGTCGCGGAACTGCGCGGCGACCTCGGTCGCATGGCCGTCACGCTGGCCGAGCGCGTGGTGGGCGAGTCCCTTGAGGACGAGACCCGCAAGCGCGGCACCGTGGACCGTTTCCTCAACGAGCTGGACGCCGTCTCGGCGCCGGCTGGCAAGTAGAGGATCACGATGACGTTCCACGCCGCGAGTCGCGAAGCCCTCGTCGCCGCCGAACTGCGGTTGATCGAGGTCATCGACGGCGCCAAGGCCGACGCGCTGAGCACGCTCGGCACGGACCTGTTCGGGGTCCTCGACCTGCTCAGCCGCGAGTCGACGCTGCGCAGGACGCTCGCCGACGCGTCATCCGAGCCGGCCGCCCGCGCACGTCTGCTGCGCGGGCTGCTGGAGGGCAAGGTCAGCGCCTCGGCGTTGGACGTGCTCGACTCGGTGGTCACCGCGCGCTGGTCCAACCCGCGCGAGTTCTGCGACGGCATCGAGTCCCTGTCCCGCACCGCGCTGCTGGCGCGGGCCGAGCGGGACGGCCGGCTGGACTCCGTCGAGGACGAGCTGTTCCGGCTCGGCCGCATCGTGGCCGGCCAGCCCGACCTCGAACTGGTGCTGTCCAACCCGACCGGTGACCGCGCCGGCAAGCTCGCCCTGATCGACGGGCTGCTCGCCGGCAAGGTCGAGCCGGTCACCGCCACCCTGGTCGAGCAGTTGGTCGGCCTGCCCCGCGGTCGCAGGATCGTCGAGGGTCTCGAGGAGCTTGCCGGCCTGGCCGCCAAGCGCCGCGAGCGGTCGATCGCCTACGTGCAGTCGGCGGTCGCCCTCACCGACGCCCAGGAAGACCGTCTGTCCGCCACCCTGACCCGGATCTACGCCAGGCCGATCGCCCTGCACGTCGAGGTGAAGCCCTCGCTCGGCGGCGGCCTGGTGATCAGGATCGGTGACGAGGTCGTCGACGGCAGTGTGGCAGGACGGCTGGACGCCGTCCGTCGCGAGCTGGCCGGCTGACCACACCGGAACCGCGGCTGCCAAAGCCCCTTTCCCAAGAACGAAGCGAGAGCAGGAACGACATGGCGGAGCTGACGATCTCGTCGGACGAGATCCGCAGTGCGATCGAGAACTACGTCTCCAGCTACTCCCCGGACGTGAGCCGGGAAGAGGTCGGCACCGTCTCTGACACCAGTGACGGCATCGCCCATGTCGAGGGCCTGCCCTCGGCGATGACCAACGAGCTGCTGGAGTTCCCCGGCGGCGTCCTCGGCGTCGCGCTCAGCCTGGAAGCGCGCGAGATCGGCGCCGTCGTGCTGGGTAACTACGAGGACATCGAGGAGGGTCAGGAGGTCAAGCGGACCGGGCAGGTGCTGTCCGTGCCCGTCGGCGACGGCTTCCTCGGCCGCGTCGTGAACCCCCTCGGCCAGCCGATCGACGGCCTCGGCGACATCGTCGCCGACGACCACCGCGCGCTGGAGCTCCAGGCCCCCTCCGTGCTGCAACGGCAGCCGGTCAAGGAGGCCATGCAGACCGGTATCAAGGCCATCGACGCGATGACCGCGATCGGCCGTGGCCAGCGTCAGCTGATCATCGGCGACCGCAAGACCGGCAAGACCACGGTCTGCGTCGACACGATCCTCAACCAGCGCAAGAACTGGGAGACCGGCGACCCGAAGCAGCAGGTCCGCTGCGTCTACGTCGCGATCGGCCAGAAGGGCTCCACCATCGCCGGCGTGAAGGCGGCGCTGGAGGAGGGCGGCGCGCTGGAGTACACCACCATCGTGGCGGCCCCGGCGTCCGACTCGGCCGGCTTCAAGTGGCTCGCCCCCTACACCGGTTCGGCCATCGGCCAGCACTGGATGTACCAGGGCAAGCACGTCCTGATCGTGTTCGACGACCTGACCAAGCAGGCCGAGGCGTACCGCGCGATCTCGCTGCTGCTGCGTCGCCCGCCGGGCCGCGAGGCCTACCCCGGCGACGTCTTCTACTTGCACTCCCGTCTGCTGGAGCGCTGCGCGAAGCTGTCCGACGAGATGGGCGGCGGCTCGATGACCGGCCTGCCGATCATCGAGACGAAGGCCAACGACGTGTCGGCCTACATCCCGACGAACGTCATCTCGATCACCGACGGCCAGTGCTTCCTGGAGTCCGACCTGTTCAACGCGGGTGTCCGGCCGGCGATCAACGTCGGTATCTCGGTCTCCCGAGTCGGTGGCTCCGCCCAGATGAAGGCGATGCGGAAGGTTTCCGGGTCGCTGCGACTGGACCTGTCGCAGTACCGTGAGCTGGAGGCCTTCGCGGCCTTCGCCTCGGACCTCGACGCGACGTCCAAGGCGCAGCTGGAGCGCGGCAGCAGGCTGGTCGAGCTGCTCAAGCAGGCTCAGTACTCGCCGGTGGCCGTCGAGGAGCAGGTCGTGGCGATCTACCTCGGTACCTCGGGGCACCTCGACTCGGTGCCGGTCGCCGACGTGCGCCGGTTCGAGCAGGAGTTCATCGACCACGTGCGTCGCTCGCACGAGGGCATCCTGACCGAGATCCGGGAGTCCAAGGACCTCTCCAAGGACAACGAGGAGCGGATCGTCAACGCCGTGAACTCGTTCAAGGAGCAGTTCACCGCGTCCGACGGCTCCTCGGTGGTCAACGAGCCCGCCGCGACCGCGATGGACGCCGACCAGGTCGGACAGGAGTCGGTGAAGGTCAGCCGGCCCGCTCCGGCCAAGAAGTGACGTAGGCCATGGCCGCACAGATTCGCGAACTTCGCGTACGGATCCGCTCGGTCCAGTCGACCAAGAAGATCACCAAGGCACAGGAGCTCATCGCCACCTCGCGCATCGCCAAGGCGCAGGCCCAGGTGGCCGCCTCGCAGCCCTACGCCCAGGAGATCACCAACGTGCTCTCCGAGCTGGCTGACGCGGCGTCCAACCTGGACCACCCGCTGCTGGTGGAGCGCAAGGAGCCCAAGCGGGCTGCGGTGCTGGTGGTGACCGCCGATCGCGGGCTGTGCGGTGGCTACAACGCCAACGCGCTGCGGGCGGCGGAGGAGTTGCAGGCGCTGCTGCGCAGCGAGGGCAAGGAGCCTGTGCTCTACGTCATCGGTCGACGGGGCGTCAACTACTACAAGTTCCGCAACAGGCCGATCGCCGGGCAGTGGACGGGCTTCTCGGAGCGCCCGCACTACACCGACGCGGTCAACGCCGGTGAGGCGCTGGTGCAGGCCTTCCTGGCCGGCGCCGACGACAACGGCGACGCGCCCGGCCCCGACGGCGTGCTCGGCGTCGACGAGCTGCACGTGGTCTACACGCAGTTCGAGTCGATGCTCACGCAGAAGGCCGTGGCCAAGCGGATCGCGCCGATGGAGGTGGAGTACTCGTCGGAGACCGGCGGGCTCCGCTCCTCCTACGAGTTCGAGCCGAGCGCCGAGAAGCTGCTCGAGGCGCTGCTGCCGAAGTACATCAACACCCGGCTGTTCGCCGCGCTGTTGGATTCGGCGGCGTCGGAGTCAGCGGCCCGTCGGACGGCGATGAAGGCGGCGACGGACAACGCTGACGAACTGGTGCGCACGCTGAGCAGGCAGGCGAACCAGGCTCGTCAGGCCCAGATCACCCAGGAGATCAGCGAGATCGTCGGTGGCGCCAGTGCGCTTACCGGTGGCGCAGGAAGTGATGAGTGACATGAGTACTACTGCCACCACCACCCGCACCGGCCGTGTGGTTCGGGTGATCGGTCCGGTTGTCGACGTGGAGTTCCCGCGCGACTCGGTGCCCGAGCTGTTCAACGCGCTGCACGCCGAGATTTCCTTCGAGGCTGTGGCCAAGACCCTGACCCTGGAAGTCGCCCAGCACCTCGGCGACAACCTGGTCAGGACCATCTCCATGCAGCCGACCGACGGTCTGGTGCGCGGCACGACGGTCAGCGACACCGGCCGGGCCATCTCCGTGCCCGTCGGTGACGCCGTCAAGGGCCACGTGTTCAACGCCCTCGGCGACTGCCTCGACGCGCCGGGCACCGGTCGCGACGGCGAGCAGTGGTCCATCCACCGCAAGCCGCCGGCCTTCGACCAGCTCGAGGGCAAGACCGAGATCCTGGAAACGGGCATCAAGGTCATCGACCTGCTCACCCCGTACGTCAAGGGCGGCAAGATCGGCCTGTTCGGCGGCGCGGGCGTTGGCAAGACGGTGCTCATCCAGGAGATGATCACCCGTATCGCCCGCGAGTTCTCCGGCACGTCGGTGTTCGCCGGTGTCGGCGAGCGCACCCGTGAGGGCAACGACCTGCTGCTGGAAATGGACGAGATGGGTGTTCTCCAGGACACCGCCCTCGTCTTCGGGCAGATGGACGAGCCGCCGGGCACTCGTATGCGGGTGGCGCTGTCCGCGCTGACCATGGCGGAGTACTTCCGCGATGTGCAGAACCAGGACGTGCTGCTGTTCATCGACAACATCTTCCGGTTCACCCAGGCGGGCTCGGAGGTGTCCACCCTGCTGGGCCGGATGCCGTCCGCCGTGGGTTACCAGCCGACGCTGGCCGACGAGATGGGTGAGCTCCAGGAGCGCATCACCTCGACCCGTGGCCGGTCGATCACCTCGCTCCAGGCGATCTACGTGCCTGCGGACGACTACACCGACCCGGCCCCGGCGACGACCTTCGCCCACCTGGACGCGACGACCGAGCTTTCTCGGCCGATCTCGCAGAAGGGCATCTACCCGGCGGTCGACCCGCTGACCTCGACCTCCCGCATCCTGGAGGCCTCGATCGTCGGCGCCGAGCACTTCCGGGTCGCCAACGAGGTCAAGCGGATCCTCCAGAAGTACAAGGAACTCCAGGACATCATCGCCATCCTGGGTATGGACGAGCTCTCCGAGGAGGACAAGCTCCTCGTCGGCCGCGCCCGTCGCATCGAGCGGTTCCTCGGCCAGAACTTCCTGGTCGCGGAGAAGTTCACCGGTCAGCCCGGCTCGGTCGTGCCGATCAAGGACACCATCGAGGCGTTCGACCGAATCTGCAAGGGCGAGTTCGACCACTTCCCGGAGCAGGCCTTCTTCAGCATCGGTGGCCTCGACGACGTCGAGGCAGCCGCGAAGAAGCTCGCCGCCAAGTAGGTCGGCAACGCGTGACCGAGGGGCCGGGGTCCACTGTGGACTCCGGCCCCCCGGTGCATGACCGGCACCGGTGTGCCGGGATGCCCGGCAGGGCACGCGCCGGACCGTTTAGACTGTTAGTGACGACCGACGAAGGAGAAGCCCGTGGCTGAGATGTCCGTCCAGCTGGTCGCCGTCGAGCGCCGCCTGTGGTCCGGCACGGCCAACATGGTGGTCGCCAAGACGACCGAGGGCGAGATCGGCATCCTGCCAGGTCACGAGCCCACGCTCGGTGCGCTGGTCGAGGGCGGCGTCGTCAAGATCCACACCACGGACGGCGAGATCGTGTGCGCCGCGGTGCACGGCGGGTTCCTCTCGATCACCGCCGACGGGGTGAGCGTGCTCGCCGAGTCCGCCGAGCTGGCGCACGAGATCGACGTAGAGCAGGCCCGCGCCGACCTGACCCACGCCGACGAGGTGGAGCGCGCGAGAGCACTTGCCCGACTCCGTGCCACAGGGCACTCGGCCTGAGACCCGGCGACGGAACGAGCGGGCGCGGCCGTGGGGATCGCCGAGATCGTCGGACTGGTCCTGTTCGTGGTGGCGCTTGCGCTCGGACTGCTCGCCTGGCGGCGGCTCCGGCTGCTGCGCGCGGGCGGCGTGCACGTCGCGTTGCGCCGCACCGTTGACGAGGCCGGCCGGGGCTGGCATCTCGGCGTCGGCCACTACCGGGGCGACCAGTTCGTCTGGTTCCGGGTGCTGAGCCTGCGGTCCGGCCCGAGCCAGGTGATCCTCCGGGACGGCCTGGAGATCGCCACCCGCCGCGAGCCGACCAGCCCGGAGACCTATGCCATGCCCGTCGGCTCGATCGTGCTCCGCTGTAGCGGAACCTCGGGTGACGTGGAGATCGCGATGGGCCCGGACGCGCTGACCGGCTTTCTTTCCTGGCTGGAGTCAGCGCCTCCGGGCCGAGCTGTTCCCTGGGCCTCCTGAGCGGCCTGCCGGCTAGGCGTTCGCGCTAGGCGTTCGCGCCGGGCTGCCAGAGCACGTCGCCGTCGGGGTTCGCCACCCGCGCGAGGATGAACAGCAGGTCGGACAGCCGGTTGAGGTACTTGGCGGTCAGCACGTTGGTGTGCTCGGCGTCCGCCTCAAGCAACGCCCAGGTGCTGCGCTCCGCGCGCCGCGCGATCGTGCGGGCCTGGTGCAGCAGCGCGGCCCCCGGCGTGCCGCCGTTGAGGATGAACGAGTCGAGCTTGCCGAGCCGTGCGTTGAACTCGTCGCACCAGCCTTCCAGGCGGTCCACGTAGCCCTGGGTGACCCGCAGCGGCGGGTACTTGGGGTCGGGGACGATCGGGGTGCACAGGTCGGCTCCGACGTCGAACAGGTCGTTCTGGACCGCCTGCACGACGCCGTGCAGCTCCTCGGTGAGCGAGCCGAGCGCGAGGGCGACGCCGAGCGCCGCGTTCGTCTCGTCGACGTCGGCGTAGGCGACGATGCGCGGATCGGTCTTGGGCACCCGGGAGAAGTCGCCCAGCCCAGTGGTCCCGTCGTCGCCGACGCGGGTGTAGATCTTGGTCAGGTGCACGGCCATGAATCGACTCTAGTGCGGGCGACCCACCGCCCGTCTCGGCACCGATTCAGGCCCTCCGTAGGATTGCGCGCGGGGGCGACACGCAGCGAGGAGTACTTGGTGAGCGAGCATTTCCGGGTTAACGGCGGCGCGCGCCTGGTCGGCGAGGTGGACGTCGTCGGCGCGAAGAACAGCGTGCTCAAGCTGATGGCGGCGGCGCTGCTCGCCGAGGGCACCACCACCCTGACGAACTGCCCGGAGATCCTGGACGTCCCGCTGATGGCGGACGTGCTGCGCAGCCTCGGCTGCGAGGTCGTCATCGACGGCGACACCACCGTGATCACCACCCCGGCCGAGCTGAGCCACCGCGCGGACTCGGCGTCCATGGGCAAGCTGCGCGCCTCGGTGTGCGTGCTCGGGCCGCTGGTCGGCCGCTGCAAGCGCGCGGTCGTCGCGCTGCCCGGCGGCGACGCGATCGGCTCCCGGCCGCTGGACATGCACCAGAGCGGGCTGCGCCAGCTCGGCGCGTCCAGCTCGATCGAGCACGGCTGCGTGGTCGCCGAGGCCGAGGACCTGCACGGCGCGCAGATCTGGCTGGACTTCCCGAGCATGGGCGCCACCGAGAACATCCTGATGGCCGCCGTGCTCGCCGAGGGCACCACGGTGATCGACAACTCGGCGCGCGAGCCCGAGATCGTCGACCTGTGCATGATGCTCCAGCAGATGGGCGCCAAGATCGAGGGCGCCGGCACCTCGACGCTCACCGTGCACGGCGTGCCGTCCCTCCAGCCGACCACGCACCGGGTGATCGGCGACCGCATCGTCGGCGCGACCTGGGCGTTCGCCGCGGCGATCACCAGGGGCGACATCCGGGTGCGCGGCGTCGACTCGCACCACCTCGACCTGGTGCTGGAGAAGCTGAGGCTGGCCGGCGCCGAGGTCACTCTGTTCGACGACGGTTTCCGCGTGGTGCAGCACGACCGGCCGACGTCGGTGGACTTCGTGACGCTGCCCTACCCGGGGTTCGCGACCGATCTCCAGCCCTTCGCGATCACGCTGTCCGCGGTGTCCGACGGCACCTCGATGATCACCGAGAACCTGTTCGAGTCGCGGTTCCGGTTCGTCGAGGAGATGGTGCGGCTCGGCGCGGACGCCCGCACCGACGGTCACCACGCCGTGGTGCGGGGCGTCGAGATGCTGTCCAGCGCGCCCGTGTGGGCCTCCGACATCCGGGCAGGCGTCGGCCTGGTGCTGGCCGGCCTGCGCGCGGAGGGCGTCACGGAGGTGTGGGACGTGTTCCACATCGACCGCGGCTACCCGCAGTTCGTGGAGAACATGCGCCGCCTCGGCGCGGACGTCCAACGCGTCTCCGCACCCCCGGAGCGCTGATCCCGCTTGTCATGAAGGGTCCCTTCAGGACACTCAGTGTCCTGAAGGGACCCTTCATGACATTCAGACGCTGCCGCTGAGCAGGAGGCGGGCGTTGGCCTCGTCTGCCGGGAAGACCAGGACGCGGTGGGCTCCGTTGTCGCCGCGAGCCGTGGTGGCGCGGATGCCGGCCGCGCGCAGCCGGGTCCGCAGCACCTGGGCGGCGGCCTCGGTCGGCACGATGGCGACCTCGCGGAGCAGGCCGTAGCCGTCGGAGTCCCGGCCCGTCGGCACGGCGGTGCGATCGTTGCCGAAGGTCCATCGCAACACGAAGGACAGCAGCCCGACGACGGCAAGGGCGAGCACGAACGCGGACCACGGCGCCATGTGTCCATCGTGCGCCGTCGGGGCACCCGATGCCATCCTCTCCTTGCACCAGTCTTGGCGTCCCGGCTTCGATTAAGTGACCGACGGCACGCCAACGCCTTGTTACCCACCAGTACGCTGGGCGCGTCAAGTCCGTGGCCCTGGGAGGTTGCTGTGCCGTACCCGGCAGACCGTGAGCGGGACCGCCCCTGGGTGATGCGCACCTACGCGGGACACTCGTCCGCCGCGGCATCCAACGAGCTGTACCGCAGGAACCTCGCGAAGGGGCAGACCGGCCTCTCGGTCGCGTTCGACCTGCCGACCCAGACCGGCTACGACCCCGACCACGAGCTGGCCAGGGGCGAGGTCGGCAAGGTCGGCGTGCCGGTCAGCCACATCGGCGACATGCGCCAGCTGTTCGACCAGATCCCGCTCGCCGAGGCCAACACCTCGATGACGATCAACGCGACGGCCATGTGGCTGTTCGCGCTCTACGTCAGCGTGGCGCAGGAGCAGGCCGAGGCGGCCGGCCAGGACGTCGGCGAGGTGCTGGCGAAGCTGGCCGGCACCACCCAGAACGACATCATCAAGGAGTACCTGTCCAGGGGGACCTATGTGTTCCCGCCCGCGCCGAGCATGCGGCTGATCACCGACATGGTGGCGTGGACGGTCTCCACCGTGCCGAAGTGGAACCCGATCAACATCTGTAGCTACCACCTCCAGGAGGTCGGCGCGACGCCGGTCCAGGAGGTCGCCTACGCGATGTGCACCGCGATCGCGGTGCTCGACACCGTGCGCGACTCGGGCCAGGTGCCGCCGGAGCGGTTCGGCGACGTGGTCGCGCGCATCTCCTTCTTCGTCAACGCCGGCGTGCGGTTCGTCGAGGAGATGTGCAAGATGCGGGCGTTCGGCGCGCTCTGGGACGAGATCACCCGGGAGCGCTACGGCATCACCGACCCCAAGCAGCGCCGGTTCCGGTACGGCGTGCAGGTCAACTCGCTCGGCCTGACCGAGGCGCAGCCCGAGAACAACGTGCAGCGCATCGTGCTGGAGATGCTGGCGGTCTCGCTGTCCCGCGACGCGCGGGCCCGCGCCATCCAGCTGCCGGCGTGGAACGAGGCGCTCGGCCTGCCGCGCGCCTGGGACCAGCAGTGGGCGCTGCGCATGCAGCAGGTGCTCGCGTACGAGACGGACCTGTTGGAATACCAGGACATCTTCGACGGCTCGCACGTGATCGAAGCCAAGGTGGACGAGATCGTGCGCGGCGCGCGCGAGGAGATCGACCGCGTGCAGGCGATGGGCGGCGCGGTCGCGGCCGTCGAGAGCGGTTACATGAAGTCCAGCCTGGTCGGCTCGATGGTGGAGCGCCGACGCAGGGTGGAGTCGGGCGAGGACGTCGTCGTCGGCGTGAACCGCTTCGACACCACCGAGGCCAGCCCGTTGCAGGCCGAGGGCGCGAAGGCGATCGAGACCATCGACCCCGCCGTCGAGCGGCACGCGGTCGAGGCGATGCGCGAGTGGCGCGCCGGCCGCGACCAGGCTTCGGTCGACGCCGCGCTGGACGGGCTGCGCGAGGCGGCGAAGACCGAGGCGAACCTCGTCGACGCGACGATCGCGTGCGCGCGGGCCGGGGTGACCACCGGCGAGTGGTCCCAGGCGCTGCGGGAGACCTTCGGCGAGTACCGGGCACCGACCGGGGTGTCCGGCGCGGCCGGTTCCGGCGAGGCGGCGGCCGGGTTGGCGCAGGTGCGCGACCGGGTCAGGGCGACCGGCGAGGAGATCGGGGAGCGGCTGCGCATCCTGGTCGGCAAGCCGGGGCTGGACGGCCACTCCAACGGCGCGGAGCAGATCGCCGTGCGGGCCCGCGACGTCGGCTTCGAGGTCGTGTACCAGGGCATCCGGCTGACCCCGGCGCAGATCGTGTCGGCCGCCGTGCAGGAGGGCGTGCACGTCGTCGGCCTTTCGGTGCTGTCCGGCTCGCACCTCGAGGTCGTGCCGGCCGTGGTGGCCGGGCTGCGCGAGGCCGGCGCCGAGGACGTGCCGGTGATCGTCGGCGGCATCATCCCGCCGGAGGACGCCGAAGCCCTGCTGCGGCAGGGCGTAGCGCGGGTGTTCACGCCAAAGGACTACGACCTCACCGCGATCATGAACGGCATCGTCGACGTGGTCCGCGAGGCGCACGGCCGCTGAGCCGGGTGTCGTCGTGGTGTCGCGACCGTGCGATGGCGCGGCACCACGACGAACCTGCGGCGGCAGCCCCGCTCCGGGCTCCTGCCGCCGCACGTTCCGCGCGGTGACCAATCAGCCAGAGGTGATCTCGCCCCTGGACTCCTCGTCGGACTTCCCGGTCGAGGCCGAACCGAGGCCCTTCTTCACCGAGTCGAGGATCGCCAGACCCTGGCCGACCAGCCCGGCGGCGATCTCGCCGAGACCGTCCGAGCCGTTCAGGATGTTGATGTTGGCGCCGCTGAGGCCATGCGCCGCCTCCTTGACGATCTGCGGCAGCTGCTCGACGACCATCTTGTCCAGCGCGACCCGGTTGTGCGACGCGGCGGCCGCGGCCTGAATCGTCATCCGCTCCGCGTCGGCCTGCGCCAGGATGCGGATCCGCTCCGCCTCGGCCTGCGCCGGCTTGACCACCTCGGCGACCAGCTGCTGCTGCCGCAGCTCCGCCTCGCGCTGGGCCAGCTCGGTCTGCATGGCGATGACCTCGCGCTGTGCCTGCGCCTGCGCGAGCGGTCCGGCCTGGCTCGCGTGCGCCTGCGCACCGTCCACCTCGGCCTGGTACTGCGCCTGCAGGATCGAGGTCTGCCGCGCGTACTCCGCCTGCGCCCGCTGCGACTTCTGCTCGGCCTCGGCGGCGGCCTGGTTGGCCTGCGCCTGCGCGATCTTCGCCTGCCGCTGGATGGCCGCGTTGTGCGGGGCGGCCATCGCCGCGATGTAGCCGAGCTTCATATCGTCGATCGACTGGATCTGTAGCGCGTCGATGGTCAGGCCGATCGCGGCCATCTCGTCCTTGGAGCCGTCGAGCACCTCGGTGGCCAGCTTCTGCCGCTCGCGGACGATCTCCTCGACGGTCATCGAGCCCACGATCGACCGCAGGTGACCCGCGAAGATCCGGCCGGCCAGGACCTCCATCTGGTTCTGGTCGGACAGGAACCGCTGCGCCGCGTTGACGATGCTCTCCGGGTCGTTGCCGACCTTGAACGCGATCACCGCCCGCACGTACAGGGCGATGCCCTGCTGGGTGAGGCACGTCTCGGCGACCTCGGCCTCACACATCGACAGCGTGAGGAACCGGACCTTGCGGAACAGCGGGATCACGAACGCCCCGTGGCCGGTGACGACCCGGAACGGGCTGCCGCCCGCGCGCCCCTTGCCCCCCGAGATCAGCATCGCCTGGTCGGGCGCGGGAACCTTGTAACCGAACATGATGTCTCCTAGTTCGCGATGTGTCCTGGGGAGACGGGCGGCTCAGTCCAGGCGACGACGTGCACCTTGCGCGGGCCAAGGTCTTCCACGACCAACACGGTCGTGCCCTTGGGCAGCGGTTCGTCCGACCACGCCAGGTAGGTCTCGGATCCCCCACGAATCCGCAGACGCACTTCCCCCGGTCCGGCGAGCCCACGCGTGCCGAACGTGAGTGCACCGGTGTAGCCGACGACGCTCATCGCCTATCGACCCCCACTCCCTCGCCTCAGCCAGGATGTTGCTGGAGCCTGGCACGACGGCCAGGGGCCGGACAGTGTTTCTAAGGAAGGCTTGATCAATCCGATGCGTCAGGCGTCGAGCGCGACCCGGAGGCCGAGCGCGACCAGCACGACTCCTGTCGCCCGCTCGAACGCGATGCGCACCCGCCGCCTGGTCAGCACCCGGCCGAATGCGGCCACGAGCAGCGAGAACACCCTCCACCACAGTACGGCGATGCCGAGGAAGATCGCGGCAAGCACGGCCGAGGTCGCCATCCTCGGTTCGCCGGCCGACACGAACTGGGGCAGCAGGGTCAGGAACAGCAGCGCGATCTTCACGTTCAGCACGTTGCTCAGCACGCCCTGGCGGAACGCGGAGCCCCGGCTGATGGCGTCGGCTGCCTGTTCGACCTCGTTGACCTGCCCGACCGGCTGGGCGGCGCGGCGGGACTTCCACAGCGCGGTCGCGCCGAGGTACACCAGGTACGCGGCCCCGGCGAGCCGCACCACGGTGTAGGCCGACGCGGAGGCGGCCAGCAGCGCCGACAGACCGACCACGGCGGCGGTGGCGTGCACCGCGATGCCGGCGCAGCAGCCAAGACCGGTCCACCAGGCCATCCGGGAACCGCCGCGCACGCCGTTGCGCAGCACCAGGGCCATGTCCGGCCCGGGTGTCACCGTGAGGACCGCGACGACGACCAGGAACGGCAGCAGCTGCGTGGGCACCCGGTCAGGCTAACGCGGGTCCCGGCCGGGTGGGACTAGCGTCGTCGTGTGACCGACTACCAACACCTGATCGTCGCGCGCGACGGGGACGTCGTGCGCATCACCATGAACCGTCCCGCCCGCCGCAACTCGCTGTCCGAGGACCACCTCGCCGAGCTGCTCGCGGCGTTCCGGGAGGCGGGCGAGTCGGACGCCACCGGCATCGTCCTCGCGGGCAACGGGCCGGTGTTCTCGGCGGGGCACGACTTCGGTGACGTGTCCTCCCGCGACCTCGACGGCGTCCGCAGGCTGCTCGAACTGTGCACGGAGCTGATGCGCACCATCGAGTCGGTGCCGCAGGTGGTGGTCGCCAGGGTGCACGCGCTGGCCACCGCGGCCGGCTGCCAACTGGTGGCTTCCTGCGACCTCGCGGTGGCCGCCGAGTCGGCCGGGTTCGCGCTGCCCGGCGGCAAGGGCGGCTGGTTCTGCCACACCCCGGCGGTGCCGGTGGCGCGGGCCATCGGCCGCAAGCGGCTGATGGAGATGGCGTTGACCGGGGACGTCGTCGCCGCGCACACCGCGGCGGAATGGGGCCTGGTCAACCACGTGGTCGCGGACGAGGAGCTGGACGCGGCGGTCGACGCGCTGCTGGCCAGGGCGACGCGGGGGAGCAGGTCGAGCAAGGGGTACGGCAAGCAGACCATCTACGCCCAGCTGGACCGGCCGGAGGCGGATGCCTACGAGATCGCCGTCGAGGCGATGGCCGCCGCGTCGCAGACCCCGGCGGCCAAGGAGGGCATGGCGGCGTTCCTGGCCAAGCGCCAGCCCGTCTGGCCGGACTAACGGCCCGACTCACGACTTCGACTCAGGACTCCGACTAACGGCCCCGGTCCCGCGAACGCTGGCCGCGTGTCCGCCGCCGCCCCGGCCCCAGAACGACCTGGGCCTCAGGCCGATGGGCAGGCCGGCAGGCGGAGTTCCTGGTTGGGGCTGGTCGGCCTGGTCTCGTCGACGACGCGTTCGAGTTCCTGCTGCGTGACCGGCCGGTTCGCCATCGCGCACTTGGCCAGGTAGCCCATGGCCACCGCGCCCGACTGACGGGGATGCAGGCCGGCGCCGTCGCCCGGTTTGGCGTGGCTGCCGTTGGTCCAGGAGTGCGCGTCGTCGGCGCACGCGTCGTGGCCGGTCCAGTGCCCGAAGCTGTCGACGAACGTGGTGAACTTCGCGTTGTCGGGGGCCTGGGCGGCGGCGCGCATCGCCGCGTCGAGGCGCTCGGTGAGGTCGTGGAACCAGGCCACGTCGCCGTCGGCGAGCCGCAGCCGCGTCCGGCACGGGTGGTCCGGCGACTGGGTGGCCGGCGCGTACTGGCCGTAGCCGATCAGCAACACCCTGGCGTAGGGCGACTTGTGGTGAATGATGCTGAGCGCCTGCGTCAGCGATTTGCGGACCGAGCTGACCCGCTCGTCGATGCCCTTCGCGTTGGGCAGAGTGGCCGCGCTGTCCTTGCACGGCGATTTGTCCCAGGCGCGCGCGGCGAGCCGGGGACAGTCGGTGCCGAACAGCCGCAACAAATTGATGTCGTTCGAACCGACCGTCAGCGACACCATTTTGGTGTCCTGCCGCAATGCGGCGAGCTGCGGTGGCGCCGGGTCGGCGGAAAGGAATCCGCCGCGCACCTGGGACGAATAGAGATTGTCCGCAGTGGCCCCGGAACAGGACGCGTCGGTGAAGCTCGCGACGCCGATGCTGCGGGATAGCAGCGCTGGGTAACTGTTCGCTGACCTGCCGCAACCGGGTGGGGTGGTCGGCGAGATCACGTGCGGCGCGATGCCGAGGCCGGACGGTGTCGACGAGCCGAGCGCGACATACCCGCCGAACTGTCGAACCTCGTCGGGATTCGGCGGGGACGACACTGCGGCCGACGCCCCAATTGTCCCGATGATAACGGCGCTGAGCAGCACCGACCCGACCAACAAGGCTCGACGAATGTGGTGGCTCCTGGCCACGACACCCCCTACGACCAACGTTCCGACATACCGACATGACGACGACCAGGAGCAGGACTCCCCGTCACAGTATGCGGACTTTTCCGCGATCCCCGGACGGCTTTGGCCAACACCACACCCGGAACAAGATCAGCTGTTGTGTTCGTGCAGCAGCAACAGCGTGTACGCGGCGATCGTCTGGGCGTCGGTGATCTCGCCGCGCGAGATCATCGCCTCGAACTCGGCGCGCGGGAACCACGCCGCGTTCATGTCCTGCTCCTCAAGCTCGCGCTCGGGCTGGCCGCCGGTGAGCTCCGTGGCCAGGAACACCCGGCCGCGCTGGCTGGACATGCCGGGGGCGACGTCGAGCTGGCCGAGCTCGACCATGCTGCCGGCGCGCAGCCCCGTCTCCTCCCGCAGCTCCCGTTCGGCCAGCACGATCGGCTCGACGTCGGCGAGGTCGGGCGCGGTGCCCTGCGGGAACTCCCAGCGGCGCATGCCGAGCGGGTAGCGGAACTGCTCGACCAGGTGCACCCGCTCCCCGTCGAGCGGGATGACCAGGGCGTAGTCGGGCTTGTCGACCACGCCGTAGATGCCGGTCGACCCGTCCGGCCGGCGGATCGGGTCCTCCCGAACCGTCATCCAGGCGTTCGCGTACACCTCACGGGATCCGAGGGTCTCCACGCGTCGATCCTCCTGCATTCGTCAGCTGTCCGGCGTCGTCGTCGATGGCCGCTCGTTGAGCGCGGAGCGGCGCGCGCCATAGCTGAAGTAGATCACCAGGCCGACCACCGACCAGATGCCGAAGGCCAGCCAGGTGACCGGGGCGAGGCCGAGCACCAGCAGCACGCACAGCGCGAGGCCGAGCAGCGGCACGAACGGCACCAGCGGCGTGCGGAAGCTGCGGCGCAGCCCCGGCTTCGTTCGGCGCAGCACCAGCACCCCCACGTTGACCAGCCCGAACGCCACGAGCGTGCCGATGCTGGTCGCCTCGGCGAGCTGGCCGAGCGGCACCAGGGCGGCGAGCACGGCGACGATCCCGCCGACCACCAGCGTGTTCACCGTCGGCACGCGCCTGCGGCCGACCCTGGCGAACACCGGCGGCACCAGCCGGTCTCGCGACATGGCCACCAGGATCCTGGTCTGTCCGTAGAGGACGGTCAGCACGACGGAGGCGATGGCGATCACGGCTCCCGCGGCCAGCACGGTGGCGGGCCAGCCCGCGCCGGTCACCTTCGCCAGCACGGTGGCCAGCGAGGCGTTCGAGCGGCCGAGAGTGTCGACGCCGACCGCGCCGACGGCCGTGAAGGCGACCAGCACGTAGGCCAGCGTCACCACGACCAGCGAGATGATGATGGCCCTCGGCAGGTCGCGCTGCGGGTTGCGGGCCTCCTCGCCCGCCGTCGAGGCGGCGTCGAAGCCGATGAAGGAGAAGAACACCACCGAGGCGGCCCCGGTGATGCCGGCCAGGCCCGCCGGCGCGAACGGCGTCAGGTTCTGCGTCCGGAAGCCGAACACCGCGACCACCACGAAGAAGACGAGCACGGCGACCTTCAGCAGCGTCGTGACGGTCGTCACCGCCGCGCTCTCCCGGACGCCGCCGAGCAGCACAGCCGTGGCGAGCAGCACGACGACCGCCGCCGGCAGGTTGACGACGCCGCCGGCCACGCCGGGCGCGTTGGACAGGGCGGCCGGCAGGTGCCAGCCGATCGTGGAGTCGAGGAAGGCGTTGAGGTACCCGCTCCAGCCGACCGCGACGGCCGCGACCGAGACGCCGTACTCCAGCAGCAGGCACCAGCCGCAGATCCAGGCGACCAGTTCGCCGAGGGTGGCGTAGGTGTAGGAGTAGGCCGAGCCGGACACCGGGACCGCGCCGGCCAGCTCGGCGTAGGACAGGGCAGAGAACAGCGCGGCGAGGGCGGCCAGCACGAAGGACACCACGACGGCGGGGCCGGCCTTGGGCGCGGCCGCGCCGAGCACCACGAAGATCCCGGTGCCCAGTGTCGCGCCGACCGACAACGCGATCAGCGGCAGCAACCCGAGACTGCGGCGCAGCGCGCTGTGCTCCCCGTCGGAGCTGAGCTGCTCGACGGGTTTGGTGCGGAGCAGCCTGCCAAGCAGCGGTTGGCTGGCTGCGGGCAGCGCGCGGTGACGTCGTAGGGGTGCGGACACGGGCCGCGACGTTACCCCGTTCGGCTCAGTCGGCACCCCGTGAGGGCGGCGCGAGCGGCCGCACCACTACCCTGTCGCGGTGCGCCTCGTCATCGCTCGCTGCCAGGTCGACTACGTCGGACGCCTCACCGCGCACCTGCCGATGGCTCAGCGGTTGCTGATGGTGAAGGCCGACGGTTCGGTGCTCGTGCACTCCGACGGCGGTTCGTACAAGCCGCTGAACTGGATGTCGCCGCCGTGCTGGCTGATCGAGGAGCCCGGCACCTGGGTGGTGCAGAACAAGGCCGGCGAGAAGCTGGTGATCAGCATCGAAGAGGTGCTGCACGACTCCAAGCACGAGCTGGGCGTCGATCCCGGGCTGGTGAAGGACGGCGTGGAGGCGCACCTCCAGGAGCTGCTCGCCGAGCACGTCACGACGTTGGGCGAGGGCTGGTCGCTGGTGCGGCGCGAGTTCCCGACGGCGATCGGGCCGGTCGACCTGATGTGCCGGGACTCCGGCGGGGCGTCGGTCGCGGTGGAGATCAAGCGTCGCGGCGAGATCGACGGCGTCGAGCAGCTGACCAGGTACCTGGAGCTGCTCAACCGCGATCCGCTGCTCGCGCCGGTGTCCGGGGTGTTCGCGGCCCAGCTGATCAAGCCGCAGGCCCGCACGCTCGCCGAGGACCGGGGCATCCGCTGCGTCGTGCTCGACTACGACACGCTGCGCGGCACGGAGTCCGACGACCTTCGCCTGTTCTGAGCGGTATGGCCGCCGGTCACCCCTAGCTCGACACGGTCCTCATGCCGAACCCGTCTCACGGCCGGTTTGGCGTGCCCGTGCGCGGGGTAGAGCCTCCTCGCTGTCACCCGCATGGGTTGCTGATGCCTTCCACGCGGCCGGTTTCGAAGATCCATGCCAGCCTGACCTCCTTACGGCGGTAGCCATCGGCGGTCGCGCGGGTGGATGATCGACCGGATTAGTATGGGTGCGCAACAAATTGGGTCCGGGAGGTGTGCGCGTGAGCGTGCTGGCTGGTGCGGATCTTCGGCTGAACGCAGGGCCGATCGACTACGCCCTGCTCGTCGTCTACTTCGCCGTCGTCCTCGGCATCGGCGCGCTCGCCCGCAGATCGGTGTCCACGAGCCTGGACTTCCTGCTGTCCGGCCGTTCGCTGCCCGCCTGGGTCACCGGCCTCGCCTTCATCTCGGCCAACCTCGGCGCGCTCGAGATCTTCGGCATGACGGCCAACGGCGCGCAGTACGGCCTGCCGACCATGCACTACTACTGGATCGGCGCGATCCCGGCCATGGTGTTCCTCGGCCTGGTGATGATGCCGTTCTACTACGGCTCCAAGGTCCGCAGCGTGCCCGAGTTCCTGCGCCGCCGCTTCGGCAAGGGCGCGCACCTCGTCAACGCCATCAGCTTCGCCGTTGCCGCTGTGCTGATCGCCGGCGTCAACCTCTACGCGCTGGCCAGCGTCGTCAACGTGCTGCTCGGTTGGCCGATCTGGGTCTCGATCATCGTGGCCGGCCTCGTCGTGCTCAGCTACACCACGCTCGGCGGCCTGTCCGCCGCGATCTACAACGAGGTGCTCCAGTTCTTCGTGATCGTCGCGATGCTGCTGCCGCTCACCATCGTCGGCCTGCACAAGGTCGGCGGCTGGCAGGGGCTCGTCGACAAGATCACGGCGAACAACTCCAACGCCACCGAGCAGCTGTCCTCCTGGCCGGGCAGCAACCTCACCGGCATCACCAACCCGACCATGTCGGTCATCGGCATCGTGTTCGGCCTCGGGTTCGTGCTGTCCTTCGGCTACTGGACGACGAACTTCGCCGAGGTGCAGCGAGCACTGTCGGCCAAGAACATGTCCGCCGCGCGGCGCACGCCCATCATCGGCGCCTACCCCAAGACGCTCATCCCGCTGATCATCATCATTCCCGGCATGATCGCGGCGGTGCTCGTCCCGGAGATGGGCAAGGCCAAGGCCGCGCTGCTCGCCGACCCCAACGCGGCCACCGACGTGAAGTTCAACAACGCGTTGGAACTGCTGATCAGGGACCTGCTGCCGAACGGCATGCTGGGCATCGCGATCACCGGGCTGCTCGCGGCGTTCATGGCCGGCATGGCGGCCAACATCAGCTCGCTCAACACCGTGTTCACCTACGACCTGTGGCAGGACTACGTCGTCAAGGACCGGCCGGACGAGTACTACCTGCGGGTCGGCCGCTGGGTGACGGTGGTCGGCACGGTGATCGCGATGGGCACGGCCTTCATCGCGGGCGGCTACAACAACATCATGGACTACGTCCAGACGCTGTTCTCCTTCTTCAACGCCCCGCTGTTCGCCACCTTCATCCTCGGCATGTTCTGGAAGCGGATGACGGCGGCGGCCGGCTGGTCCGGCCTGGTGTTCGGCACGCTGGCCGCGGTGCTGGTCGACATCCTCAACCGCGCTGGCGCGCTGCACCTCCAGGGGCAGGGCGCGAGCTTCGTCGGGGCCAGTGCCGCGTTCGTCGTGGACATCGTCGTCAGCGTGGCCGTCTCGCTGGCGACCGTGCCGAGGCCGGAGGCGGAGCTGACGGGCCTGGTGTGGTCGCTCACGCCGAAGAGCACCCGGCAGCACAGCACCGAGGGGGACGGCGGCGGCTGGTACCGCAAGCCGCTACTGCTCGGCATCGGCGTGCTGGTGTTGACCTTCGTACTGAACCTGGTCTTCGGCTGAGCCGAGAGGGAGGGGCGTCATGGCCCATCAGACACGCTCGGCGCGCAAGGCCGGCCTGTTCGACCTGCGGTGGATCATCGCCGTGCTGTTCGGGATCTACGGCGTGGTCCTGATCGTGCTCGGGGTCGGTTTCCGCACCGACGAGGACCTGGCCAAGGCAGGCGGGATCAACATCAACCTGTGGTCCGGGGTCGGCATGGCCGCGCTGGCCGCGGTGTTCGGGCTGTGGGCCGCGTGGCGGCCCATGGTGGTGCCCGAACGGGTCGAGGAGATGCCGCCCGCCGACGACGCCGCTGGCGCCGGCGAGCGATAGGGGCCGCCGCGGTCAGCGGCGGTGGTGCGGGTAAACCGGGTTGAACGCCTCGACGGTCCAACCGTCGATCCAGCGCACCGCGCGGCTGAGGAAGCTCCTCACAGCGGCGCTCCTTCCTGTCGTGGGTGGTCGTACACCTTACTATATCGTTCAAGTCGTCTGAATCGTTCCCGAACCGCTCCGTGACCTCGGGCACGCCGGGGGTGTCCGACCAGCGCGCAATCACGGGTTCCGTCCACAAAGGCGCGTCGAGATCGCTACGGTGCACGTCGTGCCCCGTCTGCCTCGACCAGTGCTCGCGGTCGTCTCCGCCGTCTCCGCGTTGGCCGTTCTCGCCGGGTGCGGCGCCGGTGCCGACCTCGCGAAGAAGACCTACCCGAGGTCCACCGTGCCTGCGGCGGCCGCGCCGGTCGCGTCGAAGCAGCCCGACTCGACGGCGACCCGCAGCACCGCGCCGAGCGGCCAGCCCACCGGCCCCGCCTACGCGACCGACAAGCTGCGCCTGGTCGACCCGTGCAAGCTGTTCGACCCCGCCGTCCTCAGCACCCTCGGCACGCCGGCCGAGCAGACCAACCCCGACGGCTTCTCCGGCTGCTCCGACTTCATGAAGGACAAACAGGGCACCAACCTCGGCATCACGGTGAAGGTCGGCGCGAGCCTGACCAGCGAGGTGCAGGAGGCGAACAAGAAGATCGGCGACCTGCCCTCGGTCGAGTCGAAGCTGGACGGCAGCAACGCGTGCTTCGTGACGATGGTCACGCAGGACAATCCGGCGCTCGGCGTGACGATCCAGGTCGGCCACGAGGCCGGCGATCCGTGCACGCCCGCCCGCACCGTGGCCGAGTCGGTCGCCAAGCAGCTCAAGAACGGCCCGCCGCAGCGCACCGTCGACAAGGGCACGCTGCTCACCGTCGACCCGTGCGTGCTGCCGGACCAGGCCGCGGTCGACGCCGCGCTCGGCGCCGGCTCCCACTTCTTCCCCTACGGCCTGCACAACTGCTCGTGGACCAAGGCGGGCGCCACGGTGGCCGTGGACATGCGGCCCGACTACGACCCCAAGGACAACAAGCTCCAGCCGAACCAGAAGCCGGTCGACCTCGGGAACGGGATCACGGGCTACCAGCTCGCGGAGAACAACAGCTACCCGACCTGCCGGCTCGCCTGGCTGCACCGCAAGACGACCGGCGACCCGGGCGGCGAGGTCATCGAGATCCGGTTCGACAACATCGACAAGGCCCCGTTCGACCCCTGCGAGCGGTCGCAGGCATTCGCCAAGGCGCTGTTCCCCAAGCTGCCCAAGCCCTGACCGCCGGGTGGTCTCACCCAATTGGTGTCCGGCCCAGCGAGGCGTCCGCCGATCGGCCCGACCCGACCTTCGGCGGCGGCCAAGGGGCTGACGGCGGAGACCGGGAGCCCGTACTCTCCAGTAGCACCAGCATTCTGCTGAGCATCTGGGAGGGCCGATGACGCAGACCGCCTCCGACAGTGCGCCGGTGGTTCCGGCGGCTGACTCGACCGACCGGCCCGATGCCGGGCAGCGGCAGTTCGCGTCGCTGGACCCGAGGACGGGCGAGGTCCTCGACCACTACCCGGTGGACGACGCCGACACGGTCGCGGACCGGGTGCGGGGCGCGCGGGAGGCCACCGACTGGTGGGCCGGGCTGGACTTCACCGGCCGCCGCGAACACCTCGACGCCTGGCGTCGGCTGCTGGTGCGCCGGATCGACGAGTTCGCCGCGCTGATCAGCGCCGAGACCGGGAAGCCCGCCGACGACGCGCGGCTCGAGGTCGTGCTCGTCATCGACCACCTGCACTGGGCGAGCAAGCACGCCTCGAAGGTGCTCGGCAGCAGGCGGGTCGCCTCGGGCATGCTCATGCCGAATCAGACGGCCACCCTTGCCTACCAGCCGCTCGGCGTCGTCGGCGTGATCGGGCCGTGGAACTACCCGGCGTTCACGCCGATGGGCTCCATCGCCTACGCGCTCTCCGCCGGCAACGCCGTGGTGTTCAAGCCGAGCGAGCTGACCCCTGGCGTCGGGGCGTTCCTCGCCGACACCTTCGCCGAGGTGGTGCCGGACCAGCCGGTGTTCACCGTGGTCACGGGCTTCGGCGAGACCGGGGCCGCGCTGTGCCGGGCGGGTGTGGACAAGATCGCGTTCACCGGCTCGACCGCCACGGGCAAGCGGGTGATGGCCGCGTGCGCCGAGACGCTCACCCCGGTGCTGGTGGAGTGCGGCGGCAAGGACGTGCTGATCGTGGACTCCGACGCCGACCTCGAACAGGCCGCGGACGCCGCCGTCTGGGGCGGGATGTCCAACGCGGGCCAGACCTGCGTCGGCGTCGAGCGGGTGTACGTCGTCGACGCGGTGGCCGACCGGTTCGTCGACCTCGTCGCAGAGCGGGCGCGGAAGCTGCGTCCCGGCGGCGAGCCCGGCGCGGACCTCGGGCCGATCACCATGCCGGCCCAGGTGGAGATCATCCGCCGGCACATCAGGGACGCGATCGACCGCGGCGGGCGCGCCGTGGTCGGCGGGCCGGACTCGGTTCGGCCGCCCTACGTCGAGCCGGTCGTCCTGGTGGACGTGCCGGAGGACTCCGAGGCGGTGGCCGAGGAGACCTTCGGGCCGACGCTGACGATCAACCGGGTGCCCGACGTGGACCGGGCGGTCGAGCTGGCCAACGCGAGCAAGTACGGGCTCGGCGGCACGGTGTTCGCCAGGGCGCGCGGGGACGAGCTGGCCAGGCGGCTGCGGTCGGGCATGGTGTCGGTGAACTCGGTGATCGCGTTCGTGGCGATCCCGTCGCTGCCCTTCGGCGGCGTCGGCGACTCGGGCTTCGGCCGCATCCACGGCGAGGACGGCCTGCGGGAGTTCGCCCGCCCCAAGGCGATCGCGGTCACCAGGTTCCGCAGTCCGTTGCAGCCCATGACCTTCAACCGGGGCAAGCGCACCGTCCGCACCATCATGCGCCTGGTCCGCGTGCTCTACGGCCGCTGAGGCGTGATGAAGGGTCCCTTCAGGACACTCGGTGTCTTGCAGGGACCCTTCATGGCATCCCTCAGGACGTGAGCTGCTTCTCCAGGTCCGTCAGCACGGCCTCGGCGGCCAGCACGCCGAGGCCGAGGTACCAGACCTCGTCGTTGACCGTCTTGGCGTGCCCGGACTTCACCGCGCCGAGCTGCTGCCACAGCGGGCCGCCCTGCACGGACTGCTGCGCGGTCTTGGCCGGATCCCCATAGCTGCCAACGAAGATCCAGTCGGCGTCGGCCTTGCCGACCTGCTCGGTGCTGATCTCGACGGCGAGGTCGTCGACCTGCTGCGACTGTGGCCTCGGCAGCTTCGCGTCGGCAAGGATGGTGCCGATGAAGGACTTGTCGGCGTAGAGCCGGATCTTGCCCGGCATGAACCGCACCATGGAGATGGTCGGCCGCGTGCCGAGCTTGGCCGCCACCGCGTCGCCGGTCCGCGTCGCGTGCCTGGTGTAGTCGCCGAGCAGCTGGTCGGCCTGCGCCGACTTGTCCAGCGCGGCGGCGTTCAGCCGGAAGTTCGCCTGCCAGGTGTAGCCGGGGCGCAGGCTGAACACGGTCGGCGCGATGGCCTTGAGCTTGTCGTACTGCTGCTCGGCCCGCAGCTTCGAGCCGAGGATCAGGTCGGGCGCGAGCTTGCTGACGGCTTCCAGGTTGATGCTGTTGCTGGTGCCGACGCTCGCCGGGGCGCCCGCGCGGTCGCCGATGTAGCCGGGCATGGTCGGCGAGCCCTCGGTGTAGGCGACGCCGACCGGCTTGATGCCGAGCGCCACGACGTTGTCCAGCTCGCCGACGTCGAGGACGATGACCCGCTCCGGCCGCTTGGCCAGGGTGGTCTCGCCCATCGCGTGCCGGATGGTGCGGGGGAACTCGCCCGGCTTGGCGTCGGTGCCGAACTGCGCGCTCTCGTCGCCGGCCTTCTTGAAGTCAGAGCCGCCCTGAGCCACGGCCGGCCGGTCGGCCTGCCCGGCGCCCTGCCCGCAGGCCGCGACGGCGAGCACCGCGACGGAGGCGAGCACCGCCCCGACAATCCTCCTGGTGGTTCGTGACGGCCGGTGCGGCACGGTGTTCTCCTTCGTCGAACGTGGTTTTCGTCGAACATGGTCGTGAAAGTTAGGCAAGGCTAACTATAGCTACAGGATGATGGTGTCCAACCCGCCTTGAGCTTGGAGTGTCGTGGGCGGGCTCCCTCGGGTAGGAATGGATCTCCGGACCCCGCCCTTGGGAGGCTCGCGGTGAAGAAGATCATCAACGACCCGGCGACAGTCGTGGTCGACGCCCTGCACGGCATGGCCGCTGCCCATCCCGACCTGCTGAGGGTGCAGACCGATCCCGCCGTGGTGGTGCGCGCGGACGCGGCGGTGCACGGCAAGGTCGCCGTGATCTCCGGCGGCGGCTCCGGCCACGAGCCCCTGCACGGCGGCTTCGTCGGCATGGGCATGCTCGACGCGGCCTGTCCCGGCCCGGTGTTCACCTCGCCGACCCCCGACCAGGTGCAGGCGGCCGTGACCGCGACCGACGGCGGCGCGGGGGCCCTGCTGCTGGTCAAGAACTACACCGGCGACGTGCTGAACTTCGAGACCGCGGCCGAGCTGGCCGCCGCCGAGGGCACCGAGGTCCGCACCGTGCTGATCGACGACGACGTCGCGGTGAAGGACTCGCTCTACACGGCGGGCAGGCGGGGCGTCGGCGGCACGGTGCTGGTGGAGAAGATCGTCGGCGCGGCCGCCCAGCGCGGCGACGACCTCGACGCGTGCGAGGCCCTGGCGCGCAGGGTGGTCGCCGGCGTGCGGTCGATGGGCGTCGCGCTGACGGCGTGCACGGTGCCGCACGTTGGCGAGCCCAGCTTCACCCTCGCCGACGACGAGATGGAGATCGGCATCGGCATCCACGGCGAGCCGGGACGGCAGCGCGTGCCGATGGAGCCGGCCGACGGCATCGTGCGTCACCTGCTCGACCCCATCCTCGAGGACCTGCCCTTCGTCGAGGGCGATCGCGTGCTGCTGTTCACCAACTCGATGGGCGGCACCCCGCTGGTCGAGCTCTACATCGCGCACGGCATCGCGGAGCGGCTGCTCGCCGAGCGCGGCATCACCGTCGAGCGCAGGCTCGTCGGACCGTACATCACCAGCCTGGAGATGCAGGGCATGAGCCTGACGGTGCTGAGGCTCGACGACGAGCTGGTCGAACTGTGGGACGCGCCGGTGCACACCGCCGCGCTGCGCTGGGGGGTCTGAGCCGTGGGCTGTTCCGTCGAAGGAGTCGTCGCCGCGCTGCGGTCGGCGGCCGAGGTCGTCACCGCGCACCGCGACGAGCTGGTCGAGCTGGACCGGGTGATCGGCGACGCCGACCACGGGGAGAACCTCAAGCGGGGCTTCACGGCGCTGGTGTCCAAACTGGACCTGTCCGAGCCGCCGGCCACGCCGTCGGCCGCCCTGAAACTCGCCGCGACGACGCTGATCTCCACCGTTGGCGGCGCCGCCGGGCCGCTCTACGGCACCGCGCTGCTGCGCGCGGCGACCTCCGTCGGCGACGCGGCCGAGCTGGACGCCGCAGGCGTCGCCGCGGCACTCCGCGCCGCGCTGGACGGCGTCGTCGCCAGGGGCAAGGCCGAGCCGGGCGACAAGACGATGGTGGACGCGCTGACCCCGGCGGTCGCGGCCGCCGAGGCGGCCGCCGCGTCCGGCTCGACGGTCGCCGAGGTCCTGTCCGCCGCGGCCGACGCAGCCGACGAGGGCGCGGCGTCCACGGTGCCCCTGGTGGCCAGGAAGGGCCGCGCGTCCTACCTCGGCGAACGCAGCGCGAACCACCTCGACCCTGGCTCGCGTTCCACGGCGTTGCTGCTGCGGTCGTTCGCGGAGTCGGCAGGGGGAGGCGACCGATGAAGGTCGGACTGGTGATCGTGTCGCACAGCGCGAGGCTCGCCGAGGGTGTGGCCGAACTGGCCGCCCAGATGGCCCCGGACGTCATCGTGCTGCCGGCAGGCGGCATGGCGACCGGCGGGCTGGGCACCGACTACGAGGCGGTGTCGAACGCGCTGGACCGCGCCGAGTCGGGTGCGGGGGTCGTGCTCCTCTACGACCTGGGCAGCGCGCGGATGACGGCCGAGCTGGCCGTGGAGAGCCTCGGCGACCCGAGCCGCGCGTACGTCGTGGACGCCCCGCTGGTGGAGGGCGCCGTCGCGGCAGCCGTTGCGGCGCAAGGAGATGCCACGCTGGATGGGGTCGCGGAGGCGGCCGCCGGCGCGGCCAGGGAGGCGTTCGCGGACGCCGCCGAGACCGGCGCCGCCGAGACCGACAGCGCGTCCGCCGGCGCTGGTGACCAGGAGGCGGGACCCGTCCACACGCTCCAGGTCACGCTCACCAACGAGGTGGGCCTGCACGCCAGGCCGGCCGCGTTGCTGGCCAGGACCCTGACCGGCCTGACTGCCGAGGCGAGCGTCGAGGTGGGCGACCAGCGCGCTGACGCCCGCAGCGTGCTTGGCCTGATGGGCCTCAACGCGAGGTTCGGCGACCAGGTGGTCGTGACCGCAACCGGTCCGGACGCCGAGGAGGCCCTGCGCCGCGTCAAAGCATTGGTGGACAGGAACTTCGACGAATAGCCCGCGCCCGACCGCGCGCCCCTCGCGACCAACCGGCTAGGCCTTCCCCCGACCATCGACCGCGCTCAGCGCCATCGCGTCCCTCGCCTCCCGCGCGAGCTTCTCGTCGTGCGGCCGTCCCAGCGCACGCGCGATCTCGATGATCCGATCGAGCGACGCGAACGCCCTGTCACGGTCGCCCGCCGCCCGACACGTCTCGGCGTAGGTGTGCAGGAAGTCGATCTCCAACTGCACCTCCGCCAACGGTTCCAGCAACTCAAAGGCGCGCCGGTGCTGTTCGAGCGCCTCCTCGGTGCGACCCATGACGCGCAGCGCGACCCCGAGGTAGTTGTGGCACCAGGCCTGGTTGTGTTGCAGGTTGTGCTGCTCCGCCAACCGCAGCGCGTCGTGCAGCGTGCGCAGCGACTCCTCGGGCTCGTCCGCCGCCAGCGCGACCCCGAGCGTGACCAGCCCGGTGATCTGGGCGGGCCCGTCGGCCATGGCGACGGACGCCCGAGCCAGTTCGACGGCTTCCTCTCGAAGCCCGAGGCGCAGCGTCACCCACCCGTCGAAGGCCAGCGCCTGTGACTGCCCTGCGGGGCGCCCGAGCTGCTCGAACAGCTCGCCCGCCCGCCGGAAGTGCGCCTGTGCCGCGTCGAGGTCGCCGAGATCCCGGCGCACGAGGCCGATCCGCAGCGCCAGACCGGCCGCGAGGTCGTCGTCGTCCGCGCCGGACTGCTCGGCCAGCTCGTAGGCGGCGAGCGCCTCGGCGAGCCGTCCGGCCGCGGCGCGGGCGAACCCGAGGTCCGCGAGCAGCGCGGCCCGCTGCTGGTGCAGGCCGAGCCGAGCCGAGGCGGCCGCGGCGGCTTCGAGCAGGCGTGCCTGGTCGTCGGTGCCGCGGTGCCGGAAGAACCAGACCCGCATGGCCTGCGGCAGTTCGGCGACGACCTCGTCCACGCCGAGCCGCACGGCGGCGTCGAAACAGGCGACCAGATTGACGTACTCGAGGTCGAACCAGGCCATCGCCTTCGCGGGGTCGCCCGGCGACGGGTCCCTGCGGTGCGGCGAGGGCAGCGTCCGGTCGTGGGCGACCGCCTGCGCCAGGTAGTGCTCCAGGACCCGACGCAGCGCGGCCTCGGCCAGCGGTTCCTCGTCGGCGGCGAGGTCCGCCGCGTACCGCCGGATCAGGTCGTGCATCCGGTACCGCCCGGGTGCGAGCTCCTGGACCAGGTGGGCGTCGACCAGCTCCTCGAGCACCGCGTCGACCTGATCCGGCGAGAGGTCCGCGAGCGCACCGGCCACCGCAGCGTCGAAGTCGGTGCCGGGCAACACACCCAGCAGCCGGAACACGCGGCGCTGGACCGCGTCGAGCTGCTGAAGCGACATGCCGAACACGGCGTCGAAGCGGTTGGCGCTGTCGCGCAGCCGCTCGGCCAGCACCGCCACCGTCCAACCCGGACGGTGCCGAAGCCGCGCGCCCGCCATCCGCAGCGCCAGCGGGAGCCCGCCGCACTGCCGCAGCACCTGACCGACCGCGTCCTCCTCGGTGAGCGTGAGCCCGGCCGCCCGGCCGAACAGGTGCGCCGCGTCGCCGTCGGCCAGCGGCACCAGGGAGACGGGCGGCACGCCGTCCAGGCTGACCAGCCGCGACCGGCTGGTGATCAGGACCGCGGACTTGCCGGCGCCGGGAAGGAGCGGGCGCACCTGCTCCGCGTCGACCGCGTTGTCGAGCACGACGAGGGCCCGTCGGCGGGACAGCTCCGAGCGCCAGAGCGCCGCGCGGTCCTCGGCGTTGGCCGGAGGGTGCGTGACATCCAGCGCGCCAAGCAACCGGCCGAGCGCGGCCTGCGGCTCCACCGGCTCCTGGCCCGGGGTGAAGCCGTGCAGGTCGAGGTAGAGCCCGCCGTCCGGATACGTCGAGGCGAGCCGGTGAGCCACGTGCACGGCCAGGCTGGTCTTTCCGACACCGGCCATCCCGTCGATCGCGACCGCGCCAGCAGCGTGCAGCAGCCCCTCGACCAGCGCGTACTCCGCCTCCCGCCCGGTGAAGTCGATCAGGTCGGCCGGCAGGTCGTTGCGGCGCGGGGTCGGTGCCGCGCCGGCCTTCGCCGCCTCGGCCCACATCGCGCGCAGCGGCCGAGGATCGCGGCTCACGACCCGACACAGCGCCACCACGGCCTCCCACGGCGGCACGAGCCGACCGGTCAGATACCGGGACAGCGACGAGCTGCTCAGGCCCGCCTGGTTCGCGAGGGCGCGCAGGCTGAGCCCGCTCAGTTCCTTGATCCGAGCGAGCTGGGCGACCAGTCGCTCCTGGGGGCTCGACACGGGCAACACGGTATCCGTCCCAGCCCACGCAAACGGATCAGTGACGCGTTTGCGCTGGTAGGCCGCGTTCCCCGTGTCCCACGGTGTCCCACGAACAGCGCGCGGCCTGGCCCGCCGATGATCGGATAACTCCTGTCAGCAACGCCCCGCAACGCAAATACCAACACCCGCAACAACACCGCGGGACAACCCCAACACAGGAGAAACGATGTCGACCGAGCGCATGCCCAACCCCGCGGTCCTGGTCCCCGAGGCGATGGAGGCGCTGATGGCCGTCACCAAGGCCATCGTGGGCGCCGGAGTGGACGGCAAGCTGCTGGCGCTGAGCCACCTGAGGGCCAGCCAGATCAACGGCTGCGGCCCCTGCGTTGCCGGCGGCGTCCACCAGGCCGGCCGGCACGGCGCGACCGCGAACCAGGTGAACGCCGTCGCCGCGTGGCGGGAGACGCCCTGGTTCAGCGACGAGGAGCGCGCGGCCCTTGCCCTGACCGAGGCCGTGACCCGGCTCGCCGACCGCCCGGACCCGGTCCCGGATCACGTGTGGGACCTGGCCGCCAAGCACTTCGACCAGAAGGAGTTGGCCGCGCTGCTGCTCAACATCGCGATCACCAACGCCTTCAACCGACTCAACGCACCGACCCGCCAGCAGGCCGGCACGTGGTGACCCGGCCCCGGACCAGCCCGAACTTCTGATCAACCCGAACTTCTGATCACACCGAACTTCTGCTCAGGCCGAAGAGATCGATCAACGCCGAACCCCACCGATGAAGGGACTGCCATGTCGATCACGAAGAAGAACGCCACCGCGAACGGCGAGAAGTTCGACGGCTTCACCGACGCCGAGCGCGGCGCGATGAAGGAGCGCGCCAAGGAGCTGAAGGCGGACGCGAAGCGCAACGCCAAGGCCGCCGACGCGGAGCGCGAGGTGCTCGCGAAGATCGCCGAGATGTCGGAGTCCGACCGGGTGATCGCCGAGCGGCTGCACGCCGTGATCAAGGCCAACGCGCCCGGCCTCACCTCGAAGCTCTGGTACGGAATGCCCGCGTACACCCGCGACGGCAAGATCGTCTGTCACTTCCAGTGCGCGGCGAAGTTCAAGACGCGGTACGCGACATTGGGCTTCAGCGACGAGGCGAACCTGGACGAGGGCACCGCGTGGCCGACCTCGTTCGCGCTGACCGAGCTGACCGCCGACGACGAGGCGAGGATCGGCGCGCTGATCAAGCGCGCGGTGAGCTGAGGACCGAGCGGGGCCAGTTCGCTTTCATCCGGGGGTGCTGCGTCCCGATGTGGCACGCAGCACCCCCGGATGGGTGGTTCTGTCTCGATTCGGTGGCGAAGCTCACCCGGTCAGACAGTCAACGCGTGGCAGTATCGCCCGCAAGTTACCGACTGGTAGCACGCATCGCCTCGGCTCGGGAGGTAGATCTTGACGCGCGAGTTCAGCACTGTCGGCGTGGTTGGCCTTGGCACGATGGGGGCGGGCATCGCCGAGGTGCTCGCCAGAACCGGTCTCGACGTGGTCGCGGTCGAGATCGACGAGGACGGCATCACGCGAGGCCGCGGCCACCTGGTGCACTCCACCGAGCGGGCGTTGCAGGGCGGCAAGCTCGACGCGGCCGGCAAGGACGAGCTGCTCGGCCGGATCAGCTACACCACCAGCCTCGCCGACCTGGCCGACTGCGATCTCGTGATCGAGGCCGTGCCGGAACGGATCGAGCTCAAGGCCGAGGTGTTCGCCGAGCTGGACCGCGTGTGCCGCCAGGACACGATCCTCGCCTCCAACACCTCCTCCCTCTCGGTCACCGAGATCAGCGTGCAGACGGGCCGTCCCGGCAAGGTCGTCGGCCTGCACTTCTTCAATCCCACCCCGGTCCTCAAGCTCGTCGAGGTCGTTCGCTCCGTGGTCACCGAGCCCGACGTGGTCACCGACGTCGTGGCCTTCCTCGAACGCCTCGGCAAGGTGCCCGTGGTGATCGGCGACCGCGCCGGCTTCATCGCCAACGCCCTCCTCTTCGGCTACCTCAACCACGCCGTCCGCATGTACGAGTCCCGCTACGCCACCAGGGAGGACCTGGACGCGGCGATGCGCTACGGCTGCGGCTACCCGATGGGCCCGCTGCAACTGCTCGACCTCATCGGCCTCGACACGGCCTACGAAATCCTCGACACGATGTACCACCAGTCGCGCAACCGCCTGCACGCGCCGGCCCCGCTGCTCAAGCAGATGATCACGGCCGGGCTGCTCGGCAGGAAGACCGGCCGAGGCTTCTACCGCTACGACGCGCCCGACTCGCCGACCGTCGTCCCCGACGGGCACACACCGTCGACCGACGAGCTGCCGACCGCGGGCGTCCGCGAGGTGCAGCGGGTCGGCGTCATCGGCACCGGCACGATGGCCACCGGCATCGTCGAAGTGTTCGCCAAGTCCGGCCACGACGTGGTGCTGCGCGCCCGCACCGAGGACAAGGCCATCGCCGCCGTCGCGAAGGTGCGCAAGTCGCTCGACCGCGCCGTCGCCAAGGGCCGGCTCGCCGAGGCCGATCGGGACGCCGCGCTGGCCCGCGTCAGCCCAGCCGTCGAGTTCGAGGAACTGGCCGACTGCGACCTGGTGATCGAGGCCGTCGCCGAGGACCTCGCCGTCAAGAAGACCGTCTTCGAGGCCCTGGACGAGGTCTGCAAGCCCGGCGCGATCCTGGCGACCACCACCTCCTCGCTGCCCGTCATCGAGTGCGCCTCGGCGACCTCGCGCCCCGGCGACGTCGTCGGCCTGCACTTCTTCAACCCGGCCCCGGTGATGAAGCTCGTCGAGGTGGTCAGCACGATCGCCACCGCCCCCGAGGTCACCGCGACCGCGCTGGCCATCTGCGGCAGGGTCGGCAAGAAGCCGGTCCGCTGCGGGGACCGCGCCGGGTTCATCGTCAACGCGCTGCTGTTCCCCTACCTCAACGACGCCGTGAAGATGCTCGAAGCCCACTACGCCGAGGCCGACGACATCGACAACGCCATGAAGGTCGGCTGCGGCCTGCCGATGGGGCCGTTCGAGCTGCTGGACGTCGTCGGGCTCGACGTGTCGCTGGCCATCGAACGCACCCTCTACCTCGAGTTCCGCGAGGCGGGGTTCGCGCCGACCCCGCTGCTGGAGCACCTGGTGACGGCCGGGCGGCTCGGCCGCAAAACCGGCAAGGGTTTCCGCGATTACACGTGACCTTTGCGGCAGCGCAGGTACCGTGTGCGCCAAACCGGAGGGTGGTGCCATGCGGCGCGCTGTTGTCCTTGTCCTGCTTGCCATGACCGGTGTCCTGGTGGGCGCCTGCGCGAAGCCGATCCCCGGCACGCCGGTCGCGCTGCACGGCGGCATCGTGTCCTCGCTCGACCCCGGCTTCCCCACCGACGACTCCAGCACACCCTCGTCGACCAGCGGCAGCCCGTCGACACCGCCGTCGTCGGGCTCGCAGTCGGGCACGCCCTCCGCCGTGGTAAACGTCTGCTCGCTGCTCAAGTGGACCGACCTGCCCTACAAGGGCACCGACTCCCAGCCCAGCCCGACCGACACCAACGTCGACACCACCTTCGACCAGTCCTGCCGGTGGCAGACCTCGGTCGACAACCTCGACGTCGGCGTCAGCCTGCGCTACCGGATCGGCAAGTCGCTGACGATGAAGCAGACCTCGGGCACCTACGACGTCGACGGGCGCAAGGTCACCTACTACGACAACACCAGCGGCACCGGCACCGGTTCGAAGGTCCAGCCGTCCTGCGTCCTGACGATGGACTACGTGGGCGGCGGCCTCGGCATCATCATCGTCGACGGCACGTTCCGCTACGGCACCGTCTGCGAGCAGGGCAAGGCGGTCGCCCAGGTCATGCTGGCCAAGGAACCCAAGTAGAACCCGGCTCCTGGGCCGCAGCAGTCCTCAGCCGCAGCAACCGCCGCCGCAGCAGCCCCCACCGCCTCCGCCACCACTCGGCGCCGGCGCGGCCCCGCCCCGGCTGACGCCGACGGTGGTCAGCAGCTTCACGGTGTCCGCGTGGCCGTCGGGGCAGCTCGCGGGATCGGCCGACGCGCTCATCGGCCGGTTCAGCTCGAACTGCTCGGTGCACTCGCGGCACTTGTAGACATAGGTTGGCACGACGCCATTCTCGCCTGTCCGCGCGCCGGCGGGCCAGCGTGCCTCTTCGCTAGGTCAACGAGCAGCGGTAGCGGCACCAGAGCATCGAGGCGCTGACCGACAGCAGGGAGACGCCGGCCACGAGCGCGAGGATCGGCATGCCGTGCGCCCAGGCGAGGCCGAGCGTGGCCGCGTGCGCGGCGGCGTAGGTCACCAGCCAGCTCGCCGAGCGTGGCCGCAGCCACAGCACCGCCATCGCGGCGGCGGCCACCACGAGCAGCACCGTGCTGGTCGCGATCAGCACGCCCTGCCGCTGCCAGTCCAGGATGGTCGGTCGCGGGGCGAACGGCGGCGGGTCGGCGAAAACGCCGAGCAGCGCGGGAAACGTGAGCGTCAGCGTCTCCGCCAGCAGCAGGGCCGTCACCAGGCGGCGGGGCCACCGCAGGCGGGCGCGTTCGTCCGACACCCTCGTCCCCCTCGCCGGCAGTGGTCGGCTCGTCACCAACGGTTCGCACCCTACGGATTCGAGGCGCGGCGCGGCACCCCAGGGTGTGTCCGCGCGACCATGGACGATCGCCGCCGACCGCGCCGATTACCGTGGTCACCGTGCCCCGCCGCAACCAACCCCGGCGACCCCGGCCAGCGGCCGGGGCCGATGAACCGCGTCCGCTCGGCGGTGGCGTCGGCTGGGCGCGGTCCGAGTCGGGGCCGGACGGCGAGTGGCTGGTGCGGACCGTGACCGGCGCGCAGACCACCAAGTTCTACCGCTGCCCCGGCTGCGACCACGAGATCCGGCCCGGCGTCGCGCACGTGGTGACCTGGCCCGCCGCCGACTACGGCTCCGTCGAGGACCGCAGGCACTGGCACAGCGCCTGCTGGACCAATCGGGGGCACCGCGGCCCGACGTCGAAGAGATGGTGACGGCGATGGTCGACGAGACCGCGACTGTGCCTGGCGTGGAGATCCGTGCCAACACCGTGCTGCCGGCCCGCCGCGAGCCGATCGTGCTGACCACCGAGGACGGGCTGCGGCTGACCGGCGAGCTGGCGCTGCCGGCAGATCGGCCGCCGCGCGGCACGCTCGTCTGCCTGCACCCGCTGCCGACGCACGGCGGGTCGATGGACTCGCACCTCTACCGCAAGCTCGCCTGGCGGCTGCCGGCGCTCGCGGACCTCGCGGTGCTGCGGTTCAACACCAGGGGCACCGAGAGCGAGGCCGGCCGCAGCGACGGCGCCTTCGCCGGCGGGGTCGACGAGGGCATGGACGTCGCGGCGGCGCTCGACTTCGTGACCGCACGGGGTCTGCCGAACGCGTGGCTCGTCGGCTGGTCCTTCGGAACGGATCTCGCCCTCATGCACGGCTGTGCGCCGCAGGTGCGCGGCGCGGTGCTGATCTCGCCGCCGCTGCACTTCAGCGGGCCAGCGTGCCTGCCGCCGTGGGCCGAGTCCGGCAAGCCGGTGGTGTGCCTGGTGCCCGAACTGGACGACTACCTGCGACCCGAGGAGGCGCGACAGCGGTTCGCCGCGATCCCGCAGGCGGAGGTGGTCGACTTCCCCGGCGCGAGGCACCTGTTCGTCGGGCACGCCGAGGCCGTGCTGGACGCCGTGGTCGCAGCGGTCGCCCCGGACGTGCCGACTCCGTTGCCGCGCACCTGGACCGCCTGACCCCTGTCCGTCAGGCAACCCGAGTCACCGATTGGCGGAGAGCACCGCGTCCTGCCGGCGGTGCACCCAGGCGGCCGGACCCCGGCCGTCGTCGAGTTTGCCGACCACCACGAAGCCCAGCTTCTCCGCGACCCTGTTCGACGGGGTGTTCTCGACGTTCGCGATGATCGTGATTGGCCGACCCGGCACGCATCGATCGGCCCACTCGATCGCCGCCGCCGCCATCTCCGGCGCGTAGCCGTTACCCCAGGCGGCCGGCCGGAACCGGTAGTAGAGGTTCAGCTGCTCCGTGCCGTCGTCCTCGCTGACGCTCAACCGAACGCCGCCGAAGCCGATCACCTCGCCCGTCCCGGGCAGCTCGATCGCCCAGTACCCGAAGCCGTGCTCTGCCCAGTGCGCCAGCCAGCTCGTCAGCAGCCCTCGGGCCTCCGTGGCGGACGGCGCGCCGTTCGGCTCGTACCGGTAGTTCTCGGGATCGGTGTGGATCTCCAGCGCGGCGGCCAGATCGTCCGCCCGCACCCGCCGCAGCAGCAGCCGCGCGGTGCGCACCTCGTCGGGCTCGGTGTTTCCGCTGGTCGAGTCGGTCATGCCCGAACGGTAGTTGAACGGGCCGGCAGTCCGGACCGGTTTTGCACAAAGCTGGCGACAAGCCTGCTGGCGGCTGGACTCAACGCTTACCGGTCGGCTGCTGGGGCCGAGGCAGCTTCTTGGTAGGCGAGGCATCCTGACCGGCCGGAACCGGTGCCGCGCCACCCTGCTGGCCACCACCCTGCGGACCACTGCCCTGCTGGCCCTTGGGCTGACCGCCCCTCGACTGCCCGCCGCCCTGCTGAGACGACGCCCTGCCCGCCGCCTGCTGACCACCCTGCGGCCCCTTGGCCGGCTGCGCCTTCGGCTGCCGCGCGGCCTGGCCGCCCTGGTTCGCCTGGCCGCCCTGAGCCGGCCGACCAGCGGCCTGCGCGGGCCGTCCACCGGCCGCACCCTTGTTCTCCTGCGCGGGCTGGCGCTCCCACGGAGCGCCCGTCTGCGGCACCGCCCCCTGTGCCGCCTGCTGCGCGCCCGCCTGCTGCGCACCCGAGCCACCCTGCGGCGACCCCGGCTGCCCGCCTGCCTGCTGCGCACCTGCCGGCTGCGCGCCCTGCTTCGCCTGGGACTGCCCGCCTGCCGCCTTGCCGGTGTCGGACGCCGAGGGGATCGGCAGCGCCGCCGTGGTGGCGCTCGACGCCGCCTCGTCGTCGGACTGGTCGGCAGGGTCGCCGGCCGCGGTGTCGTCGGCAGTGTCAGCGGTGTCGGCGACCGCCTGCTCCTCGTCGAGCGCGTCCAGCATCGGCTGCGACTGGAGGAACTGCTCCCTGGCCGCGCTCAGCTGCTCGGCGATGCGGCCGCGCAGCTCGCGCAGCTCCGACACCTGCTTGGTGGCCTTCTCGACCCGCCTGGCCGACTCCTCGGTCGCCTCCCGCACTCGCCGGTGCGACTCGTCGGTGGCCTCGCGGACCCGCCGGTTGGCCTCGTCGGCGGCCTCCTGCAACCGGGCCGTCGCCTCGGTGATCGAGTCGTGCCGCCTGCGGTTGGCCTCCTCGGTGGCCTCCCGCACCTTGCGCTCCGCCTCGGCCTTGCTGGCGATCTGTTCCTGCGTGATCGCCGTCCTGATCCTGGTGGCCTCGTCGGTGGCCTCGCGGACCCGACGCTCGGCCTCGGCCTTGCTGGACGTCTGCTCCTGCGCGATCTGCTGCCTGACGCGTGCGGCCTCGTCGGTCGCCTCGCGGACGCGGCGCTCCGCCTCGGCCTTGCTGCCGACTTGCTCCTGGGCGATCTGCTGACGAATCCTGGCGGCCTCGTCGGTGGCTTCCTTGACCCGGCGTTCGGCCTCGCCCTTGCTGGCCGCCTCCTGCTCGGCGAGCACGCGCATGGCCTCGGTTCGCCTGCCGGCCATGGCGATCTCGAAGTCCTCCTCGACGGTGTTCCGTCGCTGTTCGGACTCCTGGTCGAGCAGCTGCGCCCGCTCGGTGGCCACCGCCATGATCTGGTCGGCGTCGGTGCGCGCCTTGTCCAGCACGCCCCGGTGTTCCGCCTCCATCTCGGTGCGGCGCTTGTCCAGCTCCGCGATCAGGTGCTCGTAGCGGGTGCGCTGCGAGGTCGCGTCGGCGTCGGCCTTGGCCCTGATGTGCCCGGCCTCCGCCTCGGCGCGCGCCTTGATCTCGTTGGCTTCGTCCTGGGCCAGCCGCAGCATCCGCTGGAGCCGCTCGCTCAGGCCTTCCAGCGTGGTCGGCGGCAGCGACAGCCGGTCGACCTGACCGCGCAGGTCGCCGATCTCCGACCTGGCCGCCTCGAGCTGCCTGGCGAGGTCGTTGGTCTGGGACACCGCCGCGTCTCGATCCGCGGCGAGCAACCGAAGATCGTGGTCAAGGCGCTCGAGGTGCTCCTCGACCTGCCCGCTGTCGTAGCCGCGCTTGACGATGTCGAAGCCGGAGCCGAGCGGAACGAGGTCACGGTTGTCGGCGAAGCCCATGCCCCCACGCTACCCGTTTGGGTAGCGTGGGTCGCACGAGCGTGCCACCGAACGTCTGTTTTTTCCTTTACTCGCCGCGAAAACGGTTGATCTGATCCAGTTGGGCCGCGCGGAACTCCGGGTCGCGCACGCCGAGCCCCTCCTCAGGCGCGAGGGTGAGCACGCCGACCTTGCCCTGGTGCGCGTTGCGGTGCACGTCGTACGCGGCCTGCCCGGTGTCGTCCATTGAGTACACCTTGGACACAGTGGGATGGATCTTGCCCTTGGCGACCAACCGATTCGCCTCCCACGCCTCGCGGTAGTTCGCGAAGTGCGAGCCGACGATTCGCTTGAGGTTCATCCACAGGTAGCGGTTGTCGTACTGGTGCAGGAACCCACTGGTGGACGCGCAGGTGACGATCGTGCCGCCGCGCTTGGCCACGTAGACGCTCGCGCCGAAGGTCTCCCTGCCGGGGTGCTCGAACACGATGTCGGGGTCCTCACCGCCGGTCAGCTCGCGGATCTTCGCGCCGAACCGCTTCCACTCCTTGGGATCCTGGTTGTGCTCGTCCTGCCAGAACCGGTAGCCCTCGGCCGACCGGTCGATGATCAGCTCGGCGCCCATCTTGCGGCACAGCTCGGCCTTCTCCTGGCTGGACACCACGCACACGGGCGTCGCGCCGCCGTTGAGCGCGAACTGCGTCGCGTAGGAGCCGAGGCCGCCGGAGGCGCCCCAGATCAGCACGACGTCGCCCTGCTTCATGGCGGCGCCGTTGCGCGACACCAGCTGCCGGTAGGCGGTGGAGTTGACCAGCCCGGGGGAGGCGGCCTCCTCCCAGGTGAGGTGGCCGGGCTTGGGCATCAGCTGGTTGGCCTTGACCAACGCGAGTTCGGCGAGGCCGCCGAAGTTCGTCTCGAAGCCCCAGATGCGCTGCTCGGGGTCGAGCATCGTGTCGTTGTGGCCGTCGGGGTGCTCCAGCTCGACGCTCAGGCAGTGCGCCACGACCTCGTCGCCGGGCTTCCACGCGTTGACGCCCGGCCCGGTGCGCAGCACCACGCCCGCCAGGTCGGAGCCGACCACGTGGTAGGGCAGGTCGTGCTTGGCGGTGAGCGGCGAGGTCTTCCCGTAGCGCTTGAGGAAGCTGAAGGTGGACACCGGCTCGAAGATCGAGGTCCACACGGTGTTGTAGTTGATCGCGCTGGCCATCACGGCCACCAGCGCCTCGCCGGGGCCGAGCTCGGGGGTGGCGACCTGCTCGACGTGCAGCGACTTGCGCGGGTCCTTCTCCTTGGTGGGAAGTCCCTGGAACATCTCGGCTTCGTCGGCGTGCACGGTCACCGCCCGGTAGCTGTCCGGGACGGGCAGCGAGGCGACCGCGTCCAGCTCGTCGGCGAGGATCGCATCGAGGATCTTCTGCACGGCGTTCCCTCCAGGTCGGGGGTGTCTGGTGCCATGGGGCGATGCGCCGGGTGACTCATCGGCGCAGGTGGCGCGAGGTTACCGACGAGTAAACGATCCAGGTCCAGTGTTGTGAGGCATGGCACGTGAGGTTTAACCCGAAAGCGCGGCGGATTCTTGACCGGCCGGCCAACCAAGGAGGAGTATAACGGTGTTCTCAGTGAAGTACGGAGGTGATGGGTGATGACCAAGCCGTGGACCCGCATGCAGGACTGGGCCGAGGTCGTGCTCGGTCTCGTCGCGGTCCTCACGCCGTTGTGGATGGACACCTCGACGAAGGCGATGTGGACGATGATCGTCATCGGCGCGCTGATCGCCATCGACGGTCTCGTGTCGCTGGCCATGCCGGCCATGGTGATCAGCGAGGGGGTCCAGCTCGTGCTGGGCGCGCTGCTGTTCATCTCGCCGTGGGTGATGGGCTACACCTCGATGACCGGCGCGTCGTGGACGTCCTGGATCGTCGGCGTCCTGACGGTGGCCGCGGGTGCGATCGCGCTCCCGGCGGCGAACTCCGCGCACCAGGGACTGGCCGGCTCGCACTGAGCCCGGCGCGGATCTCCCCGCAGTAGCGGATTCCCGATAGCCACGGTGGGCCCACGACGGCTTAGGTTGTGGGCCCAGCCGTGCGAGGAAGAGCCGTGCCACGAAAGCCATGCCCGGAACGCCTTGCCAGGAAAGGCCGTGAGAGGACACAGTGACCGACGCGCCATCCGGTGACGACAAGTCAGCCAGGGAACGGATCCTGACCTCGGCCGAGCAGCTGTTCGCCGAGTCGGGCTTCGACGCGACCCCGACCTCGCGGATCGCCGAGCGCGCCGACGTGCCCAAGGGCCTCGTGCACTACTACTTCCGCCGCAAGGCCGACCTGCTCGCCGCACTCGTCGACCGGCTGCCCGACGGCGCCGTAGACCAGCACCGGGTCGTGGTGGTCGGGGACATCGCGGAGAGCCTGCGCCGCCTGGTCGACGCCCTGGACGCGCGGCTGAACTCCTCGCCGCTGCTGTCGCACCTGCTGTGGCGGGAGGCGGACACGCACCAGGCCGTGCGCGAGGCGCTGCACAGCCGCTACCGCACCATCGTCGAGCAGATCAAGCAGGTCATCCTGTCGGCGGGCGGCGCGGCGGTGCGCGCGGCGGACGTGGACAGCGCCGCCGCGCTGCTCGGCCTCGCGGTCAGCTACCGGCACTCGGTGGCCAGGCACGCCGACGAGCCCGACCGAATGGAACGCGAGCTGAAGTTCGTCGCCCAGGCCCTGTCGCCGGCCTAAGGTGCGAGCTTCGGGTGCCGGCCTGGGGTGCCGGCCTCGGATGCTGGACCGGCACGCCTCGCGCACCTCCCGCACCTCCCGCACCTCCTTGGGCGCTACTCGCCGATGACCGGCGGCGCGACCATCTCGTCGGTGCCGAAGATCTCGTCGGTGTCCGGTTCCATGAGGTAGGAGGCGGACTTGTGTTCGCCGTCCTCCCCGCCCTTGCCGCCCCGAGCGCCGCCCATCGCGCCCACGCCGGACTGCCCGGCCACGCCCTTCGCGCCGGCCGCGCCGGTGCCACCGCGGCCGGCGCCGGCTTGCTCAGCGGCCAACGCTCTCGCGCCCGGGGTGTTTCCCGGCGCGCCGCCGCGCATCCCCGTCCCGTTGCCGCCGGGAGTGCCGCCGCGCACGCCGCCGACTCCGGGACCGCCCCGCCCGGTGTTGCCGAGGCCGCCGGCGCCCCGGCCGAGCCCGCCCCGGTTGGTGCCGCCGCCATCGCCGGTGCCGCCGGGCAGTCCGCCGAAGGGCGGGCCGACGGCCAGGTCGCCGCTCAGGGGACGCCTGCCCGGCGCGTCGATGGTCGGGTAGGTGCTGCCGGGCGGCCCGGGGATGTCCGAAGGCCCGGACCACGCCGGGGCGGTGGTCGGCGGTGTGGAGCTGCTGGAGTCGGTGTGCTGGCCCGGTGACGGAATCTGGGGCGCCGGGATCTGCGCGCCCGGCTGGCTCGGGTTGGTGTTCGTCGACCCGGAAGTGTTGGTGTTTCCCGTGTTGCCGTGGATCTGCGGCACGCCGGTGTTGCCGCGGTTGCCGGGCGGGGTGTTGCCAGGAGGGGTGGCGGGGTCGCCGTCCTTGGGCGGGGTGATCGTCGTCTGAGGTGGGGGCGCGAACGCCGGTTGCGCGGCTGCGGTCTGCGCGACGGTCTGGTCGTAGGTCTGCACGGCCCGCGCGGCGTCCTGGTGGGCCTGCTCCTGTGCGTGGTAGGCGGCCTGGTCGGCGGCGGCCTGCTTCGCGTAGGCGAGGGGGTCGGTGATCGTCTGTAGCTTCGCGTTGGCCGCTGTCGGGTCGAACGGCTGCGCGGGTGGCGGGGGAACGCTGGCCTTGGCCGTGCTCAACGCCCGCGACTGCTGCGACCACAGCGTGCCGGCCAGTTGGGCGGAGGTGCCGGTGGCTCCGGCGCGGTTACCGATACCTGCCACCGCCTGCCGCGCCGCCTCGCCCGCAGTGCCCGTCCACTGCGTCTCGCTGCTGCCGATCGCGCTCGCGATCCTGTCCTGGAATGTGGTCAGCTTGTTGCCGATGTTGGTCCAGGTGTCCCCGGCGGTGCCGACCGCGCCAGGGTCAACGCCGTTGTTGACCATGTCGTGCAGTTTGGTGTGGGGGATGCCGATGTAGACCGTCCCCGGAGCGCTGGGTGCCGTGCGGATCAGCGCGCCCTGCTTGAGGCTGGCGGCTTGGGCGTCGAGCCGGTCGACGACCTGATCGCCCCCGAGCGTCATCGCCACCAGCGGGCCGAAGGGCCCGTACTTGCTGTTGAGGTCCTGATCGACCTGGTCTTGGACCTGCTGGCCGGTCTGTGTCTGCGAGTGGCGATCGAGGTGGTACTTCGCGTAGATGTCAGGCGTCGATGGCGTCGGTTGTCCCTGCGGTGAGCCCTGGGTGTAGATCCCCGGATCGCCGTTCCATGATTGCCGCCCGTCCGTCATCTTCGCGATCCTCTCGCTATCGTCAGCCAGCTTCTCGATCAGGATGCGGGCAATCTTGGCTCGACCAATTGCGCAACCTGCAGAGCAGTCGGGCATGGATCAGTGCTTGGGCCGGTAGTCACCAAGACATCAACGCGCGACGATGGCGTGACGCCAATAGCGATAATGCAACTGCCGCCCGATCCCAGAGTCTGCCTGGTTTGGTGGCCGCCTATCTTGCTATCTGTTATCGGGTTCCCGTTTGCCTGAACACCAGCCAGGCCGACGTTCGTACGTATGCCGACCGCCACGGTCATGTCTCTCGGATTCCATCGGCAGGTATCGGCAGTGCCGATCTTCTCTCGTACCGGTCCCTTGATGAACTTCAAATTCTGGGCATCGCTTTGTGACAACAGTGAGCACGGATCTGCGCCGGCCAGTGGGCCACCGCCGGTACTCGAACTTGGGGGATTGCTCGTGTTGTCCGAGCTGTCGCTTCCCGATGGTGTACTGGTGGTGGTGGTGGTGGTGGTGACGGGCGCGGGGTTTGGTTGACCGGGGGTTGATCCACTGCAGGCTGTGACGGTCAGCAGCGTGGCTGCGGCCAGGCCAGTCAGTACGGCGAGACGTTTCACATGTATTCCCTGATAGTGGTCAGACTGAGTAAGTCGTGCCGCCCGCTTTGTTCAGGCCCTGCTTACTGCCCTGATCGGTACCCTTGTAGGACTCCATGGATTTCTGGATCGAATCCCGGGCGTCCGTCAAGTCTTTCAACAGTTTTCGCAACGCAGGAATCATTCCTTGGTGTGGATCAGTTGCGATGGTTGCCAGGAATGGTTTGTATACCTGAGCGGCCGGCGTCTGGCCTAGCGGCGGTTCCTGCCCCAGGACATCCGAGTGGCTGATGGCGTCTGTGATCTCGTCGTGTAGATCGTTCATGGCGTCGATGAGGGCTTGGCCGCCGGAGTCGGTGACGGTGAAGCCCTCTGCGGCCGCCGCCTTGAGGCCGGCCACTGCCTGGCTGACTCCCGTCAGTCCCGACGCGAAGTTGTCCGGAATCATGATCACCTTCCCCGGTGACTTGACGCTGCGTCAATGCACCGTAGCAATGCGTTGCCTTGCCGTCCGGCGTTCCGACGGCTGGCCCCTCCTGGGAGTTCCGCCTACCGCAGCGAATCCACCAGACGGGTCAGCTGTGACTGGTCTGCCGGGGTGTAGGTCACCCGCATACGCCCGTCGCGGCCGACGCTGGGGATCACCGCGTAGCGGCCGACGTCGGTGTCCACCCAGTTCATCGTGGCCGGCTCGGACTCCCGGCCGCGCCGGCTGCGGCTGGTCACCGTGAAATAGCCCCCGCCAAGGCGCGGACGCCGCAGGATCTCCTCCGCCATCTGGCGCTGGGCGCCCGACGCGCCCGCCGACGCCCGGACCGAGGAGGTGAAGGTCGCCTCGGCGAAGTCCTCGTCCGCCTGCCGGCGGGACACCGCCGGGGCCGCGTCATCGGTGACGGTGACGGTGACTCCCGGGCCAGGACGCAACGGCGGCAGCAACCCCACCACGGCTCGGACCATCGCTAGCGGGTCGATCAGCTCGAACCGGATTGCCGCACCCCGCCCGACCGCAAGCACGGCGGCGCGGTCGTCGGTGACGGCCAGGGCGTGCTGCGGAGCCCGCCCGGCGCTGCCCGCCATCGCCACCGCCACCCGTCCCCTGGCGAACAGGTCGAGCGCCTGCTTCAGCTCGGGGGCGAAGTCGGCGCCGCGCACCAGGCCGCGCGAGCGGAGATCGCGGTGCGCGGTCTCGATCAGCCGGATGCGTTCGTCGTGGGTCGCACCGCGGTGCGGGATGACGAAGGGGAACTGGCGGACATCGAGCCGCAGGGCGTCCCCCGCCACGTCCAGCTCGGTGAACGAACACTCGAACACGCCAGCCACCGCCTACCGTCCCTCCCCGTGCGCCCCTCCCCAGGTGCGCGACCGGCCCGAATACTGCCAGTTGAGTGGTAATCGGCAGAGCGTGACGATCCGGTGTCCCTCGAATGCCGTAGTCCCCACCGCACCGGGAAACGGAACGGCGGCTTGGAGCGGAGCGGGGTCGTGTGTCAGCGCCCCGGCGCGGGTTCCACCAGTTCGACGAGCACGCCGCCGGCGTCCTTGGGGTGGATGAAGTTCACCCTGCTGTCGGACGTCCCGCGCTTGGGCTGGTCGAACAGCAGCCGCAACCCCTTCGCGCGCAGCGCCTCGCACGCGGCGTCCACATCGGACACCCGGTAGGCGAGCTGCTGGAGCCCGGGGCCGGACCGGTCGATGAACTTGGCGATCGTGGAATCGGGACCGGTCGGCGCGAGCAGCTGCACGGCCGTGCCGGTGCCGTCGTCACCCGGCGCGCGCAGCATCGCCTCGCGCACCTTCTGTTCCTCGTTCACCTCGGTGTGCGCGACCTCGAGGCCCAGCGTCTCGCGGTAGAACTCGATGGCCGCGTCCAGATCCGGCACAGCAACGCCGACGTGGTCGATCGCGGTCACGAACCTGCGCAGCTCCTCGTTCATGGGTCGCAGGGTAGGGCCGTTCGGGCACGCTGGCGTCGCGGAATCGTTGCAGGTGGCCTGTGCGACGGCTCACAGCCCTACCGATTGGTAGCCCTGGGTATCGTGACTGGTTAACAACCGCTAGCACCGCTTGGAGGCTGCTGTGTCCGGTTCCGTCATTGTCGCCGGGGCCCGTACCCCGATGGGCCGTCTGCTCGGCTCGTTGAAGGACTTTTCCGGAGCGCAGCTCGGCGGCGTCGCGATCAAGGCCGCGCTCGAGCGCGCCGGCGTGTCCCCCGAGCAGGTCCAGTACGTGATCATGGGCCAGGTGCTGACGGCGGGCGCAGGCCAGATCCCGGCCCGCCAGGCGGCCGTCGCCGCCGGCATCCCGATGGACGTGCCGGCGTTGACCATCAACAAGGTCTGCCTGTCCGGCCTCGACGCGATCGCGCTCGCCGACCAGCTCATTCGGGCAGGCGAGTTCGACATCGTGGTCGCTGGCGGCCAGGAGTCCATGACCCAGGCCCCGCACCTGCTGCCCAACTCGCGGTCCGGCTTCAAGTACGGCGACGTGCAGATGGTCGACTCCATGGCGCACGACGGCCTGTTCTGCGCGTTCGACCAGGTCGCGATGGGTGTGTCCACGGAGAAGGCCAACGCCCGCTACGAGGACCTGACCCGCGAGGACCAGGACGCCTTCTCCGCCCGCTCGCACCAGCGCGCCGCCGCGGCCGCCGCGAACGGCGTGTTCGCCGAGGAGATCGCCCCGGTCAGCATCCCGCAGCGCAAGGGCGACCCGATCGTCTTCGCCGCCGACGAGGGCATCCGCGCGGACACCACGGTGGAGACGCTGGCCAAGCTGCGTCCCGCGTTCACGCCGGACGGCACCATCACTGCGGGCTCGGCCTCCCAGATCTCCGACGGCGCGGCCGCCGTCGTGGTGATGAGCAAGGCCAAGGCGGAGCAGCTCGGCCTGACCTGGCTCGCCGAGATCGGCGCGCACGGCGTGGTCGCCGGCCCCGACGCCAGCCTCCAGGAGCAGCCGTCCAACGCGATCAGGGCGGCCTGCGCCAAGGAGGGCATCGAGCCCGCCGACCTCGACCTGGTCGAGATCAACGAGGCGTTCGCGGCCGTCGGCGTGGTGTCCACCCGCAAGCTGGGCATCGACGCGGAGAAGGTCAACGTCAACGGCGGCGCCATCGCGCTCGGCCACCCGATCGGCATGTCCGGTGCGCGGCTCGCGCTGCACCTCGCCCTGGAGCTGAAGCGGCGCGGCGGCGGCGTCGGCGCGGCTGCCCTGTGCGGCGGCGGCGGCCAGGGCGACGCCCTGATCGTGCGCGTGCCCAAGAGCTGACGAGCGTCGGAGGACTGCGGACCTTCGCAGGGTCACGAACTAAGGTCACGGGTGTGCCGAGGACTGTCGATGTCGCCGACCTGGTCAACCGCGCGCGGGAAGGTCAACCGCGCGCGGTTGCCCGGCTGATCTCGCTGGTCGAGGACGCCAGCCCGCAGCTGGCCGAGGTGGCCAGGGTGCTCGCGCCGTTCACCGGTCGGGCGCAGGTCATCGGCCTCACCGGCTCGCCGGGGGTCGGCAAGTCGACCTCCACCTCGGCGCTCGTGTCCGCGTATCGGGCGCAGGGCAAGCGGGTCGGCGTGCTCGCGGTCGACCCGTCCTCGCCGTTCTCCGGCGGCGCGCTGCTCGGCGACCGCGTGCGCATGCAGGAGCACGCCACCGACCCCGGCGTGTTCATCCGCTCGATGGCCACCAGGGGACACCTCGGCGGGCTGGCCTGGGCGACCCCGCAGGCCCTGCGGGTGCTCGACGCGGCGGGCTTCGACGTCGTGCTGATCGAGACCGTCGGCGTCGGGCAGTCCGAGGTCGAGGTCGTCTCGCTGGCCGACAGCACGCTGGTGCTGCTCGCGCCCGGCATGGGCGACGGCATCCAGGCGGCCAAGGCCGGCATCCTGGAGGTCGCCGACGTGTTCGTGGTCAACAAGGCCGACCGGGACGGCGCGGACGCCACCGTGCGCGACCTGAAGTACATGATCTCCTTGGGCCGCAGGGAGATTCCCGGCCCGCTGTGGCGGCCGTCCATCGTCAGGACGGTGGCGTCCAAGCGCGAGGGTCTCGACGAGGTCGTCGGCGCGATCGCGGAGCACCACAGCTGGATGGTGGAGCACGGCGAGCTGGAGCAGCGGCGCACGCACCGGGCCAGCACCGAGGTCGAGGCCATCGCGCTGGGGCAGCTGCGATCCCGGCTCGGCGACCTGCACGGGGGCGTCGCGTTGGAGCAGCTGGCCAAGCGGGTCGCGGCGGGCGAACTCGACCCGTACGCGGCGGCCGGCGAGCTGGTCGACGGCCTCCGGTCCGACGCGTGACCGGCTTGTCCACTGTGGACTGACGCGGCTGGGCTGCGCTGTTAGGTGGTCGTTGCGCCGTCTCGGGTAGTCGTTGCGCCGGACGGTCGATTGTTCCTTTTGGGTGATGCCGTTACGCCTGGAATGAGGCCGTGCCGATGAACTCGGCACGGGGTCGAGCGTTCCGGAGGTGGCTGTGCCCGTCGCACCGATCGAGCCAGGCAAGGACATCGAGCCAGGCAAGGATGAGGACGGCGTCACCCGGCGCGACCTGCTGCTCGGCGCCGGCCGCGCCGCCGCGATCGGCGGGGCCGTGCTGCTCGGCGGCGCCCCGCTGCTGGCCGACCAACCCGCGGCCGCGGCTGCCGAGGACGCGGCCGCCGAGGACGCGCAGGCACGGCGCCGGTTCGTCGCGCGGGAGGCCACCAACGCCTCGGCTGCGGTCTCGCCGGACGGCCGGTGGATCGCCATGGACCTGTACACCTCGATCTGGCTGTTGCCGGCGGCGGGCGGTGTGGCGCGGCGGCTCACCGACGACCTCCAGGACGCGACCAGGCCCAGTTTCTCGCCGGACTCCCGCACCCTGGTGTGCCAGTCCTACCGCGACGGCAACTACCACCTGTGGCTGCTCGATCTGGACGGCAACAACCTGCGGCAGCTCACCACGGGCCGGTACGACCACCGGGAGCCCCGCTTCTCCCCGGACGGCACCAGGATCGCCTACTCGAGCGACGAGGGCGGCGGCTACCGGATCTGGGTGCTCGACCTGCGCACCGGGCAGCGCACCCAGCTCACCAACGCGGCATCGGACGACGCCGAGCCGTTCTGGTCCCCGGACGGCAATCGCTTGGTGTGCCTGGTCGATGGCGCGGCCTTGGACGTCGTCGAGCTGTACGGCGCGCGCCACCGCGTCGTCGACCCCGTCGCGGACACCGTGTTGTTCGGCCCGACGTTCGCCCCGGACGGCCAGACCCTGAGCTACACCAGGATGCGCGGCCCGGTGACGGAGGTCGTCGTCGGCGGGAAGGCGGTCACCTCGGGGGAGGACGTGTTCGGCTTCCCGGTGAACTGGCTCGGCGCGGAGACGATCCTCTACACCGCAGACGGCAGGCTGCGGCGGCGCTCGCTGGGCAGCGGCCAGGCCACCGAGATCCCGTTCGAGGCGAGCGTGGACTACCGCCGCAGGCTCGATCGGGAGCCCGCGCGCGACCTGTTCGGGACGGGCGAGCACCAGGTGCGCGGCATCGCGGGACCGGTGCTCTCGCCCGACGGCCGGCAGGTCGCGTTCCGCGCCCTCAACGCCCTGTGGCTGCTGCCGATCGGCGGCAGGCCGCGCCGGATCGTGGCCGACGGGTTCTTCAACTCCGACCCGGACTGGTCGCCGGACGGCACCGCGCTGGTGTACGCGAGCGACCGGAGTGGGACCGCCGCGCTGTGGCGCTTCGATGTGGCCAGCGGTGAGAGCACCCGGCTCACCGACCTGCCGAACGGGCAGCTCACGCCTCGCTGGTCCCCGGACGGCGGCCGGATCGCCTACCAGGACTCCGACGGCGCGACCTGGGTGCTCGACCTCGCCTCCGGCCAGAGCCGCAAGGTGCTGCCCGCGCTGTACCAGCCGGGGCGGCCGACCTGGTCGCCGGACGGGCGGACGCTCGCGCTGGCCGCCGTGAAGCCGTTCTCTCGGCGGTTCCGCGAGGGCACCAGCCAGATCCTCACGGTCGGCCTGGACAGCGGGACGGTCGCCTACCAGGAGCCGATGCCGTTCCGGTCGCTGGCCACCAGGGGCGACGACGGCCCGGTGTGGTCGCCGGACGGCCGGTTCCTTGCGTTCGTCGTGGAGAGCATGCTGTGGCTCGCGCCGGTCGACGCGACGGGCCGCATCACCGGCGCGCCGCGTCAGCTCACCGATGAGGTGACCGACGCGCCGAGCTGGCGCGGCGACTCGCGGCGGCTGCTCTACCTCAGCAACGGGCGCCTGCGTCAGGTGACGGTGGACGGCGACCGGGCCGGGGACGTCGAGGTTCCGTTGCGGTGGACCAGAACCAGGCCGCGCGGCCGGCTGGTGCTGCGGGCAGGCGCGCTCTGGGACGGCCGGGGCGCGGAGCTGCGCCGCGAGGTCGACATCGTGGTGGAGGGCGACCGGATCAGGACCGTCGAGGAGCGTCGGGACCGCGCCGGCGAGGAGGTGCTGGACGCGTCCGGGCTGACGGTGCTGCCCGGCCTGATCGACGCGCACGTGCACTGGCACCTGCGTGGGCGGCAGTGGGGCGAGCGGCAGGGCAGGCTCTGGCTGGCCTACGGCGTGACCACCACCCGCTCGCCGGGAGATCCCGCGTACCAGATGCTGGAGACCAGGGAGGCGCTGGAGTCCGGCGCGAAGCTCGGACCTCGTTACCTGGCAACGGGTGAGGCCATCGACGGCGGGCGCGTCTACTACAACTTCATGCGGCCGACCAACAGCGAGCAGCAGCTGTCGCTGGAGCTGCGCAGGGCGTTCGAGCTCCAGTACGACCTGATCAAGACGTACGTGCGGCTTCCCGTTGCGCTGCAACAGAAAGCGGTGGACGCGGCGCACCGCAGGGGAGTTCCGTTGTCCTCGCACTACCTGTATCCCGCCGTGCACCTTGGCATGGACGGCATGGAGCACTACGGGGCGACGAACCGGCTCGGCTACTCGCACACCGTCAGCCGCGTCGGCAACGCCTATCAGGACGTCGTGGGGCTGTTCGCGAACTCGGGCATGTCGATCACGCCGACGCTGTTCCGCTCGGCCGTGCTGTACGGCGAGGACCGCTCACTGGTGACGGATCCGCGCACCAGCGCGCTGTTCCCGGACTGGGAGTACCAGCGGCTGCTGCACAAGGCGGACGACGCGGCCAAGCCCGGTCCGGCCAACGACGCGCTCCGAGTCGGGCTGGCGGCGAATGTGACGATGATGCTGCGCATCCACCGTGCGGGCGGCCTGGTGATCGCCGGCACCGACTCGCCGCTCGACGACGTCGCGATCAGCCTGCACCAGAACCTGCGAGCCTTGGTGCGGCACGGTTTCACGCCGGTCGAGGCGCTGACCGTGGCCACCCGAAACCCGGCTCGCTGGCTCGGCCTCGGCGACCACCTCGGCACCGTTGAGCCCGGCCGGCTGGCCGATCTCGTTGCGGTGGAAGGGAATCCGCTGGCGGACATCCGGGCGGCGGCGGCGGTCCGGCTGGTGCTGGCCGGCGGATCCCCGCACACCGTCGATGAGCTGGTCGCCCCGTTTGCCTCTGGGGTAAAGGATGCGCGGCCGGTCACGACGGTTGGCGCGCCGCATCCCAGTGCCGAGGTTGGGCCGTACTGGTGGCATGGCGAACCTGAGTGGGCCGTGCACGTCTGCGGTTGACCGGTCTTGGTGGTTTGGTAGCTGACCGGTTTTGGGCGGCTGACTGTTTTTGGTGGTTGGTCGCGTTCGGCGGTTGACAGGTTGCGGGGTGGCTGGCCAGAGTTATTCCACTAACTGATTAGTGGAAGGGTTAAGGGTGATCGAGTTTCGGATCGACCGAAGATCCGGTGTCGCCACCTACCTCCAGATCGTTCACCAGGTGAAACAGGCGCTGCGGCTCGGACTGATCGGCCCCGGTGACCGGTTGCCGACCGCCAAGGACGTCGTGGCGGTCACCGGGATCAACCCCAACACGGTGTTGAAGGCGTACCGCGAACTTGACCGCGAGGGCCTGGTCGAACCGCGGCCGGGGCTCGGCACCTTCGTGCGCCGCTCGCTGGCCTCTCCCGGCGCGGCAGCGGGCTCCCCGCTCAGGGGCGACCTCCTGGAGTGGATGGACCGAGCGCGCCAGCTGGGCATGGGCCGTGAGGACGTGGACGCGCTGTTCCGCGCCGTGCTCGACGACAAGTTCCGAGGGGGACAGGAATGACTGTGATGAGGCCGGCCATCGCCGTGCGCGCGGCGGGGCTGGGCAGGCGGTACGGGCGCAGCTGGGCGTTGCGCGACTGCACCTTCGACCTGCCGGAGGGAAAGGTCGCCGCCCTGGTCGGGGCGAACGGCGCGGGGAAGAGCACGCTGCTGCGGCTGCTTGCCGGGGTGCTGACCCCGTCGGAGGGCTCGGCCGAGGTGTTCGGCGCCGAACCGTGGCTGCGCGGGCTGAGCGGCGTTGGCTTCGTGGCGCAGGAAAAGCCGCTGTACCGGGGGTTTACGGTCGCGGAGACGCTGCGCATGGGCCGCGCGATGAACCCCGGCTGGGATCAGGCATACGCGGCCGCGCTGGTCGACCGCGCGGGTCTGGGCATGAGGACCAGGGTCGGTGCGCTGTCCGGCGGGATGCGCGCCAGCCTGGCGCTGGCGGTGGCACTGGCGCGACGCCCTCGGCTGCTGCTGCTCGACGAGCCGCTGGCCGAGATGGACCCCATCGCCAGGCAGGACGCGATGCGGACGCTGATGGTCGAGGTCGCCGAGACCGGCCTAGGCGTGCTGATGTCCACGCACGTGCTCGCGGACGTCGACGGAGTGTGCGACTACCTGCTGCTGCTCGACCGAGGTCGCGTGCTGTTGGCCGGGGAGACTGACGACATCCTTGCCGAGCACAGGATTGTTGTCGCGTCGCACCGCGCCGAACGCACCGACTTCGGTCCCCATCGGGTGGTGCGGACCCAGGTGAGCGAGCGGCAGGTTACCGCGCTCGTCCGGCGCGACGGCGAGTTGGTAGGGGACGGCTGGGTGGTGTCCGAGCCGACTCTGGATGAGGTCGTCGTCGGGCATCTGCTTGCCTCGGCTCAGTCTGATTCGGGGGGCTCGGCCGAGTCTGGTTCGGAGGCTGCGGCACAGTCTGGTTCGGGGGCGGCGGCGTGATTTGGTTCGCTTGGCGGCAGCAGCGCGCCACCCTGCTTGCGGCGATCGGCGTGATCCTGGTTGGGCTTGGTTACCTGCTGTACTACCGGTTCGCGATGATGGGTGAGGTGACGTCGACGGACCTGTGGTCCCGGTCGCTGCCAGACACCGTGGCCAGCACGGATGGCCCGGAGTTCAGGAGTGTCGCGGACAGTGTCTGGGTGCACTTCTGGGGGCAGGCGCAGACCGCGCGCACCGGCATGGTCGTTGGTGCGATGGTGATCGGCGTCTGCGTCGGCGCGTCGATGTTCGCGCGGGAGTGGGAGCAGCAGACGTACCTGGTCGCGTTGAGCCAGTCCGTGTCCAGGGCGCGGTGGTTCGTCACCAAGTTCGCGGTGGCCGCCGCCGTGGTGCTCGGCGGCGTCGTCCTGTGGGAACTCGCCTACGCCTGGTGGGCGAGGTCCGCCGGCAACTGGATGCTCGACCAGTACTTGTTTCGGCCGTTCTACTTTGAGTCGCAGGGTTTGGCGCTGCCGGCGTACGCGCTGTTCGCGCTCGCGCTCGGGGCGAGCGGCGGGCTGCTCATCCGCCGCACGGTGCCGGCGATCGTGGTCGCGGCCGCCGTCGTCGCGGGGGTTTTTGCCGGTGTCAGCCTGTATCTGCGCTGGCATTACCTGCCGCCGGTGATGGTGACCGTGCCGTGGCACGGGCCGAGATCCATGGACGGCGAGGCGCACCTGATGGACGTTGGATATCTCAGCAACACGGGGCAGCTCATTCATATGGGTCTTGGTAAGGGGGAGCTCTGGAATCCCTGCGTGAGTGTCGAGAATGTCGCGAGTGTCGCGGCGAGCGACTCCTACTACGGCTGCATGACCCAGCGGGGCCTGGTGGGGTTCGGCGAGATGGTCCAGCCAGCCAGCCGGTTTTGGACCTTTCAGGTGATGGAGTTCGGGCTGTTCCTGGTGCTGTCCGCTGCTGTGCTCGGGGTCGGCATGTGGTGGCTGCGCAAGCGATTGCGCTGATCGGTTGTCGTTTTGGCCGTGGGCCTGCACCGTCACAAAGTGAAGACGCGGGGCGCGGGGCGCTGGATGTGGGCGTGGAGCGGAGGGTGTTGGTGGGGTGGGGCGGGTGGTCAGGTTGTTGTTGTGGCGGCGATTTGGGTGGCTAGGCGGTGTGCTGATTGGTGGACTTCTGCGATCTTGGCGTGGAGGGCGGGGTGTTGGAGCCGGCCGGCCTGTTTCACCGGTGTGCCCGCTACCAGGACGGTGCTCACGTTGCCCGGGTGGGCCGCGGTGACCACCGCGCCGATCGGGTCGTGGGTTGCGCCTGCCAGGTTGGGAGCGTCGGCGTGGAGCAGCACTAGGTCGGCCTGTTTGCCCGGTTGTAGGGAGCCGATGCGGTCGGCCAGGCCTAGCGCGGTGGCGCCGTCGATGGTGGCCAGCTGGAGGATCTCGGCGGCGGTCAGACGGGGGCCTTCGCCTAGGTGGCTGGACAGGAGGGCCGCGCGCATCAGTGAGAACATGTCGCCTGCGGTCGAGGTGACCACGTCGACGCCGAGGCCCGTGGTGATGCCGGCACGCCGGAGCCGGCCGATCATGGGGGCTCCGTGCCCCATCTGCGCCTCGATTGCCGGCGCGATCGACACCGCGCCGCCAGAGTCCGCGATCAGTTGGAGTTCGTTGTCCGGCAACGAGTTTCCGTGCACGTACAGGGTGTCGGCGCGCAGCAGACCGTGCCGCCGGAGCGTGTCGACGGGCCGTTCGGCGACCGGGCCGCTGCCGACGTGCACCGCGATGCCGAGCCCCAGTTCGCGGGCCAGCGCCCAGTCCTCTCGCACGGTGTCGACGGGCGAGTAGGACGGGCCGGCCGGGGCGAGCCTCAGAGTGAGGAGCTGGTCGCCCGAGGCGAAGTACTGCTCGCGGACCCGGCGGACCTCCGCCGGCCGCCGCGCCGCCGCGTCCAGGACGGGATAGCCGTAGCCGAACACGGCGCGGATGCCGGCGTCCGCCAGCGCGGTGATCGCGGCGTCGCTGTGCGCGGGGGAGAACTGGACGTGCGAGTGATCCTGCACGGTGGTGATGCCGGAGTCCAGGCACTCCAGCGCGCCGACGAGGTTGCCGGCGTGCACGTCCTCCGGCCGGATCAGCGGGCCGGCGACCCCGTGCGTGCGGTCAAGGTACTGGCGCAGGTCGACGTCGACGGCGCTGCTGCGCAGGGTGGTCTGCCAGAGGTGTCGGTGGGTGTCGACGAAACCGGGCAGGACGAGGTGGCCGGTCGCGTCGATGACCTCGGCGTCGTCGGCCGGGAGGTTCGGGCCTACCGCCACGATCCGGCCGTCTGAGATCGATATGTCGATATTTCTGCGCACGGTCGGCTCGGGTTCGACGTCGATTACCCAGCCGTTGCGGACGATCAGTGTGCTCATGGTGGCTCCGATGAATGCTTGGGAGGAAGCTTTTTAGAAAGCTATCATCTGTGTGATCTACCCTGTCAAGATGACAGCGCAGCCGGATCGGGTCGACGAACTGCTCGACGCGTGGCGGGCCGAGCTGCCGGACGTGCTGTACCCGACCTCGGAGCTGACCAAGCGCGTCCTGGTGCTTGCCGCCGCGCTGGACGAGGCGACCAGGCGCGAACTGCCCGCGCTCGGCATCACGGTGGCCGAGTTCGACGTCCTGGTGTCGCTGCGTCGCGCCGGCGCGCCCTACCGGATGAAGCCCAACCAGTTGGCGCGCGGGCTGCTGTTGTCCTCCGGCGGCACCAGCAACGTGACCAATCACCTGGTGGCCAACGGTTTGGTCGTGCGCGAGGCCGACCCCGACGACGGCCGCAGCACCTGGGTGCGGCTGACGCCCGACGGTGTCGCGTTGGCCGAACGCGCGGTGAGCGCCAGCTCGGCCGCGCACGCCGCGGTGTTCGCGAACGTTCCTGGCGATGTTGTTGAGGTGGCTACTGGGGCTCTGCGTGCGGTGTGCGCGGGTGCTGCGAGCACCTCGCCACCGCAACCTGCGCCGGCCCGGAACGCGCGTAACCGCCGCGCCGGTTGACGCGATCGGCCGCCCGGTTCTTGGGGAACCTGGCGGCTGGCGCCGCCATCCAATGGCCATGCTGACTCGGTGGTGGGTGCCCAGGGGCGTCGTGCGGGCGGTGGCCGTTTTCGCGGTGCTGTTGACGGCCGCGCTGGCCGGTGCGCCGGGCGCGTTGGCGGACGCGCTGAAGGACCGTGAGTGGTTCCTTGACGCTGCCCACCTCAACGCGGCGCAGGCGTGGCCTACGTCGACCGGGAAGGGGGTCACCGTCGCGGTGGTGGACACCACTGGCCTTGACCGCAATCGCGCCGAGCTGACCGGTTCGGTGGTCAGCAGCGGGACCCTCACGGCGGCGGGCGAACTGCGTGACGACGGCGGATCGCAGGGGCAGTTCCACGCCACCTGGGCCGCGCTGCTCATCGCGGGGCATCCCGACAGCCCCGACGGGCAGCAGGGGTTGGCTCCCGGCGCGAAGATCATCAGCGTGCATATTCCGGAGTCGCCGGCGTCCGTGGCCGATGCGATCCGGTACGCGGTCGACCATGGCGCACGGGTGGTCAGCCTCTCCCTCGCCTTCGACTTCGCGCCGACCGGCATCTGCGAGTCGGTTCGCTACGCGCAGGAGCACGACGTGATCGTGGTGGCCAGCGCGGGCAACGACGGGCAGGCCTTCAATCCCAAGAAGTGGCCGTCGAGCTGCGCAGGCTCGATCGCCGCCGCCGGCAGCGATCAGCACGGCCAGGCGTGGCCGCAGTCCGAGTCGGGGCCGCAGATCGTGCTCGCCGCGCCTGCGGTCGACATACCGCTTGTGTATTCCGACCCGAGCACGCTGACCCTGTCCGGCACGTCGTTCTGCGCTCCGCTGATCGCGGGCGAGGCCGCGATGCTCATCAGCGCGCATCCGGACTGGACCAGCGGCCAGATCATCAGGGCGATGATCGCCTCCGCGTCCGGCGGCGGCAAGCGGATCGACGACCACCTCGGCTACGGGGTCATCGACCCGGTGGCCGCGCTTCGTGCGGCACGGCCTGCGGAGCGGAGCAATCCGCTGCTGTTGGACGCGCCCTCGGTGAAGGAGACTCAGTCCGCGTCGAATCGGGCGTCGGCGTCGAATCGGGAGTCCGCGTCACAGGCGACAGCATCGCAGTCGGCAGCGCAGTCCGGTGGAATTCCGTTGTGGGTATGGGCTGTCGTGGCTGTCGCCGTTGTTGGGCTCGGCGTTCTCGGGTTGGTGATCTACCGGGCGGCGGCGCGTAGGTAGGTGCTGGCGGCCGTCGTCGACCGGTCAAGGGCCCGTGCCGCCGGGGGAGGCCGGCGGCACGGGCACTGAGCCGTTTGTCAGCAGGACTGCTTGTAGAAGTACTTCGAGTTGGCGTCCATGTCCGCCTTGGTGATCGCCACCAGGTCGGTCTGGAGGTTGCGCTGCACGGTGCCGCCGGTCAGGGCCGCGACGGCCTGGTCGACGCCCTGCTTGCCGATGGTGGCCGGGTCCTGCGCGATCAGCGCCTGCACGACGCCGGCCTTGAGGTCGTCGACCTGCTTGGGGCTGGCGTCGAAGCCGATCAGGTTGACCTGCCCGGTCTTGCCGGCGTTGGTCAACGCGGTGCCGGCGCCTTCACCCGTGTTCAGGTTGGTGGCGAACACGCCGATCAGGTCAGGGTTCGCGGACAGCGTCGCGGACACCTTGGACGCCGCCGTCGCCGGGTCGTTGTCGGTGTACTCCTGGCCGATGTACTTGAGGTTCGAGTACTTCTTGATCGCGGTCTCGAAGCCCTTGGCCCGCGCGTCGGTGGTCGAGGTGCCGGCCTTGGTATTGAGCACCAGCACCGAACCTGACTTGCTGCCGACCAGCTTGGCCAGCGCCTCCGCCGCCTTCTCGCCGCCCTGCTCGTTGTTCGAGGAGATCGAGGACAGCGCGATCGAGGTGTCCTGCAACGCGGTGTCCACCTCGACGACCTTGATCCCGGCGTCCTTGGCCTGCTGCATCGGGCCGGCCATCGCCTTGTCGTCGGTCGGCGCGATGAGGATGCCGGCCGGCTTGCTCGCGATGACGCCGTTGAGGATCGGGCTCTGGAGGCTCGCGTCGAACTTGTCCGGCGGCTGCGTGTCGAGCGTGTAGCCCTTCGCCTTGGCCTCGTCCTGCGCGCCGCACTGCATCGAGATGTAGAACGGCTCCGCTTTGACGCCAGGGATCAGCGTCAGCTTCTTGTTGTTGCTGTTGCTGGCTGTTCCACCACCGGAGTCGCCGACCTGGCCGCCGCCGCACGCCGCGAGCACCGTCGCTGCCATCAGCGTCACGCCCAGGGCCGTGACCGCTTTTCTCGCCATCCCCATTGTTCTTCCTCCGCACATCGTTGTGATCGTCAGAAGTGGTTACGACTGGTCCCGCGCCCGCCTTCGGACCTGGTCGAACCAGACAGCGGCAACCAGCACGGCGCTCACCGCGATCGGCTGCCAGAACGCCTGCACATGCAGGATCACGAACCCCTTGGTCAACACCGCCGGGATGAAGATGCCGATCACCGTGCCGATGATCGAACCCATGCCGCCGAACAGGCTGGTGCCCCCGAGCACCACGGCGGCGATGACGTTCAGGTTGTCCGTGCTGTGTCCACTGATCGTGGTGGTGCGGAAGTAGGCCAGGGACATGAATCCGGCGAGTCCGGCCAGCACGCCCACCATCAGATAGACCGTGACCAGGTGCCTGGTCACCGCGATGCCCGCGCGGCGGGCCGCCTCCTCGTTGGAGCCGATCGCGTAGGTGTAGCGGCCGAACCTGGTGGTGCGCAAGACCAGGTCGCCGACGACGGTGATCAGCACCGCCAGGATCACCAGGTTCGGCACCACGCCGAGCGAGGTGCCCGAGCCAAGCGTCCTGGCCAGCGCCTTCGGCACGGTGCGCACGTCCGAGCCGTCGGTGATGAGCTGCGCCGCGCCAAGCGCCGCCCCGAACGAGCCGAGCGTGACGATCAGCGGCGGGATCTTGGCCCTGGCGATCAACAGCCCGTTCACCAGGCCCCACGCGCCGCCGCTGACCAGCGCGACGAGCAGGCCGACGAGGATCACGCCCCAGCCTGCGCCGGTGGAGTCGCTGCGGGGGCTCAGGCCCTCCATCGTCTTCGCCGCCATCACCCCGGCGAAGATCAGCACCGAGCCGACGGACAGGTCGATGCCCGAGGTGATGATCACGAACGTCATGCCGACGCCGAGCACCAGCAGCACCGCGGCCTCGATGAGCAGCGTCTGCGCGGTGAACAGGGTGAGGAACGCGTCTGGCCGCGCGATGGAGAACACCACGATCAGCGCGACGAGCACCAGCGCGATCCACACCGTGTTCGAGCCGGACACCCGCTGCCACAGGCTGCGCCGCGTCGGCTCGACGTCGCCGTTGGCGATGTCCACTGTGGACTCACTTCGCGTCGTCATGCCGCGTCCTCCTGTGACAGCGCGCCCGTCATCGCCCCGACCAGCTGTTCGACGGTCACGTCCGACCCGGAGAACCTGGCCACCCGCCTGCCCAGCCGCAGCACCTCGATGCGGTCGGCGACGGCCAGCACCTCGGGCATGTTGTGGCTGATCAGCACCACGCCCATGCCGGCGTCGCGGACCTTCTTGATCACGTCGAGGACCCGCTCGCGCTGCACCACGCCGAGCGCGGCCGTCGGCTCGTCCATGAACACCAGCTTGCTGGCCCACACCACCGACCTGGCCACCGCGACGCTCTGCCGCTGACCGCCGGACAGCGAGCCGATCGGCGCGTCGATGCTCTGGAGCCGCACGCCGAGCTGGCTGAACTCCGTGATGGCCCTGCGGCGCATCGCGGCCTTGTCCAGCACGCCGAGCCGGCCGAGCAGCCCCGGCTTGCGCAACTCCCTGCCAAGGAACAGGTTCGCGGCCGGGTCGAGGTCCGGCGCGACCGCGAGGTCCTGGTACACCGTCTCGATGCCGAGCCGCCGCGCGGTGGTCGGCGAGTCCAGCACGACCTGCTTGCCGTCGAACCGCAGCTCGCCGGAGTCCGGCTGCTGCACCCCGGACAGGCACTTCACCAGCGTCGACTTGCCGGCGCCGTTGTCGCCGATCAGCGCGACCACCTCGCCGGCGAACGCCTGGAACGACGCGCCGCGCAGCGCCTCGACGCTCCCGTAGTGCTTGACGAGATCCTTGGCATCTAAGAGAAGTTCGCTCATCGACGTCCTCGCTTCGCTCCGGGCGCCGATGAGGCACAAGTCGGGCTGTGTTGAATGATTCGCTCGCTGCGCTCGCTCATGACCCAGCTCCGATCACGGGCGGCCGGCACCGCACGGCCACCAGGTCGCCGTCCACCCTCGCCTCGCCAGCCGCGTGCGGCACGACCACCGTGCTGCCCTGGTGCAGCGCCAACTCGCCGCCGTCGCTGCGCAACCTGCCGGAGCCGGACAGCACGACCAGCACCGAGAAGGACGCGTCGAGCGCCAGCTCGCCGTCGGCGTGCAGGCGGTCGGCGCGGAAGAACGGGTCGGCCTGGCTGGAGAACAGCGGCACGACCGGGTCGGCGCGGTCGTGGGTGTGCCGCACCAGCGAGTCCAGCCTGTCGCCGGTCCAGCCGGCCAGGTCGACGCACTCCAGCGCGGTCGGGTAGCCGAGGCCGAGGTGCCCGGCGTCCTGGTTGTCCAGGAAGCCCTGCCACTCCAGCGTGACCGAGAAGTCCGTCGGCTGCTGCAACTCGACGATGAACACGCCTGGCCCGATCGCGTGCGGCAGGCCGGCCGGCACGAAGACCGTGTCACCGGCCCGAACCGGCACCGCGTTGAGCGCGCCGAGCATCGCAGGGGAGTCCTGTGTGGACACCCAACGCTCGACCGTCGCCGCGTCGACGTCCTCGCGGAAGCCGACGTACACGGTCGGGTCGGGCCCGCTGGCGCCGATCACCACCCACGACTCGGTCTTGCCGTGCCGGCAGTTCAGGTGCGAGGCGGCGAAGGAGTTGGACGGGTGGCAGTGCACCGGCAGCCGCTGGCCCGCGTCGAGCAGCTTCACCAGCAGCGCGGTGTCCGCGCCGAACTCGGCGGCGTGCGCTGGCCCGAGCCACCCCGTCGGGTCGGCCGCGACCGCGTCGCGCAGCAGCCTGCCGTCCGGCAGCGTCGACAGCCCGGTCCCGTCCCGCCCGAACAGGGTCGTCGTCGACGCGACCCAGTCCTCCGGCCCGTAGTCCGCGGCGGCCTCCGGCTCGCCGCGCAGGGCGGCGATCGACGCACCGCCCCGATAGAACTGCTTCGGCTGGTTGGCCGGCAGTTCGATGGGCTCCCGAGCCGTCGACCGCTCGGCCCCGTCAGCAGGACTCACGCTGTGACCTCCCCAGATCCACGTGGCACCAGGCGCACCGGCAGCACGACGCGGCGCGGTGGCGAACTGTCGCCGTCCATGCGGGCGAACAGCAGATCGGCGGCGGCCTTGCCGAGCGCGCTCGCGTCGTGCGCGATCACCGTCACCGGCGGGCTCAGCAGGTCGGCCAGTTCGAAGTCGTCGAAGCCGACCAGGGCGGGCCGGTCGGTCCGGCCGGCCAGCGCGCGCAGCACGTACACGGTGATCCGGTTGTTGCCGGTCACCAGCGCGGTCGCGGGCTGTCGGCCGCCGAACACCCGGCGCAGCGCCTCGGCGACGGTGTGCTCGTCGTGCGGGCCCATCACGACGAGTTCCTCGTGGTAGCCGACGTCGGCGCGCACGCAGCCCTCGCGGAACCCGCGCAGCCGTTCGTTGGCGGTGAAGATGTCCGGCGCGTCGCCGAAGAACGCGATGCGGCGGTGGCCGTGCGCGGCGAGGTGGCGCACGGCCTCGATGGTGCCGCCGATGTTGTCGACCAGCACGGTGTCGGCGACCACGTCGCCAGCGGGCCGGTCAAGGAACACCACCGGTGTGCCGGCGCGCATCTCCGGCGTGAGGTAGCCGTGCTGGAGCCCGGCCGGCACGATCAGCAGGCCGTCCACCCGGCGCGCGCAGAACTCCAGCGCCAGTTCCCGTTCCCTGGCGGGCTGTTCGTCCGACGACCCGGTCAGCACCTGTCTGCCGCGCAGCCGCGCGATCTCCTCGACGGCCCTGGTCATGCCGGAGTAGAACGGGTTGGCGACGTCCTCGAGGACCAGGCCGATGGTGCCGGTCGAGGACCCCCTGCGCAGGTTGCGCGCGCTGAGGTTGCGGCGGAAGCCGAGCTGGTCGATCGCCGCGAGCACGCGCTCGGCCGTGGCCGGGTGCACGCCGGGCTCGTCGTTCACCACCCGCGAGACCGTCTTGATGCTGACACCGGCCAGCCGCGCCACGTCGCTCATCGTGGCGCGCCGAACCTTGCGTGGGCCGACCCCGGACAACGTTGTCATAGTCGCCGAATTGGACACCGTCGCCGACAGCGTTGTCAACGGTTCCGAACCGGTCAAGCAGCGATTCAGCCGGACGGCGTACCACGCGGCGCGCCGGGTCGGCCACGGACGGCGGAAGGGTCGATCTTGGCTCGGCACAAGGTTTCCGAACGGACTGGCTTGCTACCTATGGCCGAAGGTCGATGTCCCGAACCGGACAGCCTGGTCGATCCGGTCTTGACGCGAACCTCACGCACTCGGCAAGGATGCAAGCGCAGCGAGTGACCCTGGACAAGGTTGTCAGAGGAGGCGGTCGCGTGAATGCCGGTATGGACAGGTTGTCGAGACGAAACACTGGCCGATGGCGGCCGGGAGCGAGGATCGGGATCGTGCTCGGTGCGGTGGCGGCCCTCGTGCTCGCCCCCACGGTCGCGGCGGTGGCCCAGCCCGACGCGGCGGCCAAGCCCGCCAAGGAGGACCTCGCCAAGTGGGTCAACCCCTACGTCGGCACCAAGCCCGGCGGGCAGGACCAGGGCACCGGCGGCGGCGCCGGCAACAACTTCCCCGGCGCCGACGCGCCGTTCGGCATGGTGCAGTGGAGCCCGGACACCGTCACGTTCCAGCACGGCGGCTACTTCTACGACGACAACCGGATCCGCGGTTTCAGCCTCACCCACCTGTCCGGCGCGGGATGCTCCACCTACGAGGACATCCCGTTCATGCCGGTGGTCGGCGAGGTCACCGACTCGCCGGCGGCGAACCCGGCCAAGTACGTGGCGAAGTTCAGCCACGCCAACGAGAACGTCTCCGCCGGCTACTACGGCGTGAACCTCGACAACGGCGCCAAGGTCGAGCTGTCCGCCACCCAGCGCACCGGCTCCGGCCGCTTCACCTACCCGGCGGGCCAGCCGGCGACCCTGCTGGTGAACACCTCCGGCTCGATCGCCGGCACCGACGACGCCCAGGTCACCATCGGCAAGGACTCGATCAGCGGCTGGGCGGCCAGCGGCCGGTTCTGCGGCGCGGACGACCACTACCGCGTCTACTTCTACGCCCAGTTCGATCAGTCCTTCGCGTCCATCGGCACCTGGAAGAACGGCGCGGTCACCCCCGGCCTGGCGACCCAGCAGGGCGGCGCGCCCGCCAAGGCGGATCTGACGCCGCCCGCCGACTCGAAGGCCGCCGCGACGCCGAAGGGCAGCGTGCAGTCCCGCTCGGTCAAGCCGCAGGACACCACGGTGTCCGGGCCGGGCAGCGGCGCGTTCGTCACCTTCGACTCCACCGCGAAGCCCGCCGTCAACGTGCGGGTCGGGCTGTCGTTCGTGTCGACCGACGGCGCGCGGAACAACCTGAAGGTCGAGAACAACGGGAAGAAGTCCTTCGACCAGGTGGCCGCCGCGGCGCGCGCGTCGTGGAACGACCGGCTCAACCAGATCCAGGTCAAGGGCGGCAGCGACGCTGACCGCACCACCTTCTACACCGCGCTGTACCACTCCCTGTTGCAGCCCAACGTGTTCTCCGACGCCGACGGCCGCTACATCGGCTTCGACGGGCGGATACACAGCGCGGACAAGGGCCACGCGATGTACACCAACTTCTCCGGTTGGGACATCTACCGTTCCGAGACGCAGCTGTTGGCCACCCTGGCGCCCAAGGAGACCTCCGACATCGCGCGGTCGATGATCGCGTTCGCCGAACAGGGCGGCTCCTGGGACCGCTGGACGGTCGCCAACGACTACACGGGCGTGATGAACGGCGACCCGTACCACATCATCGTGTCCACCGCGTATGCCTTCGGCGCCAAGGACTTCGACGCGAACAAGGCGCTGCTGCTGATGCTGCGCGGCGCCACCCAGAAGACCAGCGGCTACGAGGAGCGGCCCGGCCTTGCCGACTACCTGAAGCTGGGCTACGTGCCCGGCCAGGCCGCCGACACCCTGGAGTACAACAGCGCCGACTTCTCCGTGGCGCAGCTGGCGCGCAGGCTCGGGGACAGCGCGAGCGCCGGCACGTTCATGAAGCGGGCGCAGACCTGGCAGAGCCTGCTCAACCCGGCCACCGGCTACCTCCAGCCGCGCAACGCGGACGGCTCCTTCGTCGAGCCGTTCAACCCAGGCGACCCCAACGGGTACACCGAGGGCAACGGCGCGCAGTACAGCTGGATGGTGCCGTTCAACGAGAGCGGGCTGGTCGCCTCGCGCGGCGGCAGCGCGGCGGTGAACACGATGCTGGACGAGTTCTTCAAGGTCCTCAACGCCGGCCCGCACGACCCGCACGCGTTCCTCGGCAACGAGCCGACGCTCCAGACCCCGTGGATCTACGACTACTCCGGCGCGCCCTACAAGGCGCAGGCGGCCGTGCGGAACGCGATGACCCAGCTGTACAACCCGACCGCGAGCGGGCTGGTCGGCAACGACGACCTCGGCGAGATGTCCTCCTGGTACGTCTGGGCCGCCATGGGCATGTACCCGATGATCCCGGGTAGGGCGGAGCTGGTGCTCAACAGCCCGTCCTTCGAGCAGGTCGTGCTGACCACGGGCAACGGCAAGAAGATCACCATCAACGCGCCGGGCGCGTCGACGAGCTCGCCGTACGTCACCGGCCTGAAGGTCAACGGCCAGTCCTCCACGAGGCCCTGGCTGCCGGAGTCGTTCGTCGCCAACGGCGGCACCCTCGACTACACGCTGTCCTCGACCCCGGACACGGCGTGGGGCAGCACCTCCGCCGACGCGCCGCCGTCGTTCAGCGAGGGCGGGGTGAACCAGCGGACCTACGTCGACCCGGCCCGTTCGGTGGTGCCCGGCGGCGCGAGCGCGCCGGTGACCATCGGCGTGCAGGACCTGTCCGGCAAGGGCAGCACGGTGCACTGGACCGCGTCGCCGCCAAGCGGCATCACGCTGACCCCGTCCTCGGGGGACATCACCGCGCCGCCCGGCGGCAAGGCGGGGCAGCAGGCGATGCTGGCGGTCGCCGCAGGCACCGCGGAGGCCAGCTACCGGATCCCGGTCAGCTACACGGCCTCGGACGGCAGCACCGTGGCCGGCGCGACGCTGGTGGTGCTCGTCGCCCAGCCGGGCAGCCTGCGCGCCGCGCTGAACAACATCGGCACCTCGCCGGACGACAACCAGGCCGTCGGCAACTTCGACGGCGGCGGCTGGAGCTACTCGCGCAACGCGCTGGCCGGCACCGGCCTGCCCCCTGGCGGCTCGGTCAGCTCCGACGGCCTGACCTACGCGTGGCCTTCGGTGCCCGTCGGCGAGCCTGACAACGTCAACGCCACCGGCCAGACGATCAACCTGACCGCGCCGGCCGGCGCGACCAAGCTGGGGCTGCTCGGCGCGGCGGGTGACGGCAAGGCGTCCGGGACGCTGACCATCACCTACACCGACGGCAGCACCCAGACCGCCGACGTCGGCATGTCCGACTGGGCGCTGGGCGGGCCGTCCAACCTGCCGCCCTCGTTCGGCAACCGCGTGGTGAACACGACCACCTATCGCAACAACATGAGTGGCACCGCGCAAAAGCTCAACGTGTACCTGTTCGCCACCGCCCCCATCACGTTGCAGACTGGCAAGCAGGTCAAGAGCGTCACGCTGCCCGGGACGGTCACGGGCGGCACCTTCCACGTGTTCTCTGTCGCGGTCGGCTGACGAGGAGACACCGGAGTTCGCTCGCGAGGGACGTGGCGGCGGCCTCGCGAGTGGGGTGGGGCGGCGTCGGGGAACCTCCCCGGCGCCGTCCCACCCGTCCCGCACCGTCCGCGCCGGACCGTGCGCGCTCAGCAGCCACGACCGGACCGCACCCCTGATTTTTGTCATGGTTGCCGCCGAACATCCGGTGCCGGCGCGTCTCCCGGCTTACCGTCCACCCATGACACGGACACGGGGGCCTGGCGGCACCACGATCGTCGTGGAGGACGTCCACAAGCACTACGGCGACCTGCACGCGGTGGACGGTGTGTCGTTCACCGTCGCCGAAGGCGAGTTCTTCGGCATTCTCGGCCCGAACGGCGCGGGCAAGACGACCACACTGGAGATCGTCGAGGGGTTGCGCTCGCCCGACTCGGGCACGGTGACGCTGCTCGGCGAGGTCCCCTGGCCGAGGAACCCGAAGCTGCTGCCGAGGATCGGCGTGCAGCTCCAGGCGTCCTCGTTCTTCGACAAGCTCACCGCGCGTGAGCAGCTGGAGACGTTCGCGTCGCTGTACGGGGTCAGCAAGGCCACCGCCGCGGAGACCCTCGAACTCGTCGGCCTGACCGACAAGGCCGACACGCGGGAGAACAAGCTGTCCGGCGGGCAGCGGCAGCGGCTGTCCATCGCCTGCGCGCTCGCGCACGACCCGGACGTGCTGTTCCTCGACGAGCCGACGGCCGCGCTCGACCCGCAGGCCCGCCGCAACCTGTGGGACGTGCTGCGCGCGATCCAGGGCCGGGGCAAGACGATCGTCTACACCACGCACTACCTGGACGAGGCCGAGATCCTCTGCGACCGGGTCGCGATCATGGACAAGGGCAAGATCCTGGCGATGGACGCGCCCGCCACGCTGGTGCGCGGTCTCGACGCGCCGACGCACATCGTGCTGGCGCACGGCCTGGTCGCCGAGGACGAGGCGCGCGGGTTCGTCGGCGTCGACGACGTGACCGACGACGGCGTGTCGCTGACCATGTCCACCCGCAAGCCCGCCCCGGTGCTGACCGTGCTGGCCGAGCGCGGCGCGCTCGACGGGCTCCAGGTGCGCACCGCGACCCTCGAAGACGTGTTCTTGAACCTGACTGGAAGGGAGTACCGGGCATGACCGCGTTCAGGAGTCTGTCGCTGGCCATGTTCAAGGGCTTCTTCCGCGACAAGGCCGCGTTGTTCTTCACCTTCGTCTTTCCGCTGATCTTCCTCGTGGTGTTCGGGCTGCTGTTCAAGGACGCCGGCACCAGCAAGATCAAGATTGCGGCCGTCGGCGACGGTCCGGTGATCACCGCGCTGGAGAAGTCCGGTGCCGTGGAGCTGGAGCACGTCGACTCACTCGACGCGGCCGTCGCCAAGGTCAAGAACGGCGACCTGCCCGCCGTGGTCGCCCAGCAGGGTGACTCCGTGGTCCTGCGCTTCGCCGCCAGCGACCAGGCCAAGTCCGGCACGGTGCTCGGGCTGGTCGCCGGCGTGGTGGACCAGGCGAACCTCGCCGCGACCGGTCAGCCGCCGAAGCTGAAGCTCGACCCGGCCAGGGTCGAGGACAGCTCGCTGAAGCCCATCCAGTTCCTCACGCCGGGCCTGCTGTCCTGGGGGCTGGCCACCTCGGCGGTCTTCGGCGCCGCGCTGACCCTGGTCAACTGGCGCAAGAAGCAGGTGCTGCGGCGCATCCGGCTCGCGCCGGTCGGCACGCCGACGGTGCTCAGCTCGCGACTGTTGGTCAGCGTGGGTGTCGCCGTGGTGCAGGCGGCGCTGTTCGTGACGATCGCCTCGACGCCGTTGTTCGGCCTGAAGCTGTCCGGGCAGTGGTGGCTCGGGCTGCCGATGCTGGTGCTCGGCACGCTGTCGTTCTTCTCCATCGGCATGCTGGTCGGGTCCTTCGCCAAGACCGAGGAGGCCGCGACCGCGTTCGCCAACCTCCTGGTGCTGCCGATGGCGTTCCTGTCCGGCACGTTCTTCCCGTTGGACAGCGCGCCGGCGTGGCTGAAGACTGTGTCGAACGTGTTGCCGCTCAAGCACTTGAACGAGGGAATGCTGAACGTTCTGGTGCGCGGCAAGGGAATCGACTCGCTGCTGGTGCCCGGCGGCATCCTGATCGGCTTCACCCTGGTGGTCGGCGTCATCGCCGCGAAGTTCTTCCGATGGGAAGACGCGTGACCCGATAGGTATCGGCATTACCTCACTGGTAATCGATCTTGCTGCCCCGCTCGGTCAGGATGATCTCCGAGCGGGGCGGCAAGGAACGGGGCCCCGGACGACTGGAGGCCCGCAATGCCTTTCCTCACCACCAACGACGGCACAAGCCTGTTCTACAAGGACTGGGGCAGCGGCTCGCCGGTAGTCTTCGCGCACAGTTGGTCGCTCAGCTCGCAGATGTGGCAGTACCAGATGCTGCACCTGGCCGAACACGGCCAGCGGTGCGTCGCCCTCGACCGGCGCGGCCACGGACGGTCGGACCAGCCCTGGGACGGCTACGACATCGACACGCTCGCCGACGACCTCGCCGCCCTCCTGGACCGCCTCGACCTGCGCGGGGTCACGCTCGTTGGGCACTCGACGGGCACCTGCGAGGTGGTCCGCTACCTGTCCAGGCACGGCGCAGACCGCGTCGCGCGGATCGTGCTGGTCTCGTGCGTCACGCCGTTCATGCTGAAGACGCCGGACAACCCGGACGGGTTCGACGTGAGCGTGTTCGAGGACAGCAGGGCGTTGTGGCACAGGGACTTCCCCCTCTGGGTCGCCGAGGTCGCCGGGCCGTTCTCCGGTGTTGGGCTGCCCGGCAACCAGATCTCGCCGGCGCTGGTTGACGCGGGGATCGCCGACGCCCGCACAGTGTCGACGAGGGCGATGATCGAGATCAGTCACACCATCACGGAGACGGACTTCCGCGCCGAGATGCGCGAGATCACCGTGCCCGCGCTGGTCATCCACGGCGGCGAGGACATGTTCAACCCGCTCGACCTGTGCGGGCGGCGCTCGGCCGAGCTGATCCCGGACAGCCGGCTCGAGGTGTACGAGGACGGCCCGCACGGCCTGCACCTGACCCACCTCGACCGACTCAACGCGGATCTGCTCGACTTCGTCACGCGGTAGGCGGGCGAGGGACCCCGGGGGCTGCGTGAGCCGGCTCACGCAGCACACTGGGGTGACCGCATACCCTGAGGAGCGCCCGTGTTCAGCAGCCCAGGAAGCCGTTTCCGCTTCGTCGCGATGGCCGAGGCCGTGTCCTGGGCCGGCCTGCTGGTCGGCATGCTGTTCAAGCATGTGATCGGGTCGGGGGATGTCGGCGTGAAGATCTTCGGCCCGATCCACGGCGTCGTGTTCGTCTGCTACGTGCTGGTCGCCCTGCTGGTGCGCGAGCCGCTCGGTTGGGACGGGCGCACCACGAGGCTGGCGCTGCTGGCGAGCATCCCGCCGTTCGGTTCGGTCTTCTTCGAGCGGTGGGCGGCCAGGACCGGCCGGCTCGAGGTCGTCGCTGAGGCGCGCGTCACCCAGGACTGACGCGGCCTCTCGGCGGTTGACTGCCCCCTGTGGGCGAATGAAAACTTTGCTGCACGGATGTCCCACCCGGGCCGCCACCCTGGGAGGCGCGCCATGGCAGAACTCTGCCGGCCGACTCGCGTAGCAGTGCACTGCCATCATCGGATGCACGGTGAGACGCTGGCCAGCTGGCTGAGCGCGCTGGCCGGCTATTCGGTGGTCGGCATCGTGTCGACGGGCCCCTGTCTGTTACAGCTGTGCGTGCTGCGCGCGCCGGACATCGCGCTGCTGCGCACGAAGGCCGCCGACGACGAGGAGCTGGCGCTGGTGCGCAAGCTCCGCGCGGATCATCCCGGGCTGCGCGTCATCGGCCTCCAGTACCCGTTCGACCCGCAGGAGTCGCTGCGCCTGCACCACGCCGGCGTGCACCGGCTGGTGAGCCTGCGGTCCGACCTCTCGGTGCTGTTCGCGGCGCTGGAGGACCTCCGGCAGCACGGCGAGTTCGCCAACCGCCGCCCGCGCCTGACCGACCGCGAGCTCGAGGTGCTCGCGCTGGTCTGCGGCGGCTACTCGGTGGAGCGGATCGCGCCGGTGCTGAACATCAGCCCGCACACGGTGGCCAACTTCAAGCGGCGGATCTTCGCCAAGCTCGAGGTGCAGAGCCGGACGCAGGCGGCGGTCGAGGCGGAGCGGCTCGGCCTGCTGCGCGTCGGGACCCCGTCGCCCGAGCGCGGCGGGCCGCCGTCGCTGACCTCGCGCGACCGGGACATCCTCGCGTCGATCGCGCGGGGCGAGTCGGTGCGGCAGACCGCGAACGCGCTGGGCATCGCGATGAAGACGGTGCAGAGCGAGCAGCGGAACCTGTTCTTCAAGCTCGGGGTCGCCAACCGGGCCGAGGCCCTGTTCCGGGCCAGGGCGCTCGGCCTGGTCGACGACTGCTAGTTCTCCCTGTGGTGGCCCGTGGTTCTCGGGCGATGCGTGCCCACGTCTGCTCTGTGGCTCTGTGGCTCTGTGGCTTTGCGGTGCCCGGTGGCAGCCCCCTGTGTCGCGTCCCGTGCGCCGCACTAGGCGATTCGTGTCCGCCTAGGTCCCTTACGTCCGTGTGGTTCTCCCGGCCGGGCAAGCAGACTGTCGATCGCGACACGCGAACCGATCCAACCCTGCGGGAGAGGTTGCTGTGAGTGCGATCGATGAGACCGGCCAGCCGCACGGCGGTCTGAGCCGGCGAGGATTCCTGTCCGGGTTCGCGGCCGGGGCGGCCGGGGCGATCGCCCTGCCGACGGCCGCAAGCTCCGCGGCCGAGCTCCAGGTGGGGCCCGACACCTCGCCCGGATTCTTCGGCCGAATGTTTCCCACCCTGCCGCCGTTTGCCGCGGACAGTCCCGCCGTGCGGGACGCGCTGCTGGCGATGGGCGCCGCCGGCGGCCCGCTGGACGCCAAGGACCCGTTGGAGTTGGGCCCGATCGGGCTCATCACCAATCCGGCCGCGAGCAAGAACAACCGGGACAACCCGTTCCACACAGCGGGAACCACGTTCTTCGGCCAGTTCGTCGACCACGACCTCACCTTCGACGTCTCCTCGCGGCTCGCGGTGCCGCAGGAGCCGTTGCAGTCGCCGAACGGGCGCGTGCCGACGCTGGACCTCGACCCGGTGTACGGCGGCGGCCCGGTGGCCAGCCCGGAGCTGTACGACCCGGCCGACCGCGCGAAGCTGCTGGTGGAGACCAACGGGCAGTTCGAGGACCTGCCGCGCCGCGCGGACAGCACGGCGATCATCGGCGATCCGCGCAACGACGAGAACCTCATGGTCGCCGGCCTGCACGCCGCGTTCCTGTTGTTCCACAACAAGGTCGTCGATCGGCTGCGCGCCGGCGGCACCCCGCAGGACCAGCTGTTCGCGGCCGCGCGGCAACTGGTCACCTGGCACTACCAGTGGATCGTGCTGCACACGTTCGTCCCGCAGATCTGCGGCTTCGGCATACAGCAGGAGGTGCTGTTCCACGGTCGCCGGTTCTACCGGCCGGGCCAGGGGCACTACTACATCCCGGTGGAGTTCCAGGGCGCGGCCTACCGCTTCGGGCACAGCATGGTGCGGCCGTCCTATCGGGCGAATCTCAAGGGGGACACGGGGAATCCGTTCTTCGGGTTCATCTTCGACCCGTCCGGCGAAGGCCAGCCGGATCCCGTCGACCTGCGCGGCGGGGCACGCGCCGCACGCCGCTTCATCGGCTGGCAGACGTTCTTCGACTTCCGCGACGGCCAGGTCAAGACGAACAAGCGGATCGACACCAGGATCTCCACCCCGCTGTTCCAGGTGCCGCTCGCGGGGATTCCCGGGCACCAGCCACCGGTCGCCCTGCCGCAGCGCAACCTGTTGCGGCACATCACCTGGTCGCTCCCGTCCGGACAGTCGGTCGCCGCCGCGATGGGGATTCCGGTGCTCGGGCCGGACGTGTTCCCCGAGCTGGCCCAGTACGGCGTCGGCTTCGAGCGCAGCACTCCGCTCTGGTACTACGTGCTCAGGGAGGCGGAGTACCTCAACGACGGGATCTCACTGGCCGGCGCGGGCGCGCGACTGGTGGCCGAGGTGATCATCGGGCTGCTGGAACTGGACTCCGCCTCGTTCCTGGCCTCCAGTGCGTCGTGGACGCCGACGCTGCCGCGCCGCAACGCCGACGACTTCGACATGGTCGACCTGCTCACCTTCGCCGGGGTCGACCCAGCCAGCCGCGGTCAGTGACGGCGGTGGTTGGCGGCGAGGGCGAGCCGGAGCTGGGCTGCCGGGTCGCCCTCGTGGTAGCGGCGCTCGCTCTCCTCGATGCCGTCCAGGAACTCCTGGTAGCGCAGCGCGGCGCGCAGGTGCGCGACGGGTTCGAGGGGCCGTAGCGCCGCCGAGGGGTCGCTGCTGGGGACGTGCTCCCGCCAGGTGCGCACCCACGCGGCCTCGGCGGCCGTCGCGGCGGCCTCGGCCAGGAAGTCCCGCAGCCGCAACAGGTCCAGCGCCGGGTGGTCGACGCGCGCGTCGGACCAGTCCACGACGACGTGCCGGTCGCCGTCGGAACGCCAGTTGCCGCAGTGGAAGTCCCCGTGCACCACGGTGGCCGGCAGCCCCGCCCCGGCTGCCTCGGCGAGCAGCCGGGGCAGCGTGTCGATCAGCTCCTCCGCGTCGGCCAGTTCCGCCGGGGTCAGGTCGTCGGCCACGGGGCCGCGCACCAGGTCGCGCACCCGGTCGGCCAGGTCCGCTGGCTCGACGCGGGGCAGCGCCGAGGCGCGGCCGGCGAGCGCGGCCTGCGCGGCGACCCACCGCCGCACGACCGCGACCGCGGTGTCCGCGTCCGCTCCCCAGCAGTCCGCGCCGTCGACGTGAGCCAGCAGCACGCGTCGGGTGTCGGGATCCCCGGCGAGCACCGGCGGCACGATGCCGGGGTCGACCTCCGCGACGAGCCCGATGACGGTCGACTCCGGGGTGGTGAACGGCGCGGTCGCCTTGGCCCACACCGGGCCCGTGTCGGTCGGCAGCCGCAGCAGGCAGGACAGGTTCCACGTCTTGGTCTGCTCGGCCGGCCCGGTGACCGACCTGCCGGCGGCGGCGAGCGCGGCGCGCGCCCACTCGGCCAGCGCGGCGGGCCCGCCGGGGTTGGCCCAGGCCGCCCGCAGCGGGTGCGCGGCGAACAGCGCGTCCGGCGGGGCCTGCGCGGTGTCCAGCGTGCCGGGGACGGGCGCGTGCGCGACCTCCACGTGGTAGCTGACCAGGCCGTCGCGCGGCGCGGTCGCGCTGGTGGTGTCCAGCAGCCGCAGCACATTGGCCGGCGTGCCCAGCCGCGCGGTGAGGTGCGCGGCGACGGGCTCGACGTCCGCCCACCACGGGCTGTCCACCCGGAACTCCGGCGCCACCCCGAGGTAACGCCCGTCGAGGGTCACCACCGCGCGCGCCACTCGACCGCTCTCCGTCACGCGCGGCACCCTGCCCGGCGCGCGCCGCCCCGGCAACCGAGTTCTCCGTGACCCGGGTCTCTCGATTCGTACTTGAACGCGTTCAAAAGTGGCTCTACGCTGCTGTCGTACCGAAAAGTGAACACGTTCAAAACTGGAGTCCAGATGGACCTGCTCGTCGTCACCTACATCGCGTACATCGTCATTAGCGTCGCCCTGACGGTCTGGGTCGCCCGAACGCTCGCGCGCAACGGCCGGGTCTTCCTCGTCGACGTCTTCAAGGGCAACGACCAACTCGCCGACTCGGTCAACCACCTGCTCGTGGTCGGCTTCTACCTCGTCAACTTCGGCTTCGTGGCCTGGTACCTGCGCACCACCGACTCGGTCGGGCAGGCACGGCAGGTCTTCGAGACGCTCTCGTTCAAGATCGGCACCGTGCTGCTCGTGCTCGGCTTCCTGCACTTCGGCAACGTGTTCGTGTTCAACAAGCTCCGCCGCAGGGGCGTCGAGCAGGCCAGGCTCGACAAGCTGGCTGCGGCCCCGATGCCGGCCCCGGCGCCGGTCCCGGTGCCGGCACCCATGGCGCCGCTGTTCCCGCCGGTCCCGCCGAAGTAGCCGGTCGGCGGCGGGCGGCTACGGTGAACCGGTGGAGGAAGCCGTGCCGAGTCCGGTCGCCGAGGGTGGCGTGGACGAGGGTCCCGACGAGGGCCCGTCCAGGACCGCCAAGAGTGAGCAGACCAGGAACCTCATCGTCGAGACGGCACTGCGACTGTTCCGCGAGAACGGCTACGACCGGACCACCATGCGAGCCATCGCGCGGGAGGCCGGGGTGTCGGTCGGCAACGCGTACTACTACTTCGGCTCCAAGGAGCACCTGGTTCAGGGGTTCTACGACCGCATCCAGGAGCTGCACCACGAGGCCTGCATCGAGATCCTCGCCACCGAGAAGGGGATCGGCGCCAGGCTACGAGGGGTGCTGTTGGCCTGGCTCGACATCGCCGAGCCATACCATCAGTTCGCGGTGCAGTTCTTCAAGAACGCGGCCGACCCGACCAGCCCGCTCAGCCCGTTCTCCGAGCAGTCGGAGCCGGCGCGCGCGGCCAGCATCGCCCTGTACCGGGAGGTGCTGGCCGGCGCGACCAGCAAGCTCGACCCCGAGCTGCGCGAGGACCTGCCCGAGCTGATGTGGCTGCACCAGATGGTGGTGGTGCTGTTCTGGGTGCACGACCGGTCCCCGAACAGCGCCAACACCAGGATGTTCATCCGTCGCAGCACACCGCTGTTCGAGAAGCTGCTCAGGCTGTCCCGGCTGCGCGTGCTGCGCTCGCTGACCCGCGAGGGCGTGCAGCTGTTCCGCGACTTCGGGTGGATCAAGGGAAAGCCGTCGGGCTGACCCAGGACCGCTACCGGGATGGGGGACAGTGCTCCGCTCTTCAGGGCGGGGGTGAAGGCACGCGCTGAGAGGGCCGCCAAGGCCCGAGCGGTGCCCTAAACCGGACGGTTTTGCTGCTCGATGTACTGCCGGAGAACGCTGATCGGCGCACCGCCGACCGAGCCGGCGAAGTACGACCCGGACCACAGTCGTGGCGCCCGCCAGTAGTGCCGGACCAGGTCGGGGAACTCCTGCCGCATTCTGCGGGAGGACACGCCCTTGAGGCTGTTGACCAGCCTGGACAGCGCGATCTTGGGAGGGAAGTTGACCAGCAGGTGCACGTGGTTGGCCTCCCCGTTGAACTCCACCAACGTGGTCTCGAAGTCCTCACATACTGCCCGCATGATCTCTTCCATCCGGGTCAGGTGCCGCCCGGTGAACACCTTGTGTCGAAACTTCGTCACGAAAACCAAGTGCGCATGCAGCGCGAAAACACAGTGCCGGCCAGTGCGAACACCCTCAAGATCAGCCATGAAACCAACCGTTTAGGTTGGGGTCGTGCAGCTCCGGTACAACTACCGCGTCTACCTGACGCCGGCTCAGCGGGACGCGCTGGGCAGGGCGTTCGGGTGTGCGCGGGTGGTGTTCAACGACGGGTTGCGCGCACGCCAGACAGTGCGGGAACAGGGCCTGCCGTACCTCTCGGACGGGGAACTGTCCAAGCAGGTCATCACCCACGCCAAGACCATGCCCGAGCGGGCGTGGCTGGGCGAGGTGTCAGCGGTGGTGCTGCAACAGGCCCTGGCCGACCTGAACACCGCCTACCGGAACTTCTTCGCTTCTGTGTCCGGAAAGCGGAAAGGCCGGCGCCTGGCTCCGCCACGGTTCCGGTCCCGCAAGGACAACCGGCAGGCCATCCGGTTCACCGCCAACGCCCGGTTCCGGGTGCTGGACAACGGCCGGCTGCGGCTGCCGAAGATCGGCGATGTGCCCGTGCGCTGGTCGCGGAGCCTGCCCTCCGCGCCGTCGAGCGTGACGGTCATCCAGGACGCGGCGGGCCGGCACTTCGCCTCGTTCGTCGTGCAGACCGAGGACGCACCGCTACCCGAGCTGGACACCGAGGTCGGCATCGACCTGGGGCTGACCACGTTCGCGGTGCTGTCGGACGGCAAGACGATCACCTCCCCGAAGTTCCTGCGTCGCGCGGAACGCGCGCTGCGCAAGGCGCAGCAGAACCTGTCCCGCAAGCGGAAAGGCAGCGCGAACCGGGCCAAGGCCCGCGTTCAGGTCGCTCGGGTGCACGCCCGGGTACGCAACGCCCGCGCCGACTGGGCGCACAAACACACCACGGCGATCATCCGCGACAACCAAGCGGTGTACGTCGAGGATCTGTGCGTCACGGGGCTGGCCCGCACCCGGCTGGCGAAGTCCGTGCACGATGCCGGGTGGGGGCTGTTCACCCGGCTCCTTCAGGAGAAAGCCACCCGGTACGGGCGCACGTTTGGAAAGGTGGATCGGTTCTTCCCGTCATCGCAGACGTGCTCGGCGTGCGGGGCGGTCGACGGGAAGAAGCCCCTGCACGTGCGCGTGTGGACATGCCGATGCGGTGTGACCCACGACCGGGACCTCAACGCCGCGAAGAACATCCTGGCCGCCGGACGGGCGGACAGGCCAACGCCTGTGGAGCTGATGTCAGACGGGACCCCGGTCCCGCAGTCGGCCGTGAAGCAGGAACCCGCCGGGACCGCCGCGTAAGCGACGGAGGCCGGAATCCCTGCCCTTCAGGGCGGAGAGGACGTCAATCGAAGTCGCCGACCGCGTGCCGGACCTTGGCGAGCAGGTCGGTCAGCTGGTCGGTCTGCTTCTCGTTCAGCCCGCGCAGACCGAAGTCGACCGCCGTGACGGAGTGGGTGGCCGCCTCCCGGCGGGCCCGGCCGGCGTCGGTGATCTCGACCAGGGTGGTGCGGCGGTCGGTCGGGTGCGGGTTGCGGCGCACCAGGCCGTCGTTTTCCAGCCGGTCCACGATGTTGGTGACGCTGGTCGGGTGCAGTTGCAGCCGCTCGCCCATCACCCGCATCGGCAGGCTGCCCTGGCGCGAGAAGGTCAACAGCACCAACGCCTCGTAGCGCGCGAACGTGAGGCCGTGCGGCTTCAGCGCCGCGTCGACGGCGGACTGGATGATCTGCTGCACCCGCATGACGCTCGTCACAGCGGCCATCGAGGTCGACGAGCCGATGTGCTTCTCCCAGAGTTCGGCCGCGCGGGCAATCGGGTCGAACGGCAGCGGCTGGGAGGTCATGGGGTCCGAAGCTACCAGCGGGTACCCGGGATGATGTTGGTGCCAGTCGAAATCACTCGGGGAGGACCTGTGCTCGTCGCGTTCAGTGTGAGCCCGCTCGGCGGGGAGTCCGACAGCGTGGCCGAGGCGGTCGCGGAGGCGGTGCGGGTGGTGCGGGAGTCGGGGCTGCCCAACGAGACCACCGCCATGTTCACCACCATCGAGGGCGAGTGGGACGAGGTGATGGCCGTGGTCAAGCGGGCGACCGAGGTCCTCCAGGCCCGCGCGCCCCGGGTCAGCCTGGTGCTCAAGGCGGACATCCGGCCCGGCCACACCGGGCAGCTCACGGCCAAGGTCGAGCGGATCGAACAGCACCTCGCCAACGGGTGAGGCCGCCGGGGACGGCGGTCCAGGCCGCCTCCCCGGTCATCCCTCGGTGACGTGCGCCACGGTGGCGACGGATAGTTGGACGTCCTACTATCTGAGTACCGACGAGACCCGGAGGTCGCGGTGCCCGCACAGGGGTATGACGACAACTACGCCGACATTGATGCCGGCCGCGAGCGCTGGCAGCAGCGGTACGCGGACGCCGAGGCCAAGGGCCGGGTCCGCGACGCCGACTTCACCACCCTGTCCGGGGTCGAGGTGGAGCCCGTCTACGGCCCCCGCCCCGGCGAGAACGTCGAGGGCTTCGAGCGCATCGGCTGGCCGGGTGAGTTCCCGTTCACCCGGGGCCTGCACGCCACCGGCTACCGGGGCAAGAACTGGACGATCCGCCAGTTCGCCGGCTTCGGCAACGCCGAGCAGACCAACGAGCGCTACAAGATGATCCTGGCGCGCGGCGGCGGCGGCCTCTCCGTCGCGTTCGACATGCCCACGCTGATGGGCCGCGACTCCGACGACTCGCGCGCCCTCGGTGAGGTCGGGCACTGCGGCGTCGCCATCGACTCGGCCGCCGACATGGACGTGCTGTTCCGCGACATCCCGCTGGAGCAGGTCACCACCTCGATGACCATCTCCGGCCCCGCCGTGCCGATCTTCGTCATGTACCTGGTCGCCGCCGAGCGGCAGGGCGCCGACCCGAGCAAGCTCAACGGCACGCTCCAGACCGACATCTTCAAGGAGTACATCGCGCAGAAGGAGTGGCTGTTCGAACCCGAGCCGCACCTGCGCCTCATCGGCGACCTGATGGAGCACTGCGCGCACAACATCCCCGCCTACAAGCCGCTCTCGGTCTCCGGCTACCACATCCGCGAGGCCGGGGCGACGGCCGCGCAGGAGCTGGCCTTCACCCTCGCCGACGGCTTCGGCTACGTCGAACTCGGCCTGTCCCGCGGCCTGGACATCGAGAAGTTCGCGCCAGGACTCAGCTTCTTCTTCGACGCGCACGTCGACTTCTTCGAGGAGATCGCGAAGTTCCGTGCCGCGCGGCGGATCTGGGCCCGCTGGCTGCGCGACGTCTACGGCGCCAAGACCGACAAGGCGCAGTCGCTGCGGTTCCACACCCAGACCGCAGGGGTGTCGCTCACCGCGCAGCAGCCAGACAACAACATCACGCGCACCGCGGTCGAGGCGCTCGCCGCCGTGCTCGGCGGCACGAACTCCTTGCACACCAACGCCCTCGACGAGGTGCTGGCGCTGCCGAGCGAGAAGGCCGCGCAGATCGCGCTGCGCACCCAGCAGGTGATCATGGAGGAGACCGGCGTCAGCAACGTCGCCGACCCGCTCGGCGGCTCCTGGTACGTCGAGGCGCTGACCGACAAGATCGAGGCCGAGGCCGAGCGGATCTTCGACCGCATCAAGGACATGGCCAAGGCCGCCGTTCCGTCCGGCAACCACCCCATCGGCGAGATGACCTCCGGCATCCTGCGCGGCATCGAGGACGGCTGGTTCACCGGCGAGACCGCCGACTCCGCGTTCGCCTACCAGCAGGCGCTGGAGAAGGGCGACAAGAAGATGGTCGGCGTGAACGTGCACACCGAGTCCATCTCCGAGGACCTGGAGATCCTGCGCGTCAGCCACGAGGTCGAGCGCGAGCAGAACCGGGTGCTCGGCAAGCGCCGCGCCGAGCGGGACCAGGCCGAGGTCGACCGCGCGCTCGCCGAGATGGTCCGGGTCGCCAGGGGCGACGGGAACCTGATCGAGCCGATGCTCGCCGCCGCCCGTGCCGAGGCCACCCTCGGCGAGATCTGCAACGTGCTGCGCGAGGAGTGGGGCGTCTACACCGAGCCCGCTAGATTCTAGCCAAACGTCATGTCGTGAAGGGACCCTTCCGGGCACTCAACGTCAGGAAGGGTCCCTTCCTGACACGGTTCCGCGAAGGGCAGCTTCGGACTATGGACGACTTGGCCTCGGCACGGCGAATCTGGGCGCAGCTCGAGCTGTACCACGGTGTCACCTACTTCGGTCGCGAAGGCAGGGCGGTCACCGACGAGCTCGGCTGCAAGGGCGGCTGGATGGGCTACTTCGGCACCAGGGCCGCGCCGCTCGGCGCGGCCTCGCCGGAGCTGGTCACCGCCGTGTTCTACAACTTCCACCCGGCCCGCGTGGCCAGGGCCGTGCCGGACACCTGGCGGATCGCCGCGCCGGAGCGGTACCTGGCTGCGCGGCTGGACGGCGTCGACCGCGCGCTGCGCCGGATTCTCGGCGACGACGTCGTCGCGGGCGACGCGGTGGCCGAGGCGGCCGAGCTGGCCGTGGCCGCCGCCGGGCTCGTCCCGTTGGCCGGTCGCCCGCTCGGCGCGGCCAACGCGGCGCTGCCCTGGTCCGACCAGCCGCACCTGGCGCTGTGGCAGGCCACGACGGTGGTGCGGGAGGCCAGGGGCGACGGGCACTTCGCTGCGCTCAGCGCCGCCCTGCTGGACGGCTGCGAGACGCTGGTCGTCTTCGCGTCCGACCACGGCGTCGACGCGGACTACATGCGGCAGGCGCGCGGCTGGTCGACCGAGGAGTGGGCCGCCGCGACCGACCGCCTGGTCGACCGAGGGCTGTTGACCGAGGCTGGCGGCCTGACTGACGCCGGCCGCGAGCTGCGGGCCTGGGTGGAGCTGCGCACCGACGAGGCGGCCGTCGCACCGTGGACGGCGCTGGGCGCCGACCGCGCGACCCGCCTCGGGGAGCTGCTCGACCCGCTGCTGCGCGACCTCGTCGGCGACAACCGGGCCGTGCTGGACAACCCGATGCTGCCGGACGTCGCCACGGTGTTCGCCGAGCGGTGAGCCGGTGGGCGAGCCGAGGGTGAGTCGGATCGCATCGCGAGGTGCGGGGGACCCAAGCACGTAGTCACCGCGTCGTGCCAGGATGGAAAACGTGACAAGGCCAGATCCACGTAAGTCGGCAGCACTGTCCGCCGCGCTGTCCGGCGCGGTCGACCTCTCCGCGCTGAAGGCGCGGGCGGACGGAGCGAGGCGGGCGCCCGCCGCACCGCCGTCGCAGGGCGGCGCGCCGAACGGCGACGCGGCCGAGGGTGTGAGCCCCTGGGTGCTCGACGTCACCGAGGAGACCTTCCAGGCCGAGGTGATCGAGCGGTCCCTCCAGGTGCCCGTCGTGGTCGACCTGTGGGCCGAGTGGTGCGCGCCGTGCAAGCAGCTGTCCCCGGTGCTGGAGCGCAACGCGCGCGCCGCCAACGGGGCCTGGGTGCTGGTGAAGGTCGACGTGGACGCCAACCCGCGCATCGCGCAGCTGTTCGGCGTGCAGTCGATCCCGACCGTGGTGGCCATCGCGGGCGGGCAGCCCATCGACGCCTTCGCCGGCGCGCTGCCCGAGCCGGAGATCAAGCAGTGGCTGGCCAGGCTGCTCGACGCCCTGCGGGACAAGCTGCCCGGCATCAGGGCCGCCGAAGAGGGTGCCGGCCAGGCGCAGGACGAGGAGTACGAGGAGCCGGAGGACCCGCGCTTCACCGAGGCGGAGGACGCCTTCGAGCGCGGCGACTACGCCGAGGCCGAGGCGGCCTACGGGCGGATCCTCGACGCCGAGCCCGCCAACGAGGAGGCCAAGGCCGCGCTGGCGCAGGTCCGCTTCACCGCCCGCGCCGAGGCCGCCGACCCGTCGTCCATCGCCCGCGCCGACGCGGCCCCCGACGACGTGGCCGCCCAGCTCACCGCCGCCGACGCCGAACTGGCCGTGCAGCGCGTCGAGGAGGCGTTCGCCCGCCTGGTGAACACCGTCCGGCGCACCTCGGGCGAGGACCGCGACCGCGTGCGGGAGCACCTGGTGAGCCTGTTCGAGCTGTTCCCCGCCGACGATCCCAGGGTGATCGCGGCCCGCAGGAACCTGGCGGGCGCGCTCTACTAGCGGCACCGGCAGCGCGACCGGCGGCGGCCCGGCCGTCGGTCGCGCTGCCGCTGGCCGTCGGTCGCTCGGCCGTTGATCGCTGGGCCGTCGGTCGCTCGGCCGTCAGCCGCTGGGTTGTCGGTCACTGGGCGCGGAACAGGTAGTTGCGGCAGTCCTCCGTCACCCGCTCGACGGGCACCCAGCCGCCGTCGCGCCAGCGGTGCATGCCGTAGTCCATGGCGGCCAGGCCGGCGACGAGCTCGCCGGCGGTCATGCCGTACTTGGTCAGGTGCCGGTCCTCGATCTCCAGCAGGAGCATCGGCCGATCCCGCAGCAGGGTCTCCTTGGCTCCGGCGAGCACGGCGGCCTCGGCCCCCTCCACGTCAGCCTTGACGAAGTCCACCCTCCGCAGCCGCAGGTGCCGGCGGAGGGTGTCCACGGTCTGCACCAGCGTGGGCACCGGCCGCGACACGGCGAACTCGGTGTTGGGGCCGGGACCGGAAGCGCCCTCGGTGAGATAGGCGCGCCCGTGCACGGGCAGCAGGCGACGCCGGGGCAGGCTCATCGTGCCGACCTGGATCCGCTCGCCGAGCGCCATCTCGTGCACGGTCACGTTGGCGCAGCCAAGCAACTCGGCCGTCGCGGCCAGGAAGCGGGCGGGGCCGGGCAGCGGCTCGACGCTGTGCACCTGGCCGCTCGGCCCGGCCAGCGCCGACAGACTCCACGTGTAGAGGCCGTACTCGGCGCCGATGTCCAGGCAGATCGCGCCGGGACGCACCAACTGACGCAGGCCGGCCACCTCGTCCTCGACGAACGGCCACCGCCCCGCCGCCCAGCGCAGCGCGCCCGCCACCGACGAGACGCGTAAGCCGGGACCGGGCCGGGTGCCGAGCCGGGACAGGTCGCCTTCGCGCGGGTAGGTCGACGCGTCGTGCCGTTCGGTCGTGTGGTTCACGGGTGTTCGTCCTTCCGGTCGGAACGGCCGTGCCGCAGAGTGTTCCGTTGACGGCCGTGTGCTGGCAGGAGCGAACGTAGGTTCGGCGCACGGTCGACCGCGTCCGCCGCCGCGCGGAGATCGAATACCTCGCCAGGAGGATCCGGCCGAGGCGTCATCCCTGCGATGTACTCCCGGCGGACAAGGACCTGATCACCGAGGACGATGTCGGTGGGGCCGCGCCGGCGTGACAATGTGCCGGTGGAACAGGACGACCGGCGGGGCTGGTGGCGGCAGGTGCGCGACGCGCTGCGCCCGGAGACGACGATGGCTCCGCCGTCGCGGCGGGTGGTCATCGTCGACGCGGTGTTGGCGATCGTGCTGGCTGTGCTCGCGGCCTGGGTGGCCATCACCCATCCCATCGCCGAGCACGTCGTCTTCCGGGCGCCGTCCGTGCCCGCCCCGCCTCGTGAGCTCATCGGCACCCCGGAGTACCCGGTCATGCCCGTCTACGCGTCGTGGCCCATGGCGCAGCTGACCGCGCTGCCGCTGGCCTTCCGCCACCGGTATCCGCTCGCCGTCTTCTGGGTGGTGATCTGCGCGGCCATGGCCCTGCGCGACGGCGGGACCTGGATCACCGTGCTGATCTGCGTCGTCGCCACCTACAGCGCCGTCGCGCTCAGCCCGTACCGGATGCAGGCGCTGAGCAGCCTGGTGATGGTGGCGCTGGTGGCCGGATTCTTCTTCCGGCACGCGAACTTCATCCTGCCGAGCTGGATCGGGCCGTTCGTGGTGCTGCTGGTCGCCGGTGTGCTGGCGAACCTGCTGCGCACCTGGCAGCTGCGGCTGCGGGCCGGCCAGGACCGGCTCGTCGAGCTGCAACGGAACCAGGAGGAGGCGACCAGGCGGGCTGTTGAGGAGGAGCGTTCGAGGATCGCGGGGGAGCTGCACGACGTGGTGACCCACAATGTGAGCGTGATGGTCATCCAGGCCGGTGCGGCGCGCAAGGTGATGGACGCGGCGCCGGAACAGTCCAAGGAGGCGCTGCTGGCCGTCGAGGCCAGCGGCCGGGCCGCCATGGCGGAACTGCGGCACGTGATGGGGCTGCTCGCCGCCTCCGACGGCGCGCGGCAGGACGGCTCCGGCGACGGGCTGGAGCCGCAGCCGGGACTCGACCAGCTCGACACGCTGGTCGAACGGGTGCGCGCCGCGGGGATCCCGGTGACGGTCGCGGTGTCCTCGCCGTCCGACCCGCTGCCGCCCGGGGTGGACCTCGCGGCCTACCGGGTCGTACAGGAAGCGCTGACCAACACGATCAAGCACGCGGTCGGTGCGAAGGCGACCGTCGCGATCGGACACGACGGCGACTGGCTGGAGATCGAGATCGCCGACACGGGCGGGACACCGGGCGTGCAGTCGCGCACCGGCAACGGCAGGGGCCTGGTCGGACTCCGCGAGCGGCTCGCGGTCTACGGCGGCACCCTGGACGCCGGTCCGAGGCTCGGCGGCGGCTACCGGCTGCGGGCCAGGATGCAGTGGCGGACCGCGTGAGCCAGCCGCTGCGCGCGGTCATCGCCGACGACCAGGCGTTGGTGCGCTCCGGGTTCCGGATGATCCTCGCCGCCGACGGGATCGACGTGGTCGCCGAGGCCGCCGACGGCGTCGACGCGGTGGCCGCCGTCCGGCGGACCAGGCCCGACCTGGTGCTGATGGACATCAGGATGCCGCAGATGGACGGGATCGAGGCGGCGCGGCGAATCCTGTCCGGTGGGCTCGACGAGACCCGCGTCATCATCCTGACCACCTACGACCTCGACCACTACGTCTACGCGGCGCTCACCGCGGGGGCCAGCGGCTTCCTGCTCAAGGACGTCTCGCCGGAACAGCTGGTCGCCGCGGTGCGGCTGGTGCGCTCCGGCGACGCGCTGCTCGCGCCGGCGATCACCCGCAGGCTGATCGAGCGGTTCGCGCAGCGCGACGAGGCAAAGCCCAGCCTGCACCGGGACCTGTCCGGCCTGACCCCGCGCGAGCTGGAGGTGCTGCGGCTGCTGGCCACCGGCCTGAGCAACGCGGAACTGGCCGAGCGCCTGACGCTGAGCGCGACGACCGTGAAGACCCACGTGGCCCGCATCCTGTCCAAACTCGGCCTGCGCGACCGCGTGCAGGCCGTGGTGCTCGCCTACGAGACGGGCCTGATCTCGCCGGGCGGCAACAGCTGACGCCCCTTGAAGAGTAGGCATCGATCCGATATACAAGGATCTTATGGATACCGCACTCGACCTGAGGGACTTCGGCGGAGTCGACGCGTATCTGGCCAAGTGCCCGTCGCGGACGGTCCTGGACGTGCTGGCCAACAAGTGGGCGGTGCTGGTGGTGCCCATGCTGGGCGGCGGCCCGCTTCGGTTCGGCGTGCTCCGCCGCAAGCTCGACGGCATCACGCAGAAGAGCCTCACCCAGACCCTGCGCAACCTGGAGCGCGACGGCCTGGTCACCAGGACCGCCTTCCCCACCATCCCGCCAAGGGTGGAGTACGAGCTGACCTCGTTGGGGCGCAGCGCGATCACGCTGCTGGAGGGCATGCGGGTCTGGGCCGAGCAGCACGTGCCCGAGATCGTCAACGCCCGCTCGGCCTACGCGCAGCGCGCCGAGGCCCAGGAGGCGTAGGTGGCGACCGCGGTGATGGCGGCGATCGGGTGATCGCGTAAACCGATTGCCCGAGCGTCGGCGCGGTGGCGAGAATCGCGTCGTGATCTCTCGACGGTTCGACCGCGACCGCCCGCACGTCACCACGCGAGTTGAGGATCACCCCGTTGAACCACGCCATACGTGAGTACACCTCCGCCGATGAACAGTCCTGGCTGCGCTGCCGGGTGCTGTCCTTCCTCGGCACCGCCTATTTCGACGACGTCCTGTGCGCCAAGCCTGCCGTCGCCCCACCGGGGCTCGAACTGGTCGCGGCGCTGGCGGACGGCACCGTCGTCGGGATCATGGACGTCGGCATCGATGACGCGCTGGCGACCATCGACACCGTCGCCGTGCATCCCGACCACCAGCGCCAGAGCATCGGCCGCGACCTGCTCGACGAGGCCCGCGCGCGGCTGAGCGCGCTCGGCACGGCGACGCTGGACGCGTGGACCAGGGATGATCCGGACACGCTGCGGTGGTACCTGGCCATGGGTTTCGCCGAGAGCGACCACTTTCTGCACGTCTATGCGAGCCACCGCACCGAGGCCGGGGAACCGGACAGGGCCATCGGGACCCGACGACCGGGGCTGCGGCCGATCGAGGTCTTCGCGCACGCGAGCCTGCGGGACGAGGCGACGTTGCGCGAGCAGTTCGCTCGGGTTCACGTGTGCCGGCGGTTCGCGATGGACCTGTGACCTCAGACCTGTGACGTAGACCTGTGACCTCATCCCGCCTCGTGCTGGCCTACCGCCTCAGGTAGGCCAGCACGGCCAGCACGCGGCGGTTGTCGTCATTGGACGGTGCGATCCGGAGTTTCGCGAAGATGCTCGCGGTGTGCTTGGCGACGGCGCTCTCGCTGATGTGCAGCGTGGTGGCGACGGCCGCGTTGGACCTGCCCTCGGCCATCAGTTCGAGCACGTCGCGTTCCCGCTGGGTCAGCTCGCCGATCATGCCCCTGGCGTCGCTGCGGGACACCAGCTTGGCGATCACCTGGGGATCGAGCACGGTGCCGCCCGCCGCGACCCGGCGAACGGCGTCGACGAACTGTTCGGTGTTGGTGACCCGGTCCTTGAGCAGGTAGCCGATCCCGCCGTCCCCGTCGGCGAGCAGCTCGTTCGCGTAGAGCTGGTCGACGTGTTGGGACAGCACGAGGATCGGCAGCCCCGGTCGGCTGCGCCTGGCGGCCACGGCCGCCTGTAGGCCCTCGTCGCTGAACGTCGGCGGCAGCCGCACGTCGACCACCGCGACGTCCGGCCGCTCGTCGAGCAACGCCCGCAGCAGCGAAGGACCGTTGTCCACCGACGCGACGACGTCGAAACCGTGCTCCCGGAGGGTGCGCAGCAGCCCGTCCCTCAGAAGGAAGAGGTCTTCGGCGAGGACAACGCGCACATCAGCTCCATGGTCACGATGGTTGGGCCGCCCATCGGACTGTGCACGCGAAGGGCGCCGTCAAACGTAGCCAACCGCCGCCTGACCCCGCGCAGGCCGGTGCCGAGAGACGAGTCCGCACCGCCGTGCCCGTCGTCGGTGACGGTGATCCGCAGGACGCCGCCGTCGTGCTCCAACACGATCCGGACCTCGCGCGCGCCGGAGTGCTTGGCGGCGTTCGTGAGCACCTCGTTGACGGCGAAGTACGCGGCGGACTCCACGGGCGGCGCGAAACGGCCGGCCAGTCGGGACTCGATGTGCACGTCCAGAACGCAGTCCAGGGCCAGCGACCGCACGGCGTCGCCGAGGCCCCGGTCGGCGAGCACCGGCGGATGAATGCCCCTGACGAGGTTGCGCAGGTCGTCGAGCGCCCGGTTGGACGTCTCGCGCGCCTCGACCAGCAGGCGGTACGCCGCGTCAGGGTCGACCGCGAACAGCCTCGTGGCGCTGTCCAGCGTCATGCCCATGGCGACGAGCCTGGCCTGCGCGCCGTCGTGCAGGTCCCGCTCGATGCGCCGCAGCTCGGCGGCCTGCGTGCCGAGCGCGTCGCTGCGGGTGTCGGTGAGCCACGCGACCCGCCTGGCGAGTTCGGTGGAGCGCGGCGCGGCCAGCAACACCCGGCTCCACCTCGAGTGCAGGCGCAGCAGCGCGGGGGCGAGGAGCACTCCGGTGACCAGGAACCCGGCACCGAGGGCCAGCGCGGCGAGCATCGTTGCCGTGTCGGTGACGGGCATGAACGTGTACCACCAGTCGCCACCGTTGGCCTCGATGATCTGCCGCCAGAGGAACGGCTGCACCAGCACCCCGAACGCGCCGTGGACGATCAGCGTGGGCGGCAGGCACACCAGGACACCGCCGACGATCGGGTCGAGCGCCGACCACAGCAGGTCGCGCCAGAACCCCTCGTCCGTGAGGATCGCCCCGACCTGCGTGCGCCGCCGCGTGACGGGGTCGACGGCCAGCGGGTCGGGCGGGTTGATCTCCGTCCCGGACCAGCTGGTGGCCAACGCCCGCGACCGGTCCGACAGCGAGCGCAGGGCGGTCGCGGCGGGCGGCAGCAGCGAGAAACCGATCCCGGTCGGCAGCAGCAACAAGGCCAACCCCACGACCGTGCCGACGGCTGCCTCGGCGATCATGAGACAGCCCAGCCGCACACACCGCCACGACGCGACCCAGCCACGGGACACGAGCGGCGTCATGACTGCTTCCCGTCTCATCAGGAGTGGTGTGTTGGACACGCGGACGACAGGGATACGCCGACGACAGCGGCCAGCTGTCGTGCCCGATGCGGTTCGAGGAGGCGGCCGGTCGGTGGCGGACCCGCAGGCAAAGGCGCGGCCGTGGTGGTGATTGTAGGTGCGCGGCGATCACGGCAACGCCCGGCGACGGTGGGCTTGGGGCCTGGGACTTGGGGCTGTGGACTTGGGACTTGGGCCGTGGACTTCGGATTTGTGGTTGGTGTGCCGTGGTGTCCTTCCGTGGTGGTTGAGAGGCGGTCAGGGTTGGCGGCGGGGGTGGAGGGTCGCTTAGGTGGTGGTGCGGGTGGTGGGGGCTCGCCAGATCCACAGCGCGGCAGCCACCAGGCAGGACGCGCCGAGCAGCACCATGGGCAGCACCGCGCCGGTCTCCTCGTCCATGCACAGCAGCAGGCCGAGGTTGATCAGCGTGTGGAACCCGCCGGCCAGGAGCAGCCGGTGCGCCCGTACCCGGTCGAGAGCCAGGCCAAGCACCACGGACATGGACGTGGTCGCCAGCAGGAAGGCGACCGCGTACACCGGGGCCTGCGCGAGCACCTGGACGTGCCACACACCCCACAGCACGCCGACTACGATCGAGGACGTGAGTGCGGAGAAACGCCTGCGCAGCAACGGCTGTAGGAAGCAACGCCAGCCGATCTCCTCGCCGCACGCGCCGATCAGCTGCGCCACCACGATCACGGCGAACGGGTTGTCCAGCGCGCTCGGCGGGGTTAACCGGGCGTCGCCGGTCAGGAGGCCGTACGCGATGGCGGCAGCCGCGATGATGAGCGGCGCGGTGGCGAGCAGCAGCGGGCCGCGAGCCCCGACGCGGCCCGCGGCGCGGAAGGCGCCGGCCAACGACTCCCGCACCCTGGACCGCCAGCCGACCGCGACCGCCAGCACGCCGATGGCCGGGCCGAACTGGGTGAGCTGGATGACCTCGGTGGGTATCGCGGTCGAGCCCTGGAGGACGCCCAGTGCTCCGGCGGCCAGGAAGGTGACCAGGAGGAACACGCCCAGGGCTGGCATGAGTGCGGTCAGGGGGAGGGGCAGGGCCGATGCTCGCGCTGTGGTCTCGGGCCCGGTCACGGTCTCGTGCTGTGTCACGGTCTCGTGGTTCGGCGCGGTCTTGTCGGTGGTGCTGTCCATATCGGGTCGCCTCCTCGGCTGTGGTGTGCGGTGTTGATCACCACACACGTTGCCGTGCGGAGGGGCCGCTGACATTGCAGCTGGTTGCCGAGTTGGGGTGTACCTGGGTACACCCCAACTCGGTTGGGGCAGGCTAGTTGAACTTGGCGCTACAGGCGTCCGAGCCTTCGAGGAAGCCGATGCGGAACGCCTCGACCCTGGCGAACCCCGAGTCGACCGGCTTCCCGTTGACGTCGGCGGCGATGAGGCTCTTGTCCTGCAACAGCTCGGCGATCGCCTTGTCGAGGTCGCCCGCCCCCAGCGTCAGCGCGCTCGTGCCGACCCTCCCGACGCCCTTCTTGGCCGCGCCGCCCCAGGACCCGGTGAGGCACGCGGTGCGCAGCCCGGCCGAGGTGCCCTCCAGCGACAGGCCCGCGGCCTTCTGCACGGCGAGCGCGTACCGGGAGGAGATCTCGGCGAACGCCGCGAAGTCGCCGAGGCCGCCGCTCTGGCCCTTCTTGCCGGGCGGTGTGCCGATCTTGTTCAGGGCGTCTGGGTCGATCGAGATGGTGTTGTTGCTGGGGCAGTAGGACGCGGGCGGCGTCGCCTTCGCGTCCGAGCAGCTGGCCGAGCCGTCCTTCAGCGTTGGCGGGTTCGCGCCGGACTTCTCGTAGGTGGCCTTGAGGCTGCTCTCCAGCAGATCCCTGGACTGCTTGTCGTTCACCGGCAGGTTGCCGCTGTTGATCGCCTGGTTGTCCAGCGGCACCTCGGTCTTGCGCTTCTCGTACTCCGGCAGGTCGATCTTGGCGCAGCGCTTGGGTCCTTCGGTGAAGCCGAACTGGAACGCCGACACGCGGTCGAAGGCGCTGCCGTGCGCGCCCTGCTTGGTGAAGTTCGAGCCGACGTTGTCCTTGATGAAGAACATCGTGGTGAGGATCTTGTTCAGGCCGTCGCCGGTGGAGATCTGGAAGTGCTTGGACTTGCCCTCGGCGAGCCACCGGAAGAAGTTGCCCGCGTAGCAGTCGGCCTGCTGTTCCCGGATGATCGACGGGGTGGCCTGGGTGATGTTGCTCAGCTCGCCGAGCCTGGTCTGCACGGCGTGACCCAGTTCGTGCGCGAGCACCATCACCACGGAGATCGCGCCGAACTTCTCGGTCAGCATCGGCAGCAGCTGGCCCCGGTCCCAGGACACGCTGTCGTCCAGCGAGCAGTACATGGCGTTGACCAGGCCCGCGGTGCTGGTCTTGCAGATCTCGATCCCGGCGGCGTCGGAGTCGTAGGACACGTACCGCTTCACCGGGGTGAACTTCGTGCCGCCGAAGTTGGCCGGCAGCTGCTCGGCCCAGTACTCCTGCACGTCGGCGATGGTGTTGACGGCGAGCTTGTCCATGTCGCCGCCGTCGCCGTTCTCCACGGTGAGCTTGGCGTCGGCGACCCCGCTCTTCGGGCCGCTCGGGCCGTTGCTCACCGGCAGGCCCGCCACGGTGCCGGGGTCGACCGCGCCGACGGCCCGCGCCTTGCCGGTGACTGTCTGTGCACAGCCGGCGATCAATCCGAGTGTCGCGACCAACGCGACCAGAACCAGGACAGAACGCCTGTCCAGGGCAGCCCGACCCACCATCACGCGTATCTCCGTCCCCAGCACGAAGTGCAGTCGTCCGCCCACTCGGCCGGCGACGTCGGATCACCCTACTGGCCCAGTGGGCGTCGCAGGTCCGGACCGGGAAGAACGGTGACGGAGTGAAACATGAATCAACCTCACCCCGTGGGGTGATTTGTAGACGAGACCGACTCGTTTTCTTGTGCCGCGAAACACAGCGAGTGACGCTCGCCACGACGCGCGAGTCGGTGGGGTTACGCCCCCGTGAACGTTCGGCGCTCACAGACGCTCATCGAGTGGGAGGAACACGAATGACGGAGAACGAGACGGCGGGCAGAACCCGCTGGACCCGCTTCGCCGCGGTGCTGGGCGCTGGCGCGGTCGGCGCCGGTGTGCTGATGTTCGGTCTGTCGCAGGGCGCGTTCGCGGCGTCGTTCGCCGTGTCCGGCCAGAGCTTCAAGGTCAGCGCCGACACCCTCGACGGCTCCGGCTACGTCCAGTACGGCTCGGTCGACCGCACGGAGACCACCGACGCCAACGGCAAGCCCGTCACCGTCGGCCACGCCGTCGCGGTCAACGGCTTCAAGTCGGCGACGCTCGGCAAGTTCTGCCAGTCGGTCTACCTCACCCACCTGCCGTTCATCGGCGACGCCACGATGCGCATCGAGGCGCCGGGCGCCGACGGCATGCACGCGGAGAACATGGTCGTCGACCTGACCGAGCTCAACGGCGACCTGACGCTGACCAACCCGCACATCGGCGTCGACGCCGGCAGCATCGGCGGCGCGCCGAACAGCTTCGGCCTCACCGCCGACAGCGCGAAGATCACCAACCTCCAGCAGACGGCCTGGGCCACCACCGCCCAGACCATCACGTTCAAGGGCATGCACCTCGGCGTTGCCACCGGCAAGAACGAGTGCTTCGGCAACTGACATCGCGTCGCCCGGCCGGCCGCGTCCGTGCGGCCGGCCGGGCTCGTGACGGGGCTCCAAGAGCTCCTAACACAATGGCGTTCGATCAGGGAGCGGCGGCCAGGTGGGCGGGATGCAAGGCGGAGGAGGGAGGCATGACGGAGTCATGGTGACCGACGACAACGCCGCAGACCGTCTGCCTGGGCGTCGCGAGCCGAACAGTCATTGTGTTAGGAGCTCTAAGACCGTGCAAGGAATCATCGTGACCGAATCCCCGAACTGGGCGCTGCGGGCCTGGCGGGCATTCCGCGACTGGCGGCGCGGCCGGCCGTTCTGGGCAGGCGTCTTCCTGATCATCTCGGGAATCCTGATCCTGTTGCCGCCCTTCATGTCCTTCCGGCTCGGCGACATGATCATCTCGATCAGGATGCTCGGCGGTGTCTCCGCGCTGCTGATCGGCGTGCTGATGTTCGTCTGCGCGCTCGGCCTGTGGCTGCGCCCGCAGTTCCGCTTCGCCGCGGGCGTGGTCGCGGTGCTGCTGTCCCTGGTCGCCCTGGTCACCACCAACCTCGGCGGCTTCCTGGTCGGCTCGCTGATGGGGATCGTCGGCGGCTCGCTCGCCACCGCGTGGACCGACCGGCCGAAGGTCCGCCGCAGGGACCGCAGGCCCACCGCGCCGACCGCAGCGCCGCAGGAGACCGCGCTGCTCGTCGAGCCGAGGTCGCCAGAGGAGGCGGTGGCGCAGGAATCGAGGGAAGTCGAGGCGCACCAACCACACCGGCCGGCCGACACCGCGACCCGGCCGGGATTTCCGGCGCTGTCCGCGATTGGCGCGCTCGCCGGCCTCCTGGTCTGCGGCCTGATCGCCGTCGCGAACCAGGGTCCGGCCGCGCAGGCGGCCCCGACGCCGGTTTCCTCGGCGTCGGTTTCCTCGGCGTCGAGCGGCAAGGCCGCCCCGAGTTCGTCGGTTCCCGCGAGCGGGACGACGCCGACCTCGTCGTTATCGGTGGCGCCGAGCGCGGCGCCCACCGGCCAGGCCCCGGTCTCCGCGACGAGCGGACCGAGCGCGCCAAGCACGCCGGAGACCGGTAGCGCCCCGACGACGCAGCCCTCGCCGCGCGACGCGGTCGCGCCGCCGCAGGGCCGCGCCTGGACGCTCAACTCCAGCAAGCTGCTGATGACCTGGCTGACCTGGCGCGGCACGACCGACGTCGAGGTGAACGGCAAGCAGGTCACGGTGCAGAAGTTCACCGCGTCCCGGCTGGACATCGACAACCTGGTGCAGACGGGTTTCCTGCCGGACGGGCACACGGTGGTCACCACGGCGGCCGCCGGCAGCACCTCGACCATCGAGCCTGCGCCCGGCGACACCATCACGCTCTACACGCAGCGCCTCCAGGGCAAGCTGCTCGGGCTGTTCGACACGGTGATCGACAAGGACCACAACCCGCCGTTGATGATCAAGAACGTGCCGATGATCATTCCGGTGTTCTTCACCGACGTCACCGTGATCAACACCGACCTGACCGCCGGCACCCTGCACATCGTCCGGCCGCGCATCACCGTCAGCTGACCGGATCCGGCGTCAGTGCATGATGTTCACGGCCCGCGCGACCACCAGCACGACCAGTAGCAGCGACACCGCGGACTGCGCCAGCATCAGCAGCTTCGCCCAGTACCGCAACGGCATCACGTCGGTAGGGCTGAACGCGGTGGCGTTGGTGAACGACAGGTAGAGGTAGTCGACGAAGCCGGGCTCCCAGTCGGTCGGCGCGAACTCCGGGGTCGACATCTGCGGGAACAGGAAGTCCGGGTACTCCTTGACGCCCTGCGCGCGGGCGCCGGGGCCACCCCGGTCGAACTCCCAGTACCACATGGCGAACACCACGATGTTGGTCAGATAGATGACCGCGCCGGTGGACAGCAGCGGGCCGGCCTGGTCGCCGACCGACCCGTTGAGGATGTGCTGCACCAGCACCACGGCCGAGAAACCGTTGCCGATGCTGACCATCGCGACCATGGTCAGCGCCGCCATCCGGTGCGCCTTGTGGTGCCGCTCCAGCCGGTCCGGGTTGATCAGCAGCAGCGCGACCACCATCAGCGCCGCGGCGCCGGGCACCAGCCATCTCGGGCCGAGCGTCAGCTTGTCCGGCAGGGCGACCTGGAGCACGACGGTCACCGCGACGGTGATCAGCGCGGGCCATCGGCTCTCCCGCTCGGTGACGCGCCGCCAGGCGGGTTCGTCACCGTCCTGCGTCGGCCGGGCGTCTTCCGAAGTCATGGGGCAAGACGCTACTCACACACCGCAACTTTTCGCGCCACCGAGTACGCCGAGCCGGAACACCGCGACCCGTTCGAAACCGGGGTTCACCGCATTGTGGCCCGCCGTGTCCCGTGCCGCGTAGTCGTAGCCGAGCAGCACCTGCACGGCCTCGTCCAGGTCCCCCGGCGACAGCCCGAACCCCTGGCTCCTGCTCAGCACCGTGCCGGTGTACGCGCCGGCGAGGCAGAGGCCGTCGTGCCCGGACGTGCCCTGGTCGGTCGGCCGGCCAAGGGCGGCCATGGCGGCGAGCCCGTACCGGCTGGCCATCAGCGTTCCGGTGGCGTAGTCGCCGATCTGGTTGTGCAGCGTCGACAGCGTTCCGTCGGTCTGCACGTCGATCTCGGTTCCTGCTGAGCAGAACGCGATCGGCCCCTGCTTGTCGCCGCAGCTCGGCGCGCCCCTGGTGACCTTGGGAGCCGTCCACGGCTTGCCGGCGGCCGTGACGAGGCCGCCGAAGTAGCCAGCGAGGTCGGGGGTGATCAGCTCAAGCATGGTGTCCAGCGTCAGGTTGCCGCCGGAGGCCTGGTCGTCCCTGCTGGTGAAGCCGTGCTGGGTGAACTGCCGGTTCTGCGCGGTCATCTGCGAGCACAGCTTGCCGCCCTGCTGGTAGCCGTCCTGGAATGCCGAGACGCGGTCGAAGGCGTTGCCGTGCGCGGCCTGGTCCGACCGCGCCGTGCCGATCGGGTCGCGGAAGGTGACCAGCGCGCCGAGCGCGGAGTCCAGCGACTCGTGGCCGATCCGCAGGTGCGGCGCGTGCCCGTCGATCGTCCAGCGCAGGAACGCGCCCGCGTAGCAGTCGGCCATCGCCTCGATGACGATCGTCGGATAGCTCTCCGGTTGTTCGCGCTGCGAGTCGTGGGTGAGCCCGGTGCGGTGCTGCACGGCGTGGCCGAGTTCGTGCGCGAGCACGATGACCACGGCGGTGTCGCCGAACTTGTTCTGCAACACGGGAAGCAGCGCGGACCGGTCCCAGGCGATGGCGTCGGAGGCTGGACAGTAGAACGCGTTGCCGGCGACGTCGGCCGCCTTGGTCACGCACGGCACGGGCTTCGCGTCCTGGTCGGTGGTGTCCACGGAGTAGGCGCCGCCGGTCAGGTCCGTCCACTGACGCCCGAACATGCTCGGGAAGGACTGCCGCCAGAACTCCTGTACGTCCACCACCGCGGTCGCGGCGAGCCGGTCGACGGCGCTGCCGTCGGTGCCCCGCACGAACGAGGGGTCCACGTCGTTCCCGGCGATCGGGCCAGTGCCGGCCGCCGTCGGACTGCCCGCGACGACGCTGGTGCACGCGCCGCACAGCACGGCAAGCGCGAGCAGCAGGGCGACCATGCCGGGTAACCGCATCATCCTATTGTGCAGTGCCGCACTAGATCCTTTCTGACGTGTCCGAAGCACCGGCACGCGCGGCCGGACAATCGGCAGAAATCACCTGGCGCGCGGCCGGGATCGTCGGGCCTATCAGGACAGGTCCGGGTCGTCGGGGCCGGTCAGGACGCGTCCGGGGTCAGCCACACCACGCCGGCCGGCGGCAGTTGCAGCACGGCCGACGCGGCCCGCCCGTGCCACGGCTCGGCCACCGCGCGCACCTCGCCGAGATTGCCGACGCCCGAGCCCCCGTAGCGCTCGGCGTCGGTGTTGAGCACCTCCCGCCACGCGCCCTCGATCGGCAGCCCGACCCGGTAGTCGCGGTGCGGCACGCCCGCGAAGTTGGCCACGCACGCCAGGACCGAGCCGTCCTCGCCGATCCGCAGGAAGCTCAGCACGTTGCCGGCCGCGTCGTTCGCGTCGATCCAGGAGAAGCCCTCCGGCACGAAATCCGCCGTGTACAGCGCGGGATGCGCCCGGTACAACGAGTTGAGGTCGCCGACCAGGGCGTGCACCCCGGCGTGCAGCGGCGAGTCGAGCAGGTGCCAGTCCAGCGACCGGCCCTCCGACCACTCCCGTTCCTGGCCGAACTCGCCGCCCATGAACAGCAGCTGCTTGCCGGGATGCGCCCACATGAACGCCAGCAGCGACCGCAGCCCCGCCGCCTTGTTCCAGTCGTCGCCGGGCATCCGCGACCACAGGGATCCCTTGCCGTGCACCACTTCGTCGTGCGACAGCGGCAGCACGTAGTTCTCGCTCCACGCGTACAGCAGCGAGAAGGTGACCTCGCCGTGGTGGAACGCGCGGTGCACCGGGTCGTGCTGGAGGTAGTGCAGCGTGTCGTGCATCCAGCCCATGTTCCACTTGAAGCCGAAGCCGAGCCCGCCGAGGTGCGTCGGCCTGGTGACTCCCGGCCACGCCGTCGACTCCTCCGCGATCAGCTGCACGCCGGGATGCCGCCGGTACACCGTCGCGTTGAGTTCCTGGAGGAACCGCACCGCGTCGAGGTTCTCCCGGCCGCCGTGCACGTTGGGCAGCCACTCGCCTTCCTTGCGCGAGTAGTCCAGGTACAGCATCGAGGCCACCGCGTCGACCCGAAGGCCGTCGAGGTGGAACTCCTCGATCCAGTAGAGGGCGTTGGCCACCAGGAAGTTGCGCACCTCGTTGCGGCCGAAGTCGAACACCAGCGTGCCCCAGTCGGGATGTTCGCCCCGGCGCGGGTCGGCGTGCTCGTACAGGGCCGTGCCGTCGAACCTGGCCAACGCCCACTCGTCGCGCGGGAAGTGCGCAGGCACCCAGTCCATCAGCACGCCGATGCCCTGCTGGTGCAGGAGGTCCACGAACGCGCGGAACTCGTCGGGGCTGCCGAACCGCGAGGTCGGCGCGTAGTAGGAGGTCACCTGGTAGCCCCAGGAACCGCCGAAGGGATGCTCCGCCACCGGCAGCAGCTCGACGTGCGTGAAGCCGGACTCCGTGACGTAGGCGCCGAGTTCGGTGGCCAGTTCCGCGTAGCCAAGGCCCCGCCGCCACGAGCCGAGGTGCACCTCGTAGACACTGACCGGCCGGCGCGACCAATCCGCCGCGTCGCGCTCGGCCTCCCAGTCCTGGTCGCCCCACGCGTACTCCGAGGCGGCCACCACCGACGCCGTCGCTGGCGGGCGTTCGGTGGCGAACGCCATCGGGTCGGCCTTCTCGTGCCACGACCCGTCCTGGCCGAGGATGCGGAACTTGTACCGGGAGCCGACCGGGACACCCGGCAGGAACACCTCCCAGATTCCCGAGGAACCCAGTGACCGCAACGGGTTCGCGCGGCCGTCCCAGCCGTCGAAGTCGCCGCAGACCCGCACGCCCCGCGCCGTCGGCGCCCACACCGCGAAGGACACGCCCTCGACCGGGCCACCCGCCGTGTCGTAGCTGCGGCGGTGCGCGCCGAGCACGTCCCACAGCCGCTCGTGCCGGCCCTCGCGGATCAGGTGCAGGTCGAGTTCGCCCAGCGTCGGCAGCCAGCGGTACGGGTCGTCGACCAGCTCGACCCGGCCCGCGTAGTCGACCTCGAACAGGTACTCGGTGAGCGCCTTCGGCAGCAGCGCGGCGAACAGCCCGTCGGTCAGCCGCTCCAGCTCGTGCCGCTCGTCGCCGGCCAATACGGCGACCGAGCTGGCGCCGGGCCGCAGGGCCCGCACCACGGCCCCCTCGGGGTGCGGGTGCACACCGAGCACGGAGTGCGGGTCGTGGTGCGACCCGGCGAGCAGGCGGCGCACGTCGTCCTCGGCGGGTGCGGCCGTCGGATCGGCGGGCTGGTGAGTCACTGGTGATCTCCTTCGGTGGTGATCCGCGCGATGGAGGACAGCGGGACAGTCAGCCATTCCGGGCGGTTCGCGTGTTCGTAGGCGACCTCGTAGACCGCCTTGTCCAGTTCGAACGCCCGCAGCAGCGTGGCGTGCCCGCGCGGGTCGCCGACCGAGCGCGTGGCCACCTCGGCGTAGCCGTCGCAGAAGGCGTCCCGGTTGCGGCGCGACCACTCCATCGCCCGCCTGGCCAGCTGGTGGTCCTCCGGCTGGCCGACGAGCAGTTGGTGCGCCGCGTAGTCAAAGGATCGCAGCATTCCGGCGACATCGCGCAGCGGCGAGTGCAGTGCGACGCGGTCCTCGGCGGGCGCGGCCGGCTCGCCCTCGAAGTCGATCAGCAGCCAGCCGGAGACGGTCCGCAGCACCTGGCCGAGATGCAGGTCGCCGTGCACGTGCTGGACGGTGATCGACTCCTCGGCGTCGACGGCCTTGTCGAACGCGGCCCGCAGCTCCGCCTCGTACGCGCCGAGTTCGGGCACCGAGGTCAGCACGGCGTCCAGCCTGCGCTGCATGGCCGCGACGACCCCGGCCAGCCGTTCCGGCCCGAGCTGCTCGTGGCCGAGCGCCCGGTCCAGGTCCGAGTGCACCGCGCCGACGGCGTGGCCGAGCCGGTGCGCCTCGGCGGCGAAGTCCCCGCCGACCTCGTCGGCGTGCAGGTCGGCCTCGGCCATCAGGTCCCGGACGCTGGTGGTGGCCATGGCCCAGCCGTCCACCGCGTCGGCGACGAAGGGCTGGAGCATGCCGAGCGTGGTCGGTTGCCCGGCCAGCTCGCCGGTGATCGAACCGAGCGGCTCGGCGATGTGCTCGCAGCCGACGGCGTGCAGGGCGCGGTGCCGCACCAGGTCCGGGTTGGGACCGGGGGTCAGTCGGCGGAACAGCTTGAGGATGTACTGGTGGCCGAACACCAGCGACGTGTTGCTCTGCTCGGAGGTGATCGGCCGCGCCCGCAGCCCGGTCTCCAGTTGGACGCCGGGCTCGGTCTCGAACACGAGCGTGTCGACGCGGCTGTTCCCGGCGATCAGGTCGAGCAGCGGCGCGGTGGCGTCCGAGTCGGCGGACGCCTCGTAGCCGGGCCCGATCCAGCTCGACCGTAGGTGGTCGGGCAGCTCGTGGCGGTCGCCGACGAGCAGTTGGTAGGGCTCGCGCCGGTCCTGCTGCTCGACCTCGACCATCACGTGCACGAGCAGCGGGTCGCCGTCGTGCAGGACCGTGCTGCGCAGCGGGCGCACGGCCAGCACCGGGCGGTCCTTGCCGGCGAACCAGCGCTGGTTCGGCAGCCATCCAGGCAGCCCAGCCACAAGGCCGCTCACCAGCTCGGATGGTTCGGGCACCTCGCTCACCTTGCCTCGCCGTCGTCGACCGTCCGCACGATCTGGAACCAGTAGAACCCGTGCCCCGGCAACGTGAGCAGGTAGGGCAGCTCGCCGACCGTGGGGAACTGCACGCCGCCGGTCAGCTCGACCGGGGCGCACCCCTGGTGCTCGGACAGGTCCAGCTCCACCGGTTGCGGGAACCGGGAGAGGTTGTTCACGCACACCACGATGTCCTCGGTTCCCTCGTCGGAGGCCAGCCGGCGCAGGAAGGCGAGCACGCTCGGGTTCGACGAGCCCAACTCCGTGAAGCTGCCGAGGCCGAAGGCAGGGTGTTGCTTGCGAACCTCGATCATGCGCCGGGTCCAGCTCAACAGCGACGAGCTGTTGTTGAGCTGCGCCTCCACGTTGATGGCCTGGTAACCGTAGACCGGGTCGGAAATCGCCGGCAGGTAGATCCGGTTCGGGTCGCACTGGGAGAAGCCGGCGTTGCGGTCCGGGGTCCACTGCATGGGCGTGCGGACCGCGTCGCGGTCGCCGAGCCAGATGTTGTCGCCCATGCCGATCTCGTCACCGTAGTAGAGGACGGGGGAGCCCGGCAGGCTGAGCAGCATCGCCGTGAACAGCTCCTGCTGGTTGCGGTCGTTCTCCAGCAGCGGGGCCAGTCGGCGTCTGATGCCGATGTTGGCCTTCATTCTCGGGTCCTTGGCGTACTCGGTGTACATGTAGTCGCGCTCGTCGTCGGTGACCATTTCCAGCGTCAGCTCGTCGTGGTTGCGCAGGAAGATGCCCCACTGGCAGCCGCTGGGGATCTCCGGGGTCTGCGACAGGATCTCCGAGATCGGGAACCGGCTCTCCCTGCGGACGGCCATGAAGATCCGTGGCATCAACGGGAAGTGGAACGCCATGTGGCACTCGTCGCCGCCGATCGCGTCGTCGCCGAAGTAGGCGACGACGTCGGCAGGCCACTGGTTGGCCTCGGCGAGCAGCACGCGACCCGGGTACTCGTCGTCGACGACCTTGCGGCAGCGCTTGAGGAACTCGTGCGTGCGGGGCAGGTTCTCGCAGTTGGTGCCCTCCTCCTCGAAGAGGTAGGGGACCGCGTCGAGCCGGAAGCCGTCGATGCCGAGGTCGAGCCAGAACCGAAGCACCTCGAGCATGGCCTCCTGGACCTCGGGGTTCTCGTAGTTCAGGTCGGGCTGGTGGGAGAAGAAGCGGTGCCAGTAGAACTGGCCGCGCACCGGGTCGTAGGTCCAGTTGGAGGTCTCGGTGTCCACGAAGATGATGCGGGCGTCGGCGTAGCGCTGGTCGTCGTCGCTCCACACGTAGAAGTCGCCGTAGGGGCCGTCGGGATCCCTGCGGGACTGCTGGAACCAGGGGTGCGCGTCCGAGGTGTGGTTGAGGACGAGGTCGGTGACGACGCGGATGCCGCGCCGGTGGGCCTCGTCGAGCAGGTAGACGAAGTCCTCCACGCTGCCGAACTCGGGCAGCACGGCGCGGAAGTCGCTGATGTCGTAGCCGCCGTCGCGCAGCGGAGACGCGTAGAACGGGGGAAGCCACAGACAGTCGATGCCGAGCCACTCGAGGTAGTCCAGCCGGCTGGCCAGGCCGCGCAGGTCGCCGGTGCCGTCGCCGTCGGCGTCGCTGAACGCGCGGACGAGGGCCTCGTAGAAGACGGCGTTCTTGAACCAGTTCGGGTCGCGGGGGACGAGGGACGCGGACCGGAAGTCCTCGGCCTGCGGTTCGATGAGGTGGCCGTCCGGCGAGATCCCCTCGCCGGTGTGCGGCACCCCGTCGAGACCGAGCGCTGCGTCCGGTCGGGGTTCTCCGGGCATGGCAAAACTCCTCACCGTCGACGGACGTCCGCCCCCCTTGCTTGCCCCCATCCTTGCTTCGGCAAACGGGCCGGGCAGCTTGAGTGCGGCGCTAGCCGGCTATCGTGCTGGTCAGGAAGCGGGTCCAGGCGTCGGAAGTGACCCACAACGCACCGGCACTGGGGTTCTTCGAATCCCGAACTCCGACGAGATCGGCGACCAAGCGGACCTCGACGCAGTTGTCGTCCGCGCCTCCGCTGTGACTGCTCTTGAACCACCCGACCTCGACGCAGTTGTCGGTCGCGCCGCCGCTGTAGCTGCTCTTCGTCCATCGCACCTCGACGCAGTTGTCGGTCGCCGCGCCGCTGTAGCTGCTCTTCAACCACCCCGTGTCACGAATGTCCTTGCGCATGGCTAACTCCTCTTCAGAGCGTCCTCGACCAGTCCTCTCGATTCTGCCTGGCTGGCAGCCATTTCTCGAAGCCTGACGAACACTCGGCCCAGGGCCTCGGTGTCTGCGGACCCGTCGAGATAGGGCGACGGACCGAGCGCGACAGACATGAACCCCACTGGTGGCGTTGGGTTTTCGAAGCACAGCAGGGTGAATCCAGCATATGGGGCGGGACTGTTCCTCGCCGTCGCGCTGATCACCCGAATACTGATCTTGGGATGTTCCTCGGTGATTCGGAGCATGTGTTCGAACTGTCGCCGCATGACCTGAGGACTACCGAACTCGGTGGCCAGTGCGTCATCGCTGAAGATGAACTCCAGATCCTTGGCCGGTTCGACCTCGAAGACCGATCGCTGCCGGTCCAGACGGAAGTTCACCCGGCTCACCCGCTCCTGATACGAGCTGTCCCACCAAAGGCCGTCGCCCGCCGCGACCAACGCCTCCGCGTAGTCGGCGCACTGGAGCAGGCCGGGGAAGATGCCCTTCTCATAGGCGGAGATGCCGCTCGCCTGGCTCTCCATGGTCCAGATCCGGCGGTAGGAACCCGGCAGTTGGTCGACATAGGCGCGCTGCTTGGGCTGGCGCTTCCGTGCCTCCACGCCGAAGTCGAGGACCTTCGTCCGGTCCGCCTCGTTCGCGCCGAGGAAGTCCAGCAGCGCGACCAACTCCTCGGGTGTGAGGTTCGATCGACCGACCTCCACCTTGTTGATCCGCGTGTGGTCCCTGCCGATGGCGCGGCCCACCTCGGCCTGCGATCGACCGGCCTGTTGGCGCAACCGCTTCAGTTCGCCGCCGAGCAGCCGCCTGGGAATGGTCTGCAATGCTTCGCCCACGTCACGACCCTCCCATGCACGCGGTCAATCACTCCATCGAGGCATCGTGAAGGCTGCTATAGCGACCGATGCTAGATGCACAGATCCGAAGGGGAGGTCAGGACTATGAGCGCATCGGTGACCGTGGGTACCTGGGTGTGGGCGGGCGAGGGCGCGCAGATCGACTACGTGGTCGCCGACTCCGGTCAGTCGGTCGGCTTCCTCTTCCGCGCGGATCCCGACTTCGAACTCCTCCTCACCGAGGAGGTCCTGGCCCGCTGCGCCGCCATCTTCCCCAAGGCGCTGGCCGAACTCCGCGCAACTCCGACCACCGGCGACTACGACGACTGACCTCGACCTGGCGGCCCCTCGACCGCTAGCGTGCGTCCTACGGTCCTACAGGGGAACGTCATGCGCGCACCCGAGATGTCCGAGGCGCTGGCGGAACTGCACGAGGTGTTCGGCCCATCGCTGCTCCCGAAAGCGTTGCGCCGCTTCGCGTTCACGAAGCGGAGCACCCGGAGTGACGTCGACCCGCTGAAGCGCGCCCTGCCGCACCTGCTGGAACTCGCCGCAAGGGACGACGACGATCGCGACCTCGGCAAGACCGTCGGCAGGCTGGTCGCCGCGCACTGGCAGCGCTGGCCCGACGTCGAGCGGCGGGCCGTCAGGCGCTACGCCGAAGCCCTGTGGCGGCACGTGTTGACGGTGTACCCGGGCGTTCGGGCGGCCGGGCCGGTGCTGGACTCGCTGCGGACGCTGCTCGGTGACGCGTCGCCGCTGCTGGACAGCTGGCGGGGCACCACGACGGAAACGGCCCTGTGTCAGCTCGCCAAGCTGATCGGCGACACGGTGCGACCCGGACCGGTGCCGGCGGACCGGCAGATCGTCGCCTGGCTGGCGCACCCGGACCTGACCGAGGCGCTGTGGGAGGGGTTCTTCGTGGCGTCCTCGCACACGGTGGCCCACTTCCTGGAGGACGCCCTTGAGGACCTGAGCGTGCTGCACCCCACCGGCGAGCCGTGACCGGGCGTCGTCGGGGCAATTGATCGTGCGCCGCGCGCCGTCGCTGCCTATCGTCCGGCTGTGTCCAACCGGGAACTGATCGTGCTGGGAACCGCCAGCCAGGTGCCGACGCGCCGCCGCAACCACAACGGCTACCTGCTGCGCTGGGACGCCGAGGGTCTGCTCTTCGACCCCGGCGAAGGCATCCAGCGGCAGATGCTCCTGGCGGGAGTCGCCGCCAGCGACGTCACCCGGCTCCTGGTCAGCCACTTCCACGGCGACCACTGCCTCGGCGTCCCCGGCATCGTGCAGCGGCTCTCCCTGGACAAGGTCGCGCATCCGGTGCACGCGCACTACCCGGCCTCCGGGCAGCACTTCTTCGAGCGGCTGCGGTACGCGAGTTCCTTCTACGAGACGACCGATCTCCGCGAAGAGCCCGTCGACACGGACGGGCCGTTCGCGACGGGACCGTTCGGCCTGCTGGAGACCCGGCGGCTGGAGCATCCCGTCGAGTCCTTCGGCTACCGGCTGGTCGAGCCGGACGGCCGCCGGATGCGGCCGGACAAGCTGGCGGAGTTCGGCGTCAGCGGCCCTCTCGTCGCCGAACTGAGCCGCGCCGGCACGCTGGACGTCGACGGCCGCACCGTCACCCTGGAGCAGGTCAGCGAGCACCGGCCCGGCCAGCGGTTCGCGTTCGTCATGGACACCCGGCTGTGCGACGGTGTGTACGCCCTCGCCGAGAATGCCGACATGCTGGTGATCGAGTCGACGTTCCTCAACCAGGACACCGAGTTCGCCACCCGGTACGGCCACCTCACGGCCGCCCAGGCGGCCAGGGTCGCCGCCGAGTCGGGCGTGCGCCGGCTGGTGCTGACGCACTTCTCCCAGCGCTATCCCGATCCCACGGCCTTCCACGCCGAGGCGGCCGAGGTCTTCGACGGCGACATCGTGGTGGCCGAGGACCTGGCCCGCATCCCCGTGCCCAAGCGCGCCACGTAGATCTCAAGGACATCACACATCTGGGCACTCGGGGCGAGCAGTAGCGGACAAAGCCGGTTGGCTTGGGGCGTTGGTTACTGACCCTCAGGAAGGCACTCGATGAACGTCCGCTCTTTCACTGTCGTGCTCGTGGCGTTGACCGTCTCGCGCGGCGACTGCGCAGCGCGCGACGCGCGGCGAGCAGCGCGATCGGGGCTGCCGCCCCGCATCCCGCGGCGGCCAAACAGGCAAGCCACCGTCGTTCGACAACTGGGTGAGGTGGTCGGACGGTCCTGTGTCCCAGGCCGGGTTCGCCCGGCACAGCGGGCCGTTGCACTGCTTCGAGATACGCCTCGTCCAGAATGTGAAAGAACCGCAACGATCGCCGGTCCGGGTATGCGGTGGCCCAGAAGTCCCGCGCTGACTGCCAGAACCGGCGTCCCGGCATGCCGGTGAAGACGCCGAGGGCGGAGGCGCGCAGCTCCGCCTCCGTCGTCTCGCCGATCTCGTACGCCGCGTACCAGTGGGCCACGAGCAGATTGACGTAGGTGTGCTGGCGCTCCGTGTCGAAGCTCGGCGTCAGGTACGGCCCAAGGCAGTCCATGTACAACGGTTCATCCAGCGCCATTCGCATGAGGTCCGTGTGCAACCCACGCAGCGCGCTTTTTCTCGCGGCCTTCGCTTCCCGGTTCTGGATTACGAGCGAAGCCGCCACGCCGCTGAGTGCGATGACCGCGATCATCGCCGACACGGCGCCGTAGGTCTGGCCGATGTTGCTCAGGCGTGCCCAGTCGACATGGCTGCCGTCATCAAGGGCACGCAACGCCAACGGCGACGCGACCACGACACCGAGAGCCAGCAGCACGAGCAGCGGAACCACTGAAATCAAGATCACCCGCGCTGTGGACGAACCGCCCTGTCGCGATCTCGATGACGAGCCTCTCGTGGATCTCACCGGTTCCGGGAGAAGACGACTTCTGGACCAACGACAGGAGGGGGCAACTCCACGATCTCCCGCTGGAAGAACGTGCGCAGATCCTCGCCTTGTGAGTGGAGTTCGGCGACGTCGACCAGACACCCGGCGATCAGTTCGCGATCGGTGAACTTGCGAGCGCCGTACAGCGTGTCGTTCGTGTCGTAGAGAACCTCGTACATGGCCAACTCGCCGAGGAAGATGAGTTCCGGCAGGCTGTCGTCTAACGCGAATCGGTCGAGTGATTCCGGAGTGACTACCCGAATGCTCTCCCCGTGTTCCGCGCGAAGCATCAACCCGTGCAGTTCCCACTGGAGATACGGCGTGACCGGTTGTCCGACTACGCGCACGCGGCGCGACACCATGCCTCGCCGCGCATCCTCGGCGAACTCCGCTTCGACGGCCGAACGGGCGCGTTCATGCAACCGCAGAGCCTCGGTCCAGTGACCGAGGGCGAATGCTTCCCAGCTTGGGTTGTCGGGTTCTCGGAAGTGCTGACGTCGCTCCAGCTTGTCAAATCTGCTGATACGTCCCCAGTACTGACTGACGTCGACGTTGTAGCCGTCGCTTCCGTTGAAGATCTCACCCGGCGCCTCGTGGACGCGTTCAAGCATGCGGTATGTCCCTCCGTGCTGCCACGATGGTGGCACGGGGAACGACCACGAGCCGCTCGTCATCGACCACGTTCACTCCGTCAGGGAGTCGGTCGGCGTAGATGTCGGTCAGGTCGCGCCCGATCACTGCCACATCACCATTGGACAGCTCCCAGATGTCCGGGCAGCCCGTTTTGGCTAAAGTTTTGTCTAGTTCTTGCGGTGATTTGCCAAGTCGCCTGGCGAAGGTTGCTGTGGGATCCGCTTCCCAAGGCCGGACGTTGTGCGTATCGGTCATCGTGACCTCCGCGTGCCAACGCTGTGACTACGCAGAGTGTCGCACTGGTCGCTGGTTTCGGCAAGAAATGTCGCGCGAATACGGCAATACGGTTGACCAATCGGCAGAATGCCATATTGCATTCAGGGCCGGGACCGTTCGCCGTGCGGCGACTGATGGCTGTGGTCTCGCCGATCGTGTTCTGAGTCGCGGGGTTCTCAGGCCCGAGTGAGGCTCACGATGTGGGCGACCGTGCGCCACGGCTCCAGCCGGACGTAGTTGGCCTGGCCCCAGTTCCACGTCTCGCCGGTGACCTCGTCGTGCGCGATGAGCCGTTCGTGCCACTCGAAGCCGAACGCGGCCAGGTCGAGCCACAGCGTGCCGTCCTGCGCCGCGTGCGGATCCAGGTTCACCACGCACACGACCGCGTCCCCGGTGGCCGGGTCCGTCTTGGAGTACGCGAGCAGGGCGTCGTTGTCGATGTGGTGGAACCGCAGCGTGCGCAGCTGGTGCAGCGCCGGGTGCGCCCGCCGCGCCGCGTTCAGCTTGGCCAGCCACGGTTGCAGCGACCGGCCCTGCGCGAGCGCAGTCGCGTAGTCCCTCGGCCGCAGCTCGTACTTCTCCGAGTTCAGGTACTCCTCGCTGCCCTCGCGGACGGCCTGGTGCTCGTACAGCTCGTAGCCCGAGTACACGCCCCACGTCGGCGCGAGCGTCGAGGCCAGCGCGGCGCGCAGCGCGAACATCGCCGGGCCGCCGTGTTGCAGCGACTCGTGCAGGATGTCCGGGGTGTTCACGAACAGGTTCGGCCGCGCCTCGTCGGCGTGCTCGACGAGGTCCACCGCGAAGTCGATGATCTCCTGCTTGCCGGTCCGCCAGGTGAAGTACGTGTAGCTCTGGGTGAAGCCGAGCTTCCCGAGCCCGTACAGCCGCGCCGGCCTGGTGAACGCCTCGGCCAGGAACAGCACGTCCGGATGGGTCCGCTTGACGGTCCAGATCAGCCAGTGCCAGAAGTCCGGCGGCTTGGTGTGCGGGTTGTCCACCCGGAAGATCCGCACCCCGTGGTCGATCCAGTGCAACACCACGCGCAGCACCTCGGCGTACAGGCCCTGCGGGTCGTTGTCGAAGTTCAGCGGGTAGATGTCCTGGTACTTCTTCGGCGGGTTCTCCGCGTACGCGATCGTGCCGTCCGGCCTGGTGGTGAACCACTCCGGGTGCTCGTGCACCCACGGATGGTCCGGCGCGCACTGCAACGCCAGGTCGAGCGCGACCTCGACGCCCAGTTCGCCCGCCCGCGCCACGAACGCGTCGAAGTCCTCGATGGTGCCGAGCTCGCAGTGGATCGCGTCGTGCCCGCCGTCGGCCGAGCCGATCGCCCAGGTGGAGCCGACGTCCTCCTGCCCGGACACCACACTGTTGTTGGGGCCCTTGCGGTTTGCCTTGCCGATCGGGTGAATCGGCGGCAGGTACGCGACGTCGAAACCCATGCCGGCGACGCGCTCCAGCTCGGCCGCGGCCGTGACGAACGTGCCGTGCACCGCCCGCCCGGTCTCGTCGAAGCCGCCGGTGGAGCGCGGGAAGAACTCGTACCAGGACCCGTACAGGGCCTTCGGCCGGTCCGTCCAGATCCGGTGCGTCCTGCCCTTGGTGATCAGCTCGCGGACGGGGTGGTCGTGCAGCACCCGCCGCACCGGTTCGCTCAGCGCGCCAGCCACCCGTTCCGGCAGCGGCCGGTCGGTGTCCCGCAGCGCGGCGGCGGCGGACGCGAGCCGCGCCTTGTCCGCGCGGCGGTCGGGTCGGCGCGACACCCGGTCGAGCAGCAGCGCGCCGGACTCCAGGTCGTTGGCCAGGTCCTCCGGTCCCTGGCCCGCCGCGATCTTCACCTCGACGGCGTGCAGCCAGGTCGCCCACGGGTCGCTCCACGCGTCCACCCGGAAGGTCCACTCGCCGACCGTCGTCGGCACGATCACCGCCGCCCAGCGGTCCAGCCCGGCGCCCTGCTCGACCATCCTGGTCTGCCGCGCGGCGCGGTCGCCCGGCCCGCGCCACGAGACGGTCGCCGCCACCGCGTCGTGACCCTCGCGCCACACGGTCGCCTGAACCGGGATATGCTCGCCGACCACGGCTTTCGACGGGTAGCGTCCGCAGCTGACCTGCGGTGAGACGTCGTCGATTCCGAGTCGTCCACTCATGGGCAATGCCCTCTCGCGCGGCGTGCGGTTCGTTGCGGGTGGTTGCCTTCCAGTCTGCCTTGGCCGCTCGGGGGTTCGCACTCTGGGCGGGGATCTTCACTGCAAACATTTGCGGTATGGCGTGGGAATCTTGTCCTGATCGGTGGGGTGCGGGATAGGGTCCGCAACCGTGAGAGCACTCAGCCGGTTCACTGTTCGCGCCAGCCTGCCGGAACCGCTGGCCGCGCTTGGCACGCTCGCCACCAACCTGCGCTGGACGTGGCACCCGCCGACCCAGGACCTGTTCGCCTCGCTGGATCCGCAGGTGTGGGAGCAGGTCGGCGGCAACCCGCTCCGGCTGCTGTCGGAGGTGCCCGTCGAGCGGTTGGAACTGCTTGCCGGCGACGAGGGCTTCCTGATGCGCACCAGGGCGATCGCCGACGACCTGCACCGCTACCTGACCGCGCCGAGGTGGTACCAGCGCCGCCAGGAGGAGCTGGCCGGTCACGGAGAGGGCGGGGACGACCACTCGCTGCCGACCTCGATCGCCTACTTCTCCATGGAGTTCGGCGTCACCGAGGCGCTGCCCAACTACTCGGGCGGCCTCGGCGTGCTGGCCGGCGACCACCTCAAGGCCGCCTCCGACCTCGGCGTGCCGCTGATCGGCGTCGGCCTGCTCTACCGGTCCGGCTACTTCCGGCAGTCGCTGTCGCTGGACGGCTGGCAGGTGGAGCACTACCCGGTGCTCGACCCGCGCGGCCTGCCGCTGGAACTGCTCGCCGAGCCGTCCGGCGCGCCCATCCTCGTGCACGTCGCGATGCCCGGCGGCCGGGTGCTGCGGGCCCGCGTGTGGAAGGCGCAGGTCGGCCGGATTCCCTTGCTGCTGCTGGATTCCGACGTCGAGGAGAACGACGAGGACCTGCGCGGCGTCACCGACCGGCTCTACGGCGGCGACCAGGACCACCGGATCCGCCAGGAGATCCTGGCCGGCGTCGGCGGGGTGCGCGCGGTGCGCACCTACTGCGAGCTGACCGGCGTGCACCAGCCCGAGGTGTTCCACACCAACGAGGGCCACGCGGGTTTCCTCGGCCTCGAACGGATCCGCGAGCTGATCACCGGCCAGAGCCTCGACTTCGACCAGGCGCTCACCGCGGTCCGCGCCGGCACGGTGTTCACCACGCATACCCCGGTGCCGGCCGGCATCGACCGCTTCCCGGTCGACCTGGTGCAGCACTACTTCGGCTCGGAGGACCTGCTTCCCGGGGTGAGCACGCAGCGGGTGCTCGCGCTCGGCGCCGAGGACAACCCAGGGCTGTTCAACATGGCGCACATGGGTTTGCGGCTCGCGCAGCGCGCCAACGGCGTGTCCAAGCTGCACGGCGAGGTCAGCAGGGCGATGTTCCGCGGCCTGTGGCCCGGCTTCGACACCAACGAGGTGCCGATCGGCTCGGTCACCAACGGCGTGCACGGGCCGACCTGGGCGGACGGCGGGATCAGCAAGCTGCTCGGCGAGTCTGAGGACCCGTCCGCGCCGAGCGGCGTCGGGTTGGTCGGCTTCGAGCCGGTGACCGATGCGCTGCTCTGGGAGCTGCGGTGCGGCCTGCGCGCCAGGCTGGTCGACGAGGTGCGCAGGCGGGTGCGGGCCGCCTGGTTGCAGCGCGGCGCGTCCGCGCTGGAGCTCGGCTGGACCGAGTCGGTGTTCGACCCCGAGGTGCTGACCGTCGGCTTCGCCCGGCGGGTGCCGACCTACAAGCGGCTCACGCTGATGCTGCGCGACCCCGAGCGGCTGCGGGCGCTGCTGCTGCACCCGGAGCGGCCGGTGCAGCTGGTGGTGGCCGGCAAGTCGCACCCGGCCGACGACGGCGGCAAGGCGCTGATCCAGCAGATCGTCCGGTACGCCGACGATGCGGGCGTGCGGCACCGCATCGTGTTCCTGCCCGACTACGACATGTCGATGGCCCGCTACCTGTACTGGGGCTGCGACGTCTGGCTGAACAATCCGATGCGGCCGCTGGAGGCGTGCGGCACCTCGGGCATGAAGTCGGCGCTCAACGGCGGCCTGAACCTGTCCATCCGGGACGGTTGGTGGGACGAGCTGTACGACGGCAGCAACGGCTGGGCGATCCCGACGGCCGACGGTGTGACCGACCCGACCAGGCGGGACGACCTGGAGGCCGCGGCCCTCTACGAGCTGCTCGGCTCGCAGGTCGCGCCGCTGTTCTACGACAGGGGCGGCGACGGCGTGCCGAACCGCTGGCTGGCGATGGTGCGGCACACGCTCGCCACGCTCGGCCCCGACGTGCAGGCGTCGCGGATGGTGCGCGAGTACGTGGAGTCCTACTACGCGCCCGCCGCGCAGTCGGCCAACTCGGTGCTCGCCGACGGGTTCCAGGGCGCGAAGGACCTGGCCGGCTACCGGGCCAGGCTGCGGGCCGCGTGGCCGCACATCTCCGTGCTGGAGACCGGCATGTCCACGGAGGCGGCAGGCGCCCCGCTGCTCGGCGCGCCGGCCATCGTGTGGGCGCGGGTCGAGCTGGCCGGCCTCGAGCCGTCCGAGGTGGACGTGCAGGCGGTGCTCGGCAGGGTCGGCGACTCCGACGAGCTGTACGACGTGGTGACCGCGTCGATGCGGCACACCGGCAACGGCGGCTACGAGATCGAGGTTCCGCTGCCGCACGCGGGCTCGCTGGGGTACACCGTTCGGGTGTTGCCGAGGCACGAGCTGCTGGCGTCGCCAGCCGAGCTGGGACGCGTCGTCCTGGCGGGTTGATATGGGACATAAGGGAGCCACCGGTCGATTCGTTCGGCCGGTGGCTGCTGTCCTCCGGGCGGGCGGCCGTCGGGACCTGTCGGTCGCGGATGGTGGATATTTCTCCTCGTTACACCGTTGTGTGCATTCTCCGATTGGGGGATGGCGTCACTTCCGGTAATCGGAAGATGATCTTTTTGGCGCGATGCGTGTTCGCGTGCGTTTAGGGGTTCACTATTGAGTGAATTCCGTATTTCACCAGCTCAGCGGTTGTGTGACCGTGCTTACCATCCCCGGGTCCGACTGGAGGAAAGCACGAGGAGGAAGAGCATGTTCAGGAAATGGGCTGTTTATCTCCCGCTGGTCGCGGTCCTCACCTCGGCCGCGGCCGCGCCTGCCATCGCGTCGGCCGCGGGACCGCAGGACCCGCCGACGCCACCGGCGGCCTGCGCGGCGGACAACCCGGCCCTGAAGGCCGTGACGGACGCACTCGACAAACTCACCAAGGCCCTCACAGCCATTCCGCCCGACCCGGCCAAGGCTCAGCCCGTGCTCGGCGACCTGTTCAACGCGCTGCTCGGCGCGCAGGCGGCCAAGTGCCTGCCGGCCCTGCCCATGAGCCCGCCGGCCGTGCCGGTGCCGCTGGCCGACCCGCCCCTTCCGGTGCCCGTGCCGACGCCGCCGCTGCCCGTGCCGACGCCGCCACTGCCTGGCGGCGACGCCACCAAGTGCCTCACGGCCGTCGTTGACCTGCTCTCCGGCACGCTGTCGACGCTGAGCGCGGCTATTACCGGCGCGGTCGCCGTTCCGCCGGACCCGACCAAGCTGCTGGCCGCCGTGAAGGTCGTGGTCGACGCGCTGAAGGCGATCAACGACAACAACTGCCTGCCGATCAAGCTGCCGATCCCGCCGATTCCCGGGCTGCCGCTGCCCGCCTGACCAATCGCCGAGGAGGGAGACGGCCGTGACGCCCGGATGCCGAGCCGGGCGTCACGGCCGTGTTTTTGGGCCTCGCTTCGCTCGGCCGGCGAGTTCGCCTCAAGTCGGCCCCTTCGGCTTCTCGGGCGACTCCGCTTCGCTCCGTCGCCCTCCTGCGCCTCCAGGGACCGACGGCGAACTCGCACACTCCGCACCGTCACAAAGTGAAGGGGCCGGCGGTTCGGTAGGTGATGATGACGATGCCGGACGGCATGGGCTGCGTGCTGGCGAGTTCGAACGACTGCGCGGGGGTTCCATCCGCGAAGAAGCGCTTTCCCGTGCCCAGCAGGACCGGATAGACGATCAGCACGACTTCGTCCGCGAGTCCATGTTCTAGCAGTGTCGAGGTCAGGGTGGAGCTACCTGAGAGGACCAGGTCCGGGCCGTCCTCCGACTTGACGCGGCGAACGCCCTCGACGATGTCCTGTCCTAGGTCCTCGAACGGGCCCCAGTCAAGACTTTCCGGACGGTGGGTCGCGACAAATTTCGTTGCCGCACAGAGGCGATCCGCCATCGGACTGCTCGGCGCCTTTGGCCAGAAGTCTGACCAGAGATCGTAGGTGTGCCGGCCGAGCAGCAGATCGAAGCTCTCGCCATACGCGGCGAGCACAGCGTCCCGCCCCTCGGGGGTCCGATAGGGCGGGGTCCAGTCCCCGTAAGGGAAATTCCCGCCGTCGTCGGTGTGCTGGATTACGCCGTCCAGCGAGATGTGTTCAATGATCTTGAGTTTTCTCATGTGAGTCTCCTTGTGGTGCATTACGCGAAGGCGGTGTCCAGCCACGACTTGTACGCGGTCTCGATCTTCGTCTCGTCCTCGTCGTCGGAAAAGCCGTGGTACTCCACGACGAGTGCGTGCAGGTAGCCCCTGAGCAGCATCAGGATGCCGTTGGGCGTGTGGACGCCGACGCAGTGCGGTGCGCTCACGAAGTCGACGGTTCCCGTCAGGTTCGCAAGTCCTGGCACGTCCAAGCGCACGCGCGCGCCCTCGGTGATCTCGCCAACGGACAGGGTGTCGGCGAACGTCGACCAGGCCTTGGCGGCGTCCGCGACGGCCGGCCCGATCAGGAACAGGTTGAACTTCGACGTGCGGCCAGGGAAGTGCGCCAGGTAGGCGGCCAGCTTGCGCAGGTGCATCGCATCGCCCACCTTGATCCCGTCGTACTGCGCCTCCCAGTCGTCGCCGAGTAGGCCGTTGTGCACGCAGCGCAGCACCGAGCTGCCGCCCTCGCGCCCCTCGATGAGGAACTCGAAGGCCGCGAACGTGCCGTCCGGGTCGTCGCCACGGAACGCGAGGTGCCGACCCGGCTCCCACGCGGTGATCGTCGATTCCTGGGTGTAGCCGGGCATCTCCAGTCGGTTCGTGCCGCCCTTCCCCGGCGCGATCTCGCTGTGCCCCATGAACCAGGAGTCGAGTCCGGGGCCGGTGGCGATGGCGTCCCACACCTGCTCGGGGGTGGCGGCCAGGGCGATCTCCTCGCGGATCTCGAACTCGTGCGTGGCCATGTCAGGCCTCTTTCGGGTCAGGTTTGGTGTCGCCGGTTTTGAGGCTCGGGTGAATGGCCAGCACGACCCTGTGGTCGCGGCCGCCGGGCGCGTGCTCGTCGTGGTAGCGGCTGACCAGCGCCGCGATCGTGGTGGTGAGTTCCTCCGCGAAGGCGGCGCGTTCGGCCGCGCTGGCGAATCGCACGTTCGCGTCCAGGCCGAAGGTCGCCAGTGGCTTGCGGGTCTTGGTGGCGCTCTCGATCAGCGTGCCGACGTCCCGCACGAGCCTCGCGCCCAGTGCGAGCAACCAGCGGGCGGACAACCGGTCCGGTGAGCGGGCCGGGTCGGGCTGGACGGCGCCAAGCACGGTCGGTGAGATCACGTAGGAGAGCGCGGTCGCGCGCAGCACGCGCTCGGTGACGTTGCCCTTCTTCCGCTCCTCGACCAGCTCGATCAGACCGTGCCGCTCCAGTTCCCGCAGGTGGTAGTTGACCTTCTGGCGAGCGAGCCCGACCCGCCCGGCCAGCATCGTGGCCGAGCCGGGTTCGGCCAGTTCGGCAAGCAGCCTGGCCCGCATCGGGTCCATGCAGACCTCGGCCGCGGCCGGGTCGTCGATCACTGCCACGTCCAACATGCGACTACTGTTACGCCGACAGTTTGAATTGTCAAGACAAAAATATTTGTCGGTGACGCGCTCACAGGCTTGTTGTTGCTGCCGCCTGTAGGTGGGTTGTCCGGGCCTACTTGGCGGACTCGACGCGTTGGTGGCGCGCGACCAGTACCTCGTCGGCCAGTTCGGCTGGGGTGAGCCGGTCGGAACGCAGTATGAGCGTCCCGTCCGGCTGACGGGCGGCAGCGGCCGGGTCCACCCGACTCAGGGCCCACTCGATGACCGACTCGCCTGCCTCTGGGTCGCCGGGTGTCTCTGCGTTGCCGGGTGTCTCTGCGTTGCCGGGTGTCTCTGCGTTGCCGGGTGTCTCTGGGTTGCCGGGGATCGGCGCACGGGCACTGAGCCGCGTCCTTAGCACGTCAGCGTCTGCCTCCAGGAAGACGTGCAGAACGTCCTCGCCCGCGTCAGCCAGGCCGCCGAGGATCTCGGCCCGGTAGGCGTCACGGGTCAGCGACATCGGAACAATGAGCGTGTGCGCGTGGTGCCTGCGCAGCGACAGTGCCGTCGCGACGACCAGCTCCCGCCAGCTCGGCAGGTCCTGGAAGTCGTCGTTGGGCGGCGTCCACTTCCACAGCATCAGGCCGACGTCCTCCGGGTCGTACACGACCGCGTCCGGGAGTCGTCGGTGCAGCTCCTGCGCCAGGGTCGTTTTCCCGGCTGCGAACCCGCCGTTGAGCCAGATGATCACCGTCGCAAGGTATCCGGCAGTTCGCAACACCGCCACCTACCTCTGAGTTACGCCACCATCTCCGCCAACTGACCCCGAACACCGCTCTATTGGCCGGACTAAATCGTGCCGGTGACCACCCGTGACCTTGACGAAAATGGTTTGCCAAGCACAACGGACCGAACAAGCTTGTACGGTGATGCACACCGGGGAACAAGCAGGCGACCTGCTGGCCGAAGGCGCGGAAGCGCTGCTGGAAGCAGCTTTCCGCACGGGCGACTACACGATCGCGCACGCAAGGCTGAACCAGGCGCGCGACGTCGTCCACGACCGCGCGACCGAGGCCGCTATCGCGGACCGGCTTGGTTGGCTGCTGCACTTCCAAGCTCTGGATGACGATCGGGACACCTCCCGCGTGGACGAGGAACTCGCGTTGTTCCAGCGGGCACTGGACATTCGGCGGGACATGGGGGATCTCGGTGGCGTGGCCGCCGCGTTGTTCGGCGTGGGGCTTGTGCACCAGGTGCTGCGCCAGGATTGGGCTACCGCCATGCCGCACTTCCGGGAGGCCCTCGCGCTGGCCGAGCACGCTGATGTGCTCTATCGCTCCGAGATCCATCGACACATCGGCTTCTTCTACATGATCGCCGATCCGCAGCCGGACCAGGCGGCCCAGCATCTGAGCACGTCCCTGGAACTGCGGCACCAGCACGACGACAAGCGCTGGCTGCCCTCGGGGACGCAGGCTTTGGGCTGGGCGATGCTGGCGGCGGGCCGCCAGGACGAGGCCGTAAGGCTCATCCGTGAGGCGCTCGACCAGGCTCACATGGTCGGACTGCGCGCGTCACGGGTCTCGGCCATCGAGGAATCCCTACGCCTGGCCGAGACCGGCAAAATCGGCTGAAGCCGACCGTATCGCAGTTCGGCGCCGTGAAGCGCAGCCACCGATGGCCACCCGCAGCCCCACCTGCCTCCACCACGGCATCCGTGATCACCTTGACAAGTTCGGGATCCCAGTCCTCAGTGACCACGTGCTTAAGCGTGACTCACCGAGGCGTTGGCCTCCAGCCAGGGGATGATCGCGGCAACGAAGCCGTCGGGGTTGGTCATGGGGCGGCCGTTCATGGTGGCGACCAGGTGACCGACGCCGAACAGGGCGAGGCACGTTGTGGACAAACCGCGTGAGGTGCGGCGGGTCCGGTGGAAGCGCGAGGTGCGCCGGGTGGCTGGTCAGCTGATGTCCAGGCGGGCTCGGGTCTCGGCGACTCGGGGCCACCACGCGGCCAGTGTCTCGGCTTCGGCCAGTGCCTCCCGCGCCGCCGCGTTGTTGCCGGCCGCCATGTGGGCGCGGGCCACCGTGGCCAGGTCGTCCGCCCTGGTCAGGGCGTAGTCGCTCAGCTCAGCGCCCTGCGTCGCCAGGCTGATCGCCTTGTGCGGCTCGCCCTCCAACAGCGCCAACAGGCCGAGCGTGCCGGTCAGCCGGTACTTCGGGCAGCCCAGCTCGGCGGCGCCGTCCGCGGCCCGGTGCGCCGCCGGCAACCCGACGTCCGGTTCGAGCTGTCCGGCTTCGACGGCCGCCGCGGCGAGGCCGGCCATCCCTGCCAGCACCATCGCCATTTCCCTCGGCTGCTGGTCCGGCAGCCGCATCAGCCCGCTGATCAGCAGCAGGCCCTCGCCGTACCGACCCCTGGCGTTGAGCAGCGCGGCCCGCGCCGCCGTCGCGCTGTTCAACTGCGGGTGCAGGTCGGCGAGCTGGCGGGCGGAGCGCTCCGCCGCGTCCAGGTTGCCGGCCTCCATCGCGTCCACGGTCTGCGCGACCAACGGCGCTGCGTCCAGTTCCGCGGCGGGACGGCCGGTCAGCCCCGGCAACCGGAACAGGTACCAGCCGACCGACGTCGAGCCCGCGGTCCGGCGCGGCAGCAGCGAATGCGCCAGCGTCGCCGTCGCGGACACGGCCGCGCCCATCCAGTACGTCGCGCCGGCACCGAGCCAGCACAACCCGACCGCGATCAGGCCGACCGTGGCCGAGCCGATGCTGGCCAGCCACATCCGCCGCCGGGCGGGCGCGCGCTGCGGGCCGATGCCGACGTGGAACAGCAGCGGGATCGCCCGCAGCACCACGCGCCGTCTCGGCGAGGACCACTCGCGCACCTTCGCGCCGACACCGACCATCACGTAGTGCACCCGAACGCCGAACGCGAGCGCGCCGAGCAGGATGCCGAGCTGCATGGCGGCCAAGGCCAGCAGGAAGCCCGACAGGTCGCCGAGAAGGGCGACGAAGACGCCGTCCTTGTCCCAGGACAGCGGCACGATGACGGCCAGCACGGCGATCGACAACAACGTGCCCGGACGCAGGAGCATTCGTCTGAAGCGCACGAACCTCGAGACGTTACCGGTAGTGCACAGGTTGCGTCGCGTATGTGGGTGAGTGGTCTGCCACGGTGCAGAGGTGTTGCCCGATGGGGCAGATCGGTGGCGCGGTTGGGTGGTGCCGGCGGGTGGTGACGGTGGGTGGTGCGGTGGGTAGTCCAGCGGCGCGGTCGGGTGGTGCGGTGGTGGTTGGTGCAGTGGCGCGGTTGGGCGGTGCGTCAGGTGATTGGCTGGGTGCCGCCTTCGCGGATCGGCAGGCCCGCGGCGCGCCAGGCTCGGTAGCCACCGACCAGGTCGGTGGCGTGCCGCAGGCCGATTCGGCGCAGGTCCCGCGCCGCGAGGCTGGACGCGTAGCCCTCGTTGCACAGCACGACCACCCGCGTGTCCTCGGTCAGCTCGGGCAGCTTGTGCTCGCCGAACGGGTCGAGCCGCCATTCGAGCACGATCCGCTCGATCGGGATCGAGTCGGGGATCTCGCCCTCGGCCAGCCGGTTGTGGTGCGGCCGGATGTCCACCAGCAGCGCCCCGGCCCTGCGCAGCTCGTCCGCCTCCGCGGGCTCGACCCGCCGCAGCTCCCCGCGCGCCTCGGCGAGCAGGTCGTCCACGCCGAACCCCGGCCGCGCGGTCATCGCCGCACCTGCGCCGGCAGCTGCGGGATCGTGGTCGGAATGTCGGCGAGGCTCGCGTACTCGCGCGTGGGCACCAGCGGCGGCGAGTACGCGTGCACGCTGGCCGCGTCGCGCCGGTCCAGGTTGCGGACCTGGTGCGCGCGACCCGCGCCGAACCCCACGGTCGCGCCGACCTCACGGCGCTCGCTGCGGATCGGCCCTGCCGGGTAGCGGTAGTCCTCGGTGAGGTCGCCGAGCAGCACCGTGAACGACCCGGCCGCGCCGCCGTGGTCGTGTGGCTGGGTGCCCTGACCTGGCAGCCAGGACAGCAGCCACAGCTCGACACCCTCGGTCAACGCCAGCCGCACCCACCAGCGTTCGGCCCGCTCGAAGCGCAGCACGTCCAGCAGCGGGGTGGTCAGTTCGCTCGCCACGATCGAGGTCAGGTCGCGGAGCTGGCGCGGCGTCCACAACGGACGCTCAGGGTGGATCAGGTCGTGCAACAGCGGCAGATCGAGGGTGGGGTGGACGTCGAGTTCGTTGACCGAGGCCGTCATCGTTCGCTCCTGGTGGCAGGCGGGTCCTGTCAGCGATGGAGACGCGGCGAACCAGGGCCCTCGCGAACGGGGGAACTCCCGCCTACGAGCCCGTTGCGCGCCGCGTCCCGCGACACGCGCACGAGGCGACCAGCAACAGGTCGACGGCGCGGTCGCACCAGGTGAACAGCGGGCGGTACACGGTCGCGATCGTGCCATGACCGGTCGCCTACCGCATCGACTCCCACTCAGTGGTACGCGCGAATCCCGTTGGCGCGGGACGGCCGGGCAGGTTCAGGTAGTGGCTGAGCTGGGCGGCCGCGTCGAGCATGGCGAGGCCCTGCGCGGTGAGCTTTCGTTGCCAGTCGTCCAGGGCGCCGGACAGCGTGTCGGTGTCGCCGGCCGTTCGGATCTGGCTGACCACGGTGGCGATGTGATCCAGCGGGTAGCCCCCGCGCCTGAGCAAGTGGGCGAGTTCGGCGTCGCGGGTGTCGCTCGCGCGGAACAGGCGGTAGCCGGTGACCGAGTCCCGTGCCGGGGTGAGGATGCCGGCGTCCTCCCAGTTGCGCAGGGTGGCCGGGGTGACGCCGAGCTGGTGGGCGAGTTCGCCGATGGTGCGGGATTCGGGGTCGTCCGCCAGGTCCGGGACGGCGTCGGACTCGGCCGTCAGGTGGTCCACCGCCTTGCGGACCGCGTCCAGGGTGTCTCGGTCGCGGAGCAACTGGTGGTGGCCGCGGTCGATGATCGTCAGGACGTCGTTGAGCCGGTCGCGGTGCAGCGCGTTCATGATCCGGCCTGCGGTCGAGTGCCCGTAGGCCGGGATGAGCGCGAGGAACGTGCGGAGCGCGGTCGCGTGCGCGTCGGTGTAGATCCGGTAGCCGCTGCCGGTGCGCTCGGCGGGTGGGAGGAACCCGTCGCGCTCGTAGTTGCGGACGGCCTGGGTCGAGATGCCGTGTTCGCGCGCCAGGTCGGCCGGTCGCAGGGTTCTCATCGGTTTGAGACTTTAGTGGATGAAATGGTGGCGAGCGCTTGGAAAGTCTCAACTGGGCTGTCAACGATACGATTGAGTCTCATGAGTCAGGACATTCGAGACTTCGTCACCGCGTCGGCCGAGCTGGTGGCGATCGGCGAGCCGACGCACCAGGAACCGGCCTTCGCGCGGGTCCGCAACGAACTGTTCGTCCAGCTGATCGACCGAGGTGTCCGGTCGATCGCGCTGGAGACCGATCGGGTGGCCGCGCTCGCCGTGAACGACTTCGTCCAGGATGGCGTTGGCACCCTCGACGTGGTGCTGAGCGAGGGCTTCTCGCACGACTTCGGAGCCCTGGTCGGCAACAGGAACCTGGTCAGCTGGATGCGCGACCACAACCGGAGCCGACCGTCGGCGGAGCGACTGGCCTTCCATGGCTTCGACGCCCCGACGGAGAACACCAGCGCGCCCAGCCCCCGGCGCTACCTCGAACACGCCCGCGACTACCTGGGACTCGACGTCGACCTGGCGGGCCTCGCCGGCGACGACGAACAGTGGGGCCGCACGGAGGCCATCCTGGACCCGGCGATGTCGATGGGCGCCACGGCTGAGGCCGAGCGGCTGCGGTCGGCCGCCGAGGACCTGCTCACCGCGCTCCACGCGCGCGCACCCGAACTGATCGCGGCCACCTCGCGGGACGAGTGGTTCAGGGCCAAAACGCAGCTCACCGCCGGTCTCGACCTGCTCCGCTACCACAAGCAGGCGGCGCAGCGCCTCGACCGGGGTCCTCGGTTGTCCCGCCTGCTGGCCACCAGGGACGCGATCATGGCCAAGAACCTCCTCGACATCCGAACCATCGAGGCCCAACGGGGAGCGACCCTGGTCTGCGCGCACAACGCCCACCTACAGAAGAGCCCAAGCACCCTGCGCATGACCGACGAGGACTTCAACTGGATCGGCGCTGGCGCCATCGTCAGTGCCCTGCTTGGCGAGAAGTACACCTTCTTCGCGGGCAGCCTTGGCCGCAGCGACGCGCTCGGGCTCGCGGAGCCGGCGGCGGACACGTACGAGGGCTTCCTTCAGGGCCGCAGCACCATCTGGGGTCTGACGCTGACCACCGAGATCCCGTCCGCCCGCACGCGCGCCGACACCATCCCGGAGCGGGGCTACTACGCGCTCGACCGCGTGACCCTCGACGGGGCCGACGCGGTCCTGCACATCAGCGACGGCGCATCGGCCGGGAACACGATGAGCGGCACGGGCGGACTCAGCGAACCGGTGCACGGCGGCCGGGTCTGATCGGCTGAGCTTCGGCACCACCGCGCACCCCTGGCGAGGCGACTGCCACAAACGGTCAGGCGCGGCGGCTGCGGTACTTCGCGGCGAGGCGGCGGGCCGTCCTGGCCAGGTCTCGGTCGGGGTGCGCGGTGCCGATGGCGTCCAGCACCTCGGCGGTGCGGGCGTGCGTCGAGTTCCACAGCTCGGTGAGGAAGTCCAGCTGCTCCTGCGGCGACCGCACGTCGACCACCCACCTCGCGACGGTGTCCGCGCCCTGGCCGTCCAGCAGCACACCGAGGAACTGGATCCGCGCGTTGGCCAGCCGCTCCGCGCCGATCTCCGCCTCCTCGAGGTGGCCCCGGTTGAGCAGCCACACCACCGCGGCGAAGTCGTTCGGACCGCCGAGCAGCAGGCGGACCTGCGCGGGCGCGGCCTCCTCGAAGGCGACGCCGACCAGGTCGAGGCCGGTCAGCGACTGGATCGGTGGCCTGCCCTGCGCGAACATCTCCGCCAGCAACTCGCGGCACGCCTGCGGTTCCGGCCGGTCCTGCGCCCACACCTTCAGATCGGCGAACCAGCCGCTCAGGTCCATCCGGCCGACCAGGCTCGCCAGGTCGGCCGCGGTGGTGTCGGCCGCATCCGGCCGCACGAGGACGCGGATGCCGAACTTCTCCGCCCGCCGCGCCGCGACCCGGTAGCCGCACTGCGTCAGCCGCGCCACGCCACCGCGCTGCCGGGGTCGGCCGTCGACCAGCGTGGTGTGGCCGCCGTCGAGGGTGAGGACGCCGCACTCGGCCAGCAGTGCGAGGAGTTCCCGCATCAGGTCGGGCACCACCGCGTCGATCCGGTCGCGGGACAGCGGCATTCCGTGGTTCGCCGAGTCGATCATCAGCTCGGCCAGGATGTCCAGGTTCGCGCCGTCCGCGCGCAGCTCGCCTGCCAGGATCTCGCCGAGCAGCCGGTCGGCCCCGTCCTCGACGTACGCCGCCAGGTCGACGTCCGCGCGTTCGCGCAGGAAACTCAAGGGGGACAACAGGATTAGCGAGTCGACCGCGCGGTCGAGCGCCTCGATCGGATCGGCCTCGACCAGCGGCCAGGTGGGGCCCTCGGCCAGCCGGCCGTCGGCCCTGCGCAGCGCGCCGACGACCGTCGCCCAGGACAGGTACCACTCCAGCGCGAGGACGTCCGCGTCGTGCTGGCGGTGCTCGACGCCGGCCAGCAGGTCAAGGACCCCGTCCGCGCGCAACACGGCCAGCAACGCCTCGGTGGTCTCGGGGTCGAGCCCGCCGGCCTCGTCGAGCGGTTTGCCCGCCACGCCGAAATACCCGCGGAGTTGCGCGAACCGGCGCAGCACCGGAGCTTTTCCCGCGGCGGCGCGGCGACTGGCCTCCGTCGGCAGCGGCACCGGGCCGATTCGCGGCCTGGTCGCCTCCATCGCGGTGAGGAACTCCTCGGTGAGTTCCAGCGCGTAGGCGGACAGCCGGTCTGCTGGATCGCTGTCCTTGGTGAGCATCGCGGCCTCGCCGAGGAAGATCATGGTGCACGCCAAGGCCTCCGGAACCTCCCTCGCCCGGTCCGGCGGCGCGGTCAGCTTGCTCGCCAGGAAGTCCACCAGACACTCGCGGATGTCCGGCAGCCGCCAGCGGCCGAGGTGGCCGTCGCCGCTGGACCACTTCCAGAAGAACAACAGGCTGCTGACTTCCGGGTCCGTGCGGTAGTCCTCGCGCTCGTCCAGCCAGTCGGCGAACCGCTCCACCAACTCGGCGCTCGTGGTGTGGAAAGCTTCCTCGTCCCGGACTCCGAAGCGCAGCCGCATGCGGAGAGGGTGTCACACAGTGGAGTCAGTGCGCAGCACGGAGTAGCAGCAGCGCTCGTCCTGCGACCGGCAGCGAGCTGCCCGGTTCCCTCGGCTCGGTGTCGGCCGGCGTGCCGTCCGGGACGCTGGTGTCCAGCACCAGCTGGTACTTCTCCCCGTACAGCGCGTCCGGCAGCACCACGTCGACCGGATCCGCCCCGGCGTGCAGCACGATCAGCCACGAGTGGTCGGGGACCAGCTCGCCCTCCCTGGTGCGGGACAGGCAACCGGACCCGTCGATCCACATCACCAGCGTCCGCCTGCCCTCGTCGAACCAGTCGGTCTCGGCCATCTCCTCGCCGCCCGGCCGGAACCACATCAGGTCGGGGTCGCCGTCGTGGGTCGTGCGGCCCTCGAAGAACTGCGGTTGGCGCAGCGCGGGACACGCGGCGCGCAGCGCGATCACCTTGCTGGTGAACGCGAACATCGACGCGGCCTCGGCGCTGTCCTGCGACCAGTCCAGCCAGGACGTCTCGTCGTCGACGCAGTAGGCGTTGTTGTTGCCGCCCTGGGTCCGCCACATTTCGTCGCCGGCCAGCAGCATCGGCGTCCCGGTGGACAACAGCTGCGTGGCCATCAGGTTGCGGGCCTGCCGGCCGCGCAGCTCGCGAATCCCCTCGTCGTCGATCTCGCCCTCGGCCCCGCAGTTCCACGACCGGTTGTCGTTGGTGCCGTCCCGGTTGTCCTCGCCGTTGGCCTCGTTGTGCTTGTCGTTGTAGGACACCAGATCCCGCAGCGTGAACCCGTCGTGCGCGGTGACGAAGTTGATCGACTGCCACGGCCTGCGCAGATCGTCCGCGTACAGGTCGGACGAGCCGGACAGCCGGTAGGCGAGGTCCCGCACGTCGACCGCGCCCCGCCAGAAATCCCTTGCGGTGTCCCGGTATCGGCCGTTCCACTCGGCCCACTGCGGCGCGAACGCGCCGACCCGGTAGCCCTCCCCGGTGGCGTCCCACGGCTCGGCGATCAGCTTGCACCTGGCCAGCGCGGGATCGCAGGTGATCGCGGTCAGCAGCGCCGAGTTCGCGTCGAACTCCCGCCCGCCCGGCCTGCCGAGCACGCTGGCCAGGTCGAACCGGAAGCCGTCGACGCCGAGCTCGGTCGCCCAGTAGCGCAGTGAGTCGGTGACCATCCGCACCACGGTCGGCGACCCGGCGTCCAGCGTGTTGCCGGTGCCGGTGATGTCCCGCATGCCGCCCTCGGGCCCCTGGAGGTAGTAGGCGCCCTCGTCGAGGCCGCGGAACGACAGCGTTGGGCCGCCCTCACCGCCCTCGCAGGTGTGGTTGTAGACGACGTCGAGCAGCACCTCGATGCCGGCGGCGTGCAGGGCCGCGACCATCGTGCGGAACTCCTCCACCTCGCGGCCCGGCTCGCTCGCGTAGCCGGCGTGCGGGGCGAAGAACCCCAGCGTGGAGTAGCCCCAGTAGTTGCGCCGGCCCGACCGCAGCAGGTTGGGCTCGTCGCAGATCGTGTGCACGGGCAGCAGCTCGACCGTGGTCACGCCGAGCCGGACCAGGTGCTCGATGACCGAGGGATGCGCAAGGCCGAGATAGGTGCCGCGCTGGTGCTCCGGCACGTCGGGATGCCGCTTGGTGAAGCCGCGCACGTGCACCTCGTAGAGCACGGCCTCCTCGAACGGGATCTCCGGCTTCAGGCCGGTGTCCGCGCCGCCGGGGGAGGCCACCACGGACAGCGGCACGCTGCCGAGCGAGTCCACCACCGAGGGCGGCCCGGTCAGCGGGTCGTCCTGGTAGGTGAACGCCGCGTCCAGGTGGGACAGGGAGCCGGTGATCAGCCGCGCGTACGGGTCGACCAGCAGCTTCGCCGGGTTGCACCGCAGGCCCCGCGCCGGGTCGTACGGGCCGTGCACGCGGAACCCGTAGCGCTGGCCGGGTGTGACGCCGGACACCAGGCCGTGCCACACGCCGAAGGTGCGCTCGGTCAGCTCGATCCGCTGCTCCGTGTCGTCCTCGCCGATCAGGCACACCTCGACCGCCTCGGCGACCGAGGACGCCACCGCGAACCGCACGCCACCGGCCTCGGGGTGCGCGCCAAGCGGAAACGGGCGCCCGGCGAGCACGGGCAGGTCGGACTCTCCTCTGTGCAGCACCTCGTCGATCCTGCCAGCACGGTGCGATCGGGGCGCTGGGACGAACTCCACCATGGCTGTCAGCCCCCAGTGCTCGGCCCCTCGACTGCGGTCATAAACAATGGTCGCGTGACCGACCACGGGGCGAGGCAGGGCACGGTGCGGAGCAACTCGAATGGACGCGTTGACGTCGATGTGACCGACCTGGTCGTGCACATGGCGGACGTGAGCGTGCGACGAGGGCGGAACACGCTGCTCGGCGGCGTGCAATGGAGTGTTGAGCTGGACGAGCGCTGGGTGGTGCTCGGGCCCAACGGCGCTGGCAAGACCACGCTGTTGCGCCTGGCCGGCGCCGAGATGCACCCGACAGAGGGAACCGTGCACCTGCTCGGCGAGCAGCTGGGGCGGGTGGACGTGTTCGAGCTGCGGCCGAGGATCGGCCTGTGCTCCGCGGCGCTGGCCGCCCGCGTGCCGGCGCAGGAGAAGGTCGTCGACGTCGTGGTCAGCGCCGGGTACGCCGTGCTGGGCCGCTGGCGCGAGGACTACGACGAGCTGGACACCGGCCGGGCGCTGGAGCTGCTGGCGGCCCTCGGCGTCGACCACCTCGGCGACCGGCTGTTCGGCACGCTGTCCGAGGGCGAGCGCAAGCGCGTGCTGATCGCCAGGGCGCTGATGACCGACCCGGAGATGCTGCTGCTCGACGAGCCGGCGGCCGGGCTCGACCTCGGCGGCCGGGAGGACCTGGTCGCGCGGCTGTCCGAGCTGGCGCTCGACCCGGACGCGCCGGCGATGGTGCTGGTCACCCACCACGTCGAGGAGATCCCGCCCGGCTTCACCCACGCGCTGCTGCTGCGCGAGGGCGGGGTCGTCGCGCAGGGACTGCTGGACGAGGTGATCACGGCCGAGAACCTGTCCGCCACCTTCGGCCAGGACCTCGACCTACAGAAGGCTGGCGACCGCTTCTTCGCCCGCCGTCGCGTGTGAGCTGTTCCACGAGGTGGGCTACCGCGCGGTAACCTGCCGTTGACTAGCGCTGGATCACGGTCGAGGAGGACCTGGGGATGGGCGAGTTCGTCAGGCTTGAGGTTGAGGGCGGCATCGGCACGATCCGGCTGGAACGGCCCCCGATGAACGCGCTCAACAAGCAGGTCCAGGAGGAGATCCGGGCCGCGGCGCACGAGGCGGCGCAGCGCGAGGACGTCCGCGCGGTGATCGTGTACGGCGGCGAGAAGGTGTTCGCGGCCGGCGCGGACATCAAGGAGATGGTCGACATGTCCTACGTGGAGATGGCCGACCGCGCGCACGCGCTGTCGTCCTCCTTCGCGGCCGTCGCCGAGATCCCCAAGCCCACCGTCGCCGCGATCACCGGCTACGCCCTCGGCGGCGGCTTCGAGCTGGCGCTGTGCTGCGACCGCCGGATCGCCGGCGACAACGCCAAGGTCGGCCAGCCGGAGATCCTGCTCGGCATCATCCCCGGCGCCGGCGGCACGCAGCGGCTGGCGCGGCTGGTCGGCCCGAGCAAGGCCAAGGACATCGTGTTCACCGGCCGGTTCGTCGGCGCCGAGGAGGCCCTGGCCATCGGCATGGTCGACCAGGTCGTCGCCCCCGACGAGGTGTACTCGGCGGCGCGCGCCTGGGCCGGCCAGTTCACCGGCGCGGCGTCCCGCGCCCTCGCCGCGGCGAAGGCGGCCATCGACGGCGGCCTCGACGGCGACCTGGCCAGCGGGCTGAAGCTGGAGAGCCACCTGTTCGCCGCGCTGTTCGCCACCGACGACCAGACGATCGGCATGCGGTCGTTCGTCGAGAGCGGCCCGGGCAAGGCCAACTTCACCGGGAAGTGAACTCCGTGACCGAGAAGTCCGTGACCGCGAAGGCAGACCCGGCGCCCAACCCGCACGCCAGCGCGGAGCAGGTCGAGGCCGCCTGGCAGGACCCCAAGCTCGCCAACGTGCTCTACCACGACTGGGAAGCCAGTACGTACGACGAGAAGTGGTCGATCTCCTACGACGAGCGCTGCATCACCTACGCCGTCGACCGGTTCCGGCTTGCCGCAGGCGACGTCGGGCCGTACGAGCACGCGCTCGAACTGGGCAGCGGCACCGGTTTCTTCCTGCTGAACCTGATGCAGGGCGGCGTGGCCAGCAAGGGCTCGGTCACCGACCTGTCGCCCGGCATGGTGCAGGCCGCGCTGCGCAACGCCGAGCACCTCGGCCTCGACGTGGACGGCCGGGTCGCCGACGCCGAGCGGATCCCCTACGAGGACAACACCTTCGACCTGGTCGTCGGGCACGCCGTGCTGCACCACATCCCGGACGTGTCGGCGGCCATGCGCGAGGTGCTGCGGGTGCTCAAGCCGGGCGGGCGGTTCGTGTTCGCGGGCGAGCCGACCACGATCGGCGACTTCTACGCCCGCAAGCTCGGCCAGGCCACCTGGTGGCTGACCACCAACGTGACCAAGGCCGTGCCGGTGCTCAACAGCTGGCGGCGCCCGCAGGAGGAGCTGGACGAGTCGTCCCGCGCCGCCGCGCTGGAGGCCGTGGTCGACATCCACACCTTCGACCCCGACGAGCTGGAGCGCACCGCGGTGCGGGCCGGCGCGGTGCGGGTCAGGGCCGTGACCGAGGAGCTGTCGGCCGCGCTGTTCGGCTGGCCGGTGCGGACCTTCGAGGCCGCGGTGCCGAGGGAGAAGCTCGGCTTCGGCTGGGCCATGTTCGCCTACCGGACCTGGCAGCGGCTGTCCTGGCTGGACGAGCAGGTGCTGTCGAAGGTGGTGCCGCGCAACCTGTTCTACAACGTGCTCATCGCCGGGACCAAGCCCGTCTAGTCGGGGCCGGCCGGAGTTGGGCTACGAGTTCACCCGCGAGGACGTCGCGTTCCTGCGGTCGGCGGCAGGCGGCCGCGCGCTGGCCGAGGTCGGCGCGCTGCCGCTGATCCCGGCCTCGCAACTGGCCGACGTGGTCTCGGCGCGGCAGCTCGTCGGCGAGCGCTTCGCCACCGTGGTGGAAACCGTGCTGCTGCGCCGCCGCGCGGTGTCCAAAGTGGACGATTCGGCCGACTGGCTGTTCACCGACGCCGCGCTCCAGCAGGCCACCGCGTCCGCCGTGACGGCGCACCGGGCCGCGCGGTTCGCCGGCCGCGACGTGCACGACGTGACCTGCTCGGTCGGCGCCGACCTGGTCGGGCTGGCCAGGGTCGCCGCGCGGTGCGTCGGCTCGGACCTCGACCAGGTGCGGCTGGACATGGCCGCGCACAACTGTGCGGTCGCCGGCGTCGGGCCGGTGCTCGCGCGGGCCGACGCGCTGCGGCCGGTCACCAGGGGCACGGCGGTCACCGCCGACCCCGCGCGCCGGGACGCGAGCGGGCGGCGGCGCTGGCAGCCCGGCGACTTCGCGCCGCCGCTGGACGAGCTGGCGGAGACCTATCGCGGCGTCGACCTCGCCGTGAAGTGCGCGCCGGGGCTGGACTTCGACATCGCGCCGTGGGCGGACGAGGTGGAGGTCGTGTCGCTGGACGGGCAGGTGCGCGAGGCGTGCCTGTGGACCGGCGGGCTCGCGACCGCAGGCGTCCGGCGGCGGGCCACCGTGCTGCGCTCCGGAGGTCCACAGTGGACGGTCACGGATGCGGAGTCGGATGACTGCCCGGTGCGGGAGGTCGGGGAGTGGATCGTCGACCCCGACGGCGCGGTCGTGCGGTCCGGCCTGGTCCGCCAGTACGCGGCGCGGCACGGCCTCGGCCAGCTCGACGAGCACATCGCCTACCTCACCGGCGACACCCCGCCGCCGGGCATCCGGGCGTTCCGGGTGACCGAACACGGGCACTACAACGAGAAGACCCTGCGGGCGATGCTGCGCCGGCACGGGGTCGGCCGGCTGGAGATCCTGGTGCGCGGGCTGGACGTCGACCCCAACACGTTGCGCCGCAGGCTCAAGCTGGCCGGCCCCGCCGAGGCCACGGTGGTGCTGACCCGCGTCGGGCGCAGCCCCACCGCGTTCCTCTGCACGGCCCACCGCACCTGAGCGTGCTGACCGTCCTGGCTTGTGCTGAGTGGTTCTACAGAGTGCTGATCCGCGTCGGGCGCAGCCCCACCGCGTTCCTCTGCACGGCCCATCGCACCTGACCGTCCCGGCTTGTGCCGAGTCGTTCTACAGGGTGCTGAGCCGGTCGAGGACGAACTGTCGGAGGCCGTCGAGGTCGGTGTCCAGCGCGAAGTCGACGGCCTGCTCCTGATCGACGCCGTACTCCCTGTTGACCTCGGTGCGGCGGCGGTCCGCCACGGTCGCCCCTCGGCCAGGCCCGAACGTGCAGTCGACGTCCACCGGATACCTGGTGGTGCGCAGGATGCCCGGCCGCACCGCCTCCGCGACCGCGACCGCGTCGTGCAGCACCAGGCCGGGCCAGCCGAGCGACTGCGCGTAGTGCCGCTGGTACTCGGCGGTGAGCCCGACCAGGGCCGCCCCGACCGGCCCGGCGGCCTCGACCCGGCCGAGCCAGTCGAGGTCGACCGCGCAGCGCATGGTCAGGTCGAGCGGCACCAACACCGTCGGCAGGCGCTCCTCGGCCAGTACTCGGCGCGCGGCCTCCGGGTCGCTCCAGATGTTGAACTCCGCGGCCGCGCTGACGTTGCCGCCGCCGACCGCGCCGCCCATGATCACCAGCCGGCCGATCTTCTCCCGCGCCCAGGGGTGCGCGGCCAGCAGCAGCGCGACGTTGGTCAGCGGGCCGACCGCCGCGATGGTGACCGGCGCGGTCGCGGCGGCGAGCAGCTCGGTCATCAACGTGACCGCGTCCCTCGGATCGAGCGCGCGCGTCGGCTCGGGCAGCGTGTCCGAACGGCCGGACAGCCCGTCCGAGCCGTGCGCGTAGCGGGCCCGGTGCGGGTGCGGGTGCACCAGCGGCCGGTCCGCGCCTGCCGCCACCGGCACGTCCTCGCGGCCAAGCAGCGCGAGCAGCCGCCGCGCGTTGACGGTGGTCGCGGACAGCGGGACGTTGCCGAAGACGGTGGTCACGGCGAGCAGGTCGACCTCGGGGCTGGCGGCGGCGAGCGCGAGCGCGAACGCGTCGTCAACGCCGGGGTCGGTGTCGATGATCAGCGGGGTCCTGGTGGTCACGTGATCGCATCCTGCCCGACCCCGCGCGGTCCCGTCGGGTGCGATACGCGGAGTGCGTGCGCGACCGCGCTGCGCGCTCGACTACCGTTCGGTAGCCATGACCAGCATGTGGGGCGCGCCGATGGCGGAGCGGCTGCGATCGTGGCGCGGCGCGCGGCGCGATCCGGACCAGGCCAGGTTCCTGACGCTCGACTCGTTGCGTTGGGTGCTGCGGCACCGCGCGTACACGCCCTGGTACCTGGTCAGGTACTGGCGGCTGCTCCGGTTCCGGCTGGCCAACCCGCACGTGGTGCTGCGCGGCATGGTGTTCCTTGGCAAGCGCGTCGACCTGCACTGCCGGCCGGGCTACGGACGCCTGGAGATCGGCCGCTGGGTGCACATCGGCGACGGCAACGCGATCCGCTGCCACGAGGGCTCGCTGCGCCTCGGCGACAAGGTGGTGTTCGGCAAGGACAGCACGGTCAACTGCTACCTGGACATCGAGATCGGCGCGGCCACCCTGGTCGCGGACTGGACCTACATCTGCGACTTCGACCACGTCACCAGCGACATCCACCAGCCGATCAAGGACCAGGGCATCGTGAAGTCGCCGGTGCGGATCGGCCCGGACTGCTGGGTGGCCACCAAGGTCACCGTGCTGCGCGGCACCAGGGTCGGCCGAGGCTGTGTGCTCGGCGCGCACGCCGTGGTGCGCGGGGACATCCCGGACTACTCGATCGCCGTCGGCGCGCCGGCCAGGGTGGTCCGCGACCGCAGCGCCGACTACGCCGCCGACGCCGACCGCCGCGCGGCGGTGGCGGACATGGCACGCAAGGCGTCCGAGGCGCTGAACCGCACGCTGGAGTCCTGACGGCGGCGGTCGACAGCGGAGGCCCGGAACGGGTCCGCCGCACGCCTGACGCCTCGCTGACGGTCCCGCGCCCGCCCAGTTCCCGCTACGGACCGAAGGCGTTGCCGCTGGCGATCTTGGGGCGGCCGAGGGTCGCGGGGGCGGACACCGTGGCCTGTCGGTACACCTCGGCGGTCGCCTCGGCGATGCGCGTCCAGTCGAAGTCGGTGGCCAGCCGCGCCTTCGCGGCGCGCGCCCGTCGGGTCGCCGAGGGCCGGTCCGCCAACACGGAGTGCACGGCGTGCGCGAGGCCGTCCACGTCGCCGGGCGCGAAGGACAGGCCGGTGCGGCCGTCGACCACGACCTCGCCGAGGCCGCCCGCCGTCGAGGCGACCAGGGGAGTGCCGGCGGCGGCCGCCTCCAACGCCACAATGCCGAACGGCTCGTACCTGCTCGGCAGCACCACGGCGTCGGCGGCCGACAGCACCGCGGCCAGCTCCCGATCGGACAGGTGACCGGCGAACTCCACCGCCCGCCGCACCCGGTGCTTGCGGGACTGCTCGACCAGCCAGGACGCGTGGCTGCCGTGCCCGGCGACGACCAGCCGCGTGCCGGGGTGGCTGCGGCGCACCTTCGGCAGCGCCGCGATCAGGTCCTGGACGCCCTTCTCCCACTCGAGCCGCCCGAAGAACAGCAGCAGCGGCTCGCCGCCCGGCGCGTACCGGTCCCGCGCCTGCGCGAGGTCGGCCGGGCGCACCCGCCAGCCCCGTGGCTCGATTCCGTTGTGCAGCACCGAGATCGTCGCCGGATCGACCTCGAACAGGTGCGACACCTCGGCGCGCATCGACGAGGAGCAGGTGATCACCGTGTCGGCCCGGTTCGCCAGCCACCACTCCACCGAGTGCACCTGCTGGTTCAGCGACTGGGTCAGCCAGCCGCTGTGCCGGCCAGCCTCGGTGGCGTGGATCGTCGCGACCAACGGCACCTCCGCCGCCTCGGCGAGCGCCACGGCCGGATGCGTCACCAGCCAGTCGTGCGCGTGCACCACCTCGGGCCGCCAGCCGCCGAGCAACGCCAGCCCGGCGCGCACCATCGCGTGCCCCATGGCCAGCGTCCACGCCACCAGGTCCCGCTCGAACACCAGGTGCGGCGGGTCCTCGGCGACCCGGATCACCCGCACGCCCTCGACCGACTCGTCGGTGGTCGGGTGCGTGCTCGCGTCGCTGCCGGCCTCCTGCCGGCACAGCACGACCACGTCGTGTCCCTGCTCGGCGAGCCGGCTGGCCAGCGCGTGCACGTGCCGGCCGAGCCCGCCGACCACCACCGGTGGGTACTCCCAGGACAGCATCAGCACGCGCATGACGGGCGATCCTCGCACTTCTCACGCAGGTTCATCGACGCATCAGGTCCCGTGCGTCCAGGTGGCCGAACGGTCCGTCGACCGCCCGCAGCTCCGCGGCCAGCGCGGCGGCGTGGTCCCGCCGGCCGGCGCGCAGCAGCGCGGCCAGCTCGGCGAACCGCTCGCCGTGCACCTTCGCCCGGTGGCGGGCGTAGTCCGCGGCGGAGTCCTTGGTGACCATGAACGCCCAGTCGCTGGACAGCGCGAGCAGCGCCTCCCGCACCGTCTGGTCGAGGGCGGTGTCCCGAACGCCTCGGTCGCCCGCCAGGTCCACCGCGGCGAGGAGTTCGCGTTGCAGTGCGGTGTTCTCCGCCACCAGGTCGGCGACCTGCTCGCCGTCCCACACCCGCCAGTCCTTGCCGGAGCCCCAGGAGGACGCGGGCAGCTCGATCGGCTCGCCGACGTGGCCTGCGGCCACCGCGCCGCGCAGCGAGCTGACCCGCACGCCCGCCTCGGGCAGCGCGCGCAGCACGGCCTCCAGCCACGCGGGGCCCTCGTGCCACCAGTGCCCGTACAGCTCGGTGTCGTAGGCGGCGACCACCATGCCTGGCCGGCCGTCCCGGTCGCGCAGCTCCCGCAGCCGCCGCACCACGGTGTCGACGAAGTCCTCGGCGTGCCGCTGGACCGCCTGTGCCGCAAGCGTTGGCTCGTAGGGCTTCTTGTCCTCCGGTGCGACGTCCCTGCCGGTCACCCGGGAGGGCTTGAGGCCGGTGGGGTGGTCGAAGGTGTGGAAGTCCCGGTACGCCGGGTCGCCGGGGTAGCCGACCTTGGGCGACCACACCCGGTAGGTCACCGACAGGTCGCGTCCGAAGCACAGCACGTCCGAGGAACCGACCGGGTGCGCCCGCGCGGTGTCGCCGCGCAGCGCCGGACCGTCCACCAGGAACCGCCGCACCCCGGCCGCCGCGTAGTCGCGTTCCATGCCGGGCGCGTAGCCGCACTCGGGCGCCCAGATGCCCTCCGGTGCCGAGCCGAGCCGCAGCGCGGTGTCGGCCAGCCCGGTGCGCAGGGCGAAACCGCGCACCCGCTCGTCCAGCAGCGGCTGGAACGGGTGCGTCGCCGGCCCGCCGATCAGCTCGATGACACCGGCGTCGACCAGCGGGCGCAGCACCGGTGAGAAACCGTGCCGCCAGGTCGACTCGAACCGCTCGATCGACCAGGTCGCCCTGCGGAACTCGTCGGCGGACAGCTCGCGGAGTTCCGGTTCGGCGCGCGCCCACCGGGTGCCGGCGTACTCGGCGCGCAGCCGCCAGTTGCCGAGCCAGTCGTGGAAGCCGCGCAGGCTGTAGGGATCGTCGAGCTGGGCGGCGAGCACCGGGGTGACGCCGAGGGTCAGCACGTCACGGAAACCCTGCTCGCCCAACCGTTGCAGCAGATCGATCAGCGGCAGGTAGGAGTGCGCCCACGCCTGGTAGAGCCACTCCTCGCCGACCGGCCACGCGCCGTGGTGCGCCAGCCACGGCAGGTGGCTGTGCAGCACCAGGCAGAAGGTGCCCTCGTCGCGTGGCTGCCCGCCGGTCATGGCGCCACCGCGACGGCGACCAGGTCGAGGCTCGCGTCCAGGTCGTCCCCGGTGATCTCGAAGTCGTTGCTGCGCACGGACTTCACCGCGTCGAGCAGGTCGGCCGGCCACGGGGTGCCCGCGACGGCGACGGCCACCTGCGCGTCGATGATCGAGCCTCCGTTGGCCGCGTCAAGCTCGCGCAGCGCGGGGCCGTGCCGCAGGCCGGCGAGCAGCTCGACGCGGAAACCGGCCCCGCGCAGCAGCTCGGCCAGCTCGTTCGGGGCGAGTTCCCTGGTGTGGAAGGGGTTCAGCGGGGTGTCCCGGCCGGGGGAGAAGGTGAGCCGGTTCGGGGTGGTGACCAGCAGTCGACCGCCGGGCCGCAGCACCCTCGCGCACTCGGCCAGGAAGCCCTCCTGGCTCCACAGGTGCTCGATGACCTGGAAGTTGGCCACCACGTCCACCGAGGACGATCGCACCGGCAGGTCGGCCAGGTTCCCGCGCAGCACGGCGAGGTCCGGGTAGGCGCGGGCCACGTGCGCTGCGGTGAACTCGTCGTAGTCCAGCGCCAGCACCCTGGCGGCCGTGCCGGCGATGAGCTGGGCGCCGTAGCCCTCGCCGCAGCCAGCGTCCAGGACGGTGCCGCCCGCGCAGTGCGGCAGCAGCGCGAGGTATGCCGCCTCGTGTCGGCGGAACCAGTAGTTTTCCTCGGCGATGCCGGGCACCGTGCGTTCACCGGTGAGCGGCAGGCCGGGCTCCTCAGCTGCGTCGATAGCTGCGTGGATGCTGCTCACTGCCCTCGTCCTTTCGGGTGGACCGACTCTCGGGCGATCCCCAGCCAGGTGGATGGCGCCGGTCAGTTTTCCACCTGGACGGGGGAACGTTACTCACGGGTATGTGAATCAGGAGGAGGCGGCCCACCAGCGGAGCGACGGGCGCGGCCCCCGTGACCTTCCCAAATTGATCACCGGACCGGCTGACAGCGGTGCCCGGTCCCGTCGGGCGCCGCGCGGCCGCTGGCCGTCGGTCGCGGTCCGGGGCGTACGCCGACAAGCCGTGACCCGCAACCGCGACCGCGCGGCCGTGCCGCGGCTGGGGGATCGGTGAACCCCGTCGGCGGGACACCCGTTGGTGGGAATGCGAGGTTTTGCTGACGGTGCGCACTTGGTGTGGTCGGTGGATCCGGCCGTGTCCACGCGACGGTGAATTCTCTAAATTCACACAATCGTGTGCAGGTCGATAGTGCACAGTTGATCTACTTGGGCTGGTCAAGGGCATGTCACGCCGGTTGGGAAGGCGTTCGCGACGGATGTCGCCGTGTCGACTTCCGGTGGTTGTCCACCCATCGTGTGGGTATCCTCCGACGACCATTCCGTTCCGGCCCCAGTGATTAGGCGTCGCGTATGTGCGCTAAAGAGCAGGAGATTGTGCCCTTGCACGAGGCATTCGATGTCGTGTTGCGAGGCTTCCACAAGCGTCAGGTCGTGGAGCACATCGAGTCGATGGAGGAACAGCTCCGGTTCACCAGCATGGACCGGGCCGAGGCCATGGCGCAGGCCGCCGACCTGCGCAAGCTGCTCGACATGACCCGCAGGGACCTCGAGAGCACCAGGGCTCGGCTGGAACGGCTCGAACTGTCGCCGGCCACCGCCGTCGGCGCCAGCGAGCGGCTGCACCGGATGATGATGCTGGCCGAGGACGAGACGGCCGAACTTCGGTTGCGGGCCAAGAAGGACACCGACGGCCTGCGGCAACGCGTCGACGTCGAGGTCGCCGAGCTGCGCGCGAAGGTCGCCAAGGAGGCGAAGAAGGCCCGCGAGACCGCGGTGCGCCGGGCGGCCGAACTGGACCAGCGGGCGGTGGAGCTGGAGCGGCTCCGCGTCGATCTCGAGGCGGAGAACGCGCGCAGGCTGGTCGAGGTCGAGGCGGAGTGCGCGGCCATGCGGGAGAAGGCCACGGCCGACGCCGAGCGGATCCGCGCGGAGATCGTGGAGTTGGCCACCGCCAGGGCGAACTTTCTGGTGTCGGTCGCCGGGCAGGAATCGCGTCGGCGAATCGACGAGGCCCGCGATCGGATCGCGCAACTGCACGAACTGCACAAGGCTTTGGCCGGCAAGGTCGAGGCGGCTCGGTCGGCGATCGCGGACGCGGTCAAGGGAATCGAGTTGACCCCCGTCAGAACGAACGGGGTCATTCCGGAACAGTCGACGAAGGTCGCCGGCACAACCGTGACGCTGCCGGCATAACGACACTGTCGGCATAACCGAATTGCGACGCATCGTGCCAATGCTGCGTCAATAGGGTGTCTTCGCGCCAGACGCGATGACGGGTGATGGTGCGCCCGGTATCGCGTGTGGCGCGAAGCTTTTTGTGGGAGTGGTGCGGTCGCGAGGCGGGTGCGGGCGGTCAGTGGGGGGAGATGGAGACGCCGAGGGCTCCTGGGCCCACGTGGGCGCCGATGGCGGAGCTGACCTGGGTGAGGGTGAAGTTGTGGCCGCCGGGGATTCGGCTGCGGAGGGCGCGCAGCAGCGTCTCGGCCCGGTCGGGGGCGGCGAAGTGCTCGACGGCGACGTCCACCTGGGCGCCTCGGGCCTTCTTGGCGGCCAGGTCGACCATGCGGCGCAGCGCTCGGTCGGTGCCCATGACGCGTTCCAGGGGAGTGATCGCGCCGTCGGCGACCGTGAGCAGGGGCTTCATGGACAGGGCGGTGCCGACCAGGGCCGCCGCGGGGCCGATGCGGCCGCCCCTGCGCAGGTACTCCAGGGTGTCCACATAGATCAGCTCAAGGCCCTGGCTCCAGCGGCGCTCGGCCGCGGCGATCACCGCCGACACGTCGCCGCCCCGGTTCGCGGCGTCGGCCGCCGCGATGACGCCGTGGCCGAGGCTCATGCCGGCCGTGTGCGAGTCGATCACGTGCACCGGGATCTTCGACCGCTCGGCCGCCGCGCGCGCCGCCTCGCAGGTCGCCGACTGCCGGCCAGAGATGTGCATCGACACCACCGCCTCGGCGCCGTGGCCCCAGGCCTCCTGATAGGCCCAGAACAGCGCCCCGGCGTCGGGCGGCGCGGTGGCCACCTCGACCCGGTCCTCCATGGCCCTGACCAGGGCGTCGGTCGGCACCCGCGCCTCGTCGTCGACCTGGTCGCCGACCCGCAGCTGCATCTGGACGACGGCGATGCCCAACCGCCCGACGTCCGCGTCCGGCAGGTCGGCGGTGGAGTCCGTGACGATCGCTACTCGTCGGTACATGTGCCAGCACCCTAGACCGAATGACGGAGTCCGGGTCCATCTCCGCCTCCCTAATCTGCTTTACCGGTTAACGAGCGGCGGGCCGTGTGCGATGGTTCTGTCCAATCGACGGCGTCCGTGGCCGGGTGAGCACGATCACCGGCGCGGGCGCTTGCTTCTGTTTGCACCCGCGCTACCGGTGGGTAACATCTGGAGTAGTCGACACCACCGTGCCATCGCGGCAACGACATGGCAGGGTCGGTGTGCTCGGATGACCCTCGAGTCACCCACCCCCATGAAGGCAACTGCCGCCCGTCCGCAGGAGGTCGAAGAGGACCTATGAACATCGTTGTCCTGGTCAAGCAGGTGCCTGACACCTGGTCCGAGCGCAAGCTCACCGACGCCGACCACACCCTCGACCGCGAATCCGCGGACGCCGTGCTCGACGAGATCAACGAGCGCGCCGTCGAAGAGGCCCTGAAGCTCCAGGAGGCGCACGGCGGCGAGGTGACCGTCCTCGCGATGGGTCCCGACCGCGCCACCGAGGCCATCCGCAAGGCCCTGTCGATGGGCGCGGACAAGGCGATCCACGTCTCCGACGCGGCCCTGCACGGCTCCGACGTGCTGGCCACCGCCAAGGTGCTGGCCAAGGCCATCGGCACCGTCGAGGGTGTCGACCTCGTCATCGCCGGCAACGAGGCCACCGACGGCCGCGCGGGCGCGATCCCCGCGATCCTCGCCGAGCTGCTCGGCCTGCCGCAGGTCACGCAGGTCCGCAAGGTCGAGATCGACGGCACGACCGTGAAGGCCGAGCGGGAGACCGAGGAGGGCGTCGCCTTCCTCGAGGCCACGCTGCCCGCGGTGGTCAGCGTCACCGAGAAGATCAACGAGCCGCGCTACCCCTCGTTCAAGGGGATCATGGCGGCCAAGAAGAAGAAGGTCGACACCCTCAGCGTCGCCGACCTCGGCCTCGACCCGGCGGAGGTCGGCCTGACCGGCGCGTGGTCGAGCGTGCTGGAGGCCGCGCCCAAGCCGCCCCGGTCCGCCGGCCAGCGCGTCGAGGACGACGGTAACGGCGGCGCGCAGATCGCCGAGTACCTCGTCGGCCAGAAGCTCATCTGAGGACGAGGAGGGAAGGTACACATGTCTGAGGTCCTGGTCCTCGTCGACCACATCGACGGCGAGGTCAAGAAGGTCACCTTCGAGCTGCTCACCGCGGCGCGTCGGATCGGCGAGCCGTCCGCGGTCGTCGTCGGCACACCCGGCACCGCGGCGAAGGTCAGGGACGCCCTGGCCCGTTACGGCGCGGCCAAGGTGTACGCGGCGGAGTCCGAGGACGCCGTCACCTACCTGACCACCCCCAAGGTCGACGCGCTCGCCACGCTGGCCGGCTCGGCCTCGCCAGCGGCCGTGCTGATCTCGGCCACGGTGGAGGGCAAGGAGGTCGCCGGCCGGCTGGCCGCGCGGCTGAACTCCGGCCTGCTCGTCGACGTCGTGGACATCGACGCCGACGGTGTCGGCACGCAGTCCATCTTCGGTGGCGCGTTCGTCGTCAAGGCCAAGGTCGGCAACGGCCTGCCCGTCATCACGGTCCGCCCCGGCGGGGTCGAGGCGGAGGAGGCCGACGGCGCCGCCGCCGAGGCGGCCGTCGAGCTGCCCGCCGTCGACGCGGCGAAGTCCGCCAGGATCACCGGCCGCGAGCAGATCGTGGGCGGCGACCGCCCCGAGCTGACCGAGGCGTCCGTGGTCGTCTCCGGTGGTCGAGGGGTCGGCAGCGCGGAGAGCTTCGCGGTCGTCGAGAAGCTGGCCGACACCCTGGGTGGTGCGGTCGGCGCCTCGCGCGCCGCGGTGGACTCCGGCTACTACCCGCACCAGTTCCAGGTGGGGCAGACCGGTAAGACCGTCTCGCCGCAGCTGTACATCGCGCTGGGCATCTCGGGCGCGATTCAGCACCGCGCCGGCATGCAGACGTCGAAGACGATCATCGCGGTGAACAAGGACGCCGAGGCGCCGATCTTCGAGATCGCCGACTTCGGTGTCGTTGGTGACCTGTTCCAGGTCGCGCCGCAGCTCACCGAGGCCGTGGCGAAGCGTAAGGGCTGATTTTTTCGTCATGTCTTTATGAACACCGGGGCTGCTCCTGCGGGGGCAGCCCCGGTGCTTGTTTCACCCGGTCGAGTCAACCTGAGGAGAACCTGAGAACCGGGGATTAACCGACATTCCACCGACGTGTCATCGGATTCCCCTGCTCCCGTACGCACTGCGGCACGTACACCAGTCATATGACGCAGTCGGAACTGCTTGTCAGCACCGCGCGGCCAGGAACCGAGGTTCCCGCCGACGCCCCCCGCTACTCGCTGCTGGTCGCGAGGGACAGCGCGGAAGTCCTTGCCGCGCAACGTCTCCGTTACGAGGTCTTCGCCACCGAGATGGGGGCGACCCTGCACACCGACCAACCCGGTGTCGACGTCGACTACTTCGACGAGTTCTGCGACCACCTGGTCGTGCGCGACGACCGCACCGGCGAGATCGTCGGCACGTACCGGATGCTGCCGCCCGAGCGCGCCGCCGAGGCCGGCCGCATCTACTCGCAGTCCGAGTTCGACCTCGGCGCCATCGCCGACCTGCGCCACACGCTGGTGGAGACCGGTCGATCCTGTGTGCACCCCGACCACCGCAGCGGGGCCGTGGTGAGCCTGGTGTGGGCCGGCATCGCGCGCTACATGCTGCTGTCCGGGCACTCCTACCTCGCTGGCTGCGCCTCGGTGTCGCTCGCCGACGGCGGCACGCTGGCCGCCGGGGTGTGGGATCTGGTGCGCGCCAAGCACTTCGCGCCGGAGGAGTACCGGGTGCGGCCGCTGCACCCGTGGGATGCGGACGCGGTCGCCAGGCCGGCCCGCGCCACGATCCCGCCGCTGCTCAAGGGGTACCTGCGGCTCGGGGCCTGGGTCTGCGGCGCGCCCGCCCTCGACGAGGACTTCGGCGTCGCCGACCTGTTCGTGCTGCTGAGCCTGGACCGGGTGGACAAGCGCTACCTGAAGTTCTTCCTCGGGGAGACCGAATGACCACGCACGCGTGGATGCCGCAGTCGCCGTGCGGGGCTGGCTGTGTCGAGGGCGCGGCGCCCTCGGTGACCTGGTCGCGCCGGGTCGCGCGGGCGGTCGCCGCTGGCTCGGTGCTGCTCGGCGCCGTCGGCATGCTGCTGGCGATCGTGGCGCTGCCGGGTTCCGCGCGGGCGGTCGTGCTGCGCGGCTGGTTCCGGCTGCTGCTGCGGGCCTTCGGCGTGCGGCTGCGCGTCGTCGGCGCCGACCGCTTCCAGGGCACGGCGGGCCGGGGCGTGCTGGTGGCCAGCAACCACGTCTCCTGGCTGGACGAGGTCGCCCTCGACGCCGTGCAGCCCCTTCGGATGGTGGCCAAGCGGGACATCAGGTCGTGGCCGGTGCTCGGCAGGCTGGTCGCCGCCGCCGGCACGGTCTTCCTCGACCGCGAGCGGCTGCGGTTGCTGCCGGGCACCGTCGCCGAGCTCGGCTCGGCGCTGCGGGACGGGGCCGCCGTCGGCATCCACCCCGAGGGCACCACCTGGTGCGGGCTCGCCTCGGGACGGTTCCGGCCCGCGCTGTTCCAGGCCGCGCTGGACGCGGGCGTGCCAGTGCGCCCGGTGGCGCTGCGCTACGTCCTGGCCGACGGCGCGCAGACGAGCACGCCGGCCTTCGTCGGCGACGAGACCCTGCTCGACGCGATCGGCCGGGTGCTGCGGCTGCGCGGGCTCGTCGTCGAGGTGCACGTGCTCGACGAGATCGCGCCGGGCCGCGCGGTCGACCGCAGGGAACTCGCCGCGCTCGCGCAGGCCGCCGTCGACGCGGTGTCGGCGTGGGACATCGAGCTGCCCGGCCAGCGGACGCACGGACACGCCCTCGCGGCGTGAGCCGAACCACCGCGCGGAAAAATAGCTGGACCTCGATCGCCCTAGAGGTTGCAAGGTAGTTTCCGTGACGATCGAGACCGAGTCCAAGACCGCCAAGAGCAGCGTCCTGTGGGCCCCCGACCGGCGGGGGCCCACGATGGGCATCCTGCTGCTGGTCACCCTCGTGGCCTTCGAGAACATGGGCGTGAACACGGCCATGCCCAAGCTGGTCGCCGACCTGCACGGCGAGAGCCTCTACTCGTGGCCGTTCGTGGCCTTCCTCGCGGCCAGCGTGATCGCCACGGTCCTGTCCGGCCGGGTCAGCGACCGACGCGGCCCGGTGCCGTCCCTGCTGGTCGGGCCCGCGCTGTTCTTCGTCGGGCTGATCGTGGCCGGCACGGCCCAGTCCATGACCATGCTGCTCGCCGGCCGCGTCCTCCAGGGGCTCGGCGCCGGCGCCCAGGTCGTCGCGATCTACGTGTTGATCGCGCTGGTCTACCCGCAGCGCGACCGGCCTGCCGTGTTCGGCGCGCTGTCCGGGGCGTGGGTGCTGCCGTCGCTGATCGGTCCCGCGCTGTCCGGCGTGATCACCGAGAACCTGAGCTGGCGGGTGGTGTTCCTCGGTCTCGCCCCGCTCGTGCTGCTCGGCCTGCTCCTGCTGGTGCCGGTGCTGCGCAGGCTCCCAGCGCACGTGGCAGGCGACACCGTGGTGCGGCGCGGGCTGACGCTCGCCGCGATCGCCGCCGGTGTCGGCGTCGCCGGGCTGAGCTGGGCCGCCGAGCACCCGTCGCTGCCGAGCCTCGCGCTCGGCGTGGCCGCCATCGCGGTCCTCGCCCCCGCGCTGCGCACCCTGCTGCCGACCGGCACGCTGCTCGCGCGGCGCGGGCTGCCGGTGACGATCCTGGCGCGCGCCCTGCTGGCCGGCACCTACTTCGGCGTGAGCGCGTACCTGCCGCTGACCCTCGTCGCGGTGCACGGCTACAGCATCGCGCTGGCCGGCGTGCCGCTGACGGTCGGCGCGCTCGGCTGGTCCTCGGCGTCCGCGTGGCAGGCCAGGCATCCCGACCTGGCCAGGTCCACGCTGCTGCGCTGGGGGTTCGTGCTGCTCGCGGTCGGCACCGCAGGCCTGACCCTGGTCGCGCCGAGCTGGAGCTCGCCGTGGCTGGCGCTGCCGTTCTCCGTCATCGCCGGCGCGGGCATGGGGCTGGGCACCTCCAGTGTGAGCGTGCTCACGCTGGCGGGCTCCTCGGCGGCCGACCGGGGGTTCAACTCGGCGGCCATGCAGATCGCCGACATGCTGGGCTCCGCGATCATGATCGGTCTCGGTGGGGCGCTGGTCAGCGCGCTGGCGTCGACGCGACTGCCCACGGCGGCGATCGTGCCGTTCGATCTGCTGATGGCCGCGCTCGCGGTGCTCGGCGCGGTGCTCACCGGCCCGAGGGCCCGGGTCGACTCGGTCGCGTAGGTGCGGGGGCCCCTCGGCCGTCTACCCTTGACTCCCGATGGCATATCTCGACCATGCCGCCACGACACCGATGCTGCCTGAGGCGGTCGCGGCGATGAGCGCGGCGTTGTCCACCGTGGGCAACGCCTCCTCGCTGCACACCTCGGGCCGGCGGGCGCGGCGGGCGGTCGAGGAGGCGCGCGAGACGATCGCGGCCGCGCTGGGCGCCCGGCCCTCCGAGGTGCTGTTCACCGCAGGCGGCACGGAGAGCGACAACCTCGCCGTCAAGGGCATCTACTGGGCGCGCCGGCAGGCCGACCAGCGCCGCCGCAGGGTGCTGGCCTCGGCCGTCGAGCACCACGCCGTGCTGGACGCGGTCGAGTGGCTCGCCGAGCACGGCGGCGCCGAGGTCACCTGGCTGCCGACCGACGCGCTCGGCAGGGTGCTGCCCGACGCCGTCGAGGAGGCCATCGCGGGCGACCCGGACAGCGTGGCGCTAGTCACCGTGATGTGGGCGAACAACGAGGTCGGCACGGTCAACCCGGTGCGCGAGATCGCCGAGGTCGCCGCCCGCCACGGCATCCCGTGCCACACCGACGCGGTGCAGGCCGTCGGGTCGCTGCCGGTGGACTTCGCCGCGTCGGGAGCGTCCGCGCTGACCATGACCGGCCACAAGCTCGGCGGCCCGTACGGGGTCGGGGTGCTGCTGCTGGGGCGCGACGTGCCGTGCACGCCGCTGCTGCACGGCGGCGGCCAGGAACGAGACGTCCGGTCCGGCACGCTGGACTTGCCGGCGATCGTCGGGCTCGCGGCGGCCGTGCGGTTCGCCGTGGCCGAGCAGCCGCGCGAGGCCGAACGGCTGGCCGCGCTGCGCGACGAGCTGGTGGCCGAGGTGCTGCGCGTGGTGCCAGACGCGCACCCCAACGGCGACCCCGATGCGAACGGGCGGCTGCCCGGCAACGCGCACTTCACGTTTCCCGGTTGCGAGGGCGACAGCCTGTTGATGTTGTTGGACGCCAAGGGAATCGAGTGTTCGACGGGTTCGGCGTGCACGGCCGGGGTCGCGCAGCCGAGCCACGTGCTGCTGGCGATGGGCGTCGACCCGGTGCTGGCGCGTGGCTCGCTGCGGTTCTCGCTGGGGCACACGTCGACGAGGTCGGACGTGGCCGCGCTGGCCGCGGCGATCGGCCCGGTGGTGGAACGCGCTCGCCGCGCCGGGCTCGCCGGGCTTCGGCGGTCGGTCAGTGAGCGGTCTGTGAATGAGCAGTCTGTGGATGAGAATGCGGGCGTGAATCGTCCGGCGGAGGTGTGACGTCATGCGTGTGCTCGCGGCGATGAGCGGTGGGGTCGACTCCGCGGTGGCGGCGGCGCGGGCCGTCGAGGCCGGGCACGAGGTGGTCGGCGTGCACCTCGCGCTGTCGGCCAAGCCGGGCACGCTGCGCACGGGCGCGCGGGGTTGCTGCACGGTCGAGGACGCGCACGATGCGCGCCGGGCCGCCGACCTGCTCGGCATCCCGTTCTACGTCTGGGACTTCGCGGAGCGGTTCACCGAGGAGGTCGTCGAGGACTTCGTCGCCGAATACGCCGCGGGCCGCACCCCGAACCCGTGCCTGCGCTGCAACGAGCGGATCAAGTTCGAGGCGTTGCTGGACAAGGCGATCGCGCTCGGCTTCGACGCCGTGTGCACCGGGCACTACGCCCGACTGTCCACTGTGGATGGCGAGATCGAGCTGCGGCGCAGCGCCGACGACGGCAAGGACCAGTCCTACGTGCTGGCGTCGCTGACCACCGACCAGCTGCGGCACGCGATGTTCCCGCTCGGCGACTCCACCAAGACGGCGGTGCGCGCCGAGGCGGCCGAGCGCGGGCTCGGCGTCGCGGAGAAGCCCGACAGCCACGACATCTGCTTCATCCCCGACGGGGACACCAGGAAGTTCCTCGGCGACCGGCTCGGCGAGCACGCCGGGCTGCTGGTGGACGACGAGACCGGCGCGGTGCTCGGCCGGCACGCCGGCGTGCACGGGTTCACCGTCGGCCAGCGCAAGGGGCTTGGCATCGACGCGCCCGCCCCGGACGGCCGGCCGAGGTACGTGCTCGCGCTGGAACCCGTCTCGGGCACCGTCCGGGTCGGCGCCGCCGACCGGCTCGCGGTGGACCGGATCGTCGCGACCCGCCCGGTGTGGCCCTCCGGCCAACCCCTCGGCGGCGCGCAAGGCCCGGTGGAGTGCGTCGCCCAGGTCCGCGCGCATGGAGGCATTTCGCCTGCCGTCGCCGAGCTGGTGGACGGCGAGGTGGTCGTGCAGCTGCGCGAGCCGCTCAAGGGCGTCGCGCCGGGCCAGGCCGTCGCGCTCTACCGCACCGACGCCGCCGCAGGCGACCTCGTGCTCGGCAGCGCCACCATCACGACCACCGGCTAGGTAGCTCAGCCGAGGAAGGTCGCGAGCATCACCGCGGCGGCCACCACCAGGTAGCAGCCCACGGCGACGCGAACGACCAGCAGCCGCCGCGCCTCCGGCCAGTCGGTGAACGACAGCAGCCAGGCCAACGCGGGCAGCACCAGAATGGCGTGCATGGGCGCGGCGTGCGCCGGCTTGTACGACCCGCCGGTGGCGAAGGCGAGTTCCAGCTGCCCGCTGTTGGCCAGGATCTCGCCCTTGGCGATCATCACCGCGCCGACAGCCAGCGCGGCGAGGAGCGCGAGGAAGCCGAAGCGCAGCGCGAGCCGCATGCTCGGCGACACCGAGGGATTCGGCCGCTGCGCCACCACGGTCAGCGCCAGCACCACGGCGATCAGCACCATGCCGCCGGAGGCGAGGAAGGCCACCACGACGGCGTTGAACGGCCCGACCGCGTTGTAGTGCGACGGCACGTGCCGCCACGCCTGCACGGTGATGCCGGCGACCTCGATGGCGCATTCGAGGGTGAACAGGCCGAGCAGCCATGTCCTGGCGCGGTCCCGCAGCGGCAGGTACGACGTCACCCAGACGATGGTGATCAGCGTGAGCCCGAAGGACAGCCCGAAGGTGACCGGCTTGCGCCACGACACCGGGCCCTCCCACGGGCCGCCGAGCACCGCGAACACCCCGAGGTGGAACAACCCGCTGAGCAGCAGCACCGCGCCGACCAGGTAGCCGACGCGCTCGATCCGGCGGCCACCCGTCCACCGCGCGCGCAGGTCGTCGGCCATGCGGCGCCACGGAATTCGGGTCGTGGTGGGCAGTGCGGTGGTCATGGCGTCCTCCCGGCCGAGTCGCGCTCAGCCTGGCAGGACGGCGGGCCAGCGTCGTCGGTCCGCTGCGGACACTTCGGCGTACGTCGGGGCGCGTAGCCGCGCTGCGTTCGGGGAGGTACTCAGCGTTCTCAGCGCGGCACGGACAGGGCGGCCGAGGCGAACTCCGGCCAGCGGTCCAGGAACGCGCGCGGGACGCACACCCAGTCCTTCATCGGGCGGTCCCGCCCGGACGGGTCGAACAGCTGCGCCCCCGACAGGGCCAGCGCCTCGGTGTGTGCCTGGGTGCCCTGGCCCAGCCGGCAGGCGAGCTCACCCTGGAAGAGGCAGGCGAACGCCTTGCCCCCGGCGTCCTTGAGGGCGGGCTTGCCGAACATCACCGAGACACTGACCCCGGAACAGCCGAGATGTCCCACAAGGGTGTCGAGCAGGTCTGTGTCGTCCACCGCACAAGCGTCCCACCGAACTGCGGGTTTGTCCTGGTGATCGGCTATGTGGCTTGCGGGCGCCGTGGACCTCAGACCGGCGTCCAGTCGGTGTTCGCGCCGCACAGCACCACGCAGGCCAGCTCGCCGGGCACGCGCCCGGCCAGCCAGGCCGCGAACGGCACCGCGCCCGCCGGCTCGACGGCCAGCCGGAACTCCTCCCACAGCCGGTCCCGCGCGGCCAGCAGCTCCTCGTCGGTCACCAGCTCGGACCGCACCGGGTTGGCGCGCAACACGTCGAAGGGCACCCGGCCGACCCTGGTCGCGCCGAGCGCGGAGGACGCGACGGAGTCAACCGCAGAGTCGACCGGCTCGCCCGCCGCGAGCGCGTCGTGCACCGCGCGGCAGTGCTCCGGCTCGACCAGCACGGTGAGCCTGCCGCCAGCGCCGAGGGCGGTGCCAGCGCCGAGCCCGCCCCCGCCGCAGGCCACCGCGAACGCGTCGACCTCCGGCAGCGCCGCGACCACCTCGGCGGCCACCGTGCCCTGGCCCGCGACCACCAGCGGGTCGTTGTAGGCCTCCACGTACCTGCTGCCGGGCTGCTGCGCCGCCGCCCACGCGGCCACCACGGCGTCGGCGTAGGTGGCGCCGTGCCGCACCAGCGTCGCGCCGAACTCCTCGATCCGCCGCGCCTTGCCGGCCGGCACGGACTCCGGCACGAACACCGTCGCCGGCAGGCCGAGCAGCCGCGCCGCCATGGCAACCCCGAGGCCGTGGTTGCCGCCCGACGCCGTGACCACCCGGTCGGGCCGCTCGGTGGCCAGCAGGGCGTTGAGCGCGCCGCGCAGCTTGAACGAGCCGGTCAGCTGGAGGTGTTCGAGCTTCAACACCAGCGGCCGACCGTCCACTTCGGTCCGGAACAGCGGGGTCCGCCTCGCATATGGGCGAATCCGCTCCGCCGCGGCGGTGACGTCGGCCGCGCTCGGGGCGGTGGTCGAGGTTGTCATACCAGCGAGCCTGAGGCCGGCCGGACATAATGACCAGCGATGTTCACTCAGCTGACGTTAGCAACGCTTAACTCTCTCGGTGGGCTCGGATGAGCCTGGACGCCGGGCGGCTGCGGGTGCTGGTGGAGGTCGCGCACGCCGGGTCGATCGCGGCGGCGGCGCAGCGCATGTCCTTCACGCCGTCCGCGCTGTCCCAGCAGCTGGCCAAGCTCGAACGCGAGCTGGGCTGCCGGCTGGTCGACCGGGGTCCCGGCGGCACGACGCTGACCAAGGCCGGCCGGGTGCTGGTCAGCCACGGCGAGGCCGTGCTCGGCGAGCTGCGGGCCGCCGAGGAGGCCGTGCGGGCGGTGCTCGGCGCCGAGCCGGACCGGTTGGCCATCGGCACCTTCTCCACGGCCGGCCGCATCCTGGTGCCCGAGGCGCTGGCGGCGTTCCGGCACGACTACCCGGCGGCCCGGCTGTCCCTGCTGGACCTTGAGCCGCCCAAGGGATACGGCCTGGTCACCTCGCGGGACCTCGACCTGCTCATCACGCACCGGTACGTGGGTGTTCCGCTGCCGGGGCTGGCCGGCCTGCGGCGCACCAGGCTGCTCACCGATCCGCTGCGGCTCGTGCTGCCGGCCGACCACCCCGCCGCCGATCAGGCCAGGTCGGGCCTCGCCGACCTGGCCGACGAGGAGTGGATCTCCGGCGGCCACGGCGTGCCGAACCGGGTTTGCCTTGGCACGCTGGCGAAGCAGGCCGGGGTTGAGCCGCACGTCGCCTACGAGACCCAGGACTACGAGGTGACCCTGGCGCTCATCCGGGCGGGTCTCGGCATCTCGCTGGTGCCGGAGAGCGTGTTGCGGCGCACCGACCTGACCGGGCTGGCCGTCCGCGAGCTGCGCGGCGTCCGACCGTCCCGGCAGATGTACGTGGTGCACCGCAGGCGGCCCGCCGCGCTCGTCGCGGCGATGGTGACGCTGCTGCTGCGGTCCGCGGAGACCATCACGACGGCGGTGTGACGGCGGCCTCATCCGGCCGGTGTCACGTTCCGGCGGGCTGTCCAGTCCTACTTGTGTGGACGCGCAGGAGAGCAGGACGACGGAGTTCCTGTTGCTGCGCTGGGAAGCCAGTCAAGAACTGGCTGTCTATCAAGAGGAGAACCGATGAGCCGCCTGAACGTGATGGCAGTCGAGCCCAAGGCCTACGAGGCCATGTTCGGGCTCGAGCGATACCTGGCCAGCAGCCCGCTGCCCAAGCCGATCCTCGAACTGGTGAAGCTGCGCGCCAGCCAGCTCAACGGGTGCGCGTTCTGCGTCGACATGCACGCGCACGACGCCAAGGCCGCTGGGGAGACCGACGAGCGGCTGTTCTCGGTGGTCGTCTGGCGGGAGGCCCCGTGGTTCAACGCGCAGGAGCGCGCCGCGCTCGCGCTGACCGAGGAGGCCACCCGGCTCGGCGAGCACGGCGTGTCCGACGAGGTGTGGGAGGACGCGGCCGCGCAGTTCGACGAGCACGCCCTCGCCGCGCTGGTCATGGCGATCGCCGTGATCAACGCGTGGAACCGGTTCGGCGTGATACTGCGCAATGAGCCCGGTTCGCTGCGCAAGAAGGCGGCTCCTGCGCACCAGTGACCACCGAGCGCCCGCACTGAAGTCGTTGCTGGGCAACGGTTTTACGATTCGAAGGTTCGAGCTGGCGGCCGCCCATCGGCGTCGGACGGAGTTCCCGTTCGCGTCGAGCGGGCGGCTGTCGGCGAGCAGACCCGTGCAGCGGACGACGGCGCGCCGGCCCACCGGTGCAGGGCGGCTTCGAGGTCGGTGACATCGGTGGTGTCGGAAGCCCACGCGACCACCCCGTCCGGGCGCACCAACACCCCGGTCGGCGTCGTGTGGTCGTCGGTCACGCTGCTCACCCGCCCTGCCCAGGCCGAGGCGAGGCGGGCGAACGCGCCGTCCGGAGTGCGGTCGAGCAGCAGGAATCCGCCGCCGTGGCCGTGGTCGACCAGGCGGGAACCGTTCCCGAGCCACAGGTCGGGGGCGAACCGGCCGACCAGCGGATGGTCGCCGGGTAGGTCGACGCGCTGCGTGACGCCGGAGAGCTGCTTGACCGTGTGGGTCGCGCCGGCCCCGGTGCTCAGCAGGTCGGCGACGACCGCCCGGAGCGCGGCCGACTTCGCGTCCCCGCGCAGCACCCCGATCTGGGCCCGCGTCCAGTCCAGCACCCAGGCGCCGAGGGGATGGCGCTCGGCGTCGTAGGTGTCGAGCAGTCCTTCTGGCGCCCACCCCGCGACCACGGCGCCGAGCTTCCACCCGAGGTTCATCGCGTCGCCGACCCCGAGGTTGAGCCCCTGACCGCCGAACGGCGAGTGCACGTGCGCGGCGTCGCCGGCCAGCAGCACCCGCCCCGACCGGTAGGTCGCGGCCTGGCGGGCGTTGTCGGTCCAGCGGGTCGCGGCGCCGCGCAGCGCGGTCAGCGTGACGTCGGTGCCCGAGACCCTGCGCAGGCTGGCCTGGAGCTCCGCGAGGGTGACCGGCGCCGAGCGGTCGCCGGACGCGCCGTCGAACTCCACCGTGATGACCCGCCCGCGCTCCGGCCCGCAGCGGTACACGCCCCTGGTCGACCACGTCCATCCGTTCGCGAGCTTCTCGGGGTCGGCGATGTCGACGGTCGCCACGCGCCCGGTGAGTTCCGGGTCGGTGCCGGGGAAGTCGACGCCAGCGAGGCGGCGCACGGTGCTGCGCCCGCCGTCGCACCCGACCAGCCAGCCGGTGCGCACCGGGCCCGCGGTGGTGCCGACGAGCACGCCGTCGCCGGTGTCGTCGAGCGCGGTGACCGCCACCCCGCGCCGCACCGGTACGCCGAGTCGCGCGACATGCTCGGCCAGCAGCGCCTCCAGCTCGCGCTGCGGCACCATCCGCGCTCCGCCGACCGAGGCGTGCGCGGCGAGGTCGGGATCGGACCAGTCCACGAGGTCGGCGTCGAGGACCATGCCGGCGAAGTGCCCGGTCAGCCGCGGCTGGCGCGCTCGCTCGCCGCCGCCGGGTGCTTGGTCGTCGACCGCGCGAGCGAACCCCATCCGCTCGAACAGCTCGCGCTGCACCTGTTCGGCGGCGGGCAGCAGGCCCCGGCGGTCGAGCGCCTCGGCCGTCGGCACGTTGATTCCGCCGGCCTTGGCCGACTCGTCCGGCGCGGTCCGTCGTTCGAAGACCTGCACCGTCGCCCCGGCCAGCGCCAGTTCCGCGGCGAGCACCAGGCCGACCGGCCCGGCTCCGACCACGGTCACGTCCACGTCGCGGGTCGCGTCCACCGGCTCTGACGAACACTGTTCTACTCTCACGAACAAAGTTCTACGTGTGGAACATTGTTCGTGTCAAGGTAGGCTCTGCCGCATGTCAGTCGATCCGACACAACGCCGCGCCGTCCGGCACGCTCAGCCGGCCGCCGTTCCGGCGCGGCAGGCGCGCCGGAAGCCGCCGATCACTGTCGACAGGATCACCGACGCGGCGCTCGAGATCGTCGCCACCGAGGGCTACGACGCCCTGACGATGCGCAGTGTCGCCGGCGCGCTCGGCACGGGGCCCGCCTCGCTCTACGCCCACGTGGTCAACAAGGCCGACCTCGACGAGCTGCTCATCGGGCGGCTGTGCGCGGGGCTCGTGCTGCCCGAGCCCGACCCGGCGGCCTGGCGGGAGCAGATCCTCGGCGTGTGCGCCCAGATCCGCGACCAGTACCTGAGGTACCCCGGCATCTCCCGCGCCGCGCTCGCCATGGGGCCGACCGATCTCGAGATCGTGCGCGTCAGCGAGGGAATGCTGGCGATCCTGCTCGCCGGCGGCGTCGCCCCGCAGGCCGCCGCCTGGGCCATCGACGCCCTCCTGCTGTACGTGGCCGCCTACTGCCTCGAGGCGTCGATCGTGCGCCAGCGATCGGCGCAGGAGGACGCCGTCGTGGTGCACGACCGCGAGGAGGTGCTCCGCCGGTTCGCCGCCCTGCCCGCCGCGACCTTCCCGCACACCACCCGGCACGCCGCCGAGCTGACCGCGGGCGAGGGGCACGACCGGTTCGACTTCACCCTCGCCCTGATGGTCGACGGCCTCGTACACCGCTAGGCCGACGCCGTCGGACGGGTTTCGGGTCTCACCTTGCCACGTCTGCGTGTTTGTTCTATAACTTCTATAACAGAGCAACGCGGGAGTGCGGACGTGATCCTCAGTGTCGACCTGACCAGCGAGGTCCCGATCTACCAACAGATCAGGGACCGGGTCGTCGAAGCGATCGCGGCGCGCGCGCTGGTCGAGGGCAGCCCGCTGCCCTCGACCAGGCAGCTGGCCGCCGACTTCGGCATCAACTTCCACACCGTCAACAAGGGCTACGACCTGCTCAGGCAGCAGGGGCTGTTGCGGCTCAACCGCAAGAGCGGCGCCGTCGTGCAACGCGATCCCGACTCCGGTCCGCCGGAGGCGGGCTTCGCCGAGGAATGGCAGGGTCGGCTGACGACGCTGCTCGCCGAGGCGGTCGCGCACGGCGTCGACGACGCCGTGGTGCTCGGCATGTGTCAATTGGTGCTCTCGTCGTTCGGCGGCGGGGAAGGGGAGTCGGCGTGAACGCCCTGACGGCCATCCAACTGGCCCTCGTCCTGGCCATCGGCAGCCTGCTCTGGCTGATGCCGGCGCTGATCCGCCCAACGCTCCAGTTCGGCGTGCGGATCCCGCCGCAGCGGGTGGACGCCCCGGTGATCGCGCGGCAGCTCGTCACCTACCGGCGATGGGTGCTCGGCGCCACCGTCCTCGCCGTCGTGGTCGGCGTGCTGGTCGCGGCGGTCAGCGACCAGCCGGTCGCCGCGTCCGTCGGGATACCCGTGCTGCTCGTCGGGGGCGCGGTCGGCTACGTCAGGGCGCGGCGGGCGATCCAGGCGGTCAAGGCGCGCGAGGACTGGTATCGGGGGCTGCGGCAGGGCGTCGCGGTCGACACCTCGCTGCGCACCGACCCCGTGCGGTTCCCGTGGTCGTGGGCCGTGCCGGGGTTGTTGATCCTGGTCGGCACGGCGGTCTACGGCGTGCTGCGCTACCCGCACCTGCCGGACACCCTGGCGCTGCACTACAACGCGGCAGGCGTCGCGGACCGGACGGCGGCCAGATCGGTCGCCACCGCGTTCGGCCCGGTGTTCACGCAGGCCGGCCTCACCGTGCTCATCGTCGGGCTGATGTGGCTGTCCCTGCGCGCCAGGGCCGACCTGGACGCCGCCGCGCCGGTCGCCTCCGCGCGTCGGCACCGCGAGTTCGCGCCCCGGCTCGCCCGCGCCATGCTCGTGCTGGTCGCCTGCCTCAACCTGTCGATGCTCGTCCTCGCGGTGCAGGTGTGGCACGGCAGCGCGCACATCAACAGCGCGCTGCTGCTGGTGCCGGTGGTGTTCGGCGTCGCGGGGCTGGTGGCCGTCGCGATCCGCGCCGGGCGGGCCGCGCGCACGCCGCCCGGCGGCGAGGAGGCCGAGGACACCGGCACGGTGCAGCGCGACGACGACCGGTACTGGCGCGGCGGCGGGCTGGTCTACGTCAACCCGGACGACCCGGCCCTGATGCTGCCCAAGCGGTTCGGCATCGGCTGGACGCTCAACTTCGGCAATCCCAAGCTGTTGCTGGTGCTGCTCGGCGTCGTCGCCGTCGTGCTCGTGGTCAAGGTGGTCGCCTGACGCTGCACCGACCCCGTGGCCGGCGCCTCGACGAGGCCCGGCCACGGGGACTTCTCGGTCAGCCGGTGTAGGCGCCGAACAGGGTGGTGAACTCGTAGGGGGACTGGGAAATGCTGCTGCACGTCGGCGAGACGCCGCCGCCGGGGCAGGAGCCGTTGTCCCGGCCGACCGACCAGAACCGGATCTGCGCGATGTGGTTGCTCTGCGCGAAACCCAACAGCTTCCTGGCCGCCGCCTGGTCGGTGATCGGGCCGGTGTCGTTGCGCCCGATCATCGGCGTGATCGCCAGCGCGGCGCGCTGTTCCGCGTCGCTGCGGCCCGGCCACACCGTCTGCATCTGCCCGAGCGTCGCGTTGGCCGCCGACACCATCGCGTCGCCCCAGTCGCCGCTGCCGCCGAAGTCCATCAGCATCGGGTTGACCACGACGTTGAGCCCCTGCGCCGCGGCGTCCTGGAGGATCTGCACCGAGAACGGGTCGAGCCCGTAGTCCTGGCCCTGGATCCGCAGGGTGTAGCTGACCGAGGTGCCCCTGGTCTGCTGGAGCCGCAGCAGCGCCTGGTTCACCATGGCGACCGGGATGCTCGCCTCGACGTCCACGTCGATGCTGTTGCTGCCGACCGTGTCCAGCGCCTTCGTGTACGCCGCGTAGAGCGCGTCGGCCGTGCCGCAGGTGTCCTCGAGGTACGGGCCTGCCGCGCCGCCGGTCGCCACGACCACGCTGCCGCCGACCCCCTTGAGCGCGTTGACCTCGCCGACGATCCTGCTGTCGGCGATGGGGATCGTGCCGCCCCACGACGGCGTGCAGCCGGTGCTGTCGGCGAGGGCGAAGGCGAGCGTGAAGGTCTTCTGCCCGGTCGCGTTGGCGACGTCGACCAGTGCCGGCCTGTCCATCGTGATGTCGATGTAGGGCGCGGTTCTCGAGTGGTTCGGCGGTGGCGGCGGGCCGGTCGTCGTCGTGGTGGTGGTCGTTGTCGTGGTGGTGGTGGTTGTGGTGGTCGTCGTCGGCGGCGGGGTGCCGCCGCCGCAGGGCTGGCCGTTGAGGCGGCAGTTGGTCGGGTCGGCGGTGCCGCTGACCAGGAAGCCGAAGCTGGTGGACGCGCCGGCCGCGACGGAGCCGTTGTACTCGCGGTTGTTGAACGTGTAGTGGCCGCCGCTGCTGGCCAGCGTCGCGTCCCAGTAGGTGCCGACCGAGCTGCCGGACGGCAGGTCGAACTCCAGCTTCCAACCGGTCAGCGCGGCGCTGCCGGCGGCGATCGCGTACTTGCCCTGGTAGCCGGTGCTCCAGGTGGAGTCGCGGCTGAACGCGGCGGACGGGCCGGCCGCGGCGCCGGCGAGGTGGTTCGCGGCGAGCAGGCCGGTGACGGGCAGCAGCAGGACTCCCGCGATCAGCGCGACGGCCCTGGTTGGCACGAGTCTCATGGGATTCTCCCGCTCACTCGACGACGAGCACGCGTTGTTGGACGCCCCAGTTGTCGGCCTGGCCGCCGGGCAGCCACACGTCGACGATGGAGTCCTTGATCCAGCTGCCGATGTCGGCCGCGTAGCAGTGGCCGTACCCGGGGACGTAGAACCTGGTGCCCCAGGGGATGTTGCGGGCGTCCACTGCGCAGAAGCCGGGGCCCGCGTTGTAGCCGAGCGCGGTGCGACCCGTGTCGTTGTAGGAGGTGACCTTGTAGGTGAACCTGGTGCCGGCCGGGATCGCCCACGCGGCGAGCCGGTTGCCGCCCGCCAGCCGGTAGGAGGTGGAGACCTGGCCGGTGCCGGCCTCCGACCCGGACGAGTCGGCCATCGCGTAGAGCTGGTAGTTGGCGTTCTGGCAGGGAGAAGCGTCCCTGACCTGGAAGCTCGGCTGGCCCCAGTCGTCGATCCACTGGAGCGCCTGGCCGTTGCGGAACGCGCGGTAGGCCACCGCGCCCGGGACGCGGCTGAAGGTGAAGGTCACCGAGCCGTCGGCGTTCAGGCCGCCGGACACGCCGCCGGGCGCGGGCAGTCGGTTGGCGACGCTGACGGCGGAGATCTCGGGGGACGGTCCGGTGCCGGGGGAGAGCGGTCGGTCCGGGATCGTGCCGGTGTAGAAGTGCTGGCAGGCGGGCAGGGTGGCGGCCTGCGCGGTCAGCGGCGCGGCGAGCGTCGTCGCGGACGCGAGGGCGAGGACGGCGGCGGCGAAGACGGGTCGAAGGGTGCGGATTGAGGCCATGGGCGTCACCTCGGCTGGTGCAGGGGAGGTGGTGCGGAGGCACAGGCGCGTCGCACCTCCGCACCACGTTGGGGCGGCCCTGGCAGCGTCGTGCGCGGGTGACCACTGTCAGCACCGTCCCCGTGACGGTATGTGGCCTAGACCACTTAGTCAATAGGTCTAGACCTTTGGTCCACGGTGGACCACCCGGGCGACGCGGGACCCGGACCAGCGACACTGGTGCCGTGGACACCACCCCCTGGTCCCCCGGCACCGCCACCGGCATCGGCTCGCTACCCGGCACCGACCCCTTCGAGGCCGCCCGCATCGTGGTCGGCGAACTCCCCGACCTGCCGCACCTGCCCGAGCTGCCGGCCAGGGGCGTCGGGGCCGACATCATCGGCCGCACCGCGGGCCTGCTGGTGGACCTCGCCGTCGAGGTGGTGCCGTCCGGCTACCGGGTGACCGCGCGGCCTGGCCGGGAGCACCGGCGGGCCGTCGACCTGCTGCGCCGCGACCTCGACGCGATCGAGGAGGCCGTCGAGCGGGCCGGCGCGCGGCCCGAGCTGCTCAAGCTCCAGGTCGCGGGCCCGTGGACGCTGACCGCCGGCATCGAGCTGGTGCGCGGCCACCGGGTGCTGACCGACCAGGGCGCGCTGCGCGAGTTCGCCGACTCGCTGGCCGAGGGCCTCGCCGCGCACGTGGCCGAGGTGGCCAGGCGCACCGGGGCGCGCGTCCTGGTGCAGCTGGACGAACCGACGCTGCCCGCCGTGCTCGGCGGCAGGCTGCCGACCCCGTCCGGGCTGGGCAGGGTGCCGGCTGTGGCCGATCCGGAGGCGCGCGGCGTCCTCGCCACCGTCGTCGAGGCGGCCGAGCGGGCCAGCGGCCAGCCCGTGATCGTGCACTGCTGCGCGCCCCGGCCGCCGCTGACGCTGCTGCGGGAGGCCGGCGCGCGGGCGATCGCCCTCGACCTGACCCTGCTCGGCGACGCGCCAGCCGCCGTCTGGGACCAGTTCGGCGAGGCGTGGGAGGCCGACACCACGCTGCTGCTCGGCCTGGTGCCGAGCACCGATCCCGGCACCAAGTTCGACCTGCGCGCGGCCGCCACCCCCGCGCTCGCGCTCGCCGACCGGCTCGGCTTCCCGAGGTCTGTGCTGGCCGAGCGCGCGGTGCCGACGCCGACCTGCGGCCTCGCCGGGGCGAGCGACGCGTGGGTGCGCAGGGCGATGTCGCTGACCCGCGACCTCGGCAGGGCGTTCGTGGAGGCCCCGGAAGGTTGGTGATTGACCGGTTGGTCACCTTCCCCAATAATTGGGCAACTTTCTTAACCAAATGGGCTCCCGCCGCCGGCCCCGGGGAACGGAGGGTCCATGAGATCGTCACGTCCGGCGATGGCGTTCGCGACGCTTGCCGTGCTGGCTATGGGAACCGTGGTCGCCGCCGTGCCGGCGCAGGCGGCCGCCACCGGCCAGGTGCGCGTCGACCAGGTCGGCTACGGCACCGGCGAAACCAAGCAGGCGTACCTGATGGCGACCTCGGCCGCGTCGGGGGCGCAGTTCGCGGTGGTCGACTCCGGCGGAAAGTCCGTGCTCACCGGCAAGGTCGGCGCCAGCACGGGAAAGTGGAGCAGCACCTACTCGGCCGTCTACCCGATCGACTTCTCGGCGGTGCGCGACCCAGGCACCTACCAGATCAAGGTCTCCGGGGCGGTCTCGGCGAACTCGCCGAGCTTCCGGGTGGACACCCAGGCCGCCCTGTTCACCCCGGTCTCCGACGCGCTGGCCACGTTCTTCCAGGCACAGCGCGACGGTTCGGACGTGGTGCCCGGCGTGCTCGGCCGCAAACCGAGCCACCTCACCGACAAGAGCGCCACCGTCTACGCCGTGCCGACCTTCACCGGTGACGACACGATCACCAGCGCGCTCACCAGGATCGGCGGACCGATCGACGTCTCCGGCGGCTGGTTCGACGCGGGCGACTTCCTCAAGTTCACCGAGACGACCTCCTACGCGGTGACGAACCTCCTGCTGTCCCAACGGGTGCAGGCAACACCGACGGTCGCGGCCGAGGCGCGGCACGGGCTCGACTGGCTCGGCAGGATGTGGAACCAGCAGACCGGCGTGCTCTACGCCCAGGTCGGCGTCGGCGGCGGCAGCAGCAAGGCCAACTTCGTCGGCGACCACGACGTGTGGCGGCTGCCGGAGGCCGACGACGCGCTGAACGTCAAGCCGGGCGACAGTGCGTACTACGTCAAGTACCGCCCGGTGTTCGCGGCCAACCAGGCGGGCAAGCCGATCAGCCCGAACCTCGCCGGCCGCGTCGCGGCGGCGTTCGCGGTGGCAGCGCAGAACATCGCGGGCACCGACCAGGCAAGGGCGAAGCAGTACCTGGCCACGGCGGCGGCGATCTACGGCAAGGCCGACACCTCCGGCGGCGCCATCGTCTCGGCGTACCCGCACGGCTACTACCCCGAGTCCTCCTACCTCGACGACCTCGAACTCGGCGCGACGGAGCTGTCTCTCGCGGCGACCGCGCTCGGCGACTCGCGGGCGGCGGGCTGGACCTCGGACGCCGCGAAGTGGGCCAAGGCGTACCTGGCCAGCGGCGACAAGGGCACGCTGAACGTCTACGACACCAGCGCCATCGCGCACGCCGACCTGGTCGCGGTGCTGCGCGCCGCTGGCGGGCACGCCGACGTCACCGAGGCGCAGCTCGTCGGCGATCTCAAGCGGCAGCTCCAGGACGGCGTGACCAGGGCGGCGAGCAGCCCGTTCCGCACCGGCGCCTCGGTCACCGACTTCGACGTGGCCAGCCACAGCTTCGGGTTCGTGGCCACCGCGCTGCTCTACGGCTCGATCACCGGCAGCCACGAGTTCGACGCGTTCGCCACCCAGCAGCGCGCCTTCACGCTCGGCGCGAACGCCTGGGGCAGCACACTTGTCGTCGGCGTCGGGACGACGTTCCCGCACTGCATGCAGCACCAGGTGGCGAACCTGGCCGGCAGCCTCAACGGCGGCAGCAAGGTCGTGGTCGGCGCGGTCGTCAACGGGCCGAACAACGCCTCGCTGTTCAAGACGATCGACTCGCTGCCCGACGGCGGAAAGTCCTGCGGCGTCTCGTCGTTCAAGCAGTTCGACTCGTCGACCTCGCGCTACATGGACGACGCGCGCACCTGGCAGAGCTCGGAACCGGCGATCGACTTCACCTCGACCGCCGCGCTCGCGCTGGCTCTCACCGCGCGCGGTTGAGTCAGTCGAGGTGGGTCTGCCGCGCCGCGGACCCACCTCGGCTGGTGGTCACTCGTCCGGGGCGGACCGCGTCGGTCGCCCGGCGGCTCCGGTCATGATCGCCCACACTCGTCCCCAAAATCCCGGCCCGCCGGGACAAGCGCAGCACGCGCGAAGGGAACCGGTGATGGCGATGAGCGAGCACTCCGCACAGCCCGTCGACACGTACCCCGTCAGTTTCACCGTCGACTATCCCGACCGGCCGCTGAACCGGCTGACCACGTTCTTCCGCATCGTCGTGGTGATTCCCATCGCGCTCGTGCTCTCGGCGGTCGGCGGTTCGGAGATCGACACCTGGAACCGGGTGGACGGCTCCGGCGCCGTGCACGCCGCGTTCACCGCTGGCGGGCTGCTGTTCGGCGCGCCGCTGCTGATGATCGTGTTCCGGCGGAAGTACCCGCGCTGGTGGTTCGACTGGAACATCCAGCTGCTCGGGTTCTCCAACCGCGTCGGGGCGTATCTCTCGCTGCTGCGCGACGAGTATCCGTCCACGGACGAGGAACAGGCCGTCCACCTGGAGATCCCCTACCCCGACGCGGAGCGCGACCTGAACCAGTGGCTGCCGCTGGCGAAGTGGTTCCTCGCGATCCCGCACTACGTCGTGCTGTTCTTCCTCGGCATCGCCGGCACCGTCGCGATCATCATCGCCTGGTTCGCGATCCTGTTCACCGGCCGCTATCCGCGCGGGCTGTTCGACTTCGTGGTCGGCGTGATCCGTTGGGGCGTTCGCGTGCTGGCCTACGCCTACCTGCTCACCACCGACCGGTACCCGCCGTTCAGCCTGAGCTAGCGATCAGCTCGACGCCCTGCGGCAGGCGGTCGGCCTCGGCCTCCTGCCGCAGGAACTCAAGCAACACCGTCCGGAACGCGCGGGCCGCGTTGGTCGGGGCGACGTCCGTCCGGTGCGCCAGCGCGATCGTGCGGCTCAGGCCGGGCGGCGCGAGCGGCGTGCCGCGCAGCAGCGGCCGGGCGGTCAGCACCATGCTCGGCACGATCGCCAGCCCGAGGCCGGCCTCGACGAACCGCAGCACCGCGTCCATCTCGCCGCCCTCCACCGAGAAGCGCGGCACGAAGCCAGCCGCCTGGCACGCCGCCAGGGTCGCCTCGCGCAGGTCGTAGCCCTCCCGAAACATCACCAGCTCCCGCTCGCGCAGGTCGGTCAGCAGCAGCTGCCGCCGCGCCGGCACTGCGGTGTCCGCGTTCGACGCCACCACCAGGTTCTCCCGCAGGATCGGCGTGCTGGTGAGCGCGCCGTCGGTGTCCCCTGGTGACTCGATCACCAGCGCGAGGTCCAGTTCGCCCCGGCCGAGCGCACCGACGAGGTCCCGCGAACCGTCCTCCTCCACGAGCAGCCGGATGCCCGGATAGGTGTCGTGGAACCGCCTGAGCACGTCGGCGAACAGGCTCGCGCACAGGCTGGGCGGGGCGCCGACGCGGACCCGGCCGCGCCGCAGGCCGACCAACTCCTGCACCTCCAGCCGCGCGGTGTCCACATCGGACAGTATTCGCTCGGCCACCGGCAGCAGCGCCTCGCCGGCCGGGGTGAGCGCGATGTTGCCGCGCGCCCTGCTGAACAGGGTGGCGCCGAGCTCGTCCTCCAGCGCGTGGATCTGCTTGCTCAGCGAGGGCTGCGCGACGTGCACCCGCTCGGCCGCCTTGGTGAAGTGCCTGGCCTGCGCCACCGCGAGGAAGTAGACGAGCTGTTGCAGGGTCACTTCCATAGCCTACGGCTATCGAATCCAGGCGAACGATATATTGGACGACTCGTCCGGCCGCTCCTAGCGTGGATCCGTGCCAGTTGCGAGCAAGGAACTTCCCGGGGCGAGAGCCACGGCGGCGCCCAGATCCGGGATGGTGCGCCTGTGGCGGTCGACGGTCGGCAAGAAGGCCGTCATGGCCGTCTCCGGCGCAGGCCTGCTGCTCTACGTCATCGCGCACATGCTGGCCAACCTGAAGATCTTCTTCGGCGCGCGGTCGCTGGACGGCTACGGGCACTGGCTGCGCGAGCTGGCCGCCCCCGTGTTCGGCTACGAGGGCGTCGTGTGGATCGCGCGGGCCGGGCTGCTCGCCTGCGTGCTGCTGCACATGACCACGGCGATCCAGCTGGCCAGGCGCGCCCGTGCGGCCCGGCCGATCGGCTACCGGCACCGCAGGCCGGTGCAGGGCAGCTACTCGGCGCGCACCATGCGCTGGGGCGGCGTGCTCATCGCCCTGTTCGTCGTCTACCACGTGCTGGACATCACCGCGGGGGTGGTCAACCCCAACGGCGTGCCCGGCCAGGACTACCGCAACGTGACGGCCAGCTTCGGACGCTGGTACGTCGCCGTGTTCTACATGCTCGCCGTGACGGCGCTCGGCTTCCACATCCGGCACGGCATGTGGAGCGCGTTCCAGAGCCTCGGCATCTCCACCGCGAAACGACGGCGCGCGCTGCGGGCGATCGCGCTCGGCGTCGCGGTCGTGATCACCGCGGGCTTCCTGTCCGTGCCCATCGCCGTGCTGACCGGAGTCCTGACATGAGCCAGCTCTACGCCGAGGGAACGCCCATCGCCGACGAACGCGCACCCGACGGGCCGATCGAGACCCGGTGGGACCGCAGGAGGTTCGCCGCGCGGCTGGTGAACCCCGCCAACAAGCGCAGGCTGACGGTGATCGTCGTGGGCACCGGGCTCGCCGGCGGCTCGGCCGCCGCGACGCTCGGCGAACTCGGCTACCGCGTCGAGTCGTTCTGCTACCAGGACAGCCCGCGCCGCGCGCACAGCATCGCCGCGCAGGGCGGCATCAACGCCGCCAAGAACTACCGCAACGACGGCGACAGCGTGCACCGGCTGTTCTACGACACCGTCAAGGGCGGCGACTTCCGTTCGCGCGAGTCCAACGTGCACCGGCTCGCGCAGATCAGCACCGAGATCATCGACCAGTGCGTCGCGCAGGGCGTGCCGTTCGCCCGCGAGTACGGCGGCCTGCTCGACACGCGCTCCTTCGGCGGCGCGCAGGTGTCGCGGACCTTCTACGCCAGGGGCCAGACCGGCCAGCAGCTGCTGCTCGGGGCCTACCAGGCGCTGGCGCGGCAGATCAGCGCCGGCACCGTGCGGATGCACCCGCGCACCGAGATGCTCGACCTGATCGTGGTCGACGGCCGGGCGCGCGGCGTGGTGGTCAGGGACCTGGTCACCGGCGAGGTGACCAGCCACCTCGCGGACGCCGTGGTGCTGGCCACCGGCGGCTACGGCAACGCCTTCTACCTGTCCACCAATGCCAAGGGCTGCAACACGTCCGCGATCTGGCGGGCGCACCGGCGCGGCGCGCTGTTCGCCAACCCCTGCTACACCCAGATCCATCCGACCTGCATCCCGGTCAGCGGCGAGCACCAGTCGAAGCTGACGCTGATGAGCGAGTCGCTGCGCAACGACGGCCGGGTCTGGGTACCGGTGCTGGCCGGCGACGACCGCCCGGCCGGCGAGATCCCCGACGCGGAACGGGACTACTACCTGGAGCGGATGTACCCGAGCTTCGGCAACCTGGTGCCGAGGGACATCGCCTCCCGCGCGGCCAAGCACGTCTGCGACGAGGGACGCGGCGTCGGGCCAGGCGGGCTCGGCGTGTACCTGGACTTCGCCGACGCGATCGCGCGGCTCGGCCGTCCTGCCGTGGAAGCCAAGTACGGCAACCTCTTCGAGATGTACCAGCGGATCACCGGCGAGGATCCGTACGCGGTGCCGATGCGCATCTACCCGGCCGTGCACTACACGATGGGCGGCCTGTGGGTCGACTACGACCTGCGCAGCACCATTCCCGGGCTGTTCGTGATCGGCGAGGCCAACTTCTCCGACCACGGCGCTAACCGGCTCGGCGCGAGCGCGCTCATGCAGGGGCTCGCCGACGGCTACTTCCTGCTGCCCAACACGATCGGCGACTACCTCGTGGACGGCCCGTTCGACGCGGTCGACCCGGCGCACCAGGCCGTCGCGGACGTCGAGTCCGAGGTGCGCGGCCGGATCAAGGCCCTGCTGATGGTCGACGGCGACCGCACGGTCGACTCGTTCCACCGCGAACTCGGCCAGCTGATGTGGGAGCACTGCGGCATGGAGCGCACCGACGCGGGCCTGCGCAAGGCGCTCGCCCAGATTCCCGCGCTGCGCGAGGAGTTCTGGCGGCGGGTGAAGGTGCCCGGCGAGGGCGCGGAACTCAACCAGTCGCTGGAGAAGGCTGGCCGGGTCGCCGACTTCCTCGAACTGGCCGAGCTGATGTGCCTCGACGCGTTGCACCGCACCGAGTCCTGCGGCGGGCACTTCCGCGCGGAGAGCCAGACCCCCGACGGCGAGGCGCGCCGCGACGACGAGAACTTCAGCTACGTGGCCGCCTGGGAGCACACGGGCGTTGGCACGCCGCCGGTGCTGCACCAGGAACACCTGCGTTTCGAACACGTCACACCGAGCCAGCGGAGCTACAAGTGAGACTCACCCTGCGGATCTGGCGGCAGCGCGGCACCTCCGACGCCGGCGAGCTGGTCACCTACCCGATGGACGACGTGTCCCCGGACATGTCCTTCCTGGAGATGCTGGACGTCCTCAACGAGGAGCTGATCCTGCGCGGCGAGGAGCCGGTGGCGTTCGACCACGACTGCCGCGAGGGCATCTGCGGCATGTGCGGCCTGATGATCAACGGTGTCGCGCACGGCCCAGAGCGCGCCACCACGGCCTGCCAGCTGCACATGCGGCATTTCGCCGACGGCGACACCGTCACCATCGAACCCTGGCGCGCCAGGCCTTTCCCGGTGGTCCGCGACCTCGTGGTGGACCGCTCGGCGTTCGACCGGATCATCGAGTCCGGCGGCTACATCAGCGCGCCGACCGGCAGCGCCCCGGACGCGCACGCGGTCCCGGTGCCCAAGCCCGACGCTGACACCGCGTTCGAGGCCGCGGCCTGCATCGGCTGCGGGGCCTGCGTCGCGGCCTGCCCCAACGGCTCGGCGATGCTGTTCACCGCAGCGAAGGCCACCCACCTCGGGCTGCTGCCGCAGGGCCAGCCGGAGCGGTACTCGCGGGCCGAGGCGATGGTCCGCACGCACGACGAGCTCGGCTTCGGCGGCTGCACCAACACGGGGGAGTGCACCGCGGTGTGCCCCAAGGGCATCCCGCTGGACACGATCGGCCGGCTCAACAGCGACCTGCTCAGGGGCGCCCTGCGCTCTTGAGTTAGCCGCCGATGACGCGCAGCGCCGCGAACGCGACCCCGGTGACCAGCAGCGTCGACAGCAGGCCGAGCAGCAGCGCGCGGGGGCCGGTGCGCACCAGCGCGCCGATCCGCACGCCGCAGCCGAGCCCGAACAGCGCGCCGGCCAGCAGCAGCGTGGTGAGCGTCTTCGTCGCGTCCAGGACGCCGCCGGGCAGCACGCCGAGGCTGCGCACCGCCACCATGCCGAGGAAGCCGAGCACGAACAGCGGCACCAGCGGAGGCCTCTTGCCCTCGGTCGCGGGCCGCCTGCGCCGCTCGACCAGGCTGACCGCCGCCACCATCGGGGCGAGCAGCACCACGCGGCTGAGCTTCGCCACGACGGCGACGGTTACCGCGGCGGCCCCCAGCGGCGAGGCCGCCGCCACGACCTGCGCGACCTCGTGCACGCTCATGCCGGCCAGGCGGCCGTAGTCCGCGTCGGACAGTCCGAGCGGGCCCGCCAGCATCGGCAGCACCAACATCGACACGCTGCCGAAGATGGTGACCAGCGCGACCCCGGAGGCGACGTCCTCCTCCTCGCGGTCCACCACGCCCTCCATGGCGGCGATCGCGGACGCGCCGCAGATGGCGAACCCCGTGCCGACCAACAGCGACAGGCCCCTCGGCAGGCGCAGCAGCCGGCCGAGCGCGATCGTGCCGAGGAACGTCACGGCGACGGTGACGACCACCGCGAGCAGCGTGCCGCCGCCGAGCGCCAGCACCTGCGGGACGGCCAGTTGCAGGCCGAGCAGCACCACGCCGGCGCGCAACAGCCTGCGGGTGGCCCAGGTCAGGCCGGGACGCGCGGTGGCCGGCAGGATCGGCAGGTTGCCGACGACGACGCCGAGCAGCACCGCGGCCGTGAGCGCGCTCACCGGCGGCAGCGCGAGGTTGACCAGATAGCTGACCGCGACTCCCGCCGCGACGAGGCCGAGTCCTGGCAGGAGGGTGCGGGTTACCGGTGACGTCGTTGTCCTGGTGGTGCTCACGTAGCCGACACTGCCCCCGCGCGCGGCGCTCCGGTAGCCGACAGTTCGACAGGTGGTCATACCCTTGGGCTATGACACCGACTCAGGTGAGCTGCGGGTCCCGGCCGTGAGGCAGGTGCCGGACCTCGAGTCGCTGCGGCTGCTGGTGCTGGTCGGCGAGCACGGCAGCCTCGGCAGGGCGGCGACGGAGCTGGGCATCGCCCAGCCGTCGGCGAGCAAGCGGCTGTCCACACTGGAGCGGCGGCTCGGCCTCGCGCTGGTCGACCGGACCAGGCGCGGCTCCGCGCTGACCCCGGCCGGCACGGTCGTCAGCGACTGGGCCCGGCGGGTGCTCGACGAGGTCGACGGCCTGCTCACCGGGGCGGACGCGCTGCGCAGCGAACGGGACGCGCAGCTGCGGGTGGCGGCGAGCATGACCGTGGCCGAGCACCTCGCGCCCGGCTGGATCGGCGAGCTGCGCCGGACCGACCCCGAGCTGTACGTCGGGCTCCAGGTGACCAACTCGGGCACCGTCGCCGACCTGGTGCTGCGCGGCGAGGTGGACCTCGGGTTCGTCGAGTCGCCGAGCGTCCCGGCCGGCCTGTCCACCCGACGCGTCGCCACCGACCGGCTCGCCGTGGTCGTGCCGCCTGACCACCCGTGGGCCAGACGCAGGCGACCCGTCGGGCCGCCCGAGCTGGCCGGCACGCCGCTGGTGGTGCGGGAGCCGGGGTCGGGCACCAGGGACACCCTGGAACGGGCGCTGCGGCTGGCCGGCGCCGGCGGCATCCGCCCGCTGCTGGAACTCGGCTCGACCACCGCCGTGCGCAGCGCGGTCATGGCGGGCGCGGGCCCCGCCGTGCTCAGCGTGCTCGCCGCTGGCGTCGACCTCGTGGACGGCCGCCTGGTCGAGGTCTCCGTCGACGGCCTCGACCTGCGCCGCTCGCTGCGCGCGGTCTGGCCGGCCGGCCGCAGCCTGGTCGGCCCGGCCGCCGACCTCCTCGCCGTCGCCGTTCGCGGCCGCTGACGCCGCCCGTGCGGGACAATGGGTGGATGACGTGGTTCTCGCGCAAGCGACGGACGGGACGCGCGGCGGAGCCGGTGGCGGCACCCGCGCAGGTCCCGGTGCACCTGCCGAACCCGGCTGAGGCGGCCGAGGAGTTCTGGCGACGCTGGTTCGACCTGCTGCCCACGATCAGCGGCGCGCTCGGCGACGGCGAACCGGGCCGCGTCGAGAACGAGCTGTGCGAGCTGGTCGCCGCCGTGCACCCCGACCTGCACTTCTCCCTGGAGCGCGGCAGGCGGGCGATCTACGCGCTGGTGCTCAGCGGCCAGGAGGACCCGAGGCTGCGCCCCTACACCGACGCCTGGATCGCGGCCGCGCCGCAGGAGGACATGATCTGGGAGTACCACGACTCGGTGCCGGCCGTGCCGGATCCGACCGGCGTCACCGTCAATCTCGGCGCGCACCGGCTCGCGCTGGCCGACTTCCGGGTCGTCGCGCAGGTCGACGAGGAGGCCGGGGTCGTGGACGTGGCCGTGCACCACCCCGAGCTGGCCAACCTCGCCGAGGCCGCGCGCCAGGCGATGACCTTCCTGCCGCTGGACGCCACCCTCGGCGAGCGGCTGGCCGGCGAGCGGCTGCGCCGGGTCGAGACCGCCGACGCCGAGCCGGCCGGGACGATCAGCCTGTTGGAGCTGCGCGCCATCGTGCGGGGCCTGGCCGGCGTCGAGGACGAGCCGTGGGGGTACCCCGATCGCGACTCCGCTCAGGAGCCCGATCGCGACCCCGGTCAAGATCCGTCGCCGGAGGGTCGAACTGACCCGCCGAAGGGCCACTGACCAGCCATTGTCGGTGCCGATCGTTAGTCTGCACAGGTGACCAGCAGCGAAGAACTCGCCGACAGCGGCCTGCCCCGGGAACAGGCGGCGCAGCCACAGGCCGAGGGCGTCGAGGACGTGCCGACCGACGTGCGGGAGCGGCACGCCGCCCTCGCCGAGGAGGTGCGCGGCCACCAGTTCCGCTACTACGTGCTCGACTCGCCGACCGTCACCGACGGTGAGTTCGACGCGCTGCTCGGCGAGCTCCAGCAGCTCGAGGACGAGCATCCCGCGCTGGCCACCCCGGACTCGCCGACCCAGCTCGTCGGCGGCACCTTCTCCACCGAGTTCACCACCGTGGACCACCTGGAGCGGATGCTCAGCCTGGACAACGCCTTCGACCCCGAGGAGCTGGGCGCCTGGGCGGAGCGGGTGGTCAAGGAGATCGGCGACACGGCGCACTACCTGTGCGAGCTGAAGATCGACGGCCTCGCGATCAACCTGCTCTACCAGGACGGTCGCCTGGTCAGGGCGCTGACCAGGGGCGACGGCCGCACTGGCGAGGACGTCACGCTCAACGTGCGCACCATGGGCGACGTCCCCGAGCGGCTGACCGGCACCGAGGAGTTCCCGGTGCCGGCGCTGGTCGAGGTGCGCGGCGAGGTGTTCTTCCGGGTCGAGGACTTCCTCGAGCTGAACTCGCGGCTGGTCGAGGCCGGCAAGCCGCCGTTCGCGAACCCGCGCAACACCGCGGCGGGCTCGCTGCGGCAGAAGGATCCCAAGGTCACCGCGAGCCGCCCGCTGCGGCTGATCTGCCACGGCCTCGGCAAACGCGAGGGCTTCGAGCCCGCCAAGCAGTCCGACGCCTACCGCGCGCTGCGCGCCTGGGGGCTGCCGGTGTCCGAGCACACCAAGGTGCTCGACTCGCTCGCCGACGTCAGCGCGCACATCGACTACTGGGGCAAGCACCGGCACGACGCCGCGCACGAGATCGACGGCGTGGTGATCAAGGTCGACGAGGTGCCGTTGCAGCGTCGGCTCGGCACCACCTCGCGGGCGCCGCGCTGGGCCATCGCCTACAAGTACCCGCCGGAGGAGGCGACGACCACCCTGCTGGACATCCAGGTCAACGTGGGTCGCACCGGCCGGGTCACGCCGTTCGCGGTGATGGAGCCGGTGAAGGTGGCGGGCTCGACGGTGGCGATGGCGACGCTGCACAACGCCGACGAGGTCAAACGCAAGGGCGTGCTGATCGGCGACCGCGTGGTGATCCGCAAGGCGGGCGACGTGATCCCGGAGGTGCTCGGCCCGGTGGTGGACGCGCGCACTGGCGAGGAGCGCGAGTTCGTCATGCCGGAGCTCTGCCCCGAGTGCCGGAGCATCCTGCGGCACGAGAAGGAGGGCGACGTCGACATCCGTTGCCCCAACGCGCAGAGCTGCCCCGGCCAGCTGCGGGAGCGGCTGTTCCACTTGGCCAGCCGCAAGGCGCTGGACATCGAGGTGCTCGGCTTCGAGGCCGCGTCGGCGCTGCTCGGCTCCGGCGCGATCACCGACGAGGGCGACGTGTTCGACCTCGACGCGGAGACGCTAGGCCGGGTCGAGCTGTTCACCACGATGGCCGGCGAGCTGTCCGCCAACGCGCAGAAGCTGCTGGACAACCTGGCCTCGGCCAAGGATCGTCCACTGTGGAGGGTCGTGGTCGCGCTGTCCATCCGGCACGTCGGGCCGACGGCCGCGCGGGCGCTGGCCCAGGAGTTCGGTTCGCTCGACCGGATCGCCGAGGCCGAGGAGGAGGAACTGGCCTCGGCCGAGGGCGTCGGCCCGACCATCGCCACGGCCGTGCGCGAGTGGTTCGCCGTCGACTGGCACCGCGAGATCGTGGCGAAGTGGCGGCGGGCGGGCGTGCGGATGGCCGAGGAGCGGGACGCCTCGATCCCGCGCACCCTGGAAGGCCTGTCGATCGTGGTGACCGGGTCGCTTGACGGCTTCTCCAGGGACGAGGCCAAGGAGGCGATCCTGGTCAGGGGCGGCAAGGCGGTCGGCTCGGTGTCGAAGAAGACCTCGTTCGTGGTGGTCGGCGAGGCTCCCGGGTCCAAGTTCGACAAGGCGGTGCAGCTCAAGGTGCCCGTGCTGGACGAGGACGGCTTCCGGGTGCTGCTCGACCGGGGCCCGGACGCGGCGGCCGAGGTCGCCACCGCCGGCGCGGTCGAGGAGACGGCCGAGGAGGCGGCGGGCGATGAGTGACGTCGTGGTGCGGCCGGCGCGCGCCGAGGAGCTGCCGGCCGTCGGCGCGCTGACCGTGGCGGCCTACCTGGCGGACGGCTATCTCGAGGGCCGGACCGAGGACGGCTACGCGACCAAGCTCGCCGACGCCGAGGACCGGGCGGCGCACGCCGAGCTGCTGGTCGCCGTCGACCCCGACGACACGATCCTCGGCAGCGTCACCGTGGTCCGCTCCGGCACGAAGTTCGCCGAGATCTCCCGCGCGGACGAGCTGGAGTTCCGGATGCTGGGTGTCGCGCCGGAGGCGCGCGGGCGCGGCATCGGCACGGTGCTGACCGCCGCGGTGGTGGACCGGGCGCGCGAACTCGGGCTGCCCCGAGTGGTGTTGAGCAGCCTCGATCGGATGACGAACGTGCACCGGCTCTATCGGCGGCTCGGGTTCGAGCGGTTACCTGAACGGGACTGGCGGCCGGCGCCGCACGTGCAGCTCGTGGTCTTCGGGCTGGCGCTGTCCTGAGCGGGTCCGGCCGCGCCAACGCGGATGCCGCAACAGCAGGATGCCGCACAGCAGATCGGGGTGACGCGACATGCTCCAGGCGTGTCTGAACGGCGCTCGACCAGTCGGAGCGCACCCGGCCCTGCCGGTCAGCCCGCAGCAGCTCGCCGAGGACGCCGTCGCGGTCGGCTCGCTCGGCGTGACGTCGCTGCACCTGCACCCGAGGGACGCGGTCGGCCTCGAGGTCCTCGCCGGGCCCGAGGTGGCCACCACGGTGGCCGTGGTGCGTGCCGCGGTGCCGCACGCGCAGATCGGGGTGACCACGGCGGCGTGGATCCAGCCGGACCCGGCGCGGCGCGCCGAACTGGTGGCCGGGTGGGCCGGGCTGGCCGCGGGCCGTCCCGACCTGGCCTCGGTGAACGTGCACGAGGACGGTTGGCGCGACGTCTGCGCCGCGCTGCACCAGGCCGGCATCGGCATCGAGCTGGGCGTGTTCGACGTGCCGGCCGCGCGGCGACTGCTCGACCTCGGCCCGCCGGCCGGCGCCGTCCGGGTGCTGGCCGAGGTGCAGGTCACCGAGCCGACCGAGGCGGTCGCCGAGGCCGGCAGGCTGCTCGACGCGCTGGCTCCGCTCGACCTCCCGGTGCTGCTGCACGGTGAGGACGCCGGCGCGTGGCCGGTGCTCGCCGAGGCGGCGCGGCGCGGGCTGGCGACCAGGATCGGTCTTGAGGACGTGCTCACCCGCCCCGACGGCTCGCCGGCCGCCGACAACGCCGACCTGCTGCGCACGGCGGCCGACCTGCTGTCGTCGCAGCGCCCTGCGGGCCTCGCCGTGCAGTCTCTTCGCGGTATCGGCTGGGACGTCGATCTCGACGAGCTGCGTGACGGCGATCCGGAGCGGAAGTGGCGCTCGGGCCCGGCCTAGTAGAGTGTCGCTTCTAACGTGTGGGGTACAGGTGGTGGAGTCGGGTGGGGGCATCGTCGGTGGTGAAGTGCCAGTGGACCTGACGCTGGGTGGCGTTGGTGG